>DASZTS010000049.1:0-32877 GCA_035547915.1 Pirellulales bacterium | reverse complement strand
GCTGAGGTTGGGGGTGGTGGTCGAGACGCTCGCCGTGTTCGTGATCGATCCGGGCGAAGTCGGCGTCACAACGACCGTGATGGTGTCGACCGCTCCGATGGGCACGGTGCCCAGATTGGCCGTCAGCGTGCCATTGCTGTTATTCACCGTCACACCGTTTACGTCGGTGCTAGCCGAGACGAAGGTGAGTCCGCTGGGCAACGTATCCGAGACGTTGACGTTGTCGGCGGCCGCCGCTCCCGTGTTCGTGATGAGCAACACATAGGTCAGGGGCTGGCCTTCGACATCGGGATTGGGTGTCGCGATCTTGGCGATCGACAGGTTGGCCGCGCTCGTCGGCGAGATGACCGGCGTGGTAACACTGGCCGAGTTGTTGGCCTGGTTGGTGTCGACGTCGTTGCTTTCGACGTAGGCCGTGTCGGTGATCGAACCGGCCACGGTCGGCGTGACGGTGATCGTCACCGTGGCCGAGGCGCCGGCGGCGAGCGTGCCCAGGTTCGTGGTCGCCGTCCCGCTGAGGTCGGCGACGGTCGTTCCGTTGATGCTGGTGCTGCCGCCCAAGAAGGTGGCGGCCGCGGGCAGCACGTCGGAGATCACCACGCCGGTGGCGGCGGCGGTGCCGTTGTTGGTCACGGTCAGCGTGTAGGTTTCGTTCGCGCCGACGGCCACGCTGGCGTTGCTGTTGGCGGCCGTCTTGGTGATCGACAGGTCGACGTTCGCGTTCACCACGCCTTGTACGGGCGTGGTGAGCGTGGCGACGTTGTTGGCCAGGTTCGTATCGAGTTGGCTGCCGGCCACGTAGGCGGCGTTCGTCAACACGCCCGCGACGGTGGGCGTCACGGTCACGGTCAATGTCTGTGAGGCGCCCGCCGCGAGGTTTCCGATCTGGTCGGTGAGCGTGCCCAGGCTCGGGTTCAGTGTCGCCCCGGTCGACGACGTGGCGCCGATGAACAACGCGTTCGCGGGAAGGGTATCGCTGAGGGCGACGCCCGTGGCCGCATTGGCCGAGTTGTTGGTGACGGTGATCGTATAGACCTCGTTGGCGCCGACGCTACCGGTCGCGGCCGAGGCGCTCTCGGTCACCGACAAATCGACGGCGGGCGTCAACAGTCCGGTGACCAGGCTGGTCGCGGTAGCGATGTTGTTGGCCTGATTGGCGTCGACCTGATCGGCTTCGACATAGGCCGTGTCGGTCAGCGCGCCGACGATCGAGGGTGTCAGCGTCAGCGTGAGGGTGGCACTGGCGCCGGCGGCCAGCGTGGGAAGCTGGGCCGAGGCCATGCCGTTGTTGGCCGTCACGGCGACACCGTTGACGCTCGCCGTGCCGCTGATGAACTGCGCTCCGCCCGGCAGCATGTCGGCGATGACCACACCCGTGGCGTTGGCCGTGCCTTGATTTTTCACGGTGATCGTCTCGGTCTGGCTCGTGCCCGCGCTGCCGCTGGCCGTCACCACCTTCGCGATCGACAGATCGACGGTGCCCGTCGGCGGGGTTGTGGTTCCTTGTACGGCCGTCGCCACGCTGTCGGTTGCCGAGGCCACGGCGCTGTTGCCCGAGCCGCTCTCGACCGTGGCCGTATTGATCATGGCGCCCACGCTGGCCGGCCCGGTGATGGCCAGGCTGATGGTCGCGCTGCCGTGGCCGGCGAGCGTGCCCAGATCGATCGTTTCCAGGTTGCCCGTCGGGGGCGACAAGACGGTGGCGCCGGTACCGCCCGTTACGGTGCCCGTGAGGAACGTTGCGCCGGCTGGGAGTACGTCGAGCACGTTCACGTTGCTGGCCGCGTTGGCGCTGTTATTGGCGACCGTGATGGTGTACGTTTCGCCGGCGCCGGCCGAGATCGCTGCGTCGCCGGTGGCCGCGGTCTTGGTGATCGAGAGGCTGGGGGCCGAGTTCGTCAGGGCGTTGATGGTGGTCGAAACGGGCGCCGAGACGATCGGCAGCCCACCGTTTTCGTCGGGGCTCGATACGCTGGCGGTGTTCGTCAGCGTCCCGCCGACCTGCCCGTTCACCAACGCGTCGATGGTGACGGTGACGGTCGAACCCGCGCCGATCGTTCCCAAGTTCTCCGTGAAGGAGTTTCCGCTCACAGACAGGGTGCCGCCGCTGGCCGCCGAGGCGTTGATGAGCGTTTCGCCCGCGGGGAGCGTGTCGGTCAAGGTCGTGTTGGTCGCAGACGATGTGGCCGCGTTGCTGTTGGCGACCGTGATCTGATAGCTGACCATCTCGCCCGCCACGACCGCCGCCGGCACACCGCCCGCGAGCGGCGCGATCTGCGACTTGCTGACCGAGAGATCGGCGGTTAGCAACAGGCGCTGCTCGAGCCATTCGGCGCCGGAACTGTTGAAACCGAATCGTCGGGTATTCTTCTTCTTTTCTTGGCGAGTTTTGGGCGCGGAATGGGCGCGGGAATGCGTACTGGCCATGAATCGGGTCTCCACGGAGAAGGGTAACGGTGGGCAATCAAACGAGTGTCAGATAGTCATGCCTGGCGAGGCACCGCGGTCTTAGCACTTTGAATGCCGGCCATAGAAAACACCCATCCTGCGTGGTTTCCGCGCGCTGCGGCGTCGGCGGCCAGCGACGGTGCTGATTGCCAAACGACCAGCGCGGCAGCCTTCGCAGCGCGCGACCTTGGGCGGCCGCACGGGATCGAATCGCTGCCGCATTTCCCGGACGACGCAGGTTAGCCAGCCAGCTAGCTACGCCGGCTTATATCAAGCGACCGCCGCATCTGGTACGGTTGCAGAGGGCGAATTCGGACGCGAGCGAAAACAGTTCATGTCGATGAAAGAGGGTCCGTTGCGACCATCCGCCCTGTTGGTTGGCGCGTTGGCTTGCGCATGCGTGCTGGCGGTCGCCGGTTGGCGTTTGTGGCCGGCCCGCGATGATGGTCGGACGCCCGCGGAAGCGGGTCAGAACAAGGAACCGGTATCGAAATACCTCGTACGGTCGCCGTGCCAACTCGCCGACGGTCTCTTTCTGCTGGGCGACATCTCTCCGTCGGCCGTCTATGTGGTCGAAACCCGAGACGGGCTGGTGCTCATCGACAGCGGGTTGGAAGGCGAATACGACAAGATCGTGGAAGGTTTTGCGAAACTTCGCTTGGATTTGCGGCAGATTCGATACATCCTGCTGACGCACGCGCACGGCGACCACACGATGGGCGCGGAAAGGCTCCGCCGCGAGACCGGCGCGCAGGTGTGCATCGGCCGGGAGGACGCCCCCTGTCTGCGTGCCGGGGGCCCCTGGGAGGCCATCTTTTCGAAATTCGACATGCCCGTCGTGACGCTACACCCCACGGCCGTCGACGTGGAGTTGAGCGACGGACAGACGTTTTCCCTAGGTGAAGCGCGGATCACCGCCTTGTCGACTCCGGGCCATACGCGGGGCAGCTTCTGTTTTCTCGTCGAGAACCGAGGCACGCGCGCTTTGTTCACGGGCGATACCATCATGTCGCTCAGCAACGGATTGGGAACCTACTCGGCCTACCTGGCACCGAAATATCGAGGGAATGTCGACGAGTATCTCCAGTCGCTGCGGACCTTGCGCGGGCTGCCCGTGCCCGACATGGTCCTGCCGGGCCATCCGCAGTCCGACCCGATCGCCCAGAATCCGCGGTTGACCGCCAAACAGTGGGCAAGCCTGATCGACCGTGGCATCGACGAGTTGGAGCTGCTCACGCGGCACTATGAAGAAGACGGCGCCGACTTTCTCGATGGCACCCCCAAAAAGCTCGCGGAGGGGCTCTTTTATTTGGGCGACGCGGAAGACAAGGCGGTCTACTCGTATCTGACGGGCGACGCCACCCTGTTGTTTGATGCGGCCGGCGGAGACGCCCCTTCCCGATTCTTGGCCGACGCTTGGAAGGAATTGGGAGTCGAGCCGCCGCCGGTCGCCGCCGTGCTGCTCACTTCGTGCCGGGCCGAGAACCTGACCGGGTTGCGAGCGCTCGTCGAGGCGACCGGTTGCCGCGTGGTCGTCGCGCCCGATGGGGTCGGAATCGCGGCCGAGCATTGTCCCGAAGACACGTCCGTCATCCCCGTCGACCAGATCGACATGCTCGGCTGTCGCGAACTGGGGGCGCTTGCGACGCCCGGCCGCGACAGCACCGCCGCGGCGTATCATCTTCGAGCCGGCTCCGACCAGGTGCTCATCAGCGGCGACATACCCATCGAAGTGAGCAAATCGGAAATGAAACAGGTTTTCGCCGCCTTGCGCGACGAAACGTGGGATGCCGAACAGATGGAGGCTTCGCTCGCGGCTCTCAAGCCGCTGCGGCCGAAGCTTTGGCTTTCCCATCGGCCGCTGCACGAGCGAAACGCCAACCTGTACGACCTGGAGTGGCAGGAAGTGTTGGCGATGAATCGTGAGATGATACGGATGCATCGCGGCGCGCAGGGAGATCGCTCGCCCTAGCTACCTGTCGTGTCGCTCGGATTCGGGCGAACGGTTCTGACGCCTCGAGCATTTCGACCGCGACGGCCTCAATCGTCGGTGCTATCGAGGGCGCCGCAGAGCGTCTTCGCCAGTTCATCGATACGATGAAATAGCTGGGCGCCACCATCGATCCAGACAACGCGCCCGTCGCGGCCGAGGATGACCAACATCGGAAAGTGTCGGCGAGCCACGATTTCAGAAATGGTTCGGCGTCGCAGAGGACCTGGCCGAAAAGCTGATGTTTCCGGCAATTGCCTTCCGATCGAGCCCGACTCCCGACTCGAAACTGCGCGGATTGTCCGCCAGAGACGCCCCGTCATCCCTTCACCGCTTCGACCAGTCGGCGGCACGCCGATGCCGTTCCGTCGCTTTCTGCAATTGCGATTGATGGCGTTCGCGGCTCTTCTGTACCTCCTCGCGCGCTACGGTCGCCGTATCCGAAGAAGGCGGTAAGTCGACCACCCGATAGCCGAACGCGCGAACTGCGGCGATGCCGCTGAGCACGCCGAGAACGAAGGCGGCCACGCGCAGACCCATCGGATCTCTCCCTGCCTCGAAGTCGGCCCTTGCAGTAGGGCAAAACGCTCGGATGTTAGGGAACGACCGTTGATCTTCCCGCTCCTGAGGAAGGATGTCAATCTTTCTGTCGCGTCGGTGGTGTCCCTAACCCTTGCGTTGCCAGCAGACCGTCAAGGGAAAACCTGAAACGGCTGCCCAGCGGGGGGCCGGGTTTTTAGGCGCGTCCGATCCATTGCCGGCAGAGATCAATTAGAAACCCGACTGCCAGGCCGGCAACGGAACAGACGAGGACAATCGCCGCGCAGGTCTGGAGACTAAGTCCGGAAGCCATCGCGATCAGGACCCAGGCCAGCGCGACACCTCCCGCTATACCAATCAATGGCCACGATAGTCGCCACCTGCGGGCCGGCGACAGAAGAGGGACCGTAGTCGTACCCGGCGCCTTGTACGGGTTCTCGTCCATAAGAGAAGGTTCGACGGCCAGGAGGTTAGCCAGGGGGGACTTTGCGGGACGTGAACACCCAGTCAAGAAAGACGGCGAAAAGGCCGTTGATGGGCGCTAGGCACCAAAGCACCGGCAAGCACCATTTTAGCGGCGGCTCGCCCCAGCCATAGTTCTTGAGGTGCTCTGGTCTGTCGCCGTAAGGCGTGACGGACATCAGCATAATCCAGCAAACGGCCGGCGAAGGTTAGGGAAAGCCAGAATCGGTGCCCACGGCCGATGTTGCAGGGACCAGCCGCAATAGCAGGCGATAGCCAAGATTGTAGCGGACCAGCCAGAGCGGGATAATATCTTCATGACCCGACAGTTTCAGTTCAGCTTACGAAGAACGCTCGTTGCGGTGGGCCTGCTCTGCGTGGCGCTCGTTATCGGCCGATGTACGGCGAACGTCAGGTATGGTAGCGACGACGTCGCACCGCTCCTCTGCGCCACCGGGGTAGCCTTGGCTGCTTCCGTGGGCGTTATTGGGCATCGTGGGATTTCTATGGCGGTCGGCGCTCTAATCGGCCAAGGCGTCATGCTCTCGTACATCTACATCGACTGGATTTGGGGTCGATAGCCTATGCCTCGCCCACAGTTCACCCTCCGCGCGTTGCTGTTGGCGATGCTGGTCGTGGGGGCGTTCCTTGGAGGGATGGTTCTCCAGCATCGGCTAGAAGCGCCGGTGGCTCGCACGGAGCCCGATGACGGAACGTTTCATACTTTGAAGCTTCGTGACGGGTCGGAATGGATTCGGTTGGATATGGACGGATATGTCAAGGCGACAACGGAGTAGCCCCATGCCCCGCCAGTTCACCCTAAGAGCGGCTGACAAAACCGGGAAGCCGGAGCGCCCGCGGGCGAAAATCGGCCGTGGAACGCCGATTTTTTGTGGAGATCGATCCGGTCTTGTCGGTTGCTCTAAAGACGTTGCTGTGGTTGATGACCTGGGTAGCATTGACGTCCTCTGCGCTTGCCGCGGGCGAGCAGCTCCGATTAGCGTTTAGGCGAAACGAGATCCCGGTCGCCCCGCTCGCTAATGTGGTCGGCGCCTGGATCGGGGGTGCTTTCTGGGCAGAGCCTACTACCGCGCGTGCCCGCCTTATAGGCACCGCAACAACCCGACTAATTGCGCCGGTTTAGGTTTGACGTTCGGGCAGCAACGCGGATCTCGGGACACCACCGTCGCGTCAACCAAAATGATTACGGGTTGGTGGCGTAAAGACGTTGCCTTGGGCAACGCACTTCGCGTCGCCATCAAGATGCCAGCGCTTTGTCACACCTGGTTCGGCGTCGTCGAACATTGATTGCCTTGCGGCAAAATCCAGGCTATAAGGGGCTGAAGAGCCGGGGTACGGGCCCTGTATGATCTACGTTCCATACGCGGCGTCGTACGGGATGGGAGGCGATGAAGTCTTTTTCGTCGGCGCTGCCGAAATTGCTGTTGTTTGCGGTGCCCGCTGTCCTCGTCGCTGCGGCAGTTGTTCTGACGGTCCATGCCAAGCGTGACCTGCTGCCCGCGGCGCGCGGTTTTCAAGACGTCGCCTCCGAGGCCGGCCTCGATTTCAAGATGGCCTTCCTGCCCGGCGAGCAGGGCGAGGAATTCAAGATCAACCTCTACGACCACGGTTGCGGGTTGGCGATCGGGGACTACGACGGCGACGACCGCGAAGATGTCCTGTTCTTGAACCAACTCGGCCCGAACGGTCTGTATCGCAACGTCGCCGACTGGCAGTTCGCCAACGTGAAGACCACGCAGCCGGCCGTAGGGCTGGACGACCGGGTCTGTGTCGGCGGTGCGTTCGCCGATTTCGACAACGACGGCGACCAGGATCTCTATGTGACCAGCACGCGCGGCGGAAACGTACTGTTCGAGAACCAGGACGGGCGGTTCCAAGACATCACCGCGCAGGCGGGCGTCGAGTGCGTGGCCCATTCGCAGACCGCCGCCTTCTTTGATTGCGACAACGACGGCGACCTGGACCTCTTCGTCACCAATACCGCCAAGTGGACCTCGGAGGTCTATCTCAAAGACCTGGGTTACTACGAGGGACCGACCTTCTTGTGGAAGTTCGTGGAGTCGCAGGTCGATTTCGAGCCCAACATCCTGTTTCTCAACAACGGCGACCGGACCTTTACCAATGTCACGGAAGAGGCCGGCTTGAAGGGCAAGGGGTGGAGCGGCGACGTATCGATCTTCGACTACGACGAAGATGGCGACCTCGACCTGTTCGTCACGAACATGTTCGGCCTCAGCCAACTCTATGCCAACGACGGTCACGGCAAGTTCGAAGATGTCACCGACCGCACCCTGCGGCGGACGTCGTACGGGGCGATCGGCAGCAAGGCCTTCGATTACAACAACGACGGCCGGCTCGATCTGTTCATCGCCGACATGCACTCCGACATGTGGATGGAGTATGACGAGGAATCCTTGATCGAGCCGACGAAGAAATACGGCTATTGGCTCGGCCGCAAGCCCGACATGGATCCCCGACGCCTCAAGGACGAGTACAAACTCGGCATCGACTACCTTTTCGTGCTGTTCGGCAACACGCTGTTTCGCAACGACGGCGGCGGCAAATTCACCGAACGCTCGGACGCGGCCGGCCTGGAGACGTTTTGGCCCTGGGGCGTGGCCGTGGGCGATTTCGACAACGACGGCGACGAAGACATCTTTCTTCCGTCGGGCATGGGGTATCCGTTCTTCTACCACGGCTCGTACCTGATGATGAACCGTGGCGATGGTACGTTTGTCAACGCGGCGGCGGAGCACGGCATCGAGCCACCCACCGGCGGCCGGTTCTTGCCCGAAAAGATCGGCGGCAAAGCGGCGGCGCGCAGCTCGCGGTGCGCGGCGACGGCCGACTTCGACCGCGACGGCCGGCTCGATATCGTGGTGAACAATTTCAACGACGGCACCTATCTCTTCCGGAACCGATTTCCGCAGCGAAATTTCGCCGAGTTTCGGCTGGTGGGAACCAAGAGCAACCGAGACGCGATCGGCGCGGTGATGACACTCAAATGTGGAGACCGCACCCTGGTGCGGCAGGTGCAGGCCTCCGGCGGCTATTTGTCGCAGTCGTCGAAGATACTGCATTTCGGGTTGGGCGACAGCGACCGCATCGACCACGCCGAGATCCGTTGGCCCAGCGGCGTGCGCCAGCCGATCGATCCGCCGCCGGCCATCAATCAAATTAAAGAGATCCACGAGCCCGAGTGAGCGTCGGACACCGATGCCCTCGGTGCGGTGGTGAACCATGACGACATCGTCGCCAAGCCCCGGGTCTCCCAGCACCGCTCTGCTCCGGCGGCGGTTGGGCTGGCCCATCGTCCTCGCGGCGGCGGGCGTGGTTGTCGCCGGGGTTGTTATGGCCCGCGGCTGGCGTCGCGAACCGCCGCCGGACCGATCGGAACAAGAGCTGATCCGCTCGCTGCCGCGGATGAACGCCGCGCCGAGTTTTGCCTCGTCTCAACAGTGTCGCGATTGCCATCCCAATGAGTACGCGAGTTGGCACGCCAGCTATCATCGGCAGATGACACAGGTGGCGCGACCCGAAACGGTCCTGGGGCCGTTCGAGGGAGTTCGTATTCCCGACGCGGGAAAGACACACCGCCTGTTTCGCCGCGACGACGAACTCTGGGTCGAAACCTCGTCAGATACCTCGGACGCGTCGGAGCCATCTCCGGCGGTGGCGCGGCGTGTCGTGATGACGACCGGTGCCCATCACATGCAGGTCTGTTGGGCGGCCAACGGTCATGGGAATGGACTGGATGAATTGCCGATCATCTACATTCGCGATCCCCGTCCCGGCAAAAGCCGCTGGGCGCCGCTGGAGGCCAGTTATATCTCGCCGAGTCCCCCCGACCTGGCAGCGAAGACGAACTGGAATACGGGCTGCATCCTATGCCATGCGACGGGCGGCGTACCGGGCTTGGAGGCAAACGGGGCGACGAATACGCTGGTTGCCGAGTTGGGCATCAGTTGCGAAGCCTGTCACGGCCCGGCCCAGGAGCACGTGCGCCTGAAACGCGCGGCGGCGAGCGGCGCCTCGGAGACCGCCCGCGATGAGCGGAAGACGATCGTCAATCCCGTGCGCCTGCATCCCGAACGGGCCGCGCAGGTCTGTGGGCATTGCCATTCGGCGGCCATTTTTGTCTCGGAACGGCTCATGGAGGATTTCTTGTTGTCGGGCAGCGCCTTCCGGCCCGGCGACGACTTGCTGCAAACCCGCATCGCCGTGCTCCCGGCCAGGCTGTCCAAGGCACAGAACGAGGCCCATCAAAAGGCGAATCCTTTTTACGACGGCAGTTTCTGGCCCGACGGCATGGTTCGCGTGACGGGACGCGAATACAACGGCCTGCTCGAATCGACCTGTTATCAAAAGGGTGCGATGAACTGTCTGTCGTGCCATTCGATGCACCAGAGCGATCCGGACGATCAGTTGGCCACGGTCGGCCAGGACAATCAGGCTTGCTACCAGTGCCATGCGGCCTATCGCGAGAACCTGACCGCGCACACCCATCACGAGGCCGATTCGCAGGGAAGCCAGTGCTACAACTGTCACATGCCGCACACGACGTACGGCCTATTCAAGGCGATCCGCAGCCATCAGATCAGCAGTCCTCGGGTGACTTCCGCTCTGGCGACGGGTCGCGCCACGGCGTGTAATCTGTGCCATCTCGACCGGACTCTGGGTTGGGCTGCTGAAGAGCTTTCGGCCTGGTACGGGCAGCCGCAGGTCGAGCTCACAGACGAACAGATGTCGTTCTCGGCCGCCGCGTTGGGAATGCTGAAAGGGGACGTTGTGCAGCGCGCCTTACTGACCTGGCACGCCGGTTGGAAGCCGGCACAGCAAGCCTCGGGCCCGGATTGGCTCCCCATCGTTCTTGCTCCCCTGCTCGACGACTCTTCCCCGGTCGTTCGGTTGATGGCCTCGCGATCACTGGAAGCGGTGGACGGCCGGTATGTCGTCGATTACGATTTCATGGCTGCCTCGTCAGATCGCAAAGCGTTCTCCAAGAAGACTTTAGAGTCTTGGCGCGCCCTTCCGTACGAACGACGGGCGAGCCTACCGGCCCGCGTCTTCGTCGAGCCGGGGGGCGATTGCGACGAAGCGACGGTGGAACGTTTCTTGCTACAGCGCGACGATCGCGGGTTATTCTTGCAAGAGTGAGCTTGCGGGTTCGTCAAATTCCGGCTGATGGGGTAGATCCGGCGGGCCGAACTCGATTCAGGGCTCCAAAAAGGCGATAGTGATACGTATCTACGGGCGGGGCCAAGACATAATGCAGCCCTGACTAGATTGACAATACAAGTCAATCCGATTACAAAATCGTAGTATTTCTCTGGTTGTACGGGTTCTTCTGCGGGGTGGCCTCCTTGGCTCGCCCCAGTCTCATCCATTCATCGGGAAGGGTACTTCGTATGAATCGTAAAAGCCGCATGGGTTTTACCCTGGTCGAGCTGTTAGTGGTGATCGCCATCATTGGCATTCTTATCGCGCTGCTTTTGCCCGCCGTGCAAGCGGCCCGCGAGGCCGCCCGGCGTTCGCAGTGCACGAACAATCTCAAGCAGATCGGTCTGGCCCTCCAGAACTATGCCGACACCTTCGGCCGCTTTCCGATCAACGGCGTGACGAACGCGGCGAACGGTTGGACGCAGCGCGGCAGTGAGATGGTGCGCTTGTTGCCAAATCTGGAACAACGTCAGATGTACAATCCGATCAACTTTTCCCTGGGGCTCGGAAACAGCAACGTCGAATACACGACCAATCTGGGTCGCGCCAACCCGCCCAGCTTGCAGCAGGGCGAGCAGTATCTGCGGTATATGACGATCCCTTCGCTGGTCTGCCCGAGCGATACCCAACAGAAGGTGTCCACCGGCCTTAACGGTCCGACGAACTACGGCGCGTGTATTGGTGCTCAAATGGTTCAGTCGAATTACGGTGGAACGGTGCTCATCGGCAGCATCGTCGGTCCCAGCCCATATACCGGCAACACTCAGGGAAACTGGTTTGGTACCGGGAGCATGAACGACAGTGACGCTCAATGGGCCCCACCAGAGGGCGGAATCTCGGGCGTTTTCTCGCGCTCCGGTTCCGACACCGCGACCCAGGGCTGGGGATATGACACCTGGTCGGCCGCCTTGCGGGACATCACCGATGGTACATCCACCACGATTGCCTACGGAGAGACCCGGCCCATCTGCATGGATCACGGTCAGGGAGGCTGGATGGATGCCAACATCGGCTGCACCTGGGTGGCGACGACCGCGCCGATCAATTATCCCACCTGCCAGAACGAGACCAACCCCATAACGGGCACCGTTACGACCTGGAATTCGCCCACCAATCAGTACCGTAGCGACAACTGGACGACGTCTCAGGGATTCAAGTCGAAACATCCCAATGGAGCGCAGTTTGTCTTTTGCGACGGCTCCGTGCACTTCCTGCTCGAGACGATCAACTACGACACCTATCAGCGCCTGGGCGATCGGCACGACGGCAAAGTGGTTGACCCGGACGTAGCCGGAATCAAGTAATCGCCCGTCGCCTTCGGTGCGTTTGTTGCGGGCCGGACCGAAGGCGGTTCGGGGTGTAGTCACTGGGCCTGTCGCACGGCATAGTTGCTCGTCGTGCGGAGGATCGGATCAGCGATTCAGGCACGGGCAATTGGGCACGAGGTCTGGGAAACCGTGTTAAAAGTCGGCGGGCGTGCCCCCGCGACTTTCTAGACATTCGACGGAGAGCTTCGCACGTATGTGGCAACGAACCTCGGCTATTCTGCTGGCGGCTTTGGTGGCGGCCGTTGGCTGCAGCAAAGGGCCCAGTATCAAGACGTACCCTGTAAAGGGAACGGTGACATACAACGGAAAGCCAGTGGGCGGCGCCACGGTCAGTTATGTCAGCAAGAGGCCCGATGCGCGACCATCGACAGGGGTTACCGAGGCCGATGGGAGTTTCTCGGTCTCGACCTATGTCGGGCCATCCGAGGTCTTGCGAGGTGCCGAACCGGGCGACTACCGCGTGACGATCGTCAAACAAAGCAAGGAAGCGCAACAAGCGGCGGCCGACACCGCCGACTATGCGAGTCTCTCGGAGAAAGAGAGAGCCGACAGACTGACCAAGATGTGGGAAAAGCAGGGGCCTTCAAAACCCGGTACGCAAAGCAAACCAACGTCGGAGATTCCGGTAAAATATGCCACGCCAGAAACGTCGGATCTCTCAGCAACGGTGGTGGTAGGGGAGAACGAACCCCGTGAATTCAAACTCACAGACGATTGACATGCCGCCGACAGTCGGTGTGTCAACGGCGCGAGGCGCGGTCGGGGCAAAAAGCGGCGGCAGACGGCCGAGGACCGTTGGCGGGCTGTTGGCATTGGCCCTGCTGATCGCGTTTGCCGTGATCGCGATGCGGGCGTGGCAGCGTGGGGATCTGCAGAGCCAATTGTCTCTGGCCCGCGTGTCGTTGCGCGAGTTCCACCCCGATGATGCCGCGGCGCGGCTCTCGCAGGTTGCGTTGGAACATCCCGATTGTGCCGAAGCGGAGTTTTTGTTGGCGTGTGCCTATCGCCGCGCCGGGCGACTCGATCTGGTCGAACCGCACCTGCGGCGTGCCGCCGAACTCGGCTGGCCCGATGCCGAGATCGATCGGCAATTCTGCCTGACGTTCTTTCAGGCCGGCGATTTTCGTAGGTCCGCTTCCGATCTCATGGACCAGTTGAGGGCGGGGGGCAGCGACGACGAAGCCGACGACATCCTCGAGGCGATGGCGAACGGCTATATCGCGGCCATGCTGCTCAAGCAGGCCACCTTTGTGTTGGATGAATGGGTACGTTGGCGGCCGTGCGCACGGGCACATCTGCTGCGTGCCGACGTGGCCGCGTTCGCCGGCGACGAGCAGGGTGAGATCGAGTGCCTTCGTGCGGCCGTCCGCTGCGAACCATCGAACTTCGACGCGCAACGTATGTTGGCCCATGCCTCGATTTCGGGCCACGATATCGACACGGCTGAGTCTTTGTTCCGGAGTTGTCTACGGCAACGGCCGAACGATCCGGATATCCTTCTCGGCCTGGCCGAGTGCCAGGAGCGGCGCGGCGAGGAAGAGGAGGCCAAGAAGCAGGTGGCGCTCGTCTTGTCGTCGCAACCCAGCAATCGCCAGCGTTCCACGGCGTTGGCCTTGCTCGGGCAAACCGCGCTGGGGGCCAAAGACAATCCGGGGGCGATCGAGTATTTCCAACAAGCGGTCGAGGCCGATCCGTCCAACATGTCGGCCGTGTATTCGCTCGCCCAATCGCTGACGCGGGCGGGCCGAAACGACGAAGCCGACCGCTACCGGGAGCGTTGGCAGCGGTTGAAGGGCCTCGATCAGACGCTGGAGGAGTTGCACTCACAGCTCTTGCAGAGTCCCCAAGACCCGGACGTGCGCGCCCAAATCGGCCAGGCCCTGATCGAGCAAGGTTCCACGAAGCTCGGGGTCAACTGGCTCCTCACGGCCTTGCTCTACGACCCGGCGCATGTCTTCGCCAATCGTCGGCTGGCCGAGTATTACGAGCGAGAGGGGCAAAAAGAACTTGCCGCTACCCATCGGGTGGTTGCCGACGCCAGAGAGCAAGCCTCGTCGGCGAAGGCAGCGGCCGAGTCGACATCCGATAAAGATGAATCGTCGCACGAAGCCGCGCCGGATAAGGGCGGTGCTGCGGCGGATTCAGAGACGGTTGCTGACGGAGACACGGCCGCGGAAGGCGCTGCTGCTGCCGGCCGCGACGAAGCTGACGACAACGGGGGCGCGTCATGAATGGTCTCGCTCGAAGACGGCCCAAGAACGGCCGCTTCGCCGCTGTCTTGATCGGGATCGTCGCCACCGGGCTGCTAACGGGACTGTGGTTCTACGGACGTCCCGTGCACCATGTGCATGCAGGACTGGCCACGCTCAAATCACGCGATTGGGAGCGACTGCAATACGAGCTATTGGCCCTGCCGCACAGCAGTGAATATGCGAAACCGAGCAGCCTGTTTTCCGCAGCCTTGAAGCTCGAACGGCGCGAATTCGTCTCCGCACATCGAGAGCTTCGTTTTGCCGCCGACGATGCGTCGCTTCGTCCCTTGGCGTGGCTGCTGGCGGGCGAGGCGCTTTATGCGCAGAATCGTTTCCGCGAGGCGGAGATCAACTTCAAACGTGCCTTGGAACTCGACCCCGATCTGATCGATGCGCATCGCTGGTTGGCGATCGCTTATTACGATATCGGCCTGATGCACGAAGCGGTGGTGCATTTGCGCCGCGTGGCCGAACTCGATCCGTCGGATGCCCGGCCGCACCGCGTCATGGCGGTCATCCACATGGATCTGGGCAGCAATGCGATCTCCGTCGAAGATTTCGAGGAATCGTTCCGCCGCAACCCGCGACAACCCGACCGCGCCGATATGCTCGTCGAATTGGCCGGTGGTCAGCTCTCGCTCAAACGGTACGACGACGCCCTGCAAACCCTGGCGGCTTGCGAGGAGACGGCCGAGGTGATGTCGATGAGGGCGGACGCCCTCTATTCCTTGGGCGATGCGGCACAGGCCAAGCGGCTGGCGCAAAGGGCTCTGGCGGCCGAGCCGCAACAACGGCTCTCTCTGTACGTCCTCGGTAAGATCGCCCTTGGCGATCGGCATTACGAGGAGGCCGTCGACTTCTTCACGCGGGGTGCCAAGATCGCTCCCTCTGACTACGACATGCAGTACATGCTGGTGACGGCGCTGCGGGCAGCCGGGCAGACCGAAGAGGCCGAGAAGCGCCTTGAACTGGCCGAGCAACTCCGCCTGGTGCGCGAAGAGTTCGACTCGCTCCTCACGCGGGCCATCGACGAGCCATATAACGCGGACATTCGATACCAGTTGGGCATCTTGGCAGACCGCCTCAATATGCCGCACCTCGCGCAATCTTGGCTGAAGGCGGCCGTGGTACTCGATCCCGGCCACGGGTTGGCGCAGAGGGCGCTCAAGAAGCAGGGCAACGCGTCGCCGGACGCAGCCTTGCTGCTCCGTGGAAGTTGAGACGATCTCGCGCCCGACTTCGGCCGTCAGGTGATTTGCCCGCGAAGATGGCTGCCGCCACACCGCTATCCCAGCTTGCGAAACAGCGGCTGGTAGGGCGTGGCCTTGAATCCGCACAGCGACGATAGGGCGTAGACCCAGAACTTGCTGTACAGCAACGGATCGCACGGTAAGCAGAGGAAGGCGCTCGGCGTGATCCGCCGCCGTTGCTGCAACCTCCCGATCTGGTTTTGCAGGAACAGGTTGTTCTTTTGCTTGCGCGTCAGTTGGTCGGCATAGAGGGCCGCTGCCCGTTCGGCGACGAGCGAACGGTTCAGGCCCGCCCGCTCGTATTGCGTGCTCATGTTGTTCGCGTGCATGTGGATATGGGCCACCACTTGTTCGGGCAGCGCCTGCATGTTGCCGAACATGCGGTGATTCCTGACCCAGAACAGCCAGTCGTTGACGACGTCGACGTCTTCGTCGAACAGGTGGTCGACGTGCTCGCGCCGGAAAACCAGGCTGGAAGGTTGGTACGGATTCTCGCTGCTCAGGACGTCGAGCCAGTTTTCCGCCGTCGTGAGGCGTGGGCCGACGCGCCGCCAGCGCCGGCCGTCGGGGCGGCGATACTCGATGGCGAACCCTATCGCGCTATGCCGCGCATACCGTTCGATGATCGGCACCAGGTCGCACACCAATTCGTCGTCGGCATCGAGGAAGAAGATCCATTCGCCCCGCGCCACCCCCAATGCTGCGTTGCGTGCGCGAGACAACCCGCCGTTCGGCTGCTTCAGTCGCTGCCACCGAAAACCGTCGAGACCGGCCGCCGCGCGGTCGATCACCTGGCCGCTGTCGTCCGTCGAGCCGTCGTCGACGGCCACGATTTCCACGACGGGACGGTGTGCTCGATCGATGCACGCCAGCGAGCTCAGGGTGCGCGGCAGCGTGGCCGCCGCGTTGTAAACGGGAATCACGATGCTCAGCGCCACACGGTTCATGACGAGCGGGCCTCGAACTCGACCGTGCGGTGAAACAACGTGAGGAGTCGGATGCACCAATATTCCACGACAAAGAATCGCAGCGAGGCGATGTCTTGGAACGATGCGGCCAACAGACGCTTGAGCGCCGCCGTCGCCCGGCCCGCGCGGAGTTGCTCTTTGAGTTGGGGCAGGAGCGCCTGCTGGAACGCGTAGTAGCGGATGCTCCGTCGGCCGCAAGCCAGTCCCCAACGGGTCTGCCTGTCGCGCCGCGCAAGCTGGGCGTGCTTGGCCATCACTTGCAGGCCGCCTTCGAGCATGCGGGAGTAGGAGGCCGACATCGAGGCGGGATGGCGGCGATACCCGACCCATGCCCCGTTCGTAGAAACGAAGCGATGGCCGGCCGCCGCCAACCGTATCCACCAGTCCCAGTCCTCGCAGGCCCGCAACGCCGAATCGAAATTCCCCACTTCGTCGGCCGCCGCGCGCCGGACCATGGCGGCATGCACGGGAAACCGGTTCGCCGCCAACAGGCTGGCGAACGCGTCGTCGGGAAGCGGCTTGGCCGTGACGCGTTCCAGTTCGATACCAGCGTTATCGATCGACACGCAGCCGCCGTAAGAGACGCTCGCTTCGGGATGCGACGTCAGCGCCGCGACGTGTCGCTCGATCGTATCGGGAAACAGCACGTCGTCGGAGTCGAGAAAGGCAACCAACTCACCCGTGGCCACAGCCAATCCCGCATTGCGAGCCGCGGCCAGTCCCGCATTGATTTGTCGAACCGCTTTGACGCGCCCGGCGTATGCCGCGAGCACGGCAGGGGTGTTATCGGTCGAGCCGTCGTCGACGACGACCAACTCGATCGAACCATACGACTGTGCCAACACGCTGTCGATGGCGAGCGGTAGGAACTCCGCCTGGTTGTAACAGGGGATGACCACACTCACGAGCGGATCGGTCAAGGTCGCGTGTTCCCGGGAAGTGGAGGTCTTGGACCAACGCGCGAACAGAGCGCGACGACGACTGCGGGTGGGTAATCGATCGTAACAGATGGTCCCCGACGCAACAAGGAAATGGCCGCAAGTGAGAGGTTTCTGTGTGGTTTACATGAGTAATCGGTGTGCGTCGACGGCATGGCGCTCGCCACTTTTGAGCCGCGCGCGGGCAAGTTAGAATCTGCGAAAACGGGAACCGCATTGCTAGTCGATCTCTTATTGCCGTTTGCTGTCGCTCTGGCCCTGTTTGTGTTGCCCGGTTATGCCTGGGCCGCCTGGTTGCACCGCGACGACCGGTTTGCCTGGCCGTTGCGACTAACGCTCGGCTTCGTCTGGTCGTTCGCCCTGTTCAGCCTGCTGAGCGGACCCTTTTTGTGGTTCGGGGGCACGTTCGGCGGTTTTTTGGCGGCGGTCTATGTGTGTTGGCCCGTGTATGGGCTGATGAGCGGCTGGCTGTGGATCAAGGCCCGCGGTACCGCGAGTTCCCCCGCGTCGGTCGACACGGCAGTCGACCATGCGGAGCCCGGCGACGAACGGCCGCCGAATGGCCCAGCGTGGGTCGCTTACGGAATGGCGGCGGTTTACGGCCTGGCGGCCGTGTGCTGCTTGTCTCTTTGGTCCGCGGGACAGAGCGAGGTGCAGGAGCGAATCGTTTGCTTCTCTCCGCTTCTGATCGCTTGGGGTTGGATCGCCGCGCTGTTACTCCGGCGACGATTGGCGCCGCTCTTGCGATTCACGGCCGACGACGAGAAGCCGGCCCCAGCGCTGTGGACGATCGTTGCCGTGTTGCTGATCGGTTGCCAAGCGGTGGCCAGCGAGATCCTGTTTCGCCCCGACTGGGACGACTGCTTCAACCTGGCGGCCGTGCGCGACTATCAGGAAGCGCCTTTTCTCAACGCCAGAAACCCGATCAGCCGCGATCCGGGTGCCGTGAACGCGACGCACCGCGTGCTCGGCCTGGAATTGTGGGGTAGTGTGTTGTGCCATGTGACGGACGCTGATCCGCAGACTTTGTTTCACACCCTGTTGCCCGGTCTGCTGGTGTTGGCGTGCTATGGTTGCTACGCCGCCCTGCTGGGCGAGGTGGTGCCGCGGCGGTGGGTTCCGGTGTCGCTCGTGGGATTGTCGGCCTATTTTGTGTTCGGCATCTGCGGGCCGTACGGCGGCGCAAACCATTTCTTGATCCGCGTCTGGCAGGGTAAATCGCTCGTGGCCCATCTGGCCCTGCCGCTCATGGCCGCGATGCTGCTGCGCTTTGCGCGGCGGCGCGACTTCGCCTCCTGGGCCACGCTCGTGGCCGCCGTCTGCGCCGGACTCGGCTTCAGTTCGTCGGCCATCTTCTTGGGCCCGGCCGCGATCGGTTGTCTGGCGCTGGCGCTGCTCCCTTCCGTGTGCGGCGGCCATCGGCCTGGCGTCGGGCAGGCCGTGCGATTTCTTGCGGCTGCGGCGGCTGCCTGTCTGCCGTTGGCCCTGGAGGGGGGCGCCATCTTATGGAGCATGCGGCGCGGGGAACAGGTCGGTCACTCGGGCGCGCCGACGGCGGCGGTTTCGGCCACGGGGCATTCCGTGCATGTCTGGTTCTCGATTCTCAACGACTCGAGCACCTCGCGCGGCTGTAGCGACCTGTTGTGGCTCTTCGGATTGCCGTGGCTGGGCTTGCTGTTGATCGAATGCCGGCGGCGGGCCTACCCTGTCTTCTACCCGATCTTGTTGGTTCTGACCGCGGCCAACCCGGTTTTCTGTTTTCCCGTGGCAACGTATCTCACGTCAAAGGATGCCTATTACCGGCTGTTCTGGCTGTTGCCGATCGGACCGGGGTTGGGCCTGCTGTTCGCCCTGTTGGGACGTCTGACCACGAAACTTGCTACAACGGCCTCACCGCGTTCCTCACTCCACTTCCCTCTGGTCGCGGCGCTGGCCAGCGGAATCCTGCTGGCGGCACTGCCCGGCGTATTCGTATGGGGACCCGAGAATCACAACGGTCCGTTCATGGCTCCGGGGGTGGGACAAAACTTGCAAAAAATGCCGCCGGATTTGCGGATCATCGTCGAGCGCTTGGAAAGCGATCCGAACGTGGCGGAGCACCCCATCTTGAGCGGCGAAGAGGTGGCTTCGTTTCTGACTCCCTCGTCATCGCGCTTCAGCTATGTTCTGACGCGGCTCTTCTACTTGCCGGGGTTTGGCAAGGATCCCGAAGATCGCGCGGCGACCGAACGATACTTTTTGTTGCAGGCCGCCTATGCCGGGCCGTATGCCGAGGACCTCCGCAAATGGCGATACCTGGTCGGCGAGAGTGCCGCCCTATCGCCGGAGATGCTCCACAACGCCGACAGGCTTCCTCCGTTGCGGCAGGCGGACCGATTGCCACGCTTGGCCGATCTGCCCGAGCTGGTGGAGCGATACCGCGTCGACTACATCATCACTTCGCCACCGTTGTGGCTCGACGGTTCCGGCGGCGAAGGGCCACGGCAGGAATTGATCGCCAGCCGCGCGGAACTGCTGAGCCGGTTGGGCTACCGAGAAATCTACCAGGGGCGCGATTACTCGCTCTGGCAGCGATAGGGCTGCTCGGCCTGATAGAGCGCGCGACGCTTCTCGATCTGTTCGGCCAGCGGCTCGTCGCCGCCTGAATGGGCCGCTTCGATCGCACGCAGCGCGGTCGCTTCGGCATGGGCAAAATCGCCCGTCTCGGCGTACGCGGCGGCCAGGGCATCGAGCGACGCGGGCGCCGGCGTTTCGACCGCCCCGCAGGCTTGCCGGGCGAGCCGCACGGCCTTGGCACCGTCTCGCCGTTTTTCGTTGTCGTCGGTTGCCAGTTTCCATGCCTCCTCGGTTGCCGTCTCGGGCCAGGCCGGGTCGAGGCGCATGGCCAGGCGATATTGCTGGCGGGCGAGGTCCGTCTCGTTTCGTTCTTCGAGAACGCTCGCCAGGTTGAAGCGATAGCGGGCGACGTCGGGCCGCTCCTCGATCGCGTCGCGGTAAGCGACGGCGGCCTCGCCCAGACGACCGTCGAGGATGAGGGCGTTACCCAGGTTGCTGTGGGCTTCGGCGTAGTGCGGGTTGATCTTCAAGGCTTGATCCAAGGCGCGCAACGCGCCCGTGTACTTTCCCTTGCGCGTCAACACCTGGCCGATGTTGTTCAGGCACTCGGCGTTGTTCGCGTTCAGCTTCAAGGCTTCGTCGTAGCATCGCAAAGCTTCGTCGCTATCGCCGAGGAGCGCGTGCGCGGTGCCCAGATTGTTCCACGCATCGGCCCAGTCGGTACGGCATGCTACGGCTTCGTCGAATTCGTGCCGCGCTTCCTCGACACGGTCATCTGCCAGTAAGAGCGTTCCGAGCGAAAGGTGCAGTTCGGCTTCGTTCGGTTTCAACAAGAGTGCCTGCCGATATTGCTCGATGGCTTCGTCGTTCCGCTGCAAGTTGAGCAGGATGTTCGCGAATTGCAGATGCTTGGTATACGACGGAAAGATGCGCAGTGCCTGGCCGGCATGTTCCACGCCTTCGTCGGCCCGGCCTTCGGCCAACAGCACGTCCGCCAGATGGGCATGCGCCGAATGGTTATCCTCGGTCACCGCCAGTGCGTGCCGCCAGAGTGCTTCCGAATCGTGCCAATAGGCGACCTGCTGATGCGACTGTACGGCCAGCATTCCGACCAACGGACACATCGCCGCCAAGGCCACCGCGCCGACGCGGGGCCAACGCAGGAGCAATCCGTCCACGGCTAGGGCCAAGGCCAGGAAGAGCCCGATCAGCGGAAAGTACGTAAAGCGGTCGGCGAATGCCTGATCACCGGATTGCACCAGCCCGATCACCGGCACCAACGTGCCGACGAACCACAACCAACCGACGAGAAGAGAGGGCCAGCGACGGCGCTGCCATACGGCAACCGCGGTGATCGCGGCCAACAGGACCACCGGCACGAGCCACTCGCGCCACGACGCGGTCTTGTGCGACAACGGATAAAACACGGCCAGTTGAACCGGCCAAACGGTCTTTTCGAGATAGAACTGATAGCCGGTCAGTGCCGTTTGCAGGCGGTGTGCGAGCGAATCGTGCGCGAGAGAGTGAACCGCGCCGAAACCACCCTGGGCACGGGCAGTCACGATCGCGAACACGGTCGCCAGGGCGAACAGCGGGAACTTTTCGACGACCAACCGAGGCCAGGGGCTCACCGATTCGCCCGTGGCCGCATCGGTTTGCCGCGTGCGTCTCAGCGGCCAGGCGTCGAGCACCAACAACAGGCAGGGAAGCGTCACGAGCATCGGCTTGGCCATCAGGCTGAGCAGCATGCAGATCGCGACGGTGAGGTAGCGCGGCACCGCCGGCGCCCGAGCATATCCCACGTAAGCGATCAGCGCCAGCAGGCCGAACAGCGAACTCAAAACGTCCTTACGTTCCGTCACCCAAGCGACCGATTCGACGCGCAGCGGATGTACGGCAAACAACAGGGCGACGAGGAGGCCCGCCCAGGCCCGACCTGTCACGCTCCGCACGAACCACATCAAGGCCAGCGCGTTGACGACGTGCAACGCCAGATTCGTGAGGTGGTAGCCCGCCGTGCTCCCTCGAAAAAGGGTGGCATCGAGTTGGAGCGACAGCCAAGTCAACGGCTGCCAATATCCGGCATGCGTGGTGGTCAAGGCCCACGCGACGTTGCGCGTCGTGAGACCGGTCGTGACATGCGGGTTGTCCGCCACGTACAGGTCGTCGTCGAAGTTGACGAGCCCGGCGTTCCACACACCCCAGAAAGCGGCGAGCGGCACAGCGATGAGCAAGCCCGAACTCAGAATCGCGGAGCGCACGCCGCAGTGCTCGGCCGCAACGACAGCCGCCGAAGGGAGAGCATCGCGGGCCGGTGAGACGCTTTGCGGTCCGGCTTCATAGGTCCGGCTGGAGGGGAGTGACACGGCTGGGTTTTGAGGAGCGGCGTTCGAGGCAGGTGGTGTGGCGCGGCCAAACGGCACATTGGGAGGCCAAACAGAACAAAAATTATCGTCCTCGCACGGCTGCGGCGGAAGCCGCTTCATCGAATTCTAACGAGCCGTGTCCCGACGGTCGGTGCCCGTCTGGCGATTCGATCCGGCGGCTCCCCCGAGCGCATCGGGATTGATGGCCAACGCCTGGCGGACGTGACGTTCCGCCTCTTCGGTGTTTCCCTCGCGCCGGAGTATCTCGGCGAGCAGCAGGTGTGTTCGCCAGAAATGGGGTTGCGACTCGAGCGCTTGATGGAGGTGCTGCATGGCCTCTTCGCTACGGCCTTCGGCATCGAGAAGCACGCCCAGGTTGTGATGGGCGTCGCCATTGCGCGGATCGATTCGCAATGCCTCTTCCAGTTCGGCCTTGGCCGCCGGGATCTTGTTCAGGTTCATCAGGGCCAGTCCCAGATTGACGTGCCCGGCCGTGAAGTGCGGTGCCCGTCGGGTAATCTCTTCGAGATACGGCAGAGCCTCGGCCGATTGTCCGCGCCGGAGCCATGCTTCGGACAGGTGCTCGTAGGCCAGCAGGTTGGGTTCAGTTATTTCGATCGCGTGCTGCCAAAGGACGATGTCGTCTCGCCAATATCCGATCTGCACCCAGGTACAGGCACTGAAGGAGACAAACGCGGCGAGCCCGAGCGTGAGCATTAAGTTTCTCGAGGCCCACCCTTTCTGCATCAGCTCGCCCAACCCCCAGACGACCACCACGAAGATGCCGATGAGCGGCAGGTAGGTGTAGCGGTCCGCCTGCGCTTGGCGCCCGACCTGTACCAGCCCGATCACGGGCACCAGCGTCCCCAGATACCAGAGCCAACCCACGACGAGGTACGGCTGCTGCCGGCGGCGCGCTGCCGCGAGGCCGGTGACGGCAACCAGCAACAGTGCGGCCACCAGCGAGAGGATCGCCGACTGCTTTGCGCCCGGATGGGGATAGAAGACGGCCAGGTTCGCCGGCCAAACCGTCTGCACAAGGTACCAGACGTAGGCCATCGGCACGTTCAGCACTCGTTGGACGAACGGCATCGACTCGATGTTGACCATCGCCCCGCCTTGCTTCTGCGCCGCCATCGCCACGACGCTACTGCTCAGGCTCAAAACCAAGAGCGGCAACTTTTCCAGGATCAGCCGCGAGGGAGCGGCCGCGACGTAATCTCCATTCTCGTCCCTTAAGCCGTGCTCCGCCGCGCGACGAGTGCTCACCGCGCGTGGCCAGCGGCCGAGTGGCCAGTAATCAAGCAGCAGCAACACGCACGGCAGCGTGACGGCCATCGGCTTCGCGGCCATGCCGGCCGCCAGGGCCAGGGCTACCAAAGCATAGCGGCCGACCGTGGGACGCCTTGCGTAGTGCTCGTACGCCAGCAGCGTCAACATCCAAAACAGTCCGCTGAGCATGTCCTTCCGCTCGGTGATCCAAACCACCGATTCGACGTGCAAGGGGTGCAGCGCGAACAGTGCCGCCACGACGGCGCTACGAACCACGGCGCCGGTCATCTTCCGCAGCACGCCATACAAGAGCACCGTATTGGTCAGATGCAGCACCAGGTTGGTCAGATGAAATCCGGTTGCGTTCGTGCCGTACAGCGTGGAGTCGAGCTCCAACGACAGCCAGGTGAGCGGGAACCAGTTGGCATATTCGGTGCTCGTGAGCGCCCACCAGACGCTCTCGCGGCACAAGCCGGCCCGGACGTGCCAATTGGCCGTAACGTAGTGCGGGTCGTCGTAGTTGACGAAGCCGAACGCGAGGGCGCGGGCGAAGAGTGCGCCCGTCACCGACGTGAGCGCCAACACGATCAACCAATCGGCCGCTCGACGAGTCATCTCTTCACGCTCGGTCTGAGGTCGTTCGAGCAAGCACTGGTCAAAGCTCGCGGCGGGTAGCTTGGCCTTCGAGCGAGGGCGGACTTGGGGGTTGTTGCCGCGCAGACAGTTGTTTGAGGTCTTCGAGCGCTTGGGGGTTTATCATCAATGCCTGCCGCACATGGCGGTCGGCGTCGGCAAGTTCTCCCTGCCGTTTCAGGATCTCGGCGAGCAGGAGGTGCGCTTTCCACAACGCCGGCTGCACTTGCAAGGCATATTGCAGGTGGCCGACGGCCTCGGCAGAGCGCCCGCCGCCGTCTAGCAATAAAGCCAAGTTCTGGTGTGCGTCGGCGTTCTGCGGATTCAACCGCACGGCGTGCTCCAACTCGACCAGCGCCGCCGACGGATTTCCCGATATCATGAGCGCGGTGCCCAAACTACAATGGCCTGTGTCGAGATCGGGAGCAAGTTTAACGACTTCGACCAGATGCGGAAGGGCCTCGCGCGGCAAGCCTCGCCACAACAAGGCGTCTCCGAGACAATGGCAAGCTTGCCAATTCGGGCCGGTCACCTCGATCGAATGTTGCCAGACGATCACGTCGTTGCGCCAATAGCCGACCTGGTTCCAGGTACACGCCCCGAACGACAGGAAGGCAGCGGCCGACAGCACGCCCGCCAGCCGGGGCGAAACTTGCCGCTTCTGAACCAACTCGGAAAGTGACCACGCCCACGCGATGAAGATGCCGATCAGCGGCACGTAGGTGTATCGATCGGCCATGGCCTGTGCGCCGACTTGCACGATGCCGATGACGGGTACGAGCGTGCCCAAGTACCAGCACCAGCCGACCGCCAGATACGGCTGGCGCCTCCACCGCCTGGCGATGCAAAGAGTCGCCGCGGCCAGCAGGGCTGCCGCCGCGAGCGCCAGGACGGGCGACTGGTTTCGCAGCGGATGGGGGTAGACGATCGCCAACTCCAGCGGGCAGAGCGATTTCCAGAGATAGGCAACGCACGCCTGCGCGGCGTTCATCCAGCGGTATTCCCAAGGAATAAGATCCGTCGATGAGACGGCGTGACCGCGAGCTTGCGCCTGGAACGCGATCACGCTGAACACCGCGCTCAGAGCAATCAGAGGCACCTTTTCCAAAATCAGCCAGCCGATCGACGTTCGGGCGAACTGTGGGTCGACAGGTACGACTGGCGGGTCTTTTTCGGAAAACCACACACATCTCCGCAACGGCCAAAAATCGAGCAACAGCAGCGTACAGGGGAACGTGACAAGCATCGACTTGGCGCACAGGCCGCTCGCGAACAGGACGAACACGGCCGCGTAGCGACTCAGCGAGCGCCGTTCGGCGTAGCGGACGTAGGCAATCAGCGCCAACATCCAAAAGAACGTACTGAGGACGTCTTTACGCTCAGAAACCCACGCCACCGATTCGACGTGTAAGGGATGGATGGCGAACAGCAGGGCCACACCGGCACTCGGCGCGAGCGCGCCGGTCATTGACCATAACGCCCAGAAGAGCAGCACACCGTTGGCGACGTGCAGTGCCAGGTTGACGGCGTGATAGGCGGTGGCGTTCGTTCCGAAGAGCGTATTGTCGAACTGCAACGAGAGCCAGGTCAGCGGGAACCAGTTCCCGGTCTCGACGGTGGTGAACGACCAGGCGACGTTTTCCGGCGTCCAACCGGTGCGCACGTGGTGATTCTCGGTCACGTACAGCGGATCATCGAAATTGATGAACTCGCAAACGAAGACGCGTGAAAACAGAACGACCGTCGCCACGATCAAACCGCCGCTGACCAGCGCACGCGGAGCGCGATCCCACAACCGGAGCAGTCCGTTGAATGGCATTCGCGCGGTTCCGCTGCCCCAGGAATGGCAAGCCTTGCTTACTCGGAAATATTTTCCACAAGCACATCGATACGGTCGAGACTAAAAAAGAGAGGATATTAACTTTTAATCTAACTAAATCCAGCATGCGCCTGCGGGATGCGATGCCGCTCGGTTCGGCCCACGGCGCGATCAGGCTCAACGCGCCGCCCGGATCAGCCGTAAAACCGCCGTGGCGAAATAGTCACCCGCGGCGACGAGAAGAGGCGCGTTCGGCGGGCGACGCCTCACGGGCGGTTCGGAGAGGTCAAACCGAGTTGCCGCGCCAACTCGGCGTCGGGTTGTCCGCCCAATCGAGCAAAGATTTGCAAGTCGTTGCGCGCCGCGTCCGGCTGCCCCGACCGGTAATGAAAGATTGCCCGGTTCTGGTAGATATCCCGCGACCGAGGCGATAGGGCGAGCGCCTGGTTACAGTCGTCGATCGCTTCTGCGTACCGGCGCAATTGCCCCAAGGCGGCGGCGCGGTTCTTCCAAGCGTTGACAAAGCCAGGGGCCGCAGCGATGGCCCGGCCATAACACTGCACGGCCGCGTCCAGATGATCTGCGTCCCGGTACAGGTTGGCCAGGTCGTACCAAGCCTGCGCGTAATCGGGCCGCAAGTCGAGTGCCTTCTGGTAGTCGGCGATCGCCTCTTCGGATTGCCCCGCCAACACGCGGGCGACCGCGCGCCGATAGTAGTGTCCGGCAGCGGTCGGTTGCAACTCGATCGCGCGATCGAAATCTCGGATCGCTGCTGCGAGTCGTCCTGCACCTTGCAGGGCGAAACCCCGATTGATGAACACGTCGACGTCGTCGGGATCGAGTTCGGCGGCCCGATCTAGCTTTTCCAATGCTCCGCCGACGTCGCCAGTGTTGTAGTCGGTGCGGGCCAGATTGACCCAAGCCCGCGCGTTGTCGGGCACCTTGGCCACCGTGTCGGCCCAGATCGAAGCCTCGGAACGATAGTCGTCGTTGCGGTTCCATGTCTGCCAGCCCAGCAGCGCAGCAATTGCCGACGCGCACACCAAATAGGCTCGGGGAAGTCTCTCGCCGACTTTCGTCTTCGGGCCTCGGGGCGTAACCACACGCTGGCTGAGAGCATAGCCCGCGCTCGCGAGTATCGCGCAGACGGCCGCCAGCGGCAGGTACATGCGATGCTCGGCCACGGTCTGCGTAACGACCGGCACGAAACTGGAACTGGGGGCGAGCACGACGAAGAATGCCACGCCTAGGAATCCGAGCGCGGGCCAGCGGCGCCAAGCCATCGCGGCCGCCAGCAGTAAGGCAATCACCACAGAGACTTGCGGCCACGCATCACTTAGGCCGGATACCGTGTGGCGGCCATAGTCGAAGACCAGTGGCTCCGGCCAGATCGACAGTCGCAGGTAATGCAAGATCGCGCCGGCCTGCGTGGCGGCGTAGCGGACGGGCGTGATGTTATGGTCGAAGCCCGCCGAACCGCTCCTACCACCCGTGCCGAGCACAAGGTAGGCCATCAACAGCCAACTGGCCGCGAGCATGGCGTACAACCTCCGGCGCTCTCGCCAAGCCTGGCGAAACGAACCCGCCAGGAAGGTCCGATCATAAGCCAGCGCAACCAGTGGCGCGGTTGCCATGACTTCCTTCGTCGCCATGCCCATCCAGCACGCCAGGGCCGACGCGGCATACCAGCCCTCGGGGCGCGCAGCCCGCGCGCCGCGCAACAGAAAGTAAAGCGTTGCCAGATAGAACAAACCACACAACGACTCGGCGCGCTGTACGAGGTAGGTAACGGCCGCGGTCTGCAAGGGATGGACCGCCCACCAGAGCGCGGCCGCGCAGGCGATCGCGATCGGCGCCCATCGATCGTCCGCGGGCGCATACACGGCGAGCGTGCGCCGTATCAGGTCGAACAAGATCAGGGCTGCCAACAGGTGTATCGCCAGGTTCAGGACGTGATAGCCCCATACGCTACTGCGGCCAATCGCGTAGTTGGCGGCCAGCGACAAGTTGACCAGGGGCCGGCCCGCGACCGTGGTGCTGCGGGGTGGCGACAAGACCGTCGACAGGGGCCAGAGTTGTCGGATCGTGGGATTTTCAACGATGGCCGGAATATCGTCGAAGACGAAAGGGCCGCGAAAGCCATCGCCGTAAGCCGCGAGAGTGGCCGCCGAAATGATCGCCACGACGACGAACACATGACGAGCGCTCATCGAGCCGCCCCTGGAAGAAGGAGCCACGGGCGCTGCTGGTTCCTTCATTTTTCCTGCCAAGTGAGCAAGGAGGCTCCCATCAAATTGTGCTCGTCCTGCAATTGCGGATCGCACAACGTGTAGAGAGTGATCTGCCGCCCCTGGTCGATCAGGACGTAGACGATGCCCTCGCGTGCATCGCCTCGCAACGACTCACGTCGGCGGAGGCGACAAAAGAAGGCCGCGCGGATACAGTTTCGTCCGTTCAATACGCCCAATTCCGAGTCGCCGCGAGACAGATCGCCCACGGCCGCGTGGTAACCCAGCCATTCGTAAAAGCGGTTCAAGCCGTGTTCGAGACCCCCTTGCATCGGGGAGTCGGGGGGAAAGGTCACGACCGAGCAGTACAGTTCGGCCCGCTCGCCCTGCGAACCTTGGAAGCGCAGGCCGGTGTAGTGGCCGTTGCGCGGAAGCCAACCGGGGTCGGGGAGCACGGTCCAACGCGAAAACGACTTCGGCGGACGGAACTGAAAGTGATCTATGCCCCGAAACTCGCCAAGTTGGTCGACCAACGATGGATCGGCCTTCCACTCGACGTAGTTGGCCGAAGCGGGATCCATGCTTGCCGCTTGCCAGCCCGACGACCGGCGTTCGGCCCACATCCACACTCCGATGGCGACCACGACGGCAACGGCCGAAACGAAGGCCAAACCGAGCAGGTGCTGAACCAAGCGACTCTGCGGTCGGCTCTTTGCGCGGCGCCGAGCAGGTCGCGCGGCGACCGACTGCGTTTCCTCCGGTCCCTTGGTGGCCGGCTCGGGTTGGATCTCGGTCAATAGCGACTCGACGAGATCCCGCAACCCGGCCAGCCGTTCTTCGGCTTCTTTGGCTATGAACGTCCGCTCACACCAAGGGCAAAGGACTTCTTCGCCCGCCAGAGCGTCTTCGACCCAGCAATCTTGTCGGCAGTGTTCGCAACGAGTTTCCATGAGGGCTTGCGATGCGCGATGGTAACTGGTCGACCCCGCCCCCGCAATCCGGAACAGACAACGCTTGGTGCGACGATTGTTAAGAATGCATGAGCGACCTTCCGCTCCACATAGAGAGATTCAATAATGATAGCCAACCCGGTCCATTTTGTGGCAGTTTGGGAGCCCATGAGCATCTTGACGGAAATCGAAGAACCGATCGCGATCGAGGACGGTGCCAGCGACTACCGCGCGGTAAGCGCTTTGGCCGTGACGGGACTGGTCCTAGGCGCGCTGAGTCTGCTGGCCTTGGAGAACGTGGTTTTTTGCCTCATCTCGGTGGTCGCCGTCGTCGTCAATTGGTTGGCGCTTCGCAAGATCCACCGTGAATGGCCCGCTCTGACCGGCCGTCCGCTCGCGTTGGCAGGGCTTGCTCTGGCGTTGATCTTCGGCCTCTCCGCTCCGTTCGTTCCCTTAGGGTACGAACGGGTCGACCGCGCCCAAGCGATGGAGGCGGCTCGCGGTTGGTTCGAGGCGCTCCGTGAGAATCATCCCGATGTGGCTCACCAGTGGACGCGTCCACGCTGGAAACGCGTCAACGTGGGTGAGTCCGTGCCCGGTTATTACGCCGCAAGATGGGGCAAGCGTGACATGAATTGGTTCCTGGAGCAACCGGCAGTGCACGTCTTGCTCAACCTGGGAAAGACCGCGCACGTCCGCTATTTCCGCAACGTTGCCAGCGAAACCAGCGAAGACACACGGACGATCATCGACGTGTATGCGGTCACGCTCAAGCGAGAGCAAGAAACGATCAGCTTCTTCGTGCAACTCACTGTCACGAAGAGGTTCGACATTATGAACCGGAGTTGGAGCTGGGAGGTGTCGACCTTCAAGATCTTGTCGAGCCCACCGGACGCGTTGCAAGAGTCGGGCGACGCCGTTTGATTCGCCAGCCCGTTTGCGACGTTCTCGCCGCGCCGTTTATCGAAATGAGCCACATTTCGAGGGGTACAGCAAGCGGAGCGGTGTCATGCTAATGCTTTTCTAATGTGTGGCGAATGCCTTCTTAGCAATCGAGCATTAGTTTCAGCAGGGTCTATCGGCGGGATGCTTGGCCGTTGAAGCGTCGGTTCGTATAGACCCTTGCCGGTTCGTCAACGATGGTGCGGGCAAGGCCGTTTTATTTGATCCGTTCCTCGCGAGTGCGACGTGCCAGATCCAGCGCCTCCATCGCCGCCGCCCGGCCCGAAGAACACAGGTGCACCGAAGTCAGCGCCTGGGGCTTCGGAGGCCCGCGAAGGCAAGGGCGTTTACAAGTATTTGCCGATCGAATGCCCGAATTGTGGTTTCCAGGGCAAGGTGAATATTTCGCGGCTCGACCAGACATTTCACTGCAAAGAATGCAATCAGGTATTCCACGTCACGCGCGACGGCACGGTGGCCGGTGAGCGCCCGGCAGATGCCGTTCCGGTCAGTCATACGGCGGCGCCGGTGGAAGAGCAGCCGACGTGGGTGGAAAAGCGTTTCCAGGGCCTTCCCCCGGCGGCCAAGTGGGTGGTGTTGGGCATTTTTGGGCTGGCCTTGGCGTACGGTGCCGTAAGGCTCTTGGAGCCCGCCGAACCACTGCCCGGCGAGCTGAGCGACCGTGCGTTGCTCGCCGGGAAGGCCTTCGCCAAAGGGGAATGGTCGACGCTTAAACGGCTGGCGGCCAAGAGGACCGGTGGCGACCTGGGCAAATGGTACGACAAGCAACGGCCCGCTGATTGGAGCGATGCCGACCCCGAGAGCATCCAAGTAAATCTGGGAGCCGTACGGAAGCAGCTTCTGCGTTACGAGAAAACGACTCCCATCATGACGGTGCGCACCAAGGTAGATATCGCCGTGCCCGAGAAGCAGTCGGGCGAGATCGAATTGATCTGGAGCGAGACGGAGACGGGCGAATTCTGGCTCGATGGTGAAAAGATGCTCAAGGAGTCGCGGCTGATCAAGAAGAAAGCGACACCTAAGCCACCTCCCGAAGAGGAAAACGCCGAGGAGCCCAAGGAGGCCGACGCGGAACCGGCAGCGTAAAGCATCGTGCAGTGGCTTTTCGAACTGGTCCGGCGCGGTTTCGCCGACCGAGTTGGTTCTCGCAACGCACAACGGCAGAAGTGCTTGGCGACGAGGATCCACCCGTTCTAAAAACCCCGCGAAACCTTGAATCGCTTTAATGTAAATCTAACGTTGCCAGGGATAGACAGCTCACGTTCGTTTGCCATAATCCGACCGCCTTGAGTCGGGTGACGCCTGCGGGAGTGGCCTGCGGTGACTCGAGGCGGTGGTCCAAGAAACGCGAGGGGAGGTGCGAGGAGCGAAGCAACTTGGTCGTAGCGCTTGGTGGGAGTCAAGCGGCCCCGCGGAAGGAGCCCGCAAAGACACGGGAGGTGTCTCTTTAAGAAGTCAACAACCTTTGCTTGTGTGTTTTCAGTTTTTTGTTTACATGTTTCCATGGAGAAAGCGAAAGTCATGAAAGTAACGAAGTCCAAGGGTTTTACCCTGGTCGAGCTGTTGGTGGTCATCGCCATCATCGGCTTGCTGGTCGCTCTGCTGTTGCCCGCCGTGCAGCGTGCCCGTGAGTCGGGTAACCGCAACACGTGCAACAACAACCTCAAGCAAATCTGCTTGGGTATCCACTTGTTCCACGACAACCTGAAGACCCTGCCGTCGGCCGGTGAAGGCACGAACTTCTTCAAGCCCGCCTACAGTCCGGCGGACTTCGCCCAACCCGCCTATCCGTCGGGTTCGGTGGGTTGGTCTGGCGCCACCGTGGCTGGCACTGCCGTCAATGCTTCGACTTGGTTCGACGCGCCGGTCCAGCAGTACAACTCCAACGTCGCCAACGGCGCCGCGAACGGCTTTACCTACGTCGCTGGATACGGCCTGGCAAGCAACGTGACGCCGAACGGCAGCACGCAGTCGACGCCCGGCGGTTACTCGCCGTTGTACTTCATCCTGCCCTACATCGAGCAGCAGGAAGTGTATGACTCGGTCGATAACCGTTATTACTACAACGATACGGCGAACCAGCCCATCGCGACGAATCCGACGATGTTGCTGCCTGGTACCCAGGTCGTTCCCACCTACCTCTGCCCGACGAACCCGCTGCGTCCGAAGAGTGGTCTTGACTCGTCCGGTTATGCCTACACCGACTACGGTGCCACGGTCTATACCAACATCGACCCGACCAACACGACCTGGAACAACGCGAACTTCCGTGTCACCGGTGGTTTGCACGCGGGTGGCGGCACGATGGCCCAGTGCATCGACGGTCTGAGCAAGACGATTGCTTACGCCGAAGACGTGGGCCGCAACGAGTTCATGCCCGGTGCGTACACCGACCCGATGGGCATCAACCTGCCCAACAGCGAAGCCAACCGCGCCTTCTGGCGCTGGATCGAGCCGGACAACGGCTTCGGTGTCAATGGTGCGCCGAACCAGGGTCTGACCGACAACAGCCCTCCGGGCAACATCGTCGGTTACACGGGTGACGCGACTGCCGTCAAGTCGACGGTCATCCGTGCGATCAACAACAACGCTCTGCCTTTGGGCGGTCCGACCGGCTGTAACTGGAACGCCGACACCCACTGCGGTCCGAACGACGAAATCTTCGGCTGGCAC
>DASZTS010000048.1:0-61387 GCA_035547915.1 Pirellulales bacterium | reverse complement strand
CTGGCCGGCCTGCGGAACGGCTTGATCGCCGCCTTGCGTGCCGAGGGCGCGAAGAATATCGCCGCTGCTCTGCGACAAAACGTCCTCAAAGTCCCCCGCTTGCTTGCCAAACTCGGCATTGTGAAAAAGTGAGAGGCCCTGTCCCGAGCCTGCTTCAGCTTGACCCCCAGGTCGAGCATCTCTACGGCTAACTCGTGGCTTCGGACGCCCAGTTGCTCGCGCGACATATTGGTCGCTCCCGAGAGCAAACACTCGGTCAAGGCCGTCGTCAAATCTTCGGCATTGTCGCACTTCTCCAGGCGTCCAGCCGCTTCCAAGATGGCGGCCAGCATGGGCGGCAGGAGATCGACCATGATTTCACCGACCCCATCGAGGCACCGAACCTTGATCGGCGTCATCATATTGACGGTGAGGAATGGGGCGAGCGCCGCGGGCAGTTCTGGGCGTTTCGCAGTGAAGTAGACACAGGCTTGGAGGGCAGTCATGCCCGTCACGATGGCACCGCGAATGGCGGGCGTCAAGGCGGGCCGGCAGGCCCATCCGGTACTGCTGGCGGGCTCGGCCGCGCGACACGCGCCGCGTTTCGGCGCGTGGGAATAGATGGACCGCACCGGGCCGACCCGTTAATTGGGGAACCTAGGCGGCGTCCCCAATCGCAACGTCTGGCGTTTGTTCTGAATGGGTTGCGGGTTGCGGCCGGTGCCCGAAAGTGCCCGGATCGATTGGGACGCGTAGAGTGTCTCGATCGTCACGCCGTCGACCCAAGCATCGCCGATGCCCGTCAGGGCAATCACCAGCTTGAAGGGCCCGCTGGCCGGTGCGGCGCGGTAGAGCGTGAATTCCTTCCAGCCTTCGGTCTTGCCGATGCGCTCGGCGAGTGCCGGCCCGCCCAGCGTATCGAAGATCATCAGCCCCTCCAGGCTCGCCTCGATGGCCTTGGGTACTTTGACCCAGCCATGGATCCGGAACCACTGGCCCGAATCGGCTGAAATGGGCGGCGTCTCGACCCACAACGGTGGCGTCTCGATCAGCGAGGGGGGTACGTCGGCGTCGAGCGGCTTCACCGCCAGATACAGACTGGACGTGCCGGAAACGTGCTCGGTTTGCACAAAACTCGATGTCGTCGTGATGCCCTGCTGGCTGTGCCGATAGGGACGCCAACCGGCCTCCCAGGCAGCTCTGGGCGACTCGAAGTCGCCCTGTTCGAGCAAGGAGCGCGAGCGGCTGAGGTTTTCCAACTTGCGTGCCAGCACCCACTGATGGGGAATCTCCCCGAAGGAAGCGACCAGCGGACTGGCGGCAGGCGAACGGATCGAGGCGATCGCTTTCTCCCAGTGCCCACGTTCGACCAACCGCAGCGGCCGCATGGCGCGCTGGGCAGAAAGGCAGGCCGCCGGCCAGTCCTTGAGGGTCAGGTTACGTTCCGCTTCGTTGAGGTCTTTGCGCGCCTGGTCGAAGAGCATCGGCGCGTTGAGCACACGGTCGGCCAGGCGGGCGAGCTGACGGTCGATCTCGCTCACATAGTTGAATTTGTAGGCGGCCAGATCGCGCTGCAATTTGGCGGCGCGCGGTGCGGCTTCCCAGAGTTGAGCGGTCGCGGCTCCCACAGCTAATTGATCGGTCAACAGGATCATCGACGTCAGGCCGAACTCGTTCTGCTTCACATGCACTCCGCCGACTCGTCGCTCGCTGGGCAGGGACCGCAATCCACCGACCGTCAATTCATAGACGCTGTTGTCGTCGGGTGCTCCCTTCACGACGAAGGTGATCAGGTTGCCGGCCAGTTGGTCGGGCACATACTGGGCGCCCGTGCCCACCCAGTACGGCAGCAGCAAGCGCGTGTGCGACGCCTGCACAATGGCGCCGGTGATGCCCGGATTCTCGCCCGCCGTGTTGGTCGTATTGACGGTGGCGGCGATCGTGGCCGTGATATTGCCGGCCGCGATCCAATCGTGAATCAGCTTCAACTCCAGGTTCGCCAGCGACAGCGCCAGCGCTCGGGCGCGGGTGGCCGTGTCTTGTGCATCGAGCGGAGAATGCGAGGCGAACACGAGACCCCGCACACCCGCGCTCAAGGCGGCTTGCACCAGCAAACGGATCTGTTCGAAATCGGCGACCGGCTCGGCCGCCTGACCTCCGGACAAGAGCGAAATCTGCTTCGTCAACTCCTTGTTGTACTGCGTCTCGATCGTGGCCCAGGCAGGCATGCCGGGCACGCCCAGCCGGGGCCTTGTGTGCAACCAAGTGGCGAAATCGGCGAGCTCGAAGGTCGTTCCCAACACCTGCCGATGCAGCGTCAGAATGCCCTCGGCACCGAGCATGCGGGCGTATTGCGCCAATTCATCGGCCGGATCGCACGTGATCGGCCTGTTGGCCTGTTCGTCGGCCCGATGGATTTGCTCGACCCGTTCGCGCATTGGTTCCAGTTCGAGCGTGCCGAGCTTTTGGCCCAGGTGCCAGGCCAACACGGGCTCGAACCGGCCATCGAAGAGGGGCGGACCGTCGTCGCCCTCCTGCTTGGGCAACACCGGCGGCCGACAGACCAGCCACATCCCGCTCCGCCTCGCTTCCTCGAGGAGCGCATCGGTCGGTGCCGTCGGCACGCTGACGGCGTTGAAGCCGAGTTGCTTCAAAAAGTTCAGCGACTCGCCCTGGTGTTCGATGATGCGCGGGAAGAAGGGGTGATCGTCAACGATCAGGATCGATCCCACCAATTCGACTCGGCGGCGCGTCGGGATGGCGGCGGCGCGTTGCCCGGCGGGGTTATTGCCCTGACCCTCGACAGGTACCAGGTGCGGCAGTTCCAGGTCGTCGAGAGCAACCTGGGTCCGTCCCGGCCCACAGTAGACGTTGAGCAACAGCCGGTCGACGTAGGCTTCGCGCACATCGATGTGGCTGCCGTATTGCGCACGCATCGGCCGCACCACGGCCTCGACCAATTTGGGAATGTCGTCGACGTGGAGTGCTTCCCACGAACCCTGTTTCCGGTACGTGGTGCCGCGGACCAACCGGGTGAGAGGCTGGCCCTTGTCGTCGGCCGCGCGCGGAAAGACCACCCGCGCCCGCAGCTCGATGCCTGGACGGTTGGCACGCACCCACAGGGCCGGCCGGAACTCGGCGATCACATGCGCCGGCGGGATGTCGAGCGAGAGGTGTACGAAGCGTCCGTTACCCGCCGAGAATTGAACCAGCTCGCAGCCCGTACCGCGGTGAGCATTCTGGGCCGTGCGCTGGTGGCCCTCGACCTGATATGGCGCGTCGGCATCCGTGAACTGCCAGGTCGTCTTCGGGCCTTCGAAATCGTCGTCGAGCGGCGCCTGTCCGCAGGCGAATTCGGTTATGCGGAGTGTGGCAAGAAGGAAGACGCCGGACGCCAAGATTCCGGTGCGCAGGATCGACCGGCTCGAAGCGGTACGGCGAGATTCGGCGGTGACATCCATGACCAACGGCGGCTCCCCGCGATTCCTACGCATGGGGTTGCCAAATGTTTCGCAAACTCGACAACCGAGCTTTGCGGGTGGCATAGCGCAACTTGGCCTTCTATCAGCATTTGCGATATGCCTCCAGAGCGAATGTGGCGTTTTTACAGCAACGGCGGCCGCCGCATGGAAGCCCCCTTTGTTGCACTAAGTATTGAAATACAAATATCTTACGTGTATTCTCGAAAGCCCAGGAGAATCTACGGCACATCGGCTGCTCTTAGTCTCGTTAAACCCGTCAGACAACACAGAGAGGCCGCAGATGTCCCAGACTTCCCGAGTCGCCAAGCCGCAGACCGACGAACTCCCGCAAGACTTGATCGACCTGGCTGCGGTGTGCGAACAGCTTCCGGCCGAGTATCGCGACTCGATCCAGCCGATCCTCCAACGCGTGATCGACAGCACCCGCCGTCGTCGCCGCATCTTGCACCTCGTGCAAGACGCGCTGAGCCAGCTCCGGCTCGACATGAAATATCTGTTGTTCGACCTGGAGGCCACCCGCCGCGAGCGCGACGAATATCGCGGTAAACTCGACCAGGAATAGTGCGGCTTTTCGGGGCTGGGGCGTCCGTCGCGCGAGGCCGAATACTCATCGCCGCACGGCGGACTTTTTGAGTCCACCTCCTTGTTGCGGCTTCGGTTGGCCTTGCATACGATAGCGGATGGCAGCGCGCTAGAACGTCTTATGGCCGCGGTTCGGAGTGCGTGCCGACGAGCGCCGTCTTTTCGGGAACTGGGGAGTTTGCAATGGCCGAGCTGACCGCTGAACAGATCGCTCAGCGCGCGTTCGACCTCGATTTGCTCACCGAGCGACAGCTCCAGGAAATCTGGGGCCAGTTTGGCCGCCGCAACGTGCCGACCGAGGATTTCGTGCAGTTCGTGCTGCGCCGCGAACTGGTCACCAATTTCCAACTCGATCGGCTACTCAAGGGGGAACGGTCGGGCTACTTCTACGGCGACTACAAGGTCTTGTACATGGTGGCGGGCGGCAGCTTCGCTCGCGTCTATCGGGCCGTGCACAAAGAGACCGGGATCGTGCGGGCGCTCAAGGTACTCCGCAAGCGTTACAGCGACGATCCCGAACAGACCGAACACTTCGTGCGCGAGGGCCAGGTGGGCCTTTCGCTGCGCCATGCCAACATCGTACCGATCCACGAAGTTTACTCGAAGGATCGGACGCACTTCCTGGTGATGGAATTCGTCGAAGGCGGCAACTTGCGCGAGTTCCTCAAGATTCGCAAAAAACTCAAGCCGGCCGAGGCGACACGGCTCATGATCGATATCACGAGCGGGTTACGTTACGGCTTCGAGCATGGCGTGTCGCACCGCGATCTCAAGCTCACCAATATTCTTATTTCGAGCAAGGGACAGGCGAAGTTGGTCGATTTCGGCCTGGCCGGCACCGATGCCAACGTCGCCGATGAGAAGCTGGGCGAGACGATGAACGCCCGCACCATCGACTACGCCGGGTTGGAGCGGGCCACCGGCGTACGCAAAGACGACCAGCGCAGCGACGTCTATTTCTTGGGCGTGATCTTCTACCACATGCTGGCTGGCCACTCGCCACTGCATGAGACGCGCGACCGCATGCAGCGGCTGATGAAGTCCCGTTACTTCGACGTTGTGCCGCTCCTCGAAGCCGAGCCGAGCGTGCCAAAGATCGTGGCATCGGTGGTCGCCCAGGCCATGCATATCGATCCGGAAAAGCGTTTTCAGACGCCGGCCCAGATGCTCGTCGATCTCAATATCGCGGCCGAGCGACTGGCCGCGGGCGATGATCACGTTGCCGACGCCGGCGATGCGGGCGATGCCCACCGTTGGCAGGCGGACCGTGAACGGTTGGCATTGGCGCTCGCCGCCGACAGCCAGCGTCGCGGTTTGATGGTCGTGGAATCGAACGTCAAATGGCAGGATGTGTTCCGGCAGGAATTGAAAAAGGCGGGCTACCGCGTGCTGGTCATCAGCGACCCGCGCCGCGCCTTGGAGCGCTTCCAGGAAGACAAGAAACCGGCCGACGTCATCATCTTCAGCACGGGCCAGATCGGTGAGCCGGCGCTGACGGCCTTTCAAGAATTTGCCACCGGCGAACAGACCTGTTCCCTGCCGGCCGTTTTGCTGTTGGCCGCCGAACACCGCTCGTGGGCCAAGCAAGTGCAAGAAAACCTGGCCCCGCATCGCGTCGTGTTGCAAATGCCGATCAAGCTCAGCCAGTTGCTCGAAGTGATGGGCAAGATGGTGCCGCCGCTGGCCGCCTGAAGGCGTCTATCTCGTGGGCAGCGCGATTCCCATCTCCTTCAACAACAACTGCATGTCTTCCCAGACATCTTTCTTGGCTGATGGGTTCCGCAACAGGTAGGCAGGGTGGTAGGTGCAGAGCACGCGGCTCCCACGATAGTCGAAGAATCGCTTCCGCAATCTGCTCATCGACGATTCGACCCCGAGCAGAGCCTGTGCTGCCACCAAACCGAGGCAGCAGATGAATTGCGGCTGGATGATATCGAGTTGCCGATTGAGGAACTCGCGGCAGTTGGCCACCTCGTTCGGCAACGGGTTGCGGTTACCCGGCGGCCGGCACTTGAGCGTGTTGAGGATATAGACATCTTGTCGCCGGAGGCCGCAGGCTTCGATGATCTTGTTTAGCAACTGGCCGGCGCGGCCGACAAAGGGCTCGCCCTGCCGATCTTCGTCGGCTCCCGGCGCCTCGCCCATGAAGCAGAGCCGCGCATTGGGATCCCCCACGCCGAACACGGTTTGCGTGCGCGTCGTGGCCAGTTCGCGGCAGCGCTCGCAACCTCTCACCTGGCCACAGATGAGATCGAGCGCCGGTTGCCTCTGCTCGGCCGGGATGTTCGGCGCCCCGTCCCACCCCGCCGCCGCAAACAGCGACGCGCCTTTCGTCGTGCCTGTCGATTGCTTCGGCGCCGCAGCCGGTGGGGAAGCGCTTACTGGCGTCGAGGCCGCTTCGGATTCTCGGACTGCCGCGGTGACCGGCGCTGGCTCCGCAGGTTGCACTCGGAGCGACGAATCCGAGGCTTTGACCGGTTCTCGCCGGTTGGCCGTAGCTGCATTGCGTTTGGCGCCCACCGGTCGCGGCAGTTCGCGCAGCCCGGCCCGTTCGAGGCTTTCCAGCCGCTGCAAAACCGCGCGGCGAATCCGTTTGTCCGAAGTCGGTTCATCCATGATCGTGTCACCCGTTACGAATTGTTGCCCCAAGTCTATCGTCGAGGGCCGTCATCCCCAAGCGGCTGTCAGCCCGGCACGTCGCGCTCCGGTGAAACCGACACCCAGTTGCGGTAAAATGGATCGGCTTCCCGCCGGAATTCCCACCTGTTGATCTGTCCCACGCACGCCTAACCAATAAACATGCTCCGCATCGTCGCTCTTTGTGTTTTGCCCCTGCTGACGGCCCAGGCGGCTTCGGCTATGGAGGGCGACGCAGCGGCGGTACATTTTGGTCGCCAGATTCTGCCGATCCTTTCCAATCACTGTTTCCAATGTCATGGGCCCGACGCGGGACAGCGGCAGGCCGATTTGCGGCTGGACGAAGAGGCGGACGCCAAACGGGGCCGCGATGGCGGGGCCGCCATCGTGCCGGGGCGAAGCGATGCGAGCGAAATCTATCGGCGTATCACATCTTCCGATGTCGATGAGCGGATGCCGCCGGCCGATTTCAACCGGCCCCTCACGCCGGAACAAGTGGCCTTGCTGAAGAACTGGATCGATGCCGGCGCGCCGTGGGGCGGGCACTGGGCGTTTGAACGAATATCGCGCCCAGCCGTTCCGCAACCGGCTGGCAATACCGATCGGATCGAGAATGCCATCGACGCGTTCGTCTTCGCGCGGCTGGAGCGCGAGAAGCTGGCGCCCGCGCCGGAAGCGCGACGCGAAACGCTCGTGCGGCGGTTGTCACTCGATCTCACCGGCCTGCCGCCCGATCCGGCCGAGACGGATTCGTTTCTTGGCGATGCATCGCTAGATGGATATGCCAAACTCGTCGACCGCCTGCTGGCATCTCCGGCGTTCGGCGAGCGGATGGGGTGGGATTGGCTCGATGCCGCGCGCTATGCCGACTCGAATGGCTACCAGGGCGATGGCGAACGAACGATGTATCCCTGGCGTGATTGGGTTGTGCAGGCATTCAACAACGATTTGCCATACGACGAGTTTACGATCTGGCAGTTAGCCGGCGATCTGCTCGCCGGCGGGACGGAGGAACAGAAGCTCGCCACGGGTTTTTGCCGCAACCACATGATCAACGGCGAAGGCGGCCGGATTCCCGAAGAAAATCGCGTCGATTATGTGATGGACATGACGGAGACCGTGGGCACCGTCTGGTTGGGGCTGACGTTCAACTGTTGCCGCTGTCACGACCACAAATTCGATCCGATCTCCCAACGCGACTACTATTCGCTGTTCGCCTTCTTCAATCAAACGCCTGTCGACGGCGGCGGCGGCAATCCACAGACACCGCCCGTGCTCGATGTGCCGACCGAGGAGCAGAAGGGCCGCCTGCTTCAGCTCGCAGTCGCAATCGATTCGGCGGCTGCCGAACTCGACGCCTTCGAATCGACCTTCTTTTCGCGCGGCGAGGGGCAGTCGAGCGATCAGGCCGCGTCGGCGGCTAGCCTACCCGAAGAGATCAAGGCAGCACTCAAATTGCCCGCGCGCCAGCGGAGCTCGGCCCAATTGCAACAGTTGGAAAAGCAATGGGAGAACGAGGCCGGCTACGTCTCGCAACTGCAAAAGCTGCGGAGAGCTATCGATTCCCGCAACGGAGTGCAGCAGTCGATTCCCCGTGTGATGGTCATGGCCGACGCACCGCAACCGCGGCAGACCTTCCGGCTCGACAAGGGACTCTACGACAAGCCTCGCGACGAGGTCTCTGCCGCCGTGCCGGCCAGCCTACCCAAGCTCGCTTCGGGAGCGCCGGCCAACCGCTTGGGGTTGGCCCAGTGGCTCGTCTCCCGCGACAACCCGCTGACGGCCCGGGTGGCCGTGAACCGGCTCTGGCAACAGTTCTTCGGCATCGGGCTGGTAAAGACGCCAGAAGATTTCGGCGTGCAGGGCGAAAGGCCGATTCATCCCGAGTTGCTCGATTGGCTGGCCGCCGAATTCGTCGAGTCGGGTTGGGATCTCAAACGGCTTTGCCGACTGATCGTCACCAGCGCCACCTATCGCCAGTCGTCGGCCGTCTCGGCGACGCTGGCCGAGCGCGATCCGCAGAACCGCTTGCTGGCGCGTGGGCCCCGTTTCCGTATGCCGTCTTGGATGATCCGCGACCAGGCTCTGGCGGCGTCGGGGTTACTCGTGCGCCGCATCGGCGGTGCGCCCGTCAATCCCTATCAGCCCGGCGACCTGTGGGCCGACATCACGTTCGATCGCAAGCATTTTCAGCAGGACCACGGCGAGGCCCTCTATCGCCGCAGCCTCTACACGTTCTGGCGACGGATTGTGGCGCCGAGCCTGTTCTTCGACAGCGCCTCTCGCCAGATTTGCACCGTCAAACACCTGCGCACCAACTCACCGTTGCATGCATTGACCACACTCAATGACGTGACGTACATCGAAGCGGCCCGTGCTTTGGCAGAGCGCGTGCTCGCCGCCCCCGCCCCCGACAGCGGCGCGCGCATCTCGGCGATCTACCGTTACGTCTTGGCCCGCTCGCCGACGACGGACGAGTTGTCCGTCCTGTTCACCAGCCTGGAGCGACTGAAGAGCGAATTTGCTGCCGACGGCCAGGCTGCGGCCCGGTTTCTGACCTTGGGCGAATCGAAACGCAACACATCGCTCGATCCGGTCGAGCACGCCGCGTACACGGCGCTGGCGAGTGCGGTCTTGAATCTGGACGAGGCGTTGAACAAGGAGTGAACCATGGATCCCATCCTTGAGCATCGCCTGGCGGTCAATCGCCGCGAGTTCTTTGGGCGCGGTGCTTCCGCGATCGGCACGGCGGCGTTGGCTTCTCTTTTGTCTGGCGATGGCTTCGCCGCCGCGGCAACGACAGGTGGTCTAGCCGGCCTGCCGCATTATGCACCACGGGCCAAGAGGATCATCTACCTGTTCCAGAACGGCGGTCCGACGCACGTCGAGTTGTTCGACTACAAGCCGAAGCTGCAGACGATGCATGGCGAGCCGATACCCGACGCCTATTTCGCCGGCAAGCGGTTCAGCACCATGACGGGCTCGCCGCAAGGAAAGGTGATGCTGGCGCCCGTCGAGCCCTTCGCCCAGCGCGGCACAAGCGGCGCCTGGGTGAGCAACTTCTTGCCATACACGGCGGCCATCGCCGACGACCTGTGTTTCGTCAAAAGCCTGCACACCGACGCAGTCAACCACGCGCCGGCGATCAGCTTCTTTCTCAGCGGCGCGCAGCTCCCCGGTCGTCCCACGCTGGGTGCTTGGTTGACGTACGGCCTGGGCAGCGACACACAAGATTTACCTGCGTTCGTGGTCATGACGTCCGTCAGCAAGGGTACAAGCTGCGGCCAGATCTTTTACGACTTCTATTGGAGCGCCGGTTTCCTGCCGTCGCGATTCCAGGGCGTCAAGTTTCGCGGCAACGGCGAGCCCGTGCTCTACCTGGCCGACCCGGACGGCATGAGCCGGCCGATGCGCCGCGGATTGCTCGACGATCTGGCGAAACTCAACGAGATGAAGCTCCGCGAATCGGGCGATGCCGAAATCGCCACGCGCATCGCACAATACGAGATGGCCTATCGCATGCAGAGCAGCGTGCCCGAACTGACCGACCTGGCCGACGAGCCGCAACACGTGCTCGATCTGTACGGCAGCGACGTGAAGCAGCAGGGCACCTACGCATACAACTGCTTGATGGCCCGTCGGCTCATCGAGCGCGGTGTGCGGTTCGTGCAGATCATGCACGCGGGCTGGGATCAGCACGGCAGCATCACGACGGAGCTTTACAACCAATGCCGCGATACCGACCAACCGTCGGCCGGATTGGTAAGAGATCTCAAACAGCGCGGACTGCTCGACGATACGCTCGTGATCTGGGGAGGTGAGTTCGGCCGCACGCCCTTTCTGCAAGGCAATATCAACGACCGGCCCAAATGGGGACGCGACCACCATCCCTATGCGTTCACCGTTTGGATGGCCGGCGGCGGCGTGAAGCCGGGCATCAGCTACGGTGCGTCCGACGATCTGGCGATGAATGCCGTCGAACAGCCGGTGCACGTACACGATCTTCAGGCCACGATCCTGCACCTGCTGGGCATCGACCACCAGAAGCTCACGTATCGTTTCCAAGGCCGCGACTTCCGGCTGACCGACGTACACGGAAACCTTGTGCACGGCATCCTGGCGTAGCGCCTGTAAAGAGGCTCGTCAGTTTCGGACGCTTCACGGCTGCTGTCGTAACAGCGGCCCCAAACCACGCATCGTCTTGAGCGTCGGGCGCTCGCCGGGTTCGGCGGTTTCCTGCATCTCGTCCAGGTTCGCGTCATTCGGCATGATCGCCGCATCGGCCGCAAACCGATAGAACGGGCGCGTGATATATTTCGGCAGGCCTTGGTCGGCGGCGAGTATCTGCATCGCGCGCTCGTAGCCACGGGCAAACTCCTCACGCTGTGTCAGAGTGCGGTTGGCGATCTTATCTTGTGTTTCGGGCGAGATGGCGATCTCCAAGTCGGTCCACCAGGCATTCTGGTCGGTGGTGTTTTGCAGGTCGATCAGATACCACGACTTCACGAGTTCCCGGCCTGGAAGTGCCACGCGACCGACGCCCGTGCCCATAACACGCAGCCCCGGCAGCATGCGCCGCGTATCGTGGGCCACCAGCGGCATGATGAAACCGCCCACGTAGCTGCGCCGCTTGGTCTGGCCCGCAGTGCCCAGCTTGCCGTTCACATAGAGTTTCGAGTAATCGGTCTCGGGGGCGGGCGGGTAGTAGGTCGGTTCGGCCACCGATGCGCGGATGGCGAGTGCCATGTCGGCCGCGTTCGTCATCAACCGCAAGTCGCACAGCCGTTCGTTGTCGGGTATCTGCCGCAACACGTCGAACATGGTCTGATCGACGAAGCAGGTGCATGCCTTGCCGATGTACGGATCGTCGCCCAGACGCAAATCGGGGTTGTCTTCGGCGAAACGGCGGGGATTCTTCCGATAGAATTCGAATACATCTTGCCGCCACGAGACAGCGAAATTCGCCGGATTGAACTCCTTGAAATTCTTCGCGCTGAGGACGTTCCCTTCCGCCCGGTTGTCGAGCACCTCTTTGTTGGCGGCCACGATCACCACGGGGTAGACCGGCCTCAAGCGGCTGCGGCGGGCGATCTCTTCGAGGCTGGTGGCGTCCTTCCAGTTCTCGACACCCAGCGCGAACGCGATGTACTCTTTGAGGCCCAGTGGCGATACTTCCGTCGGCCGGTTCGTCAGCAGTTTGCCCGCCTTCCCTTCGATCTTTTCATTATTGCGGATCGCGGTTACGTCGGCCCGCTGAATGCGATGGGCAGCGTAGTCGACGCTGGTGCGGCTGAAGCCGTAGCACGAATAGTAGATGGCGAAGATCGACCCCGAACTGTTGCCCGAGACGATCACCTTCCGCTGGGCCAGGGATGGTAACCGGTCGAAGGCATACTTCAGCACGCCGGCGTCGTACGACATGCTTGAGCCCTTGCCCTGGAACGAGAGCAAGAGTTCCATGCCGGCCAGGCGCTCGCGCAGATCGGTCGTCGATTCCTGCCCGCGCGCGCTACCTGCTCCGCCCGCAAACGCCAACCACACGGCCAAAAATGCCAAACCACTGCGCCTGCCGCGCTTAGTCACGCTTCGCTCCTTCTTCCAGATTGAGAACCAAGGTCAGCCAGCCGTCGACCAGGTCGAGTTGGCGCAGTTGCAACTTCGCCGGAGCCAGGAAGGCCGCCAACGGCTGCTTACCGCTCGAGGCGGCTTCGGGGACGAAGAACCGCGAGAGCACCTCTTGTAGCTTTTCCGTCTCGGTTGAAGTGGATGGCTCGATCGTGATCGGCGAAGTGCGCACGAGCTTGACCACGCCCCCCTCCGTCTGCGGCGCATACGACGTGCTCACGGTGTACGGGCCGTGCTGACTCTTCTCGCGGTCGTCGGTGATCGAATCGAGCCGGACTTCCAAGAACACTTGGCCGTCGCGGATGCGGACGTCGAGGGGATGATCTTCGGCAAAGGTAATCGTCGCTGGCACGCGAGCCACCACGTCACGGTCGCCCGCGGGCACAAGCCCGAATGTCGAGAAAATCAGCTCGCGGAAATCGGCTTCGTTGATCGTTTGCCCGCTGACGTAATGTTCTCCGTTGTTGACCGCCGATTCGTGTACCTGGAACAGCACGGCGTGGTTACCGGCGGTGGCGAAGTCGGGCGGACCGGCAGGCGACGCGAATTGCCGGTCGCCCGCATACCGGCCGAGCCATTCCAGGTAGTTCGTCGTGGTGCGCAGCCGCAATCGCTTTTCAGGATTTTCGCCCAGCGCGGCGAAGAGACCGAACGAGTCGAGCGTGGCGTTCCCTTCTTTGACGATGCGGGCGCTTTCGGTACGCAGCTTATCTTCGACTTGCCGCCGGGTGCGTTCCGACACCTTGCGATCGCTCTCCGCCTGCTGCTTTCCGACAACCTTGGCGGCGATGTGCGTCGCCAGCCGGCGCAGCAACCGGCCACGCATGCGAACGCTGACATTGCTGCTGGTCGTGCGATGTTGCACGCGCGACTGCGGAGCGCCCGAACGAAAACCGCTTGTGGTCAGGTACACTGGCTCGCTCGCGTGGATGTCGGTCTGGGCGCGGGCGCGTACGGTCGCGCGTCCCTTGACGGCCGTGATGCCCGAATTGCCCATCCCGTTGAAGCCGATCCGCAGCACACCCTGCGTTTCGTCGGGCACGAGCACCGACGACAGCTTTCCATTGAGCGTGCCGCGCATGTTTACCCGCGCGCCATCGGTCATTTCGTTGCTCGACAAAGGACGCGTGATCGGCTGTGCCACGAGCCGGTTGAGGAAGGCGGCCGAGAAGCGCATGCGGTGGTTGGCGTGCACCGTCTCCTCGCGCACTAGCTCGAGCAACTCGGCAACCTGACCGTGGTCCCGCAGCCAGACGAAGGGCTCGATCACGAGCGCCAGGTTTTCCGCCGATCGATCGGCGGCGTAGCGAACGCATGCCGACTCGAGTTGCTCCAGATGTGTCGCGAACTGCTCCGCCAGGTCGGGCGTGGCCCGGGCGCGCACGAAACCAAGATAGTGAGCGGCCGTCGCTTGCAGACGATCGTATTCGCGCCCCCGCGCATCCGGTTTGTTGCGACGCAACTTCGCCAGGGCGCGGTTCAAGGCGGCCACGTCGGCCGTTTCACGCTCGATCTCCTCCCGCAGGCCGGGCAGCCCCAGTTCGTCGCCCACGCTCTGCCCGTCGGGCAGATCGGCCAGCCGGCCCTCGAGTTTCGCGCAGGCGTCCAACGCGGCGGCCCGGGCCTCGGCCAATTCCGCATCGGTGGGCACGTGGTGGCCTTCCCCCGACGCGCGGAACGTTTGGAAGAGGCGGGTTAGGCTGGTCGGCGGCGCGGCGGCCGTTTCACCCCTCGCTTTAGATGCAAGTAAGATCGATACCGCCGGCAGGACCGAAAACAGGGCGACCCAACGCATACGTTTTTTCAATGGTTAGATTTAAATTTTTTTCCATATGAAACTGCGTGTCTCTCGCCGGGCAGGTGCAGCGGGCCCTTCGAGAATACTCGGAGATACCTTGAGATTCTACCTTGAGGTAGTGGATTTAGGCCCGCGGCGGCGGTAAGCTCCGAAGTTGTGTCGGCGTCGCCCGTGCACATGAGAACTGCCCGGCATAAAAAGACTGACCGGCAATGCCAGCACGGAGTATCCGGCAAAGGCGGTGCAGAACCATTCGTGCAGACGCACACCGCCTACCCACCGATCCACCAACCGCGTACGGGGCCATGTGAAAGGCGCCAATTCCATGTTGCGAAGAGCGAGCCGTCTGTTTGTCGGGGGATTGATCTGGGCCTGGGCCGTCGCCGTCGTCGGCGCCGCCGAACCTGCGGGAAAAAAAGAACCCGCGCCGGCAAAGCCGTCATCGCCCACCCAGGAGACGGCGGAAGAGGGCGTGCCGCCCGAAGCCAGCTTGTTGTTTCGCGGTCCGCTCGCCCGTTGGCGCACGCAGACGCTCGGGGGTGTGCAGCTCTGGGCCGATGAACTCTGTTTCAGCAACTGGCGCATCCAGCGCAACGCGGTGACCGGTCACTACCGCTTGCTCGATGGCGAGGATCTGCGCTATGCACGCGGATCGTTCGAAACCTGTATGGAGAAATTGGAGGAGATCAAGACCGAACGTAAACTGCCGCCGATGAAAGGGCGGGCCGTGATCGTCTTGCACGGCCTGGCCGGCTATCGCCGCGCCATGCAACCGCTGGCCGACTATTTGGAGGAGAACGGCCCGTTCACTGTCTTCAACGTGGCCTTTCCCAGCACGCGCGGCGACATCGGCGAGCACGCTCAGACGCTCGGCGCGGTAGTCAGCCACCTCGACGGGATCGAAGAGATCAATTTCGTCGGACACAGCCTGGGCAACCTCGTCATCCGACGTTACTTGGGCGATACTTCGGCGGACGGCCATAAGCCCGACCCGCGCATCAAGCGCTTTGTGATGTTGGCGCCGCCCAACCATGGCGCGTCGGCCGCGCTTATGTTGGAGGACCACGAGCTGATTGCCGCGTTGCTGGGGGGCTCCGCCAGCGAACTCGGTGCCGGCTGGTCCGAGGTGGAAAAGACGCTCGCCGTGCCGTCATGCGAGTTCGGCATCATTGCCGGGGGCCGTGGCAAGGAGAAAGGGTATAACCCGCTGATGGAAGGCGACAACGACGGGTTATTGACGGTGGCCACCACCAAGCTTGTCGGCGCGCGCGACTTCATCCTCGTGCCGGCCATCCATCAGTTCACCATGCTGAATGCCGACGCCCAGCGATACACCTTGAATTTCCTGCTCAAGGGCTACTTCGTCTCGCCCGAGGATCGGCAGCCGATCGAGAAATAGCGTTGGAGGGACGTTGTCCGCGGCCAGCGTCTTTCCGAGCGACAATCTGGAGTAAATCCGGGTCGGACCGGCACGTCGACGCCAAAAACGCATCGAAACGGCTCATCACGGGGCATTTCCGGGTTAATTCGCACACTTGGCGGGATTGCGAGGCCCGCTCCGCCTCTTTTTTCTTGGACTTTAATTATTGGGCCGATTAGCATAAGGGGAGTTTGCTCTGGCCCCGTCGCCCAGCGCGCGACTGCTGTCCATACGTCGCCGAAGAAGAGGAATCGAAGACATGTTGTCCGCCTTGCATTTGTCGAATGTTTGCCGCGCCTCGAGAATGCTCGCGTGGCTCGTGCCCGTCGCCCTTGTCGCCTCACTGGCGAGCGAGCCTGCCGCATCGGCTGCCGGACGCCGAACGCGACGTGCCAGCGGCACGCCCACGGCCACCACTTCGACCAACGCGCCGAGCCAATCGGCGCGGCCCACCAAGGCGGGAACCTATAATCCGGCCAACGAAACGGTAGAAATGTTCGAGGCGATGAAGGCCGGGCAGATCAGCGTGAAGCTGATTCCGAAGGATTCCACGCAGGCTCGCGTGTTCATCAAGAACAACACCAAGAAGCCGCTCAACGTTCGGCTGCCCGAAGCGTTTGCCGCGGCGCCGGTGCTGGCCCAGGTGGGCATGGGCGGCATGGGTATGGGTGGCGGCGGCGGTCAAGGCATGGGTGGCGGCATGGGCGGTGGTGGTGGAATGGGCGGCGGCGGCATGTTCAACGTGCCGGCCGAAAAGGAAGGCGACTTGAAGGTGCCGTGCGTCTGCCTCGAGCACGGCAAGCCCGAGCCGCGTCCGCAGATGAAGTATGCCATCCAGAAGATCGACTCGTTCACCACCAAGCCCGGCGTGGCCGAGATGCTGGTGGAGCTCGGTCACAACCGCATCAATCAACGTGCCGCGCAGGTTGCGGCCTGGCATCTCAACAATGGGATGAGCTGGCAAGAGCTGGCCGACAAGCGGATCGAGCGCCTCGACGGCAGCAGCTATCCCTACTTCACGCCAGACGAACTGCTGGCGGGACAGCAGATCGCCGAGAAGGCCGTGTCGGAGGCCAGCCGCGAGCAGAAGGAAGAGATCAAGAAGCCGAGCCCCGGCGAAACGGCCGCTAGCCGGTAGAAACGTTGGTTTCGCCTTTCGGTGGCTCGCTATCCCTTTTGCTCCTTAGCACGTCGCCTGAATGCGTGGCCAATTGGGCGGCAGGGGCGCCTCGATCGTAAGCGATGTCTTACTGGCCGGTTCGACAAACGATAGGCTGCGTGCGTGTAAGCCGATCGCCCGCAGTCGTTCGTCGGCGTGTTGCACACCGAAAGGCACCGTGCCTCCGTAGAAGGCGTCGCCCAGCACCGGATGGCCGCGCGAGGCGGCCTGCAAACGAATCTGGTGCGTGCGTCCCGTTTCGAGCTCGATTTCGAGACAAGCCCCCCACGGCGTTTGTCCCAGGGTGCGGTACCGCAACCGGGCAGACTGCGCATCGGGATGATCGGCGGCGACGATTTCGGCTCGCGGTTGGCCATACACCTTGCGCATGAAATCGGTCCACGCGCCGTCCGGCGGGTCGACAGCGCCCTCGACGCACGCCCAGTAAACCTTCGTTACCTCTCTCCGTTCGAATTGCCGCGAGAGCTTGAAAGCCGCCCGGCGGCGCGTGGCAAAGACGATGGCACCCGAGACCGGCCGATCGAGTCGATGCGGAACCCCGAGATAGATGAACGGCAGCTCCGGGTGACAGGCCGCTAGCCAAGAGCGCAGACGGCGCTCGAGACTGTCGAATTGCGGTGGCGCTTGCGTGGCCAGACCGGCCGGTTTCTGTACGACCAGGCAAGCCGCCGACCGGTAAAGGATCTCGACGGGCGGATCGGCCAGGGCCATCAAATGTCGGCCGAAGCCGGTACGGCGAACGGCCGGCGATATTCGCGACTGAGCAGGGCATCGGCGGCCGAGTTGTCGACAAAGCGCTCGGCGGCCGAATCGAAATCGAGCGGCGCTCCAAACCGAGCCTGCGTGGTATCCGGCACCTTGTTGTCGGCCAGGTGCGTCACAACCCGGTCGAAGTCGGCGGCCGCGCCGGGTCGGTCTTGCAACCGCTCGCGCATCTCACCCAGTGGCATCTGCGCGCCCAGGCGATAAGAGATGTTCCCCAGGTGGCACAGAGCGCTCGAGAGATGCCCCTCTTCGATATCGGCGCGGAGGTCTTCTCGCCGGCGGCTACGTACCGCATCCAGGAAGTTGCCGAAATGGTCACCCTCGGCCTTGAAGACGGTGAGGGCGGTGCCGTCGCGATCGAAGGCCACTCCCGCCACGTAGCTGAACAGCACGACGTAGCCTTCGCTCCCTTCGAAAACCACGCCCACTTTGGCCCCGCGTTGAGGAAGCGTCGGCAGTCCGCGCACCTCGAACACGAGCTTCTTATCGCCATAGTCGTGGATGATGGTCTGCGTATTGGCCGTCTCACCGGCGTCTTCATAACCGAAACGGCCGCCGTAGCTGAGCACGCTCTTCGACAGGCCGTTCACACCCAGTCCCCAACGGGCGATGTCCATCTGGTGGATGCCCTGGTTACCAAGATCGCCGTTACCGTAGTCCCAGAACCAATGCCAGTCGTAATGGAACTGTTTCCGGGTCGGAGGTTTTTCGGGCGCGGGGCCGAGCCACAGATTGTAGTCGACGGTCTTGGGCACCTCGTAACTGCCCGCGGGACCGATCGAGGATCGTGGTTTGTAACAAAGCCCGCGTGCCAGTTTGACCTCGCCGATCTTCCCCGACCGCACGTATTCGACGGCTTGCTGCGTGCCGCCCATCGAGCGACATTGCGTGCCGGTCTGGCAGATGCGTTGCCGTTTCCGGGCCGTCTCGACGATGCGGCACCCCTCGCTGACGTTGTGGCTCACGGGCTTCTCGACATAGACATCCTTGTCGGCCTGCATGGCCCAGATGGCCGCCAGCGCGTGCCAGTGATTGGGCGTGGCGATGCTCACCACGTCGACCGTCGGGTCGTCGTAGACCTTCCGCAGGTCCTGGACATATTGCGGCGCGCGACCCTGCCGACGGGCAACTTCTTCGACGCGTTTCCGGCCGATGTCCTCGTCGGCGTCGCAGATGTACGTGACCTCGGTGTTGTACCTGGCGGTGTTGGAGTACGCTCCCAGATGTCCGTTGCCTTGGCCACGAACGCCGATGACCGCCACGCTCAGCCGGTCGTTGGGGCTCTTGCCCGGTAGCGACTCTTCGGCCCGGGCAGACGAGGGCTCGGCATTCGCCGCTGCCGCGGCAGCCGCAACCAACAGCGAATCGTGCAGAAATCGGCGACGCGAACGATGGGTCATGGCAGCCTCGCGGGTAGCGCTTCTGGACAGAAGCTATTAGCGTAACCCCAACTGAGCCGAAGTTTCCAGTGCCGAGTACAGCCTAAATGGCGATCGGCGAAGAACGTTTCCACAACGACCATCGACCACGACAACGTCTTTACGGAGAAGTGAGGCGGTGGATGGGTAATCCTCGACCCTTTGCCAATGCGAGCCATCAGGCAACCTCATGAGGTCGACGACGCATTGGCCGTTGTCGTCCGGGGCGTTGCTGATCGGTTCGTTCCATAAGACCAATTCACCGTCTGGCGCCATCTTGTACCATTTGGTGCCGTCACGCATTTCAGTCCACTCGATTTCAATCCGGCCGTTTCCACCGCCCAGCGATTGATGATGCCGACCAACCGGCCTGGCGAGCATCCGTTGCACGGCCATTCCACCGAAGAACACAGCCACGACCAGCATGCCCACCAACAACGTTCGGATGGTGAATTGTGGACGTTGCATCAGGCGGCTCGATTTTAGTGCGCCGTTTGACGACATATCCACTCCTTGCACCTCAGGCCGAACCGAAACCATCGGGTCAAAACGAGCGATCAGTTCAGCCCCATACGTTTCTGAATGTCGGCGTGGCGACGGCTGGTCTCGAGGTTACCTGAACGTTGGGCGGCCTCGATGATCCAACGGCGCATGAACCGGTCGGTGGGGTCGAGCTCAAGGGCTGTTTCCGCCTCGGCGAGCGCTTCTGGCATGCGTCCCATCTCCGAGAGCATCATCGCGCGGCGGGCGTGATCGCGCGACCGGAAGGGGAGGAGCTTGATGAGCCGGTCGAGATATTCCAAGGCATGTTCATAGTCGCCCGTCTTCTGGTAGATGCTCGACAGGGCGTCGAGGGCACGTTCGTTCTGCGGTTTCAGGTCGAGCGCGCGTTGCCATGCCTGGAGCGCACCGGCCCATTCCTGTCGTAATTCCAAAACCGATCCCAGCGTGTTCCATGACAGAGAGTCGTCGGGCGCGATCGCGATAATGTCGCGCAGCGCCTGTTCCGCGGCCTCCGCATCGCGGCTGCCGGCATAGCCCGATTCCTGCGCGCGGTGCACCTTGGCCACGGCCAAGGCTCGTTCCCGCTCCCATTCGGGCATGCTGCTATTCTCTTGGTCAAAGAGCACGAGTTCGGCACCTTCGGCCCCATAGGGCGAACTCTCGTCGTCGTCGGCCTTCCGCAGGAGGCGGTGGTCGGTCTGCGAAGCGTGCGCGATGTCGTGCGCGGTCAGTCGCGGCATGTGGCAATGGATGCACGAATCGTTGGCCGGTGCGGCGGTTCGCTTCTCGGCCGGTAAAGAACAACCCTTGTCGGCATGGCAGGTGAGACACCGCTCCCGGTAATACTCCTCGGCGGTCGACTTGCTGGGCACGGAATGTGGATCGTGGCACGAAACGCAGCCGAGGCTGCCATTGCTCTTCTTGAAACAGACGCTGTCACGCATCTGCTCCACATGGCTGACGGCCTTGGTCTTCCGATCGCCGCGCACCCCGGTGCCCGCGACCAAGGTAGACCAGACGTCGTCCAGCCGATCGCCCGGTCGGAAATCGTCGAAGGTGCGGCCGTAGCGGGCGAATCGAAACTTCCCGATCAGATGGCACTGATAGCAGACCGCTTCGCGGCGGTCGTCCGACAGCTTGGCCGGATTGACGATGGAATCTTCCTTTTTGTCGGCGCCCGTCGATTCGTGCAGGCGCACATGCTGCTCCCCCGGCCCGTGGCACCGCTCGCAGCCGATGGCGGCCTCGATGAGCACCGGCTCGGGAAAGACGTGCTCCCGTTCCTCATCGATCGTCGTCCGGCCGGCATGACAGATGACGCACTGGTCGGGTATGCGCCGGCCGAACCGCACGTGGTGGTGCGTATATCCGGGCGACATGTCCCATTTGTGTTCGGTGGAATACCAGGAGATCGGCGATTGGACGAGAATTCCGCCACGGTCGATGGCGTACGACTTGCCGCGCGTTCCCGACCCGATGAAGAAGGCGATCTTGGCCGACTCGTCGTAGATGAGTTCGCCCTCCTTGTCGCGGAGCGATTCGTGGTGGTAGATCCCGTCATCCTCTTTGACGACGCGATAGGTGCGGCCGTCGGCGAACGTGAATTCCGTGCCGTGCTCGAAATCCTCCACGTCGTCGCTACCGGGCGTCCGGCCGGCCGAGCGGTACATGGGATGTTGGGCGTAGGTCTCCGCGATCTGCGAATGGCACTTCGTACAAGCCTCGCTGCCGACATAGCCACCGGGACGCGGTTCGGGCCAGACGGCGGTGCCGACGATCATCTTCCGCGGGGGCGCGGCCTGCTCCTCCGGCGTTCTGACGGCCGGCCGGTTCAGCCACCATGCGCCGCCGAGCAACGCCAAGATCAGCACGGGCAGGACGAGAATGGGCCACGCGGCCGCCGTCGTCGTTTTGTCAGTCGACACCATGTACGCACGATCTCCCGCGCCGCAGCCAAAAGCCTGTTACGCCTCGCCGCGGCTTCGTTTTTTCGATTGTAACGCACCGTTTGCCGGCACGCGATTGGCCGCCTGCGGTCCGAAACTTGCTTGTTGCTTTCGGTCGAATGGGTTCATCTAGCCCCGAGATCGTCTTGCTTCAATCGTGGAAGATCCGGAAGGACGCATATATGAAGACTTCGTGCACCTTGGTTGCGGGCATGCTCTTGGCCTCGGCCGTCTGCGGTTGCCAGAAGACGACGGCGCCTGCTCCGCAAGGCTCTGGGAGTGCGTCCGCAACCGCCACCGCGCCGAGCGCCAACGCGGGCGATCGCGCTACCTCGGCTGAAATGAGTACGGACGCCGACCAACCCGCTGATCCGGGGAGGACGACGGCCCACGACAAAACGCTCAAGCAGGAGCAGCCATCGGGCGACGAAAGTTCTCAAGCCGCCCCCAATGAAGGCGACGCCGAACCGCCGCAGTAAACTGATCGGCCCACGCGGCCGAGAACCGGAAGTGCTCGGCCGACTTTGGTTCCCCGCCTGAAAACCGGCTACACTGACTTGATGACCAGAGGGTATCAGTTCAGCTTGGGCCGGTTGATGGGGGCGATTGGCATCTTCGCTCTGGGCCTGTGGCTGTTGCGAACGGCGCTCGATACCGAAAGAATCGAGGTCGCTGCCATAGCGGTACTTGCGATGCCGATCATCGTTGGCGCGGCCGTCGGCAAGCTGTTCGGCAACGCCATGACCGGCGTGGCGGTCGTCGGCATAGCTTACTGGTTGTTGGTCTTTGCCGCCCTCGCGATCGGTGCCATTGGCGGAATCGTGGCGAAATGGATTTGGTAGCCCATGCGCCGCTTTCAATGCACGCTCCGCCTCCGTAAGGGCATTCTTCGCCCGCGTTAGCCGCCCAAGAAATTCGCGTCAGTTTTCATTTGTCTGACGCTTCGTCGGCAACGTAGGCAGTGTTCCCACTACTCGCACTGTCGCTGGCATTCAGGCGCCCGGGAAGCTACAAATAAACTATATCCTTTGTGGAATAGGCTGGTACCAGGTAGGGGGGTGGCATGCGGAATTGAAGCGTTGGAAGAGGATCGAGCCCCATGAACACGCGACGATTCCTGGATGGTCTGGCGGAGCCGAACATCCTCACCATGGATGAGTTGGCGAAGATTCGCCGGCGACTCACTCCGGAGCAACTCAACGGTGCCCCCGATAGCGTCGCCCGAGAGTTGATCCGTCGCGGCAGGCTCACTCGTTATCAGGCCGTGCAGATCTTCCAGGGTGTCGGCGATTCGCTCATCTTCGGCGAGTATCTCGTACTCGACAAGATCGGCGAAGGGGGGATGGGCCGCGTCTATAAGGCATCGCATCGCCGCATGAAGCGGATCGTGGCCCTCAAGGTGTTGCCGGCCAACGCAACCAATTCGCCGCTCCTCGTCGACCGTTTCTATAAGGAAGTGGAACTCGCGGCCCGCCTCTCGCATCCGAACATCGTCACCGCCTACGACGCGGGAGAGGCGCGCGGGCTGCACTATCTGGTCATGGAGTATATCGACGGCTGCACGCTGTCGGAGCATATCAAGGCCCACGGTCCGCTCCCCGTCGACCAGGCCATGAACTGTATCTTGCAGGCGGCCCGGGGACTCGACTACGCCCATTCGGAAGGGATTATCCACCGCGACGTCAAACCGTCTAACCTGATGGTCAACCAGCGCGGCATCATCAAGATCCTCGACCTGGGATTGGCTCGCATCGAACACTCGTTGGCCGTGCCGCTGCCCGCCGGAAACGCCGAGTTGACTTCGTCGGGGCAGGTGCTGGGGACGGTCGATTACATGGCCCCCGAGCAGAGCTACGACAGCCGCTCGGCCGATAACCGCTCCGATATCTATAGCCTGGGTTGCACGCTCTACCGCCTGCTGGCCGGTCAGCCCCCCTTCGCCGGCGAAACGCTGATGCAGAAACTGCTGGCCCATCGTGAACAGCCGATCCCCTGGCTGCGCGAGAAGCGGCCCGACGTGCCTCCCGGACTCGACCTGTTCTATCAGCGAATGGTCGCCAAACTGCCCGAGCATCGGCCGCGTTCCATGCGCGAGGTGGTCTTTTGCATGGAATCGATGTTGGCCGGTGCCTCGGAGGCCGAGTCGACGATCACGCATATTTCTGCGCTGACGCCGAATCAGGAAGAATTGGATAGCTTCTTGCAGCGGCTGGCGGGCGGATCGTCCATCGGCATAGGCGGAGCCAGTTATTCCGACACGCCGCTGCCGGGTAGATCCGGCACCATCCGCAGCGGTTCGGGCAGCGTCAGCCGGATGCGGCGCAAAAGGTCACAGTTTGCCTCCGCCTGGCTCATCGTGGGCGCCATCGCGCTTGTCGCCATGCTGGGCGTTGGCTCGTGGCTCGCCGGCCGCCCTCAAGGCGGTGCCGAGAAGGCGAACACCTCCATAAAATCGTCCGAGCCGCCCGCTAAGAAGGCGAAACCCCCCGACGCGCCGCGCGCGAGACGCGCGCACACCAAGTGGCTGAGCGACGAGCCAGGGTCGCAGTAGCCCGCCAATGGTAGGTACAACGACTCTCCGGACGATTAACGCTCGCGTCGATTGGGCTCAACTGTTCCGGTTCCGATAGAGCGACGGGTCGACGGTTTCGGCCATCTTTTCTGTATCGGCTGCGACGCCCAGAAACTCCCGCACCCGTTCCGCCTGCCGGCGAGGTTCGGCGATCAACTCGTTGTAGTTGACCGGGAGAATCCGTAGGTTCGCTTGTTGGGCCAGCCAGGCGTGCAACCGCTCGAGATGCAATCGGAAGGGGCCTTCGATCTTCTCGCGCGGGGCCCCCGGACGGCCGAGACGCGCGAGCATCTTTTCCTGTGAAGCGAGCATCTCGTCGAAATCCCGCTCCATGAACACGACCCGATAGCGCTCGCTCGCCGGAAGATGATAGAGGAGCTGCGACACCATCTTGAACGCCTTACCGCGCGTGGCCGGCAACCACGACTTGTCGCGCTCGATGGTTTTCACCTTCTCGAACTCGTAGTAGCCCTTGGGATTGTCGACGTCGGCAGCACGAGCACCATCGGTGACGACTTCGACGCCGCCGTTGTCGAGCATCTGCATCATCAGCGAAGTGCCCGAGCGGGGCAGGCCGGAAACGATGATGATTTCGGTGTCCATCTCGGCCTCGAGTCTTAGAGGAACCGACAAAACCGGATCGAGCTCCGCGAAATCAGCGTTTCACGGCAGATTTCTTCCCCACGGCGCTCGGGCTTCCGGGTTTTGTCAGCCGCTTTGAGAGTTTGCACAACGTGGCTCGGCATCAGACGTTCACATTCAACGCCCGCCGAAAGGCGAAGCCAAAAACCATCGAGGCGGCGAACCAATAAGCCACCCAGGTATCAGCGCCGCTCGTCCAGCTCGATCGCCCGGGATAGTCGATGGTGATCGAACGGATCGGCGATTCGCGATCAAACGGCGCTTCGGCGGGATGCATCAGTAGGTCGCCGACATTCCCATCGGGACGCATCGTGCTGACACGCATGAAGCCATCGCCGACGGCCAGTTCTTTCTCGCTGACCTGATCGCCGGTGTGGAACTTGAGTCGGTGCCGGCCCGGTTTGAGTGCCTTGATCCGCCAACAGACCTCGTGCTCGCTCGGTACACGCACAGGACCCGCGACGACCTCGATCTCGTCGGCGAGCGCCAGCCGCACCTCGGGTGCCGCCGCATCGCCGCCGCGTTTCAGCGTGATAATCGCTTCTTCGTCGACTCGCAGAGGACGCGCCTGGTACCAGAGCGAGAGTTGGCCGAGGATCAACAGCACCGGCACGAACATCACCAGCATGGGCACGATGGCCAACAGCGCCAACCGCGCGGCCCCCACGAGAATCGCCCCCTGCGCCGCCAGCGTGACAGCCGTACTCTCCTTGAACAACTTGAGCGCCAGCAGGTTGGCCTTGATGTCGTCCTTGACCCGTTTGATGGCCTGCTGGTTGGACGTGTACTTGAACGCGAGCAGCAGTCCTACGCCCGTGACCGCCGCCGCCAACGTAGCCGAGAGCCAGCCCGGCAAGACGGCCAGCGGCGCGAGCAACAGGCCGCCCACTGCATTCGCCAGGGCGTTCAGCCAGATTACCACTCGCGTCACCAGATCGATCACTCGATGTATCCCAAGCCGCGGAGTTGGTCGGCCACCTGGGCCTCGGTGTCGTCGCCCTGTTTCTTCAGCTCGTTCTCGATGCAGTGCGCGATGAATTCGTCGACACCGCTGTAGCCGGCCGATTCCGCCGCACGCTTGGCCCGGTCGTAAAGACCCGGCTCGATTTTGACCTTGCTCATGGTCGCTCCTGTCACTCGTTTCGATCAGGTTTCAAAAAAAGTCCTTGCCGGTCATCGACGACGGCACCCGCTCTCCGAACAGACCCAGGATCGAGGGTGCCACGTCGACCAGCCGTGGCTCCTTGCCGCGAATTGGCCGATTGCTGATGAGCAGACCGGGCACCTCGAGCGCGTCGGCGCAGTGATCGGCGCTCCAAGCCGAATCGTTCGGCAGCAACACATCGTCCGTAAGATCGCCCTTCGACGTCGCCCACGAGGCCCGGTAGCCGCGGCGATAACCCACGATCAGGTCGGGCGCCAGCGCGGTCGCGTCGCCCTGATAGATCTTGTCGGCCCGATAAACATTGCGGATCACCGGCCGGCCGTCCCAGTCGGTCACCGACTCCAACAACGTCGTCAGCTCGGTCAATAAGGCCTCTTGCATCTCACCGGGCTCGACGATACCGTCGCGCTCGCGGCCCTTCAGATTCAAGTACAGGCCGTTCAGCCCCAGTCCATACGCGACGGTCTGCGACCAGTCGACGTCCTTCATGATCGAAGTACATTCCGGCGGGCCGAGGTAGCCCGATTCGCGCAGCCACGAATTCAGGTTGAACTGTACGGCAAAGTTGGCGAACCCATGATCGCTCATCACGATGATCGTGGACCGCGCACCGTAACGGTCATACAGATCGCCGACCAGGGTGTCGAGCCGCTGATAGAGTCGGCGGACGTGTGCGAAATACTTCTTGGCCTCGCCGTCGGAGCGGACCGGATGCTTCTCGTCGGACGTCCACCAGAAGATGTGCGATTGCAGGTCGCTGCTCGAGAAGTAGAAGAACAGCAGGCCGTCTTCGTAGTCGTCGATCGCATAATCGAACATCGCCAGCCGCTCCTCGAGCACGATGTTCGCCTGCTGTAGAAACTCGTCGTCGCGGAACACGCCGTCTTTGCGGGCGCTGTAATCTTCTTGAAAACCCGTGGTATAGAACGGTCCGACGCGTTTCGCCACGTCCTGCACGAACGACGCCGGCTGCGAGAGTTCGGTGGCCGGCGCGCTCGGGTCGAAGTTGATGGGGGTCACGTACAACTTGAAATTCGGCGAAACCTCCTGGAGGTAGAAGCGGCAGATGCCGCGCGCGGCGGGAGCGTACCAGGCGACGGCGAATTTGAGCTGCGTCCATCGGCTCCACTCGCCCGCCTTGAGCAGGATTCGTTGGGAGCCGATTTCGATCAGCGCCGCGTTGGCCTGACGATCGCGGTAGATCGTCAGCGGAAGGGAGATCGGCTCGGGTTGGTCGAGCGAAGGGTTCACTGGACCGACGAGATGGGTTTCGGCCTTGTCGTCGGTGAACGAGAGCACGAACCGTTTGCCGATCGATTCCTCGGTCGCTTCGAGCGGGTTGTTGTCGGCGAAGTGCTGGTACGTGCCATAGGTGCCGAGCATGTCGGGCGTTCCCATGCCCGCGATCGAGCGGTGCAGCCCGCGCCGCGACGGGCTCGGAGGGTAGTTCGACGGCAGATCGTAAAATGTCGAGGGGATGCCGGCCGTTTCCAAGAAGTCCCAGAAGGGAATCCCTTGCCGGCGGAGCACCGTCTTGCCGTCGATCGTCTCGGCCGCCGAATAGAACGGCGTGCACTGCTCGTGCGGATGCCGGTGGACGAAGTCGAAGATTCCGTGCGAGCCCGGTCCGGCGCCGTTGATGAAATTGGCCCAGGCCACGGGGCTCTGCGGAGGAATGCTCGTCCCCAGGTCGCTGAAGCCGCCGCTATCGCGCAGCCTGGCGAGGTTGGGCAGCAGGCCCTCCTGCATCATCGTCTCGCACAACCGCGGGTCCATGCCGTCGACACCGATGACGATGACCTTCTTGCCGACGCTCCTCGAGGTCCGCCGTCTGCCGCCGACCCAATACGCGCCGGCCCCCAGACCGACGGCGCCGCCCGCCAACGCGGAGCGCTTGAGGAACGTGCGGCGATTCGATTGTTCACGCGACGGTTCGGCCATGGTGCAAATCGGGTAGCGGTTCTAGGCGACTTCTGCGACGGCTGGGGCAGGACTCGCATACTGCCCGCTCGCCTTGCCGTTCTTGCGGGTCGGCTCGCCCACGGTGAGCGGTTTGCCGTCCATATAATCGGGCACGCCGATGCCGAACAGGTCGAGTACCGTGGGGCCGATATCGAGCAACCGCGGGTTCTCGGTCGCGATCGGTCGATCGCAAAACAGCACGCCGGGCACGACCGACGGATCGACGCAATGGTCGCCGCTCCAGGCCTTGGTGTTGTCGTGGAACACCTCGCGCGTCGTCTTGCCGATCGCCGCCTCCCACGAGACGCGATAACCTCGGTCATAGCCCACGATCACGTCGGGGGCCTGCTCCTTGTAGGGTCCCCGATACACGCGGTCGGCGACGTACGCCCGTTTGACGGCCTTCGCGCCTGTCTGGGGATCGATCAGGCTCGACAGGCGCTGGGCGATTTCCTGCCGCAGCGCGTCGGCGTCGGCCGGGGCCACGACACCCTGCGCGTATTTTCCTTGCAGGTTGATGAAGATGCCCGTCAGGCCGAGCGCGAAGGCACGTGTCTTGGACCAATCGACCCCGGTCAGATGCTCTTCCTGACGTCGGGCATCGTCGACGACCAGATAGCCGTTCTCTTCCAGCCAGCGGTTCAGGTCGATGCCGCGGCGGAAGGTATTGAAACCGTGGTCGGAGAGGACCATGAGCATCGTTCCCTCGTCGCCGCACTTGGCCATGGTGCGGCCCACCAGGTCGTCCATGCGCTGGTAGAGATCCTCGATCACGTGGCGGAACCGGGAAGGAACTTCTTTGGGGCGGGCCGGGTGGTCTTCGTCGAGATACCGCCAGAACATGTGCTGCACGCGGTCCGTTCCGTCGAAAACGCAGACGCACACACCCTGCCGCACCTTGTCGAGACTGTCCAAGAACATGGCCTCGCGTTCGCGATCGAAATCGACGCATTGCCGCAAGAAATGGTCGTCGTGGAGGACATGCTCATTGAGCGCCCAGGTATCTTCGGCCAGGCCGAGCGTCGCATAGGCTCCTTGGCGCTTCGCCAGGTAGACGGGATACACGGCCGGATAGCCGATCGGCATCGCCGGGCTCTCCGGATCGATGTTGATGGGAGTGACATACAGTTCCAACTCCGGCGTTGTCTGCAACAAGAGAAACTTGCACACGCCGCTCACGGCCATCCCCGGCAGGATCCGGAAGCGGACTCGAACCCAATCGGTATATTCTTCCGATACTAGGTCGTATTTGTCGCGTCCGATCTTGAGCGTCGCGCGGCCGTCGTCGTGCAGGGTGACCGTGAACGGCGCCTTCACATGACCGCGCGCGGGATCGAGCGGGTGCGGCGGTCCGATCAACTCGGCGTGCGCATTCTTTCCTTGCCGCACCACCGTGTGGACCTCACCACCGGTCCTCTCGCCCGGTTGCGGTGGTCTGGTCGTGTAATGAGAGAACATGCCTTGCGTGCCCCGCAGATCGGGCACGCACATCGCCGAAAGCTGCACACCCCGCAGCTTCTCGGCCGGAAAGGTGATGGGCACGCGGAGGATGCAGTTGAAGAGGCCGTATTCGCTGAGCACGTTCCAGAACGGCTTGCTCTTGCGCAGCAACCGCACGTCCGCCTTGCCGAGCGGTATGTTCAGCCTGCCGAGCCGTAGCGTCCGCCGCGGCGGACGAATCTCCACGGAGCTGAGCTTGGGCTGATAGGTGCGCGTATCGGGAGTGAGGAAGTCGAAGATGTTGTGCTTGCCCGGATTCACGCCGGTCTGGAAAGAAGACCACGCCACCGGCGAGATCGGCGGTAACGTGCTCCCCAACGACTTGAAACAGCCCTGCTCCCGCAGCCGCGCGAGATGGGGCAGCTTGCCCGCGGCGAGCAGTTTTTCCGTAAGACCGAAATCGAGGCCGTCGAGCCCCAAGATAACCACGCGCTTGACGCGGCTGCGGGCCGGCGGCCGGCGGCGAAACAGCGACCGCCAGAGCAGCCGTATCGGCCAGGTAAGCAGCAGCAGGATGGCCGATCCGACCGCGGCGAAGACCGCCAGGAACGAACCCGCCAGCGCAAACCCGGCCCCCGGTCCGATGTAAGCATGGGCCGTGGCGGGCCAAGCCAGCACCAACAGGCTCGCCAGCAGCAGGCCGCGCCAGGCGAGTCTTGTCGTATTATCCCGTCTACTTTTGCCCACGATCCGCCGTTCTCCCGCTGGAAGTTACTTTGCCTCGGCGGATGCTGCCTGCGGTGTCGAGGCCTGGGCGGCGTCGGTCGGCGCGGGCTGCGGAGGCGAGTCCTTCGCCTGCATCTCTTCAATCGTCGGCCCAGGCGTGAGAATCTTTCCCGTCAGTCCGGGATGATTCGGGGCGAAACGGTAGACGCGGAAGACGGGGGTCGCGCCCCCCGGCCCGAACATGGGAGGGCCGCCCGGCGGACCGCCCGTACCTGGAGGGCCCGCCGAGCCGCCGGGACGTCCTGGCCCGCCTGGAAAGCCTCCACCGCGAGCGGCGTTGGCCTGTATGTCCTTGAATTGCTTTCTCTGTTCGTCGGAGAACAGTTCGGCGAGTTTCGCATCGGCTTCCTTCTGCAACTTTTGCAGCTCTTGCTTCTGCTCGGCGCTCAACCGCAAACGGGCTTGCAACGTCGTCGACAAGAATTGGCCCGGTGTCGGCAGGCCGGCGGGGCCGCGCGGGACTTGTAGTTGTTTTTGTTGATCCTCATTGAGAAGTTTGGAGAGCCGATCGTCGGCTTGGGTTTGGAAGGCGTCGATCTCCTTCTTTTGGTCTTCGGTCAGGTGCAAGGCCTCGCGCAGGAAAGGAGGCAGGAGTTGGCCCGGCTTGGGAGTACCACCGCCCGGAGGGCCTCCCGCGGGGCCGGGTCCGCCGGCGCCGAGCGGTGGGCCACCGAACGCGAAACCACCCTTCGCCTGTTTCCGCTGTTCGTCGCTCAGAATTGACTCGAGCTTGCCGTCGACCTCTTTCTGGAGCGTGACCAATTCGTCCTTCTGATCGTCAGTGAGTTTGAGCCGGCGTTGATCGGCGGTCGGCAAGATCTGGCCGGCCTGGAACGAAGGCCCGAAGCCGCCCGGTCCCGGAGGCGGACCGCCGGGCCCCGGTGGCGGCGCATCCTGAGACTGTCCCGGCGGCGTCTCGTTCAGCCGCTTCCGCTGATCTTCTGTGAGCAAGCGCGCCAGGCGACCATCGATCTCGCGCTGCGCTTCGTCCAATTTGGCGGCCTGCTCGGGCGAAACGGCCAACAGCTCGCGCGCGATCGGCGGCATGATCTGACCAGCACGCGGCGGCGGACCGAATCCGCCCGGCGACCCCATGCCTCCCTTGACCGGATTGACGTACTTCCAGACGACCTCTTTGTCGGGCGTCACCTCGAAGATCGTGCCGCTGGCGCCCGAACAGATGAGCGTGTTCCCGCTCGCCAGACGCTGCGCGCCTGAGATGAAGAACGAATAGAAGTCGCTCTTCTTGGGTGCCGTGTAGCTCCACATCGCTTCGTCCGGGCCGTAGGCGGTCGCCGGCTTGTATTCATAACGGCCCTTGGCGTCGATGGGCAGCACCAACTCGTCGACCGACGAATAGCTGCCATCTGGCCGGTTGCCGCCGTTGTTGAAGACGAGTACATGCCCGGCGCCGGGCAGACCCTCGGCAACCCAGTGTGCGTTGTGTTGAGCAAACAGTCGTTGATCTTCCTTCTTGCCGGCGCGATAGGCCCGCGGGTTGCCCCAGCGGTAGAGCAGATCGCCCCCCTTGCCGCTACGACCGCCGGAGTGGCCAGCCGCTTCGGCGGTCGTCGTGCTGTGGTCGATGATCCACAACTCGCTGAAGTTGTGAACGCTGATCATCACCTGGTCGAGCGCGGCGTTGTAGTCGACGCCGTTGCAATGCGTCCAATCGGGGTTGCCGCGCGGTCTGCCCGGCCCCGCATTCGCGCCGATGTAACCCACGCTCTTCAGCTTGTCGGCCGCGTCCTTGTTCGTCGCGATGGGGGCCAATGCGTCTTCGCCGTAATTGAGATTGACCAACTCCGGATGCTCCGCCACGTTGCCGTAGTTCGGCTTGGTGCTGTCGAAATCCTGCACGAGGTGGTCCCATAGGTGCCACTCCCAGACCACTTCACCGCTGGTGGGACCGGTGGGTTTGATCTCGATCAAGGAGTCGATGAGCAGATGGCTGTCGCCGGTCAAGTCGGGCCTGCGACCGGCAGCCAAGGCGTCGGAGGCCGTCTTGCGGTCCCAGACGATCATCAATACGTTGCCGTTTGGCATCGGCGTGAGGTCGTGATGCGGCAGTTGCTTAGCGTTGTAGAAACGAAAATCCCAAGCCAGTTCGCCATCCCATGTGAACTCTTGGATGCGCCCGCCGACACCCGGTCCGGGTCCGAAGACTTGGGCCTCGATGCCGATCGAACCGCCGCGCAGAATGTGGCCGTTGCCGAGCAGGTAGGCACACAGCGCCGGCGAGCAATCGCTCCGCCAGGTGCGCACCACGCGCCCTTCCATATCGAACAGGTACGTCCGCGTCGAATTGAGCGGCGCCATCAGGTTATAGCCCGGGAAGGCGCGCGAATCGTTGCTGATCAGGCCCACCTTGGTCGGCGGTGCGCCGGCAGCCGGTGCGGCGGGGGGAACCGGCTTGTCGTCGTCGGCCGCCATGCCGACGGTCGCCAGCGCCAACAGCGCGGCTGCGAAACAGATCAGCGCCGCGGTCGCAGAATGGAAGCCCCGAATCGTGCGTGACATGCTCGTCGCTCCGCGTCCAAGATCGAGTGAAACGGCCGTGCGAAGACGGATAAATAGATCGCCGCAGGATCGCCACCATCGTACGGCCATTTGCGCAGCGCGGCAAACGGCGGCGAGGCGAGATGGCCTACCTCTCTAGTCACGCCCGAGTGTGAATTCCGCCGCACGGCTAATTTTTCGGATCCGATGACCGGCCCGCTGCGACGGCAGCAAGCCCATTGACTACAAGACATGTTGTCTATAGTCTGACGGAAGGTGGCACTCGTCGCAAATCGACGTCCGATGCTCGGGGAACTGCCATGTCTGGTACGCTAAGTCTGCTGCGCTGCCTGGTCGCGTCGAGGGCCGGCCTGTCTGCCGCGATCTTGGGGATATTGTTGGCGATGGCCACCCGCTCGTGGGCCGAACCTCCGGCCGAACCGGCCGACGAGAACCAATCCAAGCGATTGCTGGAAATGTACCTGACCGATGCCCGTGCGCTGACCGTCTATGGCGACGCGGGCCATCAACACAAGCTCGGACTTCGGGAAAAGCCGGTCTATATCTGGCAGAACCGCATCCGTTCGGACGGCCAATACGGGGCCGTCTATGTGTGGACCGATCGGGGATGCCCCGAGATCGTCGGAACGATCTTTTCTAACCCGAACCCGAGGGGCGACGGGCGGTCCGTATTGCACGAATTTCACGCGGTCTCCAGTCGCGTGCTCTATCCAGTCGGCGATCCCCAGAACATTTGGTCGCCGCGGCAGGGGATCGAGCGCCAGCCAATCGCCGATGCTCCGCAACCCGCGGAGTCGCCCAAATCGCGGCTCGTGCAATTGCGTTCGTTGGCGCGCGACTTTTCGGCGCACAGTATCTCGCCGTACGACGACAGCCGCTGGGAACTGCGCCTGCTGCCACAGCCGCTCTATCGTTACGAGAGCAGCGATCCCGACGTGGTCGATGGGGCGGTCTTCGCCTATGTCACGTCGGCCGGCACCGATCCCGAAGTGCTACTCCTGCTCGAAGCTCGTCGATCGGGCGAGAAACCGCAGTGGCAGTTCGCCGCGGCCCGTTTCTCCGACTTCAATCTGTTCGTCGAGTACAAGGGGAACCAGGTGTGGCAGGCACTGCGCGACGACGCCAATCCCTGGGGTTACAACAAAGAGCGCACCTATCGGCTCTATACCGATCGGATCATCGAGGAATAAAGCCGCCTTTCTACCGGGACGGCCAGGAGTGTAACGATGCGGACACGGTTCGGTCATAAGGGGCCACGCTTCGGCGCGGCGGCCGTGGCGATATTGTGGCTTCTATCGGGTGCCTGGGGTGACGAACCCGACGACAAGGAACCCGACGACAAGGTCTCCGCGGAACGCTTGGAGTTCATGCTCGACACGGTGCGCGATCTCCAGGTCGCGCCGAATGAGCATCCGATGGACCGCTGGCCCCTCTTCGCACAGCCGATCCTGCGCTGGACCAATCCCGTGGCCGGCATCCGCGACGGCATCGTCGTCATGTGGACCGATGGGCGGCGTCCGGCGATCCTGGCGCAGGTCTTGCCCACGAAGGACAACTTCTGGATCCACGAATGCCAGGCGCTGGCCTCTGGCCAATTTGTGATGCGCGACGGCCAGCGCGTGCTCTGGGAGCCTCGCGAAAAGGGGGGCGAGTTCCGTGTGCTGGAGGGCGCGGCGGCTCCGGCCGCTACCGCGGCGAAGCGCTTGATCCAGATGCGGTCGCTCGCCCGCGAGTTCACGGCCTTCGACGATTTCCGCATCCACCACGCCGACAAGGAGGCCACCCGGCACGAACTACGGCTGATGGCCAACCCCGTCTACCGCTATGAGATGCCGGAACAGGGTCTGATGGATGGCGGTGTGTTCCCCTTCGTCCTCGGTACCGATCCGGAAGTCTTTCTGCTGCTCGAAGCCCGCCGGGACAGCGCGGGAGAGCAATCGTGGGAATACCTCCTCGCCCCCATGACGTGCTGGGGCTTGGAGGTCAAGCACCGAGATAAAACCGTCTGGACGATGCCGGAGCGGTTCGGCAAGCACTCGACTCGCGACGCGTATCACATCATGCTGCCGAGCAAGAGTTTTGACCGCTAGCCCAAGTTTGCGGCCGAGCGCGCCCACGGGCGGTCCATCAATCCCGACCGTGCACCGCCACGGGTGAATGGAAGTCCGCCTCCGGCTCGATGGAGTGCGGCTCGCCCGAGCCCATTCTTGCGTATAGCCAAGCCGCCACGCCGAGGAGGGCACAGCCCAACCCGATCAGCGCGAGGGGTAACATCATCGCTTTGCCTCTTCGTTGCCGGAAAACTGACAAGGCCGTCCGCGCGCAATCAGGGGTCGCACGCAGAACGGCCACCCCTGAGGTTAAGACAATGCGTCTTGACGGTCAACCGCCGGTTTCATGCCGTAGGCATCCTGAGGGGTTTGAGAGGCGTGCCTGCCGATGCATGCGGAGTTCCGCATCACAGGTCGCGGGAATCGAAACCGCGGCGAGGCCGAGTGTATGCAGACACTCGGCTCGCCGCGGCGACGTGGGCCGCTCGCACAGAAAGTGACGGCCCAGGGCCGAGATCGCGCGGCCAGAACTATTGCTTTGCTTGGTCGGGAGCGGGTTCCTGCGAAGCGGAGGAGGGATCGCTGTCCAGGATGACGGTCAGCATCTTCCAACGCGATCCGGCTTCGGCGGCCGCATCGGCCGATGCGGCGCCGCTTTGTACCAAGTGTTGCGTGCGTTGGAATTCGGCTTTGGCACTATCGGCGGCCACGGACGCGATGTTCCGCAACAACTGATACTTGCGCTTGGCGCTTTGCATGACGAGCTGCGCCTCCTTCAATTCGGTCGCCGAGATGACCTTATTGGCGTGCGCCGATTCCGCCGCGGCATATCGCGCTTGGGCCGATTCCACATTGGTGAGGGCATCGGCGTAGGCCGTGGCAAGACTCACGAGGTCCAGACCTCCGGGTGCATGCGAACCGCGTTCGGCCATCGGGCGTGGCGGTTGCGGGACGGGTTGTGTTGACGGCGGGTTGCCGCCGCCCACCATTGCCGGTGGCCCCACCGACTCGTGTGCCACCATGAGGCGTCCCGAATTCTTGTCGAAGTATTGGCGCACCACCGCGCCATCCTTCTTCGTATACTCCTTGACGACCCGCTCGCCCACGACCACGGGCGGCTTGGCGGTCGCGAACGGTGAATCGCCCGACTCGTGGACGTTCTTTGAGATGATTTTGGACGGCTTACCATCCTCACCGATCGACCATTGCTCTGTCGAGATAGAGCCGTCTTCGTTGACGCGGGTGAGCACGACCGTGTTCGACGGTGGCGCCGGCACGGCGGTGGCCGGCAGTTTCGGGTTGGCGGTCGACGATGCCGTCAGCGCGCGTAACCGCTCTTCCAAGGCCGCGATGTCCCTCTGCGCGGCCGCCAACCGTTCGCGCAGAAGCTGCTCTTCCGAACCGCGTGAAGAAGGCGGACCGACGACGGGGGGTGCCTCCAGAAGCCCCGGGCCAGCGGGAGACGCTTTGGGCTCGGTAGGCTTGGGCGGGGTCTCTGGTTTGGTTGGGTCTGCCGGCTTGGGGGCTTCGGCGGGCTTCTCGGCGCTGGCCGGTTTTTCGGTCGGCGGAGGGACCGTCGGGGCGATCTCGGCCGGCGCCCCACCAACACCCGGCGCGGGCTGACCGGCCGCGGGCCGCACGCCCCCCACCGCTGCCGCCAGAACGACAACCAGCAAGGCGCCCGCCAGCGACGTCAGCCGCCAACGCACGGAAGGCGCGATCGCCAAGGGACCGTTTCGTACGATGAGCATCTGCATCCTCCTATAGAATTGAGACGGTGAAGAATAAAGAGTCACAGCGCCGGCGAGTGGTACGACACCCGTCGGCGACATTCGCGCCAGAGCGACCAGTTGCTCCACGTAGGCCAGCTTGCCCGCGCGGCAGGCCGCCCAATCGTCGGCCAGCAGTTCGGCCGCCAGCCGGACCTGTCCCCTCAGCCACCAGAAGAGCGGGTGCACGTACAGCAACGGGAAACCAAGGCAGATCAACACATTGCCCCAACTGTCTCGCCGCGCGACGTGCCCCAGTTCGTGCAGCAATACCATGCGGAGCCGTTCACGGTCGCGGCGGCGGACGAGCGTGGCCGGCAAGACGATGATCGGCCGCCGCGTACCCCACGAAATGGGTCGCGCACTCTTGTCGCTCACCAACAATCGCGGCCGTCTGCCGCCCTCATCCGAGAGCGATGCAAAGAGTTCCGCCAACCAGACCGGCGGCTGCTGCGCGTTGCGACGCACGCGGAAGAGCCGGATCCGGCCGCACAACAGCCAGGCCATGCACAACGCCGCCCCGATCAGATACGCGGCCACGAGCGGCGAAATCCAATCGGATGCGGCCGGCTCGGCAATCGCCTCAACGATTGGGCGAGTCGGTGCGAGGGGGCTCATGGTGGCGACGACATCGTTCCCGTGGGCCCGCTCGAGCTCGCTGTCGACGTCGGTCGGTCGAGCGAGCCTCTGGTCGTTTCCGGCCGAAACGAATTGGTCATCGATCTCGCCGTCTTGCCACGGAGCTTCATCAGGCGCGACGCCGATGTCGGGCGAGAACTCTACACTGGCGTCGCTCGCTGTGTCTTGTACCGGCGCTTGGAGCGAGTTCTTCCAAAAATCGTGCGGTAGCAGGCGTGGCAAAGGCAAGCAGGCGAGCGGCAACCACGCGAAAATGGCGGCCAGCGTCAACTCGCCCAAACGCTGACGATGGGCCGGCGAACGCATGGCTGCCATGAGCGCGCAGCCCAGTAGCAGGAAGGCGCTCGTGCCGCCGGCCAACAGTGCCGCGTGGTCACCGAACAGACGCTCATAGCCCGTCATGGCAGGCTCCTATTTCTTGGTCGGTTTCTTCTGGGCGGCCTTCGCCTGGGCGATCAGTTGCTCCAGCTTCTCCAACTCTTGGCGGGTCGGTTGGCGCGCTTCGAGCACGCTTTGCACGAGCTGGTCAACGGCGCCGCCGAAGGCCCGTTCCAGCAGTTGGCCGGCGAGGTGCTGCGCGGTCTGCTGGCGCTGATAGACGGGCCGATAGACGAACGTCCGACCGTCCAGGCGATGTTGTACGAGCCCCTTCTCTTCCATCGTGCGCAACAGCGCCTGCACGGTGTTTTGCACGATCGGCAACCGTTCGCGGAGTTCCTCATAGACTTCGCGGACGGTGGCCTCGCCGCGCTTCCATAGCACGTGCAACAGATCGAGCTCGCGTTCGGTCGGCGTCATCTTCGCAGCCGGGGTTGGTTTGCTTGGTAAACTAAACTTAGTGTTATAAGCTTACTGGAAATCATAAAGTCGTCAAGAGCACAACCACTCGAAATTCTTAGCGCGTCACAGCGATCCTGAAAGCGCGGCGATCCGCGCGGTCACCGCGGCTGCGATGCGCAGAAAGACATCGCTCCATCTGCCCGGTTCCGCTTGCCGGAACAACCGCAGCGTCGGATACCAAGGGCTGTCTTCGCGTTCGACGAGCCAGCGCCAATCGGGCGCCGCGGCGATGGCGGCCCATACCGGCCTGCCCATCGCGCCGGCCAGATGGCAGATGGCCGAGTCGCAGCTCACGACCAGATCGAGCCCCTGCGCGAGCGCCGCGGTGTCCATGAACGGGCCTGCGCCCTCGTCCAGCTCATCGAAGTCGACGATCGGGAACAACCGTCGCGCCTCAGCCAGTTGATCCCCGCCAGTTCCCTTTTGCAGGCTCACGAGTGTCACGCCCGGCACCTGCGCCAGCGGCGCGAACTCGGCCAGCGGGATCGACCGTCGATCACCCGGATGATAGGCGCTTCCCTGCCAGGCGACGCCGATCTTGAACCCGGGCAAGCGCGACAATTCTCGTCGCCAGCACTCGACCAGCGAAGGATCGGCCGACAGATAGGGCGTTCCGGCCGGTACGTTGGCGAGTGTTGTGCCGAAGATGCCCGGCAGGCTCAATAGCGGACAATGGACGTCGAACGGCGGCACGCTTTCGTCCTTGCTGACGACCCGATCGATCGCCGGACAACCGGCCAACAGACGCACCAACCGCGGTTGGCAGGCGAGAAGAACGTTCGCTCCCCGGCGTCGCAGTAAGGAGCCGTAGCGGACGAATTGAAGTGTATCGCCGAGACCCTGCTCGGCGTCGAGCAAGATCGTGCGACCGCTGAGGTCCGATCCGTCCCAGCGTGGCTGGCGGCAGTGGCGCATCTCGGCGGGCGAGAGTCGCCACTCGAACTCGGGCCAGCCGCGCTCGAATTCGCCACGGCTCAACCAGATGAGCGCGCGACCCCAGTGTGGTTGCCGATAGTACGGCTTCAATCGTATGGCCTCGGCGAAGCGCCGCAGCGCCGCCTCGCCGTGTCCGAGGTCATGGAGCACGCTCGCCAGATTATTGTGGGCCTCGGCCATGGTCGGTTCGAGGGCGATGGCCCGGCGATACGCGGCCGCCGCTTGGCGATAGCGATGCTGGCGGTAGAGCGCAATCCCCAAATTGCTGTGTGCCTGCGCAAAATTGGGGTTCAGGCGTAGGGCTTCGTTCAAGCTGGCGATCGATTCGTCGACGCGGCCGGTCTCTTCCAGCAGGCTGCCCAGGTTGTTGTGCGCTTCGGCCATGTCCGGCGCCCAGCGCACCGCCTCGCGGCAATGGAGCAGTGCTTCGTCCAGGCGTCCTTGCAGTCGCAATGCGACGCTCAAGATATGGTGACCTTCGGCCCAATCGGGCCGCAGACGGACGGCCTGCTGCCAGGCCAGCACCGCGTCGCGGATCTGGTGCTCGCTGCGCAATTCGGTCCCGCCGTGGCTGAAGAGCGAGACCGATGTGCCGGCGTGCAACCGGTAACGATCGAGCGCCGCCTCGTTGCCCTGGTCGTGGTCGGTCGGCATGACCCGTGCTGCTCGTCGGCGGGAATGCGGTCGGGGGATGCAAGCGGAGATAAGGCCCGCGGCCTGCCCACTCCTCGCCAAAGACATATTGTCTGTGGCGGTCCAATGGTAAGACGAAATGTCTTTTTCGTCAAGCCTTGACATTAAGACACGTTGTCTTTAGCATGGCGAAATCGCCGGCGGCCGTCAGAGCGATCGGGCGGAGGTAGGATCGTGGTGCAAGGTCGACGGGCGCGGATGGACCACGGGGTGGTTTGTCGTTCGGAATTCACCGTTGCGGAGTTGATGAGGAATCCACAGACATGGCGCGTGCGCCCCAAGATGTAACCGACGCCGAATTGGCGATCCTGGAAGTGCTCTGGCGAAGATCGTCGGCGACGGTCCGCGAAATCGCCGAGGAGTTGTACGCCGGGTGCAACACGTCGCAGCATGCCACCGTACAAAAGTTGCTCGAGCGGCTGGAAGGCAAGAAGTGCGTCCGCCGCGACCGCGACAACTGGCCACATACGTTCGAGCCGGCCATCGAACGCGGAGAACTGATCGGCCGTAAGCTGCAGCAGACGGCCGACCGGCTCTGCGAGGGCTCGGTGCAGCCCCTGCTGATGCACCTGGTGAAAGCGGGCCGGCTGTCGGCGGACGAGCGCCGCAGCCTGCGCGAGCTGCTCGACCAGTTGGATACCAAGGGCGGAAAGTCGGCCAAGAAGAAGTAGACCGAAACGATCGCTCGGTTGTTCGATTTCGCTCGTGATCGGGGCGGAACGGCAGCCAAACCGCCGGTCGACCAAGATCCCGGTTGCGACGACGAAGTAAAGGGGCGTGCTCAACGAAACAGAGAGGCGCGCGGGCATAGAGTCTGCCGGGGAGATTCAACATGACGTGGCTCATGGCGATCGGTCTCACCAACGCGGTGCTGGCCAGTCTGTTGGCGTTCGCGGCGTGGGGAGTCGGCCGTTGCTGCAAGAGACCCGCACTCACGCGATTGTTGTGGGTGGTCGTGCTCTGCAAGCTCTTCGCGCCCCCCTTGGCCCAGGCGCCGGTGGGTGATTGGCTGGCGGCGCCGCGCCGCTGGCTCGCCGAGGTTACCCCGAACGCCGTCACCCAGGTCGGTTCTGTAACGGCATCGATCGGGCGGGAACCGGGCAGGTCGATGCCGGGCAATGCGGTGCTCGCCAACCAAGCCGGCACGACTTCCGGAGAGCCTGCTGCTCAGGAGTCCGTGACTCCTTCGGTCTCGTCGGTCGGCGCGACGTCGGCGGGCACATCGTCGGCGGCGGGGACCATGGCCGTCCGCTCTTCACCGACACGTGCCGGCTGGTGGGCCGCGTTGACTTCCGTTTCGCCGGCGAATTATCTCCTCGCTCTCTCGGTCGTGTGGTTCACCGGTAGCGCTCTGTCGCTTGTCTGGCTGGCCCGACGCACCTGGCGCTTCCGTCGGTTCTTGGCGCAGGTCGCCCACGAAGACACCGATCTTTCCCAGCGTGTAGCCAGCTTGGCCAGACAGGCCGGCTTGCGATCGTCGCCCCGGGTGCTGGTCGTCGACAGTGCCGTTTCGCCGATGCTCTGGGGGGCGGGCCGATCGGCTTGCTTGTTGTTCCCCACGGAGTTGGTGCGACGGATCGACGACGACGCCTGCGATACCTTGCTGCTGCACGAACTTTCGCATTACGCGCGGGCCGATTGGTTGGTGCGTGTGCTGGAATTGGCCGCGCAGGTCGTCTATTGGTGGCATCCGCTCGTGTGGTGGGCGCGACGCGAAATCGAAGCCGTCGAAGAGGAATGCTGCGACGCGTGGGTTGTCGATCGCCAGTCGGCGTCGCCGCGCACGTATGCCGAGGCGTTGCTGGCGACGGTCGATTTTCTCTGCGAGCCGACGAGGGCCTTGCCACCGGCGGCTTGCGGACTGGGGGCCGCGCCGCTCTTGCGGTCGCGGTTGACGAACATCATGTGCGGCGACGTGACGATCCAGCCTTCTCGGCTCGCGAAGATCTCGGTGTTGGCCGCCGCGGCGGTCGTGCTGCCGCTCGGCCCGGCCTTCGTCGGATCGGCGCCCAAACAGGCCGAAGCTCGCAGCACGACACACGAAACGATGCTGCCGACCCTGCCCGTACAACCTGCCGTGATGCTCAAGCCGCCGCCCGAGGCCCAGGCGCCCGTGTCGTCTGCCCCCGGCGAGACGGCGAAACAGGGTAACTGGTTTGTCCGGCGCGACCCTCTGCGTGTCGGCCCGGTGCTATATGCCACGGCCGTATCGCCCAACGGACGATACAGGCTGGAAGCCCGCACCGGTCATCGCGTGGCCCTCGTCGACGTCGAGCGGGACGACCCTCTGAATCTGAGTTTCTATCGAATTCTGTCGGCCTCGTACTCGCCCGATAGTCGCCTGCTGGCGACCGCGCAGGACGACGAGGGCGTGGTGCGTCTCTGGGACTGTGAGAACGGCGAGAACAAAACCGTCTTCAAGGGGAGCGACGCGGCGATCACCTCGGTGGCCTTCGCTCCCGACGGCCAGCGAGTGGCGGCGGGGGCCACCGACGGCAGTGTGCTTGTTTGGAGTGTTATCGAAGAAGAGCCCGTGGCCCGATTGCCCCGGCAGGATGCGCCGATCGGTTGTTTGCGATGGTCGAAGGAAGGCGACCGGTTGGCGGTCTCGGTGGGCGATTGGTCGGACCACGATTCCTCCTCGATCGTCATCTGGCAACCGGCGGGCGGTATTGTGAGCCGCGAGTTCTCCATCGATCAGGCCACGGGCGCCCTCGAGTGGCTCGCCGACGACGAACTGATCGTCGCCGATTGGAGCGGCGATGCCCGCGTGATGAACCTGATGACCGGCATCGCCGTCGAGAGTCTCTGGATCGGCAAAGACAAAGTATCCGCCGCGGCCTTTTCAACCGATTGTCCGCTGCTGCCGCGCTGGCAAGCGAACCGGCTTGCCGAAGACGCCGGTCGTTGAGACGGTCATTGAACGTGCCTGGCGCAGAAGGCAATCGGCCGACGCCGTTCCGTTGCGTTCCTCCACGAACCGCCCGAGCTGACAAATGACTCTCTGCAAAATCGGCCGTTACGGTATCTTGGCCGCCCTCTGCTGCTGGGGGACCTTCGTCGCCCGCGCCGCGGACGATCCCTTCGCCGAGGAGCCGGCGCCCATCCAACCGGCAGACAGGCACGCGTTGATCGTGTGCGGCTTGCCGGGCGACCCGGAGCATCGCCAGCTCTTCGCAGAAACGGTCGAGAAGCTGTACACGGCGCTCACGACACGGCTCGATTTCTTACCACAACAGACGGCCGTCTTGTTCAGCGACGAGACCACCGACAAGGACGGCCCGGCGCTGCATGCCAGCCGCGGCCCCGCTACGCGCGAAAAACTAGCGGAGGTCGTGGACGAGATCCAAGGCATGCTCAAGCCCGACGGCGCGCTGTGGGTATTCGTGCTCGGTCATGCGCACCTCGACGGCCGTTTCAGTTGGCTCAATCTGCCTGGGCCGGACATGAATCAGGTCGAATTCGGCAGGCTCTTCCAGAAGGTGGCCTGCCGCGAGCAGGTGTTCTTCGTGACGACACCCGCCAGCGGCTTCTTCGTCAAGCCGCTCTCGGCGGCGGGGCGTGTCGTGATCTCGGCCACCGAAGCCGATGCCGAGGTGAACGAGACGATCTTCCCCCTAAAACTGGCGACCGCCTTGGCATCGCCTCCGCCGCTCGCCCAATTCGACGTCGACGGCGACAGCCGGCCGACTCTGTTCGACGTCTACCTCTGGTCGGCCCGCGAGACGGCGCAGGAGTACGCCAGCGGCGAATTGCTGGCCACGGAGCATTCACTGCTCGATGACGACGGCGACGGTCGGGGCACCGAAGTGCAACTCGACTATCTGAGCACCGAACTGGGCGGTCGCCTCCGCGCCGGCCGCACACCCTCACCACGGGGTAAGGACGGCCCGCGCGCCCGAGCCATCGCCATGCCGATGCCGCCCGCCGCCCCGCCCGCCGAAGCGACTCCCCCAGCCGACACGCCCTCGGCCTCCGCCGAGGCAACGAACTAACGTTCGGTGGTGGCACGCCCTTCGGAGGACGTCCGGGTGGGGCAGCCGCCCGCGTCGATCGTTGCACGGCCGAGTTTCTTGGAACGCCCCTTGGTTGATGCGGCGCCGCTGCGCGCGGCGCATCCGAGGAACCGGTCCTCCAAGCCAACAGGTTGCTGTCGTCGAGACGGCAGCGACTCACAGGCGCCTTATCTTGAAGCAGGCCACCTCAGCGCAAGCCCTCGATCGCCGCGTCGAGTCGGCTGCGCAATTGCGTGAAGGTCTCGGCGCCGCGCGGCTCGCGGTCGCCCAGTTCGAACGTGCCCATGATCTCGTCGATGAGCTTTCGAGCCTGTTTGGCAGCCGGTGCGTCGGGCCGTTCCGCAACCAGCCGGTCGAGCGTTATCAACCGCCGGTAATCGTCGAGCCCTTCGCGGATTCGCTCGAATTGTACGGCCGGGATAAGCTCTCTGTCGGGCGTGGAGTTGCACCAGGCGTAATCGTCTTCGCGGCAGTCGAGCGGATAGTACGGATCGCCGGCCGTCGCATTCCAGTGCCACGACAGGCGATATTTCATTCCGTATCGCTTGGCGGCCTTGTACATATAGACACCGTACGTCCAACGATCGCCCCCGTTATAGAAGGCCCAATCCCCGCCGGCCTTATGCAGTAGGTCGACCGAGGCAGCGTCGTGCAGGTTCCAGGCGACGATATGTACTGCCTTGGCCAGGCGGAAGTGCGGATCGGCCGCGTTCGTGCCGGCAAACGAACTGGGGATGGTGAACTGCGGCGGCCCGAGGGGAAACGCGCGGCGGAATGTCTCGGCGTTCTCGGCGCTGCGCGTCAGGTCGTCGCCCAGCGGTTCATCGCCGATGTTCCAATAGACCGGCAGCCACTTGGACTGCTGGGCGTGAGCCTGGACGGCGGTAAACACGCGCTTGATGAATTGGCTGTAGTCGGAAAGCCCGGCCGCATTCATGGCCGCCTCGTCGCGGCCGTAGAGATTCAATCCCACCAGCGGGCAATAGCTGACGACGGGCATTTCGAAACCGTGCTGGCGGAACAGTTCCATTTGGACATCGGCCTGCGCGAAATCGAACTGCGGCACGCCATCCTTGAATCCGAGATACTTCACGACGGGCAGGCCGCTGGCGGTCGTAAAGCCATATTCGCGCATCTTCGCCAGCGAGCGCGATGCCATCTCGCGATTATGGGTGGCCGATTCGTCGTCGTACCACGGCAGATCGATCGTGTGGCTGAACGGTCCGGCCGGCAGATCGACCGGATCGAGCGTTCCCTTGCGCACGGTCAAACGCAGCGGCAGCGACAACTTGCCGCCCCGCTCCGTTTCGATGCGCACGGCGCCGCGGTACTCGCCGGGCGGCGCGTCGGCGGGCGTCTTGATGGTGAGCCAGAAGGTGCGCGTCAGCCCGGCCGGAACAGGAGCCACCGCTCGCCGCACGATCCACCTCGGTGCGATCGTATACACGCTCCCTTCGGAGGTGACACGCGACAGCCGGTGCTGCACGTAGCCGACATCGATGGCGGCCGACCCGATCGCGGCCGGTCCTTTCAGATCATCGACGGAGACCTTCACGCGTCCCAGGCCCTCGTCGCGGAGCGGCAGCAGCGAAACGGTCACCGGCTCGTATTCACCGGCGAAGGCCGAGGCACGCAATTCGTCGACGCGCTCGCCCGCCAAGGGACCATCCAAGACGTTAACATCGTTCATCGGATCGCGGACGAAGGCCACGAACCCGCGGGCTCGCTCGGCATCGGTGGGAGCGGTCGGTTGGCCCACCGCCGCGGGCAGCACGCGCTTGAAGGCGTTGTCGAAATGAAACCGCCGCCGCTCGCGAACAAAATCGACAAAGCGCCGACCTTGGTCCGCCTTGGCATCGGGATAGACGATGACCGATGACACGGTGCAGGCCCAGTCCGATCCTTCGAAATCGATGTTGAGCTGCCCGTCGCGCACTTCGACTTCGTGCTGCTTCTCGCCGAAGTAGGGCACCTGGTAGACGTCGAAGGTGCGCTCGCTGGGCAGATCGTCGCGGTCCCAGTTGCGATAATAGTGGGCCTTGAACGACGCCAGGTCCATCGTGTCGACGTACGGTCGGCCTTCCAATATCAACGCCCGGCGTCGGTAGCGTTGCACCTCGCCCCAGAAGCCGGAGGGCGAGTCCATGTTGACGACGACGTGGTAGGTGCCGTTGGGCAGATCGATCGCCAGGCCGCCCTGTTCGATGCAGAGGAAATCCTGGTAGAGCGGATCGGGCTGCAAGGCGTCGAAGCCCCGCCACAGGCGAGCGTTCTTCCAGCCGTACCCGCGGCCCGGTGTATAGGTCTTGCTGAAGTCGAGCGCAGTGAAACCTTCCATCAGCGGGCTGCCCGCCGGACCGACGTCGAAGGCCCACAGACCGGCGAACTGCACACTGGCCGGTTCGGTATCTCGTTCCAATCGCAGATGGTCGAGATAGAGACCGGCGGGCGGATGCTCGCCAACGGAGAAGACCAACTTCGTCACGTGGCCTCGATCGAGCGATCGCCCGGGGCGCGACTTCTCACCGACGTACAGCGCGGTGGGCACGATCAGCGCGCTCGCCCCCGGCGGAACGACGGTCGTGTAATTCACGCGGGTCCAATAATCGCGCGTCTGCTGGTCCTGGACTTCGACATACAGCGGGAGCGGCGTGGGAGAGTCGGTGTAGACGTCGGCCTTCAAGTAGTCGTAGCCGGACCAGTCTTGCGGGCCACTCAACACGGCATAGCCCTGTTCGACGAGGAGGGCATTGCGACCGTCGGTTACATGGGCCGCCACGAGCTTACCGCCGTCGACCGAACGGCGGTCCTCGAAAGATGTGATCGACTTCACGAGCTGCTCCGCCACGATGACGGCGCCGGCTTCGAGCGCGGTGCCGCAAGCGTAGCAGCGGACCGACGAGGCCGGATTGCGGTAGCCACATTCCGGGCAGCGCGTCGCGTTGTTGCCCAAGGCCGCGGGGGGAGCGATCGGCCGCTCTTCCGCCGCGATGAGCGGATCGGGTGTGAGTGGCACGTCGCCGGCGACGCGCTCGATGCTCACATCATCGACCCACAGGTACCCCGGCGCCCAGAGGCCGAAGCTCGGATAGTGGGCCTCGGCCTTCGCCCCGATGTCGGCGACATAGGTGAGCTTGCTCCAACCGAACGTTCCCGACTTGCGAAGCGGAATGTATTTGCCGTCAAACATCAGCTCCGTCGTCGCGCCGTCGCGCACACCGATATCAAGGCCGCGCAGATAGGCGGTGACCCGATAGCGGCCCGGCTCGACGGCAAAGCCCGCGGGAGCGGCACGGATCTTGGGTGCGTTACGGCCGACGATCAGCAGCGAATGCTGGCCGCTGTGGGCCAGATCGGAGACGCGGAATTCGCACTCACCCTCGTAGAGCCAGCCGCCCCAATGCTTGAAGACATGGCCGAACTGATTCTTCGGCATCGGCTCTTCGAACGACGGATCGGGTACGAGGTTCTCCGCGGCAATGCCGGCGGAGACGAGCATAAAGAAAACAACCGTCGCGGTGAATGATCGGAGGATGAGCATGCGGGCGTGGCCGATGGATCGGCGGTGGGAGCGTGGCGATGGAGAACGACAAACCCAACCGGTACGAGGTGGCAGTATACCATGCCGGTGCGCGGGCCGTGTCTGTGTCGGAGTCCGGTGGCTCGCTGCCACGAAGGTTCTGACGCGGTTCAGTCGGTCAACCAGCCGACGATGCGTGCGGGGTTCAGATCGCACAGCGTGCCCACGCGATGATCCGCCTGATCGAGGCTCTCCCAGGTGTGCCCCGTGCTGACCAGGCCGATGGCCAGCGCGCTCGCCGCCTTGGCCGCGGCGATGCCAGCCGGAGCGTCTTCGATCACCGCGCAGCGGTGCGCCGGAAGGCCGAGTCCCGCGGCGGCCAGCAGATAGACTTGCGGATCCGGCTTGCCGCGTTTCACGTCCACGCCCGTAATGATGTTCTGGAACCGATCGCGCCGGCCGAGTTGATCGAGCACGATGCTCACATTCTCGGGCGGGGCCGACGACCCGACCGCCAACCGATGCCCGGCTGCGTGCCAGGCGTCGATCAATTCGCCCGCACCGTCCATGGCGGGAAAATTGTAGCGGATGACACCGCGATAGGCGGCTTCCTTACGCTCCGCGAAGCGCGCGATCTCGTCGGCGGTGAGCGCATCGCCCCATCGCTCGGAGATCGTCTCGTGGCTCTTGCGGCCGAAGTTCTGTTTGAATTCGTCTTCACTGATCGTGAACCCGAATTCTCTGGCCGCGATCTGCCAGCTCTCGAAATGCGCCGCGTAGGAATCGACGAGCACGCCGTCCACGTCGAAGATCAGGCCCAGCGTATCCATTCATCCTCCCGCCGGCGGCCAGGCGTGTCGAAATCATCCGCAAACCAGCACATGCACGACGAGCGTTACGCCCCAGCCCATGTCTGGCGAATCCTTGTCGACGCGGCTGACCATCACGCGGACGCTCGTCGCCTCGAGCGAGATGATACGAAAGGCGAACTGGTCGGGCCAGTGCTCCTCGTTCATCTCGGCGCTGAAGCCGACGAACGACGGCTTCTGTGGATGGTCGCCACGTCCCGCGGCGATCGGGATTTCGACGATGAGCGGTCCATTCGTCGGATTGCCGTCGATCTCATGCCGGAAGACATGAAAGGTGCCCGCGGGTGACGGACGCGCTGTTACAGCGGTCATCGGCGCGGCTTCGTTACTCGGGCGCTTCGTTTTGGCACTCTTCCGCGAGCGCGCCGGCGTGGGATTGGGGGCCTTTTTAGGAACAGCCTTTTTCTTTGCCATGGCTTCTCACCCAGTGTGGAATGCGGCGGGATCGTACACCCGCAATGTCTATCAAATATCAAACGCGCTTTCGACACAAAGGGCTCGGAGCCACGCCGATCGCGCGAAGCCCCTATCTCGGAATACGGAATGTACCGCTCGTGAAGATTTTTACGCGCCCGCGACACCGGCAAGGCTTAGCCGGCGCCCCACGGAGGAAGCTTGATCGGTTCTCCGAAGGCCGGTGCGCCGACGGCTTTCATATGTCGCTTGAAGAGCTTTCCCCCGCTGGTGGCAAAGAGCATATCGAAAGCCTTGCCTCCGAAACAAACGCTCGTCGCTCGGCCCGCCGGCAACGGCAAGATGCCGCGCGAGCGGCCGTTGCGATCGAAGATCTGCACACCCATGTGCGTGGCGACGTAGGCGCGCCCGTCGCGATCGAAACACATGTTGCCGGCGCCGCTGTCGTCGGCCCAGTCCGGCACATGCGCCCAATAGAAGGGTTGCTTCGTATCGACGGCGCCGTCCGCCTGCACGCGGTAGCTGTTGCCGCGGTGCGTGTGGCTTTCCATCACAGCCAGCCAGAGGCCATCGGGCGACAAGGCGATGGCCGTGGGATATTTCAAACCCTCATCGAGCAGTTTCTTGGTGCCGTCGGCCTTGATCAGCCACACTTTGCCGGCCGATCCCTCGGTGGCGTAAATGTCGCCGCGGTAGGTGACTGTGATGCACGTCGCCGGACAATCCTCGATCGATGCCACCTGCCCGTCTGCTTTGAAGGCGAAAGCTCGGTCCACCGGCATGCCCCCAGCATCGGCAACCTTGCCTTCTACATCCAGCTTACGCGTCCGCCTGAGTGCAACATCGCGAAAGAAGACTTCGCCCTGCGGGTTCGCCACGAGCTGTTCGCAGGTTTCGCCCGCGTCGCCGACGAGTTGCCAGCTCGATTCCGGATCGAGCGTACCCTTCAGGATGACGTTCTGGCTCTTCGCCGTCTGCGGCACAAGCGGCTTGGGCCAATCCTTCCACAGATAACGCATCGCGTCCGGAAAGATCGCCGTGGCGTGCTTGCCGCTGTGTGGGCCCGTGCCCCACACGTGCGTGTGCTCGTAGCCGGAGAATTCCAAAGCGCGGTCGAGCATGACGTTGCCTATCCACCAGTCGCCGACTTCGGGACCGCCCATCCATTGGTCGTTCTCGCCGTCTTGCTGGAAAACACGAAGCGGCTTGGGTTCGGTCTTGCGCACCAGCACCGGATAGTGATCGCCCCCGCGCATGCCGACGAACGTGCCGATGGCCGAAAAGACGCGGCGGAACTGGTCGGGCCGTTCCCAAGCCAGCGTGAAGGCAGCGATGCCTCCGGTACTGGCGCCGCCGGTACAACGAGCGTTGGGATCGGTCGAAAGCTTGATCGGCAACCCATCCGGGGTTTGGTGGTTTTCGACCGCCGGAAAGATCTCCTCCACGATGCAACGAGCCAAGGAGTCGTTCATCCCGTCGAACTCGAAGCTGCGATTGAAGCGAGGATTCTCCTGTTTGTCGGCCGCGGAAACCGCTCCCGGCGAGATTCCCACGGCGATGGTCACGGGCATCTCGCCCTTGTGAATCAGGTTGTCGAAGACCACCGGCACGCCAAAACCAAGCCCGTCGAGCCCGACATAGACGCAGGCGGGCTCGTCGCCTTTATATTTGGCCGGAACATACACCGTGATCGTGCGGCTCGTGCCGGGAAAGATCCGCGAATCGTCGAAGTGGAACGAGAACGACTTTCCTTGCGGAACGCCCGCCTGCGGCTTCGAGTCGGGACCCGGCTCGTAGTTGTCGATGTCGTTCTTCGGTTGCCCGTTGATGCTGGCCCCCGCGCAAACGACGAGCCACACCAAGAACGCGTGCAGGCCTCTCATGGCACGATTCCGTAGGAAGGGTTTGCGTAAACGAACCTGACGACAGATGCCCGAGACGTCAGTCGGCCAGGGGAAGCACGGCGACCTTGCGGATCTGCACCTTGCTGCCCGGGTCGTGCTGCTGGAAGGCGAAATGTCCCTCGCCGAACGTCAGTGCGAAATCGAGGTATTCGTACAACTCGGTTCCGTCGACGGAGATCTTGATCCGCGTCATCTTGCGACCGCGCCAGACGTCGTCGCGGACTTCCAACTCATAGGTGAACCAGGTGTCGGGCTTCACGAGCGGGCGATAGACGTGGCACATGCCGTACAGCGATCCCGTGCGAATCGGATCGCTGTGCGTGCTGTCGATCTGCGCCTCGTAGCCGTCGGTGAAGCCCGGCTTGCGCGTGGTGCGGAAATAGAGTCCCGAATTGCCATGGTCGTTGATCTTGATCTCGGCCCGGTAGCGGAAGTTCTTGTAGGGGCCTTTGGTGCAGACGAGCATCGAGGCCGGTCCGGAACCGCAGATGGCGCCGTCTTTCACCTCCCAGACGCTTTGCTCCGAGCCGATCTTCTCCCAGCCGTCGAGCGAGGTGCCGTCGAAGAGCGAGATCCACTCGCCGTCGTCGGCGGCGATCACGGGCGCGGCGAAGAGGAGACACAGGGTCGCGACCGAACCGAGAACGAAACGAGTGTGCCAGGTGTGCATTGATGTCTCCATGGTGGCGAAAGCAGCTTGGTTGGGAAAAATGCTTTTTTGGACGGACGAGGAATCCGGTCGGCATCTATCCGGCATGGTTCGAGGCACTGGACCCGACATACGGACCGGTGTGTACGCGGCGGATTCGTCTGGGCGTTAGCGTGATCGAGGGCGAAGGCCCAAGCAAGTGTACGCGTGGGCAGAAGGAAACCGGCCGACGGTCCGCGCGGCTTTCCGCCGGACCTGGCTTGCCCTCGGCGTGCAACAAGCGTTCAGGATTAGAGGTGAATACTTCAACAAAAAATCAATCGGTCACTACGAGATCGCAGGAAACGGTTTGACACATCACCTTTTTCTGGTAGAAAAGTGACGCCCGCTGCGACAATCGACGACGTGAGATCGAAAAGGAGGAGCAATGGCCAAGGTAGACAGCACGCCCGAGGACGTGGCTGCCATGATGCGCGACGTGGACGAGATCGTATCGAATCTCCGCCAGACGCGCGAAGAAATGCTGCGTCAGGGGCCGAAGGTCGTGCCGATCGACGTCTCCACGGCGGTCGGGCACATCGCTTGGTTGAAGCGTTGGGCCGAGAAGGTATCGAACGCGCCCAAGGAAGCCCGTTTGCGGCTCGACGCGGAGAAGTTGCGGGCGGAGATCGCCAAGCGGCTCAAGAAGCAGACCGCCGGAAGCGGCGCCAAAGCGGCTTCCCCCGCCGGACGGACACGCCGCTAGCACATCAGCGTGCGTAGGCGGCAGTCACCTATTCAGCCTGGTCGCGACGACCGGCAAGCCGCCCGTCATTTCTCTTCTGTTCTTTCAACCGGTCGTATAGGTTCTTCTCGGCAGGCATTCTCCGGCATATGCCCTACGCCGGGCTCAGGGCTCAACCGAGCGCGGCTCGAAAGGCGGTCAGACGCTCGGTCATGGGCGGCATCGTAGGAAGCTGGTAATCGGCGCCGACCGGTGCGACGCGCAGACAGACGAACCGTGGGCCGGGCGAACGGAGTACGGTAGCTGCTCCGCTCTGCCACGCGGATAGATCGTCGAACATAAACGTACTGGCGATCCCAGCCGCGCGGGCCACGGCGGCGAAATCGATTCCGGCGCCGCCCGCCGCCGCGGTGGTCTGACCCCCGGTCACTTCGTAGATGCCGTTTTCGAGCACGATTAGCGTGAGGTTCGCAGCCCGCGCGGCCGCGATCGTCACGAGGCAGCCGAGGTTCATCAACATGCAGCCATCGCCGTTGAGGACGATCACCTCGCGGATGGGTCGCGCCAGCGCGAGCCCCAGTCCCACGAGCGGCGCCTGGCCCATCGCCGACGGCAGATAGTGCAAGTCGAGCGGGTGTTGCGAGAGCTTGGGCCATTCGCGCGCCGCGCCCATCGTCGTCACAACGATCTCGTCGTGCCGCAGCGCGGCGAGCACTTCGAGGGCCGGCAGGAGCCGCATGGGGCCGCCTTGTGGTTGGTCGTCGATCGGCATGTCATCCCCTTCCTTCGGCCCACAGGGTCACGCCCGGCCGGCCCGCGTTCTGGCAGGCCCGGTAGTGGTCGACGAACAACGGCCATTGCTGCGGCGACTCGATCAACACGTGGTCGAGGCCCCACGCCGCCAGCACGGGCTCGGTGTACTGGCGCGCCGTGTCGCGCGAATCGGCCAGCAAGAAACTGCGGTAACCGACGATGGCGTAGAGCGGCAGTTCGAGGTCGAAGAGGACGTTCCGCAGCGAGTCGCCCGATTCGAAGAAGCCCGTGTTCTGCACGATGACAATCGGCCTCGCCCCGCCGATGTGCAAGCCGGCAGCTAACCCCCAGGCCTCCCCCTCGCGGCAAACTCGCAGAAGACGGAGGTGTTGCGACGCAGCGAGCGCTCCTTCCCATGTACCGAGCGACGAGTCGGGGATCCAGACGACGTGGGTCACGCCGGCTTCCTCCAAGGCCGTCACGATGTGTTGTGCGTCGTTCATATCGAGCCAATGACGGCCGATTAACCGCGGTTGGCGGGTTCGGATTCAGGCTTCTTGCTCGTGCTGCCGCCGCTGGTGCAGGCCCAGATCGGAAGACCAATATCCTATTTTACCGGCTTGAGCGTCGTCACCCAAAGCAGCGGTTTGCCGGCGTCGTCGAGCCGCCATTCGCCGGTCAGGCCCGATTGGTGGAGCACCCGGTCGACGACCTTGGCATACCACGTCTTACTCGCGGGGAACCGGCTGTTGAGCTTCGCGAGGTCGATCCCTTGTCGAGCCAGGGCATAGTGGTCGTAGAGCACGACGACGTCCAACCGTTCCGCGATGCTATCGATCACGTCGGTCAGCGGGACGTCGATCTCGGCGTTGAGCGTCTCGAACAACTTGGGCAAGACATCGTGCGGCTTGCGGTCTCCCAACGGCCAGCCGACGGGCCAGGTGGTCTGTTTGGCCGCAGGCTTCACCACCGCGTATTCGGGCTGCTTGCTCCCGGCCCGCGGTAAAAGGCCCAGCCCTTCCGATCGCAATACGTAGGCGATGGCCGCGCCGGCCGTTAGCCCTTCGAGCTCATCGCTGACCGGCTCGGCAGCGGCGAGTTGCTGTTTCATCGACCGATCGACTACCACAGAATAATTGAGTGTGGCGCCGAGCTTGTCGAGCACTTCGGCAGGCGTGAGCCCTTCGGTGCTGAACGCGACGCGGTTCGCCAGATCGGCGTTCACGGCCGCGAACTGCTTTTGCGTCAGGCCGAAGGGCGACTTGCTACCACCGGCCGACGATGGGCCGTTGGCGCGCAGGTTCTTGAGCCAATCGGCCAACGGACCGCGGTCGCGCTGCGAGAATTTTCCACCGGGCAATTCGAGCTGACCGGCCGACGTGAGCACGCCCACGACGTGGTAGGTGGGCGTCGTTTTCGTGCCGGTCGTTTTGACTTCTGTCTTGTCATCGGCGGCGGCTTTGCGAATCCGCAGACCGTCGACGCGCAGCTCCGAGAGGAGCTGATACCATTGTTGCTGCGCGATTGCAGGAAACGTGGGCGAGGTGACCAGTTCGACTTCCACGCGGGCCTCGGCGGCCGCGCCGACTGCCGGGAACCACGCGGGCGCACACGCCACCGCGACCACCAAGATCATCGACGGAAATAGACGCACCATCGTCCGCCCTTCCACGAATAGAATGCAGCCCGGAAGCCTACCCCTCCAGTCTACCACCGTTTAACGAACCGTGGAGGCCGGCGAATCGCCGGTGATGGCCCTATCGCAACGGAGCGCCAACCAACTCGTCGCTCCGCCATCTCGCCGGCATGTCTGTCATTCGCCGATGATCTTGACGAGTACTCGTTTGCGGCGGCGACCGTCGAACTCGTAGTAGAAGATGTGCTCCCAAGGGCCGAGATGCAGCTTGCCGTCCGTGATGGCGACGACGACCTCGCGGCCCATGATCTGCCGTTTCATGTGGGCGTCGGCGTTGTCTTCGCCCGTACGGTTGTGATGGTAACGGCCGGACGAGGCGTCGAACGGAGCGAGCTTCTCGAGCCAGACCTCGTAATCATGGTGCAGACCCGATTCGTTGTCGTTGATGAACACGGAGGCGGTGATGTGCATGGCGTTCACCAGCACCAGTCCTTCGCGCACGCCGCTTTCTTCGACCAGGCGCTCGACCTCCTTGTGCAGCGACACGATCGCCCGCCGCTCGGGCACGTTCATCCAGAGTTCTTTGGTCAGAGTTTTCATAGCGATGCTCTTGTTTTGATGTCAGCTTAACTTTCAGCCATCGCCGAAGGTACCGCCTGCTTGCCGTTATCCCGATAATACAAACGGTTGGAAACCGCGCGCGGACCTTGGTAACCTAATGCCCAGCGTTCGGGGCAATTCTGCGTCCGACGAAAGGGCTGAGCCCGCCGTCTCAAGAATCAGCCCAAAGAGTTCTTCAAGGCCGGCCAGTCACCCACGCCGGCCAAGGACGTCCTTCGCACCATGAAGTCGTCATTCGTGCTGACGGCAGCAAGAACGGTGATCTGCGGGTTGCGATGGGCCGCCGTGCTGGCGCTCGTCTGGTCAGCGCTCGACGCACTCGTCTACGCCGCGCTGGGCGGGCAGCGGTGGGTGCCCCTCCGGCCGGCTCCGCTCGCCGTTGTTCAAAACCTGGTCTTCCAGCTTCTCTTCTATGTGCTCAAGGATGCGGCCTTCGTCGTCGTAGGCGCGATGATTGCGCCACGGGCGCGCATCACGACGGCCATCGTTCTGTTCGCCGTGCATGTGCCGCTCTCTTTCTGGAATAATGTGCTGTCACGGGTGAGCTTCGACGAGCTTGTTTTGCTCGAAGGCCGCGCGGACTACGTTCACTTCGGTTTCGAAACCTTGGGGGCCCTGCTCGGCGTGGCCTATATCTTCTGGTCGGAGAAGACTAAACGATCTGCGGCGAGCGTACTGCCTTCACGGTCATCGCCGGAGGAGTTGTCTCCCGCGTCGGCGGACACCAAGCCAGCGACTTTGGCGACGAAAACACTGATCCGCTGGTTGCGCTGGGCTGCCGTACTGGCACTCGTCTGCTCCGCGTTGGACACGCTCGTTTATTCCGCGCTGGTTCCGGAGGCGTGGGCCATCCGGCCGGTTCCGCTCGCCGTCGTTCAGGGCCTGGTGTCGATGCTCATCTTCTACGTGCTCCGGGAGGCAGCCTTCGTCGTCGTGGGGGCGACGCTCGCTCCACGCTTTCGCCTTACGACGGCGATCATTCTCGCCACTCTGCACATCCCGCTCTCTTTCTGGGCTCACGTGCTGGCGACGGGCGGGCCATGGTTGTCGTGGACCATAAACTACAAGCACTTCGCCCTCGAAACCTTGGGGTGCGTGCTCGGGGTGCTCTACATCTTCTCATCAGAGAAGGCTAAAGGGTCCGTGGCGAGCGTAGCGCCCGCCCCGCCGCCACCTTGATGAGGCTTTTCTCGTGCGCCTCATTCCCCATGTTGTACCCGATTTTGAGGGCCCTTCATGGCGACATCCTCGGCCTGACACCGAATAGAGTCGCTTGCGATTGCATATCGCCGCATCGGAAGTGATCGCGTGTGGAACAGGGACGGAGGAAATAATGAGACGGACGTTTCATCCGGCAGCGATTTTGCGGGACCAAAATCCAAGGGCTGTGGCGACGTAAGCGACTCGTTCGCCGTAGCATCATCGCAGTCCTCTCAGTAAGATTTTGTCTGTTGCCGCCGGGATGGCGTGATATCTCCGCCTACCCTTCGCCCAGCGTTGGGCTTTCTTTTTTTCACGAGGAACCCCCATGACTACGCCGCGCGCGGGCCACGGAGAGGGGCCCAGCCATGAATCCGACCTGTTTCGACTTCTCGTTGAGGGGACGATCGACTACGCAATTTTCATGCTCGACCCCACGGGGCATATCCTCACGTGGAACACTGGTGCGGAGCGGCTCAAAGGCTATAGCGCGGACGAGATCATCGGCGAGCATTTTTCGCGGTTCTATCCGCAAGAGGCCATTGACCGCGGCTGGCCAGCTCACGAATTGACGGTCGCCAAGGCTGAGGGGCGCTTCGAAGATGAAGGGTGGCGGGTCCGCAAGGACGGCACGCTGTTTTGGGCGAACGTCATCATCACGGCGCTGAATGACCAAGAAGGGAATTTCCGTGGTTTCTCCAAGGTGACGAGGGATCTGACCGAGCGAAAACGAGCAGAGGAAAACGCGCGCAGGCTGATCGAAGAAAGCGCGGCGCGGCACGCAGCGGAGGAGAATGCGCACCAGATCCATGAGGAGCGCGAGCGGCTGCGGGTCACCCTGGCCAGCATTGGCGATGCTGTCATCGCGACCAATGCCGAAGGGCGGGTTGAATTCTTGAATGAGGTCGCGGCGAGACTCGTTGGCGCGACCGCCGTCGAGGCCATGGGTTCTCCTCTGGCAGACATCTTCCACATTGTGAATGCGGAAACGCGTCGTCCAGTTGAGAATCCCGCCCTGCGCGCGCTCGAAGAAGGCATGATCATCGGTCTGGCAAACCACACCGTTCTGATCAGCAAGGACGGGACGGAGCGGCCGATCGACGACAGCGCTGCGCCGATCCGCGACGCCAACGGCGATGTCATCGGCTGCGTGCTCGTTTTCCGGGACGTGACCGAGAGGGAAATGGCGGAGCAGGCGATACGACGGAGCGAACAGCAGTTTCGATACCTTGCCGAAGCGCTGCCGCAGATCATATGGACTGCTCGACCTGATGGCCAGATTGACTACCTCAACCGCCAATGGACGGAGCTCACCGGGTTGCCACCAACGGCTTCCATGGATGACTGGTGGGTGCTGATGCATGCCGATGATGCCGGAAAAGCCCGTGAACGATGGGCTGCGTCGCTGACAAGCGGTTTATCGTTTGAGACGGAAGTTCGGTGGCTCGATCGCCGCGAGCAAGAATTCCGCTGGCACTTGATGCGCACGATCGCCGTCCGCGATGAGGCAGACAACGTCAGCCGCTGGTTCGGCAGCAGCACAGACATCCATCAGCAGAAACGTGCCCAGGAGTCGTCCCATTATCTCGCCGAGGCCAGTGCGGCGCTGGCCAGCATTGTGGATTTTGAAAGCACATTGCAAAAAATCGTGAACCTTGCTGTTCCTTTTTTTGCTGATTGGGCCGCGGTTGATTGGCAGCACGACGGTGTCTTGGAGCGCCTCGCGGTGGCAAATACCGACCCGCATCAGGTTGAGTTGGCTCAGGAACTGATGCGCGACTATCCTCCCAAGCCAGATGCGAAGGGTGGGATCGGCGCCGTCTTTCGCACCGGCGAGCCGGTGATTATGACTAACCTTACCGACGAGCTTCTGGTAAAGGGAGCGCGAGACGAAAGGCATCTGCAACTGATGCGCTCGCTGGGGCTCAAGTCCTACGTCTGCGTGCCGCTCACCGTGTCCGGCACGACGGTCGGAGTTCTCACGTTCGCGACCTCGGAATCCGGTCGTCGGTACAAGGACGATGACCTTGCGCTGGCTATGGATCTGGCGCGTCGTGCATCGGTCGCGATCGAAAATACGCAGCTCTACCAGGCACTGCGCGAAGCGGATCAGCGAAAGGATGAGTTTCTGGCCACTCTGGCGCATGAGCTGCGCAACCCGCTCGCGCCGATTCGCAACTCGCTCGAAATCCTGAAGATGCCGCGCGTCGACGCTGAGGTCGCTCAACACGCGCGCGACCTGATGGAACGCCAGATACACCACCTCGTGCGGCTGGTGGACGATCTTCTGGACGTGTCCCGCGTGATGCGGGGCAAGATCGATCTACGGAAGGAACGCATCGAACTCGCAACCGTGATCGCGCGGGCATTAGAAACCGTACAGCCGCTCATCGACACCCACCGACATCACCTTCACATTCGACTGCCTGAGGAATCTCTGGTGCTGCCTGCCGATCCCGTGCGGCTCTCACAGGTCGTTGTCAACTTGCTCACCAACGCGGCGAAATACACGGAACCGGGCGGGCTGATCGAAGTCGAGGCGAAGCGCGATGGCGAGAGCGTGCTTCTGATCGTGCGAGATAACGGTATCGGCATTCCGGCCGAGACGAAGGACCGTATCTTCGATTTGTTCGTGCAGGCGAACCAGGCGGTTGTCCGCTCGCAGGGTGGACTGGGTATCGGCCTGACGCTGGTACGGAATCTCGTAGAGCTGCATAACGGTAGCATCGAGGCGCGCAGCAATGGCCCCGGTCAAGGCAGCGAGTTTATCGTACGTCTACCGCTGTCTTCTGGTGAACCGAATGGAATTGGCAGAGATGCCGTGGCTGCCGAGGAGCGCGCAGCGCCATCCGGCTTTCGGTTGCTGATCGTGGATGACAACCACGACGCGGCGAACAGCTTGGGGACGCTGCTGCAATTGCAAGGCCACCACGTGCGGATCGCCTATAGCGGCATGGCCACACTTGAGATTGCCAAGGAATTCATTCCCGACGCAGTACTGCTGGACATTGGTATGCCGGGCATGGACGGCTACGAAGTGGCAATGAGGCTCCGTGAGCTACCGGCGTTGCAAAACACGATGCTTATCGCCCTGACGGGATGGGGACAGCAGGAGGATCGGCGGCGCTCGGCTGAAGCTGGATTTGACCGGCACTTGGTGAAGCCACTCGATGTGAAGGTGCTGCACGGGCTCCTCGAAGAGCTAAGAAGACGGTTTCCGTAGGGAAATGGATTGCGCGTTCCATCATCACCGACAAAACCCGCTGCCAGCGAAGAAGATGGCCGACGGTCAAAGAACGCTTCTTAGAGCAACCGACAAAACCGGATCTAGCTTCACAGGAATCGGCGTTTCACGGCCGATTCTTGCGCCCAAGGTGCTCGGACTTTCGGGTTCTGTCAGCCGCTCTTAAACAACCCGTCCGCTTGGAAAAGGCAGCGATTAGCTGGCGCAACCCCGTGCAGTTCATGGTGTCCAGCTATCGCGGGTTATGGCCGAGTGCCGATTACCGAGAAGGGCCGGTGGATGGCCTTGCCTGCGTTCGAACTCGACAACACGCGATACGATAAGGATTTGCTGTGATCTCCGAGAAATACCCATGCTTGCAGGGGGATCATTCCCCGAGCAAAACGTCAAAAATGGTGGCAAATCAAGCAAACAAATCCATCGGCTGATACGCCGTAGGGGCTTTGCTTCTGAAAAAAGTCGGGGCGACAGGATTCGAACCTGCGACCTTCTGGTCCCAAACCAGACGCGCTAGCCAGACTGCGCCACGCCCCGGGCAGCCCCTCAATCGTAGCGGCCGGCCCGCCAACGGCAAATAGGCCCCGATACCACCACCCCGAGCATACGGTTAAACCGGCCAAATTAACCAAACACGCGACAACGCAAACCGGTCACGTTGGGTGGATTCGCTAATACCCCGGAATTGGGTCTATGATTTTGTGGACACAGTCGACAATCCGTGGTATTGTATCGCGTTGGGGTGTCATTTTTTCTTTCCTCTTTACCCGTAGGTGTGTAGATGTTTGAACAATTTGTTCGTGCTAGGTCGCATTCGCGACCAGGGCGACCGCGTGGTTTCACGCTGGTCGAGTTGTTGGTGGTGATCGCCATTATTGGCATCTTGATCGCCTTGTTGTTGCCGGCCGTGCAGGCCGCACGCGAAGCGGCTCGCCGCAGCCAGTGCAACAACAATTTGAAGCAGATCGGGTTGGGTTTGCAGACGTACGCGGACATCAACAAGTACTTCCCGCCGGATGGTCTGTGGGGACAATTCCCTAGCAGCAATTTCGCTGCGTCGAGTGCAACCTCGCAGACGGCCTACCACTTCCCGTGGACCGTCAGCATTTTGCCGCAGATCGAGCAAGCTCCGCTGTACGCGGCCATCAACAAGCGGTTCGCCCTCTGGGGTCAGAGCCAGCAGTACGGCGTCGGGTCTGCGGTGATCTCGCCCCCGGCCTACTTCGGCTACATCCAGCAGCAGCAGATTCCGCCCTACCGCTGTCCTTCGGACAACACGTTCAACGGGCCCCTCGATTTGCCCGCGTTCATGATGTGGACGAATTACGCCGGCAGCATCGGCGTGGGTTTCTACGGCAATGCGCCGCGACAGGGATCGGCCTCCGAGGCCTCGACCGGGGCTCCGTTCGGCACCAAGGGTATCTTCGCGTTCAACGAGCCTTCCGCATTCGGTGCCATCAAGGACGGGACGTCGAATACGATCGCGGTCGCCGAGGTAACGGCCTCGAGTGTTGCGGCGCCGACCGCAGCCGGTACGACGAACTACAACACGACGCTCTCGTCCGACTTGGGCGGTTATACCGGTACGGCGACCACCCCGTACTACACGACGGTGGAACCGATTCCACAGATTTGGGGTCTGCCCGGCTCGACGACAGTAAACTGGCCGCCCGCCGCGATGCAAGCCCTGACGGCCGGTGGTCAGGGTAAATCACGTTCTAACCTTTATTCGACCTCGGGTGGCGGCTATGTGCCGATGGTCTTCCGCTCAGCTCTTATTGCTTTGACGGAGACGGTCACCGGCACGGGCGCTTGCTCGCAAGGCAAATACACAGCCGCGTCGGGCGGTGCCTGCGGTACGGGCACCGGCACGATGCCGAACACTGGCAATCAGTCTGGGTTCGAGTACAACTCGACGGTCGGACAAGCCAGCGTGGTTGGTCTGCCTCCTCTCTACAACGCGTTGTACATGCCGAACTCCAATTGGCCTGGACCCGATAGCAACCACCCGTCCGTCGTTCTGGCCGTGTTTGCCGACGGTCACACGAGTACGCTGCAAAACAGCATCACATGGGTGATTTGGGCGAGCTTGAACACGAAGAACGGCGGAGAGCCGATCAACGGCGATTTCTAAGCGTCGCTTAAATTTTCCGCGATCTTGGGCGGCTGTCACCGCGGTGGCAGCCGCCTTTTTTTATTGATTCGCGTCGGCGGTTCGGCCGTGGGCCGCGAAGCCTGTCGACGGTGCCCGACGTGGCGACTCGCTCTTTTTGGGCTCGTGCGTCGATGGCCACGGCGGGGCCATGGCGGCTGTTTGCACCCGGCGTCATGCGGCCCCGCGAATGTCGCGGGGTGCACGCCAAGTTCGGGAGGTTTTACACCGGTAGTTTGGATACTCTGGGCCGGCGGAGGAACGGATAGCCGGGACGGTTTCGAAGATGGCGGACCAGCCGGTCATCGTCGCTCAGGGCCGCGGCGCGAACCTGTAA
>DASZTS010000047.1:0-35530 GCA_035547915.1 Pirellulales bacterium | reverse complement strand
TCATGATCTTGGCCTCCTCGGTGGGTTGGGTTCTACCCCTTCCATCCTACCCCGGAGGCCGCCTTCTTTTCTGCTAGCACTCCCAACGCATCTCCTTGGCATTCAAGCGCTTCGCGCCAGCGGAAGGCGAGTTGCAACCATCGCATTTGGCCGAGCGATGACTCGCCATCTGGCAATATGGCTGGAAGCAATGCCTATGCAAGGATGTCATGTGTAGACCGAGGTTAGACGGCGGGATAAAGGTATCTGTGAACGAGTGAACGAGGTACGACCTACGTACCATCCCACTACCTCCCGCGCGTGGTTGTGGCCACGCGTGGCCGCGGCGCCGGCACTTACGCGGACCCGTCGCTCCGGCCGGCGGAGCCTGGACCGACCAGACACCTGCCCGGTCTTTGGCCAGCGTCGAGAGTAGTACACCCGTGGCTTGGGAAGGGGCGGCTCGGGGCGTTGCGTCCCGTTCGGTGCGGGAGCATCATTCAGCGGTCAGACGGCCACCGCAGTGGCTGTGTCTCCCATATGCGACATGGTTTGCTTCTCGTCCGAGCCGGAAGCAGCGCGTCAGCAGCAGCGCATAAAAAAATGTTGTGCTCCCATTGAGGAGCACAACATTCTCTGTTGAAAAAGCCACGAAACTAGACTGGCACGCCGAGACGTCGGCAGGCGTCTTCGTAGCCAGCGGCTCGGAATCCGTGTTTGTCGTCGCGGTTGTAGCCGTAGGCGCTGGCCGTGACGCGAGCCAAGGCTACGATCTGTCGCCAGCGGAAGGCCGGACGGATTGTGCGGTATTCTTCCCGCACCGTGTGATAGAACTTCTCGCCATGCAACCGGCCGTCTTCGCTGACAGCATACTTCAACATGAGGTCGAACACGGGTTCGACGGCATAGCCGCGCTCGCCGTAAATCTGAATCGCCGCGGCGGCACGCGGCTGATCGTTCTGCCGGATGGCGTCTTCCGTCTCCGCCAGCAGTCCCGCGGCGTCTTGAGCCTTGACGAGCACCCGGTGCTCGTCGGTCGGGTAGGCGGGCGTCTGGTAGGGCGACGATTGGACGCCCACATGATAAGCCGCGACAATCAGCCCCGAGATCGCGTGCCGCGTTTCGGCCACCCGCGCCATGTTTCGCCAAGCGTTCGTCGCGTCGGACGCATGGACACCGGCCGCATCGCCGTGAGTCCGCCAGCGGTCGCCGCCGGAGCCCTGACGCAGCACGAACGCATTGGCAGCCAGCGAAATCGCCTCGCCGACGACCTCCGGATCGATCCCTTCAGCCAACGCGGCAGCAACGGCATCGGCGGCCCGATCGTTCGGTCCGTTGTAGATCGCCTGGCTGAGCTGATCGATGGCGGCGTCGCCCGGATCGCGCTTGCCGAGCGTCTTACCCGCCAGCTTGTACTGATCGAGCAGTTTTGGCACCAGCGCACGAATGGGAGATTCTCCCTGCTTGTGTTCGATGCGCTGTGCTTCGTGATGCGCGCAGAATCGGACGCACTGCCTCAGCAGCGAGTAGGCGTAATCCTTGCCCAACAGCCCGACCAACCCGTAGGTACGATGGGCGAATACGAAGCGATGCACGTTCAGGTCGTCCTGCATGGCCGGTTGCAAAGCATTGAACGCGTCGAGCGGGGAATCGCCGACGGACGCCAGCAGCGCCTCGCCCCGCTTCACGTCTTGTTGCCGACAAGCGTCGCGAATCTGCACCCCCAGGTCGCCGTCCGCCGCATGTTCGGCGGCGTGCTCGTCGTGGAGGGTTGTTTTTCCCGCACCGCCTACGTTCTGGATCTGCTGTGCATTGCGATAGAGCACCTTCAAAACGGGCAGTGGTTGTCGGTTGCCATCGAGTTGGCGGCTCATTTCCAGGGCAGGCAGCATCGCCATGGCCGTATGGAAGCCCACATAGTCGCAACCGCCGAACGTGACCGCGTTGGCTAATGCACCGGCCGCGATGAGCTGTTTCAGGTCGGTCCCGCCCTGCAAGATGCGGTCGGCGAGGATCGGTTGTAATTTGTCGGCAGGCGTGTTGCGCATCAGTTCCACGAGCGGCGCGTATTCGCCGAAGGGAATCGATTCACCGCCTTGATCGGCGAAAGCCGTGGAAAAACCGAGATCGTTGGCCAGCGCGGTCCCCAGGCCCGCAGCCAACATGCCGCAGCCGACGTCCGACAGAAATGCGCGACGGTTTGTGGGAGTCATGATCGTGGATTCTCCGTTTTCGTTGACGGTGGGCGGCACCCTACCGAGGTGCCCGAAGTGCGTATGAACCGGCCCTCATTAGTGTAACGCCGATGTGTTACAAAAGAATCGCGGCCGGCCCGGCGTCCCGGCCATAACGAATGGAAGGCGTTCGAGATGCGCCAAGTTCCGAAATCCGTCGGCCGCGCCTTCGGTGCGTGGCAGCGACGCTGGAAGTTGTTAACATGGAACGCCGGGGCCTGCCGAGAGCCTGCCCCGCCGAGTATGAATTTTTCCGCATCCGCGCGACCGCCGATCACTCCCGCTCAGGTTGATTTATGTATCTGAAAATGGCCAAACGCGTCCTGCTGGAAACCGATAAGCGTCTCGTGTGGAAGCTCGCTTGGAACATGGGTTTCAAGGGGATGCGGTCGGTGCAGAAGTTCAAACGCCGCCGCCGCCAGGGCGAGTTCTTTCCACCCTTTATCTACATCTCGATCGTCAATAGTTGCAACCTGCGCTGCCAGGGGTGCTGGGTCGATGTGGCCGCGCCGCAGCAGACGATCGACCTGGCGGCCATGAATCGCCTGATCGACCAGGCGAAGGAGGCGGGGAATAGCTTCTTTGGCATTCTCGGCGGCGAGCCGTTCATGCACCCCCAGCTTCTGGAGATTCTGGCCGGCCATCCCGACTGCTACTTCCAGGTCTTCACGAACGGCCACCTGATCACCGACGAGGTGGCCAAGGAACTGCGGCGGATGGGCAACGTGACGCCGCTGGTCAGCGTGGAAGGATCGGAGATTGTCAGCGACGAACGTCGGGGCCGCCTGGGCGTGTGGAGCAAGACGATGGCCGGCCTCGATGCCTGTCTGACCAATAAGCTCCTCACCGGCGTGTGCACGAGCCTCTGCCAGACCAACATCGACGACCTGTTGACCGAACGCTGGGTCGATCGGCTGATTTCGATGGGGGTGATGTACTGCTGGTTCCACGTCTATCGGCCGGTCGGACCGGACGCGAACCCGCAACTCGCGCTCACCCCCGAACAGCAACGGCGGGCGCGGCAGTTCGTCGTCGACATGCGGGCCAAGAAACCGATCGGCATCATCGACGCCTACTACGATCACCGCGGCCGCGCCCTGTGTCCGGCGGCCACCGGCATCAGCCACCACGTCAATCCGTGGGGCGACATCGAACCCTGCCCCATCGTGCAATTCTCGAAGGAGTCGATTCACGCCGAGCGGCCGTTGCGCGAGACGTTCGCGAAATCTGCCTTCTTGCACGACTTCCGTGAAGTGGCGGCATCGGCGACACGCGGCTGCATCGTGCTGGAGCGGCCCGACCTGTTGAAGACGCTCGTCGAGAAACACTCCGCCCGCGACACCACGGCGCGACAGCGCGCGGCGGCAGAACTCGAAGCCATGCGGTCTCGCCCCTCGCAAGACGACCCCGGGCACGAGATACCAGAAAAGAGCTGGTTTTATCGTTTTGCCAAAAAGCATTGGTTTAACGACTTCGGCACCTATTCGCCTTGACGCCGCCGGCGACGGCCCCTACGATCCCCCGCCTGAACAAGCGGCCGGGCCACGGCCTCTTGCACGTCTACCCAGCGGCCGCCAACCAGACTCCTTCTAGTACGCGCCGAGGATCCGCATGAACCGCCGCTTGGCAGCTTGGCTCGCCGGTGGGTTGTTTGCGCTGGGTGCTTGCCTGTTGGGCTGGGGCTATTGGGCCGCCCGCACTGTGCCAGACTTCTATGCGGCTGCCGTGGCGGTGCCGAAGGAAGTGCATCAAGAAGCGAGTGACCGTCTGCTCGAAAGTGCCGCCGCGCTGGCCAGCGGAGTCAATAAAAGCGGCAAGTGGCAGGCGATCTTCACGACGGAACAGATCAACGGCTGGCTCGCTACCGAACTGGAGCGGACGTTTCCGGGGCTCCTGCCAGACTACATCGCCGATCCGCGGGTGACCGTCACGTCCAACGGCATCCTTTTCGGTTGCCGCTACCTCGAGGGAAGCGTCGAAACGGTCGTCTCGTTGAAGGCCGAACCTCACATGAGCGAACCGAACGTGCTCAAGGTGCGGCTCAGCCATGCTCGTGCGGGTGCGTTTCCGCTCCCACTCGGCAAGGTGTTGGAGGGCGTCGCTCGGGCCGCCGAAGACGCCAAGATCCAGTTGAGCTGGTTGCAGGCTCACGGCGATCCGGTCGCCGTCATACGCCTGCATGCGAGCGACGACAAGGCCGCCTACAGGCTCGAAAAGTTTCAGCTCGGCGACGACGAAGTTTACGTCGCGGGTTGCACCGTCGCACGCCCGTCCGACGCATCGCCGGTGGTCGAATCGGCCGATCGGCCCCTGGCCGCTGTGCCGCCAGAGACGAACGAAAACCGCCAACGCTGATCGCCGCCCTCGAGCCGCACGAGCATCGCCGTCCCGCGCAGCCGCTGACCGTCGAGCTGGACGACGACGGCGTTTTCGCTCGTGCCGCTCGCGCAGACCGCATACGTTCCCCAGTCATGCCGCGTGACGGTGCCTCGTCCGCCGGTCACCTCGCCCTCGTAGTCGAGGTATGCCAGCCGATGGTCGGGTAATCGCTCGGCGCCGCACTCGACGGTCGCCGCCGGTTCTCGCTCCAGAGCCCATGTTTGTAGGACGTCGCCGGCTGCGAGCATGAAGTCCCAATGTAGGCCGCGAGGCGCATCGTGTCGGAGGACGACAAACCGCGCGTGGCAGACTGCTGGCAGCGTTTGGTTCGCGATGTTCTGTTGCGACGGCTCCACAACGGGCAGTCTGACCGCGGAAGAGCGGTACGTCAAAGGCGGTCCACGGCCTACGGGATGACGGTCGTCGTCGACTCGGCGGAGACGGGGGCAGGCTGCTGCATGCTCGTCACATCCACGCGTGCCGAACCGCTCCCTGCCTTGACGGCGCGGATACCGATCGAAAAATTGAGCGCCTGGCCCGCTGCGAGCGTGGGGATCGGAGCGAACGTGATCGTGTTGCCGCTCGACTGGCCGGCGGACGGGCCCTGGAAACTGCCGGCTACGGGCGTGGTCTGGTCCGGCACGGTGACGCTCACTGCTACCTGACTTTGGGGTGTCGTGCCGTTGTTGACGACCGAGACGCGATAGGTGGTTTGCTTGCCGACCGCCACGGGATTTCCCTGCTCGGCGATCGAGGGTTGTAGACCGGCCGAGGCGGCGACGATGGCGAGGCAGGCCTGGGCCGATTCGCGCACGTCTCCGTCGCACGTCACGGTCACCCGGTTGCAGGTGTTGTCGGCGAGCTGTTGGCATTCGCAGACGACATTGAACTGTATCGACTTGCCGGGGGCGAGCTGCGGCACCTTCCAAGTCATATTCGCGCCGTCGTATTCGCTACCCTTCGACGCTCTCTTCGGCTCGAGCTCGGGGTCGAAGTGGTCCACGACGTTCAGGTTCGTGGCGGCGACCTTGCCTGTATTGGTCACGACGATGCGAAACTTCGCTTGGCTTCCGAGGACGGCCTGTTTGTCGCCGATCTTGGTGACGGTGAGCTGGGGTTGCTCGCCGGTGGCAGCCGCGCCGGGCTCGACCGCCGTCACGCACGCCTTGGTACTGCCCAAGATGCCGGCCGAGCCGTGGATTTCGACGGAATTGCACTGTTGCCCGGCATCGACGACGCGAAACGTCACAGCCACCGTTTGCGTCTGTCCTGGGGCGAGACTGCCCAGATCTCTCTCGATGGTGCCCTTTGTCTTGGGCGTATCGCTGGCGTGTTGCAGGCCCGCATCGTAGCGGTCGACGATGACAAGGCCGGTCAGGGCCGACGAACCGCCGTTGGTGATTTGCGTCTGGAATGTAACATCCTCTCCCACGTTGGCCTGCGGCGGTGCGGACATCGAGATGCGGAGGCTTGGCGCCAGCACGGTCGTGGCCACGCAGTGCTCGGCTGACAGGCGTTCGGCGCTCGTCACGTTGGCGCAGTGGTTGATGGTGCCCGGCCGGTCGACTCGTAATTGCAGGTCGATGGTCCGGGTATCCCCGCCCTGCAAGTCGCCGAGCGACCATTGCAGTTTGCCGCCGGTCGAACCGGGTTGTGGGGCGCTGGAGATGAGCGAGACCCCGTCTGGCAACAGATCGGTGACGACGATGCCCTTGGCGGTGAAGTCACCTGGATTACGCACTTCGATGCGGTAATTCAGCGTATCGCCGACGATTCCCTGTCCGGGCCCGCTGACGCGCAGCGAGATATCAGGAGCCGTCCACGTCTTTTGCGTGGCTCCTCGGCCGACGGTGAATCGTTCGCCGGTCACGAGGTCGGGCCGAATAACTTCGATCGAAACAGTATTTGTGCCCGGCTGCATATCGAGCTGGTAGATCTCGGCGATCGCCTGGCCCAGGTCGTTGGTCGGCACCTCGATCAGTGGAGCGCCGTCGGGGGCGAAGCCGGCCCGCGGACCACCGGTGATCTCGTAACGCACCCTCCAACCTGCGACGGGAGCATGCGTACTGTGGCGGGTGACGGTCGTCGTAAAACTATGGCGGCTGCCGCCCGGATTCGTCGCGGCCGGTGGGTAGGCGAAAGTCGCATCGATCCAATGAATCGTCGCGGTCTGCGTGTTCGAGTCCCATCCCTTTACGCTGGGCGCGTACGCCGTGAGATAGCTCACGCCCTCGACGGGCGAAGTGATCGCGACCCACGCCTGGCCCTTGTCGACGGGCAAATCGTCGCTGGGTGTCGGGGTGCCCCGGTTCAGGCAGAGGTAGCTCGACGATGTGGTGCCGGTGGCGTAGGTGTTGTCGACCTTGTGCGGCTCCTCGGAATTAAAACCAACGAGCCAGTCGAGCGACGAGCGCCGGCCGACCGTGATGAATTCACCTACGCCGCCCGGCGCGAGCATCCATTCGACCGGTTGCCGCGCCAGCAGATAGCCGTCGCTGCCGCAAACACCCGCCAACATGACGACCTCGCAACCGACCGGCGCGATGACCTTGTTGGGCGTCAACTCGATCCGCTGCGGATCGTGGCAATGGGGCGGATGTGGAACCGGCTGCCTCAGGACCGGGCCCGCGATAAAGAATCGCTCACCGCTGGGATCGACCATCGGGAGTCGCCCCGACGCGCATCCCAAAGTCGCCGAAAGAACCACGAGCGCCGCGCAAGAGCAAACGGTTTGTACAAGATTTCGGGCGAGGCGCGTGACCGACGATCGGCGCGCGCGGCGACGATTTGGCCCGTGTGGGCCACGATTCGCGCTCGTGGACGGCAGACCGTCCTTCACGAATCCCTCGCCGTCCATGCCCGAAAGCAACTCCAAAAAGAACTTCGATGCGCGACGACAATCGTCCGCTATGGAAACGTATCATGCGTTTGGGCAACATGGTGAAGATTTTCAACCAAGGCTGTGGCGAAACGGCAACCTGCAACCCGCGCAAACGGAAAACACCCCCCAGGCCGAAGCGGCGAGTTCGGCCGAGAAGGGCGGCGCAGCCTAGGGGCGCGGAAACCGGTTCTCCGGAATTCACCAATAAAAATAAAAAAGGCCCCCAGACGGAAGGGCCAAGAAGGCACGCTTCGCCTGGGGGCCGGGCGCTGGTTCGGAAAACTATGCCCTTCAGTGCGGTTGACAGAACCCGGAAACCGGCACGGCCGTGGCCAAAATCAGCCGTGGAACGCCAATTTTTGAGGCTCGATCCGGTTTGTCCGTCGCTCTGAAATGTCTTTATCTATTATTGCCGAATATTCCGGTCGCGTACCAGATACCGTTGTTTCCTTTCTTCATGTCATAACCGAAACGGTTCTGGTTTGAATAGACCGCCTGCCAATGACCGGACGAATGGTGCCAGCTATCGACCACGTCGACGGCCGCGTCGACGAGTCCTTCTTGTGGCCAGCTTTCGGCCACGATCTCCTGCGGACGCAGACCGAACAGCAAGCGACTAATCCTCGGAAACCGCTCCCCCCAATGGTGATGTCCTTGCACGAGGATACGCGCTTGGTAGTTGGAATGGCTTTTGGCTTCGCGTACCAGCGTGGGGTCGATCTGGCCGCGGGTGCTCGCCGGCTTTTCGGGGTGGATGCGAACGGCGAACACCAACGTGCGTTGAGTGAGTGTTCCTGGCGGCAGATCGAGCACGACCGCTAGGTGGTCGGGACGAAACCGATAGTATTTTCCCGGCGCAAACGGCAGCGTGGTAACGACATAGCCATATTGTTCGGTGTTCGGATGGGCCAGGTCGATGATGGCGATCCCCGGACTGCGGTTCATCTCCTGAAAGGCCCCGTGATCGAGGAGCCGCACGGGCTTCCCGTCGACGGTGATCGTGGCCGTGGTCGGCAATTTGACCGACACATAGCGTTCGAGACGATCCATCACCTTGGGATTTCGCAACGTGGTGGCTTCGAATCGTTCATCGAATTGGCCCTTCCGCGCGCTATAAAACCAGATAAACATCATTTTTTGTTGCGCTTTGGCAACCCGCATCGCTTCGCCGTAATCGGTGTGCCATTCGATGGCAGGCGATACCGCGACGTTGGCGGATTCGGCGTCGGCGGAGCGGCTCGTAGCGGTCATGGCTAGCGGCAAACAAAACGACAGCAGCAAAACAGTGCGCGACATTGGCACCTCCTCATGGGGTGAATCAAAGGGGCATCGTGAGCCCAGCGTTGGTCGTGTCGTCACGAACAACGCGTAGTACCTCGACCGTCGGAAATCCGTACAACCGACGGTCAAAACGGTGCCTGAACCGTTGCGGTTAGCTCGGCAAAGCCGAGAGAAACCGGCGGTCTTCGGCGACGTTTCGGGAATCTGGCTGCGACGTGGTGGGTCGCATTGCCGGTTCCGTGGCAGGAACGGCCGTCGTGTGGTTGCCGCCGCTTACGGATGGCAACCGGAACGCCCAAGCCGTCGTCCTTGGTGTGCCGCTCGGCCGTCGTTCGACATTAACGAAAACGTCGACATTGCCGATCGGAAAGTACGGGTCTAACACGCAGGATGGGCAAAATCAACCGCCCCAAAGGTTGGGGTAAGACGGGATGCTGGCATTTTCTGGGCGGGCATGTTATGAATTCCAGTTTTTATCGGGCATTCTGCGGAAACACGGATCGAGGATTCTATGGGCTCGTTTATCGGCGGGATGCGAGAGGGGCGCTTTCGCCTCGCAACGGCTTGGGTGGCCGCCGTTTGCGTCGCATGGTCAGTGCCCGCGCTCGGCCAAACGGCTGCCCCGCTGGCCGACCTGGTTCGCCAGGTGAAGGCCGGAATGGAATCCAACGACAGCTCGGCGATGAGCCGGCAGAAAGTGAATGCGGCGCGCCGTGAGTTGGCCAGTTCACTCGCCAAATTGGACGCTTCGCTCGCGCGGGAAGGCAAGAACGGGGCCGCCTGGAAACGCTACTTGCGGCTTGCCGACCTGACAACCGCAGTTCAGTCGCGCAGCACGGCATCCGACGAGCGGTTGAAGGAGATTCTCCAGCGGTTTCGCAGCGATTCGCCCGGCCTTGAACGCCCCGTTTGCCAGGCCGTTGCCGTGGCATTGGAGCAATACCTGCGTATCGCGGGCGAGCGCTCCCAGGCGACGACTGAGGACGAAATCAAGGCGAAACTCGATCAACTCGCGGGGCTGCTGGACGACCTCGGCGACCCACCCCCGGCGGAGAAGGTTGCCGAGATCGGAAAAATCCTGGGGTGGCTTTCCGACCGCGGCATCGAATCGGACGTGGCCGAGGTCCGCACCCGGCTATCGCAACCCAACCTGCACGTGCAGGTTTCGCAACAATTGATCGGTAGCGGAAGCCTACGACGCATCGACGACACACCGCGACCGGTGCACGATGTGATCCTGGGTACGAACATCGTGGGCACGGGTCGTACGTCGGGGTGGATCCGCACGCGAATCCTGCCCGATCCGCATCATGCCCTCTTCGAAACGACCATCACCGCCACGAACCGGGCACAAAGCGTCGGCTATAACGGTCCCGCGCGAATCGGCAGCACGAGTACGACCCAGTTGTCGGGTACAAAACGCTTCTACGTGGATGCGACCGGTTTCCACGTCTGGCAGGCGACCGCGTGCGCCGAGGCCCATTCGCAGATTTGTGGCATCTGGTCGAGCAAGCACGGACTGATGGATCGCATCGTCCGGCGGGTGGCGAGCAAGCGGGCCGGTCAACAAAAGCAGACCGCCGAACAGATCGCATCGCGGCACGCCGAAGCGCAACTAAGCGCTCGCACCGACAAGGAGGCAAATGCACAGCTCGGCCGGGCGCATGCCGATTTCCTCCACAAGATTCGTTATCCACTGGTGCGGGTGGGACAGTGGCCACGCGAGCTACGGTTGACCAGTGCGGCCGATCGGATCCAGATCATCGGCTTGCACGACCGTAGTTCCCAGTTGGCTTCGCCGCTGGCTCCCCCCAAGGTGCCCGAACAGGTCGATATGGCCGTTCAATTCCACGAGTCGCTTGTGAACAACTACAGCGATGGGTTGCTGGCCGGCCAGACTCTGCGGCAGCAAGACCTCGACAAGTTGTCGCTCCAGCTATTCGGGCGTAGGCCGAAGCAAATCGCCTTCGACGAGCAAAAAGGCCCGTGGGAGATCACCTTCGCCAGCCTGGCACCCGTGGTGCTGCGTGTCGACGGCGGCCGAGCGTCGCTAACGCTGCGCGGCCGGCGGTTCGGCTCGGACATACGAACCATCGACACTCCGATGGATGTTACCGCCCACTACCGGTTTGTGCGCGAAGATGACGCGGCCAAAGCGGTTCGCGAGGGGGACGACATCGAAGTCTATCCGACCGGCTTTGTGCCCGGCGGAGAGCGACGCATGAGCCTACGCCAGAGCCGCGACGCCAGTTACATTCGGAATCGGTTCGACGATTTCTTTACGCCCGAGATCACTTCCCAAGGACTGGTGCTCCCCGGACAATGGGCGCAAGCAGGCCGCCTCGAACTGGTCGAACTCACGGCCGATCAAGGCTGGGTGACCCTCGCTTGGCGCCAGGACCGAGTTCCTGCCGTAAAGGAATGACCGCATGAACCGCTACGTGGAAATCGCTTTCGACTGTTTGCCGCTGCGTTCCATCGGCCGTCTCGACATACCCATCGACGCATCGCCCAAATACCGCGCGCGGTGCGAACGCGTGCTCAAGGCCATCGAGGCACACGGATGCCACAACAGCTACTACCTCTACAACGCCACGTGCGTCTTTCACCTGACGAACCGGGCCGATTTGGGCACTCTCCAGTTTCGTTTCGAGGGGACGGCCCTGACGAACGAAGCCGATCAGGAGACGGAACGCTGTCACCTGGACGTCGAATTGGTCAAGGAGACTTGCGATTGGCTCACCGAGCCCATCGTGCAGTGGTTCAAAGAAACGGTTCCTCGTAGCGTAGCGGTCGAGTTCGACCGCTACATCGCGGCTGGCGATCTGGAGCAGACTCTGAAACGGATCGAGCGGCTACAAACCGAAACCGAAGGTCGCGGTGGCTTCGTGGGCATGTATCTCTAGCTTGCCCAAAGCGTCCGATTGAGCAGGATGCCCTTCGGTTTATCGATCCTGCCTATCTCCGCCCGGTTGGTCGCCAAACGGGAAAAGCGCCCGCTCGGGCGAAGACCAACGTCAATGTGCGATATCTGCGAAGACAATTCCTGTCCTGCAGAGTTTTCTGGTTACACAGAATCGTCCAAGTTTAACGATTCCGTAGCCGATAGAAGGTCTGCTGGATTTTCTGCCTGCGCTGCGCTGTGAAGCGGCGCCGGCCGAACAGGGCCTAGCAGACCAGGATCGCAAAACGAATGAACCTTCGATTTCGCACTTATGTGGCGATCGTGACGTGTGGGGCGGTGCTCGCCAGTGGGTGTAGTCCCAGCAAGCCCGTTTACTTGTTCGATGACAAGGACATGTCCCATTACAAGGGCATGGCCACCGAAATCGAATACCCCGATGTAGAGACCGATCGCATCGAGGACGTTGCGAAAGCCAGGGATCCGCTCACGCTGAGCAATCCGGAGGTCACGGAAATCTGGGACGTTTCGTTGCAGGAGGCTATGCGCACGGCGTTGGCCAACAGCAAGGTTCTGCGCAACTTGGGCGGTTTGCTCTTCACCCCTGGTTTGCCGGCGTCGAACCAGACAATCGCTCCCACCGGCGTGCTGTTGCAGACGCAAGGCCAGAACCTCAACGGCCAAAGCTTGGGCACCGGCCAGACGAGCCAGACCATCTATAATCCGGCCATGCAGGAGTCGAACACCTCCAACGGCGTGGAAGCCGCGCTGAGCCAATTCGACGCCTACATGGATTCGCAGATGTACTGGCAGCACAACAACTTCCCGCAAAATCAGATCTTTACGGGCTTCCAACCGGCCGTCTTCGAGCAGAACTTCGCCCAGGCCAACGCCGAAATCGGCAAAGTCACGGCCGCGGGCGACCGCGTCTTTGTGCGCGAGCTGACGAACTACAACGCGAACAATAATCAGAGCAACCAGTACCACCAGGCGTATACGCCCGCCCTCGAGATGGAATTCCGCCATCCGATCTTGCAGGGCTCGGGCACGGAATTCAACCGCATCGCCGGTCCCAACAGCAACAACGGCATCTTCGCCGGCCAAGGCGTCAATGCCCCGAGCCTCAACCCCAACTTCTTGCCGGGCACGTTCAACGGCGTGGTGCTCGCCCGCATCAACGTCGACATCGCCCTGGCCGACTTCGAGGCCGGCGTGCGAAACATGGTCAGCGACGTCGAGCGTGCCTATTGGGACCTGTACTACAACTTCCGCAACCTGAACGCGGTGCAGGCCGGGCGCGACAGTGCCCTGCAAACCTGGCGCAAAGTACACGCTTTGTATGTCGCCGGAAGCAAGGGGGGCGAGGCCGAGAAAGAAGCCCAGGCCCGCGAGCAATACTTCCTCTTCCGCGCACAGGTCGAAAACACACTGGGCTTGCTCTATACGGCCGAAAGCCGCTTGCGATACATGATGGGGCTGGCGCCGACCGACGGCCGGTTGATCCGTCCTTCCGACGATCCAACCACCGCCGAGGTGCACTTCGACTGGGGCACCGTGTTGACCGAAGGTCTGACCCGTAGCGTCGAGTTGCGGCGCCAGCGGTGGGTGGTGAAGCAGAACGAGCTGAAGCTGATCGCTTCACGCAACTACTTGATGCCCCGCTTGGACGCCCAGGCGTTGTATCACTGGGGCGGCTTCGGCAACGACCTCGTCAATTACAACGGCGTGGCCTACGACCCGAACAATCCGCTGCCGAACTCCGGTGCGTGGAACACCCTTTGGAACGGCAAATATCAAAACTGGCAACTCGGCTTGAACTTCACCATGCCGATCGGCTTCCGGTTGGCCATGTCGGGCGTACGAAACGCCGAGCTTGTGCTCGCCCAATCGCGGGCCTTTTTGCAGGACCAGGAGTTGGAACTCTCGCACGTGTTGACCAACTCTATCCGCGACCTGGACCGCAACTACCAGGTCAGCCGCACGACCTTCAATCGCCGCGTGGCGGCCGCCAAGCAGGTGGAGGCCGTCAAGGCATCGTATGACGTGGGCAATGCCACGCTCGATATGCTGCTCGATGCCCAACGCCGACTTGCGGATGCCGAGATCGCCTACTATCGCGCCCTGATCGATTACAACGTCGCGATTCTACAGGTCCACTACCGCAAAAACTCCCTGCTCGAATACAACGGCATCTTCTTGTCGGAGGGTCCGTGGCCGGCCAAGGCTTATTTCGACGCACGCAAACGCGCCCGCGAACGCGACAGCGCCCACTTCATCAACTACGGCTTCACCCGGCCGAACGTGCTGAGTCGTGGGCCGATGCCACAGTACATGGACCAGCCGGGACAGCCGTTTGATCAGAAATCGTCCTCGTCGACCGACTCCGCCACAGGGGGGCCGAGTGAAGGACCCGTCTCGGAACCCGGCACGGACGATCCGACGAACCTGCCTCCTCTCGATGGCAATGACGAGATGGACACGCTTCCCGCACCCTCAGATGATGACACCAGTCCGTTGCTGCCCTCGGACGGTGGCGATATGACCTCTGGCGACGAGGTGCCGGAGCCGCCGGAGTCGGGCGGTACGGCTCGCATGTCGGGTCCCAACGTCGGCTGGCGGCACGTGGACAATGACTCGGGTGGTTTGCGGCTTTCGCCCATCCAAAGGCGACGTGTGGCGGTTGAGTCAGACGACGTGCCGATGACGGACGGATCGCGGACGACGGAGAGCGAGGAGTCGGATGTGCCGTCGACCGTTCAATTGGTGCCAGCCAACGGCGGTTGGCGCAGCGGCGGCAAGCTGCGCTAAGCGCGGGCCGCCCACAGCACCTCGCACAACTCTTTGTGCAACGGCTGCGTCGCGGCCGAGACGAATTGCGGGCAGGAGACGGAGAACGGGCCGCCTCCGAAATCGGTGAAAAGGCCGCCCGCCTCGGTTACGAGGAGTGCACCGGCGGCGATGTCCCAGATCTTGGTAGACCTCGACCAGTAGGCGTCGAACCGTCCCGCAGCAAGGTAGCAGAGGTTCAGAGCCGACGAGCCCATCCGACGGGTGCCCTGGGCGCGGAGCATCACCTCGTTGAATTGGGCGATTTCCGGGTCGCCCGCTCGTACGCGTGCCGCGAAACTCACGGCGATCAATGCCTGCTCCATCGTCGTTGCTGTGCTGACCGACAGCCGGCGGCCGTTGAGGTACGCCCCCTTGCCCTTCATGGCCGTGAAGCATTCGTCGTTCACGGGGTCGAGTACGGTGCCGACCACCATTTCGCCTCGTTGCTCGAGCCCGATCGAAACCGCGTAGTTCGGCACTCCGTGGACGTAATTCATCGTGCCGTCGAGCGGATCGACGATCCAACGGTAGTCGTCCGAGCGGCTGGCGATCTGCTCGTTCTCTTCTGCCAGGAACCCATGCTCGGGGAAGGCCCCCAACAAGACGTCGCGAATCGCTTGCTGCGAGGCTAAATCGGCCTCGGTCACGAGGTCCGATGGACCCTTTTCACGCACGCTGAAGCGGCCGGCCCAGTCGAGCAGAACCGCGCCGCCGGCTCGAGCTCCTCGTTCACAAACCTCGGCAAATTGAGCAATTAGGTCCAAAAACCACTCTCCGTCATTCCGATAAAAGGCATGGCGTCCGATCAATAATCTCGGACAGACAGGCATCGCCCGAAACGATCGTACCGCACCACTTTTCCAGAAAACCGACCAAAGCGGCCGACAATATCCGATCAGGGCTCCAAAAATCGACTTCCACCGATGGTCTTTTACCCACGGCGCTGCGGCCATCAGGCATTGTCAGCGGCTCTAAGCCTACGGAATTTGATTGTCCTTGTCATGCGGCCCTCCTGCGGAACCTCGCGCGTTACAGCCCCCCCAACGGCAGTTATTTTTGCCGCCTAACATTTTTTTTACAAAAAGCTGGACATCGCCTATGAAGTTGGTATGATCGAGCATGTCAAGAGGAGTTGAACGCTAAGCATCGTGTGACTCATTCTTTTCTTTTAGGAACCTAACTCTCAGCGTTCGGCCTCTTCTCTGTTCCGGCCCCGCCGTCTCGCTTCGCTGTGAGCGGCGGGGTTTTTTATTGCCTGTGGTTCGCCAGCGGGACCGGCGTCCAAAGCACGCTCGGATTGGCGCGGTTCGAATATGGCGGGCGACATCTCTTGGCGGTTAGAGGCTACGCGAGCAACGCTCGTCTGTGGTCCGTTTTCTACATCGCTCGACGCACTTGCGCCCGCTTTCGGACTCGGCTCGGCGGTCTATGAGAATGTTCCGCTCGTCGGCTCGCATTTCCTGGGAGTGGGAATCGACGTCGGTGATCGAGCGGAACTGATCGATTTCTATCAACGCGGCAGCGACGTAATAGCGCGATATGTACAGACCGCTGATCGCATTTTCGCGGTCGTCGCCTATTGGAGGGCGGGATGGTCGAAGATCGCCGACGAGACGTTTCCGCACGTTGACCTGATCGTATCGGTCGAAACCAATCTCCTCGATTCCAGCCCGTCGTTGGAGGCGAGAAGCTTTTATGCCTGTCCGCCGGCGAGCGTCGTGCGGCGCCCTCCCGGTTGCTCGCTTGCCCGCTTGGCCTGGCCGACGTCGTACCTGGAATTGTGTCATCCGGCGGATGCCATCGCCTCCTCGATCGAGGCGGTCGACGACGGCACGGCGTGTACGACGCTCTTGTTTGGCCTGCCCTTGGAGAAGGGAGTCATTCTCCGATCGCGTTTACGCGGCCTGTTCGCGTCGCACGATCTCGACGAACGGTTCGCCGCAACCGCGCTGGCGCAGTTTGCAGATGAGGCGCCGCCCCTGACGACCTGAGCACCGCTTGATAAGCGGTGCGGCAATCGGACCGCTTCGGCCCGCCAACGGGCCTTCGGATAGGTTCGCAGGCGCCGCCAGCAACACGGTTGGCGGGGAAGCTGGCGTGGTCCAAAATCGCATGTTGCCACTTTCATCCCGTCTGGCGTGGTCTTAAGATAAAACGCGCTCGGGCATCGACCGGGCGGTATCCTTCTTGTCCAACGCACTTCATCGGTGGTCCGCTATGGGTTCTGTGCGCCTGCGATTGTCGGTCATGATGTTCCTACAGTATTTCGTGTGGGGTTCGTGGGCCGTCTCGGCCGGTGGCTACATGGGCGACGTGTTGCGGTTCGCCGGCGGCCAGATTAGCTGGATCTATGCGACGACCGCCATCGGCGCGATGGTCTCTCCGCTCTTTGTGGGATATTTCGCCGACCGGCTTTTCTCGACGGAGAAGATTCTGGCCTTCTTGCATTTCGTCGGCGGCGGGCTGTTGATCGCGGCCGCCAGCCAGACCGAGTTTCCCCGCTTGATGACGGTCATGCTGGCCTATGCCGCCTGCTTCATGCCGACGTTGGCGCTTACCAATTCGATTTCCTTTCAGAACATCAGCTCGCCGGAACGTGACTTTCCCGCGATTCGCGTGTGGGGCACGATCGGCTGGATCGCCGCCGGCCTGGTCGTGGGCATTTTGTTGGGCGGCAACAATCGGATGTTCTTCCACATGGCGGGGATTTCGTCGATCGTGCTCGCCCTCTATTGCTTGACGTTGCCGCATACGCCGCCACGGCCGGCCGAATCGGGCGGCGACGTGTTAGGGATGGGAGCCATCGGTCTGCTCCGCGAATCGTCGTTCGCCATCTTCGTTCTCTGTTCCATGCTGATTTGCATTCCGCTGGCATTTTACTATACGTTTGCCAATCAATTCCTCAACGAAGTCGATATGCCGGTGCCGACTGCATTGCAGACGATCGGCCAGATTTCGGAAATTCTCTTCATGGCCGCCATGCCGTTCTTCATTCGTGGCTTGGGGGTGAAATATATGCTGCTCGTCGGCATGTTCGCCTGGGTCGCCCGCTATTGGTGTTTCTCCACGCTGGAGTTCAACTGGGTGCTGCTCGGCCTTGTGCTGCACGGCGTCTGTTATGATTTCTTTTTCGTCGCCAGTCAGATCTATGTCGACCAGCGGGCTCCGCGACACTTGCGGGCCAGCGCCCAGAGTTTCATTGCTTTTGTGACACTGGGTGTCGGCATGTTTGTGGGCAATAAGACCGCCGGGTATACCGTCGATCAGTATCCCCCTAAGGTCGCGATACACGTGACGAATGCCGACGGTGCGCCGGCAGGCAAGGTACTGTTACCGAGTTGGCGACCGCAAGAGTACACCGGTTTTTGGAAATACCTTGACCTTTCGTCGACGGTGCGCGAATGGCTCAACCGCAAATCGAATGAAGCACCGCCGCCCGACTTTGCCCAGCAGAACGACAAAAACGGTAACGGTCAGATCGACATGGGCGAGATCCCCGAGACATGGCGCGAGCAGCAGGCAGCGGAGCCCTCGGAGAATGACCGCATCTACGATCGCATCGGCATCCAGAGCACACTCCACTCGCTCGATCGCAATAATGATGGCGGGGTGGATCGCCAGGAATGGCGGCAAGCCCAGACGCACGACTGGCATCGCATCTGGCTCTGGCCCGCGGCAATGGCAGCGGTCACTTGCCTGCTGTTTCTCGCCGGCTTTCAGGACCGGGTCGACCGGCAAACGCTCGAAGCGATGGCGGAGGAATCGGTGCTGGGCGCCGGTGAAGGATCGGAACCGCAGGTGGGATAGCGGAAAGCAGGGAAATTCGGCACGAGCGTTGGGCGCGACAGTTTGGCGCCGAGACGTTGCCATCACGATCTACTTTCCGTAGCCGCGCACCTCATGCTCAGTCTTCAGGCTGCTACTTCTCCCCGTTGGCTTGCCCAAGCCGAGGCGAACCTCGATGAGGTTCTCTTAGATCATGCCCATTGCGAAAAGAAGGCCGCGGGCACGGCCCTGAATCTGATCTTCGCCTACGTCGATCGCGTCGAACTCGTCAAAGCCTTGGCGCCGATCGTCACCGAGGAACTCGAGCATTTTCGCATGGTGATCGACCTACTCGAATCGCGCGGGGTTCGATTTCGGCGGCTGAAGCCGAGCAACTATGGTGGGCAACTTGCCGAGTTGGTGCGCAAGCAGGAACCACATAAGGCGGTCGACCGCCTCCTGGTCGCGGGACTTATCGAAGCCCGCTCGTGCGAGCGATTCGCACTACTGAACGAGGGGCTTTCCGATCGTTCGTTGGCGGACTTTTATCGTGGGCTGTTCGAGTCGGAAGCGCGGCACCATGCGACCTACGTCCAACTTGCCCGGTTGTTCGCCAGCGAAGCCGAGGTCGATCGACGGCTCGACGACCTGGCTGCCGCGGAGGCCGAGATCATCGCCCGCGGTGACGAACTACCCCGCATGCATAGCTAAGGCCGCAATGGCGCTTCGTTCGGTCGGCTACCGGGCTCGTGGCGGCCGATTGCTCGATTACCGGATTGACCCTATTTCGGCCAACGGAAAAGCCGCACGCGGTTTCCATCCGGGTCGCATGTGGTCACGGTGACAAACCCTTCGGGGTGCAGACGCGTGGGGAGCACCTCGGCCCCAGCGCCTTCCAGGCGGGCAATCGCGACGTCGAGATCGGCCACCTCGAAAGCCAGGGTCCATCGTCCGCTGGATTCATGTGGCACGCTGCGATCGCTTGGCCCACTCTCCCGGCTCGGTTCCTCGCGCCCGACGATAGCCAGGCGGGCTTCGCCCGCCGCCAAGAGAGCGTAGCGATCGTCGTCCACGCGCAGCAGGCTGCGCATGCCGAGCGCGTTCTTATACCACGCGACCAATTCCTGCCAGCGGCCGGTGCGCAACTCGACGCAGTAGAGTTCGGCAAAACTCTCGGTACTTTGCTTGACTGCCATCGATAGGGCCATTTTTCGAGGGTTGGCCGAGCGCCTAGAACAGGCGGCCGGCCGCTTTTCTGGCGAGCCCGACGAGAATCATCCTAACGCCGCGCCGGCCGCGCACCAACGTTTTTGGCCGTCTATTCACTCCGTCGCGTGCTTGTTACCATGACGCAGCAAGCGGGGCCCAAGGGGCGGTTTGCGACCGAAATCCAACGACCGAGCGGCATGGCCAACCAACTCTTCGCGAAAAAAACTCTCGATAGTCTCGCTCACGAAATGGCCGGCGAGCATCGCTTGCGTCGCGTGCTGGGTCCGGTGGCGCTCTCGGCCCTGGGAGTCGGCGCCATCATCGGTACCGGCATCTTCGTGCTGGTTGGCGTGGCGGCGCATGATAAGACCGGACCAGCCTTGATGCTGTCGTTCGTGGTGGCCGGCGCCGCGTGTGTGTTCGCGGCGTTGTGCTATGCCGAGTTCGCTTCCATGGCACCGGTGGCAGGTTCCGCCTATACCTATGCCTACATCACGCTCGGCGAACTCTTCGCCTGGATTATCGGCTGGGATCTGATCCTTGAGTATGCGGTGGCGGCTTCGACGGTTGCGCACGGCTGGTCGAAATACTTCCAGGCCCTCGTCAAGCTTTTTCATCACGAGATCCCCAAGCGGTTCGGCGATGCGCCATTCGATTACGGTGCCGACGGAATCATTGCGCAAACCGGCGCTTGGTTTGATGCTCCGGCACTCGCAATCTCGTTGCTCATTACTGCCATACTGGTGATCGGCATTCGCGAGAGCGCGGGCTTCAACGCCGCGATGGTCATCGTCAAGGTAGGCGTTGTGCTCTTCGTCATCGCCGTAGGGGCGTGGTACATCAACCCCGAAAACTGGCATCCGTTCGCACCGTACGGCTATACGGGCCTGAGCTTCTTCGGCTATAGCCTCGATGGACATGTCGACGACGCGGGCAAGCCAGTGGGTATGCTTGCCGGCGCGGCGGTGATCTTCTTCGCCTACATCGGCTTCGACGCCGTGAGCACGCAAGCCGAAGAGGCGCGCAATCCGCAACGCGATGTCCCCATCGCGATTATCGCTTCGCTGGCGATTTGCACAATTTTGTACATCGCGGTCGCCGCGGTGGTCACGGGCATGGTCAAATATAGCGAACTCGATATCGACGCTCCGGTTGCCGACGCCTTCAAGCAAATCGATCTGGGGTGGGCCGAGTTGCTGATCACCATTGGGGCCCTGACCGGAATCACGTCCGTCCTCTTGGTGATGATGTTGAGCCAACCGCGAGTCTTTTTGGCGATGGCCCGCGATGGTCTGTTGCCCGCGTCGTTCTTTGCCGCGGTCCATTCACGGTTTCAAACACCGTGGAAGTCGACGCTTCTCACTGGAGCTATCGTGGGGGCAATGGCTTCGCTGTTGCCGCTGCGCGTGCTGGCCGAGTTGACGAACATCGGCACGTTGCTCGCGTTCGTGATCGTCTGCGCGGCCGTGCTCATCATGCGGCATATCGATCCCGATGCACCGCGACCGTTCCGAGCGCCGTTGGTGCCGCTGGTACCCATCCTGGGCATCCTGTTCTGCTTGATCCTGATGTTCTCGCTACCGTGGGAGAACTGGGTGCGGCTGGCGGTCTGGCTGTTCGCCGGGCTGGTGATCTACTTCGGCTATGGTCGCTTCCACAGCCGGCTCGGCAAGCAATTACGGCACGAGATCGCCTCGCATGGTGTTTCACCCGCAGGCAGCCCTGGAGACGAGCCCTGATACCCAGCGGCCGATTCGGCCGCCGCGGGCACAGACCGCAGCTCTATTTTCCTGCGGTCTTCGGGCCTTTCGAGAGAAATCCGAGCAGCCGGCCCTTGTTGGGCTTGACGACTTCTTCTTCGGGTTCGGGTTTCGCCCCGGACAGGGCGTCGGACAGGCCGATGATTGCTTGCGTGATCGAGGCCTTGGCCGCTTGCTCGATGAGCGGCACCCCGTTGTTCCGCATCTCGACCATGGTGCGGTAATCGTTCGGCAACTGCCAGTAGATCTCGCGGCCGATCGTGTCCTGAGCTTTCTTCAAGCTGATGTTGCCCGTGTCGAGTCCGACTCGATTGACAACGATCTTGACCTTGTCCACCACGCCCTTCATGTTGCCGAACGACATCATCAGGCGCACCACGTTGCGCAGGCATGGCAGGTCGAGTTGCGTGACGAGCAGGATGTGGTTCGCCGCCGCAAGGGCCACCATATCGAGCGCGCCGTAAGCCTTCGATAGGTCGAGCACGAGGTGCGTGAAGGTCGCCTTGAGCAACCCCAGCACTCGCTGCAAGTCGTCGGGCGTGATCAACGACATATCTTCCATCTGCACCGGGCGGGGCAGCAGGAACAGGCCCGAAGAATGTTTCGTCAACGATCGTTTCAACAGCGCGAAGTCGAGCCGCGTGACGTTCTGTGCCACATCGACGAGCGTGTAGTCGGGAATCGTGTCGAGGAAGACGTCGGCGTCGCCCAGGCAGAGGTCGAGATCGATGAGCGCCACCGTGTTCTTGGGGTCGCGGGCCAGAGCGCAAGCCAGGTTGACGGCCAGGCTGGTCGTGCCCACGCCACCTGTGGCGCCGGCCACGGCAATCACGGAACTGCCGCGGGATTTCGCTTCGCCGCGGCCGAACCGACGATCTGCGATCCGATCGAGCGAATCGAGCAGATCTTGCAGCCTGACCGGCTGATTGAGGAATTCTTTCGCGCCGGCGCGCATCGCCCGCAGAATGAGTTTGCCGTCGGCTGAGGCGCTCACCACCAGGATTGCGCAATCCGGCGAAGCCTCATTGAGCTTCGTCACCAACTCCAGCGCTTTGTCGATGTCGTGATCGAGCGACACGATGCCGATGTCGGGATGCGTTTGTGCCACGACGTCGGCAAAGAACTCATATCGCGAGCACTCGGCTTCAAGCCAAACGCGGTCCATGCCCAAAAGCATGGTTTTCAGGGCGTCCCGCGTCGGATCGCTCGGGTCGACGATCGCCAAGCGAAGCACGTTGCTCATTGGAAGAAAGTTCCTTTGTCCGTGTGACACATTGCCCGGACCACGGGCTTCCATAGGTCCCGGTTCGTGACCTCGAGAAGGGGGTAGGTACCCGGCACCCCTCTTCCCGAACCGCTTACCCTAGATTTTGGACCAGTCTTTCGGGCTCTTTACCCGGTACCCCAGCCCCTTCATTAACGTAGGTCATAACCGGTGGGGCCGATGAATCCGGGGGTTTTTTTCTGCCGCGACGTGCTGGCTTTGACGGTCGGCTTGGCGGCGCTGGCGGTCTGCGGTCCCTCGAAGCGAACGAAACCGGCTGAATTGGTCTTAGGGGCCTTACCGCCACTGAGTGTCGGCGGTTTCGGCCGATCGACGACCTCCCGCGTCCGGCTGCCACCCCTGCGCGAATCCTTTTCGACTTCGGCGGGCGATTGCGCGGGTTGTGTCGATGGTGCCGTGGCGTTCGACTTGGGCTTCTTGTCCGATTTGGACTCGTCCCAGTCTCCCTTCGAGACCGGCGGAAACATGCCGCGTGAATCGGGATAGGGCCCGAGCATTTCGGCGCCTTGGCAGTTCGGCACCTCGATGTGCCCATTGCAGTACAAGTCGTGGTCATCCGGGAAGGTCGTAGCATAACCGGGGCCGCCCGGCGGAACCTCGCATTGATCCATGGCGTCGACCAGTTGCGGCGTCACCATGATCAGCGTCTCGACCTCATTGAAGTTGTCTGTGACACTACGGAAAGGAATACCGAGCAGTGGCAGATCTTTGAGCCAGATGAGACCGCGAACCTGAGTCTCACTGCGCTGCTGCACCAGGCCCGCCAGCGCGAGCGTTTGGCCGGCGCGAAGCTCGACTCCCGTATCGCACGTGCGTGTGCTGAAGCCGGGAATGGTGCTGCCGTTGTAGCTCACGCTGTTGGCCGGATCGAGTTCGCTCACCTGCGGACGGACTTCGAGTCGAATCGCCCCATTCCCCAAGACAATCGGCACGAAGTCGACCTGCGTGCCGATCGGGCGGAAGTTGAAACTGGGGCCGGCCAAGCTGATGCTCGCCGGGTACGGCACCAAGCCACCCACCAGGAACGATGCCGGCCGACCGCTGACCGTGACCAACTGCGGCTCGGCGAGCACCTTGGCGACGTTGTTCTGTACCAGCAGGTTCAAGACACCGAAAAAGGAGTTCGCGCCGTTGAGCACACCGAAGGTGAAGGTCTGCGTCGAGCCGGGCGTCAATTGCCCCAAGGCCGTTTTGGCCCCGGTCGATGAGGAGGAACTGGCCGCCGTGTTGAGCAACCCGCCCACACCGCTGACGGCGAATGAGCCCTGCGAGCCGACGTTGCCCCAGTCGAAGCCGAAGTTCCGCAGCTTGGTGCGAGAGATCTCCATCACTTTCACTTGCAGCAGCACCTGTTGCACGCCGCCGACCCGGATGTTGTTCAGCACCTTCGGTGCGTAATCCGTCGCGATGTCCACGATTCGCTGCACCTGGCTCGGGTCATCGACGTAGCCGCTGATGATGACCGCGTTTGCCGTGGGAACGACCTTGAGCGCGGCCGTCGGGAATTGCGTTCGCAACAGGATCGATAGCTCTCGCGCGTCCGGGTACACGATGAGGTCGACCGAATGAATCTCGTCTTCCGCGTCAAACAGATTGATCTGCGTCACACCCGGTTTCTTCGCCATCACTTGGATGTGCGTTGGCGAGAGGGGCGTCACTTCCGCCACCTCGGGGTTGTTGACGATGACGCGCGGCAATTCCTTGCCGATCGTCAGGATTCGGCTCGTATTGACCGTCAGCTCGAGCGTCTCGTTCGCGCTGGTTAGCTGATGGATGACCTGATTGCCGGGGCCAGAATCAGCCCCTTCGACGGCGGCCAGGTTCAGCACCGCGAAACAGACCAGCCATCCGGTTGCCCGGCGTACGCCGCCAAGAATGCCGCCGGCTGCGGCACGTCGCAAAATCGTTGTGGACATCCGTGACCTTTCTGACGATTCGCCCTTGAATCGGTTATTTTTTCTGACTGTCGGAATTGCCCGTTTCGCCGCTCTCTTCGCTCTGCGTAGGCGGCTCTTCCGCAGGCACCGCTTTGTCCTCCGGCAGTGCGGGCGGCGCGAGCGCTGCCGTATTGACCGGCTTACCCCGTCGGAATTCAACCTCGCGCGGCACGCTGCCGTCGAGGATCACCATCGTGAAGACCTCGTTTTGAGTCTCAACCGGAGCTTCGGGTTCAGACTCAACGAGCTCGGTTTGAACCGGCTCGGGCGTGGGCGCCTTCGGCTTGAGTGCCGTCATGAAAGACTGGGCATCACTCTCCGAATCCATGTCCGACCGGCCGATCAATAGCTTTTGTAAGTCGGCGCCGCCGGTGTTCTCGGCTTCCGTGTCGGAGGCACTGCGCATCACCAATCGCACCGATCCCATATTTGACGCAAGAGCCACCAACTCGGCTTGTTCGGGTGTCACGAGCACCGAGATGGTTTTCGCGGCCAGCGCCTTGTTTTCAGTACCGGGGCGGTCATAAAGGTCGTCGACCGCGAAGATCTTTACGTTCTGTAAAAAAGTACGGGTGATCGCACGGGTGACGCCACGCGTCGGGTTCTCGTCCAGGTGGACGAGCAAGTCGACTCGGTCACCCGGCAGAATCATGCCGCTCGCGCCGCTGACGGCGTCGACGCGGATGGGCACCACGCGCATCCCCTTCGGAATCATGTCGATCGCGCTGCCACCGTTTTCGCCCTTAGGCAGCAGTTTGGCTTCCAGGATCGGTTCGCCGGGATAGAACTTGGAGCGAGAACGGCGTCCTTCGACATCTTCCAGGTTTCCCAACGCACCGGCGGGAACCTTCTCCTTGGGCCACGGCTCGACTTTGAGTACCTGTGGCGTGAGCGGATCGCCCACCCCGATCTCCGCGATGGCCACGAAGATGGGCGTTGTTTCGCCGACGACCTGTGTCGGCACCTCACGTCGATGGGCCATGACCTGGTTGATTCCGATCGACGCGATCAGACCACAACCGAGCGCGAGCGTGAGCAAAATGATCGATTTAGGGCGCATGTTCCCCCCAAGGCTCTCTATCCAGATGGCGCCGAATCGTTGCGGTTCTGATGACCATCGCCGCACGTTTGCGCCGCCATCGTCGTTACATTCGGCAGCTTCGCGACGACCACTCGAAAGGGCCTTTCGAGAGCGGATCAATCGCTTTCTTCAATACAACCCGCTCCCAACCTGGGCGGGGTCGCACCATCCCGATCGAGAAAGGCCGCAAGGTCGTTTTGGGCTAAATCAACATTCCCGACCAGGCAAAATAGATAATCGTTCCGATCGCAATCGGAATCCCGTAAGGCAGCAGCAGCATCGAGCTCTTTCGGCTCGCCGCAATCGTCGCCAGCCGTTCGGGTTGCTTGATGGTGGCGATCTCGGCCAGAATCATCCAGAACTGGTTCTGATGCTTTTCCCAACCGTTGCGCCAAAGCACCATGCCCACGGCGATGGCTCCTCCCACCAGCGCCGACAAGCAGAAGGAGTAGGCCGTGGTGGTCGTCCAGACCCAGGCTCCCACGCCAGCCAGTAGCTTGACGTCGCCGGCGCCCATCCCACCGATGGCGTACAGCGGCATGAGCATCGCCAGCCCGGCAAAGGTGCCGAGCAAGCTGTAGGCGAATCCCTCCCAGCCGAATGCCGCGCCGCTATAAATCCAGCCGCTCACGATGAGCGGAAAAGTGATCCAGTTGGGCACTTTCAGCTTCCAACCGTCGATGGCCGCGGCCACGATCAGGGTGGCCGTCACAAACCAGACGGGCCAATGCTGTGCGGCCGCCTCGCAGAGATCTTTAGAAGAAAACAAGTGGATTCTCCCGAATCAAGTCCGAATGCAGACGAGGTAATTGAGTCCGGCGGCGATCAGTGCCAGTAAGGTCATTACCGCCTGCATGGCCGTCGCGCTGTCGATCGGTAAAGCTGGATACATTGGTGTCGACTCTCGGTTTACGCCGCCCCGTGAGCGGTGAATGCCCCCTGTTAAGTAACTTAGGTCAAAAAAACGCCCGCGTCGGTCGATCCGCCGAGGTCAGGCAACATTCTCGTTGGCACGCCAACTGCGCAACCAGGCCACGAACGCGATGGCGCCGACTGCGACCCCGGCGCCCCCCAACACGTCGGCAAAGTAGTGCCAGCCGGTTGTCATGGTCGAGACGATTACAAGGGAATTGACGAGCAAGGCGGCGATGAAGGTCGAGCGTCGTCCGCGAAAGGCCCAAGTAAGCAAGATCGCCCACGCGACGTGGAAGGAAGGGAAGGTGATGAGTCCCTCGGCACAGCGAAAATCGACGGCGGTACGCGACCCGTCTCGCAGCGATCGAAAGTGGTCGAGATAGGTCGCCTGGTCGGCTGATGGCGCAAAACCGTACGTGACAAACGGTCCCGCGGCGGGGAGCAGTGCAAACAGCCCCACGGCCACGATCGCGGCGAGCATGAACGCCAGCACGAAGGCCGATAGCCGGCGGCGATCGTTACCCAAGCCTAAGACGATGACGACCAGCGCCGTCTGGTAGAGCAGCGTGTCGTAGCTAATTGCGAGGAGCGTCGCAATCGCAGGATGAGCCTCGGCCCATTGCCGCGCGGCAGGCGCAGTCAGGTTGCACCAGTCGTCGAACGCGGCCAGCCGTGCGTCGACGAGGGGGTGCGCCAGCGTGGCGACCACATACATCAACGCCAGATAAGAAGCAGCGAATGCCACAACCTGGGCCAATGATCCCAGGCAGAGGACGAACGATTCCTCTCCGCGTCCGCGATAGTAGGCGGCGCCGGCGAGCAGGACCGCCACTAAGGCGGCGGTGCGGCAGGCATCTCCGGCGGGCACGTGAAACGAACGCCACCAGCACAGCAGCAGCGTCGCACTGATCAGAAAAACGAGCACGGCCGACACGGCGTACGTGTCGGCCGGCAGATGGAAACGAAAGAGGGTTCCGGCACGCTGCGGTGGACAGCGATCTGGTAAGGCGATCACCGCTCTCCACCAACTCGGCGCGCCGGCACCCGCTCTATGCTGAGATTCCGCGGTTCGCGGGGTCTCACACCTCATGTCCGCGGTCTCAAGGTTGACTACCTGCCGTCAGCTAGGCCGCTGCGGCCGAAAACGTGGCGTTCGCATTCGACCCGTTGGCGCCGATTGCGCTAAGGCAACGACGACGATCAAGCCTAGCATGACGGCGTACTCGACGGCGGTTGGTCCGCCGTCGAACGAAAACGGCACAACACGGCAACAGGTGTTGGCGCGCCTTCTTCAAAGAAATCGCCAGAAAGAACGGCCCTCGGGGCCCGAAAGGACCCCGAGGGCAATTAGGAAGGCGGCTGCACCCGTCCGGCGAAGATGCCGAGACACCGCGCGCCCGACGTGGTTAGCTGGCAGCGGTGAGCGAGGCCGCGACAGCGGAGAACGTCGAGTTGGCCTTCGAGCCGATCGAACCGATTGCCGTCAAGCAGACGATCACGATCAAGGCCAACATCACGGCGTACTCGACCGCGGTTGGGCCGTCTTCCGAAACCAGAAAACGTTGCACCTTCAGAGCGAGATTCTTCATTGCATCCTCCGATTTCTTTGGTTGCCCACGGCCCGCACAAGGCGGTTTTGATCAGGCGAACCATTTCAAGTTAATAACGGGTTGTCCGCGGTAGTGCGCCAGTCCTCGCGGACCAGCTTGGCCTGCAACGCACCGCAGCCATACCCACGTTGTCCTTACACGCACCATGCCCTCGCCAACTGATCGGAAGTGCTTGTCCCGGAGCGGCCGCTTTCACGGCCGCTCGACCAACACCCTTTCGGCAGCCAGGCCGCCAACCACGCAAGCATGGTTGGTCCTTGGCTTTGCGTCCCGGCCTCACGACCGGTTTGCCTTTGTCGAGGATGCAGGGCGGCAGGCCCATTGTTTACGCAGTTTCATGCGCGGCGGACGTTTTTCTCTGGACGTGACGGTAAGGCACAACAAGTTGCACCCGGCCGTGTTTCAGAAAACGTCAACTCGCTTTGAGCTGCGTGGCGGCGACTGTTTCCGATCACCGCCACAGAGAGTCGCGTGAACACACTCGTCTCTGTACAGGAAACTTAGGTCAACTCTGCGGCATGTCAAATCGAGATCTTTAATAATTCACGAAGCAGATTCGATTTCGGCAGCCGCGCACCCACAATCCACAACCGGCGTGGGCGACAGGGCGGCCAGAACTGCCGTCGGAGCCTCGCAACCCGAGTTAATTTGCGAGATGAGCCGGTAGACGACGCTCCCGCCCAAAAACGGCCAGTTTTCGCAGCACTGCTCGAACCATTCCAGGGGGCGCGGCAGCCGGCGGATCGCACCGGGAAAAATCGAGACAAAACCCCGGCGGGAGATAGTGAATCCGGCTCGGGCCAAAAGCGGCTCCGCCACCCAGGGTCGGAAATGGTCTTCATCAAAACCGGCCCGCCGCATGCGCTCTTGCGAGTAATAGATATACGGATGATAGACGTTCGGCTCGATCGCCAGCCAGACTCCGGCAGGGCACATCGACCGGTGTACGGCCTGAAAAAACGTCGCCAGATCGTGTATGTGATGGAGTACGTCGATGCTGAACGCAAAGTCCATCCCGGTCAGATGATCGCTCGTCGTGATGTCGAGCAACTCGTAGCGCAGGTTCGCGGTCTGATATCGACGCTGAGCATGCTCGATCATGCCCGGATTGATATCGATACCCGTGAACTCGATGTGCGGGTAGTCGTGGGCCAGTTCCGCCAAAAACCTGCCCGGCCCGCAACCGAGTTCGACGGTGCGCTTTATACCGGATAACGCATCTATCTCGGCCCGCACGAGTCGTCGTCGACGCTGCTCTACGGCGCCGGAGCGGCAAGCCTCGTATTCGGCCGCCGAGAGATTGAAATGTGTACGCATACGCTAGCCTAGCACGGCGACCCAAGGCCATTGCTTTCACGACGTACATTTCTTTGTCGCAGAGTCTTTTGCCCTTCCGCGCAACGACGATGGGTCGCCGTGCAGATCGCGTTGGTCTATGACGCCGTTTATCCTTTTGTCGCCGGGGGCGTCGAACGGAGAAACTACGCCGTAGCCGAAGTGCTCCGTCGCGAGCATGGTGTCGCGCTCTACGGCTTTCGCTATTGGGACGAAGAGGGCGAAGCGTGCCTGCCCGGCTGTCGTTATGTGGCGGTCGGTGCCCCCGTTCCTCTGTATCATGCCAATGGCCGGCGAAGGATCTTGGAGGCCATCACCTTCGGCGGCCGGCTTTTCGGCGCACTGCTGCGAAGTCGCGAAGAAGTGTGGGACGTGGCGAACATGCCGTTCTTTTCCGTGCCGGCGGCGTGGCTTGCCAGCCGTATCCGCCGCCGAACGCTGATCGTCACGTGGTACGAATACTGGGGCGACTATTGGTATCGTTACCTCGGCTGGCGTGGCATCTTCGGCCGCTGGATCGAGAGACTGGCTCAGGCGTGTTCGCCGCACATCATTGCCATCAGCCAGGTCACGCGCCGCCGCTTGATCGCCGCCGGATACCCCAGCGAGCGCATCACGCTCGTGCCCTGCGGCGTAGACCTCCAGACCATCGCGACCGCGCCACCCGCCGATCAAACCCACGATCTGATCTGCGTCGGACGACTCTTGCCCCATAAGAGAATTTATCTGGCGATCGAAGCGCTCGCCGTGCTACGCCGAACGCATCCGGCCGCCACGTTGGCCATCGTGGGAGACGGACCGGAACGCGGGCGGCTCGAGGCGCGCGTTGCCGAACTCGGTCTGGAATCGGCGGTGCACTTTTATGGAAAGTTGCCGGCGGCCGAGCAAGTCTATGGTCTGATGAAGTCCGCCCGAGTGCTGGTCGCGCCTTCCGAGCGAGAGGGGTTTGGGATCTCGGTCGTGGAAGCGTGGGGATGTGGCCTTCTCGCGGTCGTTTGCACCGGCGACGAGAACGCGATGACCGAATTGGTCGATGAACCGAATAAAGGCCGAGTCGTTCCCGCCGAGGCGGGCAAGATCGCCACAGCCTGCGGTGAGCTACTTTGCGAATCCCGCGAAACCTATCAAAAACAACTGGCCGAGGCTGCCGCTGGCTACGACTGGCGACGAATTGCGGCACGGCTCGAAGAAGCGTATCAGACGTTGACGAAGGAGCAGGCATGACGGATGCTGCGACGGAACCTGTTCAACGGGCGGAGACCACTGTAAGCGGAGTGGACGAGGGCCATCCTGCCTGTTGTGCGCTACAGAGGTCGGCGAGCTGGTTGCTGGCGCTCACTGGATTAGCCGTCTTTGTATTCGCGGTGGTTGCGATCTCGTCGGGCGGTCGAATCGATGTGATCGACGGTCAGACACGGTATCAGGTCGCGCGCAGCATCGTCGAACATGGCGACTCGGTCGTGCGTGACGCCGATACCTGGTTCGCCGTCTTTCCCGGCCGCAATGGCGATCGTTATAGCAATTACCGCTTTCCCCATACTTTGGTGGCAGCGGCGTCGATCCTCGTTGCCGACGCCACGGGGCCGACGCGCGAGGTTCGCCGGCAGTTCTTCTTTTCGCTCTCCGGTGCGGTGCTTTGTGGTCTGATCGCCGCGCTCTATGCCGATTGGTTTCGACGTGCCGGGCATGGCCGCCTCGCTTCGATCCTGTGGGCGGCGGGCGGCATCTTTTGTACTCCGCTGTGGTATTACGGCACGACGGCGTACGACGACGTTTTGGGAACGCTGGTCGTCTTGACGGCGATCTATGCCGCAGCTCGTCTCGCGAATTGGGAGAAGGTTCGGGGCAGGGTGGCCGACGAATCGTCCGATCCCGCGGCGAACAAGGCCAAGAAATCGTTCTACCGAGGCGCCGCCTTGGTAGGCTTGCTCATGGGGCTGGCTTTTAACTGCAAGCCGCCGCTCGTGCTCCTCATGCCCGCGGTCATTGCCCTGCTCTGGCGATCCAATCTGGCTTCGAACGAACGACGGCAACGGGCGCGCGTCGTCTGTTTCTACGCCGCGCTGGGCGTCATCGTGTACGAGCTTTACGACCTTTGGAAGTTTCCGCCGAGCACCTGGGCCGGCGTGGCCGAGGCGCGTGGAGAATACGTAGCCCTCTGGCCCGGAAATCCGTTGGCCGGCCTGTTGAGCCTGTTGATCAGCCCCGGTGTGGGAGCCCTCTGGTACTGGCCGGCTATCGTGCTGGCACTCTATGGGCTTACCATTAGCTATCGTCGGCAACGGCAATTCTCGTTGACGGTCGGCCTATCGTCGGCGGCATTTCTGGTTTTTATTGGGACGATCCGCTTCTTCTCCGGCGAGCCGTCGTGGGGACCGCGGTACCTCACCCCGGTGTTCGGTCTGCTGTGGTTGTTCGTTCCCGTTTCCGTCGCTTGCGTACAACGGTGGAAAGCGGCAACCCTGCTGGCCGTCTCCTTGGCCGTACAGGTTTTGGGGCTGACGCTCGAACCGATGCGGTTCTTCACGGGTGACAACGTTGTCGCGGCCGAAGCGTTCTTGACGAACCCGTGGACCTATTTTCGCTTCGACCGTTCGCAACTACTGGCGCGCCCGTCGCAGCTTTGGGATGTGCTCACCTACGACGGTCCGCCGGCCACTTCGTTTACTCCTGCGAAGGCGCCGACGTTGCCACTCATTATCTATGTCAAAACGGACAAGCGCTTCGAGGCCCGTGACTACCAGGTACTCAGTTCACTACGTCCGTGGTGGGTCACGTACCGCGGCCTTCCGCTCGACCAGCGGCCGATCGATTTGCGCCGCGCGCTGGAGTTTTTGCTGCTCGCCGGCGGCGCGGGGCTGGTGCTGACATCGCTTTCGTTCTGGCCGTTTCGCCGCGTGCGCCCCGGTTGGTCTTCGGAAACGGTCACACCCAGCGGGTGGACCTCGCAGGTCGCGCGGTAAGTACCGCGATCGGCTCTAGGCAGGTCCGTTTCGACATCTCCCCAGTACCACGCGCGGGGTGCGCATCTTGCCCGCGTACTACTCGGTTGGTAACGTGGCCTGAAAACCGGCAACGGTAAACGCGCTCCCGCCTTGGATTGGAGAACATCATGATCCGCTGCTTGATCTTGTTCGGATTGTTCATTGTGCCTTGCGACCTTCGTGCCGAGAGCGAGTCGGAGGTACCTTCCGAGCCCGCGGGCATGCGCGCCATTTTTAACGGCGAGAGCTTACAAGGCTGGAACGGAGATCCGCGGCTGTGGAGCGTGCGGGATGGAGCGATTCACGGCGAGACTACGGCCGAGAAGTCCGCGAAGGGGAATACATTCATCATCTGGAACGGAGGAAAGCCGAAGGATTTCGATCTGCGACTTTCCTTCCGATGTAATGCGACGAACAACTCCGGAATCCAATACCGCTCGAAGCACATCACCGAGGGAAACGTCAGCAACGGTTGGGTGGTCCGCGGTTATCAGCACGAAATACGCAATGAAATCAAGCTCCCTTCCGTCGCCGGCTTCATTTACGACGAAGGCGGCAAGCGCGGCCGGCTCTGTCTTGTGGGCGAACGGGCGATCTGGAGCGAAAGCGGAAAGCAGGTTGTCGACGACAAGCTGATCGACCAGGCAGGTTTCGAAAAGCTCTTCAAACTCGACGACTGGAACGAGGTGGCTATCGTGGCCCAGGGCCATCGCATTCGTCATTACCTCAATGGGCGGCTGATTGTCGATCTCACCGACAACGACCTCGAGCTTACTCTGAGCGAAGGTATTGTGGCTCTTCAGCTTCATGCCGGAGCGCCGATGTGGGCCGAATTCAAGAATATCCGCCTTGCCGACCTGCCAACGGGGCGGTGATGCCCGCCGATGATTCACCTTCGTCGGGCGACTGGCTCAAGTAACCATGTTCGGCCGCCGATATTAGGTGCCGGCCCGATCGGGCCCCAGCAAAGGCTGTCATGCCGGGACAGCAGCCATCCCACGGTTCACGTGTACGGAGGCTCTATGTCCATTCAAAACATTTCGTCGTCGACCGCTGCGCTGAACGCCCAGTTGGCCCAACAGCAGCAAGGCACCAGTTCCTCCTTCGACACCCAATCTCTGCCGCAGCTTTCCACCGACCAGGTGCAAAGCTTGCAGCAGGCATTGCAGACCGATCTGCAGCAGGCACTCTCCGGAGCCGCAGGTAACCCGGCCGGCTACCAGACGCAACTCGACAATAGCGTGACGAATACGTTGTCGCAGGCCGGATTCTCGCAGAGCCAGATTCAGACGATCGTCGACAAGCTCAACGACCAAGGAACCAACGGCAACGCGGCCTCGCAAGGCCATCACGGCCACCACGCCCGCCGCGTTCTCAACGGCCTGGTCCAAGCCTTGGAAAGCAACGCTACCGGACAGTCATCGACGTCCGGTTCGGCGGGGTCCAGCTCAACGGGGTCCGGCGCAACCAGCAACGCGACCGCTTCGGGCTCGACACTTTTGGAGGAGATCGAAAACGCCTCGTCGACTGGCGCCGGGCAATCGCTCGACATGCTCGCCTAATTAGACGCATTGGTGATCGGCCCATTCTTGTTGGAGAAATGACCTCCCGTCCAAAACGCCGGCCTGGATATCTACCGCGTCACCGCACGCCGATTCGCACCGACCAGATGTCGCGTTCCAAGGCCAGTTCGATCGGCCGGGCGCTGGCAGGCACATTTCTTTGTACCCACTCCACTTGGCGCATGAATTCACGCACCTCATTGCCGGCCATGCCCCCAACGTCGTACTCCCACAGCACCCGGTTTTCGACAGACAGCGTCGTGGCGAAGGCAAATATTGCCGCGGTTGCTAAGCGTCGCACGGTCGGCGTTACAATGCATTGCGGTGCCAGCCGGACGGCGGTCATGCTCAGCGCCAGGAGCCAGCAGAATTCCTGAATGAACGTGTATCGCGTGGGGAAATAGTGCTCTAACAGCGTGCTGTCGGTCAAGCCGCGGCCCAGCACGCTCCCAACCGTCAAGGCCCAAATCAGGTAGTTCAGAATCAGAATCGGCGCCAGCAGTTGGCGATCGACGCGTGAACGGACTACCAACAGTATGGCGCAATACAGCGCCAGGCACGTCGCGCCGAGGCATATGTTCAACCAGGGGGGGTGCCCCCCTCCGTGCCACGCTAACCGACGAAGCGCGCCGACGACGCTCTCCAGATAGACGCGCTCCAGGGCAATGGCGCCCGTCGACCGCAAGCTAGCAGGCCAATCGGGGGAAGCACGAGGCGACGTTCCGAAGGCAAGGTACACCGCCGTGACGCCCAGCAAGGCGATATTCATGGACCGCTCGCGCCAGGCGGAGTGTCGCCAGCAATTGAAAACCAAGACCGGCATTGCGACTATCGAGAGGGGGTGGCTGCAAACGCACAGTGACAGACCAACGACGATGCCAACGCGCAACGCGCCATTGCCGCCGAACGGAACCAACAACATCAAGAGCAGTGTGAGCAACAGTGGCCATAGTGAATACATCGCGGTCGTCAACACCGCATAATCACCCAACGGCATGATGGCCAGAAATAGGCAGACAGCCGCTCGAGCGGCGTCCGACGGCACAATTGGGCGGAAGCGATTGGTGCAGAACAGCCCTAAGGCCAGCGAATTGAAAAACAGAGCGCAAAAAGAGTACGTCCTTGGCAAGAAGCGCAGAGGCATCCAGGCGGCGCAATAACCGGCGAGGTTTGGCACGAGCGAGACGTAGCCGTTGTACGACCTTAGGATCGATTCAGGCTCGCGGTGCTCGAAATAGAAGGAAAAGAGATCGCGACCGTCTTCGTACGCGAGCGGGGGCCGTAGATATAAGTGTGGCGCCTTGGCAAACAAGATGAGCGTTACCCCGGCGAAAACGCTCACCTGAAGTAGTCGATTCATGGGCGCGAATTCCGTTTGGCCGAGGCAACCCGACGCCGGTCTGCCGTTTGTGGCGGCCTTGTAAGGCTTTGTCATGACGGAGTCAACCCCGGCTCTGGCAATCGGGTGCATAAGGGGAATTGCGCGCGGAGCAGGTCGCCCGGCGCGTGTCAATCGGAGAGTTAGCGTAATTTTTGGCGCTTCCACCGGAAGTTAGGTGGGCTGGGAAGTGCGAGGGACAAACTACCACACGCTGTTCCGGA
>DASZTS010000046.1:0-14318 GCA_035547915.1 Pirellulales bacterium | reverse complement strand
CTCGAGAGTTCTGCCTTCGTGTTCCACGGTCGGACCGTGGTCGCCATCACCGGCTGCGGCAGCAAAAGCCTCGAGCAAGTGGAATCCCTCCTCCAGCCACTTGTCGAACAAGGTCCGCTCAACCTCGTCGATGCGAAGCTCACCCGACTCGGCGGCCTTCTTCACAAAGGCGACCATCTCCTGAAAAACGGCCTCTGCCTTGCCAATCGATTCCGACTGCGTGATCATGATATTGGCCTCCTTGGTGGGCTGGGTTCTATCCCTTCCATCCTACCCCGGAGGCCGCCTTCTTTTCTGCTAGCACTCCCAACGCATCTCCTTGGCATTCAAGCGCTTCGCGCCAGCGGAAGGCGAGTTGCAACCATTCGTAACAGCATAGCCACGACCTTTCAACGTCGCGCTCGACAGTCCACAGGACGGTGCCATCGGCTGCACGACCAGCCACCGCCAGATGACGCTTGGCGGGGCCAAGAACACGGATGCATCTCCCCTTGAATCGAGTGCCATTCTGCTCAAGCTGATAGCCATAAGTTTCGAGCAAATGCCAGCCGCCCAATGCGAGGCAGACGAGTGTGGCCATGCCCAGCAACCACCGCAGGCTGAATTGAAGAAAGCGTCGTCGCACCTCGCCATTAGACCGCGCCAGAGCGGCGGGGCAATGTGGGAGCGCATGAAAACCCCGTAGCTGGCGTGCGACGGGGCGGCGAATCGGGCGTCCAGAAACGCGATTTGGGTCTTGTCGGCTGTGCGCGGCAAGTGCGCCATCATCGAATCAGCCGCGATTTCGGGGAGATTTTGGCGACGGTTGGCGCGCGAAGAACGCTAGTCGGTTTCGTTCCGTGGCTGGAAACGGAGACGAAAGGCGGTTTATTGCCTCTCCAACATCGCTCCCCCCTCGAGATGACGAAGCGGAACTTTGCTCCCTTCACCGGTATTTGAGGGCGGTTCGTGGCCGAGGGGCAATAATCGTGGTCGGCGAGCGAAGAAGCTGTCGAACTCCCGCAGTTTGTGCGAAAGGCGTCTTGCGATGACCGAATGCTTGTCGAAATTCGAGGCCAAGGAACTGGTCGGGTTGGTGGCCGTCATCGGAGGTCTACTCTGGGTCCACGCGGCCATCGTAGGCGGCATCATCGCCAAGTGTGTCTGTGTCTGCCACGCCCGCGAAATCGCCTTCAAGCAAGATCTGATCGCCCGCGGCCTGTCGGCCGAAGAAATTCAGGCGGTGATGCAAAGACCGCCGCGGCGCTCGTGATACCGTTTGCCCCTCCGCCGGGTAAAAAAACAGCCCACCGTGCCTAGCCGGATGCCGGCACTCAGGACCTAGGTTTTTCAGCCGCTCTTATTCGCCGGAGGTGAAGAGAAGGATCATTGCCGCGGCGACGATCGTCAGGATGGCCAGGTCGAAGAGGTCGAATGGAAAATGATGCGACTGCTCTTCGTCGACCGGCGCCTTGTACGGGTTCTCGTCCATTGCCAAAAAATGCCACCGGCGCGAAAGTAGGGGAGTAGCCGGGTTCCGATGGCGCCGGCTTCATCAAGGATCGAATTCGATCTTGCCGCCGTGCTGGGTCTTGTCGAGGGTGTCGGTGGTGGTGTACGGCCCGAATCGCATCCTGCCGTCGCCGCGAGTGATGAGATGGAGACGCCCCAGGCTCACGTTCCGTCCGACGAGTTGCGCCTGGTCGCCGACCGTGACCTGGCCGATCACCGCTGCCAGTGGATCGCCTGCCGCGATCGGCCCGTGTTGCAGCGGGCGGCCCAAGCGGGCATCGATCAGTTCGACCTGCGACGAGCCGTGCAGGTCCAACGTGGTGGCCGTGCAGGCGGCGTCGTAGGTCTTCGTTCCCTTGAGCGTCACCCGTCCGCCCTCGAACATCATCAGTTCGCAGATCACGATCGGACCGTTGAGGACGAGGTCGTTCCGTTTTCCCCGCAGATAGAGGCCCATCGCGAAGGCCTCCACGGAATCGTTGCCATCGCGGCGTATGGTCAGGTTCCCGATCGTCAGTGGTCGTTCCAGGCCCTTGCCGAGTGTGACCTCGCCGGTGAGATCGGTGCCCATGATGCTGGGCAGGAACTTTTTGCAGCCCTTGAGCGTTATCTCGGTGGGCTTTCCTGTCATCGAGACATCGTAGAAGAAGAGGAACCAGAAGTCGGGCACCGTAACGTTGTTCAGCTTGAGACGGAAGGTGGCGCCGGGCATGTTCGATCCGTCGATCGTGCGGGTGATGGGCGTATCGTTGGGCAGGTCGAGCGTCGCCTTGTCGCCGCGCAGTTGCAGGTTCAGGGCGATCATGTAGGTGCTGTCGGCCAACTCGACGTCACCCTTCCCGGCCACGATGATCGAGTCGGGATTGGGGCCCTGCTTCAGACGCGTGGCCCGCAGTCGGCCCACGGTTTCGTAACTGAACTGGATGCCGTACGTATATCGCACGGTCGTGTCCACGGCCGTCCATAGCCCATCGTTCAGATTGAAGTTGGCCTGTTGCGCGACACCGTCGCGAAGCGTGCCGCCGATCGTGGTATCCCTGGTTGTCAGCGTGCCGCCGCGCCAGTTGTATGCATACTGCCGGGCGAATTTGCCGACGACTTCGACGACGCATCGGTCGAGGATGAGCGACCCGTTGCGAAGCAGGTTGACGTTGCCCAGCACCTGGAGGTGAGTGTCGCTGTAGGTGACGATGCCGTCGACGTCGAGATCGCCATCGATCACGACCGTCCGCATCTCTGCGAATGCCGGCCGGGAGTGGGCGAGCGTCATCAGCAGGGATGCGCACAGGACTCCGCTCGACAAGAGCACGGATCGGAAGCGGCTCATCGGATCGCTCGTGCTCCTTTGACGTCAAAGCTTGCGGTCGCCATCTCGTCAATGATCGGGCCGCGGTAGATCGGTAAATAACTCCGATAGCGACTGCCGCCAATAGTAATTCGGACCGAGGCCGATTTCCACGCGATGTATCACACGCACCTTTCCCTCGCGATACAACACAAGTATGTTCGAATATTCATCGCCCGGCTGCTGCCGAATGTTAAGGATCTCGGTGCTGCCGAAGATTTCGTAGTTGCTCCCTTCGACTTTCCCCGCTTCAAGGGGTTCGGACTTCAATATGCTCCGAACTTCGGTCTCAGGCATGCCAATGCTGAGGCGCGCCGCATTGAACTGTCCGCGCAATTCCACATTCCGTTTTTCATCCACGCGTAGTTCGTGCGGATCGAAGCCCCCATACGGCGGCTCTGGCCGGAGTTCCGCTAGCTCTTTCTGCAGGTCGTCCGGCTTGAAAGCGGGATGCGCGGCGTGCTGGATCAGCCAACCGCAGTCGTCGGTTCGTCGCGGTTTGGGGATCGACATATACACTCCCTGCGGATCGTCAATCGAAATCCCAAGCTCTCTCCCGCTCTGCCAGGGAACGAATTTCTGGAATCTGTCATTAATGAAAATGGCATTGGCAGCAACCCCGCTCTCGACAGGGCGGTCCGGGTAGATCTGGAACCCGACCGCCATAATGCTGGTCCCGTCATCGTCACAGGCGCCCAAGAACGCGCCGCGCCACTGTACATCCCCCAGCACATCATTCTTTGCGCGGCCCGGCCGAAACATGGCCAACTCGTCCAATGTAAGACCGTTCGCTGAAAACACGACTTGGGTGGCGGCATCACCCTCTCGCTGTCTCTTCGCATCACCGGGCAGCGGACCCTGAGGCGGTCCACAACCCGCGAAGGTCGCAGAAACGGCTATCACCGCGAGTGCGCAACGTACTCGCCTGTCTCTGGTGGCCAACAATCGAAGCATCAGAATTACCCTGTACAGCCGAGCCCCTAACAGCGACTGACAAAACTGGACGCCGGCGCGCCGCGGGCGAAAATCGGCCGTGAAAACGCCGATTTTGTGGAGCGCGATCTGGTCTTGTCGGTTGCTCTTAAGGCACTTCGGGCAGGCTCATGAAAGCGAAGGGCTTGTTTCGCTCGTTGTAGGTCGCCCGGTCGACGCGCCACACCTCGCGTTCCTTCCAGCTTGCCGCCAATTCATCGCAGTTGAGGCGCGCCAGCGCATATTGCCAGCGGTTTTCGTTCTTCGCGCCGCGGGCCTCGAGCAGGAGAAACATCTCGGCATCCGTTCCGAGGACGAAGGCGAACATGGCACCGTCGGTGACGTCACGGTCGGGGCTCGCATACCGGTACACGGCGTTCGTCAGCAGACGCAGCTCCTGCCGCTCGCCTTTCTTGTTCTGGCGGTAATCGGTCAACACGGCGGTGAAGTCGTCGGCCACGTCGCGCATCTGCCGCAGGCGGCGCGCGGGCGTCTCGGCGACCGCGGGAGCCTCGGGAACGTCGCGGAACGTGACGCCGGGCTCGTCGCATTTCCAGGCCATCGACTGCGATCGCTTGGCGACGAGCTTCGCCGCCGACAGCGACTGCAATTCTCCGGCAAATCCCCAGGCGGGTTCCCACACCTTGTAGAGCGACATGATGCATTCGGGCCGGCCGTTCATCGTCCACACGTAGATCTCGCCGTGCATCCGTCCCGTCGCCGGGTTCGTCCAGCGCAGGATCGGTTTCGGATCGAGCTTCAGGTCGACCGCCTCCGTCCCCCTGGCGACTTCCCAGCGGGGCAGTTCGGCCTCGATCAATTCCGTCGTCCGGCGGAGTTCGTCGCCGGGGCCCTGCGAGTCGCCCTTATCGTCCGCGATCGCGGCGAAGGCGACGCGCAACCCAATGCATCCGGCGGCTGCGATTCGCAGCATGAACGATTCGAACATGCGGAGAGGGGCTCCACGTGCCACAGGACGAGCGTGACCGCGCAACCACTAACCTAAAGACGCCGGGTCTTATTCGTCAAGTATGCCGCGAATGCGGTCGTGGGATAAAGCTGTATTCCTGGTGCGCGGTGCTGCGTGCGTGCCGGGTGCTTATGAGGGGCGGTGGCGCCACTCGAAGTATCCAGCGATCTCAGCGATGGTAAACGATCAACAGCACAGCAGACGCGAAGAGGAAATAGATGGCATAGACGACGACGGCACCCCGCACAGGACGACCTATCAGTTGCCACGCGCCCGCGCCCGCCGCGAGGGGAAATCCCAGCGCCGCGACCGTTCCGACAATTCCCTGAGCGCCGGCCGACGACCAAAACCACGCCGTCAATGCAGCGCACGCGGTAAGGTTGAGCAACGCCCTCAAGCTGAACTGAAACCGTCGGGTCATGGGGCCGGTCATGGGGAGCTAGCGTCCGAAGGCTGTGTCGTCGCAAGACAAGAACAGCGGCATACCGCACCGCGAGTGCGTTCATTGCCCATGCGCTGGTGGTTTGCTGGTCGCAAAGAGCCAATGGAGCGAGACGGCGAAAATGCCATTGATCGGAGCCGCGCACCACACTGGCCAGAACTTAGAGCAATCGACAAAATTAGATCGGACTCCGAACAAATCGGCGTTTCACGGCCGATTGTTCGCCCACGGCGCTCTGGCTCCGGGGTTTTGTCAGCCGCTCTTATGGTAATCCGGGTATCCTCCCATCCCCGCCCCCGGTTGTGCCATGATGTAGGGCAAGATGAGGACCGCGTGCTGAACGGCAAAGAACGCTAGCGGACAAAGCACCATGGCGGTCCCGATCCAGAAGATGCGGACGTTGCCGGTCGTCTGGTACACCCCCAGGACCGCCGCCGTGGCGAAAACCACGCTCAGGCAGTTCGTCGCCATCGACGTCCAGATCGCCGGACCTGCACGCGCGGCCGCTATCCCGGCTGCGACGACAACGGTCGCCAGGAACAAGAATCGAATCGAGAACTGAAACCTGCCGGCCATACGCCGATTCTATTCTATCGCCCTGCCCGGCGCGGACAAAAGGCGACCCGGACGACGGTAGAGAGACATTCCGACTCTCGGTCACGTTTGCCTCGCCGCTCGGGCGCGGTCTAATGGCCAGCATGAGGCGATGGTTTCAATTTAGCTTGCGAACGTTCCTGGTGGCGGCGATCGTGTTACCGGCGACCGGCTACTGGATCTTGCGGTCGAGGCAAGCGGCGAATGCCGCGGATGGCTACGTGGCGGCGTCCTCTCGCGAAGTCGATATGGCGACTTTCGAGCACATCTACGATTGCTCCGCTCACCTGCGGGATGCCGAGCTTGCCGTGCCGTTTTCAAATCGCCGCAATATTCTGATCCGCTACCTGAATCGCATCGCGCAACTGGAGGAGCGCGCAAAAAACCCACGTAAAGCGTGGCGTGATTCGCGTGGGGCCCTTCCGTATGCCGTTTCGATGACGCGAATTCTAGTGCTCATTGGTGAACGAGAGGCTCTGGAGGCAGAGCTAGGTGTGATGGCAGACCCTGCTGGTGCCGATACACGCGACATTCGTGCTAAAAGGTTTGGCAACGATGACGAGGATGGCGATGATTAGTTCGTTCCATCATGCAAGTCTCTGCCGCGTCACGCCGGACGGGGAGATCAACGCCGCGCGTAGGCTTCTTGCGCATAGGGTGGTCGCGTGAATCTACGTCGCCCGCAGTTTGGCCTCAGGGTATTGTTCGTCTTGAGTACGGCTGTATCGGTGCCTTTGGCGTTCCATGCGCACCACGAGCACAAGTACCGCCTCCGTGTTGCCGCGCAACGAGTTTTGCAAAAGGAATCTGGAATCGGCTTTTTTGAAATAATCCCACGTTCCTCGGGTAAGACGATTCTCGAATATGACGATGACACGTTCGACATGCTCGAGCGAGATGACGTGGTTGTTGGGATTTGCCCGGCCGACTGCGGATCCGACGATGTGATCTCGGCGATCCTGCGCTTTCCGGAACTGAAACAGCTTCACCTTGGGCGCACAGAAGTAACCGACGCGCAGCTCCGCAGGATCGCGAAACTGTCGTTACTCGAAGAGCTCGAACTCATTCATACCGGCATAACTGATGACGGCGTCGCCCATCTCGCTTCGCTGCGACGCCTGCGCAAGCTGGACTTGCGCCAGACAAAAGTCTCAGGCGCCGCTCTAATCTACCTCTCGTCTATGACGCATCTGGAACATCTCGATTTGGCATATAACAACATCGGAGGCGACGCGTTGCGGCCCCTGACGGGCCTATGCTCGCTGCAGCGCCTCGATTTGGCCCATACGAGTATCGTTGATGACTCGCTGCGCCCCTTGGCCTCGCTGGCGTCGCTGCGGATCCTTGACCTTAGCCATACGAACATCTCGGGACCCGGCCTGGCGTACCTTTCGTCGCTGATGCGGCTGGAGGAACTCGACTTGACCGGTACTGAAGTTCACGACGACTCGTTGCCGCCTCTGGCGGGCCTTTCTGGCCTAATCGCCCTGACACTCACGAAGACGCGAGTTCGTGACAAAGGCGTTATTTCCTTGCGAAGTCTCCCGTCGCTTTCGTCTCTAGCTCTTGAGGGATGTGCAATTTCGGACGCGGCGCTTCCTTGTTTGGCGGAAATGATTTCGCTGAAGCGCCTATACGTTGATTGCACGTCGGTTAGCGCGCAGGGAGCAGCGCGTTTCCATTCCCTGACACCGACCGCCACGATAAACTGGGGCCGCGCGGGTGAGACTATGAAAGAGATTGGTTCCGATGGTATTGTGCGAGAATTTCACGTGCAGCGCGACGACGACTGGTGAAGAACGGTGGCTGATCGCAGATCGGAGCCAAAGGCCATTTAATTGTTCCGTCCACGCCGCGACAACATATTCTCCTGCGACGGCACATTTCGGGAGGAAATAAGGGGGACAGGCCCAATAACATAATGGGCCTGTCCTCTTTATATGCCCCGTCGCAGGTCCGGCTTTTCACACAATGACGTGGTACTGGAAGTCCAACCCAATTCGTTAAAGGAGAACCGTCTCCTCGGAAATAGCCTCAAACAACACGCACTGAGGATCCTGATGACGATGTCCGCACTAACTCCATTTCTGACGACAGTGTTATTGGTGTTTCCGGGTGCCAACTCGGACCCCACGGATGACAATGTGCCAGATCGATGTCAACTCGCTATAAATGCGATTACCGCGGTTCAGGCAGAAAGGGTTCCGCCGCCGGCCGTACAGATGATTGCGCCTGCTTTTGAAGGTTTGAAAAAAGAAGACATTGAATTGCTAATTCAGCACAAGCACAACGCTGTTGCGTTTCGAGCGGCATGGGAACGCCAAAAGCGGCAGTTGTTTGTGGCTTCGAATAAGCGGCCGTCGGGCACAGACGAACAAAAAGTTGATAGATTTGTTGGAGTCCTCGAAGGTAGATTAAGGGTCGGGATTCCCGTAATGTGGCATGATAGAGTACAGAACGCCTACGCAAACGAAAGAAAAAAGGCGATCACATTTGCTAGTGGTGGTCGTGTTGATTATCATATGACTGCCCTAGGTTTGGCTACCGCGCAGCCGTTGCATTGTTCTATCTTAAAGAGTCGGGATGAGGCAAGTGTGTCCTTCGGCGGCCGCTCATTCACGCTACCTATCGAGCTTGTGAGTCGTCTAAAGGACACCGATGCGACAAATGTTACAATCGGGTCGCATGGCGACATCTGCCTATTGCTGGGACATAGCAATCCTTCTGCGACGATTCTTATTTGCTACGACACGAAGTTGCGTCAAGAGCTTTGGCAATCGCGTCTGTGGGGCATTGGCCCCGGATTGTTTGGTGGAATCGATGCGCATGTTGGCGAAATCGTATGCCACGATGAACAGGCGACCGTGTTTGGAGTTAGCACTCTCGGTGCGTACATCGAGTCTTTTCGGCTAAAAGACGGCACCGCGGCATGGCGGTTTGCGACGAACGACTGGCGAAATGTTGGCGGCTATCTCGGTGATCTACAACGGAAGGACTAGCCGCATGTGCCATACATCAATGAGGTAAAGGGAAGGAAATAAAGGGGACAGGTCCAATACCATAATCGTCACCCCCTTTATATGCCCGCCTCCGGACGTTGTTGTGGTTGATGACGGCGTGTTAGCCATCTGGATGAATGATGGTCGTTATCGTCGCGAAGACGGCGATGAAAAAGAAAAACAGGGCGACCACAATACACAGGAAAATCAATAAGACCGCGATGCGGTGCCAGACCGTAACTCTTGATCGGCCGGAACTTGCTTCCACCGGCGCCTTGTACGGGTTCTCGTCCATGGAAAAACCGGGTCGCCTCAGCGCTACGATGATGGCGATGCCCATCGAGACGCTCAGCATCGCCATCGCCCACCACCCGGGCAACTCGAGGCCTGCGGCACATATCGGCGACGTGATGCCGATGGCGCAGACGGCGAAGTACGGAATCATCTTCCTAGCGGCTGGCCGATGCATGGCCCACGCAGGTTGATCGTGGTCCGCCGGCGCCTGGTGCGGGTTCTCGTCCATGCCAACAACATACCACGGCGGGAGGTCAGGCGGGTCTTCCGGTCATCGCCCCGATTCTGCTATTGCTTTCCCCGGTTGAAGACAACCACTTTCACGGCCATCGCGGAGGGGGAATTGTGGGCGACGCATGGTCAAGCAATCCACGCATAGATGCCAAATGCGACGGCCCCGACGAACCCGTAGAGGGCAAACCTTTTTACGCGACCGCAGACGAGTCCGATCGCCGCGCCAAACAGCGCGCATGAGAACGGGAACCAGATAGGCATCAAGCGCGGAAACGGATTCGGAAGCCGAAATAACCCCAGCCCGATGGCCACCAAAGCCATCGCGAGAAAAATCCGGCCCAAGCTGAACTGAAACCGTCGAGTCACGGGGGAGTCATGGGGGCCATGATTACGGATGGTGCGATCTTCGCCTCCAAAAAATGGAGAAAGCGGACATGAGGACCACCAGCACGTTCCCGCCGGCACCGATCCATGCGTCGTAACTGAGCCCCAGCGGCGAATGTGCAGCGTGATGCAATTGCCGGATCGATAAAAGGCACTGAATTGGAACCAAGGCGACAACAACCCATTCCTTCCAACCCCAATCGAGTCCGCCGGTCCAGGGAGTTTTGCTGCTCCCATGCTCGCGCGGCGCCTGGTGCGGGTTCTCGTCCATGCCAACAACATACCACGGCGGGAGGCGCGATATGCGTCACGGTGATTGTTGGCCGGTCGGGCGGTCGTCGTGGCGGTCGGCCGGAGGTGGTTCGCTCGCCGGATCGGCGGGCGACTTCTTGCTCATGAGCTGACGCGAGTGGTAAAAGTTCGTTTTCACCCCGCCGGGTCCGGGGTGCCGCGAGTGCATATCCAGCAGGTGCCAGGGCAAGGTATTGCCCCAGATTCCGGAGCAGAGGATAAACAGGACAGCCATGCCGAGCAGGGCGAGCAGACCGCCGACGGTGCTCGGCCTTCGGCGGCGGCGTCTGATTTTGGCCTGATAGTCCATAACCCTCATTGTAGCCCAGGATGCGCCGTCCTCAGTTTTCTCTAAGAGCCATGCTGTGGTTGATGGCGCTGGTGGGGGCGTTCTTCGGGGGCCGCGCCATCGGCATCCAAGAAGAGCGCAAACGGCTTCCGGAGGAGCTGGTGGCCGAGAAGGCGGAGCTCCTCCGACGGCAAGAGCATGCGGAACATCTGGAAAGCGAGCTTAATAAACGGATCGCCGAATGGATCAAGGAGGCCAACGATCTGACGGCAGCGCGGAATGCGCCGCAGCCTGACCGTCCCCGTCGATTGCACGACGAAACCGAATAGGCGGGCCTACTTCCCAAGTGTGGTGAAGAATCTCGGCTGGTCGGCAAACGACCGTCTACCCCAAGCGCGCCTGACAAAACGGCAATCCCGGGGAAAAAAGGGGACATGTCCAATAACATAATTGACCTGTTCCCTTTACATGCCCCTTGCCTACCTCCGCCTCATCAGAGAGTACCAAAAAGTTCTTCCCAATGTCGTTCAAGTATTTGGCTGATCACCGTACAATCTTCGAAGTCGTAGACCGTACCTTGCGGAAGTTCCTCCGAAATTGGCCAACGTTCGCCGACAGCTCGCTGGTAAGCTTGGTGGAGCCCCTTTCGATGCCGCTTGTCACGAACCTTCCGTTCTAGTTGCACCCAAATGCGAGAAAACGGCTCGAAGTACACAATGATTTTGCGGTCAGCACTTTCGTAAGTGCGCGCCACTTCGAGTCCGACCCGCCGGGACTCGGAGTTCGATAATCCATACGTCGATTCGACAAATGCAAAAGCGCGGTCGCATCTACGAAAGAAGTCGTCAAACAGCTTCGCCGACGCGCCGGCCGTTCCTTTAATCTTTTTACGTGTCATTTAGGCAAAACCCATTGGCACAAGCGAAAACTACGCCCATTGTCACCTGTCACCCTTGGGGGGAAGCAAAGGGAATAGGTCCAATAAGGTAACGCACCCCGCCCCTTTATTTGCCCCAATTCTCACCGTAGTCCGACGGCCCCTCCACATGCTCCCCAGCCAACCGAAGTGCTGTTGTGGCGGCTTGGGCATTTTCCCATGTGTTGAACTCCGCTGTTAGACAAATCGTGTCATGGCTGTCATCCTCCCGATAGGTCACTTTGCCTTCATAGCCAGCGAGGCGTTCACTGATCGACGTTTCCCGTTGAGAGTCGACTGGTTTACTGTAGTAGATTTCAATCATTATAGACATTAAATGCTCCGGTTTACTGTGGACGAAATATGTGGGGAAATAAAGGCGACAGGTCCAATAACATAATGGACCTCCCCTTTACATGTCCCAGCCAAGGAAGCCTCAAAGCCCAAGGGCAAAGTGAAGGGAGTTAAGAAGAAGGCCGGGCGGAAGAAGGGCTAAGGCCCGGTGGCGGCACTTTCGGTTGCGGCGTAGTATCACCCGATCGCTTATCTGGAGGAGCCCAGAGATAGCATGGATACCAAGGGAAGATAGGCTCGTGCGTCCCTGTTCCGCAACCGACCGGATCGACCGCCACATCTACGAGAATGCAACCCGGCGCCGGTAGAAGCACGGCAGCGAGAATGGCGACGGTGATTTTCCTGTTCATCGCGGCAGTCTAGCCCGGTCAGGTTTCCCTGCCAACGTCGGCTTGGCTCGAATCCCGTGCCAACCCCACATCTTGTACGTGGTTTGTGAAGCGGACAATTCCGTCGCTCCCCCGCAAACCATCACCCAAGGGATCGCATCGAGGGACAACTTCGGGCGGGGCATGCTACTCCCGTCTCGATTCGATCGAGATGTCGACCAACCAGACCGCCGCCGCGGCCAACAGCGGCAGCGCTCGGATGATGCCCTCGGTGAAGATGGCCAGGAACAACGCCGCTGAGCAAAAGGCCGCCGCCCATGCCGACATCAGCAACGCTCGGAGGGTGAACCGTGGATGTGGCATGGGCTAGCGATCCGGAAGGAGCCAGAGGAGGCGTGCGAGCAAATAGCCGCCGATGATCGGGCTGCCGAGGATGACCGGGAAGGCGAGGAACATGACCAGACCGAGGAGCACCTCCCAGAGCAGCGGCCACGTCGCGATCGACACAGCGACAACGGTCGTTACCGCGAGGATCGCCCTCAAGCTGAACTGAAACCGTCGGGGCATGGCTTGGGTCATGGCTTCATCAAGATCGATAGGAGACCCCAGAGCCCGAGGTTCACCACGACGGCAACGGTCGCACCGGCAGGAATCGATAACCAGCTAGAACCGATGAATTGCGCGCTTGCGTCGGCGACGAACGTGCACCCGAAAATGAATGCAAGTAGAAGCGACGAACTTTTCATACGATGTCTCCTGCGGGCGGCGCATGGCTAGGGATTTGCTTCCGACAATCGCTGCTCGACCTCGATAAGTCGGTCTGCCCAGTCACCCGACTCTCTGGACGCCTTAAGGGCGCTCAGGGCTTCAAGTGCGCGTTGGACCACCACCGCGTCCTCCGCCACCTTTTCTTCCCTGGCTTGCACCCTCGCGCGTTCCCCGGTTAGGCGTATTTGCTCCTGCACTTTGCCGAATTCGGCGCCACCGAAGAACGCGGCAGCAACAAATACCGCCACCATCAGCGCCCTCAAGCTGAACTGAAACCGTCGGGGCATGGCTTGGGTCATGGCTTCATCAAGATCGATAGGAGACCTCAGAGCCCGAGGCTCACCACGACGGCAACGGTCGCACCGGCAGGAATCGATAACCAGCCGGGTGCGTTGTCGAAAAGGCCCTGACTCACGGCACTGCCAATGGCACACCCCACCGCTATCGCGGCAAACAGGGAAAACCGCCGTTTCGTCAGTTTGGCTGGCATGCGGGCTCCGGTTTTTTCTGAAAACCATCGGGGCATGGCCGATTCTACCATGCCGCCGCGGCCGGAACCGGCCGCGCTTCACCCCGCGGCCGCGGCGCGGTCTAATGGGCGGTATGCGGTTCTCGCTTCGGTGGCTGTTCGGCGTCACGTTGTTCGCGGCGATGAGCTGCGCTTGTTTGATCTATGCGACTCAGTCTGTCCAAGGATGGCTAGGACTGGCACTGAACCTGTTCTTGCTGCTGAGCATCTTGGGGGCATTCTACGCACCGCGCGAGCAGCGAGCATTCTGGGGTGGTTGCGCGCTCGTCGGCTGCTATTACTTGGCGTCGGATCGGCTTCCATCCGAAATACAACAGCCGCGGAACGCTGTGAGCAGGGCACTTTGGAGAATCCACGAGAAGATCGTTCGCGACGTGCCGATCGAAGATTTCCCTGCCTATTACACAGGAGACCCGGCGGTGGGGCCGCCAAAAACGGTACAGAGTCCGCACATAGGCGACTTCCTGGATGTCGGCCACACATTGGCAACGTTTCTTGTTGCATTTATCGGCGGCGCGATCGCGCTCTGGTTTGACCGGCGCGCTTCGCGGAAGTCGGCGGGACCGGCGACGGCCTCCTTGAGTTAGTGCCATTCGCCCGGATTTTCTTGGAGCAACCGACGAAACCGGATCGGGCTCCCACACCCTCCTCCGTAGGCTTAGCCGACAACCGCCGGAGCTCGCTCCAAACTTCAACGTTCCGCCCCCGCCTTGTTGCGCGCGCACGGGGGGTTTTGCGCGCGCGCCGAGGTTCTGCGCGCGCTTTTTTTGCGCGCGCAGGGGTTTTGCGCGCGCGTTTTTGCGCGCGCACGCACGGGTTTTTGCGCGCACCGAGGGTCGCGCGCGCTGATCGCGGCCCCGGGCAGTTTCTTTGGCACGCGATTTGAGTTCGGCCGGCCAAACGCACAAAGGGCCAGACCGAAGCCACTTACGAGGAGGCGCACGGCCCGCGAACAGCGAACCGAACGGAGTAAAGGGATAACGCGACAAGTTTTTTCGCTGCGCACCGCGCGCGCGTGCGCGCGCCGGTCTGTGCGGTAGCGTGCGCGCCGCGCGCAAAACTGCGCGCGCTCGTGGTGCGCGCAGCGCGCGCGCACCGGCGCGCGCAGCGCGCGCGC
>DASZTS010000045.1:0-139113 GCA_035547915.1 Pirellulales bacterium | reverse complement strand
CGCTGCCGACGATCGACGAAACGCCGACCAATCCTCCCTCGGACGTACCGACGGTGCCCGACACCGGCGACACCGTGCTCGACATCTTGCAGCGCACGCTGGCCATCGCACCGAACGCTACGGGTGCCGACCTGGCCGGTCATGTGCTCCAGGTCACGCTCGGCTTCACCACGGTGTCGTTCGAGTTCGTCACCCCGGCCTCGGGCGGTCCGTCGGGCACGAACATCGCCATCCCGGTCAACAGCACCGACACCGCCGCCACGCTGGCGAGCGACGCCGCTTCAGTGATCGACGGCACCGCGGGATTGTCCTCAGCGGTGACGGCCAACGGTAATCAACTTGCCTTCAACGGCGCTTCCGTGGTGCTGTCGCTCGACAACGCCGCGCACGACCCCGCGGCGACTTTGACGGGCGCCGTGATCACTCCGGTCAGTGCGATGACGATCAACAGCACCGATGCGGACGCCAAGACCGGCATCGCGATCACGGGCCTGACCGTCCCGACCATGTCGGACGGGGTCACGCCGGCCGGTGTGTGGGAGTACTCCACCAACGGCGGCACGACTTGGCAGGTGATCGGAACGACCAGCTTTGTGTTGGCCCCGAGCGCCACCGGTGCCGACCTGGCAGGCTCCGAAATGACCGTCGTCTTCGGCGGGGTAACGAAGACGTTCGAAATCGTCACCGGCAGCGCTCCGGCGCGCTCCGGCGGACCGTCCGGAACGAATATCGCCGTGAACGTCAACTTCACGGATAACGCGGCGACGGTGGCTGGCGACCTCGTGAGCGCCATCAATGCCGCCTTCGGCGCCCAGGTCGCGTCCACGCCGACGGCGGCCCAGGGCTACGCGAACGGCAGCAATCTGGTTCAGTTCAGCAATGCGTCGGTCTCCACGGCGGTCGACCTGGCCGTTCACGATCCGGCCGCCAAGTTGACGACGAACCGGGCGGGGTTGGTGGCGGTGTACTTCAACGGCGCCAATGCCACGGTATCGACGAACCACGCACTACTGCTGGATGGCAGCGATTTGTTGCGTTTCTTGCCGGCCCCCAATTTCAACACTCAGAGCTTCATTCCGGGCTACAATTCCAGCACGACGAACTTCTTGGCAACGGGCTCGATGCAGCCGACGATCACGTTCCAGGCCTGGGACGAAACGTCTGCATTGAATCCCAACACGAATCAAATCGTGCCGCTCGCGCCCGGGCAGTTCGCCGATCTCACGTCGACCGGTTTCGGCACGGGTGGCAGCACGCCGTTCAGCACCGCGAGTGCGTCGGCGGCCGTCGCCATACAAGCGGTCAACAACGTACCGCAGATCACGACGACGACCACCGTGTTTACCACCAAGGAAAGCACGCCCGTGGCATTGACCGGAACGGCGATCACGGACAACGACGTGAGCGAAGGCAACGGCCAGATCCAAGTGACCATCACCACGAATGGCGCCAACGGTACGCTAAGCACCCCCGCGGTGGCCGGTGTCACCGGCTCCGGCACCTCGAATGTGACGACGATTACGCTCCAAGGCGCGCTGGCCAGCGTCAACTCGGCCTTGAACACTTTGACGTTCACTCCGGTCACTTTCTTTTCCGGCGTGACGAGCATCACCTTCAAGACCAGCGATCTGGGTAACTCGGGCCTCGGCGGTGCCCAGACGGCCTCGTTGACGGTGCAAGTCTCGGTCAACGTGGTGCACCAGGCGCCGGTGCTCGGCGGATACATCGTGGCATCGAACGCTCGCGGGGCCGATGCGGCCGGACAGGTGATCGCCGTCACCTTCGGCGGTACGACCCGCACGTTCGAGTTTGTGACCCCGGCTTCCGGTGGTCCGTTCAACGGTGACATCGCCATCCTGGTCAACAGCGGCGATAGCGCTTCTGCGGTCGCGACGGCGGCTGTCAAAGTCATCAACGGGCCCAACGGCTTCAACTCGACTGTGGCCGCATCCGCGGCCAACTTGCTCAGCTTCGTCGCCGGATCGTCGGTGGCGACGTCGCTGGATGCGTCCGTACAGGATCCGTCGTCGACGCTCAACCCGGCCGCCGTATTGACTTCCGCCGGCCAACCCAGCTTCTCACCGGTCGTCGAGAACATCGTCTCGACCCGCAATACGGGAACCTACGTCAGTTCGATGCTCAACAGTGTCGACCCGACCGACGGCGACATCTGGACCGACGGCCAACCGCCGAACGCGAACTCGGTCCACTTTATCGATCTCGACGGCGATGCCAGTGCCAAGCAGGGAATCGCGATCACGTCGATCGACCAGACGAACGGCACCTGGTCGTACTCGCTCGACAACGGCGCCACCTGGATTCCGATGCAGCCCACCGGAACGCAAAAGCTGTCGACCAGCTTTGCCCTCCTGTTGCCCGGCGCAGACCCTGTGAACAAGGGTGCCGAGATCCGTTTCCAACCGAACGCCAACTACGTCGGTCCGGCCACGCTGACCTTCCAACTGTGGGATCAGTCGAACAGCCTCACGGCGGGCAGCCATGCCAATCTGGCGACGTCCGGCTCCACGGGTGGCGGAACGGCCTACAGTATCGGATCGTCCACGGCCACGATCCAAGTATCACCGACCAACACGCCGCCCTCCTTCAGCCTGGCGCAGAATACGCAGACGCTCGAGGACGATACCGTGTCGGTACCGTCGGTCGGCAAGGTGCCGCATCTGAATCCCTATGTCATCGCGGTGCCCAACTTTGCCTTCGGGATCAATCCGGGGGCAGCGGGCGGCCCCGTCACCTTCAATGTTTCGGTTCCGGCTGGCGACGCCTACTTGTTCGCGTCGGGAACACTGGGCCCCATCCTATCGAACGGCGCCGCCAATCCGGCTGCCGGTGAGCCCAATCCCTATATCGACTCGAACGGCACGTTGTACTACCAGTTGGCTCCAGATCAATTCGGCGTCGCCACACTGAACGTGACGGCTCAGAACAGCGGTGCGACGAACAACGTGTCGGCCAGTCAGTCGGCAAATGTCACGGTCACGGGCATCAACGATCCGCCCACGCTGAACAGCCTGAACAATCTGACCTTGCAGATGAACGCCGGCCCGCAATCGGTCAACTTGACGGGCATCTCGGCCGGGGTCGACGAGTCGCAAACCTTGACCGTCGTGGCCACGAGCAGCAATACCGCCTTGATACCCAATCCCACGGTGCTCTACAGCCAGGGCAGCTCGACGGGCACGCTCCTCTTCACGCCGGTTGCCGGTGTAACCGGCCAGGCCACCATCACGGTCACGCTTACCGACAATGGCAACGATGCCAACGGCGGCGTCAACACCTTCTTCCAGAAGTTCATCGTAACGGTGAGCAACAGCGTGCCGACCGCCACCAGCCAGTCGGTCAGTGTCGCCGAGAACGGTCAGCAACTGATCACCCTCAGCGGCACGCCTGCCACTGGTTCGTCGGCGGCCCTGACGGCCACGATCGCGACCCTGCCCACCACGGGCACGCTCTACCAAACCCCCGATGGCGTCACGTTGGGCGCTCCGATCAACGCCGCCAATACTCCGGTCACCAACGCACAAAACGAGGTGATCTACGTTCCCGTCGCCCAGCAGACGCACAGCGACAGCTTCACGTTTACGGTAACGGGCAGTGGGCAGACATCGGCGGCGGCCACCGTGAACATTTCGGTGGTGCCGGCGGCGCAACTGCCGAGCTTCACGGCCGGACCCAACGTGTCGGTGACGGTCAATTCCGGCCAACATACTTCGGCCGGTTGGGCCACGAGCATTTCGGGCGGCACCAATCCGAGCGGCCAAGGCCTGTCGTTCCACGTGCTCAGCGACAGCGACGCGAATCTGTTCAGCGTCGCCCCAGCGATCGATCCGACCACGGGCAACCTGACCTTCACGCCCGCGGCCGGCGCAACGGGCACGGCCTCCGTCACGGTGGTGCTCGTCGACAACGGTAACAACCATCAGTCGGCTCCCGCGACCTTCGTGATCAGCGTCGTGCCGGCCCCGACGGCCGTCGCCGATACGTACCTCATCAGCGACAGCGGCAGTAGTTCGGTAGCAGCCGCCGCCGGAGTGCTGAGCAACGACAGTCCGTCGAGCGGCGCCACGGCGCAGATCGTCACCCTGCCCGCGCACGGCACGGTGGTGTTGAACAGCGACGGCTCGTTCACCTATACGCCGAACTCCACCTTCCACGGCTACGATCAATTCACCTACGAGTCGCTGATCGGTTCGACGCCGAGCCTGCCGACGACGGTGACGTTGATCTCGCACGAGGCAGGGGTGGTCGACAAGGTATATCACCAGGTGTTGGGCCGCGCAGCCGATCTAGTCGGCTTGCAATACTGGACCACGCTGATCCAGCAGGGACAGCCTTACGGCAACGTCGCCCAGGGCATCTTCTTGAGCCCTGAGCGTCTCGATCCGATCGTCAACCAGTACTATGAGCAGTTCCTGCTGCGGGCATCCGACCCACAAGGTTTGGCTTACTGGGTCAACATGTGGATACAAGACGGCGGACCGGAGAACGTCATCGCCGGGATGATCAGCTCGGCAGAGTTCTTCAACGAGGCCAGCGCGGCCCAACCGACGCTGACGCCCAACCAGGCCTGGGTGAGCACGCTCTACGAACGTCTGCTCAACCGCCAGGCCGACCCGGCGGGCCTGCAGTACTGGAGCAACCTGCTCGACTCTGGCGCGCTGACGCGGCAGCAGGTCGTGCTCGGCTTCGAGCAGAGCGCCGAGGCCTTCAGCGACGATGTCACCTCGTACTTCGAGATGTACCTGAATCGGGCCCCGACCTCGGCCGAGCTGTCGCACTACACCGCGGAGTTGGCCCAGGGCCAGACGCAGGCTGACATTCAGGTCCAGATCATCAATCTGCCTGAATACCAAGCCACGCCGGCAGCTCCCCAATTCGGTTCGATGTACCGCTACACCGGCCTGTAAAACCGGGCGCGGTAGAACCCACAACGGCGGGCGCAGCAGGAACGAACGAATTTTGTTGACTTGCCTGACAGTCGAGTTTTAATGGAACTTAGCTATTCCGTGATAGGGGTTCGGTCGTGCGACCGCCCTGTCGGTTTCCGCGCCTTTTCAGGTCAGGCAATTGTCCGATCCATGTCCGGTGCGCGCCGGCAGATCGGGCGGCCGAAGGGGCCAGTGGCGTCATGTCACGTCCATCGTTTAGGGCAAATATGCATCCTGCCCTAACCGCCAACCGTGACGCGGCACAGACCGACATCACGGCATTCGGCCTTCGATAAAACGCTGGACAGAGTTCGCGCAACGAGATTACGGGTCGGGTAAATTGGGCAAATAAGACAGTTTGCGTATTGCTAACAAGATGGACTGAATGGAAAATCGGGTGTCTGTCCGTCCTTCAGTTTGCCTGACTGCCGCGTGAGTCTCGATTCGCTCTTGGGAGTACAAATCCATGGGGATGTGGCGCTCGCTCCACCCTTTCATTTCTGACGATTCGTCACGCAGTCGCGACAGCCGTTCGGCTCGATCGCGCCGGTCGAGCAGCCGCCGATCGAACGAAGCACGCAAGGCGCTGAAACGTAAGGCACTGCTGGAGCGCTTCGAAGAGCGTGCCATGCTGAGCGGCTCGCCGACGCTGATTTCGATCGTGTCCAACAGCGGCGACGTCGTCTATTCGCCCAGCACCGCCGGTCAGGTGCCCGTGCTCACCGCTTCGCCGCGCGAACTGGATTTGACGTTCAACCAGGGAACGGTGCTCGATCCCTCGACCTTGGGCGGCATTCAAGTCGTGGGCGCCGGCTCCGACGGCACACTGAATACGGGCGACGACGTGCCGGTCCAACCGGGCTATATCGGGCTCGGCACGACGCCCAACGAAGTCGTGCTGCGCTTCTCGCAGACACTCGACGACGGATTGTACGGGATCAATATCTTGGGCAAGGGGTCGACGGCGCTTGCCGATACGAATTCGCCTCCCGATCTTTTCAGCAGCGGCAATCCGCTCCAGCCCAACTTGCAGGTCGATTTCCAGATCGACACCCCGCCGCAGGTTGTATCCGTTGTTCCCCAGCCGGTCACCTTCGATCCGACGAAGGGCCAACTCAGCCAGGCCGCGAACGAGATCGACGTCTACTTCAACAAGGGCATCGAACCGCTGCCGTCGACGATCAACCAGCTCGATCCGGCGCTCTTCCAGCTCATCTACACGTCGGGCACGGCCAATACCAACGACGATACGTCCTTCCGGCCCTCGTCGGTCAGCTTCGATTCCAGCACCAACATGGCGAAGCTGCTGTTCTCCCAACCTCTCAGCCAGCTCCTGCCAGCCAATGCGACGCAGGGCAGCTTCCGCCTGCGCATCGGCAACGACGAGGTTGTGAGCGGCACGGTCAACGGCAACAACGTCACCAACAACATGACGCCCACCACGGTCGCGATCCCCGAACCGGGCTCGACCTTCGGTGACAGCCAGCAGCCGAGCCTTGCTCCCTACGAAGCGGGCACGCTCGATAACGATCCCCACCAGGTTCTCGAAACGACGCTGGGCTCGACGAACGTCAGTGCGGGGCTGGCCTATCCGGGTGGCAACTATGGTCCCGGCGTACAGGTCACGCCGTACGAAGCGCCGATCGACTTTAGCGAGTCGCCGCTCACGGCGCCCCCCACGCCCGGCACCGTGCAGACCTTCACCTACAACTTCCCGTCCATCTACGGCAGCACGGCCAACAGCTCCCAGTTGCAGAACGTCATCACCAGCCAGCAAGAGAACCTGGCTCGGGAGATCTTCCAGTTGTGGTCAAACTACCTGGGCGTGCAGTTCCAGGAGGTCAGCAACGAGACGTTGGGAGCGGCCGATTTCGGCATCGTGACCGGCGTGGTGCAGGCGATCAACCCGACGGCCCCGGCCAGCCTCTCGGCCCTCGCCGGCCCTTCGACGTTGGCCACCACGCTCAACGACGGCTTCGACGGCAAGCCCGAGTATCTGGCCATCATGAACTCGCAGATCTTCTCCACGGAAAGCCTGTACGGCGGCCCGTGGTTCACTGCGGCCATGCAGCAGATCGGCCGGCTGATGGGCCTGGGGGTCAATACGCAAGACCCGGCCGGAACCGTGATGGGAACCGGCGGTTCCGATCCGGCCACCGGCGGGGCGCCCGAACCCGTCTATCCGACCAACGCCGACATCCTGCACGGGCAGTACATCTATCGCCCGCAGAGCGACAACGTGGACATGTACAAGTTCACGGTCAATTCGGCGGGCACGTTCAATGCCGAGACGATCGCCCAGCGGACGACGTTCAACACGATCACGATTCCCGCCACTTCTGCTGCCGGGCCCGTCGGCACCGGGGTCGTCGACGGCAGCACCTTCACGATCAACGACGGCACGACGAGCATCACGTTCGAATTCGACGCGGATGGGCGGCAGTTCACGGTGGGTGACACGAACGTTGCCATCGCCTACAACTCGACCGACACGGCCGCGCAGGTGGCCGCCGATGTCGTCTCGGCGATCAATGGTGCGGCGACCAACGCCGGTTTGAACGTCGACGCCAGCGCCGATGGAAATGTCGTCAGCCTCGCCGGCCCGGCGACGGTGACCACATCAGCGACGCAAGGCGGCGTCACCTACGCCAATCAGCCCAGCGACCTGAACACGGTGCTGACGCTGTACAACCAGACGAACGTGATCCAGGTGCCGTCCAGTGGCGGCGCCGGGGTCGTCGATGGCAGCACCTTCACGATCAATGACGGTGTCCATCCGCCGGTCGTCTTCGAATTCGTGCAAGGCGGCCGCACGGCGAACGACAACGACGTCCACATCAATTATTCGACGACCGACACGGCGAATGTCATCGCCAGCGACATCGCGAATGCCATCAACAACAACGTCAAGACGAGCGGGTTGAACGCTTCGGCGGTCGTGCAGTTCAGCCAGGTCGTCATCAACGGACCTCTGACGGTCACTCCCAACGGCAGTCAGGGCGGCGTGACGTTCACCGTGTCGCGGCAGGTCATCTCCAGCAACGACGATTACTTCGGCACCGATTCGTTCGTCAACATGCAGTTGTCGCCGGGCGTGTATTACCTGGCGGTGACGAGCACGGGCAATACGCAGTTCAACCCCAACGTGGGCGGCAGCGGTTCCGGCGGAACAACGCAGGGTCCCTACGACCTCAAGCTCGATTTCACCCCGAATCCGCTGCGAAACCTGACCGACACGACCGGAACGCCCCTCCAGGGCAACTCCGACGGCACCTCGGGAGGCGCCTACGATTTCTGGTTCAACGTCGGCAACACAATCTTCGTCGACAAGACACCGCCCGGCGGCAGCAGCGCGACGCCAAACGGTTCGTTGACGGCCCCGTATACGAGTATCGCCACGGCACTCCAGGTTGCCTCCGACCGTATCATCGCGCCGGCCGGCAACGCCGCCTACACCTTGCCGAACGGCCAGACCGAGCAACTCGACGGGCAGACGTTCGTGGTCAACGACGGGTTCGATCCGCCCGTCACCTTCGAGTTCGCCGCCAACGGTCGCACCCTGGGCATCAACGACGGCAATACTCCGGTGGCGTTCAACACGACCGACACTCCCGCCCAGGTCGCGCAAGAGATCGCCAGCGCCATCAACAACAGCGCGACTCCGTTGCAAGTGACAGCGGTGGTCCACAGCGACTCCAACGGCACCTTCTACGTCGATCTCGTTTCGCAATCGAATCCCAATACGCCGGTCACGGGCAGCTCCATCGACACGTCCGGCGCTCCCTCCCTCTTGTCGGCCACCAAGCTGGTTCGGATCTTGGGCGACACCGGCGCCGACAACAGCCTGGGCGTACCGGCGGCAACCACCGGCGGCGCCAGCCTGACTGCCTCTCAGATCGTCTCGGCCGGCCAGACCTTCCAAGTGACCGCCGGCACGGTGAGCTCGACGTTCGAGTTCTTCGATGGCGATTCGCTAGAAGTCACGGCCACGAGCGGTGCCAGCATCACCGACGGCAGCAAGTTCACCATCACCCAAGGCAGCAGCAGTGTCACGTTCGAGTTCGCGCTCAACGGCCGCACACTGCTCGACGGCAACACGCCGATCAGTTACAAGTCCACCGACGCGCCGGCCACGTTGGCCGCCGAGATCGCACAAGCCATCAACGGTGCCGTGGCGGCCAAGAAGTTCGGCACCACGCCCCCCATTTCCGCTTCGTTGAGCGGCGTTGGTCCCGATGGCAAGCAAGTCATCAGCATCGGCAGCAACTCGAGCACGAGCTACAGCGTCAACGTCAGCGGGCTACAGCTCAAATCGAGCCCGGCCACGCGGATGGCGATCGCTGCCGGGGCCACGGCCGTGCACTACTCGCCCAGCGACTCCCCCATAACGCTGGCCCAGGAAATGGCGGCCGCCATCAACGCGTCACCCCTGGCGCAGCCCGCCGGCGGCGATGTGAGGGCGACGGTTAGCTCGAGCGTGCAGACCTACACCAACGGCAGCGCCTGGTTCGTCACGCTGTCGGGAGTCGGCACCCTCACGATCAACGCACAAGGCGCATCGGCGCAAACCGGCGCGTTGCCCACCACCGGGTTGATCGCGGTTTCTAACGCCCAGCCCTACGAGATCGGCACCAGCCAGTTCGGCGGCACGCCGCTGGCCGATGGCGCCACGATGAACGTGCCGCAGGGCGTCACCGTGATGGTCGACGCCGGCGCGGTCTTCAAGCTCGAAGGGGCCAATATCAGTGTCGGCGTCAATGCGCCCGGCATCGACCGCAGCGATTCCGCCCTGCAAGTACTCGGCACGCCCACCAGTTCGGTATTCTTCACATCGTTCCACGACGACTCGATCGGCACCACGACCGACACGGTCACCTCTGCGTCGCCGGGCGATTGGGGCGGTATCGTGTTCGGACAGAATGCCGACATGGAGCAGCAAGGGATCTTCCTCGACAGCGTCAACGACGCGCGGCTGACCTACGGCGGCGGTTCCGTGGTGGTCGATGGCATCCAGGCCAACTACACGCCGATCTACCTCGTTGGCTCGCGGCCAGCGATCACCAACAACACGATCCTGCTCAGCCACAACGCGGCCATTTCGGCCGATCCCAACAGCTTCGCCGAGACCATTTTCGGCAGCCCTGCCGATACGTCGGTCAACCTTCCGCCGCCGGTGCAGACGGCCCCGAGCGCGAGCACGACGGGCGGTACCTTGGCCGCGGGCACCTATTATTACGTGCTCACGGCGGTGGGACCGAATGGCGAAACGGCCGCCTCGGGCGAGGTGTCGATCACCGTCACCGGCGCCACGTCGTCGGTGACTCTCAATTGGAACTCCGTGGCGGGAGCGACGGGCTACAAGATCTATCGGGGGCTGGCGCCGGGAGCCGAAAACGTCCTGGTCGGCGACGTCACCACTGCGAGCGCCACCAGCTTCGTCGACAACGGCAGCGAGATCGCCACCGGCCAGTCGCCACCGACGGGACAGGTCTACATCACCGACTATGAGCGCGCCGGTCCCGACATCGCGGGCAACACGTTGGCCATCACCCAACCGGGCGCCCAACTGCTCAACGCACCCGCCGGCAATCAGATCATCGCGGGCGAGACGTTCATCGTCACCACTCCCGGCACGCCCAGCAGTGGATCGCCCACGGTCGGCGTGAACAACATCTTTGAGTTCGTGAACAAGAGGGCCACCAGTGGGGTCGTGGCCGGACAGTTGTTGGCCGATGGCCACTACGCCGTGTTGTTCGACCCGGGTGCGCCGGCCAGCGGGAATTTCGCCGCCATCCCGCCCGAAACACCCGCCCAGATCGCCACGGAAATCGCCAACGCCATCACGGCGGCCAAGCTCGGCGTTACCGCATCGGTCGTGCCGACCAACACCAGCCAGGTGTCGATCAGCGGCGCCTCCGGCCTCACACCGTCGACCCCCAGTTCCTTCACCGCTCCCACGGGTGCGCAGCTCACCGACGGCGAGACGTTCGTCGTCACCAACCTGTCGACCGGCGTACAAACCACCTTCGAGTTCGACAGCAACGGCTCGGTGGCCTCGGGCCATGTCGCTGTCACGTTTACGACCCGAGACACGGCGACCACCGTGGCCAGCGAGATGGCCGCGGCGATTGACACGGCGAATATCGGCGTGTCGGCGATCGCCGCCACGAATCAGGTACTGTTGAGCGGCGCCACGCACTTCTTCTTCAATCAGTCGAGCCTCGCGGGCAACACGATTACGATCACCGCGGCCGCGGGCAACACCATCACCGACGGCACGACGCTGCAGATCGTTGATAGCACCACGCGCACCACAACCACCTTCGTCTACCGGCTGAGCACCGATAAGACCGCCGTGCCGTCCGGCGAGATCCCCATCATCTACTCGACCACCGACGCCGCCGCCACGGTCGCGGCCGAAACGGCGGCCGCCATCAATGGCGCCGGCCTAGAGGTTTCGGCAGTCGTCTCGGGAACCTCCATCTCGCTCATCGAGGAAGTGACCGGCGTATTCGCTTCGCCTCTGAGCGTTCAGTCCAATGTGCTGGCAAACGTCATCAATGGGCTCCTCGTACGCACCGAAGACCCGACGACGCAGTCGGCCGAAACTCTCAGTGTGGCGGCCCGTTGGACCGCGACCGACATCCCGTACGTCCTCTCCGACAACCTGATTTTGCAAGGCAATCCGGGAGGGCAGCTTGATGGCACGGCACGGATCAGCGGCCGGTTGGACATCGATCCGGGTGTGACCGTCAAGCTGGGCAACGCGCGGATCGAAACGGACATGGGGGCCAACTTGATCGCCGAAGGAACGGCGAGCGAGCCGATCGTCTTTACTTCGTTGCACGACAACACCTATGGCGGCGGCGGCACCTTCGCCACCGACGGCGTGGCGCAGAGCACCGCGGCCCCGCCGACGCAAGCCACCCCAGGAGATTGGGCCGGACTCTATTTCGCACCCACCTCGCGCGGCAGCCTCGATCACACGCTGGTCTCGTACGCCGGCGGCAATTCGACCGTACAGGGCAACCTGGCCACCTTCGACGCCATCGAAATCCATCAGGCCACGGTGCGCATCGCCGACAGCACGATCGAGAATAACGCGTCGGGGCTGGCCTCCGTGTCGCGTGGCGACCTGCTCGGCAACGACGCAGCCGCCATCTATGTGCTCGGTGCACAGCCGGTGATCGTCAACAACGTCTTCGAGAACAACCAAGGGGCGACGATCAGCATCGACGCCAACTCGCTCACGTCGGCCATCGTTCCCGATCCCGGCCGTAGCACCGGTCCGGTCAACGCGTTCACTCAGTTCGGCAACAACGCCGGTCCCCTGGTGCGACTCAACGAGATCGGCAACGTATCGACGAACACCGGTGCCATCAACGGCATGCTCGTGCGCGGCGGCACACTCGATACCGCCTCGGTGTGGGACGATACCGACATCGTCCACGTGGTCGAAAGCCAGATCCAGGCCACCGACGTCGATGGCCGCGGCGGCTTGACGTTGGAGAGCAGCCCCTCGGCGAGCCTCGTGGTCAAGTTCAACGGAGCGAGCGCCGGCTTGACCGCTACCGGAACTCCGCTCGACATCACCGATCGGGTCGGCGGCTCGGTGCAGATCCTCGGCATGCCCAATTATCCGGTGATTTTGACCGCCCTGAGCGATGAGACGGCCGGGGCCGGATTGACTCCGACGGGGCTGCCGAACGTACTGACCGACAATGGCGCCGCGGCCGTACAAACCGGCCAGGCACTTTTGCCGACGGTGCCCTATGTGGCCAACGGCACGACCGTCAGCAACGACGTCGCCACGAATGTGGTCGGCCATTTCCAGGCTACTCCCGGCCCGGGCGGCGAGTTGGGCACCTCCACCGGCTTCGACCTCGGCGTCACGGCCCAGGGCCAGACGCAGTTGCTCGTCAACCAGGACTTTGCGTTTGAATACGAAAATTATGTCGGCGTTGGCACCAATAACGCCGTGGCGCTGGCCAATACCACGATTACCCAGCAGCCGACACTCATCGGTCAAGATATCGTCCAAAGCCAGGGCAACTTCGCCGGCCAAAACGGCACCGTCAACTGGACGGTGACGACCAGCTTCAAGCCCGGCACGACACAGATGGTGAACCAGGTGACCTTCAACAGCAGCGCGGCCCTGGGTGCGTTGCAGTTCATCAACTACCTGGACGAAGACGTGCCGCCGGCGCCGGACGACGACCTGCTGTACATTCAGGGCACTCCTGGTCAACCAGGCTTCCAGGTGTTCACGATCGACGGCCCGCAACGGGTCGGCTTGAGTCAGAGCGGCGTCTACCAGGCCGGCTCGCAGCTCGTCAACGCCACCTACCAAGGATGGGCGGCCGACAGCTTCGACAACCTCGAACAAAACATCATCAACCGTACGCAAACGTACTCGGTGGCCGGCAACATCAACACGACCGATTTGCCACCGATGACCGATCCGCAACTCGGCAAAGTGTATGGACCTGCGGACCAGACCACCGCCTTCGCCTGGAGTATCAACGGCACTTCGACCAGTTCGACGATCACAACGTTCCTGAACGAAGTCTCGGCGCCGCCCGCGCCTCCGGGAGGCCAGTGGCAGGGGATCACGCTGAACCAATTCAGCAACGATACCAACATCGCCACGATCAACGAGTCGGAGCCGGCATACACCGGCGGTGTGGGTACCAACGACACGCCCAGCACCGCCCAAAACTTGGGTACGCTGGCGACGACGACGCTCGGCGGCAGCGATACGCAGCGCCTGGGCTTCACCGTGAACGGCGTCGTCAGCCCCAATTTTTCGGGCGACGTCGACACCTATACCTTCCAGGCTCAGCCGGGAACGCAGGTGTGGATGAACCTGGGCAATACGGCTCCCGGACTCGACACGGTACTCGAACTGGTCTCGGCCAACGGCACCGTGCTGGCCCGCAGCGACAACGCGCTCAACGAGGCCAACAGTCCTTCGCTGTTGGCGCAGGAACTACCCGGTAACATCGCCCAACCGCTGGCCGACGGCACATTGCTGGGAGGCAACTACGATCCCAACAACCCCAGCTTGTCGAACACGACCTACGATCCGAATAGTCTCACCTTCCCCAGCCTGTTCAACCAGTTCTCGTCGAACCCGCTTGACGCCGGATTCCGCGTGACGCTGCCCGGCAATCCGAACAGCGCCACGCTCTCGAACTACTACGTGCGTGTGTACAGCAAGGACACCAATGCCACCGGCCTGGCGCAATTCGTGCCCGGCAAGGGAACGAGCAGCGGCGTCTATCAGTTGCAGATCCGCTTGCAGGAGACCGAGCAGTACGCCGGCTCGACAATCCAGGACGCCGACATCCGCTTTGCCACCAACGGTATCACGGTGCAGGGCCTGCCCGTCGATTCGCCGCTCGTGGGCGACGCCGGCCAGCAGCCGACTCCCACCACCACCGATGCCTCCCAGCCGGCGGCCAGCCAGACAAGTCCGCTGTCGACGGCCCAGGATCTGGGCAACTTACTGTCGACCAACCAAGGCGCGATCAACGTGGCCGGCAACGTGGGCACCTCCACGCAGGTCACCTGGTATAAGTTCGAGGCCGATTACAACCTGCTCGATGCCATCCAGGGATTGAATGCGGGCAACAAGAGTGTGGCAGCCATCTTCGACGTCAACTACGCCGATGGCATTTCGCGCCCAGACACGACGCTGGCGGTCTACGACTCGACCGGCAAGCTGATTTACCTGGGCCGCGGTTCGAACGTACCCGACGACCAGGCGTCGAATGCACCGAACGCGCAAGACAGCCTCTCCTACGGTTCTTACGGCCAACTCGATCCCTACGTCGGTTCGGTACAGATGCCGGCCGGCGCCGGCGCGGGCAACCCGCAGACCTACTACGTCGCCATCAGCTCCAGTGCGGCACTCCCGGCGGCCCTCAACGCTGCCTATCAGGCGGGCACCACCAATGGCTTGGTGCGGCTCGAGCCGGTCGATTCGGTCAACCGCATCGCCGAAGACCACATCGGCGCCCAAGGGGGCGAGACGGCTCAGCCGGCCAGCAGCTTGACGCCGCTGTTCAACGGCAACGTGTCCGACCAGAGCACGTTCAATCCGGCGGCACCCGTGACGCCGAGCTCCGCCGATCTCCAGCAAATCCAGTCGCTGAACACCAGCGCGGTCCCCTTCACACTCGGCAACGACGTGCTCTTCGTGGATCAGGGTGGTTCAACGGGGCACCTGCAAACGGTCAACCCGTTCACCGGCGTCAAAGTGACCGACATCGGCCAGACCGCGGGCAGCGGCGGCGGTTTCGGCGACATCGCGATGCGCAACGACGGCCTGCTCTACGGCATCACGCTGGGACCGCCGGGCGCCACCACCGACGCCAATTCGGGTCAATACGACCAGATCAGCACCGGCAATGCGGCCACCACGACGGTCGGCAACGACGGAATCCTGACCTACGACCTCAACGGTACTACCGTCACACAACAGAACGCCGGTGTACAGGTCGACGCCCTGGCCTTCTTGCAATCGGGCACGACCCGTGAGTTGTTCGCCGTGGGCAGCTACGTGGGTGGTCCGGGCGCGGCAGGATTCTCCAACGGCCTCTATCAGCTCGATCCGAATACGGGCGCGGTCATCAATCCGTTGCCGAATCCGCCCATAACCGGCGGCAATCCCGCGCCGCGCCTGCTCAATCCCAGTGGTGTGGGACCGGGCGAAGTGATCACCGGCATGGCCGACGTCAACGGCCTGCTCTATGCCGTCACGAACGAGGGCGGGCTCTACATCATCAACAACCCCACCGGCCCGGCCTCGGTGCAGTTTGTCGCCAAAATCACGACGACGGGGGGCAACGGGGTCACCTTCACCTCGCTGACCAACGGTCCGGCCGACACGAATATCAACCCCAGCAATCCGTCGCTGGGAACGTATGCCAACGACCTCTTCGCGGCCGACTCCAACGGCAAGCTGTGGGCCTTCAACACGTCGGGTGTCTTGCAGCCGGTCTTCTCGGGCGGAGCATCGAGCGTCTCCTTGGGCGTGACCAACGTCACGGGTCTGGCGTTCTCGACGCTCGACTACAATCTCTGGCACGTCACGGATGCCCGCGCCGACGATGCGGGCCACGGCATCAACAGTGCGCCGGATGACAGCCGCAACACGGAATCGACCAACCAGCCCGAGGCGGGCAATCTGAGCTATTACTTCGGCTTGGAAAACCCCAACGGGGCGGGCGTGATCGACACCGGCGCCAATACGACGCTGCAACCGGGTGCCGCCAATTACGCGACCAACAGCAGCGTGTACGGTACGTACAACCTGCCCGGCGGTGCGCTGGGCAGCCTGCAAACGAACAGCTTCAGCCTGGCCAACTACAACGCCGGCGATTTGCCGACGTTGTACTTCAACTACTTCCTCAACAGCGGTCAGAGCACGACGGGCTTCAAGTCGAGCGCCCGCGTGATGATCTCCACCGACGGAGGTCAAACCTGGACCGAGGTGGCGACCAACGATCCGACGCGGGTGGCCTACAACGCGGCGACCGATCCCAACGCCCTCGCCGCCGGTACGACCGCGGCGCGACAGAATTCGCAGGGGAGCGAACTGCCCGGCTTCGACAGTTCATCGGCCCTCCAGCCGGCGACCACGGTGCAAGGTCAACCCGCGATCGATCCGCGCCAGCAGGTGCAGCAACTCTTCGACGGCAGCGGCCAGTGGTTGCAGTCGCGCATCGACCTGAGCAACTACGCCGGCGCCAGCAACTTGATGCTGCGGTTCGATTTCAGCACTGCCGGTTCGATGAATCAGGGTCTGCCAGGCGACAAGTTCGGCGCGTTCAACAACCCCACCCGCGGCCAAAACAATGGCTTCGAAGGCTTCTACGTCGACGACGTGACCGTGGGGCTTGCCGGCCGCGGCGAAATGGTGACGGGCGATACCGCCGACACGACCTACTTCACCACGCCTACCAGTCCGAATGTCAACGTACCGACGCAGATCCTGACCGGACCGTACCAGCTCGACATTCGCACGGGCACGCCCTACGCCGTGACGGCCGATCCCAATCAGCCGGACATCGATCTCGTCAACTCCTACAACATCAACGACCGGTTGACGGACGGGTTCACCATCATCGCCCCGGCGGGCTCGGCGCTGGCCAACGGCCAGACCTTCCAGGTGAACGACGGCGTCCATGTCGTGACCTTCGAGTTTGCCACCAGCAGTGGCACGCTGCCCGACGGGAACACGGGAGTACCGTTCCAGGGGTCCTCGTCGGCGGCCAACGTGGCACAAGCTATCGCCAATGCGGTGAACGCCAACACCACGCTCACGGGCGTGCATGCCACCGTGACCGCGGGTAACCGGGTCGATTTCTTCGGCGTCGTGAACGTGTCGACTTCGAACTCGGTGACGGGCAGCCTGGCCGTCTCGGTCGCCAACCCGACGATCACCGAGTCCGGTGCGGGCGACTCCACGACGGTCACCATCAGCCGTGTCAATTTCGCCCCGTCGGCCCTGGGCAGCGCCGTCACGGTGCATTTGACGGCCACGGACGTGGTCGGGGGACTGGCCAGCTCGAACGTGGTGCTCAGCGCCAACGGCTCGACCAGCCAGGGCGGTCTCTTGAACGTGTTGATACCGGCCGGAGCGACTTCGGTGGTCGTGACCGTCACCGGCGTCGAGCAACAAGACCTGAACGGAGACGAGTTGGCCGACGGCCCGCAAAAGGTCGACATCACGGCGACCGCCGCCGGCTACGGATCGAGCAGCAACACGCTCGACGTCGAGGACGACGCAGGCGTCATCCCGACCTTGACGGTGGCCATTCAGAGCCCGACTTCGCACACGATCGTCGAGAACCAGGGTGCGGGTGCGGCTACCGGAATCGTCACGCGCAACTCGCCCGACAATGTTCCGCTCGTGGTCACGCTCACCAGTCTCGATACGGCTTCGGCCACGGTGCCGGCGACGGTCACCATCCCGGCCGGTGCCGATTCGGCGACGTTCCCCATCAACGCGGTCGACGATGACATCCTGCGTCAGCAGCCGGTCAACGTGACGATCGTGGCCTCGGCGGCCAACTTCGCCAGCGGTAACACCTCGATCGCGGTGCGCGACGATGGCGACTCGACGCAGGTGGCACAGGGCACTCCGCTCTGGACGGCCCAGGGTCCGAACCCGGTTGCGGACGGTCAGGAAACCAATCTAACCGGCCCCGGTGGGCTCCAAGATCCCATCAGCGGCGCCGTGCAGAAGGTGCTCGTCGACCCGGCCGATCCGACCGGCAACACGCTCTTCATCGCCACGGTGAACGGCGGCATCTGGGAAACGACCAACGCGCTCAGCGCCAACGGCCCGACGTGGACCCCGCTGACCGACAACATGCCGTCGCTCTCGATCGGTGACGTCGAATTCGACGTGACGAACGGCACGTTCCAGACGATGATCGCCGGCGTCGGCGATTTCAGCAGCTTGAACGCGGTGGGGGCCAACGCTCCGGCGGGCGGTAAACTGGCCGGCCTGATGACGTCGACCAACGGCGGTCAGACGTGGAGCATGCTCACCCCGTCGGCGGCGTCGCCTGCCACGCCGGTGGGCCAGAACATCACGGGCGTCGCCGAGCGAGGCGCCGTGATCATGGCGGCGGCCAACGCCGCCTTCGGCAACACGGGCGGGTTGCTCCGTAGCACCGACGGAGGCGTGACGTTCACGCTCGTCTCGACGCTTGCGAACAGCGGTTTGCCGGCCGGGCCGGTAACCTCGCTGATCGCCGATCCGGTCGACCCCAACCGCTTCTATGTGGCCGTGCTGGGGACCAACGGCGGCATCTTTACGAGCGACAACGCCGGTGCCACGTGGTCCGATATCACGCCCACCGGCCTGCGGCCGACCCTGAACGCCAACGGCACGAACGATGTCATCAAGATCGCCGACAGCGGCAAGGCCGTCGACATCGCCTACGAGAAGTTCAACTCGACGAACAACCAGACCACGCTGTCGTCGATCTACCAGTCGCCGGTTACGAATATCTCGAGCGCCACGTGGGTGCAAATGGACCTGCCCACGACGACCGACAACGGCATCGTCGAGGGGCTCAACCCGGTAGGCGGTGGCTACATTTCGATCGCCGCCGACCCGACCAACCCGACGGTCGTTTATGTCGGCGGCGACCAGCAGCCCTTCCCGAACAACGGCGAAGGCGCCGCCGGGCCGACCGGTCGAATCTTCCGCGGCGACTCTTCGCGTCCGAGCGGCAGCCAGTGGACGTTCATCACCGACAACAACGCCGCGGGCACGGCCCCGCCCGCCCATTCACGGTCGCTCGTTTTCGACGGCTCTCAATTGCTCGAAACCGACGATGGCGGCATCTACGCCTTGTCGAACCCGAGCACCACGGGCCTGAGCACGCCCAGCGGTTCGTGGAGCTCGCTCGTCGGCAATCTCGATGTGACCGAGATCGAGAACGTGGCCTACGACAGCAACACGCAAACGCTGATCGCCGGCGCCGTCTCCGATGCCGGCGTGCCGGAACAGAACACAACCGGCAGCACCGCCTGGACCGACTTCAGCCAGGGCGAAGGCGGAGACGTAGCGGTCGACAACATCAATTCGCCTCCGGGCCTGACCGAATCGGTGCGCTACACCAGTTCGGCCTTCATGCAGAATTTCCAGGTGACGACCTACGATTCGCAGGGCAACATCGTCACCCGCACGTCGCCGCCGCTGTTGGTCAACAACTTGCAGCCTCTCTCCCAGTTCGACACCAACCTGCCGCGCAACACCACGTTTGTGCTCAACTCGCAAACGGGCACGCCCGGCTGGATGGTCATCGGCGGCGGAAACTCGGTATACGAATCGTTCGACGGCGGCCGCACACTGACCCCCTTGGGCGGCGGCGGTGCGGGACCGAATGCCCTCTCCGGGGCCGCCATGGCCTACGGCGGTGTGTCGGGCGGCGTCTCGAACCCGTATGTGTTGTGGGTCGGCGTCGGCAACACGGTGCTGCTGCGCACGACGCAGAACGGCACGCTCAACGCCACCAACTATACGGGTGCCGCGGTTCGCAGCCTGACCATCAACCCCGTCAATTGGCGCAATGCGTTCTTGGTCGACAGTGCCGGCCACGTCTGGGAAACGGTGAACGCCGGCCAGACATATCAGGACATCAGCGGCAATCTTACCAATGGCGCATCGGCCCTGACGGCCAATCTGCACAGCATCGCGTTCGTACCAGGCAACGCCACGAACAACCTGATCTACGTCGGCGCGCAAGATGGCGTCTATGAGATGCAGACCTCCAATCCCGGCAGTTGGTCGCGCTACGGTGCGCTCATGCCCGACGTGCCGGTCTACAGCCTGCAATACGTCCCCAGCGATCAGTTGCTCGTGGCCGGCACGCTCGGCCGCGGCGCCTACACCGCCAGCGCCATCGGCGCGGCCGGAGACCTCGCGGTCAGCCTCAACCAGACCACGGTTTCCGACAACGGCGGAACGATCACCGGCACCATCACACGCACGGGCACGTTCGGCAACCTCGCCGTGACGCTCGTCAGCAGCGATCCGGCGATTGTGCCCAGTACCACCTGGACCATCCAGGACGGGCAGACCTCGGTGAATTTCTCGGTCCCCGCGAACGAACTGCTCGACGCGGCGGGTAATCAGGTTGCCTTCTCGCGCGAAACGGTCTTCCTCACGCCGCAGGCCGGCGGCTTGAACCCGATCTCCGGCTTCGTCGATGTCACGGACAGCCTCGCGCCGGCCCTCAGCATCAGCTTGTCGACCAACCTGCTCGATCCCAATGCCGGCGTCACGGCTATCACCGGTACCGTGACGCGCAACACGCCGACCGATCAACCGCTCACTGTCTGGCTGGTTAGCAGCGACCCGCGCGTCACGGTGCCCCAGAAGGTGACGATCCCGGCCGGGCAAAGCTCCGTTACGTTCGCTGTCACCAACGTCGACCAGTTTGCCAACGACGGGCAGCCGCACAACGTGATCATCACAGCGGCCGCGGACAACTTCGAAGGGTTGGGCATTCCGGGCGATAACGGCGTGGTCAGCGACACCCTGACCGTCGACGCCGCAAAACACGTGCAGGCGTACGATCGCCAGGGCGACAACGACATCGTGCCCGAGCAGGGACAGATCGTCCTCATGGACAATCGCATCTCCAACTCGCTCGATTTCGGCATCGTGCTGACCGCCGCCGGGCGCTCGTCGGGCGGAAATCCGTATCCGGGCGTGCCGCTCAACCTGAAACAGCCCGACGTGGTGAACGCCAGCGGGCCGGCGAGCCTGCTCGGTTTCGGCGTCGCTCCGGGTGCCACCGTCACAAACAACCTGCTCGTCGATAACGCCCAGGGCGGTATCTCGATCTCGGGCGATCCCGACACGGGCAACGTGGCCGCGGCCGTGGTGCCGATCGCCCGCGTTCTGAACAACACGATCTACGGTGGAAGTACGCCCACGGGTGTCGGCGTGCAGGTCAGCCAGCATGCTAGCCCGACGATCTTGAACAATATCTTCGCCAACCTGGCCACGGGAGTCAGTGTCGATTCCACGAGTTCCTCGACGGTGCTCGAAGCGTCGGTGTATCAGAACGACGGCACGAACCTGACCGGCACCGTCTCCAACAACGGCGACGTGAACGGGATCTCGCTGTCGCCGACCGCCCCGTTGTTCACCGACCCGGCGACGAACGACTTCTATCTCGCGCCCGGATCGGCGGCCATCGACAGCGGCATCAGCCAATTGCCGGCGCGGTCGTACTTGACCTCGGTTACCAATCCGATCGGCATCCCGGCTTCTCCGACCAACGCACCGGCTTACGACCTTTACGGTCAGCTCCGCGCGGCCGATCCGGAGAGCAATCCCAACGGCACGGGCTCCAGCCTATACGTCGACCGCGGTGCGATCGAGCGGATCGATTTCTCCGGCCCGATCTCGACCTTGGTCAACCCGGTAGACAACAGCGCGAACGATCTCGATCCCACGCTGAACGTGGTCCATGAGATCGGCAGCCCGCTGAACAATTTCGCCATCCAGCTCTCGGACCCGAACGGTTCCGGCATCGACCCCAGCACCGTCACCAGCTCGAAGTTCGCCTTGTACCGCAACGGTACGAAGCTGACCGAGGGCATCGATTACTTCTTCGAGTTCGACACCAACACCAACATCGTCTCCTTCGTGCCGGCCACGGGCGTCTGGGCCACCGGCAACCAGTACACGATCTTCATCGACAACGGCGTGCAGTTCGACGCCTTCGGGTCTGGCACGCAGGGCGGCATCAAGGATCTGGCCGGCAACAACCTGCAACCCAACCGCGGCAATGGCTCGGTCGATCCGGGCTTCACGCAATACGACATCCTGTTGCAGAGCTCGACGGGCGATGCTCCGACGGTCGGTGTGCCGCCGTTGCAGAACGTACCCGAGAACGGCGTGATCCCGACGTCGCTGACGTTCTCCTCGTTGTCGACGACGCCGAACCCGGTGACGATCTACGACATCGACGCCCCGAACGATACGGTGACGGTGAAGTTGATCACCGCCAACGGTACGCTTTCGGTGGCCGGCCTCAGCGGCAACGGCACGATCAGTTCGACACCGTCGATGACCTTCGCCGACGGCGGCACCGTGAGCGTGCAAGGCAGCGGCACGGCAAGCTTGACCTTGGTCGGCTCGGTTCCCGATGTGAACATGGTGCTGAGCGGGGCGGCCGCCCAATCGGGCGAACCGGCGATTGCCGGCCTGACCTTCGTGCCCACTTTCGATTACCGCGGCGCCGCCAGCATCAGCGTCAGCGTCACCGACGCGCAGTTGGGCAACGGCGGTCTGACGGGCACGGGTGTCGTGAACATCGATGTCACCCCGGTCAACCAACCGCCGTCGGTCAATGTTCCCACGGCGCAGACCGTGTCGGAGAATCCCACGTCGCCGCTCGTCTTCTCGGCGGCCAATGGCAACGCCATCACCATCACCGATCCCGATGGCGGCACTGGTGTGGAAACGGTCAGCATCAGCACGCTCAATACGGCCGGGGTTGCCACGGGTACCGTAGCGCTGAGCCAGACGACGAACCTGACGTTCGTCCAGGGCAACGGTACCGCCGCCAGCACGATGGTCTTCAGCGGTACGCTGTCGGCCATTAACGCCGCCCTCAACGGCTTGCAGTTCGTCCCGGCCAACAATTTCACCGGGCAGGCCGTCATCAACTTCAGCGTCAACGATAACGGCAACGGGCTCGGTCCGGTGTCGGGCGGTAGCGGCAATGTGCTCGGCCCGTCGGAGATCGGCACGGGCAAGGTAGTGATCACCGTCACCCCGGTCAATCAGCCGCCGTTTGCCCTCCCGATACCGAACCAGACACTGCAAGAGAGTTCGTCGGTCCAAACCATAACGTTCGACCTGAGCCCCTACATCGGCGACCCGGACGAGAGCAACACGCCGCCCGAGGCCCCGCCGACGATCACGATCACCGGCAACTCGAATTCTTCGCTGCTGTCGGCGACCGTGAACGGAAACATCCTGACGGTCACCGTCGCGGCCTACGGGTCGGGCACGGCCACCCTCACTCTCCAAGCCACCGACAACAACGTCGGATCGGTGCATCCGATCGCCACGACGACGGTGACCTATATCGTCAACAAAGTCCTATTCCCACCCAGTGTGGGTCCGCTGGAGTACGTCTATACGCCCTACAACAAAGGTCAGCCAGTGGTGGCGCTCGACGTGACAGACTCGAAAGGGTTGTTGTCGACCACCACGCCCCACAATGGCGTCCCGGTGGAAGTTGTGCTCACGCAGGTGCCCGACCATGGTAGCTTGGCCTACAACCCATCTAACGGCGCCTTCGCGTACACGCCCGATGCCGACTTCAACGGGCGCGACAGTTTTACGGTCCGGATCCAGGATACGACCTCGCCTGCCGGTACGCCGACTCCATCCACCTTCCTCACGGTATACCTCGACAGCCCCACCTCTGCGCAAAACGCGAATTGGGTCACGAGCATGTATACGAACGTGCTGAACCGGACCACTCCGCCGAGCGGCGCCGAGGTCACCTTCTGGGTCGATGAGCTACAGCCGCAGCCCGACGCGAATGGTGTCACCCCTGTCGCGATGACCCGCGAGCAGGTTGCAGCCAATTTTGTCACCAGCACTGAGCGACGCAGCGATGTGATCGCCTCGCTGTACGAGCAGTACCTCGGACGCGCCGTCGACCAGCCAGGGCTCGACTACTGGCTGCAGGTATGGGCCGACAACAATGGTCCGGAGCTGGTGCAAGCAGGTATCATCGGATCGCAAGAGTATTACATAACGGCTGGCGGCACACCCGACGCCTGGGTAACCAAGCTCTACGAGAACCTGCTCAATCGGGCCCCCGATCCGGCTGGATTGGCCTACTGGGCCAACTACATTCAGAGCCATTCGTTGTCCAGCGTGGTGTATGGGTTTGTCACCAGCGACGAGTACCGGGGCGATCTGCTGTCGGGCATTCCGGGCGATCCGAACAACCCCGGCTGGTACGAACAGTACCTGCACCGCCCGGTCGACGCGGCAGGCGAAGCGTATTGGGTCCAACAGATGGACGCGGGCTATGCCCAGGAACAAATCTTGGAAGGGATTCTCGCCAGCCAGGAATACTATAATCTGGTGAACGGCATGGGTTGATAGAAGGTCGCCGCCTGCCTATCGAAAGGCGGTTGGCCTGAAACGTTAGGCGACGCCGGGACCGCACACAGCGGTTCCGGCGACGAGGCGATCGCGGCGCAACCGCGTGCCGGTGCGGTTTCGCCACGAGTGGCGCATAGCGCCCGGTCTCATTCGATCCGCGCCCCGGCACGCATTCTCTTCTTCAAAGCGGCCTAACCGACCGATCAGGGCCGCTTGGATCTTACTGCGAGTCGGCTTGCCGGCGTGCCAACACGCGGTGCCCTCCGAATACCGGCCGACTCACGTTTGTCTGGGGCGACAATACGGGCTCCGCTTTGCTGGCAGTACGATTATTGCCAGCTTCATCGTACCTCTCGTGCCCCGAAGGTGAGGTAATGAACGGGGCCGTCCACAGCGGAAACGAGGTCTTTGGACAGGTCCTTGAGAGCGGACAATACTCCGCTTTGCGATGCGGAAAGATGTATGGGCCAATGACTTCGGGCTATCCTAATAAAGACGCCCCATGACCGTGCGCCACGCACGGCGCGTATGGCCCGGGTCTCTATCTCCGAGCCTCGCCGCCACGCGTACCCGCACCCTGGGCCGGCACGGGCCCGCCTCTTGCTCCAATAGCGTCCCGTCGCATGAGGAACAAGTAGAGAAGTATTAAGTGAGCGATTTGTTGATTTTCGGTGAGGCGTCCCTATCGCTGCCGGTTACCCGCCGTTACCAATCGTTATTACTCAGAACGCGGCGGATTTTGGCCAAATATAACGATTTGCGATCGACCGACGCACTGCCGAAAGGAACAGAAATTTCTTGACTTTGCCCTTTCGGCTGCCTACAAAATCCCCTTGATGGGGATATCTTTCTTCTTTTTCTGGCGGGCCTGATCATGCCATCGTTTTTCCGCGGTGCCGCACCGCGCGCCTTCGGTCGTCGTACCATTTCATTCTGGCCGCGACGGCGCATAGCCGGTGAGCAGCTCGAGCTACGCACGCTGCTGTCGGCCAATCTCAGTTTTGCCGTCGCCGGGCCGAACGGCGACCAGGGACTTGCGGTGGCCACCGATACGTCGGGCAACATTTACGAATTGGCGACCGACGCCGTCTACAAATTCAGCGCGGGAGGAGCGTTCGTTTGGTCAACACCGTATACGGCGTCATCGGGAATCAACCAAAAAGAAGGAATTGCCGTCGACGGTAGCGGCGATGTTTATATTGCTGGCAATTTCGGCAATAACTCGGGAAGTCCGGCCGTGTTCGGGAGCACCTCGTTGGTGTCGGCCGGTGGGAACGACGGTTATCTGGCGAAACTCGGTCCGAACGGAAGTTTTCTCTGGGCGCAGTCCTTCGGCGGTACCGGCGACGACACGGCCTACGCCGTGGCTCTCGACTCCAGTGGCGACCCCTATGTCACGGGCCATTTTAGTGGTCAAGCCACGATCGGCACCGGGACTACTGCCAAAACGCTGCTCGGCAACGGCTCGAATCAAGCGATCCTGGTGGCGAAATTCGACCCCAGCGGCGCGCTGAAATGGGCCAACGCGTATTCCAACACGAGCGGCGACGAGGGCCGCGGGATCGCGGTCGACAGCCAGGGGAACGCCTACGTCACGGGCGAATACAGCGGCACGCTCGATTTCGATCCCGCCCAACCCAACGCGAACAAGCTCACCAGCTTTTTCTCATCGGCCTTTGTCCTAAAGTTGGACGAGTTCGGCGATTTTATCTGGGTCAAGCAACTCGGTACGAATAACTCGGCAGGCGACGGCCGGGCCGAAGGGGACGCTATCGCCGTCGACTCGGCGGGCAACGTCTATAGTACGGGTATTTTCGGGGGCCCAGTCGACCTAGACCCCAACCTCGGCGATCTCAACACCAGCGCCGACTTCGTCTTTCCCGACGCCTATGTTCTCAAGCTCGGCCCGGCCGGCAATTTCGACTGGGCCGCCGACCTGCACGGCGTTTCCGTGACCAATCCCTTCGGCGGTCTGCAAGCGAGCGGCATCGCGGTCGACTCGCAGGGCATTGTTTACACGACGGGTGGGTATAGTGGCATCGCCAATTTCGATCCCGCCGGTACGCACCAGCAAACCAGCGCTGGAGGCCAGGATGTCTACGTGTCGGCGCTCACGGCGCAAGGCAAGTTCGATTGGGTCGCCACCGCGGGCGAAACCGGCACCGACGAGGCGTTCGGCGTGGCGGTCGCACCGGATGCAAGTGGTACGGCGGTCTACACGGTGGGAACCTTTTCGAACACGATGAATTTCAACTCCGGTGTGGGCCCGGTCGACAATCTCACGTCGCCCACGCCTTGGGATGGCTTTTTGTGGGGCCTCAACACGCTGCCCACCGAAATCGCAGGCGTCGTGTGGAACGACCAGAACGGCGACGGCGTACGTCAGTCGAGCGAGCCCGGGGTGCCCGGCATTTCGGTCGGATTGTACTACGGCACTCCCGGCAGCGGAACACAAGTCGCTTCGACGGTTACCGACCCCTTGGGCCTGTATAGTTTCAGCGGGTTGGCGATCGGCAAGAACTACTACGTGCAGGTCACGCCACCCTCCGCCGATGCCTTTTCGCCCGAAGGGGCCGGCACCGACCCGACGCTCGCCAGCAATGTCTCGCCCGCGACCGGCACCGGTAACACGATCAGCGTCTCGGCGGGTCAAACTCTCATCGCCAACGCCGGATTGCGGACGGTCGTGGTTACGCCCACCGTCAATCTGGCCCTCGGTATTCCCACTCTCGGATTCACCGAAGGTAGTTCGGTCTTGGCCGACGGGGCGGGCGACATGTACGTCGCGGGCAGCTTTGATGGTAAGACCCTGCTTGGCTCCGGCTCCAACACAACGACGTTTAATACCGGTGCGCCGAACGATTTCATAGCGAAATACGCGGCGAATGGCACCCTGCTCTGGGCGAGGCAGATAGTTAGTGGCTTCACGGAGGAACCGCCTAAACTGGCATTCGATGGTGCAGGCAACATTTATCTGGCAGGTGAACTGAGCGGGGACGCGACGTTTGGAACGAACGTGGTCGCGGTTCCGACCGTTGGCAACACGGCCTTCCTCGCCAAGATGAATGCAAGCGGCAGTTTCTTGTGGGCCACCGCCGTCGCGAACAATGCCGTCAGTGAGAACGTCGGCTTGGCCGTCGACTCGTTAGGCAACTCCTACGTCGTCGGCGGCTACAGCAAATCGGTCACCGTCGCCACAACGCCGGCGACCACGCTCACGAGTCTCGGAAATGACGACGTCTTCGCCGTGAAATACTCGACGAGCGGTGCCGCCCAGTGGGCTAAGAGTTTTGGTGGACTGTCCGACGATGCGGCCGATTCCGCGGCCATCGATCCGTCGGGCAACCCAGTCTTGACCGGGTGGTTCGGGTCGACGGCGCAGTTTGGAAGCACGTCGTTGAGGAGCAATTCCCAATTCAAGAACGACTTTGTCGCCAAACTCAATGAGGCTGACGGTACTGTGATCTGGGCCCAGGCAATAACGAGTACGATCTCCAGCGGCCCGCAAGGAGATGGTGCCATTACGCCGTCGAGCCGAATCGCCGTCGACCCGCAAGGGAACATCTATACAACCGGCACCTTCGACGGGACGCTTCAGCTCGATCCCACGAACGGCACCGACGCCGTCAACGGCGCGAACGCGACGTTTATCTCGAAGCTCGATAACAACGGCAATTTTGTCTGGGGCAAAGCCTACTCCATCGGGAACGGTGGGTACAACGTGGAGGGAATGGGCATCGCCGTCGACTCGAAAGGGGACGTCTTCACGACGGGTGACTTTGCGGGAACGATCAACTTCAATCCCAACAGCGGGCCCGCTCAAAATCTCACGGCCAACGGCGCCAGCTACGACATTTACATCTCCGAGCTCGACTCGAACGGCAATTACATCAATGTCCAGCAGTTCGGCGGCCCCGATGAAGATCAAGGCACCGCCGACTACGTCGACGCGAAAGGAAACGTTTACGCGACGGGAGTCTCGATAGGTCCGTCGCAGTTCGGCACGCTCATCGTTGGCGCCACCGACGAACAGGACGATTTCCTCGTCCGCCTCGGCAACGTCGCCAACTCGGTGGTGAATGTCGCGCCCTCGTTCACTCTGCAAGGGCCGCAACAGTCGGTCGCCTTGAACGCCCCGGCGCAGGTCGTGCCCGGTTTCGTCACCAACATTTTTCCCGGCGCGCTCGCCGAGACAAACGAGATTGCGACCTTCGTATTGACGGACGACAACCCCAACTTGTTCTCCGTCGCACCGAGCATCGACGCCAACGGCACGCTGACGTATACACCCGCACCGAACATGGGAGGCACGGCCAACATCACCGTGGCGCTGCGCAACGACGGCGGCACGGCCAACGGCGGCAGCGATACGTCGCCGACGCAAACGTTTACCATCACGGTCGGTGTGAACCATGCCCCGACGTTCACGGTAGGCGCCAACCAGTCGGTCAACGAAAATACCGGCTTCCATAGCGTGACGGGGTGGGCCAGAAACGTCATCCCCGGCCCGGCGGACGAAGCCTCGCAGACACTGACCTTCCTCGTCACGTATCAGGTCGTGAACGGTGGCGCCGATGTGATGAACGGTACCAACTCGTTGTTTGCCGTGCCACCCAGCATCGACCCGCTTACCGGCAACTTGACGTTTACCACCACTCCGGACGAATACGGCACCGCGCAGGTTTCGGTGCAACTACAGGACGACGGCGGGACGGCCTTCGGTGGCCAGGATACATCGGTTTTGGAGTCCTTCATCATTACGGTGAACCTCGTCAACCATGCGCCCAGTTTTACGGCCGGTGCCGATCAAACGGTCGACGAGAACTCCGGCGCCCAATCGGTCGCCGGCTGGGCTACGGCCATCAGCGCGGGACCGCCCAGCGAAGCCGCTCAAACCCTGCACTTTAACGTGACCACCGACAACAACGCGCTCTTCGCCGTCTTGCCGGCTATCGATCCGACTACGGGCACGCTCACCTATACGCTGGCCCACGACGTGAGTGGCGTAGCCAACGTGAGCGTCAAGCTGCAAGATAATGGTGGAACGACCAACGGCGGCAGCGACACATCGACGGCACAGACCTTCACCATCACCGCGAACTTTGTCAATCAGCCGCCCATGTTCGCGTCGCAAGGTGACGTGGAAGTGCTGGAGAACTCGGGCGACGACGATGTACCCGGCTGGGCTAGCAACATCAGCGCCGGCGATGCGCAGGAAGCGAGCCAAGTGCTGACGTTCAACGTCACCAACAACAGCAATCCGGGGCTCTTCTCATCGCCGCCGACGATCGATCCCACCACCGGCGACTTGAGCTTTACTCCGGCCACCGACATGTGGGGCATTGCGACGATCACGGTCGAATTGGACGACGACGGTGGAACCGCCAACGGCGGGCAAGATGCGTCGGTCGCGGAGACGTTCACGATCACGGTCGATCTGGTCAACCATGCACCGAGCTTTACCGCCGGCGGAGACCAAGTGGTGAACGAGAACTCGGGCACGCAGACCGTGCCCGGTTGGGCCGCGAGCATGAGCGCGGGACCACCCAGCGAGTCGTACCAAACGCTGAACTTCGTCGTCGCCACCGACAATCCCGACCTCTTTCCCACTCCGCCGGAGATCGATCCCATCACCGGCGACTTGATCTTCACGCCCGCGACCGACGTCAGCGGCGTGGCCAATGTCAGTGTCGAACTGATGGACAACGGTGGCACCGACGATGGCGGCAACGACACCTCAGCCGTCCAGACGTTTACGATCACGGTTAATTTCGTGAACCAGGCGCCGGTCTTCACTGCGGGCAGCGATCAGACCGTTCACGAGACGCCCGGGCCGCAAACTGTAACCGGCTGGGCAACGAATATCAGCGCAGGCGCGCCGCAGGAATCGGATCAGAACCTGAATTTCATCGTGTCGACGGACAACGATAGTCTCTTTTCGTTGCCGCCGGCCATCGATCCGACCACCGGCAACTTGACGTACACTCCGGCTCTCTATGCCGTCGGCACAGCGCACGTCACCGTCAAACTGCACGACGACGGCGGCACCGTCAACGGCGGAATCGATACATCGACAGCGCAGACCTTCACGATCACGGTCACGCAATCGAATCAGGCGCCAACGTTCGCTTCGCAGGGCGACGTCTCGATGGCCGGGAGTTTTGGCGCGGTGACGGTGCCGGGTTGGGCAACGAACATCTCGCCGGGGCCGGCAAACGAAGCGCGACAGGCGCTGAATTTCGAAGTCGGCACGGACAATTCCGCTTTGTTCGCCGTGGCACCCACCATCGATCCCACGACGGGCAATCTCACGTTCACGCCCACGCCCCAGATGAGCGGCCAAGCGAATGTCACGGTCATGCTCCACGACAACGGCGGCACGGCCAACGGCGGTGTCGACACGTCGGCCCCCGTCACGTTCTTGCTGACGATCACGTTTGTGAACCAAGCACCAACGTTCGCGGCGGGATCCGATCAAACGATTCTGGAGAACGCGGGATCGCAGACCGTCGCCGGCTGGGCGACCGCCATGAGCGCGGGTCCGCCCGACGAGTCCGCTCAGACCCTGAGTTTCATTACTTCCACGGACAACGATTCGTTGTTTTCCGTGCTGCCGGCCATCGACCCCGTCACCGGCAAGTTGACCTATACGCCGGCGATTGATGCCAATGGTGTGGCTCACGTCGCCGTGCGTCTGCACGACAATGGAGGGACGGCCAACGGCGGACAGGACACCTCGGCGGCGCAAACGTTGACGATCACGGTGACGCCCGTCAATCAACCGCCGCTCTTCACCAGCGGCGCCACGGTCAACGTGCTGCAAAATGCCGGCCTGACGACCGTGACCGGATGGGCTACGGGCATCAGCCCCGGTGCCCCGAACGAGGCGTCGCAGAAGCTGAACTTCGAAGTGTCCACCAACGATCCCTCATTCTTCACCACACTGCCGTCGATCGATCCGGCCACGGGCAATCTGACGTTTACGACCGCGCCGGAGGCCGTCGGCACGGCCACAGTGAGCCTCGATTTGCACGACAACGGTGGCACGGCGAACGGTGGGATCGACACGTCAGCGACGCAATCGTTCACGATCGCGGTGGCGCCCGTCAATCAACCGCCTGTATTCATCGCGGGTGCGAACCAGACAGTGAGCGAAGATGCCGGTCCGCAGACCGTGACCGGTTGGGCTACGGGCATCGGCCCCGGCGGCGGACCGAACGAAGCCGGACAGTCGGTCAATTTCATCGTCAAGTCGGACAACCCCGGCCTGTTTTCATCCTTCCCGCAAATCGACCCCGCGACAGGCGACCTGACTTACACGGTGGCCCTCAAGAGCGCGGGCACCGCCCATGTCAGCGTACAACTGCACGACAACGGCGGTACGCTGAACGGCGGCATCGATACTTCGGCCCCGCAAACGTTCACCATCACGTCCCAGTTCGTGAACACGGCTCCCAGCTTCACGCTGGCCGGAAATCCGCCGGCGACCAGCGAAAACGGCGGCATCCAGACCGTGTACAACTTTGCCACGCACATCAGCCCGGCGAGTTCAGCTCCGTCCGCAGCGATCGAGGCCAATCAGACGGTGCACTTCAATGTGACCAGCGACTCGAATGCCGCGCTGTTCAGTACGCCGCCGGCGATCACCCCCGGGGGAACGCTCACGTACACGGCCGCTACCGGCGTCAGTGGCTCGGCGACGGTCACCGTCACCTTGCAAGATAACGGTGGCGCCGCCAACGGGGGTGTCGACACGTCGGCCCCGCAATCGTTCACCATCACGGTCAATCCGCTCAACCCGGCACCTATCATCACGCACGTTGGCACGAATCCCATCGTCGACGAGGATTCGGGCACGGCGTCGATCAGCGGATTTATCGCGGCCACGCCCGGCGCCGCCGGCGAACCGATCGACTATAAGGTGACGACGGACGATACAGACCTGTTCACCGCCACGGGACGACCCACGATCGATTCGGCAGGCACGCTCAGTTTCACACCCGCCTTGCACGCCGTCGGCACAACGACCGTCGACGTCACGGCCACGGCCGGTGGAAGCCAGCCTTCAGCGACCATTAAGTTCTTCGTCGAGGTCAACCCGACCGACCACGCGCCGACTTTGGCCAACGCCCTCGGGACCGTCAACGTCAACGAGAACGCCGCGGATGTCGTGTTCGGCAGCTTGGCGAGCGTTTTTGACGATGTCGACGTCGATCTCCAATTGGGCGACCATCTCACCTTATCGGTGGCGGGAAACGACAACCCGAGCCTCGTTTCGGCCAGCCTGTCGTCCGGCAACCCGGACACAAGCAAGTTGACCTTGCACGTCTTGCCGGATGAATTCGGCACCGCCCACATCGACCTGCGTGCCACTGATATCTCGGGCGAGACGGCCGACGATACGATTACCGTCAACGTCGACCAGGTGAACCAACCGCCGACGTTCACGCCGGGCGGCGATGTGCACGTGGCGGTGAATTCCCCCTCGCAGAGCGTGGCTTGGGCAACGAATATCTCCCCCGGACCAAGCCAGCCGCACGAAACGGTCGACTTCTCGGTGAGCGTCGATTCGCTGACCAACCCGGGACTGTTTAGCATTTCGCCCGCTATCGATGCGAGCGGCAATCTGACGTTCACGCCGGCAGCCGGTCAGACGGGCAAGGCCACGATGACAGTGTCGCTGCAAAACAACGGCGGCACCGCCAACGGCGGTAGCGACACTTCGGCGCCCGTGACCTTCACCATCGATGTCGACGTGCCACCGGTCGCGATCAACCATTCTTACATCGTGAGTTCGGCGGCGAGCAGTTCGGCTTCAGCCGCCGCGGGAGTCCTCGTCGGTGACATTGCGGCGAGCGGCCTTGGACTGAGTGCCAAGATTGTGACTCAGCCCACGAACGGCACCCTCCAACTCAACGCCGATGGCTCGTTCAGCTACACTCCGGGGCCGACGTTCGAAGGGGTCGACAGCTTTACCTACGATGTCAGCGACGGTCTGTCGACCAGCAACATAGCAACCGTCACTCTTAGTTCCGACGCCGCCGCAGTCATCTCCAAACTCTACCAGCAGGTACTCAACCGGGCTCCCGACGCGGCAGGACTCGAGTACTGGGTGAACTTGATTCAACAGGGTCAGCCATACAGCGTTGTCGCCCAAGGCATCTTTGAAAGCCCCGAGCGGCTCGACCCAATTATCGACAGCTACTACCAGCAGTTCCTCTTGCGGCCAGCAGACGCGGCCGGCGTGGCATACTGGACCGGTGTGTGGACGAGTTTCGGCGGCCCCGAGCCGGTGGTGGCCGGCATGATCAGTTCGGCGGAGTTCTATGCATCGGCCGGCCAAGCCCGCCCCGACCTTTCGCCTAACCAGGCCTGGGTCACCGCTCTATACCAACGTCTGTTGGACCGCCAGCCCGACCAAACGGGCCTCGCCTATTGGTCGGGACAGCTCGATTCCGGCGCCATGACCCGCACGCAAGTCGTCGACGGCTTCAACAGCAGCGTCGAATACTATGAGAACGTCACCACGTCGATCTTCGAGCAGTACTTGGGACGCAGCCCGACGGCCGGCGAACTGGCCAACTACGTGTCAGCCCTACAGATGGGCGCGACCCAACGGACGATACAGATCGAACTCATCGACAGCGCCGAATATCAACAGACGCCGACGCCACCCGCGGCAGGCGGTGTCACGCGGCTCTCCTAAGAGCGGTCTGGCAAAACCCGGAGCCGGAGCGCCGTGGGAAAAAAATCGGCCGCGAAACGCCGATTCTTTGGAACGCGAGCCGGTCTTGTCGGTTGCTCCAAAAGTACCACCAGCGGCGCTGGGAAATGCCCTCAGTGGCCTTTCCCAGGCGCCCGACCTTCGCCCCGCCTGTGTACTCGAGGTCACGATCGTCATGGTGGATCGTAGCCGAGAAACACATTCACGTTGCCGCTTCCGCCTCCCGCGTCGGTCCACTGCACGTTTTGCCAGGGGTTATTCATGGTAACCACGCTGGGAGCGATGCGTTCCTCCAAGGCTTCGATTTCGAACGGCTCGCGATCGCGCACTTCCTCTGTATCCACGGCAAGCCTCCTTCGCCAAAAATTGGCCGAAAATGGGATGGCCTCGACCTGTTGTTGGTCTGCCGACACCATGCCGACCGAATGAACGAGAGCAGAGAACGTGCCAAAAAGCACTGCACCCTGCGAGGGGGCGCTGGCATGCCAGCCGGGCTTGCGGGCCGCCTCAGGCAGCGTTTTCGGCGGCGATGAGCCGGGGAGTCGGAATGCGCATGCCGTAAATGGTGCCGTATCGCCCACGTAGCTGGCTGAAGTCGTATCGCAGGAAATCGAACAGGTCGGACGGCGGATCCAAGGCCAGCCAACGACGCGCCAGCTTGTGCATCGAGGCGTGGTAGTGCTCTTCGTTGTGGCCGTGGGCGTAACAACGGCCCGGCAGACGCCGCACATCACCGTTGAAGTCGGGTGAAATGTGCCACAACTCGTGGACAACCGTGGCCAGCTTCTCCTCAAAACCCTGGTTCAAGAAGCGCGGCAGATAGAAGCTCAGCAGGTAGAGCATCTCCTCGCCGCCGGGACTATAGAGACGCTGGATCGTGAAGCGCCGCCCGCGCCGCCGCGTGTATAGGCTTCCCTGCTCGAAGCGGAGCGGCGTCAGGCTGGCTTGCAGACCGTGTGAAACCGCCTTGCGCACCTGGCAGAAGCGAATCGCGACGCGATTGATATCGATGTGCCGCAGTTCTTCTAGCCGTTGGCAGAGATCGGCGCAAAGCCGCCCGGCGTGGTATGTGAAGTCAAAGCCGTCCGGCTCTGGCTCACGGCGGCGTGCGGCAACCGGCGCCATGCGCGTATCCTTATGCGCAAAGAAGTTTCGTTCGTCAGCGGCCTTGGTTAACGGCCGCCGCCAAGTGTAAGCCACCGCAGCCCGACCGGCAAGACAGCGCGACTAGCCTTCGGCCGACTCGAATTTCGGAGCCTGCGCCCGTTGGGCCGCCCGATCGCGAACGCCGACGAACTCGACGATGGCACGAACTCCAGCATCGCCCAAACGCGGCTTGGCGAGACGCAAGATGCGCGTGTAACCCCCGTTGCGGTCGAGGAACCGTGGAGCGACCTGCTCGAACAGCACGCGAACGGCTTCCTTGTCACCCAGCAGCGTCAGCACACGGCGGCGGGCACTGACAGCCGGCGCGCGGGCAGCGGCCCACTTCTTCCATTCAGCCCCCTGCCGCCAGCGCTTCCATTCTTCGGTGTCGCGCTCGGCATCCGTAGCGAATTCGGACGCAACCGTCTCGGCCCGCAGGCCGCGTACGGCGATCGTGATGCATTTCTCGACGACCGGGCGCAGCTCCTTGGCCTTCGGCAATGTCGTGATGATGCGCCCTTTGACCTTCGGGGCGTTCTCGTCGTGCTCTGCGTCGCGCTCGGTCAAAAACAGTGCGCTGGCGAGATTGCGGAGGAGCGCCCGCTGATGGCTCGGCGAGCGCCCCAAGACGCGGCCTTTTCGTCGATGTCGCATGGTCGATTACCTTATGTTCACTTCGTATCGGGCTGATGGGAGCAAAGTTGCAGGACGGCCTCCGCCGGCAGCTCGCAGCCTGACGGCCATCCTCAGGCCGACGTCGAGGCCGGCACGCGCATTCCCAGCCGCAGCCCCAGTTCGTTCAGCTTCTCGCGCACTTCGGAAAGTGCCTGGTCGCCGAAGTTGCGGATGTCGAGCAACTGGTCGGCCGTGCGGCCCACCAGTTCGCGAACCGTCGCGATCTTTTCCTGTTCGAGCGCATTCAGGCAACGCACCGACAGCCCCAGGTCGATCACGTGCCGATTCAGCCGTTCTTCCAAGACGGCTTCCGAAAGCACGGGCGCCGCGGAGCGGCCGTCGCCGAAAACCTGCGGCCCCAGTTCGGCGTACTGGATGAACGGATTGAGATGCTTGCGGAGGATCTTGGCCGCCTCCACCATGGCCATCTCGGGGCCGACCGATCCGTTGGTCCAAATCTCCAGCGTCAGCTTATCGTAGTTCGTCTTCTGGCCGACGCGGGTCTCTTCGATTTCGTACCGCACGCGCACCACGGGGCTGAACACCGCGTCGACCGGAATGATGCCGATCTCGACGTTCGGGCTGTGCTCGGTCGACGGCACATAGCCGCGGCCGTTCTCCACCACCATCTCGATCTCGAACGGCACGTCCTCGGTCAGGGTGGCCAGCACGTGCTGCTTGTTGATGACCTCGACCGTGTCGTCCGACTTGATGTCGGCGCCGGTCACGAGCCCCTTGTTCTTCTTCTCGATGCGGATCACCTTGGTGCTCTCGCTGTGATTCTTGACCACCAGCGACTTGATGTTGAGCACGACGTCGGTGACGTCTTCGACCACGCCGGGCAGCGTCGTGAACTCGTGCTGCGCGCCGTGAATCTTGACCTGCGTGACGGCGCTCCCCTCGAGGCTCGACAGCAAGATGCGCCGCAAGCTGTTGCCGATCGTGGTGCCGAAGCCGCGCTCGAACGGCTCGGCGACGAACTTACCGTAGGTGGCACTCAAGGTCGACCGATCGCACGTCACCAGACTGGGCAATTCCAGCCCACGCCAACGAATCCGCATGAGAACCCTCCAGCGAAAAAAGACGGCCGCTTCGCAGTCCGACCGCGTAGAAACCTTAACCCGACCAGCACGCGCTTACTTGGAGCACAATTCGATGATCAATTGCGTCTGCACCGGAATGGAGACGTCCAAATCCTCCGGCAAGCGCGACAGGCGCCCTTCGGGGATCGGCCCTTCCAGTACAGTCAAAAAGTCCGGAACCTGGCGCTGATTCTCGGCAATGTTGGCCTGCACCGCCTGCAAGCTCTTGGCCCTGTTCTTCACGCGAATCACGTCGCCCGGCTTCAACAGATAGCTGGGAATGTTCACGCGATGAGCGTTGACCGTGATATGCCCGTGCGCCACGAGTTGCCGAGCCTGGGCCCGGCTGTGGGCAAAACCGAGCCGGTGGACCACGTTGTCGAGCCGGCGCTCCAGCAGGCTCATCAGCGTGGCGCCCGTATTCCCCTTCGAGCGCTGCGCCTCGGAAAAATAGCGGCGGAACTGGCGTTCGAGAATGCCGTAGTAATGCTTGACCTTCTGTTTTTCACGCAAGTGCAAGCCGTAGTCGGTGAGCTTTCCGCGGCGCTGATTGTGCATGCCGGGGTTGCTGTCGCGCCGCTCGATGCCACACTTCGGCGTATCGCAGCGAGTTCCCTTGAGGAACAGCTTCATTCCTTCGCGGCGGCAAAGCCTGCAAACGGGTCCAGTGTGACGGGCCATGTCTACTCGGGTCTTGGATTAGGGATTGGTTTCGGAACGCGCGGTTCAATGTTCGTTATGCGGCCCAGCGACGTCCCACGGGCAGCGTGGGTCGCAGGCCGACGGGCAGGCTAGACACGCCGCTTGCGCGGGGGGCGGCAGCCGTTGTGCGGCAGGGGCGTGACATCTTCTATGCTCTTGACCGTGATGCCGGCCGACTGCAAAGCAGTGATCGCGCTTTCGCGACCGCTGCCGGGGCCCTTCACGCGCACGTCGACTTCCTTCACGCCAAACTTGGTGGCCTTCTCGGCCGCCTGCTGCGCGGCGCACTGACCGGCGAACGGCGTGCTCTTGCGGCTTCCCTTGAAGCCGCAGGTGCCGGCGCTCGCCCAGCAGAGCGTATCGCCCTTGGTGTCGGTGATCGTCACGGTCGTGTTGTTAAAGGTCGCCTTGATGTGCGCCACTCCCAGCGTCACATTGCGGCGTACCTTTCGTCGCTTGGTCTTAGCCACGGATCGGTCCGCTCCTTACTTCTTACTTCAGGTCCTTCACGCCCTTCTTGCCGGCCACCGTCTTCTTGGGGCCCTTTCTCGTACGGGCGTTGGTCCGGGTGCGTTGGCCTCGCACGGGCAATCCCCGGCGATGACGAATGCCCCGGTAACAATTGATGTCCTTCAACCGCGAGATATTCTGTGCTGTTTGGCGCCGCAACTGCCCTTCGACGACGTAGTCCTTGTCGAGCAAGGCGGCCAATCGAGCCAGTTCGTCTTCGGCCAGATCGCGGGCACGAATGGTCGGGTTGATGCCCGCCTTGTGGCACAACTCGCGAGCCACCTTCTTGCCCACCCCGTACAGGTACTGCAGCGAGATGATCGCCGGCCGATCGTTGGGTATGTCGACGCCTAGTAAACGTGGCATAAACGCTTAACTCCATCCTCTCACAACACACCGCAGAAAGCCGACCCGACGATAGCCGGGCCGCACCCAACGCCTGCTCAACCCGCGGAAACAGCACAATCGCGGCACAACCTTGGCCGCCGCGGATGCCGTCAACATGGCCGCCACCCAACGCCGCACCCGGCCGCCCGTCACCCTTGACGCTGCTTATGCCGTGGGTTGTTGCACACGACAAATACCACGCCGCGTCGGCGGACGAGCTTGCAATTTTCGCAGATGCGTTTAACGCTGGCGCGTACTTTCATGACCAAACCATCCTGAAACTATTCCGACGGCAAAGCGCACAAAACAAGCCTTCCGGCCTCGCATCGTCCGGCGACAATGCGGGACCGGCCCTTGCCAATGCCCTTCGTGCCGATTCAAAGCGACTAAGTATAAGCCTAAGGTGCCAAAGGCTTCAAGTGCCTCTTGAAAAGTATTTATCGAACCCGGTCCGGCGCTTGCAGTGAGCGGTCGGCGCGGGGGCCAACGCCCACAAGACCGTTCAAATCCGATCGGTCTAGCGGGCCTTTTTAAGAGCGGCTGACAAAACGCGGAAGCCGAAGCGCCTTTGGAAAAAATCGGCCGTGAAACGCCGATTTTTCGGGAGCTCGATCCGGTTTTGTCGGTCGGTCTAACAGATTTCAGTCGATGTGGGTCGGCCAAATCCTGACCGCCCCGTCGCGGCCGCCGGATGCAAGCCACTTGCCGTCGCGATCGAAGGCCAGGGCGTGAACGGACAACTTGTGGCCCAAAAAGGTTGCCAGCAGATCGCCCTTCTCGGCATCCCAGAGCTTCACCGCCCCATCCTGCCCCGCGGTTGCCAGCATTTTGCCGTCGGGCGAGTAGGCAATCGCCCAGACGTCGCCGTCGTGTGCCTCCCATGATTTGACGAGTTGGCCACTGCCGGTATCCCAGATGCGTACCGTTCTGTCCCAGCCGGCCGACGCCAGACGCCGCCCGTCATGGTTGAACGAGACACCGAAGATCTGGCCGCTGTGACCCTCCAAACGGAGCCTTTGGGTGAGCTTTCCGGCGTTCCAGAGCCGCACCACGTTGTCGCTGCCGCCGGTGGCCAACGTCGTGTCGTCGGGCGAAACGGCCACGGCATAGACCGCACCGGGATGTTCCGCTTCGACGACCGGCTCATCCGATCCGATTGACCAGACCCGAAGTCTCCCTTCGCGTCCGCCCGCGAACAGTGTCTGCTCGTCGTGCCCAACGGCCAGCCCGCGCACCGCATTGGGATGTCGGAACGTTTGAAACGCCTCCGGCTGGGACGGTTTCCAAAGATGGATGAGCCCGTCGTCGCCGGCCGTCGCAAACCAATCGCCAGCGCCCGAAAACCGCGCCGCCCAGACCACGCCGCGGTGGGCATCGAACGTCGATTTGATGCTCTCGGTGCGCAAGTCCCAGAGACGAACCGATCCGTCTTCCACCGCCATCGCCACGGTATCGCCCGACGGGCTGAACGCGACCGACCAAACGGTCCCCGCGTTGGCGCTGAGCACATGGGCCGGGGGGGCGGAGGAAACGGCCCCGCCGATCCTGCCCATGAATTTGCCCCCCAGCAGCCCGAGCGCCAAGAACATCGTGCCCACCCCGCCCGCGATCCAGCGCGTGCGGGCGGCGCGCTTCTTGGCCGCCTCCTGGCAGACCGTCGGCACGTCCTCCGACGACGTCTTCATGAGCGCCCATTCGTATTCGAACAACTCGGCCAGATGGGCAGCCGACTGGATGCGATCGGCCGGCTTCTTGGCCAGCAATCGGTCGATCGTGTCCGACAGCCAAGACGGAATGACCGGGTTCAGCTCCTTCACCGGCCGATGCTTCCCCTCCGCGACCTGCCGGAGGATGAGAACCGGCGAATCGCCCGTGAACGGGGGCTGGCCGGTGCACATCTCGTAAAGCACCGCGCCCAGACTGAAAAGATCGGAACGATAGTCGGCTTCGTCGCCCATCGCCTGCTCGGGCGACATGTACAACGGGGTCCCCGAGACATAGCCCGTCTGCGTCAACTTCACGTCGTGTGTGACCCGCGCCAGGCCGAAGTCGGTGAGCTTGACGCGGCCATGAGGCGGCTCAAGTAGGATATTGGCCGGCTTGATGTCGCGATGGATCAGCCCTTGTGCATGGGCTGCCTCCAAGCCATGGGCGGCCTGCATGCCGATGCGCACGATCTCGTCGAACGGCAGCGGCGACTGACGCGCCAGCCGCGCTTCCAACGACTCGCCGCTGATGAGTTGCATCACCATGTACGGCAGGCTGTTGTCGTGCGCCTTCTCGACTTGGTGCACGGCAACAACGTTCTCGTGCGTGATCGACGCCGCCGCGCGAGCTTCTCGACAGAATCGCTGCCTGGCCACATCGTCTTCCGCCAATTCGGGATCGAGCACCTTGATGGCGACGTTGCGATGCAGGCGCGAGTCGAACGCTTCGAGCACCAATCCCATACCACCGCGGCCGACGACGCGCATCACGTCGAACTGTCCGAGCCGCCCTAAGTAAACGGCATCGCTGGCGGGCCCCAGAAAGTCGAGCGCCAAATCTCGCGCGCGTGCCTGCGTGCGCGTCGCGACTACTTTCGACGTATCAGCGCCGAGTGCCTTCAGGGCGGGCCAATAGGCCGACGTCGCCTCGGGTTCGGCCTTGTCCGCGTGTTGACATGCCTGCGACAAGGGCGTTCCCGCGGTCGCCAGCTCTTCGAGCCGGGCCTGGCAGCACTCGCACGAATCGAGATGATTGGTGCATTCTTCCTGCCGCGGCTCGGGCAGCGACCCGTCGATCAACTGCCGTAATTCGTCGGCTTCGGGACACTTGGTGGGCGCGTTCATGCTACGACTCCTCCTGCCTCTCGATCGACTCGACCTCGTCCTTCAAGCGGGCAAGCACGCGGCTCTTGGCCACGTATACCGCTCCGGCCGACAGGCCCAGTTGCTTGGCGACCTCGGGTGCGGCCACACCTTCCACGGCCGTGAGCCAGAACGCTTGCCACGTCTTTTCCTGAAAGTCGCCCTTGATGCGCTCCATCGCCAGCGCGGCGACTCGCCGTTGATACTCCAACTCCCATTGGTCCGAGTCGCCCGCCCCATCCGGCTGGCTGGAGAGCAGCCGGTTCGTGGCCGAATCTCCCGCCGCTTGCGGACGGATGCGTCGGGCCGAAAGGAAGCTGAAAACGCGGTTGCGCGTGATCGTGAACAGCCAGCCGCGAAACGTCCCTTGCTGGCGGTCGTAATCGAAGCGGCCGATGGAGTTCATCACCGACCGCATCACGTCTTGCATCAGATCGGCCGCGTCCGCGTCCTGCAGGCCGCGGTTGCGAGCGAATCCATAGACGACCGGACCATACAGCCGCATGAACTCCTGCCAGGCGCCTTCGTTGGCCCCATCGCGAAGTTGCACCAGCAAGCTGGCCCGGGTTAGCGGGGAGTTGTCCACAGGCGTGTATCCACCGGAACGTTCCTGTCGCCGTCGGTCGTGCTACCGCGGCCCGCCTCGACCGAATCCGATCCCATAATACGCCGCGCACGGCGAGTAGACGAGGGGCAGAGATGGATCGATTGCCGCTCATGGTTCCCTTTCACGCGAACTTTTTCCCGGTTCCCCGACGAAAAAACCATTCCGATTGCCTTGGACGAGTACTCATCGCTGCGCCAACTCGCCAGCCGGTTCACGTCCCTCGTTCACACGCACCCGAGAGCCGCTCGTCAGATCCTCGCCCGGGTTGACAACCAAACGCTCGTCGCCCGAAATTCCCTGCAACACCACCACACGGGAGCCGAGATCGCGCCCCAATCGCACCGATTTCATGGCGATTTGGTCACGCTCGTCGACGACAGCCACGTGCGGCCCGTCGACTCGCATCGCCAGCGCGCTGGAGGGAATCGTCCAGGCGACCTCCGCGTGCGGCAGCGTCAGTTGCACTTGCACGTAGCTGCCTGGCTGCAAGCGACGCCCGCCGTTCTCCAATTCGATCTCCGCCAACATCGTGCGGCTGGCCGGATCGACCGACTCCGCAATCCGCGTGACCGTGGCCGAAACGTCCCCCGTGGCGGCTTCTGGTATATGGATCTCCGCCGTGACGCCCGGCTGCGTCTGACCTGCATACGTTTGCGGCACACTCACCTGCACGCGCACCCGGTGGTTGTCTTCGATCACGAACAGCGCATCCTGCCCAGATGTGACCAGCATGCCGACTTCGGCGGTACGGCGCATCACCACGCCGTCGAAGGGCGCCACGATGCGTTTGAATGTCTGCAACTCCGATAGACGTCCGACATTCGACTCACGGCTCTTCGAAGTCGCTTCGCGAACGTCGATGATCGCATCGCGCGTAGCCAGATTCGCTCGCCGACGGTCGACATCGGACTGCGCGGCCGCTACGTCGGCTGTGCGGGCCTCGGTCTGCTTGCGAAACGTATCGTATTCTTCACGCGTAACCGCGCCGTTGACCACGAGCTTTTCGCGGCGCACGAGTTGGCTTTTGACGAGTTCCAAATCGGCCTTCAGGCGGGCAAGCTGCCCCTCGGCCACCTTAAGGTCGGCGTCCGCTTCGGTGCGCTCCGCCCTGGCCTGCACCGCGGCCGCCGCGGCTTCGCGGGCCAGCGCCTTTCCTTCCGCCAATTCCTGGTCGAGTTCCGGTGTATCGATTTCCGCCAGCAAGTCGCCTGCTTTCACACGCGCTCCGAGATCGTAATGCCAGGCCTTCAAATAGCCGCTGACTCGCGCGTGCAACGTAGTCGTCTGCCATGGTCGAACGGTCGCCGGCAGTACGACGGGTGCTCTCTCCGCCTCCTCCGGCCGAGCGATTCGTACGATCTTCAATCGATTCGCGCCGTCGGCGTCTTCCCCGGCCGCTACCTTCCCCGACGATCGCGCGTGCAGCAGGCCGTACGACGCGCCGCCCGTTATGGCGACCACGGCCGCGGCCCACACCCAAACGTTCCTCAACCATGTTTTCCACGACTGCGGCTTCCGCCGCGGCTGGTATGCCCGTATTGATTGCGAGCGCTTGCCGATCGTGGCCGGCGCACCCGTTGTGGGGATAATTGGCATTCCGTTCTCGGTCGAATATGCGGCGACGGTCACGTTGAAACTCCTTAGGCGTTGAATCTTTGATTGCGTGAGAGGTGATCGCTCCACGCTCCCCTCACAAGGAATACCGCCCTCCTCGCCGGTTCTTACACGCGGCCGAAGAGCGTCATGGCGGACCCGCTCCAAGGCGGGGGTGGACGGCATCCGCGATAGCGCGTGCGGCCCGGTGAAACGAAATCGCGATAGCCTCCACCCGCCCCGGTGGGGAGACTATCGCTTGTCGTACCCGCTCAGAGCAATCAAACGGCCTTTGCTTCCTTCCGGCCGCGTAGCAGGCTGTAGACGACTGGCACGAAGAGCAACGTGGTGGCAGTGGCCACGAGCAGGCCCCCGATGACGGCCCGGCCCAGCGGCGCGTTCTGCTCGCCGCCTTCGCCCAGCCCCAGCGACATCGGCAACATGCCGATGATCATGGCGGCGGCGGTCATCAACACTGGCCGCAAACGGGTCCGTCCGGCGGCGAGTGCCGCTTCGAATGCCGATTTGCCTTCCTCCCGCTGTTCGTTGGCGAACGTGACCAGCAGAATGCTGTTCGCGGTCGCCACACCGATCGACATGATCGCGCCCATCAAGGCCGGCACGCTGAACGTGGTCCGCCACAGCAAGAGTGACCAGACAATGCCGACGAACGCACCAGGTAGCGCCGTGATAATGATGAACGGATCGAGCCAGCTCTGGAAATTCACAACCATCAGCAAGTAGACCAGCACGGCCGCGAACACGAGCCCCAGCCCGAGCCGCAGGAAGGCCGACTCCATGCTTTCGACCTGCCCACGCATGACGATCGTATTGCCCGGCGCGAGCTTGGCGCGATATCCGACCAACAAGCGATCAATTTCGCCGGCCACGCTCCCCAGGTCGCGCCCCTGCACGTTCGCGTATACGTCGAAGGCCGGTTGCACGTTGGTGTGATTGGCCGCTTCCGGCGTCACACCGCGTTCGACGCTGGCCACATTCGACAAGAGTTGCACACCCGAGCGCTGCTGCGATGTGAGCGGCAACCCGCTCACCGCATCGACGCTATCGAGCTTGTAGGCAGGCGTACGGGTTTCGACCAGGTACGAAATACCCATCTTCGGATCAACCCAGTAGTTCGGCTGCACCTGCCCGCTGCCCGACAGCGAAACGAGCACGCTGTCGGCCACGTCACGCTGTGTCAGGCCCAGCTCACGCGCCCGCGACTGGTCGACGTCGACGTGCAACTTCGGCACGTTCATCACCTGGTGCAAATGGACGTCTTCGACGCCGCGAATCTGCCGGATACGGCCGGCGATTTCGGCGGCCATCTCGTAGTTTTGCGATCGGTTCAGGCCGGCAATCTGGATGTCGATCGGGGCCGGCAAACCGAAATTCAGAATCTGGCTCACAATGTCGGCCGACTGGAAGAAGAACGTCAGCTCCGGAAACCGCTCCGGCAGTTCACGACGCAACCGGGCCATATACTCCGGCGTTGAATGACCGCGGTGATGGGCCAGCGCCACAAGAATCTCGCCGTCGGCCATGCCCGTGGTAGCGCTATCGCCGAACGCCATCGCATACGTTCGGTTCGGCAAACCAATATTGTCAAGGACGAGCTCGACCTCGTGTTCCGGGATGATTTCGCGGATCGCGCTTTCGACCTGCCCGAAATAGCGTTCCGTCTGCTCGACACGCGTACCGGCGGGCGCCCGCACGTGCAGACGGAACTGTCCCGTATCGACGGTCGGAAAGAAGTCGCGGCCAACCCAGGGTAGCGCAACCATGCCGCTGATCACCACGACACCGAAGGCGACAAATACCTGCTTCCGGTGGTGCAGGTTCCACTCCAGCCATCCCGAGTAGAGCTGTCGCATTTGCTCGAAACGATGCTCGAACTGTTGGTGCAGCCGTGCGAAACGACCATCGCTCTCGCCGTGTCCGTTCGCCAGTTCGGCCGGCAGCAGGTAGTCCACCATGGTCGGCACAACGGTGCGCGAGAGCAGATATGAAGCCAGCATGGCGAACGCGACCGCCAGAGCCAGCGGCGTGAACAAGTATTTCGGCGGCCCCTCCAAAAAGAGGACGGAAACGAACACGATGCTGATCGTTAGCGTCGAAACAAACGTTGGGCCCGCGATCTGCTGAGCACCATCCAGAATCGCCTGCCGCAGCGGCTTGCCGAGCCCCAAGTTCCGGTGGATGTTCTCGATCTCGACCGTAGCGTCGTCGACCAGAATACCTACCGCCAGTGCGAGTCCGCCCAGCGTCATCACATTGAGCGAGTGCCCCAACAGGAACAACATGACGATCGACGACAGGATGGCCAGCGGAATCGAGACCGCCACGATAAGCGTGCTCCGCCAGCTACCCAGAAACACCAGGATCATCGTCGCCGTGAGCAAGCCGGCGATAATACTCTCGGTCACCACTCCCTCGATCGCGGCGGTCACGAACACCGATTGGTCGAAGAGCAGATCGATCTGCAAGCCCGGAGGAGCAGCCGCCCGAATCTGTGGCAGAATCTCCTTAACGGCCTTCACGATGTCGAGCGTCGATGCGTTACCGTTCTTGAGCAGCGTCACCAGCGCCCCGCGAGCGCCGTTGCGGCGGACGACCGTCGTCTGGGTGGTGCCGCCGTCGCGCACCTGCGCCACGTCGCGCATATAAATCGTCGCGCCACCGACCACTTTCAGCGGAATCTCATTGAAACTTGCCGGGGTGATCGGCGTGTTATTGAGTGTGACGGGGTACTCATGCGTATCGATACGGGCCACGCCGGTCGGATACGCCAGGTTGTAGGCGTTGATCGCGTCGGCCACTTCCTTTGGCGACAGCCCCTTCGCATGCAATAGCTGAGGATCGATGTCGACCATCACTTGCCGTTCCCGTCCGCCGTACGGGGTAGGCATCGTCAGACCACGGACGGTCGAGAGCTGGGTGCGGAGCACGTATAGGCCGTAATCGTAAACCTCTTCCTCGGACATCGTTTCGCTGCTGAGACCGATCTGCAGAATCGGCACGCTGGAGGCGTTGAAGCGAACGATGACCGGCGGCTGGATGCCCGGCGGCATCAGGGCCCGGATCGACTGCGTCGTCGCCGTGACCTGGGCCATCGCGACTCCGACATCAGCGCCCTGGTGAAATTGAATCTTGATCACCGCGACGCCGTTGAGCGTCTGCGATTCGATCCGCTTAATGTCACTCACGTTCGACGTGATGGCGTATTCCGAATACGTCGTGATGCGTCGTTCGACCTCGCTCGTTTCCATCCCCTTATAGGTCCAGATGACCGTAATGACCGGGATGTCGATCTCCGGAAAGATATCGGTCCGCATCTGGTGGACCGAGGTGGCCCCCAACACCCCTATAAGGAGTGCCAGCACGGCAAACGTGTACGGGCGGTTCAAGGCGATTCGCACGATCCACATGACGCGTCCTCCGCAAAAAAAAGAGCTTGCAAAGGGAATACAGTCGATCTGGGCTGATCTTACGCGCGTGCCAATGAATGAGGCGGCTTCGCTTTTGCGAACGTCGGATCATGAAAGGGGGGCGAACACGAGTCCCACGGGCGGAAGCGCGGAAATGATGTAGCGTCGATTTTCGCCGGCAGGCTGCGCGGCAGGCCCGCTTAGAAAGGAGTCAAAACGTCTCGACTTACAGTCGCAGAAATAGGTGACGGAAAAATCGTGTAAGAGTGGTCCGCCCCGGCAGTACTTCTCTTGTTCCTACTGTGGTGCGACGACCGGAAACGGCTCCGGCCGCCCCGCCAACGATCGGTGAGCCGTCTTTTCGTGAAGGAGACCTGAACATGACCAGTCGAATCACCCCAGTCGATCCCGCCGTCGCCCAAGAGAAGGCCCGCGAGTTGCTTACGTCGGTCAAGGCCAAGCTGGGCGTCGTACCGAACATGATGAAGACCATGGCGCATTCGCCCGCCCTGCTGGAAGGGTATTTGGCGTTCAGCGGTGCCCTGGCCAAGGGCACGCTGTCCGCAGCGACACGTGAGCAGATCGCTCTGGCTGTGAGTCAGCACAACGGGTGTGAGTACTGCCTGTCGGCCCATACGATGCTTGCCAAACGGGCCGGTGTGTCGGCCGAAGAAGCCCTTGCAGCGCGCGAAGGAACATCGCACGATCCTAAGACGCAGGCCGTTCTTTCGCTGGCACATCAGATCATCGAGAGCCATGGCGACGTTTCGGACGATCAGTTTGCCGAGGCCCGCGATGCTGGACTGTCTGACGCCGAGATTGCGGAAGTGGTCGGGAACGTCGCCCTGTCGACCTTGACGAACTACTTCAACGAGCTCGTTCATACGGAGGTCGATTTCCCGCGCGTGCCCGTGCACGCCTGATCTGGGCGGTTTTTTACAGACCAGGGGAAACCGCCTTCACAGATTCAAACCGGACATCAACAAACATAGGGAGTGAAACCATGTCGCAGAAACTGGCCGGCAAAGTGGCCGTCGTCACAGGGGCCTCCAAGGGGATCGGCGCCGAAATCGCCAAGCAACTCGCGGCGGAGGGGGCGACGGTGGTGGTGAATTACAGCACCAGCAAGGCGGGGGCGGACAAGGTGGTCGCCGAGATTACGAAAGGTGGCGGCAAGGCGGTGGCTATACAGGCCGACATGAGCTCGCCCGAACAGATCGAGCGGTTATTCCATGAGACGCAACAGAAGTTCGACAAGCTCGACGTGCTGGTGAATAACGCGGGCCTGTACGAGTTCGCTCCGCTGGCCGACGTGACGGTGGAACATTTTCAGAAGCATTTCAACCTCAACGTGTTGGGGCTGTTGCTGGCCACGAAGGAGGCGGCGAAATACTTCGGCCCCGCAGGAGGCAGCATCATCAATCTCGGCTCGGTGGTGGCGACTCTCGCCGTACCAAATGCCTCCGTGTATAGCGCCACGAAGGCGGCTGTGAACTCGATCACGCGGACGTTGGCCGTCGAACTCGGGCCGCGGCAGATCCGCGTCAACTCGGTCAACCCGGGCATGGTCGAAACGGAAGGTCTGCATTCGGCGGGCATCACTGAAAGCGATTTCCGTAAAGAGACCGAGGCGAAGACCCCGTTGGGCCGCATCGGGAAACCCCTAGATATCGCGACGGCGGTCGTGTTCCTCGCCTCGCCGGACTCGGGCTGGATCACGGGCGAGAATCTGTACATCTCGGGCGGCCTCCGTTGAGCCGGTTACTTATAACGATAGACCTCCCAGTGCCCCGACGCGGCGGTGGCCATTTCGTCACCGCCGCGTCTCTTGCTTCGCCGAGGTTGCGCGTCGACAATTCGGTTCTGCTGGGAGATAACGAAACGCTAGCAGTCCGAGAATGCGCACCGTTCAACAGGTTCCCGTAGGCTTCGTCCTCCTCGTGGCGATCTGCGCACCAGTCGAGGCGAAGGAGTTTCACGCCGCAACGCAGGGCCTGGCGAATGGCGATGGCTCGCAGGCCGCACCTTGGGATCTGACCACGGCATTGTCGAAGGTCGACATCATCCGGGCCGGCGATACGCTGTGGCTACACGAGGGTGTCTATCGCGGCGGGTTCGAATGTCGGCTGGCGGGGAACGTCGACGCGCCCGTCACCATTCGTCGGTTCCCCGGCGAACGGGTGACCATCGATTCTCGTCCGCGCGATAAGCAGGACACCGGTCTTTTTGCCGTGATGGGCGACCACGCCGTCTTCTGGGGATTCGAGGTCACCTGCTCCGACCCCAAGCGCGAAACCAGCGAAGGTGGCTCCTGGCCCGGTGACATTCGCCGCGGTGGCATGTTCTGCCGCGCGTCGCACGTCAAGTTCATCAACCTCGTCGTACACGACACCGCCGGAGGATTTGGCTTTTGGTCGGAAGGGGAGGGGGGCGAGATCTATGGCTCGCTCATCTATCACAACGGCTGGCGAGGGCCGGACCGAGGACACGGCCACGGAATCTACGCCCAGAATCGCACCCTCAGTAAACGCCTGATCGACAACATCGTGTTCCGCCAATTCGGCAGCGGCATCCATTGCTACGGTTCGAACCAAGCTTTCGTCCAGGGTTTCGAGATCGAAGGGAACATCGGTTTCCACAACGGTATCCTCGCCGGCCCCAATGCGGGTACGCCGGCCATCTTCGTCGGCGGCGGCCGGTCCATCGAGCGGCTGCGCGTGGCCGACAATTACACCTTCGAGGGAGCCATCCATTGCGGCTACCCGTGGGGAAATGCGAATCGCGACTTGCTGCTGCGAGACAACTACGTCGTGGGCGGCCTCTTCGTCCGCGACTTCAAAACGGTGGAGGTGACCGGCAACACCGTGATCGGTCCCTCGGGCCTGGTACGATTGGAAAGTTCGACCGAGTTCGATCCCGCTCAATATGTATGGGACAAGAACGATTACTTCCGCACCACCGACATGTGGTCCGCCTTCGAGATTGCCGGCGGCGAAAAGCGGCGCGGCATGGAGTTCTCCGGTTGGCAAGCCGCCGGCTTCGACGCCGAGGGAAGGTTTGGCCGCCAGGCCGCGGGCACGCATGTCTTCGTGCGTCCCAACCGCTACGAACAGGGTCGCGCGCACGTGGCCGTTTACAATTGGGACCGGGCCGACGCCGTCGATGTCGATCTACAGGGCGTACTTCAAGGAGGTGATCGCTATCGCCTCGTTTCCGCACAGGATTTCTTCGGCACGCCGCTGTTCGAGGGCGTTTACGACGGCCGTCCGCTACGTTTGGCGATGCGGTCGAATCACTCAGCAGCACCGGTCGGCATGCCCGACTTCCAACCGCCGGCAACCGAACCCGTATTTGGTGCATACGTGGTCCTCTCCGATGCCGCGCGTTAACGAACAACCGCCCACCTGATCCAAGAACAACCAATGGAATTCCGTGTCGGAATTACGCGAGATTTTCTCAGACCCGACGGCTCGTTGGGATTCGGCGACATCGGACTCGGTCTGTTGGACGAGATCAAGAATCTCCGCCGCGAGTTCTTGCCAGAAACAGCGGCCGAACTGCCCCGACATCTCGCCGATGAATACGACGCCCTCCTCGTGCTGGCGCCACGTGTGACAGCGAGCACGCTCGCTGGCTGCGAGCGGTTGGGCCTCGTGGCCCGATTCGGCGTGGGTTATGACAACGTCGATGTCGATGCCTGCACGCGCAACGGCGTGCTGCTGACCATCACGCCCGAAGGTGTACGCCGACCGGTGGCGACCGCGGCCCTGGCCTTCTTGCTGGCCCTATCGCACAAGCTCCTGATCAAGGATCGGCTGACTCGTGACGGACGGTGGGCGGAGAAACTCGACCAGATGGGTACGGGGCTGACCGGCCGGACCCTCGGCGTGATCGGATTGGGGAACATCGGCCGCGAGTTGTTCCATCTGGCCGCTCCCTTCGAAATGCGATACGTGGCCTTCGATCCCTACCTGGCCCTCGACCATGCGGCCGAGGGTATCGAAATGCTAGGCCTGGATCAGGTGCTCACGGAATCCGACTTCATCGTCGTCTGTTGCGCGCTCACCGCCGAGACCCGCCATTTGCTCGACGCGCGACGGTTGCGGTTGATGAAACCGACGGCCTACCTGATCAACATCGCCCGCGGACCGATCGTGGACCAGGCCGCGCTCACGGCGGCTCTCGTCGAACGACGCATCGCCGGGGCCGCGCTCGATGTGTTCGAAACGGAACCCGTTGTGGCCGACGATCCGATCCTGCAACTCGATAACGTCATCGTGGCTCCGCACGCCATCGCTTGGACGGACGAACTGTTCCGGCGCACGGGCCGGGTGGCCTGCCAAAGCATCATTGACGTGGCCCAAGGCCGCCTGCCGCAGTCGATCGTCAATCGCTCGGTGCTCGATCATCCGGCGCTGCAAGCCAAGCTTGGCCGATTCCGCTCTTAGCCGCGGAGTGCTGAACAAGTGGAACCCGTTCGCGGCGCACCGCGCTCACGCCGACCGCTCGTTACAATGCCTCGCTGCGGACCAACGCCATGAGCATCGTCTGTGGCAGTTTTTCTACGCCCGCATGGCGAAGCATGTTGACGACCTGCGCGGCCGTGTATTGAGCGTGCGTGCAAACATGCAACAACACATCACTGCGGCGGCTGGCGAAACGAATCCCACCGGCGCTCCCGCTCTTCTTGTAGACCAAGTCGTCGAGGGCGGCGGGAGTGAGCGATTGCAGATACGCCGTCCATCGCTCCTCCAAAACTGACCATTGCTGCCGCAGATCGGCGAGATCTGCGAATCCGCCCGTGCCCTGCTGATTGCCGGGTAGTTTGCCCGGTAGGTCGCCCGGCACGAGTGACTCTTCCTTGCCCAGTAGTGCCTCGAGCCAGACGAACTCCGCGGCGTAGAGGTGAGTCAGCGACTTCCAGATCGACTCCTGGCCGATCTGGAACGGCCTGCGCAACGTCTCCCCATCAAGCGGTTCCACGGCGGCCAGCAGGTTACGATTCACCCATGCCCGATGGCTATGTAGACGCCGCAGTACGTCGACGGCTGTCATGTTCGGTTACCTCCTCGCCCTGCTTGTCCTACTCATAAATGGGAAAGAACGTGTTGAAGGCCGCTTCGCAGAACTCTCCGGGATCGTTGAAGCGGCGATTGTAATCAAGCTCGGAAATCGCCCGCATCTCGGCATCCGACAGTTCGAAGTCGAAAAGTTGTAAGTTCTCCGCGAGCCGTTCCCGCTGTGACGTTTTCGGCACGATAGCCGTGCCGCGTTGTACGCCCCAACGCAGCACCACCTGGGCCGGCGTCTTTCCGTGCCGAACGGCCGTCTCGCGCACGATCGGTCGCTCGAGCACCGAATCTCCTACCCCGGCCATGCCCAGCGAAACATACGATAACGCCCCCAAGGGCGAAAAACCCGTCACGGCGATCCCTTCCTCACGGCAAAACCGCAGCAGCTTCGGTTGGGCCAGGAAAGGGTGCAGTTCGACCTGCAACACGGCCGGTCGGATGTTGGCGTACGAAAGCAGATCACGCAACAGCGCGCAGTTGTAGTTGCAGACCCCGATGTTGCGCACCAGACCGTCGGCGACCAGTCGCTCCATCGCCCTCCATGTTTCGGCCAACGGCACCTTGCTTGGCCGGAGGCGCGGCATCGCGGCACCAGGATCGTGAAACCAGCCGGGCGGATAGCGCTGCTCGAGAGGGACGAACTCGAGAGCGATCGGAAAGTGGACCAGGTAGAGGTCGAGATAGGCCAGTCCCAGATCGCGCAGCGAACGCTCCGCCGCGGGACGCACGTGCTCGCCAGCGTGGTATGTATTCCAAAGCTTCGATGTCACCCACAGCTCGTCGCGGGTGCAGATACCGCTTTCGAGCGCCGCGCGGAGCCCAGCGCCGACTTCTGTTTCGTTGCCGTAGTCGCAAGCCGCGTCGAGGTGCCGGTAGCCGATGCCGATCGCTTCACGCACGACCGACGCCGTAGCGGACCGCTCGATCTTCCAGGTACCGAGCCCGACGACAGGCATTTTGTCGCCGGAAGGTAAGGTCAAAGTTGGTACCATTTCGATTACGCTGGATGTACAGGTCGTGAACCAAGATCAACCGGTGAGGCGAGCAGTACTGTGGCCAAGAAAAAGAGCCCGCTCACGAAAAAGGCGGCGAAGAAAAGTCAACCGCGTCCGGTCAAGCGAAACAAGAAGTCCTCGGCCATCACGAAAAAGATCGCACGGAAGCCGCCCAAGAAGGCCGCAACCAAGACGGCGCCGCCACGCGCTTCCAAAAAAGCGCCCGCCCTGCCGCGACCGACGATCACAGGCGAGGAGAAGTTGTTCTTGCTCTTCAAGGACGACTACCATGCACGCCAAATCTTCGACTTCTTGCGGGTCGAGACGGTGCGCGAACTGGAAGCATTCGCCGCCGAGGACATCGTCAACCGCTTGAGCCGGCCGATTGTCGAGTCGGTCGAGCGCATCCGCCGTCGCCTGGCCGAAAAGAACCGCTACCTGTCCGGTGACGAAGCATACCTGATCGGCACCAAGAGAGAAACCGCCCCAGCCGATGCATGAGGCGGCGCGCGGACCTGCGACCGCGAAATGGCTCCCACGGCGTCCATTTCCTTGCTCGACAACGTTGCGGCGCTAACGCAAATCGCCTTTCGCGCCGTCGGTCGGCCGTCGACGGACGGTAGGGGGAACCACCTCGCTCGGCGGCGGCGGCAACTCGTTGGTGTTGATATACGCGACCGCCAGCAGCGTGCCGCGGTCGAACGCTTCGGTCGCGGCTGGCCAGGTTTCCATGGCAGTCATCGTTGCGATCTTCTTTTCGCCGTCGACCTCGGCCAGATAGACAACCGTCACAACATTTCGGCCCGCCAACGCGGCCAAGAGGTCGTCTTGCCGTAGTACGAGCGGAATCTTCTGCCCTGCGAGTTCCTCTGGCTTATCCAAGACCGGCAGGTGCAGCCAAACGTTGAGGGTTTCTCTTTTGTGCCCGGCAATGCCGGCGATCTTGAACTGGCTGAGGTTGCCGGCAGAGATAGGAATGGTGATTGGAAGCGGTACCTGCTCGGGTACCCCTACTCGCCAGTTAAAGAGTGCGTGCACCCCAGTTGGACCACTCATCTCGACCGGCAGGGCCTTCGGATCGGCCGGCAAAGGAGGTCCAGTCGCACCTAAGTCGGGGTCCCAGTCTGCCCCCCTCGACATGCGGTTCTCCAGCATCTGCAAACGGTCGGCAACGACCAGAGCCATCTCTTTCAGCAACCGCACTTCTTCCCGAAGGGACTCATTGCGGTCCTCGACGACGGGCATCGTCTCGTTCTCCGGACCCTCAGTCTCCTCGGCCAATGGTGAACGGTCGAACGAATATCCCTTGTAGCGGTCGAAGGACTCGGCCGTGTAGATGGCGGACTTTACGTCGTCGTAGCTGAGGTCGCGCAGCCGCTCAGCGCCATCGTTTTCCAAGATATTGCCCGGAACCTTGGGCGGCGCTGGAGCGTACGTCGGAGCTCCGTCGGGCGCCGCGGGGACATAGCCGCTGTTATCATCGGGCGCCGCGGCGCCATAGCCTCCGACGATCGCCCCATAGCCCGGTGAGGCCAGCGTGGGTGATGGAACATACGTTGGCACTGCGTCGGGCGCGGCGGCATAGACACCGACACCGTTTGCCGCTGCGGCGCCGTAGCCCCCGCCAGGCGATCCATAGCCGGGCGAGCCCTCGGCCCCACCCGGACCATACGCAAAGGGGGCCGCGATAGGCGGCGGCGTCACCAACGCATTTAACCGTTGTTCGACCCAATCGGATATTCCGGCGCGCCAGAGGACATCGAGTGCCCTGGTCGCCGCTTGGGCCGGCGTGTCGGCCGCGTCTGCCCGCAACGCAGTCGCGCATTGCTCGAGGACCGAGGCCTGGCTTGCGTCGATCAGTTCGAAACGGGTAAGCAGCTCAGTCAGCGCTTTGACTTCCTCGGCGTCGAGGTTGCGCAGAGATGCCGCGACGTGCAACAGCGATCGACTCGCCAGTCCACGACCGGAAAGCAACTCGCGGCAGTCGTCCTGAAACGCGGCCAGTGACGTTCGCCGTAGTCCGCGCCGCGCGCAAACCGGTGACAGTGAGTCGAATCCGGCCGCGTGCAGTATCTCGGCCGACAGCAGCGCGCAAAGGGCGCCGCGATCATCCGCGGGCTGCCGCGACAGGTCATCGGCCGCCTCCACGCGTCGGTCGGCCAGCAGAAGGATGCCCTTTTGCCAAAGGGTGTTCAACCAACCTTCGCCGGCGAACAGACCGTTGCCGGCCCGCATGCCGTAATGTTTGGCCAGCCAGGGCGCGCCCGCGATCAGTTCGTCAAACGAGTTGAACCGAAAGTTGGTGTAGTCGCAAGGTATGACGAAGCCCTCGGTGCTCGGCCGAAAGAATTGGGCGATCAGCCCGTCGACGGGCTCGATCAATCCGCCGGCTAGCAGCTTTCGCAGCGCCGCGTATCCCCGCTCCGATTGGGCGTCGTGTTGTCGCAGCTCCTCGCAGAGGAATTCACCAACGCAGCTCAACGGCCGCCGATCGTCGGCATCGTTGGGCCAATCGGCGCTCGCCAGCTCGATTTCGGCCAACCGTCGGGCAAACTCTCCCGGCGCCGGGGTAATCCGCGGCGGTTCGCTCGACGGGTCGACTTCGGCCTCTCCCTCTGCCTGAGAGGCATCAGCCGTCCCTACGGATTCGCCGGGGTGCATGCCGATCTGTTCGATCAATTCACCGGTGAGCGAATCGATCCGCATCCGACGGTTCTTCCACTCCAGGCTGACAATGTTCCCCTCCCAGTGAGATTTCGCCTAATGCGTGCGCACGACCGACAGCGCCGCGGCCGCCGTCAGCTCCAATTGCATCTTCACGTGGCGGCGGAGCGCAGATGAGCTGGCCGGGCGCAAGCCGGCTCCGACAGAAAGCCGACCGCCTCCGGTCGGGGAGGGTGGCCCGGCGACGAGCAAAATTTCCGCATTACCCATGATGGGACTTGGTGGTGGTGCGGCGTCAATCTTGCGGCGCTGTCGGGACGAATAGAGTCCGACCCGCTCCTCGGCCATCACCAGCGCACTCTCGAAGCCGGTCCGATCGTTGGCGGCGTCCGCCTTACCCTCCGGCTCGCGTACGAGGATGAAGCCGTGCCGTGGGGCGAAGACGATGGAAACGCGTAGCTCGGCAAAGCGCATGAGCAATTCCTGCTCCCCCGCCTCAAACCGTTCTACCCAGTCGGCCAATTTGAGCACCGCCGCCTCTTCGCGCGTCAACGCAGCGCCCAAGGCGGGTGCCGACTCGTACTCTTGCACCAAGAGCCGCGGGCGCCAGTTGTCGTCCCGTTGTCCGGCCTCACCCAGCTCCCAATGGACGTTCGAGAACCGCCCGGTGCCCAGCAGCCGACGTTCGATCTCCTCGCGTAAATCGCGAGTCAACGGTGCCGGCAGGGCGATGCCGAGGAAGGCGAGCATCGCCTCGCGGGAATGGGCGGTATTGCCCACGATCTCGACGTCGCCGAAGACGCAGCGCGGCCCCTCGTCGACGATTTCGATCTCGAGATGAGCCTGCTTCGTCTCGGTTCGATCGGCCTTGATGGCCGTGCGCGAGGTCGCGCGGAAGAAGCCCTGATCGTCGAGGAGTCCGGCGACCCTTCCGAGCAACCAATCTTCGTTCTCGGAATTGAACGAGGCCGGTTCACCCGCTTCCCAAATGGGCCGTTTGGCTCCGTTTGCTTTGCGGACGGTCAAACCGTTCTTGATCCGTTGGGCGTCGCTCAACCGGCAGCCGGCGATCTGCACCTCGCCCTGCGAGTAGCGGTCCCCTTCCTGGATCGTCGCTTCCAGTTGGTCCTTGTGGGCGGAAACCGTCACGTTGACGTCGGGGAAACCGCAGCACTGGTATCCGGCGGTGATCTTTGCAGCCACCAGTGCCGTTAACGCGTCGAGCGGCGCATACTCGTCGCAGGCTGCGACGATCTCCAACTCGTTGAAGACGGCGTCACGGATCTCGGCCGCCGTATAGGTCTGGGCACCCGAGATCAGCAGTCTCGCCGGGTCGCCCAAGCGTCCGACGGGGGCACGATCATCGTCGGCCGCGATCGACACGGTCGCGAGAACCAGACACAGCGTAACGAACCAGCCATACGCCTTCATCATTCGACTCCCTTCGAAGAAGACCGTGTCGGTCGAGCGCCAAGCGTTGCCGCCTCATGCCGGTGCGGACAATCTAGCCCGGCGCATCGAAACGGGGCAACGCCAATCGTCGCCGAACGATCCCTGTCACGGTAGCAGCCCGCTGGCGGATTCAGTCGATCCGCGCGCTCACGCGGATGATGGAAGCGCGCGATCAGCCGCGGACTCGATAGCCCATCTCCTTCAACAGGTCGCTGGCACGCTGTGTGTGATTGCCCTGGAGCTCGATCAGGTCGTCTTTGGCCGTGCCGCCGGTGCCGCAGGCCGATTTGAGCTGACGCAACAGGTCGGGCAAAGCGTTCCCTTCCGGCGAAAGACCTCGCAAGACCGTGACGACTTTGCCCTTCTTCCGTTTCTCGACGACAAGTCGGACGGTTTGCAATTGTGGCGCGATTTTGGGCGGCGGGCAGGTGCATTGCTCCTCGAGCAAACCACACCGCTCGCAACGGGGCGGAATGTCGAATGGTGTTCCGGCAAATAATCGCATAGCTGAAACACTCCAAGAAAGATTCGTCGACGCGCGCTCTTCTCGAACAGATGCGACGGCACGACAACGAGCAATGTCTGCGGCCTACATCAGTCCAAAATGACGGCCGGCCCCATGTTGCTCGACAAGGTCGCATTGGGTTGGTTGCTGCCGCGCCGCACGTATGCCAGGGCGAAGGACGCCTGGTCGAGCGGTGAAAAGGCAGCCGAAGTGACCTGGCCGACCTCCACCTCGCCGGCCACGAGTTCCGTGCCGGTCGGCGGCGCGACCGGGCCGGCAAAGCGGAGCCGCACGAGCGTCTTGTTGACGTGGCCCAATGCGTCGATGCGGGCAACCGTTTCTTGCCCCAGGTAACAACCCTTGCGAAAGCTGATCGCCAGATCGTTGCGGTCGACCTCTTGCGGCAGGTTCTTATCGTTCACGTCTCGGCCATATATGGGAAACCCGGCCCGAATTCTCGCCGCTTCAAAGGCCTCGGGGCCGCAAACGACCGCTCCTTGCTCACGCAGAGCCTCGGTCACGATGCGCTGCGCGCCAGGGGTGGCCGTCAACAACAGGTAGCCCCCCGTCGGCGTCAGCTCGACTCGCACGATCGTCACCATCTGACCCGCTACTTCGAGCGTGCTGTTCGCCAGTCGGTCGGCCGGCAAGTCGGACATACTCAAGGCCGCGATCGCCGCTGCACTCTTGGCGCCGGCCAAGAGCAGCTCGCCCCATTCCTGCCCGCGATCGTGCAACTCCACCTTCTCACGGATCAGGTAGCGGTTGAGATGGCCCAACAACCGTTCGTTCTCGCCTGCCACCGTTTCGATGACAATCGACCGACGCTCGGCGATCGATATCAAAAACACGTGGCCGACCACGTGACCGCGGGTATCCAGCAAGAACGCTTCGCAACCGCCGCCGGCCGACAACCCCTTGACGTCGTTGGTCGTCAGGTTGTGCAGAAAGCTGGCGCGGTCGTCTCCCGTTACTTCGATCCGCGTGCGGTGCGAAAAATCGACGAGCCCGGCCCCTTCCGTCAGCGCTCGATATTCTTCGTCGATCATGTGAACAATTCGGGAAGAAAGATACGTGTCGTGGGACTCGTTTTGAAAGCTTCACGATAGGACCGGCAGCACGTATTGCGCGTTGGCCAACACGATGCACGAATCGTGCGATCGGGCCAAGCGACCGAGCTCGCCGGCATCGCCGACCGGCGCCAACCCGAGGTCTTCAACCAGCGATTCGTCGAGTCGGCTGAGCAGATAGACCTTGCCTTGCTCCATCGATCGGGCCAGTTGCACGGCAATCGCCGCGTCGGGCTGGCCGTCGCGCGCGATTCGCTTGAGGGCCAACGACAGATCGTCCGATTGCGACAGGCCGTTCACCGCACCGCCCGGCTCGGCCGACAGTTGGGTACACAGCGCGATGGCGCCGCCGTCTGCCGTCACGCGAGATGCGGCCGAGAGTGCCCGGGCCAGGTTTTCCCACGTTTGTTGCGATGCCCCTCCCGACACCGACGCGACGACCAGGCTGGCACGCCGCGGCACCGAGCATGTCCAGACCGCCACATACTCGGCCTCGCCCTGGCGATAGACTTCGGGCAATTCACCCGCCAGCACCCGCAGCACGCGAGCCGACGGACCGGGCAACACCTGAACGGTGAATTGTGTACCGAGGAGCCAGCCGACCTCGTCGATCTCTTCTCGCTCTTTGACCGCGCGCTGCCGGCCCGTTTTGGGCCCGGCCGGCTTGCCGAACCGCTGACGCGTCTTGGCGTCGGCAAAGGCGGGGAACAGCCCGCCGTACCGCCCGTAATAGCCGATCGTCGCTCCGCCTCGCAAACAACCGATCGGCACGACGAGATCGGCATCGAGCAGCGTGCGATTGAGATAGATCGGCTTCCCTTCGTGCGACGAACCGAGCAACGATAGGCTGGCCGAAATCTCGGGCGCGTGGACCTCGAGGCTCACCTCGCCGCGCCACTTCTCGGGGAGCATCTCACGCGGATCTTCTTCGCCCGCCGCCACCGACTCGGGTGTGGTGAGGACACCGATGTGGTCGGCCGTTGCGCCGTGCTCGACCAGATAGCCGACCATCGCCGCCACCAGCGCGCTGGCTTGGGGAACACCCGCTTCCAAGGCAAGCAGGATGTGGTCGCCGGGCACCGTAGCGCGGGCTAACGCAGGGTAATTGAGCGGCGCCCCCAAGGCGGTCCCGACCGCAGCCGAAACGTCGTCCAGCGCGACTTGTGGCCCGGCGCAAAGTGCTAGCAATTTGTCGGCGGGCACGTCGAGATCGACATGCGCCTCGACACCATATTCGACAACACAGGACATTTGGGAAAGCCGCGCAAATTACCTCAGAGCGACTCACAAACGCCGGCAGCCGGAGCGCCGTGGGCAAAAATCGGCGTGAACGCCGGTTTTTCGGAAGTCTGATCCGCTTTCGTCGATCGCTCTTATTATTCCAAAGCGAAAACCGTCGCACCATGTTATCCCTGCCCACCGGGCGGTCAAGAAGCCGAACTAGACCTGCGACGGGCATTTACACATAATGCCCGCCCGCAAAAACCAGTTCCGTCTTACCAGCGCCCCTGCTGAGGTCCGACCGATGTGCCAACACCGTAATCGACGCGTCGCCCGTGGTTTCCTGCCAGCCGCCTTGTTGTTGGCTTTGCTTTCGCCGGGTTGCCGTCGCACGGAATCGACGCCGGCGCTCCCCGCCCTGACCTCGGCCGGCGAGGTACTCGAACGCATGGTGGCCGCGTATCACGAGGCGGACAGTTATCAAGACAGCGGGCAAGTGCGGCTGCACTTCAAGAAGCGAGGCGACGGTCCTAACCAGGAAGTCAACCAAGATTGGGACTATTCGATCGCCTTCACGCGGCCCAACAAACTGCGTCTGCACGTCTATCAATCGGTGGTCGTCTGCGACGGCAAGGAATTGCACGCCGCGGTGAACCTCGACGAGGTACGACGCCAGGTGCTGGCCGTGCAGGCTCCCGACAAGCTGACCCCGCAGAACATTTTCGATTCCGATCCTTTGCTCAGCCAGGTGTTGACGCAAGGAGGCGCCGCCGGGCCGCCGTTGCTCCTGCCGCTGTTGCTGGAGGAAGCGGCCCTCGAGCCGGTTTTGGAAGGGGGCGAGAAGCCCGTCTTGCTGCCGCCCGACAAGGTCGACGGCGAAGATTGCTATCGGGTCGAGGTGAAGCGGCCCGATGGACGGCTTGTCTTCTGGATCGATCAGAAGAATTTCGTGCTCCGCCGCGTCGAGTATCCGACCGACGACTTCCGTAAGGGGGTCGAAGAGAAGGAAGGACCGGTCACGGAACTCAGCCTGACGGTCGAGTGCAGCGGGGCGAAGCTCGATGCGAAGATCGAGCCCGCCGCATTTCAGTTCGAAGCGCCGGAAGGCTCGCGGCTTGTGCAACAATTCATGGTGCCCCCGCCCCTGTTGGGACAACGCATCGGCGACTTCACATTCCGCGGTATCGACGGCAACGAGCTAACGCGCGAATCGCTGGCCGGCAAGATCGTCGTCTTCGATTTTTGGGCCACCTGGTGCGAGCCATGCTTGAAGAGCCTGCCCAACTTGCAGCGCGTGGCCGACCACTACAAGGACAACGACAAGCTCGTATTTGTGGCTGTCAGCGTCGACAATGACGAGGTGACCGACGACGCGGTGCGCGAAAAATTCGCCGAGGCCAAGTTATCGTTGCCGATCGCTCGCGATCCGAACGTCGCCGCCCGCCAGCCGTTTTTGGTCGAGTCGCTTCCGACGATGGTGATCGTCGGCCCCGACGGCGTCGTGCAGGATTACGAAAACGTCTTCGATCCGGAGTTGGCCGAATCGTTGCCGCCGAAGCTCGAGAAGCTGCTGGCCGGCGAGAATGTGTATGAAGAGACGCTGCGGCAGTATGCCGAGCCGGCGCCTTCGGGCAGTGCCAGCAACGAATCCGTGGCGGTCGCCTCGCTCGCCGAGCGCAGCAAGCCCGAAAAGCTGGATATGTCGGTTCTGTGGACCTGCCGCGAGTTGACTTCGCCCGGCAACGTCTTGGCCGTCGACGGTGCAGAGCAGGGACGTCTGCTGGCGCTCGACAACTGGCAGACAGTGGTCGAACTCGACGCCGAAGGACAGGTCGTCGCTCGGCATCAGCTCGACCTGCCCAAGCAGCCCGAAGAGGCCGTCGTCAGCTATTTGCGTACGGCCGTCGATGCACAGGGCCAGCGTTACTTCGTCGGTTCGGCCAACGGTGTCCAGCAGTTGTTCGTCTTCGACAATCACTGGAAACGAGTGCTCACTTACCCCAAGGAAGGAACGCATCCCGGCATCACCGATGTACAGTTGGCCGATCTCGATGGCGACGGTGCGTTGGAGATAGCCATCGGCTTTTGGGGACCGAACGGTGTTCGGTGCATCACGCCCGGCGGCGAACAGCGCTGGGTGAATAAGTCATGCGAGAACGTATTGCGGCTGGCCTCGCTGGTTGGTGCGGATGCCACCAAGCTGCTGGCTACCACAGCCCAGGGTGCCGTCGTGCCGATCGACGAACGTGGCACTTCGCGTAAGCCGCTGGCAGCGGACGGCCGTTTCATACAGCTCGTGTTCACTGCCGATCTCGATGGCGACGGTGCGAGCGAGATTTGTGTTATCGGTCCCAAAAAAGCGGCGGGCGAGGTACAACCGGGCGAAAACGTGGCCATGGGCTTGAGCGCCGGCGGAGAAGTGCTGTGGCAGTACGAGTTGCCCACCGGCGTGCCGGCCAACGGCGCGCTGGAATATGTCACGTCGGGCCAACTGCTGTCGAAGGCAGGGGAATGGGTGATCGCCGGCGCCGACGGATCGATCCACATCCTCTCGGCCGACGGTCAGCTCGTCGACCGTTTCAACACGGGTGTCGCACTGGGCGGAGTCGCGGTCGCGCAGCTCAACGGACAAGCGGCGCTCATTATCTCGTCGCCGGAAGGGGTCGAGGCCCGCACGTTGCGGCAGTAGAGGCTCAGCACGTGGTGTTGTCTGCTGTGGCTACTCGACGAGCCGTGTGCCGGGAAGCGACAAGACGAACTCCTTGCCAAAGGCTCGCGCGGGTGTGGAAAAACCGCTCGGGGCTCGGCCGGCAAGAACGAGTTCCACGGCCGCTAGCGCCGCGAGCACGGTGAGTGTGTAGCCGTCGGCAGTTACCAGGGCCGCGGCGGCGACGCGGCCATCCGCGTCGGAAACCTGCCCCCAAAGCTCGGCGTGGGCGGCGGCCCGCTGCTGCGGCGTGGGGCCGGTGATCGATCGCTCGATCCAACGTTGGGCGAGACCTCGCAGGAATGGCACACGCGCGAAGCGACGCAACCATCGCGAGCGGCGGAGTATGGCCGGCGACGCCGCCAAATATGTTTCGATGTTGGCGATGCCCGTCGAATAGTACGCGCTGGCCACGTCGCCCCAAGGGATCGTGACCGCCTCGCGCGGCCCGGATGGAAAGGGGACCGTTCGCGCTTTCCAATCGGCCGGCACTCGACAAATCTGGCCGTCGATGCGTGCCCGGCCGCCCCCCGGCATGATCTCGAGCATCGTCTTCGCAGTCCCAGGGCTTACCTCCCCGCCCGCCGTGAAGGCGAGAATCAGGTGGGTGGCGTTCGGCAGTCGCTCGGCCAGCATGAGGGCCAGGCAGTCGCTGGGTACGACATCGAAACCGACAGCGGGCACAACGGCGACGCCAGCCTCGCGTGCGCGGGCATCTTGAGCGGCCGCGCCCTCGATCACGTCGATCTCCCCCGTAATGTCGAGGTAATGTACCTTCGCCCGCAAACATGCCGAGATGAACTGCGGCGCTGTCTTAGAAAACGGCCCCGCGCAGTTCAACACCAAGCTAACCCCATCCAAATGGCGGGTGACCTCATCCGCATCGTCCAGCGCGAACACGCGATACGGGCAACCGGACTCGTGAGCGAGTCCTTCGATTGATCGGGAACTGCGCCCCGCCAGCACAGGGCGCATTCCGCGAGAGACGGCCTCTTGGGCGATCAACCGGCCGGTATAACCATTGGTTCCGTAGAGCATCCAGGCTGGGTGCGACATACGGCAAGATCTTCGTCGTTTGCACCGGCCGACGCAAGCGGCTCTGATTCGGCAGATGACTTTGTAACCTACGGCGCACCGTTGGCATTTGGCATATTGAATTGCCGGTCGCCGGTCCGTCTCCCTAAGAGCGGCTGACAAAACCCGGACGCCGGAGCGCCGCGGGCGAAAATTGGCCGTGAAACACCGATTTTGTGAAGCTCGATCCGGTTTTGTCGGTTGCTCTAAAGCATCGGCACTCTCAACTTGGGGCAGGGGCGTTCCCCGAAGCGATAGAGCTAGTTGAACGGCTGGTGTAAGCTAGTCGTTAGCCATGAAGATTCTCCATCTTTCCGAGCCGCTAGCTTTGGGGTCCGACATCACGTGCGGAGTGCCGCCAGAGACCTTCACCTGACAGACTTGGCAGGTTATGAAAGACCAACCAACCGTCACCGTCCGTGTCGTGCACCGCTTCGAGGCATCAGCGGAGCAGGTCTTCGACGCATGGCTCGATCCCGCCACGGCCAGTAAGTTCCTCTTCGCAACCGGGCCCGACACGATGGTTCGCGCCGAAATCGACGCGCGGCCGGGCGGCAGTTTCAGCTTGGTGGATCGTCGTGACGGCGAAGACGTCGAACACAAGGGGGAATACCTGGAAATTGCTCGGCCAGAACGGCTCGTATTCGATTTTCTCGTCCCGAAATACTCGAATGACGTGACGCGAGTGGTCATCGGCATTGCTCGCTCAGGGTCTGGGTGTGAACTGACGTTGGATCACGAACATCTCAATCCGCGATTCGCGGCCGGGGCCGAATCGGGCTGGACGGCGATCTTGAACGGTCTCGAATCCGTTTTGGGCTAGCGACCCCGCTTACCGACGGGCTGCATAGCTCAAGGTTGTTGGGAATCGGACCTTCATGCAGCTCGATGATTACACCTCGCCGCGGATGGCGTCATTAGCCTTGTCGCCGTACCTTGGCCCGGAAGAATTAGCAATCCGTTGCTTTACCGACTGAGCTACGGCCTCTAGCGGGTCTTCTTTGCCCAGGTCGCGGGGTTTTTGTCAGCCGCTCTTGGGTTTTCTTGCGGCCGAAAAGAAACCGTCTTGGCGATTCTGAATACTACGTACGCAGAACCGACCAAGGGCTACCCGACCCAACGGCTGCGAACGGCGTCGTCCGGTATGCAACGCGCGGTCTGGTACCGCGATCAGTGGCCGCTATTATTCCCTCGTTCCAATACGCTTTTTGGCCCGCGCCTGATGTCGTCGATCGATCTTGTGGAAACCGACCCGACCGCCGAGGCACGACCCGCCCATACCCGGGTGGCGATCGTCGGTGCCGGGTTCTCTGGTATCGGGGCGGCCATCGCCTTGCAACGAGAAGGCATCGAGTTCGTCATCTTCGAGCGGCGCGGCGACTACGGGGGAACCTGGCTCGACAATACGTATCCGGGCTGCAAGTGCGACGTTCCGTCGCACCTGTATTCATTCTCCTTCGCGCCGAATCCGAATTGGACTACGACCTTTTCTTCCCAGCGAGAGATCCAGGAGTACCTGCGGAACGTCGTCAGGCGGTTTGACGTCGCTCGGCATATTCGTTTCCGTCACGACCTGTTGGGGGCCGAGTGGGACGAAACGGCCCGCGTCTGGCGGATTGCGACCTCGGGCGGCAGTTGGACGGCCGACTTTCTGATTTCGGCCTGCGGTGCTTTGAGCGAACCGGCCTGGCCCCGATTCGAGGGGATGGATTCGTTTCGCGGCACCGCCTTCCATTCGGCCGCATGGGACGAGACCTACGATCTGACCGGCAAGCGGGTGGCAGTGATCGGCACCGGTGCTTCGGCCATTCAATTTGTCCCCAAGATTCAACCCGCGGTGCAGCAGCTCTACCTGTTCCAGCGCACTCCCGCTTGGATCTTACCGCACCCGGAGAAACCGATCTCCGCCGGCCGGCGAGCGTTCTACCGCCGCTTTCCTTTGGCGCAGCGCCTCATTCGCTGGGCGATCTATTGGTCCGATGAATTGCTGGCACTCATCTTCACCCGCTACCCACGTCACGCGGCGTGGATCAAGCGGCACGCGCTGCGGCATCTGGAACGGCAGGTTACCGATCCCGCGCTGCGGGAGAAGCTCACTCCCGATTACGAGCCGGGCTGCAAACGTCTACTCCTCTCGAACGACTTCTATCCGGCGATCGCCGCAGACAACGTCGAGTTGGTGACCGAGCCGATCGCCCGCGTTGGCGCTCACTCGTTATTCACGGCCGACGGACGTGAGCGCGAGATCGACGCGATGATCCTCGGCACTGGGTTCCGCGTGACCGACAATCCGCTGGCCGAGCGCGTGCGCGGCAGCCAAGGGATGAGTCTGGCGGATGTCTGGCGCGAGGGCGCCTACTCCCATCGTGGCACAACAGTGCCCGGTTTTCCCAACCTGTTTCTCATGACCGGGCCGAATACCGGCATCGGCCACACGTCGTTGTTGGTGATGATCGAAGCCCAACTCGCCTACGTTACCGCTTGTTTGCGGTGGATGGAGGGCCGCTGGGCGACCTTCGACGTTCGCCCCGAGTCTTGTCGGGCATTCAATGCCGACCTCGAGCAGCGCATGCAACGCACCATTTGGATGACGGGCGGTTGCCGCAGTTGGTATCTCGACGCCCAGGGCCGCAATACCACCCTCTGGCCCGACTTCACCTGGCGATACCGGCGATTGATGCGGAGATTCGACGCCGCGAACTATTCGTTCGCCGGCGCAACAAAAAAGCCGGCCGCCACCGTATGACAAAGACGCGTGAGAGACGCACAGAACCCAGCCAGGCAAACTGCAAAGCATCACAGTTTGCCGATTGTTCTTTCGGTCCTCTCAAACCTTCGTCGAGCGGCGGCGGCCGGCATCGATCGCGACGCACACGTCAGGAAGACGCCGATCCGAAGAGGATAGTGTCGGGCCTGACGTTCGAGTCAGCGGAGCGGGCGTTACGAAAAACGGTCAGAAACAACGGGCGTACAAAACCGGGCAACGAGACAAACTACTCTCGCGGACGCACGGCGCCGGTCAAGCCGCTGTAGTCGGCCCGATCATCCGGATGCCACAAGGGGACACCCGCTTGCACGCGTCGAGCCAGCATTTCCAGCTTCTCTTGCGAACCTGCGGGGGCTTCCGTGGGCACAAACTCTTCCGTCTCGTGCGGAATGAAGTCTTCGTCGTGGCCGAATTCGAGAATCGCATCAAATACGTTACGCATCGCTCAAATAGCTCCTCACAACAAACCTACTTACAATGTTCCCTGGAACGAACTGACGCCAATTGCAAGCCGTGCGGATTTTCCACTCTGGGCAGGCGGATGCTTGCAAGTCCGCAGAGCGTGGCGGTCAATCATGCCGCCCTCGCCTTTTTGGCGAACCAGGGCAAAAGCGAGGGTGCCGCAAATCGGCGACGGCTAAAGTACCCGTCGCAATTCGATCCAAGGCGGGGTGTGGCACCCGCGACTTAAAGCATGTTATTCTTACAGGGAATCTCGGATTGTCAAGCATTTCAAGACAAAAACTTACACATCGACGAGGTTTGATCTTGGCCTGGCTACAGCGGTCGTTGAAACTCCGGCCCAGAAGCAGGGGGTTCCATCTCATTACGCACGAAGTGACCGAAGGGTTGCCGGAAATCGCCGACTACCGAGTCGGACTGTTGCACGTCTTCATTCAGCACACTTCAGCCTCGCTCTCGATCAACGAAAACGCCGACCCAGACGTACCCTACGACCTGGAGCGCGTATTCGATGCGATCGCTCCGGAAAGCTTTCCTTATCGTCACACCTGCGAAGGGCCCGACGACATGCCCGCGCACGTCAAATCATCGCTGTTGGGCAGTTCGGTTTGGATCCCTGTCTCGGCCGGACGCTTGGCGCTCGGCACCTGGCAAGGAATCTACCTCTGCGAGCACCGCAACCACGGCGGGGCGCGCAGCTTGGTGCTCACTCTGAATGGCGAGCGGCTCTCGACGTAGGCGGCATCCGTCGACCTCGCGTCCGCGACCCCGTTCTGGAATCCCCTTCTGCGCCATCGATGGCGCGCACCGACCGTCTCGCGGATTGACCAGAAGTAAATAAAAATGCCGCACGCTCGTTGAAAGGAGCGTGCGGCACGGGAAGATCAGACTTTCAAACCCCGCCGGAACGTCGAACCGGCTTACTGTACCTGGCTATCGTCGATCAGCTTTGTACGAAGCAGCGTATAGTTATTTGCACCGCTCGGATAATACGTCGATGCGAACGAAGAGGTGCCCGTACCATTCGTATCGATCCCCGTCGATCCGGGCGTGTTGCACAACTGGCCGTACGGAGTCATCAACAGAGAAAATATCAGGTAGTCGATATCCTGGCTGATATTCCGCGCGTGACCGTCGCAGAAAGCCACATTGACGGCGGTCGGGTGATTGCTGGCCGGGTGCAAATAGTATTGGTAGTTGATCGTCGTTGAGCCGGTAGTCGTCAACGGCGCATTGATCTTCATCTGCGAATTCGGGTTCGCGTCAGGCCACCATACGAAGCAGTTGGTCGGCTCCAGTCCCGCGTAGGGCAACGAGGAATTGCTGCCAGCCGCCAAATTGCCCCACGATCCCGAGCCGTTGCTGAAACCGGCACTGCCCCAACCGAGCGTGCCCGCACCGGTGTATGCCACGCTGACCGCATTGTTGTTCTCGGACATCATCAACGTTAGCGAAGAACCATCGTGGGTCGTAATGTATTCCTGGTTGATGCTGATCAGCGGACCGCCGTTGTTGCTCAGCATCGCTTGAGGCACGGCGGAATACTGAGCGACCGCGGGAGCAGAAACCTTGCTCGGATCCGCCAATGTTGGCGCGGTTCCGCCAGCACTGGCGGCTACGGCGACCGCATTGAATTTGTTGAAAAATACACCGTTCGCCGCGAAGTCGGCGGGCAACCCCGTGGTTCCGCTGTTTCCGCCGGGCGTGTCCAACATGCCGCTATTCACCACGTATGCATTCGGCGTGTTGCCCGTGGTCAAAGTCGGTGGACTGCTCGGGCAGTTCAGGATGTCCATGTAGATTTGCGGCGGCCACGGCATGCCCGCGTTGCCGGTTTGCAACTCATTTCGCCACAGGTTGTACTCGGCTGTCCTTTCCAGCAGGGGAAGTACCTGGACCAACCAACTCACCGGAAGCACGTAGTTGGTCGAGGCAGTGCCGCTCCCGCTGTACTGAATCCCGGTGAGGGTATCGCAATATCCTGGATACGTCTTCCGCTGACCCTCGTAATTAAGCACGGCGAACATGCAGTTCTTCATGTTGTTCAAACACGTAGTCCGCCGACCCGCCTCGCGTGCCTGTTGCACCGCGGGCAACAGGAGCGCGATCAGCATACCGATGATGCTGATCACGACGAGCAACTCCACAAGCGTAAACGCGCCCCGCCGCCGCAAACCTGATTTACCACGTGACATAGATTGATCGCTCCCGTTCCCTGGCTTCCTGAAGAGCCTTGTGCTGGATGTGCCCGACCGACGTTCTGGCCGAATAACGATTCTACCAACCCGGCCGACGCAAAGCCAAGCATTTACGCCGGGACTTCCCGGCTAAATCTCGACCTTCGTCTCAACCGGGACGCGCCTTTTTCGACGCGTGCAGACGGCCGCTCGAAGACCTCAAGCAAACCGTCCCAGTGATTGGCGTAGGCACCATTGCAGGCCACGTGCCAATCTCACGGAAATGAAATAGCCCTTAATTTTCCGTTACTTCGAACGAGGATGAGGCTCGTGGCCCTCTCAATCCGGGACGTGTGAGACGGAGCACGGCTACCCAGAAATGCTTGTATCGCCGGACTCTCGAGCCATTTGTCGAGGTTAGGGGCGCCGGCTTAAGGCCCACTCACGGTAATAGTCGATCGAGCGGCGTAGTCCGTCTTCGAACGAAACTCGCGGCTGGTATCCGAGCCATTTCTGGGCGGCCGAAATATCGGCCAGGCTCTCGCGGATGTCGCCGACTCGGGGAGCCTCGTGAATCGGCTCGATCCCGGTGTTCAACAGCGAGTTGAGTTGGCGGAGCAGGTTGAGCAAACTGGTTGCCCGCCCATTGGCGACGTTGAATACCCGGCCGCTGGCCTCCGGAGCGTCGGCAGCCAGCAAATTGCCGTAAACCACGTTGTCGACATAAGTAAAGTCACGAGACTGCTGGCCGTCGCCATACACAGTGGGTCGCTTGCCGGCCAACAAGGCCGTGATGAACAGCGGAATGACGGCCGAATAGGGGCTGCCCGGATCCTGCCGCGGGCCGAACACGTTGAAGTACCGGAGCGTGACCGTCTCGAAGCCGTAGGTCGCCGTGAAGGCCTTGCAGTAGTATTCCGCCGCGAGTTTGGCCGCCCCATAGGGAGAAATGGGCGCCGGCAGATCGGTTTCGTGCTTGGGCGAGGACGGCAAATCGCCGTAGGCGCTGCTGGAACCGGCATAGACGAGCCTCCTGACACCCGCCCGTCGCGCCGCGTCGAGGAGGGTGACCGTGCCGGTGACGCAGGCGGCGTTGGTATCGAGCGGTGTTTCGACGCTGCGCGGCACCGAAGCGAGCGCGGCCTCGTGGAAGACGCAATCGACCCCCTCCACGGCACGTTGCACCATTTTGGCGTCGATCAGGTCTCCCTCGATCAATTCCACGCGCGACCCCAGGTGCGCCAGGTTCGCGCGATGGCCCGTGCTCAGGTTATCGAGCACCCGCACCCGATCGCCCCGCTCGACAAGGGCGGTGGCGATGTGCGAGCCGATGAAGCCGGCACCGCCGGTAACAAGGAAGGTACGCATGAGGGGGTTGGGGGATCTGGGTGGTGTTGGTTCGTTCGTCGGCGGCAGGTCGCCCACCGAGGCCAGGTAAGCATAGCATTTTCGACCCTGGCGAATCAGAGCCTCTGTGCCGGCCGGATACAGGGCTGCTCCTTAACCTACAGCGGGCGGGTCAGACCGTTCCGCCACCCGCCCAATCCGGCTGAAAACGACAGGCAGACTGGCGTTTACACGGTGGCGGCGAATTGGGATATTCCCGCCCCCATCGTCTTTTGAAGATCCTGAGGAGTGAGGTCCGAGGATGGATAGCGCACGCAACCGGCAGGTTTTACACTTCTTGGCCGCAGTCATGACGGCGTTCGTCTGCTCACAGGCGATCGCGGATGACTTTCACGTAGACAACAAGGTCTACAGGAACTTGGACGACAAACATGAAAAGCCGGAGCTGACGACCACGCTTTTTGCGTCGGGGCGCGTCTACGACTTCACGAAAGCGCCCGATGAAACGATCGTGTTCGACCCAGGACAAGACCGGGTGATCTTGCTCGACCCCAACCGGCAGATGAAGACGCACATCAGCACCGGCGATATCTCAACCCAGATCAGCAAGCTGCGGGAAGCCGCCAAGAGCCACTCCAAAGAAGTCGTACGCGATGCCGCCGCGGCCAAATTCTCGGAAAGCGTCGATCCCGATACGGGCGTGCTCCGACTCACCAACCGCTGGATGAAGTACGAAATCGAGACCTCGGCGCCTGCCCGCCCCCAGGTCGCCCGACAGTATGCCGATTTCGCCGACTGGCAGAAACAGCTCAATTCCATCCTCAATCCGCCCGATATGCCGTTTCCACGCCTGACCGTGAACCGGATCCTGCGTCAGCGACAAGAGTTGCCGGTGAAGATCACCCTCACGGTGACGGCGGAAGACAAGTGGCACAAGGAGAGGGTCATGCGCTCGGAGCACACCATTTTGATGACGCTCGCCAAGGAAGACCTCAAGCGCATCGAACAGGCCGCGGAACAGATGCACAAGTTCGACGAAGTCACGTTCGACGAATACCACAACATCAAGAACGAGGCCCGAGTGCAGGCCGAAGCGAGTTTGAAGCGGTAGCAACCACCGGTCGCCACGCCGACCGCCGGTGACGCGGGCCGCAGGTCGACCGCGGGTTTCACTCATCCACTGTCCGATCTCTGTTCTCAGGGCGCCGGCCCAATTACCATTTCAGCAGCCAAACTGCTGTTGAACTTTTGGTATCGGAGATCCGCTCATGCGCCGGCCCTTCGTCTCACTCGTTGCCTTCCTTGGCGTCGCGGCCCTTGCTTTCGCGCCCGCCCACGCGGCGAAGATCACTCTTCAGCGGCAGGAGGGGGACGTGCGGGTGGAAATCGACGGCAAGCTCTTCACCATCTATCGGACCACGACCGGGCCTAAGCCGATCCTGTGGCCCGTGATCGGCCCCAGCGGAGCCGAGATGACGCGCGCCTATCCGATGCGGGAAATCAAGGGCGAGAAACCCGACCATCCCCACCAGCGCTCGATCTGGTTCACGCACGGCGACGTGAACGGAGTCGACTTCTGGAGCGAGTTGAAGGGACACGGCTCCATCGCCCATCGCGAGTATCTGAGGGTGGCGGAGGAAGAAGACCAAGCGGTACTCGCGACGCGCAACGACTGGATCGATGCCGCGGGCAAAAAGCAGCTCGAGGACCACCGCATGCTCACCTTTCGCGCCGAGGAGGACTGGCGGTCGATCGACTTCGACATCCTCCTTCTCGCCTCGGAGGGACCGGTCAGGTTCGGCGATACCAAAGAGGGCTCGATGGGCATCCGCATTCCGACGGTGATGGACGTCAACAGCAATCAGGGCGGCCACATCGTCAACAGCGAGGGCAATCGCGACAGAGACGCCTGGGGCAAGCCCGCCTCGTGGGTCGACTATTGGGGAACCGTCGACGGCAAGGCGGTCGGCATCGCGTTTCTGAACCATCCTTCGAGCTTTCGTTATCCAACTCGCTGGCATGTGCGCGACTACGGCCTGTTCGCAGCCAATCCCTTCGGCCTCCGCGATTTTGTGGGCAAGACCGACGTCGACGGCTCGTACACGCTCTCCAAGGGGGCCGAACTCTCGTTGCGCTATCGCATCGTCTTTCACCTCGGCGATGCGACGTCGGCCGGCATCGCCGCAGCCTTCGAGAAATACGCCGACAAGAAGTGACAGGCCCTCGCAAGACGCGGCCGAGAGTACTTGGCGCGCGAGGCCAAGCCCGATGGCTCGCCTGCCTTTTTCCATTGAAACTTCTTACCCATCTTGCCGATAGTTACCAGTGCCCGCATCTGGTTCTGCTTGGCCTACCGCGCGAGCCTTCGGCATCGCGCCGCCTCGTTATCTTGGCCCAGGAGATACGCCGTCACATGTTGACCAGTGAACGAACGATTCAATCGCTGGATGACCTACGAGACTACGTGAATGAAACCTTATGCGAATTTGACCAATTGGAGTGTGGTGCCTTTCGGATGTCGGAGCGAGTGCTGATGCGTGGGGGTAAACCCTGCGGCCTCTATTTTTGCCTGCACGGCCCACGAGCCGTGACGTTCTCCGCGATCTGGGAGACGCAGAACAACACGGTGTTGTTCTACGACTCCAGCGGCGAACGGTTTCAGAAGACCCAGCTCGTGCCGCCATCGGATTTGGAGCTCATTACCGCCTGAGATCGCAATTCGGAGACAGGGAAGAACGGGACAAGAGAGCACCAAGTCTTAAGCTTGACACGGTTCATACGAACAGTATACATACATGACGTTCATCCCAAGCACGGAGGTTGGTTCATGCTGGTGTTGTCGCGGAGAGAAAACGAGCGCATCCGTTTGGGTGACTCGATCGTGGTAACGGTCGTGCGTCTGTCGGGCGACAAGGTTCGCCTCGGGATCGAAGCGCCGGCAGACGTCGTGGTTTTGCGTGAAGAGCTGGAGCCGTACGTGCCGACCGAGTTGGCCGTGGCGCCAGCCACTGGTGGCCGCAGCGCCAAATAACCGCTGCGTCGCTACCGCGCCGCATGACGCGGCGCCGTGTCCCCGGCCGTCGAGCCCCGGCCGGGCGCTGGAAGAGTTGTGTTGGGGAAGAGGACGCGAAGGCGCCATCAGGTCCGGCCGTCGATCGACCGCGGTATCCGGCACGCACCTGAATGGATGCTCGAAATGAGCCAGCCATGTCCCTTACCCACACGCACAGAAACGGCGGACACGAGGGTTTTCGGGGAAGGAGTCGGAGGGCCGGAACGATCCCTTATCGGCCGGCAAAGGGCCGACCGTCGAGACGGCGCTACGAGATATCGAGTCGGCAGCAGCCGAAATCGAGATGTTCGTTCCGGCCGGGCTTGAAGACATCGGGATGGAGTTGATAGACCACGAACCGGCCCTGTCGGCGGTCGACGACCAGCCCTGCTTGACGAAGAACGCCAAGATGGTGCGATACGTTCACCACCTCCGCCTGGAGTAACTCGGCGATCTCGCCCACGTTCTTGGGCCCTTCGCGCAGGCACTGCACGATTTTGAGCCGTTCGCGGTCGGCCATGGCCTTGAGTAGCCGAGCACAACGATCCGATTCGAGACTATCTTCCATTTTTCTCGGCCAGCCATCCTTCGAGGCACCGCAAGGACAACGCGGTGCGAATGACGTGCGTCGATCGACGATGAAGCCGCCTGCTTACGCGACCGACTAAGCCTATCATACGCCAACGCGGCCGAAATTTGTAGCCTGCGCGTCCGCTAGACCGACTTCTCGTCGCCCTCGACCGTCTCGTGGACCCCGAGAAACAAAAACTGTGCCGCGGCCGGACCGGCCTGCAACAGCTCGCGGGTTGCCTCGTCGACGGGCACGCGTTCGCCGCGGCGGAAAACGCGTCCGGCGTCGTCGCGAATCTCGCGAAATGGGCCTTTGTATACCGCCACACACGCCGCCGGAGCGGTGCCGGCCGGTTCAAAAGCCAACAATTTCGTCTCGCGCATCTCAACACCGGCGTAATGAAAGCAGGGCGACGCCCCGAACTTGGCGTAGTGGACGCCGACGAAGCCTGCTTCTTCCAGATCGGCCACCAGTTGCCGATCGACGGGCGCCTGCTCGACGGCGGCAGCCGGACCCGGCAATTGCAGCCGAGCGTCTGTCGGCAGCGGCGCCGACGAAGTCAAGACGTGCACCAGCAGTTGGCCACCGGGCCGCAAGACGCGTCGCACTTCGCGCAGTATCCACTGCCGTTCGGCATCATCGGTACGGGCGTTAAAAGTGCCCTGCAACAACACCTCGTCGACCGAACCGTCACCGCACTCTAGCCCGTCTGGCGTCCGCAGGCGCCCAAACGGCTGGCCCAGGCGATGAGCGACGCTGACTCGTACAGTCTCGCGTTCGGCGGACCTCGCGGACGGTGAAATGACTTCCAACGCCTGGCCGGCACCCCGGTGGTCGATGTCCCCCTCGAAGACGTAGACCTCCCACAGCGTCCCGTCGGGATCGGTCGCCCAAAACTTGGTTTGGCGGGCGTAGCAGCATTCCACGCCCTCTTCGCGCTGGGTCGAAATGCCTGCCGTCTCCAGTCGTCGCTGGGCTGCCACGAGGGCCGCCGAATCGGGCATACGAAAGCCGACGTGATTCAACGCTCCGCGGCCCGAAAATCCGTGCGGTTCCAACGACAGCACGAGCGGCGGATCGTCGATTTCGAACTTGGCGTAGTCGTGGCGGCGCTTCGCGGGAGGCGCACCGAGCAAGGCTTGCAAGAATCTGACCGATCGCTCCAGATCGTTCACGTTCAGCGACAGGTGGAACTTCGTCACCCCGGCCGGGGCTTCAATCGTGCTATTGGCGCTCACGACGGCTAACCTCCCAAGGATTGCGGCACGCTACTTTGCCGACCATTGTACCGGTTCGTCGGGCGTGCCGGGAGCACTCGGGCTAGTCTACGATGACGCGGCCAAGAGCGGCTGAAAATCCTCGGAGAGCGCCGCGGGCAAAAGATCGGCCATGGAACGCCGATCTTGTGGGGTTCGGTCCGGTTTGGTCGGCTGCTCCAAGATCAACGAAAATAGACGTTCGTCTTGCCGTAGTCGGCATATTTCTTCCGCAGCCAGGCGTGGAAGTCGCCGTAGTGCGTCTGGCGCAGATCGCCCCCGTCGCGTCGGGCGGTGTAGCTTAGATAGAGTTGCCGCCGCCAACGAGAAGATCGATTCGGCGCCGATCGATGCGGTGTGAAGCATCCGAAAAAGGCGACATCGCCGGGCGCCAACTCGAGCGGCACGGCGCGCGTCTCGTCGATCGCATGTGGCGGCACTTCGTGGAACTCGCCGTCTTCCTCGGTCAGACAACCGTGGTGATGGTAGCCTGGATAGACCACCGTGCAACCGTTGTCGCAATCGGCTTCGTCGATGGCCACCAGCACGGTCACGAAACTGCGCGGGAAATTCTTCCAGGCGATGTAATCCTGGTGCAAGCTATAGCCGCGCGCGCCGGGTGGCTTGAAAATAAGCTTATCTTTGAACAGGCACGCTTCGTCATCGTAGATCTGCGCCAGCACGTCATAGATCCGCCGGTCGGCGGCGATCGCGGCGCTCCGCGGACCGATGTCGATGACCGGATCGAACGTCTCGAACAAACACGGACCGCCCGCCTCGTTGGGTTGATAACGGCAGCGCAGATTATCCTGATCGATCAAGTCGGTACGCTCGAGCAGCCGCTCGGCCTCGTCCGACAGTTCGGCGATCTCTTGTCGCTCGAACAGGCCCGGCAGCACGAGGAATCCGCTCTCGTGATAGGTCGCGATCTTGAACGGATCGACCGAGCGTTCGGGATAAGTAATGATTGTCATCCGCATCACCAAGCAAAGGTTGCTGCCGGCGCTCAAACACTCAAACGCATGTCAGAGTGTAGCCGGTTACAGAGCGTTTGCAAGCAACCTCGGCGAGTCGCGTAAGTCGGAAGCGGCCGTCGATCACGCATGACCGTCGTCGGTGACACTGAAAATGGGTGACAGCGTGTGCCATCCACCGCCGGTGAGCGCTACACCGACCCTCGTGGCGAATGAATGTGGGCAACGGCGATGAGGTTACTCACCGACCTACGCGTAACGCTTGAATCTCGGCTCGAAAAACACGACACTAGGCAACTCAACCTCCCCGCACCCACGAGCCAAATCTTCCCCATGCCGCGCGTTCTCGTCACCCCCACGGTCATCAAAGGTCAACCCGGTCCGTATCGCGACGTTCTCGAAGCGGCGGGAATGGAAGTGGCATATCCCACCGCGAAGCTTTCGGAGTCGATCCCCGATCCTCCGCTCTTGCTCGCCCAGTTGAAGGGCGTGTCGGCCGTGTTGGCCGGGAGCGAATTGTATAACCGCGAAGTGCTCGAAAAAGCGCGCCTCCGCGTGATCGCCCGCATGGGAGTCGGTTACGACGCCATCGACGTGGCAGCGGCCACCGATTGCGGAACGCTCGTCACCATCGTACCCGGCACCAATCACCATTCGGTCGCCGAGATAACGATCGCGCTGTTGCTGGGTGTCTTTCGCGGGTTTCCGGGACGCGACCAGGAAGTCCGCAGCGGCGTTTGGCGGCGGCAGGCGCTGCCGCGTCTGGCAGGCCGTACGCTGGGCTTGGTGGGACTGGGCCGCATCGGACAAGCCGTCGTACCGCGCGCGATCGGGCTGGGGTTGAAGGTGATCGCCTACGATCCGATGCCGAACGAGGCTTTCGCCAACCTACACGGCATACGACTCTGTTCGCTCGACGAACTGCTCGCCGAGGCCGACATCGTGAGCCTGCACCTGCCCTGCACGCCGCAGACCGCCGACATGATCAACGCCCGCACGCTCGGCCAGATGAAGACCGGCGCGGTCTTGATCAATACCTCGCGCGGTGGCCTGGTCGACGAAGAAGCGCTTGCCGCCTCGTTGGCCAGCGGCAAGCTGATGGCCGCCGGTCTCGATGTATTCCGCACCGAACCCCTGCCGCTGAACAGCCCACTGCTGAAGCTCGACAACGTGCTACTCTCGCCCCACATGGGCGGCCTCGACCATGAAAGCCAGCGCGACATGAGTACGATGGCCGCCCAGTGCATCGTCGATCTCCAGCAGGGCCGTTGGCCCGAGGGGTGCGTGGTCAATCCGCAGTTGCAACCAGGCTGGAAGTGGTAGCCCGGGTCGAGCCCGCGCGCCGCCGCATAAACGGGTAGAGCCCTGCCGACTCTCCCGCCAGCATCCGACTGTTTGTGACCGGCGACGAGAATCCTCCGTCCGCTTCCGGGCTGCCGGCGCCGACGCGCCCGGGCCGTACCATGCTCGACTTCTCGGCGGCCACATCATCGGTCTTGGCCGGCAGATCGGCGATTTCGGCACGCACGACCCGCACGCTGTGCGGAGCCTCGATACCCACACGCACGGTTTGTCCCCGTACTTGCAGGATCGTGACCACGATGTTCTCGCCAATCTGAATCTGCTGTTTGACCTTCCGAGTCAGGACCAACATGGTTCACACTCCTTTGCTATGTTTTGCCTCGTTCCTGCTTCGGTCGGCTATAAAGCAGGCGGTGTGCCAAGGAGCGATCATGTTGACAGGTCGGGCAGCAACCGCCTGATTGATCGAGACTTGCGGCCGACGCACATCCCCAAAGCGGCGTCTGATAGTGTACGTTTGTTGCAATACCGATTGTAAGAAGTACATCGGTAGGGTCGCCGCAACCGGCCGCGCTTGTCCTTCTGACACGCGACGATCAGACCGCGCCATGCAAATTTCCGATTAATTTCGTGAAAGTTTGCCTATTCTGCGATCGCCTGCCCATAGCCTGTGCCGAGTTTGAGGACTATGATTGAGTCGTGGTCGCGGCGTCAGGCGGCCCTGCGACCCTCCAGGCAATGTGTCCATGTTTTCGGAGGTGTGTCATGCGGAGATTTTGCTTCTTGGCGGTGGCGGCCGCCGCTCTCGCCCTAGTGACGTCCGACCAGGCGCAAGCCGGTGGTCGTCGCGCGCGTTATTATTCGTACGGCGGTAGTTCTTCAGGCGGCACGGTGACGGCGCAGCGTTCGGTGGCCCCGGCGGCGAACACGGCCCAATCGAACACCATTCGGCGATATTCCTATTCGCCGACAACGGGTTCGGCGAGCGGCTATTCGTACTCCAACAATCGAACGCAGGTGATGGGATTGGCGCCCTATACCCCCAACCCGTATTGGCGGGCGGACCGTAAGGTGAAGGGCTACTAAGAGCAACCGACAAGACCGGATCTCGCTGCACAAAAATCGGCGTTTCAAGGCCGATTTTTCGCCCACGGGCGCTCCGGCTTCCTGGTTTTGTCAGCCGCTCGAAGCTCACCTACCAGACTCATCAGGCGGTGCCCGAGACGTTCTCAAACGTCTCGGGCCTTTTTTTGCGCTTGTCGGTACCTGCACCGTCCCAAGAGGGCCGACAAAACCGGAAGCCGGAGCGCTGCGGACAAAAATCGGTCGTGAAACGCGGATTCTTTGGAAGGCCGAGCCGGTTTGTCGGTTGCTCAGAGCCTTTGCCAAAAGCGGCCGGCCGGTTTACCCTTGACTGCGCCCTTGCGGCAAGGTTCCGATCCAACTCAGGAGCAACTCACCATGCGCGTGCACAACCGGCTCTGGATGTTGACGGCAGTGGTAACCCTTGCTGTGCTTGGCGCGGAGACTTGTCGGGCCGAGGACTCGGCCGGCGAGACGCTCGGGTGGATCTATTGGACGCATCGCGACGAAGGAATCTACCGCGCCGCGCGCGACGGAAGCGAAGTCAAGTTGCTTGTCGCCAAGAAAAACGTCGATGGACTGGCGATCGACGAGGAAACGGGCAAGCTCTATTTCACCGTTTCGAACGTGCCCGATGGCACGGATTCGCTGGAGTCAGCCGACCTCGACGGCAACAACGTCAAGCAGTTGGCCGCCGGGTTGAACTGGACCGGCGATCTGGTGCTCGACGCCGATGCCGGCAAGCTCTATGTATCGAGCCTCGGCGACAACCTGATCATGGAAATCGGTGTTGACGGCACGCAGCGGCGGAACCTGCTGACCGGCCTGAGCAATCCCGACGAGATGGCGATCGATGCGAAGGGCGGCAAGATCTATTGGGCGTCGAGCGGAGGCGACGGCATCCGACGCGCAGACCTCGACGGTTCGCAAAGCGAGGCCGTACTGGCCGCCCCAACGACGATCTTTGGGCTGGCGATCGACGAGCCAAACCGGCAGATCTACTGGATCGACTCGGCGCAGGGTGCGATCCACCGGGTCGGATTCGACGGCAAGAACGACACCCAGATCGTCGGCGGGCTCCAAGCTGCCGACGGCTTGGCGTTGGATTTGGACAATCGCAAGCTCTACTGGACGGAGACGGGCAAGATCAGCCAAGCGAACCTGGACGGCAGCGGAGTCGAGGTACTCGTCAGCGGCAAGACGGCCCAATATGCGTCGCTCGTGCTTCGCCCGCCAAAGGAGTGACGCCTGCCGCGTCGCGCAGAGCCGCTCGTGCCACGCGCGTGACGATGGTGGTCGTGACGATTGTGGCCATCAGCCCGAGCAGCAGTAATGCGTTCTGCCCGCTCCGGTAGCTACCCGTCGTGATCTCGGCCAGATCGTGCGCGGTCGAGCCAAAGTAGACGTAGACGAAGATACCCGGCAACATGCCGACCGATGACGCCACGAGGAAATCGCGAAAGCGGATCGCCGTCAGGCTCATCGCATAATTCGTGAATACAGACGGAAAGATGGGCGAGAGCCGGATCAAGAGGACGATCTTGAACCCCTGCCGATCGACGGCGGTGTCGATGGCCTGGAAGCGGGAGCTCAACCTGTGTTGCACCCAGTCTCGGGCGCCGCTCCGTCCCAACCAGAAAGCCGCCGAGGCACCGATCGCGCTTGCCACCCAGATCGTTACCGTTCCTCGGACGAGGCCGAAGAGAAAGCCCGCCAGCAACGTCAGCGGCCAGGCGGGTATGAACAAAAGCGTGGCCAACACGTGCGCCGCACCTAACAGGACCGGCCCCCACGCTCCGGCCGCGCGAACAGCGTCGGCAAAAGCTTGCAAGTGGCGGCCGACCGGCAGTGAGGACATCAGCGCAGCGAGGGCCGCCGCAACCAGCAACGCGCTCATCAGGGTCAACTTCGTCGTGCGTTCGGTCATGCCGCAAGAATAGACGGCGAGTGCCGAGCGGCATAGGGCCGCCGCCGGGCTCAAGGAACGTACTTGGGCGCAATCCAACTATCGCGGCCAGCGTGCTTCGAGCGGCAAATCGAGCACGAGGCGCAATCCGCCGGTTGCGCTAGGATCGACCCGTCTTGCTTCCGCGGTCAATTCGCGATCGGTCGGCAACGACGATTCGCCACACAGCCCATGCCTGCCACCGGCCCTCCCCGAGTCGCTTTGATCCGCCAAGAGGCACCATTCGGAGGCATTGCCGAGCAGGTCGTGGAGGCCCAGCGGGCTGGGTTCCAGTAATCCGACGAGGTGCGTCCGTCCGTCGCACCAGGCATAGCGGCCGAGCGTGGTGACCTTCGGATCGAACCAGAACGGACCCGCGGCACCGGCCCGGCAGGCGTGTGCAAACTCGGCCTCCGTCGGCAATCGGTAACTCGCGCCTTCGCGCTCGCTCAACCAAGAACAGAAGGCTTCGGCCTCCGCGGCCGTAAGACCGATCACTGGATGGCGATCGCCCTGTCGCTGAGAGCTACCGGCTGCACCGCTCGCCGGCGAGCTGAGTTTTGCGGGCGAACCGCCGGCGGCCAAAAATTGTCGGTAATCGGCAAGGGTGATCTCATTCGCGCCGTAGTAGAACGGCGCGACCAGCGTTGCCGGCGAGCTATCGTCCGGCAAGCCGTCGGGGGGAACGAGCACCAACTGCATGCTTAGCGAATTGGTCAGGGCGATCGGCACGCCCAGCGCTTGCGACCAGGCGCGCTGCCGATCGCCGGCCGCCGAATACGCCGTCGCATTTTGTCCGGGCGGCACCGCCTCGACGACGTTTACGTCGGACCTGGAATCGAACCACGACAAAGAGGTCAGGCCGGCGAGCGCGGCGATCAGGACCAGCAAGGCCACCGCGGGTGAAACAGCCGGGCGGACCACCGGCGGTTCGACCGTACCCGAAGCCGGCAATCCAGCGGGCTGCCCAGATGTTTTACGGTCACTCTCTGGCGGGGGTGCGCCGGCCGTCGGCGCCAACTCGATGTCGTCGCCGCTCGACGGCTCCTCGGCTACCGCCGACCGGCTCGCGGTCCTGCTCCGGCGCGCGCTCTTCTCGCGGCCCGGCAACCTAACCCTTTCCAGGGCGTCCATGACATCGTCCATGTGCGGAAAGCGGTCGCTGGCCTGTTTGGCGACCATTCGTTTGAAGATGTCATCGAGGGGGCGCGGCACCTCTTCCCGCAGAGCGCGAAGCGAAGGGATGCGCTGATCGCGGTGCGCGGCGATCAGCTCGCGCGGCGAGCCGCCATGATAGGGAAGCTCGCCCGTCACCAAACGGTAGAGCGTGCAGCCCAGGCCATAGATGTCGGCGCGACCGTCGACGGCCAGGTCATTCCTTCCGATTGCCTGCTCGGGCGCCATGTATTCGAGCGTCCCCAGCACGTCGCCCGGGAGCGTCAACTCCGCCTCTCTCGGGAGTGCGGCCGGCCGTGCCAGGCCGAGATCGAGCACCTTCACTATGTCGGCGCGGTCGACGATCAAATTCGACGGTTTGACGTCGCGATGGACGATGCCGCGAGCATGTGCATAGGCCAGGCCGCGCGCGGCATCGAGAACATATTTCACGGCCTGCACCGGCGGCAATGGCCCACGCTCGCGCACGAGCGTCGCCAAGTTCACGCCGTCGATGTATTCCATGACGAGGTAATGCACACCGGACGATACGTCGGCATCGTACGCGGCCACGATATTCGGATGCGATAACTGGGCGGCGGACAAGATCTCGCGGCGGAAACGGGCGATCGAGTCTTCACCCGCGGCTGCTTGGTCGGGAAGAGTCTTTAGGGCCACCGTGCGTTGCATGTGGCGGTGCCAGGCCTTGAAGACCTGCCCCATCCCGCCTGCCCCGATCCGGTCGAGCAGCACGTAATTGCCCAACACCAAGCCCGTGGTGCGCCCGGCGGCGATTTCGGCCGCCTGGAAGCGAGTCAACTTGCCGGCAGCAACCAGTGCCTCGGCCAGTGCTGTGGGGGTCGCCGGCCGGCTGTCGCGCGGTAACGCGCGCTCGAACGCGTCGAGCTCGGCGGGCTCGATGAGCCGGCTCGCATAGAGGGCCTTTCGATAGCGACGAAGTGCCAGCGCCATCCAACCGTAGAAAACGAGGTGCCGCGGGAAAAGGTGGCGAGTTATACCGTCCTTCGGTCTTCCCGGCGAGTCGAGTTGATGTGGCCGTTTTTCAACATCCGACCGCCCCAGCGTGCGGCAAAAAAGCCACGTTTCTTCGTCAAACCTGCCCTAAGAGGGCCTCAAATCAGGCTCCATCGGCGCCATCGGTCGTCTACCAAGCACGTTTCGGTCGTGGCCCGTGACTTGCGTTTCCAGAGGGGACTGCCGGCCGCGGTTGTCGCGGCGGGCGATGGTTCAGCCTGAAAAGCCTTCGATGCCCATCGCAGTCCGACGAGATAAAGCCCGTTTGCGACGCTGCCTGCCGCTGGTGGTTTTGCTGGCGGGCGTGGCTGCCATGGCCGGCGAACAAGCACCTCCGAAACGCGTGGAACCCGTGTCGGAGGCCGTGACTTGGAGGCGGACCGACAACGGTTGGGAACAGCCGCACTGGCTGAAGCCAAAACTCGAGCCGCGTCCAGTACCGTTCCATCCCCTATGCGTTGCCCTACTCGAAGCACTCTTTGCGGCGATGGCCTTGGTCGGCGTTGAAAAACGCGTCTGCCGAGCTAACGCCGCGCCTCACGTACCAGATGGCCGATTTCAGGCACAATAAGCCGTTCCATGGCCAGGCGTACGGCTGCGGGCGATCCGGGCATCGTCAGGACCACCATGCGCCCCACCAGCCCGCCGGTTGCCCGGCTGAGCATGGCCGCCGGCCCGACGTCTGCGAAGCTCAACCAGCGAAAAATCTCGCCGTAGCCCGGCAACGGCTTGGTCAGCAGGGCACTGATCGTCTCGAACGTCTGGTCGCGGCTGCCGATGCCGGTACCACCGGTCAAGAGGACGGCATCGACGTCTCCGCGTTCGGCCAGCGAAAGTACCAGCGGCCGCATCCGATCGGGCTCGTCGGGGATGATCTCTTTACCGACCACGGTATGGCCGGCGGCCGCCAGGTAGTCGACGACAGCCTTTCCGCCCGTGTCCGTCTCGCTTGTGCGGGTATCGCTGACCGTAATCACCGCGCAGCGCAAGCTCACCGGGGCCTGCGCCCGATGCTGGCAAACCGACTCGCTCATGGAAGTCTTCCCAGGATGTTTTCGCTACTTTTCGGACGAGCGTCGAGTTTATTGCTGAGGGCCGGAAAACGCACGTATAATAAAAGCCGGGCCAGGAAACGGGTAGGGGAATGTGGAGTCACATCATGACGACGGCGTCCCGTCTGCGATTCCGCGTGGTTGTTTTTCTGTTTTGTCTCGGCGTCGTGGGGGGCGTTTTGCGCGCCGACGTGCTGGTGCTCCATAGCGGCGGCCGCGTCGAAGGGACGCTGCTCGACGCCAAAAAAGCACCGCGAGACAAATACGTCATCGAAACGGCCGGTGGCGGCAAGCTCACCTTCGACAAGTCGCAGGTCAAAGAGGTCATCGGGAAGAGTGAGTCGGAGGAAGAGTATGACAAGGCTCGCCGCGAATACCCAGATACGGTCGACGGCCAGTTGGGGCTGGCCGCTTGGTGCCGCGACCACAACCTTCCCCGCCAACGCGAGAAGCATCTGCAGCGGGTCATCGAGATCGATCCCAATCATGCCGAGGCCCATCGGCTGTTGGGCCACATGCAATTCGATGGCGTCTGGAAGAGCCAGCGGCAGTATTTCGAAGACCAGGGCTACGTCCACTACGAGCGGCAATGGATGACGCCCCAAGAGATGGAGCTCAAAGAGGCAGCTCGGAAGACGGAACTCCTCGAAAAAGCGTGGAAACGCAACCTGAAAACCTGGCGCGGTTGGCTCGACGGCCAACGTGCTCAGGAGGCGATCGATCAGATCAACCGCATCAGCGACCCTTACGCCTCTCGTGCACTGGGCGACGCTTTGGCCGCCGAGAAGGAGCAGGCGTACCGGAAGCTCTACATCGATGCGCTGGCCCGTATCGACTCGCCGGCCGCCTGGATGGTTTTGTGCGGCCGTACGTTGGGCGATGACGTAGAGGAAATCCGCCTGACCTGCCTCGACTATTTGATGGAACATCCCGTACCGGCGTTCACCGAATTCTTCGTAGGAAAGTTGCGTGACAAGGAGAACGTCACGGTCAACCGCGCGGCACTCGCTCTGGGCAAACTGAAGGACCGCAAGGCGGTTGTGCCGTTGATCGAAGCGCTGCGCACGAACCACATCCATGTGGTGGCGCCAGCCCAGCAGGGCACCACGGCCGGTTTTGGAGGTATGACCGGCGGCAACAATGGCGGCTTCGCCGGCAATTTTGGCAACAGCGGGCCAAAAATCGTCAAGATGGAGTACAAGAATCCCGAGGTGCTACAGGCCCTAGTCGAGATGACCGGCCAGAACTTCGACTACGACAAAGACGCCTGGAAAGCCTGGTTCGGCAGGCAGCGGCGCAGCCTGGGGCTGAATGCCCGACGCGACGGCCAATGATGCCGACGCGCCGTTGTACGGCTCCGTCGAAATGAGCGCCGTTCTACTTTCCCTTTTTCGCAACCGCTTACGCCGAAGCGCATACAGCGGCTGACAAAATCCGGAAGCCGCAGCATCCGGAAGTCGCAGTGCCGTGGGCGAAAAATCGGCCGTGAAACGCCGCTTCTTGGAGCTCGATCCGGCTTTATCGGTGGCTCTTACAGCGGCTGGCGAGGAAGTTTGCGCGGAAAGGGAGGCGGCTCGCAGGGTGGCAGCGGCTCGCCCGACGATGCCCAATGCTCGCGCTCTTCTTCGCTGGCGTAAAATCGCAGCCAAGCTTCCGGTTCGCCCCCCGCATCGGCACAATCCCAATGCAAAAAGCGCGAGGGACAATCGAGCTTCTTCTCCGGTGACGGCAGGATGTCGCGATAGATCAACCGATAGAGCTGGCGGTCGGAGAGATGATCGGTGAAGTCGAGCACGAGCCGCTTCTCGAACAGCTTCTGGATCACCTCCCACAAGGCATCGTGCAGAGCGGCGTCCGTCAGGGTGTCTGGATGGGGCAAAACCAGTTCGGGCTCGAACCATTGCGAGATCGGCACGACGGGAGCCCGCTCCCAGGCCAGCATACTGGCCAGGTACTCGTTCTCGACCGACGTAGGCATGTCGTGGACGTTGAGGCGCGTGATCGATTCGTCGAAATACGGCTCGAGCTCGTCACGCAGGCGAGCGTTGAGCAACAGATGATCGACCTCGTCGGGGCGTCGGGAAAGCGGGTCAGCCATGGAAGTAGTTCCACCGATAGCGGATTTTGCAGATCTCTGTTGTAGTACGGTCCCGGTGCCGCAAGGTTTCGGGCGCGAGGCGCCGGACCGACGAAACAGCGATCACCAAGATTTGACTGTACCAGTCGCGGTTGGGCCTTCAAGTCTGGGGAAGCCAATACTTTAAGGAAATTTCAAAAGATGGTCGTTGCGTTCGCTACGATCGCGCAGGTCGGTGGCCGCCGCCGTCAAAATCGGGCTCGTAACGCAGTCCGGTGATGCCCCGCGCGTCCGACCGACAACCGTGCGCGCAAACACAAACGGCAGACGGTCGTTGGTCTTGCTTCGCTGGGGTGAAAGGGCTAGCATTCCCGCCGCGCGGCGCCGGTCGTGCGCAAACAAGCAGGACGATGCGCCGCGGACGCCGCTACGGTGGAAAGGATTCCCGATGGCAGTAACTCTGGCCGAGCTCGCGGACCTGGTCGGCGGCACACTCGTGGGACCGGGCGACCTGGAAATCGCAGGGGCCGCCACACTCTCGACCGCCGGTCCACGCGATATCACCTTCATCGACTCGATTGAGCGGCTCCCGCGTCTCGAGCAGAATCCGGCCGCGGCCGTCGTCGTACCCCGGCCGATCACGCCCCCTCCTCGGCCCTGCGTGCAAGTCGACGACGTCCACGCGGCATTCGCAAGAATCGTCGGCCATTTCCGACCGGTACGTCCACAGCCGCGGACCGGAATCAGCCCGGCAGCGATGGTCAGCCCTTCGGCCCACTTGGCCCACGACGTCGACGTGCACCCGGGCGCAACGATCGGCGACGACGTGACGATCGGCGCGTGCAGCACCGTTCATGCGGGCGTACGGATCATGGCCGGTTGCCGCATCGGCGAGAACGTGACGATCTTCCCCAATGCCGTTCTCTATGAGAACACGATCGTGGGGCCAAGATCGGTGATACACGCCAACGCCGTGCTCGGAGCCTACGGTTTCGGATATGTGTTGAACGGCGGTAAGCACCAGCTATCTGCCCAACTCGGCTATGTCGAGTTGGGCGCCGAAGTGGAGGTCGGGGCCTGCACGACGATCGACCGCGGCACCTACGGCCCGACCGTAATCGGCGAAGGAACGAAGATCGACAATCTGGTGATGATCGGCCACAACTGCCGTATCGGCCGACACAACATGCTCTGCTCGCAAGTCGGCATCGCCGGCAGTACGACGACGGGCGAATACGTGGTGATGGCCGGGCAGGCCGGCGTACGCGACCATGTCCATATCGGCGATCGCGCCGTGCTGGGAGCCAAGGCCGGCGTGCCCAACGACGTGCCGGCCGACACCATGGTGTTCGGCATTCCGGCCCGCCCCGAACGGGAACAGAAACTCATCTTCGCCGCCATTGCACGGTTACCCGAGCTGCGCCGCCAACTCAAGACTTTGGTGGCCACGGTCGCCCGGCTGGAAGGGCGGCACGATCACGAACAGCGCACGGCGGCCTGACGGGCATTCCATGGCCAGCGAGCACGTCATCGCTCCAGCGACCGCGGCCGGCGGCGCCCAGCGCGTGGGTCTGATGGCGGGTTGGGGCCGCTATCCGCTCGTGATCGCCGAAGCCATGACACGGCAAGGGTTCGAGGTCTATTGCCTGGGCGTCAAAGGCCATGCCGATCCCGCGCTGGCCCGAGCCTGTACGGCGTTCGATTGGATCGGCCTGGGAAAAATCGGTCACGCTTGTCGCCACTTCGTGCGGCACAATGTGCGAAGCGCCGTCGCCGCGGGCAAGATCCACAAACATCTGCTGTTTCAACGTTGCGCCGTGCTCAAACACCTGCCCGATTGGCGAACGGTGCGCACGTTCTATCCGCACTTCTTGTTGAAGCGCCGCGACCTGCGAGACGACACACTCATGACGACGATGCTCAACATGTTCGCCAGCGATGGCATCACGTTCTTCCCGCCGACCGATTTTGCACCGGAGTTACTCGTGAAGCAGGGACAGCTCACCCGCCGCGGACCGTCGGAGGCCCAACTCCGCGACATCGAATTCGGCTGGCGGCTGGCCAAAGCCATCGGCCATCTCGACGTGGGACAAAGCGTGGCGGTGAAGGGTGAGACGGCGCTGGCCGTGGAAGCCGTCGAAGGGACGGACCAGTGCATACGCCGAGCCGGCGATCTCTGCAAGCAAGGCGGCTTCACGATAGTAAAAGTCGCCAAGCCTCAGCAGGATATGCGATTCGACGTGCCGACCGTCGGTCTGATCACCTTGCAGACGATGCTCGAGGCGCGGGCGACCTGCCTGGCCATCGAGGCCGGCAAGACGATTCTCGTGGACGAACGGGAGGTCGTCCGCTTCGCCGATCAACATGGTATTGCCATCGTGGCGGTTTCGCTCGAAGTCAGCTCGCGGCCTGGCTCTGCAACCGGCTGATGTACGCCACGAAGCCGGTGTAGAACTCCGTCAACTCCTGCTCGATCTTGTCCGGCTCTTCGAACAGGCTGAGGGCCGACACCGTCTCCTGCTGCGGCACGTTCGGAAAGGCCGCCACCGCGTCCAAGCGCTCGGCAAAGGCCGGGTGCGAAGCGAACAGCGAGCTGTGCTGCTTGAGCACTTCGTCGCTCACTTCCTTGCGTAGCGCGCTCGCCGATTCATCCTCGCGATACGATTGGAGCGCCTCGTACATATTGAGGAACGATTTGTTTTCGGCGAGCAAACCGCGCGTGGAGTTGAACATCGTCTTGTCGAAGAACGTTCCCTCGGTGGCCACCTTGGTCAGGCCTTGGATGAAGGCGTCTTTGCCGTACAGGCTCACGGCCATACGATCGGCCAAGAATTCGCGCGAGCGCGAGAAACCGGCCGCCAACAGGCTGTAGGCGCGATAGTACCAGAGGAGCGCCCAATAAAACGGGTTGGCGTAATTCAACTTGCCGCCCGCTTGCCCCATGCCCGTGAGCGCCTGCTCGATCGAGAGGGTCACCTGGTAAATGAATCGAGAGTAGAACGTGTCGCTATGACTGAAGTGTGCGTACTCGTGAGCGAGAATCGCCTTGAGCTCACTTACGGAGAGGTACCGCATCGTCGACATCCCCAACGTCAGCACGCGCCGCTTGACGCCGAACACGCCGAACGGGCCTCGGCCTTCCTGGTGCACGCCGATTTCCGAACCGGGCGCGAGATAGATCTGGTCGACGGGTCGTGTCGCCACGCGCTCTGCGACCGCCCGCACCGTCTGATGTAAGCGGGGACAGTCCTGTTCCGTCTTGGTCAGACCGAAGCTGCCGCTTCCGGCCCGCGCAAACATGCTCTTCAGGATGGACCAAGCCATGCTCAAACCCACAATCACGATTATCAGTACGAGCTTGATCGGAATGCGCGGCAATAAGAAGATGCCGTAAAGTAAGCCGGCGGTGAGGGCCAGCATTCCGGCGGCCAGGAAAGGAATGGTCAGGTAGAAGAAGATCAGACCGGCCATCAGCATCAGCATATAGAGCTTGGCCAACAGCGATTCGCCGCGGCCTCGCAGCACCTGTCCGCCCTGAACGAACTGACCAACGTCATCGCTCAACAAGTTCAGCGCCAGTTCTCCGCGCGTCCGACGGGCGAGCACGAGTCCGAAGCCGGCCATCAATACCAGCGCCGCTCCATAGCAAGCGACGCCATACAAGGCATATCGACCGACCAGATAGGGTAACGCGCCGCGTTGAACGGCGCTGACGAACTTCGGCCCGAAGAGCTGCCCGGGATCGACACCGCGACGCCGTGCTCGGCCCATTTCGTCGTAGGCGGCCAGGTAGCGCCCTTCGCGGGCCAACGACAGGGCATAATGGGCTCGCAATTCGCCGTCGTCGGGAAATCGCTCGACGAGCGGTCTGACCGCGTTGCCCCAGTCTGAGCCGGCTCTGTTGTCCTGGGCGCCGATCACGCGCGCGACCATCTGGGCCACCGATACTTCGTCTGGTCGTTCGGCCAGCAGCGCACGGAATCTCCGCTCGGCCTCCGCGAAATCGTTTTTGTTCCAGGCCAGCAGTCCGTGTTCGAGGTCGAGCGATACATCAGGATCCAGCCGCGCCGCCTCCTCCAACTCGCGCTGCGCTTCGATCAGACGCGGCTCCTGGGCCGCATCGACTTGAGCGCCTTTGGCCTGTACCTGAAAGATCAGGCTCCGGGCAAGATTTCGATGGGTACGGGCAAAAGCTGGGTCGAGTGCGAGGCTCTGCCGTATCACAGCCTCGGCCCGCGGGGCGGCCTCCGCCTGATTTGGTTCTCGTAGCTTACTGCTACCCAATAGGTACCAGGCGAAGGCGTCGTCGGCCAACCACGCGGGCAATTTGTCATCCGCATCGGCCTGCTTGTTTATAAACTCGAGAGCCGCAGAGAAAGCATCGTCGGTTCGACCGCTGCGATCACCGATCCAACTCAGGATCCGCCCGCGCCACGTCGGCCATGAATCTTTGTTGATCGGCTCTTTGGCGAGCAGAGATTTGATTTCATCGCTACTGGGTATCTCTGCCTTTTCCGCCGCGACGGCGAGGTGGCAACACAGCCCTACAGCGACGAAGATGATTGCACCTCGCCAGACGATATGGGACGACATACAACCCCCGGTGAAAAAGTCGTCGGAAGGACTACAGATGAGACCGACGATCTTCTTCGATTTCGGAGTCGAGAGCAAGCAAATATCGTTTTTGGGACGGTCTCGAATTGTCGCCTTGATTCGATCCGAGACTGGCGACCGCGACGGATTCGGCTCTTGCTAGCGATGGTGGGCCGGCGCCGCTAACGCGCGTCAGCGCTGTCGACGGGCGTCGACGTCACATCGATGATCCGATCACCGTGCGGATGGGAGCGTTCGCCGGGCCGGTCTGGCATCCGGCTGCCCGTCATGCGCACGTCGAATTTCAACTGCCACCGCCGGCGCAACCATCTTCTGACGGCTCTCCGCACCCAGGGAACGAGCAGCAACACGCCGACCAGATCGGACAGAACGCCAGGAGTGATGAGGAGCAGGCCGGCAACCAAGATCAGCAGCCCGTCCTGAATCGAGTCGGTCGGCACCTGACCGCGAGCGAGTTCATCCCTGATTCGTCGCCACGCCCGCCACCCCTGCGAGCGGATCAGCGCGGCGCCCAAGACTCCGGTTCCGATGACGAACGCCACGGTTAGCCGCCAATCGGTGTGCGCGCTCATCCACGCCAGCAGCGTCAGCTCGATGAGCGGCAGGAGTGTGAACAGTAAGAAAAGGCGGAACAGCACTTGGGCACGTCAGGTTTCTACAGAGGTCTCGTTTGCGTCGCAGGCGGCACGCGATACCAGTTTACCCGCAGGATGCGGCGTGGAGCGGTGCTCCACAGCAAAGGACTCGTTTTCACCCGTCCTCGTCAGCCCCCGCGGCGGTAACTCGGTCGCGCAAGTCCCATCGCCGTGGTCGTAGGTCATACCCTGCGAACGAGCGGTTTCTGCGCGAATACCAGGCACATGCGCTTGCCTGCACCGCGACAAAAGACCGCTGCGGATAGGAACTTACGCAGACGCTATCCGCATTGCGCATAAACGCTTCAGAAACTCCCAAGCTCATAGACCGGACTGCCGATAACTTTAGCTGAATCGCGGAAGTTCGGCGGTTGCACGTTACAAAATCGATTGTTCAAAGGAGTGCGCAATGGCACGCTACGCGGCCCTTTTCAATTTACCGCTAGCCGCATGCTTCGCCTTGTCCATGGACGGTGTGGCGGCAAGCGCCGATGACGGCTATTCCGATCTCCGGAACAGAACGGTAGCCGCCGTGTCGGAGACCTATGACTACGAGTACGGCGAGACCGCCAACAGCGAGACGAGCGAGTACTCCGAACCGAGCCAGTTGCCGACCGAGGCAACACCGGTCGAAGACGCCAACGAGATGGAAGTCATCCGTGAGCGTTTCCCCAACGGCAGCATCCGCATCGAACGCGAAGTGACCCAGGACGCCGACGGCAACTACATCAACCACGGCGCGTGGAAGATGTTCGACGAGCGGGGCACCATCATCGCGGAAGGCCACTACCGCAACGGCGAGCGTGACGGAACCTGGAACCGCTGGTATCGCGGCAACGAGGCCGACCTGCTCACCAAGCTCCCCTATCAACAATTCTCCGGCCCCTTCGTTTCGCAGGCCGGCTTCCAGAACGGCAAGCTGCACGGCAAGTGGGGCATTTACGACAGCAAGCAGCGCAAGATCAGCGAATGGCACTTCGCCGACGGCAATCGCGAAGGCAAGTCGGTCTGGTTCTTCGCCAATGGCCGGAAGATGAAGGAGATCGACTACCGCAACGGCGAGATCGACGGCGACTACGCCGAGTGGAACGCCGAGGGGCGCCAGATCGTGAAGGACACTTACCAGGGTGGACGCAAACTGGCCGCCAAGGTCGACAACTTCTCCAACAAGCAAAAGAAGACGGAGGGTATGTATCTGCACGCCAAAGAAGTCGTGCAGACCCCCGATGATTGGTGGACCCTCAAGGTCGCCACCTTCGGCAAGCAGGGCAAGGACGAGAAGCATGGCCAGTGGGTCGCCTGGTATCAGAGCGGCCAGAAGCAGATGCAGGGCGAATTTCGCAACGATCTGCAAGTCGGCAAGTTCCAGTGGTGGTACGAAAACGGGCAGATTGCCCTCCAGGGCTCGTACGACAACGGCAAGCAGGTCGGCAAATGGACCTGGTGGCACCAGAACGGCCAGAAGTCAACGCAGGGCGAATACGTTGACGGCAATCCGACGGGCCGCTGGCGCTGGTGGGATACCAACGGCCGCGTTCACGAGACGGCCGACCTGACCAACGGCGACACCAAGGTCGTCGACGTGCCGGCTCCTGTGCCGCACAAAGCCGAAGTCCTTCCTTCGCACCCGTTGGCTCCGAAAGTTCGCAGCCAGATGAAACGCTAAGCCGAGGACCGAGTCGAACCTAAGCGATTCGACCGCCCGAGAGGCGTCTCTCGGGCGGTCTTTTTTTGCGCGCGGCGCCGCCGCGACATCGCTGGTCTGGTAAGCGGCCAAAAACTGCCTGCTGACTTCCGACTATGTCGGATTCGGCACGAAGTCGCCGCCACGGCATTCCTTGAGGTAGCGCAAGGCGCGGACCTGACCGGTCATTTCCAGGTCGCCTCGATAGACCGGATCGTGCCACCCTTCGATGTCGATTGCCCCGCGGAAACCACCCTGCCGCAGGATGGTAATCACATCGGACCAGTTCGTATCGCCGAAGCCGGGCGTGCGATGGTGGACGAACGTCTTGCCGCCACGAATGCCGTATGTGCGCACTACATCCCACATGACGGTCGCATCCTTGCCGTGGAGGTGAAATACCTTGTCGACCCATTTGCGCAATTGCGGCAAGGGATCGATCAGGCTCACCATCTGGTGGCACGGCTCCCATTCGAGGCCGATCGCCGGGCTAGGCACGGCGTCGAACATCATCTCCCAGGCGGCGGGGGCGTGGGCGATATTCCAATCGCCCGTCTCCCAAGTCCCGCGCATGTCGCAGTTTTCGAAAGCGATACGCACGCCGCGGTCCTCCGCTCGCTTGGCGAGCGGCGTGAAGACCTCACGAAACTTCGACATCGACTCGGGCACCGGCCGATCGACGATGCGGCCCGCGAACCCGCAAACGAGCTTGCAACCGAAGGCATCGGCCGCGTCGATCAGCGTCACAAAACCATCCGCCACGCGTGGGTCGACCAGCGGATTGCCGTAGATGCCGACGGAACTGATCACCGCATTCGAGCCCTGTTCGTTCAGTACGGCACGCACGTCGGTCGCAAGCTGCTTGACGTCCATTCCGCCCAGCACGCTGGGAAACGTGAGCTGAAAGCTCTCGAACCCGTAGGGAAGGATCTGCTTCAAGTAGCTGATCGGATCGCGATCGGCCTTTACGAGCGTGCCGATACGAATGTCGTCGTGAGCCATGATTGCGTCAATCTTTCGAGCGGCCCAGGGTTTCACCGTTGACGGCCAAGGGGTCGCGACCGGTGGTCTTGGGCTCAGAGTCGTGCTTTGCCTTCTTCGCCTGCTTGTGTGCCAATTGCTTCCCCTTCGACGTCGGCGGGGCGCTGCTCACAGGGTCGGCCGGGCCATCGAGCGACTGTCCTACGGTCACCGCGCCCAGTCGATCCTCGATCTTGGTCACGTAGTCGGACGACAGTTCGAAGCCGATCCAATTTCGACCGAGCTTCTTGGCCACCGCGAGCGTGGTGCCACTGCCGCCGAATGGGTCGAGCACCAAATCCCCTTCGTTACTGCTGACGCGGATAATGCGGCCCAGAAGCTGCTCGGGCATCTGGCAGCCGTGGAAGCCGGCCCGTTCCTTGAAGGTGCCCGCGACACGCGAAAAATACCATGTGTCCTGGTCGGGCGCAAAACCGGCCGGAACGTCTTGCGGACGCAAGATCCAGGTGTCGTCGGGCAGGCGGCCGGCAGGGTTCGCCCGCACATCGGCATAGACGAGCTGGCGTGCCGACGGCACCCGCACGGCGGGATCTTGGTCGTTGAACGTGAACTGCTCCGCGTCTTTGACGAAATGAAACAGGTGCGCATGCGAGCGGGTGAACTTTCGCTTGCAGTTGACCCCGAACGTGTAATACCAGATCACCCAACTCCGGCAGGTAAAATGCAAATCGTTCTGGGCAATGAGCTTCAACTCGGCGGCGTATTCGTCGCCGATCGCCAGCCAGAACGTGCCCGTGGGCTTGAGCACGCGCGATACGGCCGCCATCCATTCTCGACTCCAGTCGAGATAGTGTTCGCGCGGCCGGCGATCGTCGTAGATGTCGTATTCGTAGCCGATGTTGAACGGGGGGTCCGCGAACGCCAGATCGACGGAACCTGCATCAAGCTCTTGCATGCGAGCGACGCAGTCGCCCTGATAAAGCCGATTGGCGGCCAATGCCACGCCAAGACCTCCTTGTGGTGCAACGGACACGCGTTATCGTAATGTCTCGCCCCGTTCTTTCAAGCGTGGCCGGCAAGCCGCGCAATTACCATGAAATTCGCCATCTGTAACGAAACGTTCGTCGACTGGCCTTTGGACAAGGGATTCGCGTTTGCGCGAGAGTGCGGTTACACGGGCATCGAGATCGCGCCGTTCACGATCGACACCGACGCGCGGAAGATCACGTCCTCGCGGCGCAAGGAGATTCGACGTCAGACCGAAGACGCCGGGCTCGATGTGGTCGGGCTACATTGGTTGCTGGCCAAGACCGAAGGGTTTTACCTGACAACGCCCGACGCGGCCGTGCGACGTGCGACCGCCGATTATATCCAAGAGCTGGCTCGCCTCTGTCACGATCTGGGCGGGTCGATCATGGTATTTGGCTCGCCGCAGCAGCGCAATCTCCTGCCAGGTGTCGACCACGAAGAGGCCATGAGGTACGCCGCCGAGGTTTTTCGGACGGCCATGCCGGTGTTGGAAGAGCTCGACGTCACGTTGGCGGTCGAACCGCTCGGACCCGCGGAGGGGAATTTCCTGTTGACGGCGGCGGACGGAATCCGGCTCATCGAAATGGTCGGCTCGTCCCATTGCCGTCTGCATCTCGATTGCAAGGCCATGTCGACCGAAGCGGAGCCGATTCCCGCGCTCATCCGCCGCTCGTCTCCCTGGCTCGTCCACTTTCACGCCAACGATCCGAACCGGCAGGGGCCGGGCATGGGTCAACTCGAATTCCCGCCGATCTTAGAGGCTCTCGGCGAGGTCGATTACCGCGGCTGGGTCTCGGTCGAAGTCTTCGATTACTCGCCTGGTCCCGAGCGCCTGGCGCGCGAAAGCATCGAAAACCTGCAACGGTGCTTGGACGAGATCGCTTAGCTGCTGAAAGGGGCCAGTCCGGCAGTCGCTTTGACAAGCGGCCCAGTTTTGCTGGCGACCGTGCCCGGCGCCTTAGTTGGCGTCCTTCAACGCCACGGTTCGGCTGCGCGACTCGTTGTCGATGACGATCTTGTCTTCCCTCGCAAGCCACCCGAGCGCGAGCATGACCAGGTCGCGGGCTTCGCCCGTCTGCTTGACGACCTGCGCCATGCTCAGCGGCCCTTTCTCGGCGAGCAGATGCCAGACAACGCCTGCCGTTTCCCCGATGTGCCCGAGATCGCAACCTACGCTTGCTGTTGCCATTGCGCAACTCCTTGAATCGGCCGGGTACGTTCCCTATCCTCAACGGCACGCGGCCGCGGGCGGGTCAATCCCGCCAAGTGCGGCCGGGCTCCCTGAAATATAGGCTCTTCCACTAGGAAGGGTAGTACCGTCGGCGCGGTTCCGACGGTTAAGCCCGCTTTGCCGACGATTATGAATGCCTTGCCGTCCTGGCGTACCGTCGCAATCGTTCTCACGGGAATCGGATGTTGGGCCAACCGTTCGCACGCATGCGATCAAGAGGCATTGCGACGCGCCGTTGAACGCGGATTGGTCGTTGCTTCGAAGGCTGCTCAGCGCTATCCGGATAACCAGAGTTGCTTTTCGTGCCATCACCAAACGCTCCCCGTGCTCGCGGCGGTCACCGCCCGGGAGCATGGGTTCGCTGTGGACCAGCCGATGCTCGCCGCACAAACGACGTTTACGCAAACATCGTTTCACGACGATCTCGCTAACCTGCGGGAAGGGCAGCGGATTGGCGGCCGGGCGATGACGGTCGGATACGGTCTCTGGGCATTGCGCCTGGCAGAAGCCGCGGCAGATGAAACCAGCGAAGCCATGGTCACATTCTTGCTGAAGACGCAGCACGACGACGGCCACTGGTCGCGGCAAACCGGCCGGCCGCCACTTGAGGAATCGAACGTCACGTGCACCACGCTCGCCGTCTACGGACTGCAAAAGTACACCGCCGAATCGCAACGATCGTCAGCGAAGTCGGCGATCGACAAGGCGGTCCAATGGCTATCCACGGCAAAGCTCGAATGCCAGGAAGACAAATGCTTTCGGTTGTGGTCGCTCCACCTGCTCAAGGCACCCGAGGAAGAAGTAGCCCAAATTCGTCAAATCGTTCTCGCGTCGCAGCGCGATGACGGCGGTTGGGCGCAGTTGGATAGCATGCCCAGCGACGCATACGCCTCCGGACAGACGCTTGGGATCCTGCAACTGACCGGACTTTCGGTCACCTCGCCCGCCTATCAGCGCGGCGCCGGCTATTTACTCTCGACGCAATGCGAGGACGGTTCCTGGCATGTACGATCGCGGTCGCAACCGATCCAGCCGTATTTCGACAACGGCGACCCGCACGGTAAAGACCAATTCATCTCGACCCCCGCGACGGCCTGGGCCGTGGCCGCTCTGGCGGCCGCAGTCGACAAAACGCGGCCCGATTGACCGCCGTATGTTGAAGGTCATGTCGTTGAGTGCGAAATCTTATTTGTCGACCTCATTAAAGTCCTGTAACCGTCGGCGACGGTCTAGCGATGCACGACGGCGGCGCGATAACCTGACGAAATGACGAGTCCCCCCGGATTGCGGCCTCATTTACGCGAGGCAAGACGATTTCTGGCCGAGGGCCGAACGGAGCTAGGCGAGAGGCATGCCCAAGGGGCACCGGGCGTCGAAATCTCCGCGGCGTTGACCGACCTTTTCGACCGGCTGATCCTCGAGCTTTACGAGGTGGCGCTCGAGGACCTGGGGCAGGCCGGCCCCGAGGGGTGGAGCAGCCGGGTGGCGCTCGTGCCGCACGGTGGATATGGTCGCCGAGACGTGGCCCCCTATTCCGACGTCGACCTGATGCTCCTCGTCGATCCGGCAGTCGAGGCACAGGTTGCGCCGCTGGCCCAGCGGATGCTCCGCGATCTCTTCGATGTCGGCCTGGTGGTAGGCCAGAGCGTGCGGACACCGATCGAGGCCTGGAAGCTCGCTCGCAAAGACCCCATCATCTGGACGTCGCTCGTCGAATCGCGGTTGCTGACGGGCAGCGTCAGCCTGTTCAGCATCTTCGCCGCGGAATTTCAAAAACGCTCTCGCCGCTCGGCAACGGCGCTCGTCGAAATGGTTGAGAAATCGCGCCGCGAGGAGCGTCTGCAATACGGTGAGACCGTCTATCTGCTCGAACCGAACATCAAACGATCTCGCGGCGGATTGCGCGACATTCAGTTCTTGCGGTGGATGGCCTTCGCCCGGCATGGCACGCCCGACCTCGAAGCCCTGGCGACCTTCGGCACACTGTTGCCCGAGGACGTGGTCTCGCTGGACCAGGCCAAGGAGTTCTTGCTACGTTTGCGGAACGAAATGCACTTTCACTCCGCCAAAGCCAACGACCTGCTCGATCGCACGGAACAACTCCGATTGGCCGAAGTCTATGGCTACCGCGGTGACGAAGGCCTGCTGCCGGTCGAAAAGTTCATGCAAAAGTATTTCCGCTCGACCGAAGGCGTGAGCCAGGTCGTTATGCGGTTCATGGCCGCGACACATCGCGGTCCACGCTGGACCGAACTGCTGGCGCCGTTGATAAGCCATCAGTTTGAGAAAGAGTTTCGCGTCGGTCCGGTTAACATCCAGGCAAATGCCCGCGGCCTGGCACGTTTGCAGAACGACCTGACCCGCATCCTCCACCTGTCGGTGGTCGCCAATCTATACAACAAGCCGATCGCGCACGCCACGAGCGAGGCGATCCGTTCGGCCGCCCGCAACCTACCCGACGAGATATCGGCCGACTCCGCCGAGCGGTTCATCGCCCTGTTGGACCAACCGACGAGGCTGGGTGAAATCCTGCGCAGCCTGCACGAGATGCGCGTGCTGGAAAAGCTCATCCCTGCGTTCAGCCACGCGCGTTGCCTGCTGCAGTTCAACGAATACCACAAGTACACGGTCGACGAGCATTGCATTCGGGCGGTCGAGCACGCCGCCGACTTCGCCGCCGACCAAGGACCGGTCGGCAGCGTCTATCGACACATCAAACGCAAGTGGCTGCTGCACCTGGCGCTGCTGGTGCACGACCTCGGTAAAGGATATCCGCGGGATCACAGCGACGTCGGGCTGGAGATTGCTGGCGACGTGGCGCGGCGGCTGCGCCTCTCGCCGCCCGATACCGAGACCCTCGGTTTTCTGGTCCACAAGCATTTGATGATGTCGCACCTGGCGTTTCGCCGCGATACGAACGATGCCCAGCTCATCGTACGCTTTGCCGTCGACGTCGGCTCACCCGAAGTGATGCAGATGCTCTTCGTGCTGACGGCAGCCGACTTGAGCGCGGTCGGTCCCGGTGTCTTGAATGCGTGGAAAATCGACGTCTTGGCCGACCTCCACCGCCGCACGATGCAGCACCTCGCCGGCGATGCCCCAGCGAGCAACTCGCCCGACTACCTGGCCGAGTGCCAGGCAAAGGTTCTGTCGCTCTTGCCCGGCGACGGCCTCGATTGGTTCGAGAGGCAGCTCACTGCCCTCCCCGCGCCTTATCTGGGCGCCACGCCGCCGCAGCAGATCGCCCAGGAGTTGCAGCAACTTCGCACGCTCGAACCGGGTCAGGTCATCGCGTTGGGAAACTATCAACCCGACCGTGGTGCCGTCGAATACAAAATTGCCACCTACGAAGCGATTACGCCGGGCGTTTTCCACAAACTGACCGGGGCGTTGACCGGGCGCGGACTACAAATCCTGGCCGCCGAGATTCATACCCTGGCCGATGGCCTCGTCTTCGACCGGTTCTATGCGCTCGATCCCGACTTCAGCGGTCCTCCGCCTTCGGAACGGATCGACGAGGTGACCACGGCCCTGCGGGCCTCGCTGTGCGATAACCCGGCTCCGCCGAAATTTCGCCGCATCTGGAAGGCCGGCGAACAGCGTCGCCAGGTCTCGCTGCCGCGTCTGCCGACGCAAGTGCGCATCGACAATCACACGTCCGACCACTATACGATCTTCGACATCTTCGCCGCCGACCGCACGGGCTTGCTCTACACGATCGCCCGTTCGTTGTTCGAGCAAGGGCTGTCGGTCGGTGTCGCCAAGATCGGCACGTATCTCGACCAGGTCGTCGACGTCTTCTACGTCACCGACCAACGGGGGCAAAAACTGCTCGACGAAGAGCGTCTTGAGCTTATCCGTCAACAATTGCTCGAGGAGATCGAGGCCTTCGAGCGACAAGAAGGCGACCTTGCCCGTGCTCGGTCGTTTTAATTCGAGCAACCGCCCAAAAAAACTTGACTTGTCCCGGAACGGCCAATTGACAGCCCTCTAGGGCACGCTTGGGCGATACTAATCGGCACGACCGGACCTTTTGGGCGGATTCTTGCGACTCTGCGTGTAAATCGTGTTGTAGATTTGCTCTGGGTTAATCCTCACTCTCGACACGCAGATCATGGAAGTCCCAAGCGATACGCTGGCGGAACTGCTCAATCATTCTCGCCAACTCTACACGCTGCCGGCCGTCGCGCTGGAAGTGCTCGAGCTGGCGAACAGCCCGCAAGTTGACACGGCCCGCGTCAAAGCCTGCATCGAGCGCGATCCGGCGCTGACCGCCAAGCTGCTGCGCGTGGTGAACAGTTCACTCTTCGGGCTGACACGCCGCGTATCGAGCTTGAATCAGGCGCTCGCGGTACTGGGAACGAAGCCGCTCAAGATGCTGGTGCTGGGCTTCGGGCTGCCCGAACCTCTCTTTTCCGGACAAGCGCGAGAGGTGCTCAATCGGTACTGGAGGCACACGCTCACCAGGGCCGTCGCCGCGCGCGAATTGAGCGAGCGGCTCTGGAAGATGCCGGGCGACGAACTGTTCGTCGCCGGCCTGCTGAAGGATCTCGGCCGGCTCGTGTTGATCCAGGGATTGGGTCGACCCTACGTCGAGATGCTGCGCAAGGCCGATTGGCCGCGTCACGAAGTGCGGTCGCTGGAGCGGCGGCTGATCGGTTTTGACCATGTTCAACTCACGGCCGGTTTGCTCGAGCAATGGGGCCTGCCTGCCGGCCTCGTTGCGGCGGTGCAAAGTCCCGATACGGTGGAGGAAGTCGAGGACCTCCCGGCCGAGGCCAAAACGTCGGCACAGATACTGTTCTTGGCGGAACAGTTTGCCGAGTTGCTCGCCGACGAGCATGTGGTGGCGCTGAAGGACCTTTTGAATGTGGCGGGAAACCGGTTCACGGAGCAACAACTCGCGCCCATCGCGGCGATGCTCGATGAAACGGTCACGCAGTTGGCCGACGTCTTGTCGCTCGATCTGCCACGCGGCCTGGCGTACGAAGAGGTTTTGGCGCGGGCCTACCTCCAGTTGTCATTGATTGCCTCCGATGCCGCGGCGGAAGTGGCCCGAGTCGAATCGGTGGGGTCGAAATTGCGTGAATTCGCGGCCGGCGAGGAAGCCCGCAATGTCGCTGCGGCAGCCGCCCGCTTCCGCGCGGCCGACGCCCCGCACTCGCAAAACGCCGCTGGGAATACGCCCCGCGATGCCGCCCGCGCCGGCGACGGCGCGACGGTTGCCACGGCACGTCGCACCGCGGGAACAAAGACCGCGACGGCATCGACGATTCACCCTGGATTGCGCGCGCAGATCAGCTCCGCCGCCATATTCTGCCGCCAAACGCGTCAAGAATTAAGTCTGTTGCTGATCGAAATCGATGCTTACGACGACCTGATCTTCATCCACGGCGAGCAGGCGCTCGATCGCGCTCGGCTAGAATTATTCGATGCCTGCCGAGCAACCGAATCGGACGGCTGGTCGCCGCTGGAGTTAAGCCCCGCCCAACTAGCCCTTGTCTTACCAGCCTGTGACCGGCCGGCGGCGGCCGACGTGGGCCACATGCTTTTGCGACAAGCCCGCGACCACATCGGCGGCGGAGCCGTCTTGACGCTCAGCATCGGGGCCTCGACCGTCGCGGTGCCCGCCAAGAATTTCGAACCGGTCGAGATCGTCCGCAGCGCCGAGCGTTGCGTTCGTGCCGCGCAGCTCTCGGGCGGAAATTGCTTCAAGAGCATTGAAGCCTTCTGAGCCGTCAGGCAGTGCCCTAGGCATAAGCCGCGGTTTCCAGACCCTGCCTCAATAAGGCGGCACGCTACGGCGTGGCGAACGGCGAGCCGGCCGATTATGATGACGGCTCTTCGCTCAGAATTTGCTCGCCCAGGCTCCGTGGATCCCGTCTATGTGTCGCGGTACTCGTCTTTCCGTTCTGTTCATCGCCGCGCTGGCGGCAGGTTGCTCGGACAGCGCTCCCAAGTCGCCGGCACAACCTTCCGTGGCGTTCGTTTCCAACAATCCGTTTGAGTTCTGGGCCATCGCCCGTAAAGGAACGGAAAAGGCCGCCACCGAGTTGGGAATCAAGGTCGAGTTTCGCATGCCCGCGCACGGCTCGGCGACGGAGCAGCGGCAGATCGTGGAAGACCTGCTCGTACAAGGTGTTCAAGGCATCGCCGTCAGCCCGATCGATCCCAAGAATCAGGCGGAGTTCTTCGACGAAGTGGCCGAAAGAGTGCCGTTGCTCACGCAAGACAGCGACCTGCCGACGGGCAGCAAACGCCTCTGTTTCCTGGGGACCGACAACTACGAAGCGGGCAAAGCCGCCGGCCAACTGGTCAAAGAAGCATTGCCCGATGGCGGCCGCGTCGCCATCTATGTGGGAAGCATGGACGCGCAAAATGCCATCGACCGCCGTCAGGGTGTTCTCGACGAACTGGCCGACGCCAAGCAGGCCGAAGGCCCGACGCTCGGCAAATATACGCTCATCGGCACTTTTACTGACGACGCCAGCCAAGAAAACTGCAAGCGCAAGGTCGAAGACACGCTCGTCACCCACGCCAAAGACGACCCCGAGTCGCTCTGCCTGGTAGGATTGTGGGCATACAATCCCCCCGCCATGCTCGCCGCCGTTCAAGATCAGGGGCTGGCCAAAAAGGTAAAGATTGTCGGCTTCGATGAAAACGAAGAGACGCTGCAAGGCATCAAATACGGCAATATCCAGGGCACGGTCGTCCAACAGCCCTTCGAGTTCGGTTATCAGGCGGTCAGAATGCTGGCCAGTCTGGCGAAAGGCGACAAATCGGTCGTGCCCGACGATGGCATCCGCCACATCGATTACAAGGTCATCAAGGGCGATAACGTCGATGCCTTCCACGACGAATTGCGGGCGCTGAAAGGAACCGACGTCCGTTGACACGCGCCGGCATCGAGGCGCCGCCGCTGGTCGAGGCGGTCGGTGTCAGCAAATCCTTTCCGGGTGTGCGTGCCCTGGAGAACGTCTCCCTTAGATTGGGCAGCGGCGAGACCTTGTGCGTCGTCGGCGAGAACGGCGCCGGCAAATCGACGCTGATGAAGATCCTGGGCGGTGTCTACACGGCCGACTCAGGTGAAATCTTACTCGACGGGACGCCCGTGGAAATCGGCACCGTCGCGGCGGCCCAGCGGCTGGGCATCACGCTGATCCACCAGGAATTGAACCTGGCTGAGAGCCTCGACGTAGCGGGAAACCTGTTCCTGGGGCGCGAGCCGCGCTGGGCGGGACCGCTCGGTCTGATCAGCAATAAGATCTACGCCGATGCCGCGGTGGTCATGCGTCGATTGGGTCTCGACTGCTCGCCGCGCACCACTGTATCGCGCCTTTCCATCGGCCAACAGCAGCTCGTCGAAATCGCGCGGGCCGTCACCCTGCGCAGCCGGGTGCTCATCATGGATGAACCGACCAGCAGCCTCACGCAACGCGAGACGGAAAGGCTGTTCGAGGTCATTCGCGATCTGAAGCGCGACGGCGTGAGCATCCTCTACATCTCGCACCGGCTGGCCGAGGTGCGCGAAGTGGCCGACCGAGTCACCGTGCTGCGCGACGGCCGGAACGCAGGTGAACTCCAGCGTGGCGAAATCTCGCACGACTCTATCGTGCGGCTGATGGTCGGGCGCGACATCAAGCAGTTCTTCCACCACACTCCGCCGGCGGCTGGAGACGTTGCTCGCTCGCCAGCAGTGTTCGAAGCGAATGGGCTGGTGGTGCATCCGTCGCAGAACCGGCCGATCAGCTTTGTCCTACACGGCGGCGAAATCGTCGGCATGGCCGGATTGATGGGCGCCGGCCGAACGGAACTGGCGGAAGCCGTGTTTGGCGTACGCCCGATCCTGGCCGGTACCGTCGCCGTTGATGGAAAAACGGTGCGGCTGCGCTCCCCAAATGACGCGATCGCGGCCGGCATCTATCTGGTGCCGGAGGACCGCCGCAACCAAGGCCTTCTGCTCGCGCAAAGCGTCAAACAGAACATCAGCCTGCCGTCGCTCGATCAGTTGAATCATTTGGGGCTGGTGGCGCGCGGCGCCGAGCGCAAATTGGCCGAGCGGATGCGCGAACGGCTGAATATCCGCACGCCGCACATCGAACAGCGCACTGGCGTGCTCAGCGGTGGCAACCAACAGAAGATTGCCATCGCCAAATGGCTGGCACGCGCCTGTCGACTCCTGATCCTGGACGAACCGACGCGCGGCATCGACGTTGGCGCCAAGGCCGAGATTTATTCGCTGATGCGCGAGCTCGCCGCGCAGGGCATCGGAGTATTGATGATCTCCAGCGACCTCGAGGAAATCCTTGGCGTCAGCGATCGGGTATTGGTGATGCACCAAGGCGATTTGGCAGGTGAGATCTCGCGCGAGGAGATGTCCGAACAGGCGATCATGCACCTGGCAACCGGAGGCGAACCACAGCGATGAAGAAACTGTTGGGTTTGGGCGCGTTCTTGATCTTGCTCTACGTGTTGATGCTGTTGGCCGACGATAGCGCCCGATCACTCCACAACCATGTCAATCTCGGCAAGCGCATCGGGCTCTATGGTGTGATCAGCCTGGGAGCCGGCATCCTCATCGTCACAGGCGGCATCGACCTGTCGATCGGATCCGTCGTCGGGATTTGTGCCACGATCATGGCCATGCTACTCACCGATCGGCGCTTCCTATGGCATCCCGCCGCGGCCACCGCGGCGGTGTTGGCGCTCGGAGCCATCATCGGATTGATCAATGGGCTGATCGTCACCAAGTTGAAGGTGCAGGCATTCGTCGTCACGCTTTGCGGTCTCTTCATCTACCGCGGCGCCGCGCGCTGGCTGGCAGGCGATGAGGTTCAGGGGCTGGAGAATTCATTCGCCGCCTGGAAGTTCTGGCTGGCCAAGGGGCGCGTGCTCGGCCTTCCCATGTCGCTCGTCATCTTTTTGGGACTGGCAGCGGTCGCGACCGTGTTTCTGCACTTCAGTATCCACGGGCGTTATCTCTATGCGATCGGCAGCAATGAACAGGCCGCGCGCTACGCGGGTGTGCGGACCGACCGCTACCGTATCCTGGCCTATGTGATTTGCTCGACGTTGACAGCGTTCTTCGCAATCCTGTTCCTGATGGAAGAGAATTCTGTCCAACCGAGCAACACGGGAAGTTTTTTCGAACTTTACGCCATCGCGGGGGCGGTGCTGGGCGGTTGCAGCTTGCGCGGCGGAGAAGGAAGCATCTTAGGCATCCTGATCGGGACGGCCATTATCCGCATCCTGCCCACCTTTACCCAGATGTGGCGAGTCGATCCCGCACTCGAGTATACGGTGATCGGCGGCGCTCTTCTTCTGGGGGCCTTGTTGGACGAGTTCTTGCGCCGACGTAGCGAGAAAACGTGACGTCAGTGGGCGTCGGGGCACCCTTTGTCGCAAAAGCCTATCGGTTCTGCCAAGGCACGGTCGATGTTACCGATACCGGCCCGTTCGCCATTTCGCAGGCACTTCCATGCCGCAAGCCACTGGCATCTCCGCGAACTCGTTGCCTGCGCAACGTGTAGATGATTCGTGTCGGCAGATCGGCGCCTGGCAACTCATGAGGTTGATCGGCGAGGGCCAATTCTCGCGAGTGTACGCCGCGCGCCCAGCATCACACCCGGCCGAACGGCCAGCAGGCTACGCGCTGAAGCTTTTGGCCGATCAGTGGTCCGGAGAACCGGCGGCCATCGAGCTGATTCGCCGCGAGGCGATCGTCGGAAAGAAAGTCTCGGATCCGCACCTGATTTCGGTGTTATCGGCCCATGTGGGGGCGCCGCCCTATTTCCTCGTCATGCCTCTGCTGGAAGGAACAACACTCGAGCGCCGCTTGGCCGGTGGCGAACGGCCAGGTGTGGCCGTCGCCGTCTGGATCGCCAGGCAGACGGCCCACGCGTTACAGGCCTTGCACCTGGCGGGTTGGATGCACACCGACGTAAAGCCGAGCAATATTTTCCTCTCCGAAGAGGGCCATGTCACCTTGCTCGACCTCGGGTTCGCTCGCCGACCGGCCGATTCCACCAGCCTCGTCCACCAGTGTTTGACCGGCACCATGCAATACATCGCGCCGGAGATGATCACCTCGACGTTTCGTCCCGATATTCGTAGCGACATCTACAGCCTCGGCGCAACGTTATACGAAACGCTGGGGGGAAGACCACCCTTTGTGGCGCACAGCCTCGAACAACTTGCCGACAAGCAGCGACAAGGCGAGCCGCCGCCGATCCGTCTGCTCGCACCACGGGTGCCGGTGAAGCTAGCGCGTTTCGTACACCAGATGCTGGCGAAAGAGCCGCTACGACGGCCACAGACACCGCAAGAACTGATCAATCGGCTCGTCGAATTCGAAATCGAGCTGTTCGACATGCGATAGACGACGCCGTACAATGCGCTGCTTTCCGCATGGAAAGTCCAGCCTGATGGCGATCGATACTCCCGCACGCATTGCCGTGCTTGGCGCCGGGCCGGTGGGCCTCGAGGCGGCCCTTTACGCACGTTATCTCGGCTACGACGTCGACCTCTACGAGCGCGGAGACGTGGCCGACAATGTGCTGCGATGGGGCCACGTGCGGTTGTTTACGCCCTGGCGGAACAACGTGTCGCCGTTGGGTGTGGCGGCGCTAAGAATCCAGGACGATGCGTGGCGCCCTCCCGCTGCCGACGCGATTCTCACGGGTCGCGAATTCTTCGAAATCTATCTGCAACCGTTGGCGCATTCCGATCTCTTGATCGACAGCTTGCGAAAGCAAACGGAGGTCGTGGCGGTCGGTCGCGAAGATCAGCTCAAGGGCGACCACGTCGGAGAGGAAGTACGCGAAGACGGGGACTTTCGGCTCCTGCTGCGAGATCGAAACGGAAACGAATCGATCGCCTCGGCCGACGCGGTGATCGATGCGACGGGGACCTACGGCAATCACAACTGGGCCGGCGCATCGGGAATTCCCGCTCCGGGCGAAATCGCCGCGGCGGACGCCATCGAGTACGGCTTGCCCGATGTGTTCGGTCGCGATCGTGTGCGATATGCCGGCAAAACGACGCTCGTAGCGGGCGCAGGCTACTCGGCGGCTACGAGCGTCGTGGCCCTGAACGAGCTCGCTCGCGAGGCCGCGGAAACCAAAATTATCTGGACCGTTCGTCGCACGCCGCCTGCCGGTGTCGGGCCAATCGCAGAAATCAAGGACGACCGACTGGGTGAGCGCGACCAGTTGGCACGCGCCGCGAACGCGTTGGCGATGGGTGGTTCGCCCGCCATCGAATTCTTGGCCGGAAGGATGATCGACCGCATAGAACGCACAGAAGCGGGACGACTCGCGGTTCGTCTGACCGGTCCGTCGGCGCCTACGGTCGAAGTCGATCGTATTATCGCGAATGTCGGATATCGGCCTGACAACCGAATCTATGCTGAGCTACAGGTCCATGAGTGTTACGCCAGCAATGGACCGATGGAGTTGGCCACTGCGATCATGGCGAACCGCTCCGCTGATTGTCTGGATCAGGTAGCGCATGGGCCGGCATCGTTAGCCAATCCTGAGCCCGATTTTTATATCCTGGGCGCCAAGAGCTACGGGCGTAACTCGCAGTTCCTGCTCTCCGTGGCGTACGAACAGATCCGCGAGCTCTTTTCCGTTCTCGGTGACCGCGCCGATCTCGACCTCTACCGTACCGTGGGAAGGCTCGCTGAATGAGCAACGGCTCTGCCCTCGTTCCTCTTGTCTAGACCAGACGGGGCTGCGCCATCTCGCAGCGTCGGAAGGCCAGACGAACTACTTGAAAGATTCTACGCGGCAGGGAGGGTCGGCAAGGCCGCTATTGGCCCTTGTTTCCCTGCTTTCACTAAAACGAGTCAATTCACTTCCTCCGGCATGCCGAGACAAATCCATACGCCAACCAAGGCGCGTCTTCGAAGGACGGTGGAGTTGTTGTTGTGCGTGGAAGCGGCCGTATAAAGCTTACCGCGTGTGGTTTGCTCGCCACGGCATTGCCGTTGATCTACATCCAGCCGGCAAGCTTTGGCCAGACACCCCAGTCGGCCGACCCGTGCCAGCAATCCGCCGCCGGCCCCGATTGGGCGCGCGGCTATGCGCAGCCAGACCTTGATGCTGACGCGGCGGCGGCCTCAGCAGGGGTGATACGAACGACCGCCCTGGAAACCGCGCAGCCATCGACGGCGAACGCGCGAGGCCCGAACACTCGTTCAACGCCACCACGGCAAGGGCCCACGCCAAGCCGTCCCAGGCCGGCGACGCCCCGGCAACCCGCTCCGCCGTCCCGGACGCCTTCGACACAACGTAGCATGCAACCCAATGTGCCGGCGAACGATTCGTTGGCCGGTGACCTTGGCCGTGCCCGCAGCCCCGAAGCAGTCGGCCCCTTCATGATGGGCGATTTTCTCACCGGCGGCGCTCTGGGCGGGTCGTTGTTTTTGAATTGCAGCATCCGCGACCCTTATGGCACGCACCTTGCCGCGCCGTTCGCCTTCCACACCTTCAAGATCACGGACAACGAAAGCCCGTGGCCGCGCAACCGTGTGTTCGTCACCTCGGAGTATTTTCGCCAGGTGGGAGACACCACGGCGGTAACGCAAGAGACGTTCGGGTTCGAGCGCACCTTTCAGCAGAACCGCTCATCGATCGGCTTGCGGCTCCCGTTCTATACCGTCGATCCGGGTACGCAGATGAACCCGCTCGAGCCTGGCCAGATCGGCACCTTCGGCCTCGGCACGAGCACGCGAGGCAACATCGGCGACCTGACGCTGATCTACAAACGGGCCGTGATCTTCGACCCGGCCGGAGGCAACGTGCTTTCGGTCGGTGCGGCGGTCATCACCCCCACAGGCCCGGCGACATTGGCAAGCGTGACGCCGGCCTACACCGTGAACGGCGTCAATCATTGGGGAGGGATTCAGCCCTACGTCGGCTTTTACCGCTCCATTGGCCAAGCATTCAATGGGCTGTTCGTACAGGGCTTTTCTTCGATCGACCGGCCTTTCTCCCCGCACGATTCCACATTCTGGTTCAACGACATCGGACTCGGCTACTACTATCGCCGCGACGTGACGAGCGGGCTGACGGGGATCGTGCCGAATTTCGAAGCCCACGTCAACACGCCGATGGGTGGCCGAACGCAAACGATCTCTGCCACGCCGGCCCTTACCGCGCTCACCGGATTCTCGAGTGTGATGGGGCAGATCCAATATGCCAATCAAGTCAACCTGACCTCGGGAATCACGTTCATCTTCAACCGTCGTACGACGTTGGCCTTGGCAGTCGTCGCACCGGTCTCCACTCCGCACCCCTATAACGTCGAATATGTCGCCCAGTTAAACGTGCTGCGGGCGCCTTGGGTCCCCGCACCGCCACCGTGATCGAAGCGGCCTAGCGAGGCGTGCGCGCGTCTGCGCTACGGACGTGGGCGAGAGACGCACACCGCATATTGGCGGCGGTTTCGTGCATTACGGAAATCGCCGAACTACGATGGACCGGATACGCGCCGCAGAGCGCTGGAGATCGTTTTCCGTGGGAGTCGCTTTGTAATGGCATGGCTTCGCCGGCTCGGCCGTTCCGCTCACCGCTCGGCTGACAGGTCGCGTCTGCCGAAATCGGCCAAGTCGAGCCAGTTTCGTCCGCTCGTGGAGTGGCTGGAGTCTCGTCGGCTGCTCGCCGTCACGGCGTCAATCAATGCCGCTGGTGCCTTGCAGGTGCAGATCTCCGGCACCGACACCGCCACGATCGGCGAGAATTCGGACCATACGGTCTTTGTCACGGACTCGAGCGGCTCGCCCGTTTTCGCCGGGCCACCAGCAAGTTCGATCACTGGCATTTTGGTAACGCCAGGCGGTGTCAATGACGTAGTCGATCTGACTCGGGTCGGGAGCTCAAGCGATTTCACGAGCCTCGTCGACGTGGACGTCGGTGCCGGAACCGGTGCCGACACCCGGTTGGCGGGCACTCTTTCCACGTCGGGAGACCAGACCTACTCTACGGCGGTGACGCTCACGGGGACTACCAATGTCACGGCCGGCGGCAAGTTGACATTCGGATCGACCGTCGATGGCGCGTCTCAGCTAGTGGCAGACGGAGCCAGCACGACGTTTCTCGGTGCTGTGGGAGGCACCAGCGCGCTGACAAACTTTGAGGTGGATGGCACCACGGCCGACATGAATGGCGGTCTGGTACACACCACGGGCGCGCAGTTCTATGATGCCCCGGTCGTGCTCACAGCGAACACGACAGTCATCTCCGACTCGGACTCGATCGACTTCGCGAGCACCGTTGACGGCCCCTTCTCGTTGTCTACCACCAGTCGCATCGTTACGACATTTGACGGTCCGGTCGGCGGTACAACCCCTTTGACTTCGCTCGCCGCAGGCGGTGCGGGCCTGACGGACCTCCGGACATCTATTTCGACGGTGGGCGCCCAAACGTATGGGCAGGCCGTGTCACTGGGTGCAAATGCCACTCTTGATACCCAGGGCGGCAACGTGACGTTCACGGCGACCGTTGATGACAATCCTGATGTGTCGCCACATGCCGGCTTGACGATCGATACGACTGGCGGACGAACGACAGCGCCTCTCGGGCAAACGCAATTTGAGGCCGATGTAGGAGCCAACCGGCCACTTGCGTCACTGACCGTCACAACCGGTGGGCCGCTGATCCTCAGTCACACGATCGTCACCAACGGCAACCAGTCGCTGACCGTCGTTGCTCCGACGCCATCCGGATCCGGTGGCGACCTGACCGTTGCATCGGGTGGCTCGCTCGTTTCCACTTCCGGCACGATCCGGCTGAGCGCCGGCGACAATCTAACGATCGCGGCTGGCTCGAGTATCGCCGCTTCCAACGTCACGCTCCAAGGTGATTTCGGTAATGGCAATACGACCGCGGCAACCACGGTCCTGTTGGCCGGTGCAATCCAATCTCCCCAGATCACCGTATCCGTAGGTAACGGTAAGAATACGATCAACGTCGTCACGACCCTGGCCGGCACGACAACGACGATCAACGGCGGAGGGGGGGCCACAACGTTCAACCTGTCGTCGGATGCACCGGGCAGGGACGGCACGCTTTCTGGAATCGCCGGCGCCGTGGCCATTCATGGCGGCAGCGGAATCAACACGCTGGTGATCGGTGACGGTGCGGACAGCACCGGCGGTACCGGTACGCTCACCTCGACATCGATCACGGGCCTTGGCATGGCCAACGGCGTTACCTATTCCGGGCTACAGAACATCATCTTCCAGTTACCCAGCGGGACTGGCCCCAGCCTTACGATCCCAAGCACACCGGGTGGTACCGCCGTCACGGCGAACGGCGGAAGCAGCGTGAATGTAGGCGGTGGGGTTGGCGGCCTGGATCCCATCCTGGGTTCGCTGATCATCAACGGCGCCGCGGCCGTGAACGTCGACGACCAGCAGGCAACGAGCGCCCAAACCTACGATATTTCGAGCGGCTTCGTCGTTCGTAGCGGTACGTCGGACACGCCACACCAAGTGGGTATTTCCGTATCTAGCGTAGGGACGCTGGCCGTCAACGGCGGCACGCAGGACGACATATTCAACGTCTTCCTGCCGCTCACCAGCGGACAAACCATCCTCGTCGACGGCGGAGGGGGCCCCTACAACGAGTTCCACGTGGTGGGGAGCAATGCTGCGCCGAACGCGGCCGTGATCGGCAATTTCGGCAGTGGCGATGCGCTCCAGATTCGCAACATCCAATGCATCGCCATGTACGGCGCTGCGGATCAGACGAACTTCTTCGTCAACCAGACGGCCATCTCGTCGATCCTGATCGGCGGCATGGAGAACGACACGCTGGTCGGCGGCAGCGGGCCCGATGTTCTGTTCGGCGGTGCGGGTAACGATGTTTTGATCGCGGGCGGCACCGCCGGCTCGCCGGGCACCGACTATACATTCGCCGACATGCTGCCCGCCTATCTCAGCAACGGCATGTTGAACACCAACGTTGGTGACACAACCGCCTACCCACCGCAGTCGGGCACGAAGGTAATCGACGGCGGCGGTGGCGTGATCGTGTACTTCAACACAGGCACCGCTGCTTTCAACGCCTCGAGCGTGACGTTCATCGAGTGCGATTTGCCGGGATCGCGGGCCTTGTTGCAGTCGATATTCGACCAGGCGTTAGCCGCCCATCCCGTTTGCCTCGGCATGCTCGAAAGTCCACCGACGCCCCCCTCGTCGGTGACGACGCAAGCCGTTCTCGTCAATTACACACCCTATGTCGAGCAGGCGTTCCAAAGCATTCTGGACCGACCGGTAGATTCAACGGCACTCAACTATTGGACCGGGCAATTGACGGGCGGGCTTTCGCGGGCGGCCTTCGCCAGCGCGCTGACTCACAGCGACGAATACTACCGCCGACTCGTGGCGTCGGCCTACGAAGAGCTTCTGGGGCGGGCGGCCGATCCCACGGGCATCGGATTCTGGGTAGGGCAATTTGACCTTGGCATGACCGACCAGCAATTCGACGCCTTGCTGACCGGGTCCACGGAATACTACGATCGCGCCGGGAGCGATTCGGCGTGGATCGATGCGATGTACCGCGATCTGCTTGGTCGCCCGGCCGACGCGCAGGGCCAAACTTATTGGTTAGCCCAGCTTCAATCAGGCGTCAGTCGCACGGTAATTGCCTCGCAAATTGCCCAAACCTCGGAGGCCGAGGGGCTAATCATAGCCAACGATTATCAACACTACCTCAATCGTTCGCCCGCTCCGGCCGAGACGAGTTACTGGGTGGGTCAACTAGCCACGGGACTCACGTACGAAGACGTGATCGCCGCTCTTGTTGGTTCCCAGGAATACCTCTCAGCTATTTAACCCAGGTTAACATAGCCCCGTTTTCCGCCTTTCGCTATGCTCGTCACCCCGGTGACGAAGGAAAAAAGGTTCGGGCGCCGACGAGCCGATGCAATCTATAGGGACAGCGCGCGGCAGCGCCCAACTTAGCACTGGAATGGACTCCTATGTACCGACGCACGTTTCTTGGCTCCGGTTTGGCGACACTCGCCGGCTGCTGCTTCGGCTGTAAGGGTAACCAATACGCCGAGGTGAAACACCCGGGCGATCCGGCGATGGTGGGAAGTCACCAAGCCGGCGGTGAAACCTGGAAGCCCCTCATGGACGAGGCGGTCGCCAAGCTCCTGGGCCGCCATTCCGCCGCGCGTCAGCCTATGCCCAATGGCCCCGCACTGCCGGCGCTGCGCATCTGCTTCGTCGGCGTCGAGAACAAGAGCATCGAAGAAATCGGCGACTTCAAGGACCAGATCTACGAGCAGATCGACTCACGCATCCTGGAAAGCCAGGTATTCCAGCCGGTCAGCAAACGGTTCGTCGATGCCGGCTTGATGAAAACGCGTCTCCGCCCCGACTCGCTCATGATACCGGCCAACATGCGGATGTTCGTGGGCGTGATGGAGCAGCAGGGACAACCCTTCGATTACCTGCTCTATGCCACGATAACGTCGGGCACCACGCGCGAAAACAAGGACTATCAGCGCGACTACGTGTTGACGATGGAACTCGTCGACATCCACACCGGGCAGTACGACAAGCAGTCTGCCACGCTCAGCAAGGGCTATTATCATTCTCGGCTGAGCCGACTCGTGAAGGGGTGAACGGCACGCAGACGGAACGATGTCACGCTGTCACCATTTTCCATTCACACAACCGCTCGAAGGTGTCGGTTGGCGTCTTGGCTCGACGCTGACCTTGCTGATTCTCATCACCGGCTGCGCCACGCATGAGCGGCGATTGCTGGCGATCCGCGACGGCTTCTATGCCGGCGATTTCCAGCAGGCAGAGACGGCTCTCGACGAGGGGCTGAAGCGCGACCGGCGCGATCACGACGTACTGCTGCTCGAGCGGTGCATTGTCGAACTCGCCGAAGGGCGTCCGCAAGAAGCGGAAAAGGCGCTGCGCGAGGTCCGCGACCACTTCGACGAGTTGGAACACGCCCGGCTGGGCAGGTCGGCGTTGTCGATGCTCACGGACGATACGTACAAGGTCTACGCGGGCGAAGATTATGAGAAAGTGTTGATTCGGGCTTTCCTCTCCATCAGCAACCTGCTGGGAGATGGACAGGACGCCACGGCCTATGCCCTGCAGGTCACGGACAAACAGCAGCAGATCATCCAAGCCGCAGCGGGTGACTCGGACGATGGCAAGAACCCGAAGTTGGCGTACAAGCAGGTGGCGATCGGACCCTATTTGCACGGACTCCTCCGCGAGGCGACGCATAACAATTACGACGACGCCGTCCGCGCCAGCACCAAAGTGATCAGTTGGCAGCCGGAATTCCGCTATGCCCGCGGCGACTTGGAGCGCGCCCGCCACGGGCGGCATTCCGCGCCGGGCAACGGCGTGCTCTATGTCTTCGCCTTGGTGGGCCGTGGCCCCTACAAGGAAGAGACGATGGAACTCGCCACGACCGTATCGCTGCTGATCGCGGATCGAATCATTTCGGCGACCAACAAATACAGCCTGCCACCCACCATCGCCCCGGTCAAAGTGCCGAAGATTGTCGTTCCTCCGAACGACATCGTGAACGTCGACGTTTTGATCGACGGTCGTTCGGCCGGTCCGACCGACACGATCACGGACATCGGCCGTATGGCCGTCGAACAACATGCGGCGATCTATCCGCACATTATCGCCGATGCCGTAGTGCGCCGCGTGGTCAAGAAGGCTGTGGTGCTGGGAGCCAAGGAAGCTCTGGGCGCGAATGAACAGACCATGACCAGCCTGGCCTTGGACGTCGTGGGAATCGCCTGGGAGGCGACCGAAGCGGCCGATACGCGCTGCTGGGGCTTGTTGCCCGAAAAGATTCAGGTTCTGCGGGTGGAACTTCCCGCCGGCACTCACCAGATCGGCCTACAACCGTTGAGCCGATACGGATTCAGTGGCCCCGCCCAACAGCAGACCGTCACCATCGACAACGGGCGCAATACCTACATGTTGGCGAATTTTCCCGATGCGCGGCTGGTGGGCAAGATCGTAACGAGCACGCGATAGCGTCATATTCGCCCGCGGTAACCGACTCATGTCGGTCCGGCCATCACGGCACGACGCCCTCGAACAACGACGATCCCACGCGTACGATTGTTGCTCCCTCCTCGATGGCAACCTCGAAATCTCCGCTCATGCCCATCGAAAGTTCGTCGAGAGCGAGTTGGCCCGGCCACACCGCGCGGAGTTGGTCGCGCAACTGACGCAGGCGTTCGAAATCGCGTCGTGTGCGATCCAGGTCTCCCTCGCGGGCAGCCATACACATCAATCCGTCGATCCTGACACGCGCCAGCGCGGCAAGCCGCTCGCCCAGCGGCTCCAATTCGTCGGGCTGAAAGCCGTGCTTGCTCGGGTCGCCCGATACATTCACTTCCAGCAGCAAGGGCACCGGCTCGTTGGTGGTGCGCGCGGCTTCTTCATTCACCGCCTCGATCAACCGCAGACTGTCGCCCGCGTGCAGAAGCCGGATCAGCGGCAGCGTTCGCGCGACCTTGTTGCGCTGGAGATGGCCGATGAGGTGCCATTCGAGCGACTCGTTAACAAACGCTTGCGCCTTGCGCCAGAGCTCTTGCGGTCGCGACTCGCCAAGTGCCCGACAGCCAGCGGCAATAAGCTCACGCGTGACGTCCACATCGACATATTTGGTGACGGCAACCAATCTGACATCGGCGGCCATTCGCCCGCTGCGACGAGCAGCCTCGACGATTCGAGCGCGAATATGCTCGAGGTTGTCGGCGAGTCGCGAGCCGTCAGTCATCGTCGTCCGCGGGCGCCTCGATCTCGATGAGTGTTTCGGGCACACCGCTCTTGCCAAATCGAGCCGCCAGGAACTCGCTCACCAGATTATGTCCCAGCACGGTACGGTTCCCACAGGCGATCAGCGATCGATAGAAGAGCCAATGCTTGTTGCCGACCTGCACCCGATATCCGACCGCGGCATCGTGCGGTTGGATTTGCCGATCTTCCGCCACGGTGAGTTGCCGCCACGTGGCAGGGCGGCGCAGGCGATTCGGAGCCAGATCGATGAACCAAGGCGCGAACAGGTTTTGTGCGGCGCCAGCAAATTGCCTCAACTGCAATCGGTTCGCATCCTCGGCCAATTCGCCTTGCCGACGATCGCCACGCCACTCGCTCAGGGCAAGCGGCAGTACGACGGCTCGCCGCCGACCACCTTTGACAAGCCCCAATTCGCGAGTGTCGGCGGCCGATTCGATCGAAACGTCCTTCGCCAGCGGCAACGTTAGTCGATATTCGATGGCGGCGGCCTTTTCGCCCAGCACCGCGTCCGCGAAAAACACGAACGCATCGTCTCGCGCAAAAAGCAGATGCCGCTGTATGGTGACTCCCTCCGCGAACGACTGTTGTAGCTCGAGGTAATCGACGTCGTCGTCGCTGATCCAGCAAAGTTCCTCCCACGACGATTGCGGCGAAAGCTGTTGCCCGTCGAGCGACAGGTGCAAGTCGCAAGCGCCGGAGAGATACGCGCCGCCCTTGCCCTCGAGTTCCAGGCGAAAGGGCGAGCCACGATAGTCGATGATCAGATGCGGAGCCGACCAGGACGGACGTAGAATTGCAATGCCGGCGCGTTCGCTGTTGGCCGATGGGGTTGGCAGAGCAGTTCGCTTGGCTCGAGCGGTATTCGATCGGCCACGTTTCGCAGCGGCCCCCCAAATCGCGGTTATGACCTTCCGCAGGCGAGCATCGACGAATGTTTCTGCGGTGCGCCACAGGTCGATGTGGTGCGTCTCAACGCCGTGCGCATCACACCGGAAAAGTATCGATCCGTCCCGATTGGCCAGCCGCAGAAGCGATTCGACCACATCTTGGAAACGACTTTCCGCATCCTTAGAAAGCTTCCGGTCGGCTTCTTTGCCCAGCGCCAGGCTGCGCGTCCAGCTAGCAAAAATCGGCAGCCAATACTCAAGCGGCACATCACGGAACATGCCGTCGTCGTCCGTACATTTGAGCAAAGATTGCTGTAGCGTCGTCCAAACAGGCTCTAACATGCCGGCGAACGACGGCAGCTTGACCGCGAATCCGGCGAACGTCAGCGGCAGTTCCACGGTCAGGAGTTGCTGCGACCAGAGTGACCCTGTCGGCTCGTTCGTCGCGTCCCGGCTGGCAGCTACGAGGACGTCGAAGAACTCCCACCACTCTTCCGAATCGGTCGCGCGAGCCAGCCACGGCATGGCCTTGGCCCAGGCAACGTATGCCAGTGCCGCGCTGTCGCTCGGCAAATCAAACGTGTTTTTGCGTTCAGACCAAATCTGCTCCAGCCGTTGCGCCGACGTGCTTCGCGCGGCAAGCATGTCGAGAGCGCTTACCAACTGTTGACACGCCGCATCAATCGGAGAGCCGGAGTGGTCGCGCGTCAGGCCCCACAGAAGATCAGAGGATTTTGTGATTCGGCCGCGGGCGCCCGCTAATCTCCTCGACCGGCAGTACTCGTTGAGATAATCACTCCACTCCGACCAGTCAGGCTGTTCGTGCGGCCCTTGGCGATTGACGGAAGGTTGTTCGGATGTTCGTGCCGGGTGATCAGACGTTGAATTTGCACCACGCGGACGTCGCCGCGGCGAAACGATGGACATGGCGAGCCCGCGGGGATCCCGTTGGTCGTTGATTCACAGACGAAATCGAAGCGTCAAGCGTAACGACCGCTTGGCAGGCTGGCAAGGACGAGCCGCCAGCCGACAACAACCATACCGGCCATGCGGGTGAAGCGCCGCGCGCCGACCGGCTACTTGCCAAACGTTGGGAGCCGATCAGCAAAACTTGCCGGCGAGCCAACCCGTTTTTAGCACCACGCCGGCTCTCGGTTCGCCTTCAAAAAAAATGTCCCCGCCGGTCAAAACGAACGGCGGGGACATTCATACGAGTGCCAATCGACCGACAAAGCCGCGAACGGTTCGATCGATCGAAGTGGTCTGCCACGATCGGCAAACCTACTTATCGGCAGACCTCATTTGTTGTCGTCGTCCGAGCTGCGATTTCGGCGGCTGTCTCGGTCTTTCGACGATTGGCTCGATTTGTTCTTGTCGCTATCCAGCTTCTTGATGAGGTGCTTGGCGTGATCGAGGTGATCTTGCGTCGTCTGCTCGGCCTGCTCGATCAGCTCGTCGAGCTGGGGCGATGCATAGCGGCTAAAGACCTTCAGCGTGTCGAGCATCTCCATGTGCTTGGCGATCTGCATGCCAATGTAGCACTTATCGAGCTCGTCGCCGTCCTTCTGTTCCAGTTCCTGCTCGGCCGATGCGAGACACTGCTGGCCGAGTTGCTGCTTCAGCCGGACGATATTCAGGCCGCCAGGTTGGGGGCCGCCGTACGATGCATTTTCGCGGCTTCGCATATTCGCCGGGCGATAAGCTGGGTTGCCGCGTGCGTTCGACTGAGCAGACTGCCCACGCTCGCTGGGTTCTTCGTCACCGTAATCCTGCCGCCTGGTTTGTCCCATTCCGGCGAACTGCTGGAGATCTTCGACCAGTTTTGCGTGGTCGTCGATGACCATCTTGGCGAAATCTTTGACGTCATCGCACGACGAACGTTTCTGGGCCACGCGGGCGAGCTGAATCTCGCCGCGGTTGTCGACCAGGAGCCAACTGGCGAGCTGTTGGTCGGTGTAGTTCCCACTTGCTCCCGCCCCCGACGCCCGATTCGCATAGTATCGCTGGCCGCCAGGTTGCTGGCTCGCACGCTGATACGATTGGCCTTGTTGACCCTGTCCGTAATCGGATTGGTCGTACTGGCCGCCTTGGTACTCATCTTGAAACCCCCGCGCACGACGGGTCTGCGCCGAAACCCCTGCGGCTGTCAGCCACATGAGGGCACCCACCGCCACCGATGTGAAGATTCTCCATTCGCGCATTCCAACCTCCGTTTTCAATCTCAAAAAGGCACGTTAAGTAGAAAAACTGCTTAGCAATCCGCCGCGAGAGGCGCGGAGGAGCGAGCACAATACGTGCCGAGAAAGGGAATCGCCGGCGGCGGTTTAAGGCGCGGCGATGATCATCGCCACCGCCTGCCCCGTCATCGAATGATTTAGCAGCAGGGCCACGGGCTTGGCGCCGGTGAGGGGCTCGCGGCAGATGACATTTACCGGGCAGGCGGGATCCGGTCGTTCGTAGTTCAGGGTGACAGGAACACGACCGTGTTGGATGGCCAAGATGCTAGCGACTGCCTCGACCGCCCCAGTGCCCGATCCGAGATTGCCAAAGAAGCTCTTGAGAGCGGTGACCGGCACCTCTCCCAATTCAGCCCGGATCGCTTCGGCTTCGGCGCGGTCGTCGTCGACGGTGCTCAATCCGTGGGCGTTGATATGGCCGATGTCGGCCGGCTCTAAACCGGCCGAGCGAAGAGCCGCCACAATCGCCCGCCTCGTGGCGGCCCCCGATACCGGCCGGCCGCTGGCACGAGCTTCGAACGACGACCCGTATCCGATGATCCGCGCCACGATGTCGGCGCCACGGGCGACGGCATGCTCACGACGCTCCAACACGAACGCCGCAGCGCCTTCGCCACTCACGAAACCGTCTCGCAAGGCGTCGAACGGACGCGACAACCCTTCGGGCGCGCCATTGCGACGGGTAACGTCGAGCAAGGTGCTGCGGGCCCAGAGCAACGGATGCACGCGCGAACCGGTACCACCGCCAATCATCACGTCGGCATGCCCACGCTCCACGACCCTTACTGCCTCGCCCATCGCCATCAGGCTGGAACACTCGCGCAAAGAGTGCGAATTGTTCGGGCCGCGGGCGTCGTGCGAGATCGCGACATGGCACGCCACCATGTTGGGCAGGTATTTCAACATCCAGAGCGGGTAGATGTCTTCCATCGCCACCTGCCCCCAGAGCCGAAAGTCGAACTCGCCATCCTTCAGACAGCGGCGGTAGGTGTTGGTCACATCGTCGGGTTCGCAATTGATCATGTCGGCGCCGAACACGACGCCGATACGCTCGGGCGAGACCGATTCCGGTGTCAGCTTGGCCGACTCCGTAGCGAGGCTCGCCGCCACCACCCCCAGTTGAATGTCACGCGACATCACTTTGAGGCTTTTACGCGGCTTGACGTAGTCTTTCGCGTCAAAGTCGAGCACTTCGGCACCATAGTGTATGCCGACGGCCGACGTATCGAATGCCGTTATCCGGCGGATACCGGACACCCGGTTGTCAAGTGAATTCCAGAAGGCGGTTGTGCCGATGCCGATAGGGCTGACGACCCCCATACCTGTGATAACGACGTCTGGAACCGACGACATGCTTGGCTTACGAGCGATGGAAAAGTCGCAGTCGGAGCTTGGCCCCAGAACGCAGACGCGACGGAACATCTTGTGCGGTACGAACCTATGCTAGTCAACTGGTTTCGTGCCGACAAGCCGGTGCAGCAACCGCCGGGCTTCGCGCCCAAAGGCCCGATTTTAGCTAGTCCTCCGCATCAGGCCGGCCGGCATCTGCTTGCTTGTTACCCCCTATCTTGCTTATCTTCAATGTCGGCGTGATGAAATTGCGATGAGTAGCGACGTTTCGAGAAACACTCCGGTAGCGACTGCGCTTGATAATCGTAGGCGTGGGGAAGAGAGGGATTCTGCCGCCTACAAACCAACAGATCGCCGCCAGACCGTGGATAGAGCCATGTCCCAGGGAGCCTTTTGCAGTACTCGGGCCCAATTCTCGATACGCGAGGCCCGGGCGATCATCCGCGACCTGTTCGAGCCTAACCCAAGAATCTATTGGGCCGATTTTCTCTTGAGTATGGGCGTTGGCGCCGCTTGCTTCTTCGCATCGCGCCGGCTTGTTGCGCCGCTTTCGATATCGCAGGTGCTTCTGGGACTGGTCGCCGGCCTGGCCTTCTATCGCGGTGCGCTATTCACCCACGAGTTGACCCATCTGCGGCAGGGTTCCTTTCGCTCGTTCCGCATCGCCTGGAACGTGCTCTGCGGCATGCCGTTCTTCATGCCATCGTTCTTGTATTACACACACCTGGCGCATCACGCGCGCAAACATTATGGCACGCCCGACGACGGCGAGTACCTGCCGCTGGCACACCAACCGCAGCGTGAGATCTTGAAATATATGCTGCAGCCGTTCGTCGTGCCGGCGCTCGCCGTGCTGCGGTTCCTTGTGCTCGCCCCGATCGCATGGTGCAGCCCACGATTCCGACGCTGGGTGCAAGAGCACGCATCGAGCATGGTGATGGATCCCAACTACATCCGTCCTTTGCCGAAGCGCGCCGAGCTTCGCGTCTGGCGGCTCCAGGAAGTGGCTTGTTTCCTTTTCGGACTGACGGCCGCCGTCTTGCTGGTGTGCGGGATACTGCCCATCGGCTTGCCCATTCAGCTCTACCTGACTTCCGTTGGCGTGCTTTTCATCAACAATCTGCGGACTTTGGGTGCTCATCGTTTTCGACATCAAGGTGAACCGTTGACGTTCGTCGAACAGTTGCTCGACTCGGTCAACTATCCGCGCCGCCCTCTGCTCAACGAGCTCTGGGCACCGGTGGGCTTGCGGTTCCACGCCCTGCACCACCTATTTCCGTCGCTACCGTATCACGCCCTGCCTGAGGCACATCGGCGGCTGATGGAACAGTTGCCGAGCGACTCTCCCTACCGGCAGACCGAAAGCCCCGGCCTGTTGTCGACCGTACTGGAGCTTTGGCGCAGCGCAGGCAATTCGTCACAAGATCACGGCAACGACACGCATCGCCCCTCGACCGCGGCGGCGTGATTGACGGCCTGGCCAGCTTGGCGCCCGGCCAGCCGATTTGGGATATCGCATCGCGAGCGCTGTGCGCTCACTGGGACTAATGCTCGACGGGGGTTGTTTGCGCATCGAGCGCCAGCTTGCCGTTGGGTGAAATGCCGCGAGCCGGCGACGGACCGATCAGCTCTTCGATCTCGCGATTGTCGAGCACCTCGTGTTCGGCCAGCGCACCGGCGAGTTGATCGAGCTTGTCGCGATTTTTGTCGAGCAGGTCGCGGGCCCGGTCGGCCGACTCGTGGAGAATGCGAGCCACCTCTTCGTCGATCAATTGGGCCATGTGCTCGCTGAACTCACGTTGCTCGACGATCTCTTTGCCCAGGAACGGGTGCTCCTCTGACGTACGATATGCCACTGGGCCGATGCGCTCGCTCATGCCCCAATGCGTCACCATTCGCCGGGCGAGCTGCGTGGCCCGCTTGAGATCGTCTTCGGCACCCGCGCTGTATTCGTCGAATAGCAATTTCTCCGCCGCGCGGCCGCCCATCATGAACACCAGCCGCGCGTGTAATTCGGCTTCGCCGATATTCAGGCGGTCTTCCTCGGGCAGGAGTTGCGTCACGCCCAACGCACGGCCGCGGGGAATGATCGTCACCTTGTGGACCTTGTCGGCACCGGGCACGAGCCACGCCAAGAGCGCATGGCCCGATTCGTGGTAGGCCGTCATCATCTTCTCTTTGCCGGCGAGCACCTCCTCGCGCTTCGGCCCCATGAGGATTTTGTCGCGGGCGATCTCAAAATCGACCATCTCGACCTTATCCTTGCCTTCACGCGTGGCCCACAGCGCCGCTTCGTTGACCAGGTTCCGGATGTCGGCGCCGGTCAGGCCTACTGTGCCGCTGGCCAGCCGGTGCATGTCGACGTCGTCGGAAAGCGGCACGTTGCGACAATGCACTTTCAGGATGGCCTCGCGGCCTTTGAGATTCGGTCGATCGACCGTAACGTGCCGGTCGAAGCGGCCGGGCCGCAATAGGGCCGGATCGAGCACGTCGGGACGGTTGGTGGCCGCGAGCACGATCACCGACTCGTTGGGGCTGAAGCCGTCCATCTCGCTCAGAATCTGATTGAGGGTCTGCTCGCGTTCATCGTGGCCGCCGCCGAGACCTGCCCCGCGCACCCGTCCGACCGCGTCAATCTCGTCGATGAACAAGATACACGGGGCCGCATCCTTTGCCGTTTTGAACATGTCGCGTACGCGGCTGGCGCCGACGCCGACGAACATCTGGATGAATTCCGAACCGTTGATCGAAAAGAAGGGCACGCCCGCCTCACCGGCCACCGCCTTGGCCAGCAGTGTTTTGCCCGTGCCCGGCGGCCCCATGAGTAGCGTTCCCTTGGGAATGCGGCCGCCCAACCTCTGAAACTTTTCGGGATTTTTTAAGAACTCGACGATTTCTTGCAAGTCGTTCTTGACCCCTTCCAAGCCGGCCACGTCGTCGAACGTGATCCGTTGCTTGCCGCTTTCGTACCGCTTCGCGGGGCTCTTATTGAAGCCCGACAAGATGCCTCCACCGAGAAACTGATCTCGGGCGCGGCGAAACATGACCCACATCAGCGCGAAGAGCAGCAGGGGCGTGCCCAGGTAGAGCGCGATCCAGATACCGATGTTGTCGGTGCGCTTGGCCGATTTGTAATGGGGCCCGAGTTGCCTGAGCAGCAGCTCGTCGAGCTTTTCCCCCGTCAATGGAGGAAGGTAGGTAACGAACTCCTGTCCCTCGGCGGTACTGTCTTGCTGTTCGGCCTTGTGCGTCGTGGTGGTCGACGTGCTTCCCTTCTCCCCCTCGTCGACTGCGACTAGGGTTTTGAATTTGCCACGTACTTCTTGATTGTCGATGACCACATCGGCGACGTTGCCCTTACCGAGCTCTTCGACGAACCGGCCGTACGTGATGGTGACGCGATCGGAGCTGTCGTTGCCGAACCAGAGTGCGGCGACCAACAGCATCATCATGAGCGCGATGACCAGCGGCGAAGAATTGAATCGCGGGCGGGACGTCGGCTTCTCGGATGCCGGACCACCGCCCGCGGGTTGCGTCTCCATCGATGTGTTTCCTCAAGACAGACGAAGCAAACGGAGTATTATATCGGCTTGTGCCGCATCTGGCGACGTGTATCACACCGGTCAGCTCCCTTGGGGCCCTTGGCAGCCGGGAGCACAGATCGGGCGGCTATGGCGGTTTCTCAGCAAGAATCCGTGGACTTGCGGAAGCGCCGCGCGCCTGGGAAGCCACACGGGGTGGCAGAGGTCCATCGAGTGCCGGCCGTGTTATTCGCTGGCCCAAGCCAAACGCAGGGCGATGCGGCAGGCACGCTCAAAGGCAGGCACATCGAGCCGCTCCGCCGTCGTGTGGACGCTCTGCTGGCCGCATCCAAGCGTCACGGTGGGAATGCCGCGGGCCGTTAGCCAGTTGGCATCGAGGCCGCCGTTGGTGACGGCCCGCAGTGGCTCCGCGCCTGTCGACCGCACGGCCGCCTCGGCGGCCAGGACGCATGGTTCCTGATCCGAAAGGCGGAACGCCTCGTAATCGAGCTGGCTTTGGATGCGTACGGTGCCGGCGACTCCCGAAGCATTTCGCACCGCGGCCGCGGCCCGTTCAAAGGCTTGCTCGAATGCCGACAGAATCTCTTTGCGGAATTCGGCATCGTGGCTGCGGCATTCGGCCCGCAGAAAGACCCGATCGGTGACCACATTCGTGGCCGCTCCGCCTTCGATGACACCGATATTGCTGGTACCGTGGCGACCATTTTTGCGAATATCGCCGAGCCAACCATGGGTCTCGAGGTCGGCGATGGCCAATCCGGCGATCGTCACGGCGCTCACACCGTGCTCGGGTGCTCCGCCCGCATGACTGGCCAGACCGGAGACCTCGATCGCAATCCGGTACGCGCCCGTCGCACCGACCGTGACCTTTTCGGCCGGTCCACCATCCCAGTTGAATGCCAACTTTGGCTTAGCCAGACTTGAGAGGCGCGCATAACGGGCACCATGCAACCCGACCTCTTCTTGCACGGCCCAAAGAAAGGTGACCGGCGGATGGGGAATTTTGCGACGCAGTAGATGCAGGGCCGCCGCCAGAATGACCGCACAGCCGGCCCGATTGTCGGCACCGAGCCCCGTCCGAGGGTCAGCCGATTGCACAAGGTCGCCCTTGCGCACCGGTTTGGCGCCAATACACAGCGGCACGGTGTCGAGATGGGCCATCAGCAGCCGGCGCGGACCGCGCACCGTGCCCGGCAGCGACAGCACCAGATTGCCGATCGTTCCACGCAATGGCGACTTCAAGTGTGCGTCGTCGAACACGATGGCCGCCGCCGGCGCACCGGCTTGGCGCAAGCGTTTGACGACGAAGTCGGCTACCTTCTTTTCATCTCCGCTTCCGCCAGGCACCGCCATCAACTTCATGACCAGATCGAACGCCAGCGCAAGATCCGGTTCCGGTGCGCTGCCAGGCGCAGAAGCTACATTCGCTCGTTTGGGTTTTGCCGTGCTTTGCGGATTTGGAGTGGAAACGGAACGCATGGAGGTAGGATTAAAAAACGCCTAGGAGCGGCTGACAAAAATCTAATTGCTGGAGCGCCGCGAGGGAAAAATCGGCCGTGAAACGCCGATTTTTGTGGAGCTCGATAGGGGTTTTGTCGGTTGCTCTAAGACCGCTGCCCCAGCGTTCTTCTCGACACAACCCTTGGATACGACACTGTTGTCGTTGTATCGAGTAGCTCGGAGGAGGGCAATGAGGGCAAAAGCAGGCCGGATCGAACGAGCCCCCGAATAACCGGCGCGGGGGAGACATTTCCGCCGCACTAGGCCCTCGCAATCCGATCTGCTAACATGCCGCCGTTGGGCCGGCGAGGTAATATTGGCAAGGAGGCTGGCATGTGTGGAATCGTTGGATATGTGGGCCCGCGAGAAGCGGCCGAGTTTCTTCTGCCCGGACTTCGTCGGCTCGAGTATCGCGGATACGACAGCTCCGGCGTGGTTACCGTCGCCCGTGACAAGCGGTTTTCCATTGCCAAAGCCGCTGGCCGCCTCGATAGACTCGTCGCTCGGCTGGCCGAATCTCCAGTATCGGGTGGCACGGGTCTGGGCCATACTCGTTGGGCCACCCACGGTGCCGCGACCGACGAAAATGCACATCCGCACGTCGGCGGTAACGACGTCGTAGCGATCGTTCATAACGGCGTCATCGAAAACTACGTGCCGTTGAAAGAACGGCTCGAGAGCCAGGGATACCGTTTTCGCTCGGCGACCGACAGCGAAGTCATAGCCCATCTCATCGCCCATTGCTTTGAATTGTCGTGTGGTGAGGAGGGCGCGCCGTCGTCGGCCGACGAGATGGCCCGGCGCGGCTACGCTCCGCTGATCAGCGCCGTGGTCAAGACGCTCGCGAAATTGCGCGGCACCTATGGCTTGGGCATCGTGTTTCGGCAGTATCCGGACGTGCTGATCGCCGCCCGTCTGGGCAGTCCGCTCGTGGTCGGTGTCGGAGCCGGCGAGCATTTCATCGCCAGCGATGCTTCGCCGCTGGTCGGCCGCACCGACAAGATCGTCTATCTCGCCGATCATGAGCTGGCCGTCTTGACGGCCGATGGCTTGCGCGTCGTCGATCGCGATCAGGGCGAGGTGCCCCACGATGTGCAGGTGCTCGACCTCGCGCCCGGCGACGTCGACCGCGGTGGCTACGAGCATTTCATGCTCAAGGAGATCTTCGAGCAGCCCGAAACGGTACAGAATACGATGCGCGGGCGCCTGAGCCTCGACGACGCCACGGCGCACTTCGGCGGACTCAATCTATCGGCTCAACAACTGCGGTCCGTCGATCGCATGCTGCTGACCGCCTGCGGTACGAGTTGGCACGCGGCACTCGTCGGCGAATACTTGATGGAGCAGTTTGCCCGCATTCCGGTCGAAGTCGAATATGCCAGTGAGTTGCGGTATCGGAATCCGCCGATCGGCAACCATACGCTGGTGTTCGCCATCACTCAGAGTGGCGAGACGGCCGATACGTTGGGCGCGCTAAGGGAAATGAAACGGCAGGGCCATCCCACGCTGGCCATCTGCAATGTCGTCGGCAGTACGATTGCCAAGGAGGCCGACGGCGGCATCTATTTGCACGCTGGGCCGGAGATCGGCGTCGCTTCGACCAAGGCCTTCACGTCGCAGTGCGTGTCGCTCGCCATGCTGGCGCTCTATTTCGGCCGTTTGCGGCATCTGAACTACGCCCAAGGGATCGAGATCATCGAGCGGCTACAGTTGCTGCCCGAACTACTGCGACGCGCCTTGGCCGCCGACGACGAAGTGCGTCGTATCGCAGCAAAATACTACCAGTGCAACAACTTCCTCTATCTAGGCCGCCAATACAACTTTCCCACAGCGTTGGAAGGGGCGCTCAAGCTGAAAGAGATCAGCTATATCCACGCGGAAGGCTACCCGGCGGCCGAAATGAAGCATGGGCCTATCGCTCTCGTCGACGAGAACACGCCCAGTGTCTTCTTGATCCCCACAGGCCCCGTGTACGACAAAGTGATCTCGAACATGGAAGAGATCAAGGCCCGCGGTGGTCCGGTCATCGCCGTGACTTGCGAGTCGGGTACGCGCGCCGCTCAACTGGCCGACGATGTCATTCTCATCCCCACGTCGGATGAGTTCTTGCAACCGATCGTGAGCGCCGTTCCGTTGCAGTTACTCGCGTACCACATCGCTGTGCTGCGCGGGTGCGACGTCGACAAGCCTCGCAACCTGGCGAAGAGCGTGACGGTCGAGTAACGTTTTACGGCATGACGGTGTGATGCCGCAGAGCGGCGCTACCAACGGCTATGCACTCTCAAGTTAATGCACCGTCAGGTAGACCAACAGCGCCAGTTGGAAACCGCTGAGTGCGCCGGCCACGGGCAACGCAAGCCGCCGGTTACGTCGGTATAGGCCGATCAGCACGCTGAGCACGGCCAATGTGCCGCTCGTCTTCGCTCTGAGAAACAGGTCCCAGTTGCCGTCGCCCAGGGTGATGAAGTAGCTGCAAACCGGATTGCGCTCGAACTCCAGGATGGAGTCCCAATACTTGACGACCAACCAGGCATCGTAGGCCGAAACCAGTCCCACGAAGAGCCACATCGAGAAGAACCCTACATCGATTATCTGGTTTGGCAGCCGCAGAGCCGCCCCCTGTAACCTGCCACTATCAAAAAACTCACCTACGGCGGTGTCTTGCATACCTTGTTCCTGTTCGCTCCCTCTTCAGTCCTATGGCTGCCTGTACGTGCGCGTTCGTGAAATGCTCGGCAGCGTCGCACCCTCAAGTGCGTCGGAGGTGGTAAGCAACTTGGATGCCGAATAGCTTCTCGGCTGTCGAACATGCCGCCGGCGCAAGACCTTGCGGAATGGAGAGCTGCCACCAGCCAACGACAGGAAGTGCGCGATAATGCCGACGCGCTAGGCAGAGAGGGCCGAAATCGAGAGCGGACAGAAGAAGGCCGGCTCAGGCAACCCGCGCTTCGACGGCCGATTCGATGCAGATTGCCTTGTGTGCCTTGTATGCACCGGCCCTGGCCTGAAATTTCGTGACACCTTCGACTTCGACGAGCAACGGGGTACGCGTGTCCTTCTCGGTCGTAATGATGTCGCCCACCCGCAAACCGAGCAACTCGGTGGTCGAGATACGCGAATTGGCCAATTGGACCCTTAACTCGACCAGCGAGCCGTGTAGGTTGCGGCTGATGTGCTGAATGCTTTCCGGCGTGGCCTGACGGCGACCGTAAGCGACCCAACTGTTCGAGGAGAGTTTGTTGCCGATGCGTTCGATCGAATTGAAGGGAACGCAAAGATTCATCATGCCGCGCACGTCGCCCACCGTTAGCTCGAAGCTGATCAGCACGACGACTTCGTTGGGCGGCACGATTTGCACCAACTGTGGATTGCTCTCCACACGAATGACCGCCAGGTCGAGATCGAGCACGTTCTCCCAGGCGCGATGCAGTTCTTCCAAAAACAAGTCGGTGATCCTGCGCACCAGGCGCAGCTCGATGTCGGTGAGCGGGCGCCGTGCAAGTGGACCACCCTCGCGACCACCTCCGAGTAGTCGATCGATGATGGGATAGAGGATCGACGGGTTGATGTCGAGGATCAGGTTCCCTTCCAGCGGATCGGCTTTCAGCAGATTGAAGCAGGTGGGGTTTTCGAGGCTGAAAACGAACTCACTGTAGGTGAGCTGATCGACACTGGTGAGCTTCATCTCGACGATCGAGCGTAGCAGCGCCGAAAGCGCAGCACCGAAATTGCGGCCAAACCCCTCGTGCAGCGTCTGTAACGCGCGCATCTGATCCTTGCCCACGCGCTCCGGCCGCTTGAAATCGTAGGGCGTCACCTTATCGCGACCGCGCGAGGTGGTGGGAGCCGGTGGCGGCAGAGCGGACGCCGAGCGAGTGGTCTCGGCCGCGGCAGTTGCGGTGGCGCTCCCCTCGACCGCATTGAGCAGGCTTTCCACTTCAGCCTGACTAAGAACATCTCCCGGCATGATCGCTTCCTTGCAAGTTGCCGTCGTGCTGGTCGGTCGCTACTCTCTCACCTGCCCGGTGCCGTAAACGACGTACTTGTAGCTGGTCAGTTCCTTGATGCCACACGGCCCCCTGGCGTGTAGTTTGTCGGTGCTGATGCCGATTTCGGCACCCAGGCCGAACTGCCCGCCGTCGTTGAAACGGGTACTGGCATTGATCATCACGGCCGAGCTATCAACGCGAGCGGCGAAGTCTCGCGCCGCCGCCAGATCGCTGGTCACAATCGCGTCCGTGTGTTGTGAACCGTAACGATTGATGTGTCGCACCGCCTGGTCGAACGAATCGACCAAACTGATCGAGATCGTCGGCCCCAAGAATTCGGCGGCGAGGTCTTCTTCCGTTGCCGGATGGGCGCCCGGCAAGAATTCGATGGCCCGTTCGTCGGCACGCAGCTCGATCCCGCGTTCGGTCAGGGCACGGCCGATGCGCGGCAGGAACTGCCGAGCGACCGCGGCATGGACGACCAGCGATTCGGCTGCGTTGCACACGCCCATGCGATGACACTTGGCGTTGACCGCAATCCGTTCGGCCATATCGAGGTCCGCCGCCGCGTCGACATAGACGTGACAATTGCCCGCGAAATGTTTGATCACGGGCATCTTGGCCTCGTTCGCCACGCGACGGATCAACCCTTCGCCGCCACGCGGGATGGCGACGGTAATGTACTCGTTGAGCGACAAGAAGTGCCCCACCGCCTCTCGATCGGTCGTGCCGACAAGCTGCAACGCGTCCGTCGGCAGTCCGGCCTCGACCATCGCTTCGAACAACAGTTCGGCGATGGCTTGGTTCGTGTGCAACGCCTCTTTGCCACCGCGGAGGATGACCGCATTGCCGCTCTTGACGCAGATGGCCGCGGCATCGGCCGTGACATTGGGTCGCGATTCGTAGATGAAGAACACGACGCCGAGCGGAACCCGTACTTTGAGCACATCGAGTCCGTTCGGCCGCACCGATGATTCGATGACTTCGCCGATCGGGTCGGGCAAGGCCGCGACTTCGTCCAGCCCGACGGCCATCGACTCGATCACCTTGGGCGTGAGCCGTAGACGGTCGATCTGGGCGTCGGAAAGCCCGCTATCCACCGCCGCCTCGAGGTCGGGCTCATTCGCTGCAACGAGCTTGGTCGCCTGCGACCGCAACAGGACCGCGGCCCGGCGCAGAAAATCATTCTTGGCCGCGCCGGATAGCGTGGCCAACTCCGCGGAGGCGGCCTGTGCGCGACGGGCCACATCGACGCAATATTGCCGCAGGTCGGTCTGGGGTTGAGCGATCGACACGGAATCGCAACTACTTGAAAAACTGAAACTTACAGCATTTGAAGGCAGCGCGGCGAAGACCGCGGCCGTGCTCTGGAAGTATCGTTCAAACGCTTCCGGGCGTCAATCTTAGTCAGACCCCTTGGCGCCGGCGATCAAGTTGATGAAGTCCGTATTGCTCTTGAACTTCGACAACTGCTTGGTGAGCTGCTCCATGGCATCCACGTGATGCATGCTCGACAGCGTGCGGCGCAACATCGTCACCGCGTGCAGCGTATCGGCCTCGAGCAGCTTTTCCTCGCGGCGCGTGCCCGACTGGCTGATGTCGATGGCGGGCCAGACACGGCGGTCGGCCAGCTTTCGGTCGAGCACGAGTTCCATATTGCCCGTCCCCTTGAACTCCTGAAAGATCAGTTCGTCCATCCGGCTGCCCGTATCGACCAGAGCGGTCGCGACGATCGTCAACGACCCACCTTCTTCGAAAACGCGCGCCGTCGCAAAGAGCTTTTTGGGAATGTCGAGGGCCTTGATATCGACACCGCCCGACATGGTGCGGCCGGTATTGCCGACCCACTTGTTGAAGGCCCGCGCCATACGCGTGATGGAATCCATCAGCAGGAAGACGTCGAAGCCCATTTCGACCAATCGTTTACAACGTTCGACCATCAACTGCGAGAGCCGCACGTGGCTTTCCACGTCGCGATCGAGGCTGCTGGCGACGACCTCGCCGTTGACGTTCCGCTTCATGTCCGTCACTTCTTCGGGCCGCTCGTCGATCAGCAGTACGAAGAGCTTCACGTCCGGATAATTGGTCGAGATCGCCTGGCTGATCTGTTGGAGAAGAATCGTTTTGCCGGTTCTCGGCGGTGCCACGATCAAGGCCCGTTGGCCCTTACCCAGCGGCGTAAGCAGGTCCATGACGCGCGGGCTGAGAGGCTGGGCGCCGGTCTCCAACTGCAGCCACGACTCGGGGTTGATCGGCGTCAGCGAATCGAAGGTTTTGACGGTGAGGTAATCCTCCGGCTTCATGCCGTCGACGTCGACGATTTCCCTCAAGCGGGGCCCCTGTTGCTTGCGGCTTTGCTGCACCAAGCCGTTGATCAACACCCCTTCGCGTAGCCCGAATTTCTCGATCATCGTGCCGGGCACAAAGGGATCGGTCCGTTCGCGCTGGTAGTTGCAACTCGGATCACGAAGGAAACCGTAGCCGTTCGGGTGCAATTCCAAAACGCCTCTCGCGGGCTCGAGAGGCACCGGTTCGCCATTTTCGGTCAACGGTTCCACATCGGGCGGAATCCCGCGATCACCACCGCCACCGCCGCCGCCGCCTCCTCCACCGCGACGACGCCGGCCACGCGGCGCATGACCATTGAGAAAGGGACCGGAGCCGTTCATGCCGCGTCCGCCACGGCCGCGTTTCTTCTTCGCCATAAATTCACCACAAGGAGCGGATTGGCATCGGCTGCGACCGCCGCAGCTATGTCAAAGCGCAAACACGCGCGATTGTTGGGGGCGAGCCCAAAAGTTCAGAACGAGCCCTCAGCACGTTGCCGTGGGCCTAAAACAGAGGCCAATTTTCGCCTGACGACGAAAATCGTATCGTTCGGGTCAGCCCGCTCGCTGGCATCCGATGAATGGACGGCCTTCGCTAAACGAAGTCCCCCCTTCGATGGCTCAGCAATCAGCCGAGCGGGCACTCTATGCCGATCAGCCTGGGTTCCGCCCACCGAAGCGGCCAAAGCCCTGAAGACTGCCAGGAAAACTCAGGGCCAGAAGCGGCTCACCTACCTCTAAGCAGAACAAAACTTTTCGCTCAGAGGAAACCCGTGCAATCTGCCAACCGCTTTCAGGACTACCCGTGCCCTCGGGCGACCACCGACGTCAGACACCCCATAATATCGGGGCCTCACTTGTCCGGGGATCACCCTCGCTGCTCTGTCCTGGGACCCGCTGTCGGAATTCCTTCCCGCAACGATCCGGCGGCGACAATTGTCAGGGTGTTGGACGGTGCCTATCTGTCAGGCAAGACGTAAAACTAAATGAAATCTTATCCACGACTTCCGCCCTGTCAAGTGATCTTTTCCTAAATCGACGCACCCTCCGCGTTTGGCCACCTTATGAACCCTGAATAACGACAATCCGGCTTCATTGTCGGAAACGGGCCTAACTCGTTCCACCGCCCCCAGAACCCCCTCGGACCGTATCCGACCGCTACCAGAAGAATGCAGCACAAGACGTGTAATGCCAGAGATTTACACCAAAGCATGCCACATCTTGAAACATCCCTTACAAGCAGAATGACCGGCAGAATTGGTGCAATCTTTATCGTTGGCCGTCCGATGATTCCCATTAGGTCGTCCGACCGAAGGCGTGTCGCCGGCGGTCGAACACAGCTCCGGCACAGGGTGGCATATCATGACGGTGCATCTCCAATATCTGATTTTGTGCGCTGCGTTCGTAAGTCCTGCGCCACCCCAGGCGTCGGGCCAGGGGTTGAAATGGTCAACCGATCTGGCGACGGCACAACGCGAAGCTCGGGAAAGCAATCGGCTCGTGCTGATTCACTTCGGCGGGCCTTGGTGCGAACCCTGCCGGCGGTTGGAACAACAGGTATTCAACCAGCCCGGCTTCGGACGAGATCTAACGGCCAAATACGTGGCGGTGAAGGTCGATCCCCATGAACATCCCGACCTGGCCGAAAAATACGGCATACGAGCCGTGCCTAGCGACGTCGTCGCTACCCCCAGCGGCCAACTCATCACGAGGATGGAGAGTCCCACGACCGTCGACGCGTATTGCGGTACGTTGAACCGCCTCGCAAGCACCGTTCAACCCACGGCCTCGGTCGCGACCAACCGCGCCACGGTCCCAGCCAACGGGCCCGAGCAACGCACCGCAGAGAATTCTCTGGACCGGTATGCTTCGTACTACAACCGCGGCCAAGGCCCCTCGTCCGAGTCGACACCTGGGAATCGCTCCGCTGCCCCGCAGTCACGCGACGCGACCCCGGCCCCGACGGCCAAACTCGTCGCCGCGGCACGCGAGCCACGACAAGGGCCAAAAGAATATGTCAATGAGATGGCGACCCAGAACAAAGGCGCCATCGGCGCCCAGCCGAACACACCGCAGCCGCCGCAATCCAAAGCACCGGCCAACCCACCCATCGCCTTGGATGGCTTTTGCCCGGTAACGCTCGTCGAACGTCGCGAATGGCACGAGGGCGACGAAAAATGGGGCGCGATTCACCACGGCCGGACCTACCTCTTCGTCAGCGAGGAAGCCCAACAAAAATTCTTGGCCAACCCAGACCGCTTCAGCCCCGTATTTGCCGGCAACGACCCGGTGCAACGTGTCGAGCACGACAAGATAGTTCCCGGCAAACGGCAGCATGGCGCATTCTACAAGGACCGCGTCTATCTGTTCGCCAGCGAAGACTCGTTCCTGCAATTTCACCGCGATCCCGATCGATACCTCATGGAGGCCTCCCGGCAAGCGCGTCGCCGCTGACAAAATGCTCTTGGGAAGATGAAAACGCTTTTGCTATAAGCGTTTGCTCGCAATCGACCCAGGAGCTCCAGCCATGGAAGGTTGGCAAACGCAGTTGCTGGCGGCGCCCGCGCCGCAGCCTGACCTCAATCTCGACCAGAAGGTCAAACTAAGCGTACTGCTGCCGGCGTATAACGAGGAGGACGCCATCCGCCGCGTCCTGGCAGAGATCGTCGAGGCCCTGGCCGACGAGGCGATCCACTACGAAATCCTCGTGGTCGACGATGCATCGACCGACCGCACCGCCGAGCGGGCAGAAGAATTCGCCGCCGAATGCTGGCAATGCCCGGTACGCATCGTGCGCTGCCCCGAGAACCGCGGAGCGGGAGCCGCCCGCAAGGTCGGCATTCGCGAAGCGCGCGGAGAGATCGTCGTCATGCTCGACGCCGACGGCTCCTACCCGGCCGACGCAATCCCCACGCTGTTACGTTGGTTTCCTGCTTACGATCAGGTGAACGGTGCCCGCACCAGCGAGCAGGGCACGCTGCCCTGGTTGCGCAAGCCCACGAAGTGGTTCATCCGCAAGCTGGCCTCGTATCTGACGGGCCACAGAATTCCGGATCTCAACACGGGGCTCAAGGCGTTCAAGCGCGAGTCGATGTTGTCCTGGTTGTGGGTCGTGCCGGACGGCTTTAGCTGCGTCACGACCATGACACTCGCGTTCCTGACCAATGGCTATGCCGTGAAGTATGTACCCACGGCGTATCGTCCGCGCATCGGGCGAAGCAAGTTTCACCCGATCAAGGACACGCTGGCCTACTTGAGTACGGTGCTGCGAATCGTCCTCTATTTCCGCCCGCTGAAGATCTTTCTCCCCCTATCGGCCATGCTCATGGCACTCGGCACGGGCAAGACGCTGCTCGACTGGCGCATGACCGGCACGATGCAAGAGTCGGACATCGTGATCTTTGTCGCCGGCTTTATGACGTGCATGCTCGGTCTGTTGGCCGAGGTGATCGTGGCGCATCATCGGCGCTGATCGCGGGAGAGGGCGTTTTCTCCGAGCGAACCTTCCGGCCTGGCCTCGGCCATCGATCAATATGACCGCTTCTGTCGCGTGCAGCCTCCAGCCAACCTTGCTAACGCGCGACGAGCGGCAGCGCCGGCTCTACGCCGACGCTGCGCTGGCCCACATTCCGCGACTCCTTGGCGCACTCGACCGGAACCCGTTCCATAAAACCTACGGCTGCTTCGATCGCCAATACTGGCACTATCGCACGGCGAGTTTCCCGAGCGAGATGTACCAAGAGGCCGTGTTGCCGTTGGCGTTGATCTACGCGACACCGCTGCCCGGCAACCGTTGGCACGGCGAGCCACGTCTACGGGAATGGGCCGTCGCCGCGCTGCAATTCGCCGCGAGATCGAGTCATCGCGACGGATCATGCGACGATTACTATCCCTTCGAGCGGGCGCTGGGGGCAGCCGTCTTCTCGCTACAAGCTGCCACGCGAGCCTACGAGCTGTTACAGCTCGACGAACCGGAGATCGTCGCCTGGTTCCTGCGCCGAGCCGACTGGATCATCGACCACGACGAAAGCGGCAAGCTCGCCAACCATCATGCGCTGGCCGCACTGGGCCTGGCTCGGCTCGTCCGAATCAGCGGCGATAACCGGTTGCTCGCCGCCGCACAAGAACGTATTCGCACTGTGCTGGCCTGGCAGTCGGCCGAAGGTTGGTTCGAGGAATATGGCGGGGCCGATCCGGGGTACCAGACCGTCACCATCGACGCATTAGCGAAGCTGCGACGCCTGTTGGGCGATCCACAACTCGATGATCCGCTGCGTCGAGCCGTCGATTTCTCGCGACTCTTCCTCCACCCCGACGGCAGCTATGGAGGCGAATATGGCAGCCGTGGGACCTATCATTTCTATCCACACGGGTTCGAGTTACTTGCCTCTCAAAACGCGGCCGCTGCCGATCTGGCCGACGGCTTCCTCACCGCCCTCTCAGACGGCCGCCAGGCCTGGTTCGACGACGATCGCATGTACGCCCATCGGCTCGGCAACCTGATCGAGGCCTACATCGACTGGTCTCCCTGCCGCCCCGCCAGTGAAATTGACGCCGGCGAGCCGACATCCACATACCTACCCCATGCCCGGATGGTGGTTCGTCGCGATCGCGAAACCTGCATCATCGTCTCGGCGGCCCGCGGTGGGGTGTTCAAACGATTCGCCGGCGGCGAGCGACCACAGACCGACGCGGGGCTGGTCGTCGAGACGTGCGATGGCCGGCAGGCGGTCTCACAGTTTCACGACCGGTGTCGCGAGGTGACTTGGCACGAGGCGGGCGAGCTCTTCGTGAGCGGAACACTGCACTGGACGAACCATGAAACGGCCACACCGATCAAACAGGCGGTTTTCCATGTCGTGATGTGGATGCTGGGACGTTGGTGCCGCACGCTCATCCGCCGGGTTTTGCAGAGACGATTGATCACGGGGCGACGAGCCTGTCCCATCCGCCACGAGCGCCACTTCGAATTCGAGGCCGACGGAGGCTGCCGAGTCACGGACCGCATCATGCTGACCGACCGTACGATCGACGTACGTCGCCTGGCATTTGCCAGCGATTTACAGGCATGCTACGTGGCCGCGGCCAACGTCTACCAGGAAAGCGTCCTCGAGCCGTGGACCGATCTGGGCGACTACGTCCCGGCGTTGAACCGCGATCGCAGTATCGTCATCGTCCGGCATCTGCCGTCATAGAACGGAATCGACCAGTCGGGCGGTGTTCTGCGCTACCTTGTGCCACAGCGGGCGGCGGAGCCATTCGTCGTAGGTCAACAGGTGGCTGTGAGCCACATAGTCGTCTTGCACCTTGACCAGTTCGGCAACGATCTCCGGGTCGTAGACGAGCACGCTGATTTCGGAGTTCAACTGAAATGAGCGGATGTCGATATTGCTCGACCCGATAATCGCCACGTCGCCGTCGATGGTGACGTGTTTGGCATGCAGGAAAGACGGTTGAAAGTGGTAGATGTGCACGCCCGCTTCCAGCAACTCTTCGTAGAAGGATCGCTGAGCGAGGCAGACGAGCAACTGATCCCGAGCTTGAGACACGATGAGGCGTACCTCAACGCCGCGCAGAGCGGCGGTCTGCAACGCCTGCACCAACGGCTCGTCGGGCACGAAGTATGGCGTGGTAATGACCACCCTCTGACGCGCGCCGTGAATGAGCGCGACCAACGTACGTTGCACGTTCGCCCGACGATACAAGGGACCGCTCGGCAACGCTTGCGCGGCGGAACGTCCGGCGGCCTCGATTTCGGGGAACAGGCCGCCGTCGGGTAAGGCGGTCTCCTCTTCGAGATACCGATCGACGAGCCAAATCGCCTGGAGTTGGCCGACCACCGGACCGGTCAAACGTGCAACCAGCTCTTGGTAGACCAGGCCCCGTTTGAAATCGGCGTCGATCAGGTTCTGCGATCCGACGTAACCGATGTGGCCATCAATCACAGCAATCTTGCGATGGTTGCGCAGATCGCGGCGGCCCCGATCACGGTTCCATATCCGATAGGGCAGCACGGCAATCACCTCGATCCCGGCCGCTCGCAATCTGGGCGCCAATCGGCGCAGCGCCCACCGCGAACCGAGGGCATCGAGCAGCAACCGGCACGGCACACCGCGGGCGGTTGCTCTCAACAGGGCGTCCACAACACTCCGGCCGGTCGCATCATCGGCGAAGATGTAATACAGCAAATGGACGTGCCGCTCGGCGGTGTCGATGTCGGAAATCAGCCGTGTGATCGACGCGTCATAGTCGGTGAGCAGTTCGAAGCGATTGTTACCCAGGATGCCGAAATCACCGAGTCGCTCGGCAAGCGTAACCGCTTGCGCCAGCGGCGGCGCAAGCTCGGGCCGCGTGACATGGGCGCCTTCGAGAAATCGCTGTCGTAGTTCGCGGATCAGCCGCAGGGCCCGCGTCTGGCGTTCGAGTCGCCGCTTGGGAAGGTAGGCGCGGCCAATCAGGGAATAGAGAACGAGCCCCGGCCAGGGGAAGAAGAAGATTAGCAGCAGCCAGGCCCGCGCGGCCGCCGGGCTGCGTCGCTGCGGCACATAGAACAACATGCCCAAGCGAATGACCCATTCACTGGCGATGTGGGCCCACGCCCAATCGAACTTCACCAGTGCTTCCGGCCAGCTCATGTCGAACATCGCAAGGCTTGCTTCCCGAGCGCGGCGTTTAAAGAACGGATCGTGCCGCGGACCATTGGTAGTCTACGTTGCATGTGCATGGCAGCCATGTCAATTCGGTCGAAAGATCGGACATTGGCTGCGTTCTCTGCAATGTGCTCCAGAATGCGCAGTCTGCCGCCACATCCAATACCCCTCGTCGTGGGTGCATAAGGGGATTTGTTTTTTCGCTGCCCTGGGCCAGTTGACCTGGGGAGTGAGCAAAGGTGCTGGGCTTGTCGCAGCCACTGGTTGAGCCAGCGCTCCGGAACAGCGTGTGGTAGTTTGTCCCTCGCACTTCCCAG
>DASZTS010000044.1:0-18458 GCA_035547915.1 Pirellulales bacterium | reverse complement strand
TTCCTTGTCCTAGCAGACGGTCTCGCCGCACGGCCTCTGATCGCGCTCCCATGCGAGTACCGCATAAGGCCAAGGTGTAGCATGTCTGAGTCCACCGCGCTAGTCTTCGCAAATTGCCCAGCCATGCGCGCTGGCCGTGGCTGAAAGGCCGGTCCAGACTCGCCATGTGTTGGTTGTCGATCGCGATCCGCGCATCGAGTGCCACGACATTCTGCGGAGTGACCAGTAACGGATTGATATCGATCTCCGTAATTTGCGGAAAATCAGCCACCAAATAAGAGAACCGCATCATGACCTCGATCAACCGGTCGAGGTCGATAGCCGGCCGCCCGCGATAGCCCGAAAGCAACGGCCAAGAACGCAACGATTGAAGCATGTGCCTGGCCAGTCGTTCGTTCAACGGTGGAAGCCCGAGAGCACGATCTTGAAAGAGTTCGGCTGTCACACCGCCCGCACCGATCAGAAGCACCGCACCGAACACGGGGTCTTGCTTCGCCCCCAGAATTAACTCGATGCCGTCAGACGCCGTGATCATCGGTTGTATGGTCACACCTGCGATGCGCGCCTCGGGTCGCTTCGTGCGAGCCGAGCCGATCATTCGGTCGAAGGCCACCCGAACTTCTTCTTCGTTCTTCACATTCAAGGCCACCCCGCCTACGTCTGTCTTGTGAGTGATATCGGGCGACGCGATCTTCAAGACCACGGGGTAGCCGACGAACTCGGCGACCTTGACGGCCTCGTCGGTGTCGTTCGCGCGCACGGGCAAAGTGACCGGGATACCGTAGGCGTCGAGCAGTTCCTTGGAGCCTTCTTCGGACAATACGCACGAAGCGTTCGCCACGGCCGTGGGGGTATTGCCCTGAATCTGGAGCTTGACCACTTCGTCGAAACGGCGCCGGATCGACTCCTTATCGAGGCGAAATGCCAGCGGGACGTCGCGCGGCGTTTCGTAAAGTATCTCGAGGTTGTTGGCATATGAGACCAAATACATGAACGAGCGCACCGCGTGATCGGGTGTGTTGTAGGTTGGCACACCAAAGTTATTGAGCAAGCGAATGCCTTCGCGGACCGATTTTCCTCCCATCCACACCGCTAACACCGGCTTACGATGACGCGCGGCGACCTCGCCCACCGCGCGGGCCGCTGCCGTCGGATCCGTCATCGCCTGGGGCGTCAGCACGACCAGCGATGCATCGACCGCCGAGTCGGTCAGAGCGATTTCCAGAGATTTGGCGAATCGTTCCGGCGGCGCGTCACCCAACACGTCGATCGGGTTGCCGTGCGACCAGCAAGTGGGGAGCACCGAGTTAAGCTTTGTCAGCGAATCGTCAGAGAGAGTGGCTAGAACCCCTTGGCGGGTCAAAAGCGCGTCGGTAGCCATGACGCCCGGCCCACCGGCATTCGTGACGATCGCCAACCGCGGTCCTTGGGGGATTCGCTTCCGGGCCAGCAACTGCGCGCAGTCGAACAAGTCGTCGACGAGCGAGACCCTCACCGCACCCGCTCGTTGGAATGCGGCATCGTAGACGGCGTCGACGCCCGCCATCGCACCCGTGTGGGAAGCGGCGGCTTTCGCCGATTGAGCGAAGCGACCGGCCTTGTAGACCACGATTGGCTTGCGGCGAGCAAACGCCCGCGCGGCCGACATGAACTGCCGAGCATCGTTGATCGACTCGACATAGAGCACGATCGAATCGGTGGTGGGATCGGACCCGAAATAATCGATCAGATCACCCACACCGACGTCGAGCATATTGCCGATCGACACGAAGTACGAGAACCCGATCTCTTCTTCCAGGGCCCAGTCGAGCACGGACGTACAGAGCGCGCCCGATTGCGATATGAACGCAACGTGGCCGGCCTGGGGTGACGACGCCGCAAAACTGGCATTGAGCCCGGAGTGCGGCGCCATAACGCCCAGGCAGTTCGGTCCGACGATACGCAGCCCTTCGTACCGAGCCGCCTCGCAACGGATTTGCTCTTCGAGTGCCCGACCTTGTGATCCCACTTCGCGAAAACCGGCCGAAATGATAATCAAGCCGCGGGTGCCAATTTCGCCACACTCACGTACAACCGCGGGCACTGTCGGGGCCGGAGTACAGATGACTGCCAAATCGGGCGGCGATGCCAGCTCGCCAACATGTGCTACCGCCGGTAGTCCTTGCACCGTGGAGCGTTTGGCATTGATCGGATAAATCGCGCCAGAAAACCCTCCAACTCGCAGATTCTGCAAAAGCGTGTGACCGACCTTGCCGGGTTGGTCGCTGGCACCGATTACCGCAACGCTCCGTGGCCGGAAGATTCTGTCCAGGTTTTGAATGGGCACAACAACCTCCTCGGGTCAGTTTTGAATGCGTGCCGAAAAGCAAACGACGCGCCCCGCGGTTGTGAAACAAAGGCCGACCCCAGGGGAAAGGCGCGGGACGATATGGTCAGACGCTCTAGTCCGTGCGTTCCTGTCCTTCGATGTGCCACACCGCACACAACAACGCTCATTGGATCGGGACAATCGCCCGTCAATGGCCTAGACCACGCGAACGGATCCATGCGTCGGCCGTGGCCCCGCTTTTGCGGAGCGCTATTTCATCCAACGTCATTTTGGGCGTCGTTCCAACACCGATTCAAGCCACCACCGGAGCTTGCTACCGTGGCTAACGCTTTCAAGCCTGTTGAGGCAGAACGGACCGAAGAACGGCGATCAGCGACAGCGAAGTCGCAGCCATATGCCGCACTGGTCGCATTGTTAGAACGTCCCGAGACATATCCCGACAGAACGAGCCGTGTCTCGCTGATAGAGACGCACATCTCGTCGGTCTTCATCACAGACCGCTTCGTCTACAAGCTGAAAAAGCCCGTCCGATTCGACTTCCTCGATTTCAGCACTCTGGACGCCCGGCGACGCGCCTGCGAAGCCGAATGCGAGTTGAACAAACGGCTGGCACCGGGAGTTTATTTGGGCGTGGTACCTGTGACTGCCGACGACAATGGCCGACTGTCCCTGAATGGCCGTGGTCGAGCGATCGACTGGGTTGTCAAAATGCGGCGATTGCCGGAAAACCGGATGCTCGACGAGTTGATACGCACCGGCAGACTCAGCGGTGCCGACGGCCGCCGTTTGGCGATTTGGCTAGCAAATTATTACTCGCGATTATCGCCCATCTTCGTGAGTGCCTCGAATTACCGCCAAGCAATCGAAAACCACGTGCGCAACAATTTATCGGAATTGCTCGATCATCGACATCAACTGCCGGTTGAGTTGGTCAAGCGCTGTCACGCGGCGCAATTGCAATTCCTCGCGCTCGAGCCCACGCAGTTCCATGACCGTGTTTGTGACGGCCGGATCATCGATGGACACGGTGATCTGCGTCCCGAACACATCTGCCTCACTGATGATCCAGTGGTTTTCGATTGCGTTGAATTCAACGACGAGCTGCGCCATCTCGACGTGGCCGACGAGTTGGCGTTTCTGGCGATGGAGTGCGATTACTTAGGTGCAAACCGCTTGGGCCAAGAGATTATCGACACTTATCAAGGGACGAGCGGCGACTACTTCGCAATAAGGCTAGAACGATTCTACAGATGCTATCGCGCATGTGTACGAGCCAAGGTTTCTATGCTTGTTGCCAGCCAGGAAGATGGTAACGCGCACTCGCGCGGACTGGCCTATCTTCGTCTCGCTGGCCGGTACGCGGACCAGCTAGGAGCACCGACGGCGATCGTCGTCTGCGGCCTCATGGGATCGGGCAAGACAAGCTTAGCAACCGCTCTGCGGGATCTGTTAGGGAACGATTACATCGGAACCGATGCCATTCGGCGTGAAATGTTGGGCGCCTCGCCGTCGCCCGCGGAGTTCAATGCGGGACATTATACAGAGGAATTACGTGCTCGCGTGTATAGCGAGATGCTACGCCGGGCGGACTTCTCCTTGCGCCAGCATGTGAGCGTCGTTCTCGACGGCACGTTTGTGACCGAGGATGAGCGCAAGGCCGTGGTAAACTTAATCCGTGCAGCGGGGGCGGTACCACTCATCGCACATTGCGTTTGCCCAGACGCCGTGGCGATGGAGCGAATCGAACACCGTGCTTCCGAACCCGGCCTGTCGGAAGCTCGGAGCGAACTTTACATGCAACAGAAATCGAACGAGGAGCCGTTCGCCGGGTTCGATTCGATTGATGTCGATACGACAGCGACGCTTCGCCTGCAAGAAGCAGCCGTTCTCGATGCCCTACGTGGCCTAGTTGGGCCACAAACGGGCCCTTGGTCGCTACGATGAGACGCGAATCAACAGATCCGTGGTAGCGGCGCACCGAATGGTTCATCGAGACGCTGATATCGGCCCAGGGCCCGCTTTACGATCACGGGTGCCGCCGCGGCGGAGGTCGCGCCACCGATGACCGCGGCACGGGCGGTCCGTGGCAAACGGGCCAGAGCTTCGACCGCCCTGGCGCCTTCGCCGGCCGCCACCGCCAATAACATCGTGCCTTCGTTCGCGATATGCAGCGGATCGAGGCCAAGTAGCTCGCTTGTGCCTCGCACCACGGCTGAGATTGGCACAGTTTGTTCGTCGATCGCCATCGAACAACGGCTCACCGCCGCCCACTCGTGGAGCACTGCCGCCGCGCCGCCTCGTGTAGCATCGCGCATCGCGCGCACGTCGATGCCGGCCGATCGTATGGCATCGACGGCCGCAAGGAGCGGACCACAATCGCTCTCCGGCGGCGGTTCGATGGCTAACCGCTCGCGGGCGACCAGAACTGCAATGCCGTGCTGGCCGATCGGGCCGCTTACGATCAATTCGTCACCGGGCGTGATGGCCGCCGGGCCGGGCGGCGGAGGATGCATCAACTCGCCGATGCCGGTCGTCTGAATGAACATTCCGTCCGCGGCGCCACGCGGTACGACCTTGGTATCGCCGGTTACCACCGATACGTCGATGTGTGCGGCCGACTCGGCGATACTGTTCAGCACCGAGTCCAGAGTTGTCAGCGGTAGCCCTTCCTCCAGGATCAAAGACAGGCTGAGCCAGCGCGGCCGGGCGCCGGCCATTGCCAGATCGTTGGCGGTGCCAAAGACCGCCAACGTGCCGATGTCGCCGCCGGGAAAGAACAGGGGAGATACAACGAAGCTATCGGCCGAGAAGGCCAACGGATATTGCGACTTGGGTAACGTTGCCGCATCGCCAAGCTGGGCGAGAATTTCGTTCTGCAATCGCGGCACGATGCGCTCTTGGATCAGCTTTCGTGACGCAAGTCCGCCTTCGCCATGAGCCAGCGTGACCAGGTCGTTTCCGGCAGGGGCGGGAAGGGGACAAGCGGTTTGCCATCGTTGCGCGGCCATGCGGCAATTTCAACTCACGGTTCGACGGCAGTTGACGGCGCTTGGTGGTAGTGGAAGTAGGCAGCGCATGCGCCTTCCGAAGAGACCATCGGCGCCCCAAGTGGATTCTCCGGTGTGCAACTTTTACCGAAGCTCGGGCAACCGGTCGGTTTGATGCGCCCTGCCAACACATCGCCCGCCCGACATTCGTCGTTTTCAATCACTCGTAGGTCGGACAGCCCGAAACGCCGCTCGGCATCGAAATGTTGCCACTGTTCGCGGAGCCGCAGTCCACCCGCGGCAACTTCTCCGAGACCGCGCCATGGCCGATCGCAAACCTCGTAAACCGCACGTACGATGTCTTGTGCAGCCGGGTTACCTTCGGGGCGAACGCTGCGCGAGTATTGGTTTTCCGCTCTCGCTTCATTCGCCTCCAACTGTCTCACACAGGCGTGAATTCCTCGCAGCAAATCAACCGGCTCGAAACCCGTAACGACGACAGGCATGCGAAAACGGGCACAAAACGCATCGTAAGATTCGTAGCCCATGACGGTGCAGACATGCCCAGCCGCGAGAAACGCCTGCACGCGATGGTCGGGCGAATCCGCGAGCATCTCCATCGCCGGTTGGACACGGACGTGCGCGACCAAGAGGACGAAGTTATCGAGCCCGTATCGCTCGGCCTGTTGCACCGCCAGCGCTGTTGCCGGTGCGGTCGTTTCGAAGCCGACGGCAAAGAAGACCACCTGCCGGCTGGGGTACGTCTTGGCCAAGTCCAAGGCGTCCAACGGCGAATAGACCGCCCGTACATTGCCACCCGCTGCTCGTACGTCGAGCAAGGTTTGCCGACTTCCCGGCACGCGCAGCATGTCGCCGAAACTGGTCAACAAGCAATCATCTCGCTGCGCGATCTGCTGGGCCATGTCAATCGCCTCCAGCGCCGTAACGCAGACCGGACAGCCGGGCCCGTGGACCAACTCGACGACACCTGCCAACTCCATATCGATCCCGTGCCGCAGCAGGCTATGGGTCTGACCACCGCACACTTCCATGAGCGTCCACTCGCGCGACGCGCAGCGGCGGATTTCATCGACCAGCGCGCGCGCGGCCGGAGTATTGCGAAATTCGTCCAGGTACTTCATGCCCGGTCTACCGCTTTCCACCCATCATCGTCACCCAGTTTCGCCAACTCGACCAGGAGGCGTTGGGCCTCGGCAACGTCGAGCCGGCTAATTGCCACGCCGGCATGCACGATCACATAATCGCCTTCCTCGCATTCCGTAACGCACGCCATGTGGCAGACGCGTCGAATTCCGTCGAACTCGACTTCGGCGCGCGCGAGCGTCGAGTCGCGGTCGATCCACCGTACCACCAAGCCCGGAATCGCTAGACACATTGAGGTTGCGCGAGCAATTCGCGCCGCTGGGTTTCGAGGAAATCACACCACGCATCGATGCCGTGGCCGTCGAGGGCGCAGAGCGGCAAGATGGTCAGTTTTGGTTGAATCTCTCGTGCGTCGGCCGCCGCGCGATCGATGGAAAAAGGTACATAAGGAAGCAGATCCAGCTTGCTGATCACCATCGCGTGGCTCGTACGAAATGCCTTGGGATATTTTCCCGGCTTGTCGTCACCTTCGGTAGCGCTCAATAGGATCACTCGCAAGTGCTCTCCCAGGTCGTGCGACGCCGGGCAGACCAGGTTGCCCACGTTCTCGATAAATAGGAATTCAGCCTCAGAATCACCGAGAGCCGCCAATGCCCGTTTGACCAACGGCAGTTCGAGATGACAAGCGCCACCGGTCGTCATCTGCACCACTGGCACGAAAGGCGCCAGTCGCTGTGCATCACGATCGGTGGCCAGGTCGCCCACGAGCACCGCCATTCTTGGTCGCTGCCCTCGCTCATGTGCGGACCAGTACTGCGCGGTCGCCGCCAAAAGTGCTGTCTTACCGGCACCAGGTGATGAAATCATGTTGACTACCAAGGTACCCCGACGACTCATTTCATCGCGGAGATCGCCGGCTTCGATTCGTGCCTGCTCCAACACGTCGCGCCGGACAGTAATCACTTGCCTGCTCATGCACTGATTCCTGTCGTCGTGACCTGGCGGAGAGTAATGCTTTCGAGCATGAAACCGTCGCCACCCGTGACCTCGATCTCTCGGGTGTCGCAAGCCGGACAACGGAACTGGAACCTAAGCACCTCAAAATGATGCCCGCAAACGGCACATCGCGCCGAAAGCGGTACCTCCTCGATCACCAGTCGTGCCTTGCCTAGGCTCGTGCCAGCCACCAACGCCTCGAAAGCGGACTCGACGAGCAATGGCTCGACCCCTGAAAATGGGCCCATTCTCACGTGCACTTCCTCGACCTCGCAGGGGCCTTGGGCGTCGGTCAGACGTTCGACCTGCGCAAGCAGTGCCTGTACTAACGAATGCTCGTGCACGAGTTGCTCCAGCTAGACTTCGCCGTCGAATCGTCCGCACCCCTGTTCGGTCCGCCGAACCGCAGACCCAATTCTTCCCATATCTGTTCGGCCACACCCCTCATAGCCATGCGGCCACTTGCCGATAGCGACGACCCCGGAACGGTTGCTTCTGCCTGCACACACCAGATGATCACCGCCTTGGGCAAGCGGCCCAAGCGTTCGGCCAGAGCGAGCATATCGACAAGACCCATGTCGTGGCTACCCGAGCAACGCAGGGTTGCGAGCCGCCTGTCGGGCCAGCACAAACGGAGGCTGTTGCCCGGTGCGCCGATATCCTGGCAAGCGTCGCAGACAATCAACCGATCCAAAGCGTCAAGCCAGTCGAGCAGCTCGCTGGGTGAACGGGCGACGCGGATCCATGCAGGAGTGTCGGCTCCGAAAGCAATCGCGTCATCAGACAGCGTAAGGCTGTCGCACGCGGTAGATAAAGGACCGCTTGTCGAGCCAGCAATCGACGCGGCCAGCGAGCCAGCAACGCACCAACCGATCTGGTCGTCGCCATGCGCGCTGCCGAGGCCAACGACAAGTGTCTTACCGATCAACGGTCGATCGTCAGTCGTAGAAAATGGGTCGAGCAGCTTATGCAAGGGTCGTAGTTCCGCACGAGGTGTTCACACGAACGCGTCATTCCCTCTTGGTCGAGGTCGAGAATCCGTGGCAGCCAATGGCGCAAATCGTCTTCAATCTGGCCCTGGTTCTGCGATGTCGGAGGGACAATCTTTGCCTCCGTCAAAAAGCTTTCGTCGTCCAATACGTATCGGTGATAGAGCAGGCCGCGGGGAGCCTCGGTGGCCGCACATCCGACGCCGGCGCGAGGCTCATAGCTTATTCGCGATGGCCGTGGCGGTTTATATGTTTTGAGGATTTCCAAAGCCTCTTCGTAGGCATGTACCAATTCGATTCCACGGGCGACGATGCTGTGGAACGAATTCATCGATGGCCAGCGGATGCCCACGTCCTCGGTCAATCGCCGGGCCGAGGGCATAAGGCGTTCGCGGTTGAGGTTCACGCGCGCCAGCGGGCCGAGGAAATACGGCGAACCGTCCGCTGTGCGAACGGAGTGCAGGGCAGTCGAGTGCGCTACCTGCCGCTCCTCGTAGTGTTGTTCGTAATCGACTACTTCGATCGCCTCTCCGCTGTTACTGGCGACGACACCCTCGTTCATGGCGTATTCGTCGGGATGGGTCAGCGCTACCATCGTGTAGGGCCGTTCGAACTGCGGAAAGTCGAATCCGGCCACCCACTGTGTGATTTCGCGGGCCGCTTGCACACCCCACTCAAAATCAGCGATCAGGGAGCAAAGTTCCTCGCGGCGAGGAGCTTTGTAAAAGCCCCCGACAGCCACATTGATCGGATGGATCGCGCGGCCGCCGAGCATTTCCAGCAATTGGTTTCCATGCTTCTTCAAACGCAATCCACGGTTCACTTCATCAGGCCAATCGCGGGCCATGGCCAGCCCACTCTCGTAGCCGAGAAAGTCCGGCGCGTGCAACAAATGAACGTGCAATGCGTGACTCTCAATCCACTCGCCGCAATACAGAAGTCGTCGGAACTTCCGAATCTCGGGTGTGATTTGCACACCCAGAGCCGCCTCGAGCGCATGCACGGCGCTCATTTGGTAGGCCACCGGGCAGATGCCGCAGATCCTCGCCACAATATCGGGCACGTCTTCGGGTGACCGGCCGCGCAACAGCGCCTCGAACAATCGCGGCGGCTCGAAGATCGTCAGTTGCACGTCTTCGACATCGTTGCCGCGCAGCCGGACGTGAAGACCTCCTTCTCCTTCAACACGGGAGAGGGCTTCGACCCTTATCGTCCGCACATTACCTTGGTCGGAGTGATCGGACATACCACATTCCCAGCTATGATTGCTGCTCGAGCCGATCGCTCTCCGCACGGAACTCCGGAGCGTAGGCGTTAAATCCCCTCAATAGCCTGATCGTCTCGTCGCGCGAGCTCCCCGTGGCATAAAGCTGATTCGTCAGACTCGTCAGGTTCGGCTGCTCGCTCGGTCCATAGCACCCGTAACAGCCGCGATCGTACGACGGACAGATGGCGCCACAACCGGTATGGGTGACCGGGCCGAGGCAGGCAGTTCCTCGGGCCACCATCACGCAAACCGTGCCCCGCCGTTTGCAATCGAGGCAGACGGAATGCACGGGCGTTCGCGGGCGCCGCCCGCCCAGTAACGAAACAATGACTTCCAACAATTGGTGCCTGTTAATCGGACAGCCGCGCAATTCGAAATCGACCGGCACGTGGGCGGCAATAGGCGTCGACTTGTCGAGCGTCTGGATGTAGTCAGGACGCGCATAGACCATCCGCATGTATTCAGGTGTGTCGCCCCAATTCCGTAGTGCCTGGATGCCACCCGCGGTTGCGCACGCTCCGATCGTTACCAAGAATTTCGATTGTGTGCGAATCTCGCGGATGCGCTCGGCATCGGCTGGCGTCGTGATCGACCCTTCCACGAGACTGACGTCGAACGGGCCTCCTTCCACATGACTTGTCGCCTCCAAGAAGTAGGCGATCTGCAACTTGTCGGCGACCGCTAATAGCTCATCCTCGCAATCGAGCAGCGAGAGCTGGCAGCCGTCGCAAGACGCGAATTTGAAAACACCCAAAGTGGGCTTTTCGACCATATCAAAGTGCCTCCACCTTTAGCCAGGGTTCGACACGGTCATAGCGAAACACCGGCCCGTCCTTACAGATGAATTCAGGGCCGAACTGGCAGTGCCCGCAGAGCCCGATGGCGCACTGCATGTTCCGCTCCATCGAAGCCCAGATTTGCTCGATGCGCATCCCTCGCGCCAACGCGCTACGCACCGCGAATCTTATCATCACTTCCGGACCGCACGTGAATAAGATCGCTCGGTCGTGTACAAACGGATGCAATCGCTCGATAAGGAGCGGTACGACGCCGACGTTGCCCTTCCAATCGAGGTCGGCGCGATCGACCGTCGTCTGAACGTCGATCCCCCGTCGCGACCAATCGTCGTATTCGCTGGCATAAACGAGTGCATCGACCGTGCGGGAGCCGTAAATCAACGTTACTCTGCCGTAACGCTCACGGTTCGCAATGACGTCGTAAATCACAGGCCGAAGCGGCGGCAGCCCCAAGCCGCCAGCTACAATCACCAAATCGGCGCCGTCACACAGTTCGAGAGGCCATGCCGAGCCGAACGGGCCACGCAGCCCCAATGTGTCGCCGACGTGCAACGACGAAAGTGCCCGAGTCGTGTTGCCGGCCGCACGCACGGTGAATGACCATGTGCGTTCTTGTTGGCAATGGCCGCTGATACCGATCGGTACCTCTCCCACGCCCGGGAGATAGAGCATGCCAAATTGTCCCGGTCGAAATCTAAACGAATCGCGTCGCTCTTCGTCGACGAAGGCCAGCCGAAATGTGGTGACTCCGGGGCCCTCGGCGACCATCTCGCGAATCACGACGGCATCGGCCAGCCAGGGATTGGCAACGACCGGCGGCAGAGCAACAGGAGACGTCACGGCCCCGCCTCCCGAATCGCAGCCACTTCCTCGGTGAGGTCGATGCCCACCGGGCACCACGTAATGCACCGTCCGCACCCAACGCATCCGGACGTGCCGAACTGGTCGATCCAAGAGGCCAACTTGTGCGTCAGCCATTGGCGATAGCGCGAACGGATATCGTTTCGTACGACGCCGCCGTTCATGTAGCTGAAATCGAAATTGAAGCACGAGTCCCACTGCCGCTGCCGTTCGACGTGATCGCCTGTGAGATCGGCGACGTCTTTTACCGAACTGCAAAAGCAAGTCGGGCAGACCATCGTGCAGTTGGTACACGACAGACAGCGCGCGGCGACATCATTCCAACGAGGATGATCGAGGTTGCCCAAGAGCAGATCGCGAATTCCCTCCGTGTCGAGTCGACGGGTGATCTGATCGATGGCACCTTGTCGGGCCGTCTCTGCCTCCGTCAGAATCTGGCTGTCGACCTCTTCCGTTTCTAGTCCAGCGACAATATCGCTCCCTGCGTCGCTGCCGATCTCTACCACAAAACCCGTAGACAGTTCGGTGAGCGCCAGGTCGAACCCACCCGAGCAGCGCGGTCCCGTTCCCATCGACGTGCAGAAACAAGTAGGTGCCGCTTGCGTGCAATTGACGGCGACGATGAATGCCTGCCGTCGCCGGGCCGCGTAGATCGGGTCGACGTATGGCCCCTCCAGAAACGTCCGGTCTTGCACTCTTATGGCGGCCAGCTCGCACGCTCGCACGCCGAGAAATGCATACTTCGGCGCATCGTCGGTCGGACTGGCCATTCTCCAGCCCTCGTCCGTGCGGTCGGCCGTGGCGACCGCGGCTAGCGGCGGAAAGAGGAACCGTTTCCACGAATGCGGCCCCACGACGTACCCGAACAGCGCGTCGTCCTCACGAGGCGCGAGGCGGTACGTTCCGGGACCCTGTGTGTCAGTCCAGCCGCGCGGTAGGTCGTCGACCGATGTAATGCGGTCGTAAACGATCGCATCCTGGTCGATCGTCGGGCCGATGACGGCATACCCGCGATCGATCAGGGCGTCGAAAAGGGACTGCAACGCATCCTTCGCGAGCCATCGACACACTCGCTCAGGGACTTCCGTTGCAGGTGACATCTCGCTAGCTCCTGAACCCGTCGGTGCCCGTCGGCTCGGAAAATAGATCTAGCAACTGCAAACGAGTGGCGACCAACCGCTGCGCCAAGGCCACGGCCAGGTGGCGCATCAGACCATAGCCGATCTCGTGGTTGCGAGCGCAAAGCTCCAACACTTCCTTGGCCGGTAGGGTGACCGCCCGCGTCGGTTCCAAGGCCGTCGCCGAGACCGTCATGACGCCCTCACCCAATAGGGCTGACCAGGCGAGCACATCGCCCGATCCGACCGACAGCACGCGTATCCTTCCACGACCGGGAACGTGCATGTCGAGCCCCACCCTTCCGTGTTCGATGATGTAGAGGGCGCGGTTTTCGGCTCCTTCCTGGAAGAGTGGCGTTCCAGCGGGAAACTCGACCACCGACGCGATCCTGGCGATTTCATCCAGTGCTTCGCCAGGCAAGTCGGCTGTGAACCTCAGCTCCCTGAGTAATTCCGTGACTGCTTGCTTTTCGATCATCGCCGTTGAGAGGAACGCAGGTTCAGCACCAAGCTGCCGCTGGCGCACGGCTCAAGAATGGCATCGCGCTTCGGTATTTTGAGATTGTCCATCACGGACGTCAACTGGCGCGGTCTAACGACGGGCTATCATTTGGGGGTAAACACTATGTCGTGTGCACAAACCCGTTTGGGAACGCGAAATCGATGCCGATCCCTTTCCGAAAGCGCCGCCACTTCTCCATGACATGCTGTTGCTCCTCGGCCAACAGCTCGGCCAACCATTGATTCGTAGCCTGCAAGCGCGTGGCCAGTATTTCGGCGGCTCTGTTTGCGACTTGCAAGGCTGGCACCGAGCGGTTTTCGAGTAGTTTCGAATATTCACAGCGCGAAAGTCGCAGTAATGTGCTCGGTTCCACACAACGTGCCGTGGCACTGTGCGGCGCTGAGCAAAAGAAACTACTCTCACCGACCACCCCGCCTGGTTCTACTCGAACAATCACCGCATTTTGATGGCCCGGAACATCGAATGCGATTTCGACCGCACCGTCGAGGAGTAGGTAAAGTGCCGGATTGTTCTCGCCCTTTTCGAAAACCACGCCGCCTACCGGATATGAACATTGTTCAAAGCTCGGCAGCAGATCATCGAGATCGTTTCGGCTGAGGTCGGAAAATAGTGAAAAACGGCTGAGAGTTTCGATAGGCTGGGTTTGCATACGGTATTCCTTGGCATAGGGCTTTTTCGGTGAGCGATAGCGCGTCCGTTTGCGGTAACGCACGCCACGTGCCGATTCCCAGTTCCGACGTCGGACGGAGGATTCTTCCTCGAAACCAACGAGCAACTTTCGCGGAAACTCGAGAGAATGAGATCTCGTGTGTTCGTCTTCGGCGATCTTTCAGGCGACCCGTAATGTCGTGCTTATTGCGGAGAGATGTGCCCATTCGCACGTCGTTATGTGCGGTATTGAACGCCGAAACGAGGACAAACGGGGCAATCTTGACTGATACGACGAATAACCGGGCAAAGTCGCGGATAACTATCTCCGAACAATCGCTTGGCATGGGCCATGCTTTGAAGAAATGTCGTCCACATTCAATTGGAGTTGCGACGATGAGTGTCGATTTGAGCACAAGTTATTTGGGATTGAAGCTGCGAAATCCATTGGTGATTTCTGCGAGTCCCGTTTCGATGGAGCTTCAATCGCTCCAACGCCTTGAAGAGGCCGGAGCATCGGCTGCCGTGATGGCTTCGCTCTTCGAGGAGCAGATCGAGAGCGAATGGTCTTCTCCGCGATCGCGCGTGCCCGACGAGCACGCTTGTTCGGCGGTCGACCTGGTAGCCCACGGCGAGCTCTTCGACTACAACTCAGGCCCGGATGCTTACCTGAGGCACATCGAGGCTGCCAAGCGGATGCTATCGATTCCGATCATCGGCAGTTTGAATGGTACCTCACCGCAGAGTGGCTGGGTTCGCTTTGCCAAACTCATCCAACAGGCCGGCGCCGACGCGCTGGAGTTGAATGTCTATTTCGTGCCTACGCGGCCCGACCAGCCAGCCGACACGATCGAGCGTCGTTACTTGGATCTCGTCGCAGCGGTGCGGGCGGAAATCTCGATCCCGCTCGCAGTCAAAATCGGGCCCTACTTCAGCGCCCTGCCGAATATGGTTCAACGGCTCGTCGAAGCCGGCGCCAACGGATTGGTGCTGTTCAACCGCTTCATGCAGCCCGACATCGATCTCGACACGTTGGAAGTACGGCCGAACCTCGTTTTCAGCAGTCGTGACGAGCTACGCTTGCCTTTGCGCTGGATCGCCATCCTGCGCGGACAAACCAAAGCATCGTTGGCCGCGACCAGCGGAATTCATTTTGCCGAAGATCTGATCAAGCTGCTGTTGGCGGGCGCCGATGTCGGTATGTTGGCATCGGCGATAATCCGGAATGGACCCGACCACCTTGTCACGATGCTCTCCGAGTTGTCTTTTTGGCTTGAACACAAGAATTTTACGTCTGTGCAGCAGATCCAGGGTCTCTTGAGCCAGGTCCGTAGCCCGGATGCAGGCGCCTTTGAGCGGGTTAGCTACATGCGCACAATAATGTCGCTTACGAGCGAGGTTAGCTGACCATCCAGAACGGAGGTCTGGGCAACTCGATATCGCATTCGGCATGTCTGCCCTTCACTCCGCTACCACGGACTGCCGTCGCCGCCTAAACTTAGCGGCTGGATGAGTTTCGGCAGCCGGTGTGTCGCCCCCAACAAATGCCTGCCATCGTGGTTCAAACGTCCCGTGAGCGACGTGCAGCTTGTCGAATCGCCATCCGTGGCTTGGTGCAGGGGGTTGGCTTTCGGCCCTTTGTCTATGGCGTTGCTCAGCGTCATGGCATCTCCGGCTGGGTGCTCAACGATGCGATGGGTGTCGAAGTCCACGCCGAGGGGTTTCCCGACGACATCGCGGTGTTTGTCGGCGAACTGCAATCGAATCCACCGCCCACCGCGTCAATCGTCGATTTTTCCATGCGCGAGGCCGTGCCGGAGCGATTTGCGGAATTTCGCATCCTCGAGAGTCGCTCTGATGTTGTGCCGACGGTGCATATCTCGCCGGATCTGGCGGTCTGTGCCGACTGCTTGCGCGAGCTGACGGACCCGGCCGATCGCCGCCACGGTTATCCATACATCAATTGCACCAAATGCGGGCCGCGTTACTCCATCGTCCGCGGGCTCCCCTACGATCGCGGCAATACGACGATGTCCGCCTGGGAGTTGTGTCCCGCGTGTAGGAGGGAATATCAAAATCCGCTCGATCGCCGCTATCACGCTCAGCCGACCGGCTGCGAGAAGTGCGGACCGGGTTACACGCTTTTCGTGGGCGAAAGTGTCGTGCGACCGACGCACGCAGCCGTACTGAGTGCGGCGCAACGTTTGCGCGCCGGTGAGATTCTCGCTGTCAAAGGAATTGGCGGTTTCCACTTGGTGTGCGATGCGGGTAACGAGCGAGCGCTCACGGACCTGCGAGCGCGAAAATTCCGGAAAGAAAAACCGTTCGCATTGATGGTGCGCGATCTGGACACGGCGCGGGGGTGGGTCGATTTGTCAGCGGAGCAAGAACGGCTTTTGCTCGATCCGGCGAGGCCAATCGTGCTAGCAAAGGCACGGATCGAACGGCCGCTTGTGGCACCTGACAATTCGTCATTGGGTATCATGCTCCCTTACGCACCGCTCCATTTCTTGCTGTTCGGTCACGGTGCACCGGAAGTGCTCGTGGTCACGAGCGCGAACCGGTCAAGCGAACCGATCGCCTATCGGGACGATGACGCACGTCGGCGGCTGGCGGGCATTGCGGACGCCTTCTTGATCGGGGAGCGGCCGATCGCTCGGCGTGTGGACGATTCGGTCGTGACCGTGCGCGATGGCCGACCCTTCGTGGTGCGGCGAGCCCGCGGATACGCGCCAGCCGCGGTATGCCGATTACCCACCAAGCGGCCGATTCTCGCGCTCGGCGCCGATCTCAAAAGCTCCATCACTCTCGTTGTCGACGGACGGGCGTTCGTGAGCCAATACCTGGGCGATTTGGACGACTATGAAACGAGCCTCTCGTTCGAAGAGACCATCCGTGATCTGCTGTCGATGTATCGGCTCGATGCTCGTGCGATAACGGTCGTCCATGACCTGCACCCGCAGTTCGTCTCGACGCGTTTCGCCGCAGAGTTTCCCGCCGCTGCGCGGTTGGCGGTGCAGCACCATCACGCACATATCGCTAGCGCGATGGCCGAACACGACATGCTCGATGAAAGGGTCGTGGGCGTTGCCTTCGACGGGACTGGTTACGGCACGGACGGCTCTATCTGGGGCGGCGAGTTCTTTGTAGGAAGTGTCGCCAAAGGTTTCGAGCGCAGTGCCTGCCTCGCTCCCGTTCGTGTGCCTGGTGGTGACGCGGCCGCGAGATTCCCAGTGCAAGTCGCCGCCGGCTTCCTTGCCGAACTCGACGATCTGCCCGACATGGTCGCGCCGCCGTTCTCTTTTTCCGCGAGGTTTAACCTCGCCCTCTCGATGGCAACCAAAAATGTGCGCTGCCACGTTTCCACCTCGATGGGGCGCTTGTTCGATGCCGTGGCGGCGCTCGTGGGTTTCACTCGCGAGACGAGTTTCGAGGGTCAGGCCGCAGGCTGGCTGGAACATCAGGCGAGGCAAGTCGCGCCGCAGCCGCCTTATCCTTTTCCAGTTTTCGACTGGCGCCCCTTGATGCGATCCATACTGGCCGACCGTCTCGCCGGCCGTGACCCGCGCGAAGTCGCCGCCGCCTTCCACGCCGCATTGGCCGCTGCCACGGCCGAACAGGCGGAACTGCTTTGCCGCCAGCACACAACCCGGCTCGTCGTCTTTTCAGGCGGAGTTTTTACGAACGAACTCCTCTGGCAGTTGATTTCGGAACGCCTTGCTGCCGCACCACAGATTCGACCACTGACGAATAGCCTCGTGCCAGTCAATGACGGCGGCATCTCCTTGGGGCAGGCGGCCATAGCGGTCTCGTAGTTGGCCAGGCTGCATTCAGGAGCGGCTCATGCATCCGCCGACCGTTGGCAGGGTCGTCTGCCGCATTCAGCGACACTTCGATCGGCACCTGAACTAGCAGCACGGCGATCCGACACACTTCTGCTCCTATCCGATTTCTTGCCGACATAGTCGCTAGGATCGGATACATATCGGCCAGCGCATCGCATATGCTTCCGCCGGCTTCTCGATTCCACGCTCAACAGAATCTCACAGGCATCGCTCATTTGTGGGCGAAAACGCACGCTGGTGAGGGTTAATGTTGTGCGTTCAAGCGAGTTATGGGGGCAGGTGGCCGATCGGTACGGAACCTGCCTTTGGCGGATTTCGACTTCACCACATTGCCGAGGAGAACCGAAATGAAAACCGACACTCAGTTGCGCCACGATGTCATGGACGAATTGCAATTTGAGCCCAGCGTCGATGCCAACCAGATCGGCGTCATCGCCAAAAAGGGCGTGGTCACGCTTACGGGCATGGTCAGGACTTTCGGCGAGAAACTCGGTGCCGAGCGCGTCGCGAAACGCGTTTATGGCGTACGAGCCGTCGCAAATGACATCTGCGTTCATGTACCGGGTGACTTGGAGCGGACCGACCAGGAAATTGCTGAATCGGCACTGCATGTACTTAAGTGGGACGCGTTCGTACCCGACGATCGCATTACGGTTACGGTCCGAGACGGCCGCATCTTGCTTGAGGGGACCGTTTATTCGCAATCCGACAAAGAGGCGGCCGGTTGCGCCGTACGCAACTTGGTAGGCGTCAAAGAGGTCGTCAATTCAATTGGTTGCAACTCGCCTTCCGCTGGCGCGAAGCGCTTGAATGCCAAGGAGATGCGTTGGGAGTGCTAGCAGAAAAGAAGGCGGCCTCCGGGGTAGGATGGAAGGGGTAGAACCCAACCCACCGAGGAGGCCAAGATCATGATCACGCAGTCGGAATCGATTGGCAAGGCTGAGGCCGTTTTTCAGGAGATGGTCGCCTTTGTGAAGAAGGCCGCCGAGTCGGG
>DASZTS010000043.1:0-68880 GCA_035547915.1 Pirellulales bacterium | reverse complement strand
CATCACACCCAACTCGTCGCCGCCAGGATCGCGGTGCGCGCCGACCGCCACCTCGGCAGCGAATTCACGATTGCAGCCCCCCGCGAGACAGGTCGAGAGCATCAGGAATTCGCTACCGCACCCCGTGTCTGGATGGGATAGGCACGTTGTCCGCCGACCCCGGCGGGCGGCCGGGGCCGGCCGCCCATGTCCGACCCGCGCTGTGAGAAATGCGGGCTAAAAGCCTATCCGAGAACCGATGTTGCGACAGGAACGATTCGACTCGCCAGCAGGTTTTCGGATCGGCTCTAAAAGCAACCTGACAGCCGGAACGCCGCAGGCAAGAATCGGCCGCGGCCTTGTCGGGCTTTTAGGGTTGGTTGCCCGCGTGTTAGGGGAGCATCGCCCGACCTACCGCTCTACGAACCCGAGATCCTGATTCTGAAAAGGCGCTAGACGGCCTCGAGCGCGTAGACCCGATCGTAGGCTTCTCGGGCGGTGCCGCCGAGCCGCTCGGCCATGCGTCGATAGGCCGGGCGGCGATAGTCCCATTCCTTGGAGCGGGGAACCTGCTCCAGCCAGTCGCAGAGGTGGACGCGGCACAGATCTTCGAACTCGGCGCGGGGCAATTCGACCTCATCGCCCGTCAGCCGATCGACGAAACGGTACGTCTCGCCGTCGCCGAAGGTGGCACGGTCGAACGACGCGCGGTCCATGGCGCAATTCAGATACCCGAGACGCTCCGCCCGCGGACCGATCAGATCGCGCACTTCGCCGCGACGGGTCAGCGGCAGCGAGAACTTTTGGAATCGCTCGGTGCCGTAGATCGAATGGAACATGCCGGCCCGGCAGATCTCCTCGTCGCAACCCCAGGCTTCCAGATCGCGATAGACGCCGATCAGGTGGGCCAGGAAGATTTCGTTGGTGTGAGGCACCTTGTCGGTGCCCAGCGAGACGAGAAAGTCGGTCAGTTGCTTGAAGGTGGTCATGCAGCACGCGCCGGCGGCGCCGTTCGACCTATTTGGATTTGGGCATCGGCAGGATGATGAGCGCGTTCTCGGCGAACGTCGCCTCGCCCGGGTTGCCGTTGATGCGGTATTGCACCTTCAACTGCTTGACGGTGCCCGGCACGGGGTCGCCACCGAACGCCGAGTTGTAATCGTCGCTCGGCAGGGCGATCAATTGCACGTCCGTGGTCTGCTTCTGCAGCACCTCGGTCACGTCCTTCTGCGTCGCACCGGCGCCGTACTCGGCCTTGACGATCTCCACCTTCACTTTGCCCAAGCCGGCCTGCGACAGGAGCTGCTGCACGCCTTCCGCCTTGTTGCCGAGCTTCTGGGCGATGACCAGCGCGGCCTGCGTGGCGTCTTCCTTCAATTCGGGCGTCTGCATCAGCTTGGCCGCCAACTTGAGCGTGTCCTGCGTGGGATATCGCTTGAGCACTTCCAGCACGAGCTTCTGTTCGGCGGGCTGCCGACAGGCGCCCAAGAAGCGGTTGCACATCTCGATGCGATCCGCGTCGGGCATGACGAACTGGCGGGCGATGCGCACATAGCCTCGCAACGCACGAGCCTGATACTTGTCGCCGGGCGCGGTCTTCGTCAGATCGAGCAGCACGGGAGCCGCGTCGATCGTCATCCATTCGCCCAACAAACGGCTGCCGATGTCCTGTAATTCGGAATCCGAGCTCTTGGCCGCGGCGCCCACGGCCGCGAGTGCCTTCGTTCCACCGACGGCGGCCAGCGTGTCGAGGAGCACGCCCTTGGTCGCCGAAGACGCACCATCGAGGGCCGCCGCGATCTCGGCCGCGCACACTTCGCGATCCGGCATGCGGACCGCAGCCGTCTTCAAGGCCTGCTGGGCCGCGGTCGCGTCGTCGGAATGTTTGGGTGAGACCACCTGCGCGACCAGCACCTTGAGGTCCTGCGGCCCCACGGTGGCGCCGAGCGCCGCCAGGGCCGAAGTGCGGACTTCCTTCTCGGAGCTGTCGAGCGCCTTGACGAGAGCCGGCACCGCGGCGATGCGCCGTTCACCGACGACCTCGATCAACACGGGATACGCCTTGGCGTCGGCCTTCGTCAGCCGGCCGATGATCTCCTGATTGACGTTGTCGCCCGGCAGATCGGACAGCGCCGTCTTGGCGGCTCGTGTCAGCTCGGGATCGTTCTCGATGGCGATCGCCAGCAGGGGCGTCACGCACGAGGCATCGCCCACCCGCGCGATGGCGTTGATGGCCGCCAGGCGCACATCCTTCGGACCCTTCGCTGCGGCGTCGAGCACGGCCGGCAGGGCGGCCGAGTCCTTGCGATCGGCAAGGGCCAGGATGACGAGCGCGGCCCGCGGGGGCGCGGTGTTGTCCAACTCGGCGACGAGCGCCTCGTCCAGCTTGCGGCCGGGCATCTCACGCGCCGTCTGCAACGCGAGCTGGAAGAACGCCTTGTCGGGCGAACGCAGTTGCTCGAGCAGCAGGGCGACTCCTTCTTGCTTGCGAGCCAGGATTGCGCCGCGCGTCGCTTCGAGCTGACGCTGTTTGGGCAATTCGGCCTTGCGCACCTGGTCGTAGATCTCCACCGCTTGTTGCGTGCGGCCGTCGTTCATCCGCTGCTCGGCACACAGTACCAGCCCTTCCGCCACCGACGAACGCAGCTTGACCGGCCCGCCGGCCAGCGATTTCTTGAGTGCGGTCACCGCGGCGTCGCTGCCGATGTGGCCCAATGCCACGGCCGCGGCCGACGCGACCTCGGTGTCCTTGTCCTGCAAACGGGCGATGAGGGCGTCGGCCGCATAGCCGTCGCGGCGGACGCCGATGGAATTGATCGCGCCGACGAGGAGCTGACCGTTCAGCCCGTCGAGCGCCTTGCGCAGGGCTTCATCGGCCGCCGGCCCGGGGATGGCCTCGAGCGGGATGCGAGCCCACGAAGCGAGTTGCTCGTCGCCCAACAGACGCGCCAGCTCCGGCACCGACTCGCTCGAGCCGTGTACGGCCAGATTCTTACAGGCCACGGCCTTCTCGGCCTTCGGCGCGTCGGAACGCAGCAGGGCGAGCAGTTCCTTTTCCTTGTCCGCCGAGGGCTTATTGTCGGCCCCGCGGGCCGCACCGGCGGCGAGCATCAAACAGGCGGAAACACAAACGACGCAAAGGCGGGCGTATCGCGTGATGAGCATGCGTGTCAGTCCAGAATGATCGGGCAACGAAAGGAGCAAGGAGGAACGAGAATTTGGAACCAGTCGGCCAACCGTCGGGAGGTCGTTCCGCGGCGGCTGCCGCGAGACCGTTGTCGCACGATCTCGTCTTCTACAACCTCCACGGTTCGCGCAGTGCTTCCGACCGCAGGCGGTTGGCCTGTTCGTCTCCGACGAATTCGTGCTTCTTGACGTCGTACTTCACCTGGCGATTGAGGTAGAGCGCGATGTTCGCCGCGTGACAGGCGATGTGCGCGTTGCAGGCCGCGTCGGCGTTCCCCTTGGGCATGCTGCGCGACTTGACGCAGTCGAGGAAATCGCGGACGTGGAAGGTCGCCGGATAACCGCCGATCTCGGCGACTTCGCGGCCGGCCGCCAACTCGGGCGAGCTGAGCACGAGCTTGCCGCTGTCGCCCGCTTCCACCCAGCCCGTCTCGCCTTCGAAACGCACGGGGCAGGAACCGAGCGGGATCCAGCCGGTCTCGCGGAACACGAGCTCCGTGCCGTCGGCATATTTCGCCACAAGCTGACCGTCCTTCGGCGCGTTGTATTCGACGGGCGGCGGCATGTCACCGACGGCCCATTGGCAGAGATCGACGCAGTGCGAGCCCCATTCGAGCACGCCGCCGCCGACCAGACCGCCACCCTTTTCGAAGTTGAAGCCGTCGAGCAGCTTGGCGTTGAACGGTCGCCAGGCCGCCGGTCCCAGGTACATGTTCCAATCGATGACTTCCTTGTCTGGCTCGGGCTCGGGTCCCAGCCAACCGCTCGTCATGGCCTGCATGCCGGCCGGATGGGCGTAGACGCGCTTCATCTTGCCGAGCTTGCCGGTGCGGGCCAGTTCGCAGGCGAAGGCGAAGTGCGGCAGGTTGCGCCGCTGCGTGCCGGCCTGGAAGACCCGGCCGGTGCGACGCATGGTGTCGGCCAGCAACAGGCTCTGGGCGATGTTCTTGGTGCAGGGCTTCTCGCAGTACATGTCCTTGCCGGCCCTGGCGGCGTTCATGGCGGCCGTGGCGTGCCAGTTCGGCCCTGTGGCGATGAGCACGGCATCGATATCGCTGCGGTCGAGCAGCTCGCGGAAGTCGCGATACATGTCGCAGCTCTGCGTGCCGTAGCGGTCGTCAACCATCTTCTTGATGGCCGTGCGCCGCGCCTGCTTGATGTCACAGACGGCGACGAATTGCACGTCGGCCTGCTCCAAGAAACAGCCCAGGTCGTAGGTGCCGCGATTGCCGATGCCGATGCCGCCCACGACGACGCGCTCGCTCGGTGCGACGACCCCATTCAACCCGAGTGCCGAGCCGGGAATGATCGTCGGCGCGGCGACTGCGGCGCCGGCGGAGAGGGCTGTTTTCAAAAACCGGCGCCGGGGGAACTTCGCGACGCTCTTGGACATGACATAGCTCCTAAAGAGTGGGCGTATCGGGGCACCGGTATCGAAACACCGTCTGGCCGCCTGCCTATTGCCAGCATTGCGACAGTATGGCCAATAAGGTCACCCGACGCAACCTGCGCTCGGCGGGGGGCAATGGGGATTAGTGTGGTGAATTACACCGCCGCGCGGCAGGCGGTCGCGCAAACCCCCGTGACGACACTCCTCGTTAAGTTAGGGGAGTGGTTCCCAGATCGCCCACTACCACCCGTTCTTAGCGTTCTTCTCCTCGTCCCTCGTGTTGGAGTCGTAGGTGGCGCCGATGCTCCCGAATGGCCACCAATCTCCGGGAAGAACACAACCGGTTGCCGCCAGACAGGCAATGGCAAGTACGACCACAAGAAGCCGTCGCATGACAGGGTTCCAGGCCCAAAAGAAGGGACCAACCTGTAACAGTTATCGACGCCAGGGACAATATCAACTGAACCCTTAGCTTAGAGCGGCTGACAGAACCCGAAAGTCCGACCGCCTTGGGCGCAAGAATCGGCCGTGGAACGCCGATTCCTGTGAAGCTAAATCCGGTTTTGTCGGTTGCACTTAGTAGGATTGAGGCCTCGCTGTCAAACCGGAACGATGAATCGTCGATAGGTCGTGGACGGGATCACGTGTGGCAGTGCCGGTGAGGCCTCCGGCGACGCAAACGTCTGTCGGTCACAGGGAATTTTTCCGCGCCGGTCGGCGTCTAAGAGCGGTTGTTCCGATCGCCATCGAGTTAGAATGACCGCGGATCCTGATCTGGCGCTTTTCCACCTTCCGCTATCAAGAAACTCGGGAGAGTCCATGAAACGTTTCAACACAACCGACAAGACTGGATCGAGCTCCACAAAAATCGGCGTTTCACGGCGGATTCTGCACCCAGGGCGTGCACACTTCCGGGCTCCGTCGGCCGCTCTTAAGCGAATGGTTGCCTTCGGAATCGGGCTGGCGGTCTGCGTCTGCGCCGTGGCCGGGCCGGAGTCGGTGCTGGCCAGGGAGGTTGCGGGTGGCGATTCCGTGCCGGCCGTCGTCGCGGGCAATAACGGCTTCGCCGTCGCGCTCTACGGCCAATTGGCAAAGCAGAACCCGCAGGGCAACCTGTTCTTCTCGCCCCACTCGGTCTACGGTGCCCTGCTGATGGCTGCCGACGGGGCCCGAGGCGAAACGCTCACCCAGATGGCCGACGTGCTGCACTTCCCCGAACCGGTTCGGAGCGGCGCGAACAGGGAATCGACCACGCGGCAGGTCGAGGCCGGCTTGGCGGCGCTGAACAAACGGCTGATGGCGGCCAACAACGTGCCCGATTCGTTGCGTCGCAAGGTTGCCGACCTCGAGGCCAAACTGGCCACCGCGAACAAAGAAGTATCACGGCTGGGCCGCGGTAGCGATTTCGATGCCATCGAGAAGGCTGGGCAGAATGCCCGCAGGATCGCCGATGAGCTCAACAAACTGCTGCCGCAGGTCGACCAGTATGAGCTGCGCGTGGCCAATGCGCTGTGGGGCGAGAAGACGTATCCGTTCCATCCCACGTACCTCGCAACGATCTGCAAGAATCATGGCGAGAACTCCATCTTCGCGGTCGACTTCATCAAACAAGCTGAGGTGGCCCGTCAGCAGATCAACGGGTGGGTGGCGGCCCAAACAAACAACCGCGTCCGCGATATCGTACCGCCCGGCGGCGTGAGTCCCGATATGCGGCTCGTGTTGACCAACGCCGTGTACTTCAAGGGCGCCTGGTCGCAGCCGTTCGACGCCGACGCGACGGCTGACGGCAAGTTCACGCTCTCCGGCGGTGACACGGTCGATGCGCCGCTGATGCACCGCAGCGACCTGAACGGTGGACAATATGGTGCCTTCAACGACGATGGCAGTTTCTTCGACACCCCGACGATGGTTCCCAGCGGCTCCGCCGAAGCGGTCGAATCCCAGTCACCGCTGCGATACCCCGGCGACGGAGGGTTCACCGTGCTCAGCCTTCCGTACAAAGGAGGGGCGCTGTCGATGGTGTTCCTGGTTCCGCGATCGGCCGGCGGCTTGTCGCGGATCGAGTCGCAACTCGTCGGCGGGGCGTTGCCGGGCTGGCTGGCCCGATTGGCAGGCCGCAACGTTCACGTCTTCCTGCCCAAGTTCCGACTCGAGACCGAGTACCCGTTGCAGGGGCATTTGGCGGCTTTGGGTATGACGCGGGCCTTTGTGCCCAATCTGGCAGGTGACGGGGCTCAGTTCGACGGCATGTGCGAGAGCGCCGACCCGACCCATCGTCTATTCATTTCGGAGGTACTGCACAAGGCGTTCGTCGAAACCGGCGAGAAGGGCACCGAAGCCGCCGCGGCGACGGTCGTACTGTTTCCCGCGGCCGAGGCCGCCGCGATACAGGAAATGGTACCCTTCACGCCCACCTTCCGGGCCGACAAGCCGTTCATCTTCCTGATCCGCGATCAGCAGTCGGGCGCGATCTTGTTCTTGGGACGGATTACGAACCCTAAGAGCGGCTGACAAGACACGAAAGCCGGAGCGCCGGAGGGCAAAAATCGGCCGTGGAACGCCGATTTTTGTCGAGCGAGATCTGGTTTTGTCGGTTGCTCTAAGAGCGGCTGACAAGACACGGAAGCCGGAGCGCGGCTGGGTGGCACGCCTTGCGGTCTTCCCGAAGGGCGTCGGCAGTCGTGCGTACTCACGGGTCAATCACGCTCAGACGTATACCAGCTAAGGCTTCATCTGCGCGCCGCATTTACTTGCAAATCGCCCACTCTCCGTTAATAAAGTAGGCGATTGGGAGTCTGGCCCGCCGGTCGTTACGACAACTACGGCGTTATGGGAGTCTTGCCTTATGGCGAAACCTCAGCAGGTGTTTGTCATCTATGGCCGGAACGTCGCGGCCTACGGAGAGCTCAAGAAATTTCTCGCGACGGTCGGCGCGGCGGAGATTACGTTCGAAGATGTGGCCAACCTACAGGCCTCTCCGTACGTGACCGAGATCGTCATCAAGGGGATTCGTGAGGCGGCGGCCGTCATCGTACTGTTCACGCCGGACGAGCTTGCCGCGCTCTACCAGACGGCGGCCGAGGCGGGGTTGAGCAGCGATGCAGTGACCGAAGCCCGTTGGCAGCCCCGTCCCAACGTGCTGTTCGAGGCGGGCATTGCTTTCGCATTCAAGAAAGAGAAGACCATTCTTGTGGCGTTGGGAGGAGCGGTCGCCGGATTCTCCGACATCGGCGGCATTCACTTGGTGCGAATCGACAGTCCGGCGGGCAAGCAGGCGTTGCGCCAGCGATTGCAAGTCGTTTTGAAGGGACTGCCGACGAAGCTTCCCGGCGACTGGGCGTCGGCGCGTAATTCTGGCGATTTCGCCCGTTGCGTCCCCAAGCGGTGGCGATTCTACGACGAACTCAGCGATCTCGAATCGTTCCTGGCGGCGCAAACCGTGGTACAGAAGAAGTCGGATTCGGAGAAGGATCCTGGCTCACGAGAGTACGACGGAACGCATACGGTATTCGATGTTGTCACGACGATCGCCCGCATGACACGTCGCGGTTGGCAACGAGCCAAGCCACGCGACTTCATGGAGACCGTGGCGAAGTATTTCGATGACGAGGCAACCGACCTTAGTTACTGGTGGCTGGTCGTCGGCGGATTCTTCCAGTTCCAGGACATCGATCACTGGTGGGACGACGAGGACGACTGGCAAGAATCGGTTGATTACACGGCGTTCACGCCACGCGGCTTGGCCCTGCTCGAAAAGATAGCGCGTTAGTGAAGCTGCCGGATAGTGGGCGTGGACCTGCTCCATATCCGTCGAGCGAGATGGTGAAGCCCTCAACGCGAAGATCCGGGTTCGCGGTGGCGCATACGCCAGGTATGCCTTAGCCGAGTTGCTCGGCAAGCGCGACAATAATGCCCTCAGGCCCGCGGATGTAGGCTAGCCGGTACGTGTCCTCGTACTGCATTTCGCCGATGAGTTCGGCCCCGTGGGCGCGCAGGCGCGCAACGACAGCGCCGATGTCATCGACGGCGAACATGATGCGACGGATACCCAGCGTGTTCACCGGCGCGTCCACGGGCCCAAACCTGATCGCGTTGGGCGTGTGGAACTTGTCCAGCTCGATGCCCTGTCCGTCGGGAGTTCGCATCATCGCGAGGGTGGCCCGGACGTCCTTGAGCCCGATCAGTTTGCCGACCAAAGGCCCTTCCACGGTCGTCTCGCCCTCGAGCTTGAGGCCCAGTTCGATGAAGAACGCCTTGGCGGCTTCGAGATCGTCGACCACGATGAGGACGTTGTCCATCCGTTTAAGCGTCATATCCTTCCTTTCCTCGCATTGCTGATGCCCGCACTTGGCGACAAGGGCATATTAGCTTGCCGGAAGAAGGAAGGCTTCGATCGAGATGCCGATAGCGGCCGCCGTCGGGCATCACGCAGGCGATCTCGGGCGGTTCCATGTCGTCCGGCTAATTCTCCCCGGCTCCGACGACAAACGCCATGCCAATCGCAAACGGCAAGGTGAGCTCGCGGCCGCGCTTCGTTTGTCTTCCCAACGACTCGCGTCAAATCTATAATCAGGCGGCCTGGGCGGAGTTCTGCTGGCCCCCCTTAGAGCGCCTGGCAAGACCCGAAAGTCGAGAGCCGCGAGTAGAAGTCGGCTTTGAAATGCTGATTCTCGAGGCGTCGTTTGTCGGTGGCTCTAAGAGCGGCTGACAAAACCCGGAAGCCGGAGCGCCGCGGGCAAAAAATCGGCCGTGAAACGCCGATTTTGTGAAGCTCGATCCGGTTTTGTCGGTTGCTCTAAGAAGACGATCGCAAGCGCCGCCCCTCGCACTTGCAGTAACCAACGGAATTGCACGACGGATAGCGTTCGATGAGCGAAAGCGAAAAATCGAGTCATTGGAATCTCCTGGCCACGGAGTTGGGCGTCGACGCCGCGCCTCGTCCGCCGAAGCCGGCGCCTCCCGCGCCGCCGCCGCCCGCGGCCAAGAAGCGACCTCCGGCTCCGCCCGCCGAGAGCCAGCCCAAGAACAGTTGGGAGGACGTCGCGGCGATGCTGGGTGTCGACGTACCGCCGCGCCCCCCGAAACCGGTACCCGCGGCAACGCCCAAGCCGCCCAAGCCCGTGCCACCGGCCGCCAGCACAACGCATAGTGAGCCGGCGACGGTCGAAAACGACGACACGGGCTCTTCCGCGACACGTCAGGAGGGTTCGCGCCGCGATGCCGGCGGCGAAGGACGCCGGCGTGAAGGTTCACGTCGCGGCGGTGATCGGCAGGAACAAGGCCGCCGTGACGGTGGCCGGCGCGGTCGAGGCCGCGGCGAAGGCGGCCGGCGTGATGAGCGAAGCGAACGGTCGGGGGGACGAAACAACCGTTCGGGCGGCCGAGACGAACGTGAACGATTCGCCGAACCGCCCGCCGAAGAATTGCTCGCCGACGAGATGGTATCGGCCGACTTCGTGGACGAGTTGGTATTGGCCGAGGACGAGGAATGGACCGACGAGGGCGCGGGTGAAGCGCCGGCCGGCCGGTCCGAAGACGAACCCCGTCGCGGGCGCCGTCGTCGTCGTCGCCGTGGTGGCCGCCGCAACCGCGAGTCGTCGCCGGGCGCGGAGCATGGCGAGTCGACCGACCGTGGCGAATCGGGAGGCTTTGCCGACGAACGCGAACATATCGATGAGATCGTCGATGCCATCGAGGCTTCCCCGATCTCCGAACCGGATGAGCGTGAACCGCTGGAAGAGGCGGTGGCCGCGCAAGATCTCGACGATACGCGCCGCCGCCGCCGCCGTCGCCGCCGTGGTCGTCGCCGGGATACCGATGGCAACGGAGGCGAGCCCTCGCGCCGTGACGCGCACGGTGAATCGGACGATTCGCACGCCGAGCGGGAGCATGGCCCCCTCGATACGGGTCTCCCCGAACGTGAGTCGGCGGGAAGCGACCTGGCGGATGGCGATTTGAACGACGACTCGGCCGACGGCGATCTCGACGCCGGTCACGAAGACGAGACCGACGAACACGATCTGCGTCCCAGCCACCGCGCAATTCCGACCTGGGATGAAGCCATCGGGGTGATCGTTACGGCGAACATGGAGGCCCGCGCCAAGAATCCGCATTCCGGCGGAGCGCCACGCGGACGAGGTCGTGGCCAACGCGGACAAGGACGACGCTCGTAGCGCCCCTCGGGTGAGTTGCGCTCCGCACCGGCAGGCCCGCTATGTTCCGGCGGCACCTTGTTCAGGACTCCGCGGCGTCCATTGAAATCGATAGGCGTCGCCTAGCCGAAGTCGGGTGATGTAGACGATCTGGTGCGCGTGCCCCACGAAGTGGCTTGTCGCATCGAAGACGGCCGCGAGCACGGTCGTATCGAAACCTTGAATGCGACGAGGCTCGAGGAGCCGCTCGGGTGGAAAGGCGGCCAGCGCGCTATCGGCTTCGGCGAGCGTCACACGCAGCCGAGCAAGCAACTCGTCTTTGCCCAGCGGTTGCCGTTCGGCAAATTCACGAACCCGATCACGATCGTCTGGCGTACCGCCGACGCCATGTACGATCCACTGCTGTACGTTGCCGCACAGGTGCAGAAGGATGTTCTGGATGCTGTTGTGCGATTCGTGCTGGCGCCACCACACATCCTCGTCGCGGAGTTGGTCGAGGCAGTGCGCGATCTTCTGTAGCGCCCCGGCGAGCGTTTGCCTCGCTTCGATCAAGAAAGCCTGAGCGAAGGATTGATCTCGCGAATCGGGCGATGAAGCCAGCGTTTCAATAGGCATCGATCTGCGCGGCCGGCGCCGCCGCGTCCATCAAGTTAGCGGCGGCGCGGTCTTCGGTCCCGTGTAGTCGGTCGCATACGACGGTGGTGTCTTGCCCGGCGGGAGTCGCGGGTCGGCGATCGGTGCGGACGGCGCGATGCGCAGCGGCAACACGCCGGCCCACACCTCCAAGTCATAATCCTCCTCGTCGTCCAAAGGCGGGCCGGTGCGTACCTTGGCCGATGCTTCATCGATCGGAATGACGACGACGAGCGTGCGTTTCAATTCCTCGGGACTGGGGCGGCGCACCTCCTCCCAGCGTCCGCGGACGAGATGCTCGGTCAGACAGCGCAGCACCTCGTTCTTCTCGTTTTCGTCGGCAACGGCCGCGCCCCGGCCGAACAAGACCACCGAGCGATAGTTCATCGAATGGTGGAAGGCGGAACGGGCGAGCACTAGTCCGTCGACGAGCGCGACGCTCAGGCACGCTTCACCGCCCCGCGCGAGCGCTTGGAGCATGCGACTGGCCGGCGAACCGTGCAAATAGATCGCATCGCCGATGCGAACGTGTATCGTGGGAATGACGAACGGTTGCCCTTCGTCGACGAATCCGACGTGGCAGATGAGCGCCTCGTCGAGAATCGCGTCGATCATCGCACGGTCGTAATTGGCCCGCTTGGGAAGCCGCTTGACCTGAGACCGTTCGCCCGGAGTCTGATATGTCATCGTGCTCAGATTGGAAGATGTGTTGCCGCCGCGACCACTTCAAGGTGCTTCTCACGCGATCGTTCGCTGCCAGAAATCGAGCTCTTCGCGGACGCGAAATCCCATTTGCTCCCAGAATTGCCGACCGCCGTCGTTATGGCAATACACCAAGGCATTGCACTTCTGAATGCCCGCTTCGCGCAGGGCCGCCAGGCACTGTGCGACCAGTTCTTTACCGAGTCCGTGACGGCGATACTCGGGGGCCACCGCCAAATGATACAAAAATCCACGGCGGCCGTCGTGCCCGCAGAGTACGGCAGCCACCATGCGCTGGCCGTCGCGTGCCACGCGGCTATGTTCCGGATTCCGCGCCAGAAAACGGGTCAGAGCGTCGGGCACGTCCGACTCGTTCAGACCGACGCCCTCGGTCTGCGCCCAGAGTTCGAGTGCCTCCGCGAGGTCCGCGGGCATCATCGGCGAAGAGAGAATCATGTTGGTAGAAGACACGACAGCCCGCGCTAGGTTCGCAGGCGGCCATGTTCGCCCAACCGCGGAGGATTCGTCCGCCATCGACCAATCGCCCAGCTACTCCGTGGCAGCAGACGAGTTCCGCGGCGGCACGACCAGATCTACCGACTCGGCGCCGGCCAGCCGCCGTCGACACGATTGATAAATGGGGAAATACCCGGCGTGTTGGGCCAGATTCGGACAGAGTGCGCCCAGCGTGTCCATAACAAATTCACATTCGTCGTCGGTCAGTGTCGGCAAGCCCGCCCGGCCGCACTGATCTATGAGCGCGAGGCAGCGGCGCCAGTCCTCGACATTTTGCATTTCCCGATCGTTCAACTGTTCCGGATCGCGGCGATAGAGCTGTTGGGCATGCCACCACAGCACGGGATCCTTCTCGCGGCAGGAAGTCGCGGCCGAGCCGGATCGGTGCTCCGCCGGAAAGGCCAAGGCTAGCCCGGCGACGGCCAAGCCCAGCAGGAGTAACAACAAGCACTCGCTGAACGTACTGCGAGCGCGGCGGGCCAAATCGTACACGCCGTACCTCATCCGGTTCTCGCTCTTCTCGCCCCGCGATTGATCGACGGACGAAGTCGGGCAGACGTCCGTCATCGGGCCCACCTGTCTCGGCCCGCTCGAAAAGCGGGTCACAGGTAAGACGCCGGTCGGCTGTAAATCTTTCAGAAAAAAGCTCGTCTCGCGGTTTTCCTTCGCGGCGGACAACGTAAAGACAAAATGTCTTACAAGGCGTGAGAATAAGACAAATCGTCTTAATTGTCAAGCGATGTATCGTAGAAAAATCTTCGCGAAACGATCGCCGGCTTTTTGCAATCGCGTGAGAGAGGGGGCGCGGGTCGGCGGGCCCGCGCCGCGATCAACGGTCGGGATTTCACCTGACGGGCGTTCGTCCGGCTCACTCGGCCGCGGCCGACCAGCTAATGAGCTTGAAATCTTCGACGAAGAAGACGTAGAGCACCGGCACCACGACCTTGGTGACCAACGTGGCCAGCAACAGACCCACGATCTGGACGTAACAAAGCGGCTCCCAGAGCGGTCCCCCGCGAATAGCCAGCGGAATCAAGCCGCCGACCGTCGCCAGCACCGTCACCAACACCGGTCGCAGCCGCACCAGCGCCGCATCGATGACCGCCCTGCGCAGCGGCTCGCCGCGTTCGTGCGCCTCTTCGATATACTCGAACAGGACGATCACGTGACTGATGATCACTCCGGCCAGCGATGCCAGGCCCAGCAGCGCGAAGAAGCCGATCGGGACGTTGAAGAACAACAGCCCCATCAATCCGCCGACCATGCCGAACGGCACCGCCGCGAACACGACGAGCGGCTTCGCCACGCTGTTGAACTGCATCACCAAGGCGAGATAGATCGCCGCCAGCGAGGTGAGCATCGCCATGCTCATCGAGCCGAAGCCCTTCTCCTGCTCCTCCTTCTCGCCGCCGAAACTGTAATGGTAGCCGGCGGGCCAACCTTTCGTCGCCTCCGGCAGCTTCGCCTCCAGATATTCGACGACCTTGCTCGGCAGCACACCGCGAACCGTGTCGCACTTCACCGTGAGACACCGTTCGTGATCGCGGCGGGCGATCTTGGGGGCGACCGCCTCGGGGCGGAAGGTGGCTACTTGATCGAGCGGCACGCGCGACGCGCCTCGGGCGGTGGGCAGGCTGAGCGTGCGGAGGTCGTCCAGGCGGCTCCGCTCGTCGGGCCGCAGCTTGAGCACGACGGGAATGAGTCGGTCGCGCTCGCGGATCTTCGTCGCCGTAACCCCCGCCAGCGCGCCGTTCATCAACTCCGCCACCGATTCATTCGTTACGCCGGCGAGGTTCGCCCGTTCCGGGTCGACCTTGAGGCCGAGCCGGAGGATCTCGGGATCCCAGTCATCCTGAACCTCCGTCGTACCCGGACAGGCCCGCATGATCCCTTTCACCTCGTCGCCGAGCTTGCGCAGCATCGCGAGATCGGGACCGAGGACGCGGATCTGCACCGGTATGCCGATCGGTGGACCGGCCTCGAGTTGGTTAACGTGTACGCGGGCCGCGGCGAATCGCGGGGGAAGATCACGCTTGAGCTTATCGGCCAACATGCTCGTCAGCCGCCGGTCGCGCGTATGGACCATGATCTGTGCATAACTGGCCGCGGGCTGCTCCGGCACGATCGAGAGCCAGAATCGCGCGCCGCCGGCGCCAACAAAGGTGGTGTACGCCTCCGCCTCGTCGCCGAGCAGCCGGTCGACCTCGGTGACGGCCCGCAACGCTTCGACCTTCGTCTCGCGAATGGGCGTGCCTTCGGGCAGGTAGAGATCGATCGTGAAGACGGAGTGCAAATCCTTGGGGAAGAAGCTCGTGCCGATCAGCGGGACCAGGCTGAGTGCCGTAGCCAGCACGATCAGGCAGGAGATCAGCGAGGTCCATTTATAGCGCATGCACAACTCGGAGAATCCGTTGTAGAGCTGCGCAAATCGAAAACCTCTGCCCTCTCGCGCGAGCCCGGCTTCCATGCCGGCCTGTCCCTTGAGCAAATGATACCCAAGCAGCGGGATGAAGGTCATCGATACGATGCGGCTGGCCACCAGCGAAGCCGTGACCACCATGGGCAGCGAGTAGATGTATTCGCCCACCAGGCCACCGACCAGCAACAGCGGCAGGAAGGCGACGCAGTTGGTGATCGTCGCGTACAGAATGGCACGAGCCAACTTCTGGGGGCCCAGCCAGGCAGCCACGTCGCGGCGCACCCCCTGGGCCATCTCGCGGTTGATGGCGTCGCAAGCCACCACGGGATCGTCCACGAGCAATCCAAGGGCGATGATGAGCGCGGCGATCGAAACCTGCTGTAAATCGATGCCCAGCGCCGAGCAGATGCCGAGCGTCATCGCCAGCGTGATGGGAATGGAGAGGGCGACGACCAGCGCGCTGCGCCATTCCATGAACAACAGCGCCACCACCACCACGATCACGATCGCTTCGACCAGGCAGTGTTTGAACTCGCCGATCTTGTGTTCGACCCGCTCCGGTTCGTCGCCCGTGCGCTCGACGCGTAGGTCGTCCGGCAACACACCCTTGAGCGATGCCAGCGCCTTGTCGACGTCGTGGGAGAAGTCGGCGATCTGGCTTCCCTTGACCTGGCGCACCGCGAGCGTGATGGCCCGCGTGGTCCACAGCCGCTCGCCGGACTTGATCGTACGCATGTTCAGCGCGCGGGGTGGGTCTTCGTATCCGCGGACCACCTCGACCACGTCGCGCAGGTAGACGGGGTAACCGTCTCGCACGTCGACGACGATATCCTTCAAATCGGCCTCGCCGTTCAGCTTGCCGCTGGGCGTCACGGTCAGGTTCTGTTGCGGCAACTCAAAGGTTCCGCCGGGCACGTCGATGTTGCGCTGGTCGATCCGTTGCCGCAGCGTCTCGATGTCGAGGTCCGAGGCACCGATGCGTCGCCCGCTCATGTAGAGGTAGACCGCCTCGTCGACGACGCCGAGCTGCTCGATCTTGCCGACCTTGGGAGACTGGCGGAGTCGGTCCTGGATGACGTCACAGAAACGGTGCAGCTCTTCGTAGGTGTAGCGGGCGATGCCGCCCGGTTCGGCCTGGCACTGTCTCTTCAATTCGCCCGCCAGATGGTCGAGCGATTCGACGACGACCGGCGGCCAAACGTCTGGGTAACTCGTCAAGCTGGCGCCGAGCGTTTCCTGTTGCCAGCGTTGCAGATCGCGGCGCAGTCGGTCTGGATCGATACCCGGCCTGAGCCGAAAGTCGAGGGCCGCGGCACCGAGCATCCGCAGGTATTGCCCGTCCTCGATCAAGCCGCGGTCGGCGAGCGCTTGGAGCGACGACCGGCCCAACCGCTCGACCAGGCTGGCGTCGAAACCGGCGGGATGGATCAGCACGCTGCTCATGCGGCGATCGCGTAGCTCCGGCGGACGCGAAGCGCGAATCTCGGCCAGTCGTCGCGTGATGACCTCCGCGTGGCGTTCGACCTCGAAGTCGGTGACCGGCGGACTACTCACCGTCAGCATGACGGTGACGGTATCACCGAAATCTTTGTCGAGGACCGGACGCAGCGGTTGCCCACCGGTCGTCGGCAGATCGGTCATCGCGGCCAATTTATTGTCGAGATCCTGCCAGGACCGTTCGGCGTCCTTGACGGTGTCGTAGAGATCGACGAAGACCACCGACAATCCCTGGCGGCTGATCGAGCGCACGTGCTCGACGGCGGGGTTCTCGGCGAGGCGCTTCTCGACCTTGCGCGACAGCTCCTGCTCCACCTCGACCGCGCTGGCGCCGGGATAGGCGGTGACCACGACGCCGCTGCGGATCTGGATGAGCGGATCCTGCCTCTCGGGCATCGAGTGGTAGGCGTAGATCCCCCACAGCACGGTGGCGAAGAAGAGCGTCCAGGCGATCGGACGCTTCGAGACAAAGTATTGGGCCGTCGTGAGCCGCTCTTCGTGCGCGGCGTGTCCGGTCGGTTGCAACGTGTTCAACGGATCGCTCCTCGACCTCAGTCTTCCACAGCGACTGGTTGTCCGTCGTACAGACGGTGTGTTCCCGTGGCAATGATGCGGTCGCCCGGACGGAGCGAAGCCTTCTCGCCGACCTTGATCGTGACCCGGTTGTCGACCACGTCGTCGAATTCCACGGGCACGCGGCGGGCGACCGTCTGATCGCCCTCCTCGGTCACGCGGAAGACGTCATAGGCCCCGGTATCCGTGCGCGGCACGATGGCCGTGAGTGGCAGGAGGTGCGCGCGCACCTCACGCTCGAGGAGCACGGTGGCGATCATGCCGGGACGCAGCCCCTGGGGTTCGTCGATACGCACTTCGACAGCGTAGGTGTGCGTATGAGGGTCGGCCGCCGAGCCGATCTTATGGATCACGCCCCGTAGCTGCTGACCCGGCAGGGCCTCGCACGTGACCTCCATCTCTTGGCCCAACGCGAGCCGGCTGACCAGGGTATCGGGTACGCCGAAGGCGATCACGACGCTCGACAGGTCGAGGATGAGAAAGACCGGCTCGTTGGCGGCCACGCGTTCTCCGGCGTCGATATAACGCTCGGCCACGGTTCCTTCGTCAATCGGCGAAACGAGCGTGCAGTAGGCGAGGTTCGCTTCGGCCTGTTCGAGACCGATCCGGGCAGATTCGACGTCGCGCCGAGCGCCCGCTACGGCCGCTGCCATTGATAGTTGTCGGCTGCGGGCCGTATCGAGCTCCGCGTCGGTGGCGGCTCCGCGGTCCACGAGTTGTTCGGTGCGGTGCAACTCGATCTGAGCCAACCCCGATTGCGTTTCCAACTGAGCCAGCCGGGCCTGCGCGATGGCCAGCTTCTCGGCCGCCACCGCGCTCTCGCGGCGATGGTCGGCCGTATCGAGCCACGCCAGCGCCGTGCCCTTGGCGACGCGATCGCCCGCGTGAATGGGGCGTTGCCGCCCGCCCGGCCCGCTCAGCCGGTGGAAATCCTCGATCGTCCCGCCGACGCGAAACGACAATTCGGCACGGCCCACTTCCTTGACGGCGGCGCTGTAACGGAGACCGGAAACAACAACCTCGGGGGCGAGGACTGCGACACGAACCGTGGTGGGCATCGCCGGTGCGGGCTTCACGGCCAGCGTCGCGGTCCGCGCGGCCAACCAGGTTCTGCCCGCCAAGGCGACCACGGCCACAACGTTCAGCGCCACGAGACTCACGGTCGCGCGGCGAACGAGTGCGAGAAGGCGTGTCGGTCGGCCGAGCGCGCGCGGCGCAACCGTATCGGGCCAATCGGCATAGATTGGCTTGCGCACTGCGGCAGGGTCGTCCACTGAGTCCATGGAGCAGGGCATGCAGGTTCTCGGATTCTGGTGATCGGAACGGATGCACCACGCGAGTGGCCGCGACGATGCCGCAAAAGTGTAGCACGGGGCTTGCGCGATCAGCCGGCGCACAGCGCCTGCCGTGCAGCCTGTTCCGCAGGCCCGATTATTTCGGTTATGCGGGGTCGACCGGCGTCTTTTGGCCAACGGCGCGCCCCGACCGGCCGCGATTGGCATCTGGTCCTAAAACAACCTAGCGTTTAGACGACGCGGCAGCCGATGGACAACGTGTGCGTCCCCGCGGCGAGATTGCCGCGACCCTGTTGACTCAGGGCGGGCTCTACCGGGCAGTTGGAGTCGCCTCGATGAAAATCTTGTTGGTGGATGACGATGAAGTCAGCCGTGATGCCCTGGCACACATGCTGCGGCACATCGGCTACGACGTCCTGATCGCGGTCAACGGCCGCGAAGCGCTCGAGATCCTCGCTACGAGCGATTGCCGGATGGTGATCTCGGACTGGGTCATGCCGGAAGTGAACGGCCCGACGCTCTGCCGGGCCATCCGCGATGGCGAGTTCAGCAGCTATGTCTACATCATCCTGCTGACGGTGCGCCGCTCGCACCAGGACGTGATCGACGGTCTTTCGGCGGGCGCCGACGACTTCGTGACGAAGCCGTTCGATCCCGGCGAACTGCGCGTCCGCATCCGCGCCGGTGAACGAATCCTGTCCCTGGAAACGAGGGATTTGGCGATCTTCGCATTGGCCAAGCTGGTCGAATCGCGCGACCCGACCATGGGCAACCACTTGGAGCGCGTGCGCGAGTATGCCAAGCGGCTCGGCGAGCAACTGGCCGCCCAACCGAAGTTCCACGGCCGGATCGACAGCGAATACTTGCGGTTGCTGTATGCGACCGCGCCTTTGCACGACATCGGCAAGGCGGCGATCAAGGAGACGATCCTCCTCAAAGAGGGACCACTCACCCACGAAGAGCACGACTCGATGGAGGAGCACGCCGTCAAAGGCGCCGACGCATTGCAACCCGCGCTCCGACAACAACCGCAAGCGGCCTTCTTGCGGATGGCGCGCGACGTCGCGCTAACGCACCATGAGCGTTACGACGGCACCGGTTACCCGGCGGGTTTGGCCGGCGACGAGATTCCTCTCTGCGGCCGAATTGTAGCCCTGGCGGATGCCTACGACGCCATGACGTCCGATCGCGTTTACAAGTCCGCGGTCGACCACACAACCGCTCGGCGACTGATCATCAGGGGGAGGGGAAGGCAATTCGATCCCGACGTGGTCGAAGCCTTCTTGGCGCAGGAGCACGAGTTCATCGCCATCGCCAAGCGCTTTGCCGACGGGCAGCGAGCGGTGAGCCGCCTCGAACCCGCCGAAATTACAAGCGGAAATTGAACGTCTGCGCGACGAGCCGCCAGAGACGGCGCCCGAGCGTGCGAGGCTTGGTGTGAATGCGGGCCTGGCCCTTGTATCCGATCCGCAGCAGGCCGTCGGGGTCGTCGAGCGGCACGCGCACCTGATACGACGTGGTCTGTGGGCGCTCCACGCCCATCTCATCGGTCTTTGTCGCCAGTTCGCCACCGTTCTTGTTTGACAGGTGCCGCGGGCTGATGCGCAGCGGCTCGTTGGCCACCTCGGTCACGCGGCCTTCCAGATTGCGGAACGGCAGCTCGTCGAGCTTGATGTCGACACGCGGCCCCTCGCCGTCCTCGAAGGCCATGCGGATGTATTCGATGTCCGACTGCTCGACGACCAGTTGTGCTTCCATCTTCTGTGGATCGCCGATCTGGCAGAAGAACGTTCCTTCTTGCAGGTAAGCCTGCCGGTTGCGTTCTTCCAGCGCGGTGCCGGTCCAGGAGCCGAGCTGCTTGTCGGTCGTTGGCCTTTTTTCGGCCGGCGGCGGCAGCACGACACCGGCCACCGGCGACACCAGTGTCAGGCGGCCGAAGTCGATCATCTTGTCTTTCAACTGCTCCTCGATGGCCGCCAGCGTCGCTTGCAGGGGTTCCATCTCGGCCGCGGCATTGCCCCTGCTGTTCTCATACATCTCGCTCTGGAGATTCCGTAGCCGAATGACGTTCTGGTTGCGCTCCCCTTCTAGTTTGGCAATGTCCAACTCGACGTCAAGATTCTTCAAATGCGCCAGCGTGTCGCCTCGGCTGACCGAATCGCCCGGCTTGACGCGCAGGTCGACCATCTCGCCGGGCACCGTGACAAAGATCTTCTGAGCGTCGCGCGGCTGGATCTCAAACGTGCAGTACACGCGGTGGGGCAGCGGGATATAGAACACCGCCAAGAGGACCGCCGCAATCACGCCCAACGTGGCATACATCCGCGGCTTTTTCACTTTTTCAATCCTCCCGGGAACGTAGAAGAACTTGCCCAGTTTCCAGATCGGTTGCACCAGCAAACCGTACAGGGCGGCGATGCCGATGATCTGGCCGATGATCTCCAGCCGGTACGGTTTCCACACCTCGTACAAGAACCAGAGGATCGAGAACACGATGACCCAGCGGTAGATCGCCGCCGCGATACTGTACAGCGCGAACAGGAATTGGTTGCGTTCGGGCAAGAACGGATCGTCGGGCGGCTCGAGCCCCAGGCACCATTCGCCCAGCTTGCGGTTGAGAATATCGGTGGCTTTCTGCCGCAGATTCGGAATCTCGATCAGGTCGGCCAGGATGTAATAACCGTCGTAACGCAACAGCGGATTCGAGTTGAACATCAGCGTGCTGACCGAGCAGACGAACATCGTGCTCAAGCAGAGATGGTTGAGCAACCCGGGCTCGCTGTACCACCAGATGAACGTGCAGATCGACGCGATGACGATTTCTATATACATGCCTGCCGCGCCGATGGCCGCGCGATGCCACTTGTTGGGCAGCATCCACGAGTCCGACACATTGCAATACAGGCAGGGCGTGAGCACGAGCAGCATCACGCCCATTTCGTGGCATTCACCGCCGAAATGCTTACACGTCAGGCCGTGGCCGAACTCGTGAATCACCTTGGTCACGCCCAAGGCGACCGAGAGCCACAGCGCATTCTTCAGGTTGAAGAACTGATGGAACTCGGGCAGTTTCGATTGAAAAACGTCGAACTTTACGAGCACCAACGACAACGCCGACAGCGCCAGCAAACAGCAGGCAATGACCGCCGGGGTGCCGTAGATCCACTTCATACGCGGATACAGCCAGTTCAGGATCCGATCCGGGTCGATCCCTTTGAAGCGGACCGACAAGATGTTGCTCAGCCGGCCCATCCATTCCTTCTTCCAACGCTCGTTGCGGCGCAACAGCAGTTGGTGGCCTTGGCCGGGCACGTTGGCGATGATCAACCCGCTGCGATGCAGCATGCCGATGAACTGTTGCAGTTCCTCGATGCCGATCTTTTGCGGCGGAAACTCGGCTTCGAATTGCTCCTTGATCTCGTCGAGGCTGGTCAGCCCGTCGAGCATCTTGAGGATGGCGAATTCTTCTTCTTGGAAGCGGAAGTAATTGAGCCCGACCGGTTCCTTCACCACCCAGTAGGTACGGCCCTGGTAACGATGCTGGCGCGCGGTCAGGTCGGGCCGCACGCGCATGGCCAGTTTGCGGGCCGAACTCGATACCAGGCTGTCGTGCAGGGTCAGCATGAAGGGGCGAGAGCTTCGAAATCAGGAACGAGCGCCGACAAGCGATGAGGCGAATTGCCTAGCGACGGGTCTTCGTCTCGTCCGCCGCGATGCCGGCCTCGACCGTGACGCGGGGGCTCATGCCCTTCAACAACAACCAGGTGCCGTTCTCTTCGCGGTTTTCCACTTCGGCCACAACCTTGTAATACTTGCCGCTGGGGTCCAATTCGGGAGCCACGAAGACGATCCGCCCTTGGAATTGCACCGAACGATTGTTGCTGATCCGCGCCTCGACCGTGATCGGCCGATCTGCGACCTGGATTGGCGAAACCTCGGCCAACGCTAACATGCCCTTTACGCGCACCTTGTTCATGCGCACGATCCGCGCGATGCGGTCGCCCGGGTTCACCCACTCACCCACGTGCTTGTCGATTTCGATGACGACGGCGTCGATGGGCGAAAAAACGCGGCGGCGATGGATGTCGTCGTCGGCTGCCTCGACGGACGCTTCCTTGGCCTTGGCGGTCAACTTCGCCACGTCGAGTTCGAGCTGCGCCTTCTCCGTTTCCAGTTCTCCCTTTTGCCAAGAGAGGTGGAGTTTCTTCATCTCCGCCTCGGGGGTCGATCCCTTGGCTTGCTTGTTCGCCAGTTTGTGCGCCATGAAATCGTAATAAGCCACTTCGGCCGCCTTCTTGGCATAGCGTACCGAAATGTCATTCTCGGCCTCGGCCAGTGCGACTTCGTGCTCGGCCTGCGCCACCTTCTTGGCCGCCTGCGCCTTGCTATCGCTGATCTGGGCGATCTTGTCGTTCGCCCGGACCTCGGAACCCTCCTGCACGGTCAGGTCCGTGATGATGCCGGCTTCTTGTGCGGCGATGTCGATCTCGTCGATCAACGTCACCAGTGTGTTGTCGAGCTGGTACCGGTTTGTCGTGTGCCGGCCCGATTCGCGGTCATCGGGCCCGCTGAGTACCAACACCGCGGAAAGGAGCCAGATGCTTGCTGACATCGTTTTTTCTCACATGTTCATGGGGAACAAGACGCGCGACGAGATGAACCCGAGCGCGTCGTGGAACAGCCAATAGCCGATCGAACTGCGGCCGCAATAGATACGAGCCTTGACGTTGGCACCGGGGCGAAGCAGGTCGGCGTGCTGTTCTTTGTCGATCTTGACCTTGACCAGCACGATGCTCCCGTCTTCGCCCTGTACTTCAGCACTTTCGTGGACGTCGGTAACTTCGCCTTCGTAATTCGAACCCGGTTCGGTCGCCAGGTGATAGGTCACGGGAAGCTGCGGGCCGTGCTCCTTCTGTGCCAGCGTAATGTGGCCCATGCGGTCCTCGGGCACGTCGAGTTCCAGTTCCCAATCCGAGCTTTCATCGGCTACGGTCAGCAGGGCATCGCCCGGCTTGACGGGGCGGCTGAGCAATTCACGCTCGAAGTCCCACGTCGTGACGACACCGTTGATGGGGCTGGTGACCTTCAGTTTTTCCTTCTTCTCGCGTAGCAGATCCAACTGGAACTTGTAGCTCTTGACCTGCTCCTGGTATTCGGAGATCCGGCTGGCCGCGTTGCGTGCGTCCTGGTCGTCGTTGCGCGAGCCGCCGCGAGCGTTGCCCGTATATTTGGCCGCCTGCAAGGCCTCGATCGCCTGATTCAACTTACCGGTCACGTCCTCGATGGCCACTTCCAGATCCGTGCTCTTCATCTCCAAGAGCACCTGGCCCTTCTTCACGTGCTCGCCGTGCCTGACCAGGATCTGGTCGATGGTGCCGTCCACGGCGGCGAATACTTCGCGCCGGTCGACCGGCTGCAACTTACCTTCGCTGGTCAGGCTGAAATCGACAGGAATCACGAACATGCCGATCAACACGACCAACACGGCGATGGAAATCGAGATCGTCTTGGGCAGGGTCCGCGCCGCCACGACCCATTTGGCTTTGCCCAGTGTGCGCCACACGGGCATCAAGAACAGGCTGTCGTGTTCCAGGGCGTTGGCCAGCGCGAGTGAACTATGCTCGCAGACCACGTTCACGCGCTGCACCATTCCCTCGCGCGGCCGGGCGTCTTCGATCTGCTCGACGATCAGCGCGCCGATGGTTTCGGGTTCGTCCGCTTCCTCGTCCGACTTGTCCGCTTCGGGCCGCTTGAGCGGCAACACCGCCACGTGTTTCGAGTGCGATTCATCGACGTACGCCTGCACCGCTTCTTCCACCTGCGGCGCCAGATCGGAAGTATCGCCGGCGTACCAGAGCGGCTCGCCCGCGGCCACCACGGCCGTCGAAAGGCGATTCAACAGGGCGATGACATTGGATCGTTTATCGAACGTGTCTTGGCCGCTGACCGCTTCGACGGTGCAGTTGCGTCCGCGGCGAATCGCCACGCTCACGCGGTCGCACTCGATCAGGCGGCGTCCCTCGTTGGCGACGGTATAGGCCGTCTCGCGCGGATCGAGGCTGGTATGGGCGACCCGGCTGAAGTTCTCGAGCTGGTTCCAGAGCGTCTGGCGATCGGTGAAATGTCGAAGCTGGCGATTCTTGAGGTAATCGCTGGCCAGCTCGCACATCTGCATCAAGAACTTGAGGTAGCCGCGCTGCGTGTTCGGCGGCGCGCCGGGGCGCTGGAAGACCTCGACGATCCCCTTCGGTTCCTGGTCCACCTTGACCGGACCGAGAATCAACAAAAAGTCCGTTGGATTGGCCGGCTGATTACCCTCGCCTTCGCCCGAGTGCGGAGTGACGAGGGCGCCCTCACCGGAGGTCATCGTCTTTTGCAGCAGCATGCCGTGCCGCTGCAGGTTCTGTTGGTTGTCGGCCAGGCGTGTTTCGCGGAAGTTGATCTGATACTGCAACTCGAGCGCACCGGCGTCGCCCAGTGTCCAGACCGCGCCGCCGGCCGCCGCCAAGGCCGAGACGACGCGATCGAGAAAGGCGCCGTAGAACTCGCGGGCATCGACTTGCTGCTTGGCAAGCTGCGCGATCTCGACCACCAGGCCGCGAATCTGCTGTTTTGTCTGCTCGATGAGGTGCGGATCGACCTGTTCGGTACTCATGCCGATTGATGCTCGCCTGGGAGCGTAGGGAAGAGATGAGTTTCGCGCCTTGCCACGTCTCGGAAGTCGGGTTCGGCCTCGGCCGACTTGACCCAAACCTTAAAGTGACGCCGCCCTGCAGCCTGTCCGCAAACCCGTGCGCCGACGGAATCTACCGCTCCGCGACGCACGCTTTTATGGATAAGCACGTAATACCCTAGGGTTATTCAGCCTAGCCACTTTTGCCACCTCGGTCTAGGACTCTGGGCCTTGAAGGATAGCATAAGCAGCAGAAAAAAAGTCCCAAGTCGTCAATACTTGCGCCACCGGCGCCATCCCTATTCCTGGCGCCAATACCGCACCTATCTTTCCGTCATCGAGACGCACGTTTTGCACATCTCTGCCTCTCACAAATATCGGCTGCTAGACGGCGGACGTTTGCCCGCCCAGAGCGGCGCACTAGACTGACGCCATGCGAATCTTGCTCGTTCGGGACCGGTTTACGCCGACTTCTCCGCCCGAAGTCGCGGCCTCGACGCTGCTGTTGTCGCAACTCGTGCGCCAGGCGACCGAAGCTGGCCATTCCATGCGCGAGTTAGTCCCCAATGTTACGGACACCGACAAGGGCCCGCATCAATTTCGCGCGGCCATGCGGCTGCGACTCGACGCCGAGGTGTCCGATTACGATCCTCAAGTCATTCATGTGCAAGGTGTTGGATTGCTCGGCCACCTGGCCTTGGAGACCGGGGTTCCGTACCTGATCCTGACCTTCGGGGAAGAATTGGCCGCCAGCTTGGCTGGTTCGACGGTGCGCGCCGATGCGCAGCAAGCGATCGAAAATGCCGGCCGGATAGTGGTCGACACACCCCAGGCCCGTGAACAGATTTTGACAGCCTTTGGTGAGATCGACACGATCATCGTTGCCGATCGGCTGGCCGAATTCTCTTCTTCCCCGGAGGCGGCGGAGGGGAGCGGCGATGCCGGCGGGCCGAGTCTCGACTGGCTCTGGGCGATGTATTGTGAGATCGTCGCGCGACGCCGACGATCGCCGGGCCGCGACGCGGGAGAATGAACCTAGTCGCGGCGGACGAAACGAAAGCCCGCGTTCCGATGGTTCAGGCCTTCGCTCCCAGGAGCCAGGCGAGAATCCCTTTTTGGACGTGTAGACGGTTGGCCGCCTGCTGCACGACGATACTCGCTGCACCATCGATCACGCCGTCGGTCACTTCTTCGCCTCGCCGGGCGGGCAAGCAGTGCATGAAATAGGCCGCTTTCGGTGCGTGGCGCAGCAACTCGTCGTTCACCTGATAATCGGCCAGCGCCTGGCGCCGCACCTCGTTCTCCGACTCCTGTCCCATGCTCGTCCAGACATCGGTGTAGACGGCCGCGGCGTTGCGCACCGCTTCGCGCGGGTTCGTCGTCACGGTCAGCTTGAGTTGCGGCACTTCCTCTTTCAGCAACGCCAGGAAGTCGGCATCGAACTGATACTGCTTGGGCGCGGCGAGTACGAAACGCATCGCCAACCGGCCGCAACCGATGGCCAGGGTGCGGGCGACATTGTTGCCGTCGCCGACATAGACCAGCGTCTGCCCCTGCAACGGACCGATCAGCTCGCGCAGGGTGAACAGGTCGGCCAATGCCTGGCAGGGGTGTAAATAGTCGGTCAGACCGTTGATCACCGTACACGTCGAGTGCGTCGCCAACTCGAGCAGCTTCTGATGCGACTTGGCCCGCACGACGATCGCGTCGACATAGGTGCTCAGCACCCGCGCGAAATCGGCGATCGATTCGCGCGATCCCCAGCCGACCTCTTCGCCCAGGAAGAGACTGCTGCCGCCCAGGTGGACGATACCCGCCTCGAAGCTGACGCGCGTCCGCAACGACGGCTTCTCGAACAGCAGCGCGATCACGCGGCCGGGCAGCAGTGCCTCGCGCAGGCCTTGTGCATACTTGCTCTTCAGGTCCTCGCTGATGGCGAAAACCCGCTCGATTTCGGCGCTCGAAAAATCAGCCAGCGTAATCAGATTGCGCATCGTGGGAGAGATCTCAATTAGCGACAAGCAGCCAGCGACATCGCATCGGTCGACACACCGTGCTCATCGTTCATGGCTCTGCTCCTTCAACACGTCTGCCAGCACATCGCAAGCAGCGTTTGCCTGCTCGGCGGTGAGATTGAGGGCGGGAAGTAGCCGGAGGACGGTGCCCTGCGTGCAGTTGATCAGCAGCTTGCGATCGAGGCACGCTTTGACGACCGGCGCTCCTTCGCGTGCCAACTCGACGCCGATCATCATACCCAGTATCCGCACGTCTTCGATGACGTCGCATTCGGACCGCAAGGCCTCCAATCGGCCGCGAAACACGTCACTCACCTGTCGCGCGTTGGCCAGCAGGTTCTCGTCCTCGATCATCTCCATCGCGGCGATGCCGGCGCGGGCCGCGATCGGATTGCCGCCGAAGGTGGCGGCGTGCATGCCCGGTCGCAAACTCGGAGCGATCTCGGGCTTGGTCAGCATGGCGCCGCCGGCGATGCCGCCACACAGCGCCTTAGCCAGCGTCATCACATCCGGTGTGACACCGAAATGTTGATAGGCGAACCATTCGCCGGTGCGGCCACAGCCGCTCTGCACCTCGTCGAAGATCAGTAGGAGGCCGTTTTCGTCGCAGATTTCCCGCAAACCGGGCAAGAAGTCCGCGGGCGGGATGTTGATGCCGCCCTCGCCCTGCACGGGCTCGACCATGATGGCGGCCGTTTCGCCATCGACCAGATTACGCACGGCCGCGAGGTCGCCGTAGGGGGCGTAGACGAAGCCCGCCATCAGCGGACCAAGCCCTTCATGGTATTTCGGTTGGGCGGTGGCGGCCGTCGATCCGAGCGTTCGGCCATGGAAGCCGCCCGTGAAGGTGATGATCTTGTAGCGCTGTTTCGGCGTGTGCAGCCGGGCGAGCTTAATGGCCGCCTCGTTCGCCTCGGTGCCCGAATTGCAGAAGAACGCCTGGCCGCCGAAGCTTCGCTCAGACAGGGCCTGCGCCCACTGGCCCTGCGACTCGATGTACCAGGTGTTGGGTACGTGGATCAGCGTGGCGACCTGTTCTTGAACCGCCTTTACCACCGGCGGCGGGCAGTGCCCCAAGAGATTGCACCCCCAGCCGGGAAAGAGATCGAGATAGCGGTTCCCCTCGCTGTCCCAGACGTACGATCCCTCGCCGCGCGCCAGGCAGATCGGGTAGCGGTTGTAGTTCGGTACGACGTACCGCTTGAACAACTCGACGACTTCCGACGACGAAGCTGCGCCGGACGACGACCGGACGGCGGCAGAAGGAGTGGTAGCCATAGGAAATACCCGACTCTCTGGTTTCGCGAAAAAAGTCACCCCGGCGGCGAGGAGCGTAGGACAGGGGCCCCGGCGCGACGGTTCGCGCCGCCCTCATTCAAGCTTTAACAATTTCCGTTCCCACTCCGCTGCTGGTGTAGATTTCGAGCAGGAGTGAATGACGCAGGCGGCCGTCGATGATGTGGATCTTGCTCACGCCGTTGTCGAGCGTTTCCAGGCAGGCTTCTACTTTGGGAATCATACCCGACTCGACCGCTCCGTTGGCGATCAACGCTCGCGCTTCCGTGGCGGTGAGCGAATTGATGAGCGAATCCGGGTCGTCTTTGCTGCGACGCACTCCGTTCACATCGCTCAGGAAGACGAGCTTTTCGGCCCTCATGGCCTGCGCGACGGCCGTGGCCGCCGTGTCGGCGTTCACGTTCAACTTCTGCTTGTCGGCGTCGACGCACATCGAGGGAATCACCGGCACGATCCCGGCGTAGCACAGGTTCTCGATGGTGGTGCGGTCGACGCGCGTCACATGCCCCACGTGCCCCAGGTCGAGCGACTCACCGTTCTCGCCCGCCAGCGAGATGCGTTCGCCGAACAGGACGTTCGTGGTGTGGAAATTGAGAGGGGCGGCGCGGCCCCCCAACTCTTCGATGCGGTTGGCGACGTGCTCGTTGGTTTCGTAGGCAAGGACGTGTTCCACGATCCCCAGGACGGCGTCGTCGGTGTAACGGCGCCCCTGCACGAATCGCGGCACCAGGCCCGCGTCGGTCATGGCCCGACTGATGGCGGCGCCTCCGCCGTGGACCACGACCGGGCGCATGCCAACCGTGCGCATGAAGATGATATCGAGCAGCAGGTGGCGCAGCGCGTTCGGATCCTCCATGACGCTGCCGCCCAACTTGATGACAGTGATCTTGTCGCGAAACCGCCGGATCCACTCCAGTGCTTCGATGAGCACGTCGGCCTTTTCGATCGCGCTGTACAAGGGCCTACTCCCGTCGACGTCGCCGGCAGGCGACCATTCGGCCACGGCACTCTTCACGGGCGGTAGTCCTCAATGGGCTGCGGTGAGCGAACGAAAAAAGCTTCCGCGAAGGAAGCATCGTTACGCCGGTGAGCAATGGGTTGTCGGAGGAAAACGATTTATTGTAGAGCTACGCCGGGGGGTGTCAATCGGGGCGGTCTTGGCCGGTCGTGCTCCCTTCCTGAATCCCCGGCGCCTCCCTGTGTCCCTGCCGCCTCCCAGCCGAAGGCCCGGTTAGCAAGGAACCGGATCTTTAGGCAGGGCTAGCGGCGCTTTCGCTTTCGTTTCTTGGCCAAGCAGTGGTCGAACGCAACGCTGGCAAGCAGAGGCAACAACATGACCATGCCTGCGATTTCGTCAGCGCGGGCATTCAAGACTTCCCCCAAGCGGAGTGCGCGCATCGCGCAGGCACTTCCCCGGCCGCCACTTCGCGTCCACCTTTACTTCAACGCCCCACCTTGATTTCGCCAAGGTCTTTAGCCTCGCCGGGTGCCACATTCCGAAAATCGTTCAAATAGATACGGTTATTCCCCGCGACCTGGGTCTGAATGTTGTAGATGCAGCCGCTGGGAACATCGGAGTATTCAAAACGCCCGCGATCGTCGGTCGCGACCGGAGAGAGCACGCCATTAGAACCGCCTTCGTTTTGCAAGCCGTACCAATATAGTGTGACGGTTGCCGCCGGCACGGCTGCGCCATTTTGATCCACGACCCGGCCGACGATCTTGGCTGAGGGCGCAAGAGCCACGGACATGGCGCCACCTGGATGATCGGCCAACCGCACATTTACCGCCGTGGCCAGCTTGCGCTGTTTGTGGCGAATCACGACGGTTCGCGTTTCGTCGGGGCCGAGTTCGGCGACGTCAAAGCTGTGGCCCTGAACCGGGGCGCCAAATCCATGCCACGTTGCCGACTTGCCGTCGGCTTCAAAGCCGCCCAGCGGCTGTCCGTCGGGATCAACCACGTTAACAGTGATCGTCCCGCCCGGGTCGAGTGAGAGATCGCAAACAAACGTCTCGGCGTCCGGCGGATCCACTTCCTTCATGGCGTGAGGCCAACGCTTGCCGGGGATCTGCGGACACCAGTAAGTGTCGAAGGCCCCGGATTTGCCCGCGCCGGCGATCTCTTCCGCACCGACGCCCAGGCGGTATGGGTTCAGCTTGCACTTGGCGCCCACGATTCCTCTGCCCGGAAGTGCCACCAGTCGATACGTGCCATCGGGATGCGTGGCATAGCGGTCGTCAACTCCATAAGTCTCGTCAGGCGCGGCGAATTCGGGGAGCCTCTGCGCGAACTCGTTTGAGCGGAACGGCCAATAATACATCTGCGCCAGTACGCCTTTATGCGTGGCCTTATCGGTGACGCGACCGCTGATCCAAACGCCGCGGTGCAGGTCGATATCGACCGTGACTGGCTTGGCCGCTTCCGGCTCGGGCACGCTTACCTTTCGCATGAGATATGGCTGATCGTCGTTCGGTAGCGCCATGATCTTGTTGCCCTTGCCTTTCGGCATACCCGACAATCGGTAATGTCCCGATGCGTCGGTCGTGGTTCCCAACAGATGTAAAGGAACCCAATTCCGGCCGGCAAGGCTCCAGCTTTCGATGCGGACGCCCGGCAAGGGCTCGCCGCTATCGGCGTCGCGAACGATGCCTTCGATCGGCTGGCTCGGGGACGCCACCATCACAAAGTCGGCGCCATATACAGTCCCCAAATCGCCTTCCCCGGCACCGAGCTTTTCTTCGAGAGGGTCGTGTGGCCGCGTGACGACCTTCGCCTGCGAGATTGCGATCGCAGGGCCGCTGAACGACACTTCGACGACGCGCTCGCGTCCCAATCCGGCGATCCGGAAGCGGCCATCGCGGTCGGTCACGGCCGGGCGTGGCGACCACGTGTCGACGTAAAGTGCTGGCCCGGCAAGCAGCCGCGACGTCGCAAGGTTCGATTCCCCCCGGCGGACACCTTCCAACCAGGCATCGAGAGCGCCGTCCTTGGGCACAGACATCCAGCCGGCGTTGACCTCAGCACCAACAACGGGCCGGCCGTCGAGGTCGACGACGCGGCCCGTGATCGGCATGTCCTCCACCAATTGAAGTGTTAGCTCTCGGCCGGCGGGAATCTCGCGCCAGCGGATCCACGCCAGCCCGAATCCATCGGCACTCGCCACGATCATGGCGTCCTTCCAGTTGTCGGCCGGACCGAGGCCAATCGCGTACTGGGATTTACGAAACGCTACCGTAAAGCGACCTTCGGGATCGCACCTTCTCTTCGCAAGCGGCGGATAGGTAGTGAAGTGGTGCGGTGAATGTAGGGCCGCAATTGTGGCTCCCGCCAGCGGCTTGCCTTGCGGATCGAGCACTTGGCCTGACACGGTAATCAAGTCATCGCCGGACGGTGAATCCGCGCTCACCACGGCCGCGGGGGACTGGGCCACCGCGGCCGGGCGCAGTGATTGCGCGGACAGAATGGCCGGCAAGAGCAGCCACAGTATCGGACGAAATCGTCTTAGCGACTTCGCTCCCTGCTCTCTGACCGTTCTACAGGGGGTTTTCTTCCATGCGCACATTGGTACCACGATCCTGTCGGTAGTGGCTCAAAACTGCGTGTTCGGCCAGCGTCCGTTCAGGCGCTCTCCAGTTTATACAGAGCCTGTCGCCCCGCAAAAGGATACAGTCGGCCGTGTGGAAATCTTCAACGCCCGCGGCCGGCAAGCGATGCCGTCGATTGGCGGCTCAATCGACACCTGGTGCCAAACTGGCGCGGCAAAAAAGGCCGGCGTTATACGCGATCGCGTTTGCGGTTCCGGGGCTCGATCGTCGTCGATCGCGACCGCTCTTCGGGTCCGGCCGACGATTTCTTGACGAACTATTAAATCAGCGGATCGCCGGAGCCCACTTCGGCTCCGTTGGCGCGGAGGATGGCCAGTGCTTCGTCGTAACGCTCGTCGGTGCGGACGGTGACGATGACCCGGCCCGCCTGGACGTGCTCTTCGTAGTGCTTGGCCCGCTCGCGTGCCATGCCGGCCGCGATCAACGTGCCCACGATTCCGCCCGCGGCACCGCCGGCCACGGCGCCGGCCATCAAGCCGTTGAAGATGCCACCCAAGACGAGTTCGCCGATAGCCGGCAACAACTCGACTTCGATGCCGATGGCCCACAACCCTCCCAGCCCGGCACCGGTGAGGATTCCGCCCAGGGCACCGTCGGCGGTGCGTTGCTGGCGGTCACTCGGCTCCTCGGGAATCTGAGTCACTTCGACTCTGCGCGCGATCAAGCCGATCTCCTTTTCCATAAAGTCGGCTGCGCGCAACTCTTCGACGGCTTGCTGCGCCATGCGCACTTTATCGAAAATACCGACGGCGACCGTATGTTGGACTGTTGACACGACATCCCTCCGATCCAGCCCCCAGACTGGGGCTAAAGAAGATGGGCCTGGGCGAACGCGAGTGAGGGCCTCTGCAACCATTATACCATCGAGGCACGGTTCTGAGCGGGCGAGGAACGGCAAGCCATCAAAGGCTATAGGGAAAACCCCGTCCTCGAGATGTGCGTCTCGGAGCGTCTTTGCTCGTCCTAATGGCAGCTGACAAAATGGAAGCCGCGCGGAACCTTTCTCGGAATATGTATAATAACGCGGTCGTCGCCGGACCGATGACAGATGATGTGGCTGACTGCCGCGCGAAGACGCGGCGTACAACCTCCCGTTCCGCGGAGGCATCACCACGGCCTTCTATAGGGGAATGCAACATGCGCAACCGCTGGAAAATCGTTCTCGGTCTCTTGGCGATAGGTGGCTGGCCGTATGGTGCGCAGGGAGCGGACCAAGCGGAGGTCGCTTTCGAGGATGAAGCGGTTGCGGCGTCTGTGCAAACGGCCGATGCTCGATCGGCTTCTTCGCGCCGGCAAGCCCCCGTGGCCCGCACCCAACAGGCCAGCCCCATGGGCGGACCGATGGCGTCCGACGGCTTCAATAGCTGGTTCAACGCCTACCGCGGCTTCCAGTCGAGCCGCGGACGGCTGCGGACGGCCGAAGGCGGAGGGGTCGAAATGGCCACCGGAGAGATCACGACGGAGACGGCCGAGACACCGGGCGCGGAAGACTTCGTGGGTGGTATTCCGTCCAGCCAAGCTCGCGGGCGCAGACCGGGCATGGGCCGTGCCATGTCGAGCGGCGGCGCATGGTTCAACGCCGGCTCTCCCTTCGGAATCAAATACGGGTACGGCAGCGGTTACGGCTACGGCGGCTACGGATTCGACAATCCCTACGGCTACGGTTCGCGATCGGGCAGTGGCGGCGCCTACAGCTACGGGTTCGGTCCGTTCGGTTCCGTCGGTGGGCAAACCGGCGAGCGCCTCAGCAGCTTGATCTCGAGCGGCGCGGGTGTCGAACCCGGCCGTCTCATCAGCCCCGAGCCGGGCAGCATCGGTGCGCCGGGACAGATCGAGCGCGGGGCGGTCGGCGGAACGTTCGGTCGCGCCGGCGCGGGCTCTCGACCTTTGGGCGGCAGTGCGGCCGAGGGCTCCGAGTAATTCCCCTCGGTGCCAGGCCGCATCGAGTCGTTGAGACTCGACGAGGCTCTACGACCTATCCGAAGAACGGCCGTTACGCCGCACGGTCGATCTCGTGTTACGGACTCTCGATCAGAGTCCTTTGTGTCTATCTTCGCGCGAAGCTCTAGCCACCGGCGTGCGATTCTCCGCGGCCGAGGAGGCGCTTCCACCACGGCGTCGGTGAGGTTTGTCCGGCGGCGGGAGCGGCGGCAGGCGGGGCCGCGGGCGAGGGAACACGTATGTCGAGCTTACACTGTTCGCACGGTATCGACTGGCCGGCCAGTTCGTCGGGCGCCTTGAGTACGTGCTTGCAGAACGGACAGAAAAAGGAAATCATCGCGAGACTCCCTTGCTTTCCGAACGACGGCGATCAAACCAGCGGCAATTGCGTCGCGATTCCTGCTGCTGGCCCGGCAGAGGATCAGTCTAATCTCGCGGACTCGATCTGCAACGTCCTCAGTTATTTACAAATAAGTAAGGATTATGGATACGCTGCGGACCGAGTAAAATGGACTTGGTGACGGGTGCCGTGGCGGTGGTATCCGCATAGGGCTTTGTGTGCCGCTGCCGCAGCTTGCGGTCGATCGGCGGGGACTCCAAACATGTCGCAGTTTCGGAACGTGTTGGTCGGCATCGACCTGTTGCAGGCCCGCGACGCCGGGTCGACGAGTTTTTCGCCTCCGGTGGAAGAGGCCATCAAGCACGGGCTGTGGTTGGCCGAACGAGCGTCGGCCAGCGTCACGTTCTTCGCCTCGGTAGAGGTGCCCGAAGACGATCTGTATTCACTGACCGACGAACAGGGCGTCGCCGGCCAGATCCGGCAGTTGGGGCGGCGGGCCCTCGACGATCTCGTGCAGCGGGCCAAAGATCGCGGCCTGGTCGCCGACGCCAAGCTCGTCGCGGGCGAAGGCTGGGTCGAGATCATCCGCGAGGTGCTGCACGGCGGACATGATCTGGTCGTGGTCGGCACCCGCAACGTCGGTGCGATACAGCGATTCTTGTTCGGCAGCACCGCCATGCGGCTGTTGCACAACTGCCCCTGTCCGGTGTGGGTGACTCGGCCCGAACCGCGACCACTGCCCACCAATATCTTGGCCGCCAGCGATTTCAGTGAGGTGAGCGACGAGGCGTTGCGGCTCTCCCTGCGGATCGGCGAGTTGAGCGGTGCCAAGGTAAACCTCGTGCACGCGGTCGACCTCCCGCTCGACCGGCTGTGGAGCACCGGCTTGTTGGACACCAGCACGCAGATGTACCACGACCGCGTCAAAGCCGACGCGCGCCAGCGGCTGACGGAACAACTGCACCGCGTTGCCGGCGAAAGCGGGCCATCGAATGTCGAGTTGCACGTCGTCGAAGGGCTCAGCATCGCCGACACCGCCATCCTCGATTTCGTCCAGCACCATCACGTCGACTTGCTGGTGATGGGAACGATGGCCCGTAGCGGCATTCCGGGCGTGTTTATCGGAAACACCGCCGAACGGCTGGTGACGCACCTGTGCTGTTCGCTCTTGGCGGTGAAGCCCGCCCATTTCGTCTCGCCCCTCGCCGGCACCTCGGCCGGGCATCCCCACGCGAAGTAGCGCCGGGCAACTACTTGTAAATGCCCCATCGGCGGTGGCACAATCGGGTCCGTGCAATACACCGACGAGATTCCCTGGTATTCGGACGTCAGCCGCTATCAGTGGCTGGCCCTCGTCATCGCTTCGTTGGGGTGGGTGTTCGATGTCTTCGAGGGGCAGATCTTCGTCAGTTGCATGAATGAGGCGATGCCCTCGTTGCTCCCTGACACTCCGCGCGAAGACATCGGTTTTTACACGAACGTTACCGTCGCCGCGTTCTTGTTGGGTGGTGCGCTGGGCGGCATCGTGTTCGGCATGGTTAGCGATCGCATCGGACGAACCAAAACGATGATCGCCACCATCCTCGTCTACTCGTTGTTCACGTGTGTTTCGGCCTATGCACGCACTTGGTGGCAGCTCGCGGTGCTGCGGTTCCTGGTCGCGCTGGGGGTGGGGGGCGAGTGGGCCGTCGCCACGGCGCTGGTGGCAGAGGTTTTTCCTCGAGCAGCCCGGGCACGGTCGCTCGGTATCTTTCATGCTTCCAGTGTTCTAGGAACCTACCTGGCGATCGCGGCCGGCGTTTGGCTGGTTAACAATCCGCGATTTGGTTGGCGGGGGGCATTCGTGATCGGCGCCGCTCCCGCCTTGCTTACGCTCTTCATTCGCTGGAGCTTGCACGAGCCGGAGAGTTGGCAGGACGCGCGCCGGGCGGCATCACAGGGCACCGGCGACAAGCTGGGACGCTTCACCGAACTCTTCAGCGACGGACGCTGGCGCCATACCCTGGTCGGCGTTGGGTTGGCGGCCGTCGGCCTTGCGACGTTCTGGGGTGTGCACATCTACGGCAAGGATCTGATGCGGCACGAACGCGAGTATGCCTTCGAGCTACAAATGGCGGCCGGGAATCCCGCCCATGTGCCGATGGGCGCCTGGGAATACTGGTCGGGCAGACGGTCGGAAGCGGTCGTCGAAACGGATGCGGACGCGGTGGCATACCTGCGCGACACGGACCAAGAGCAGATCGAATATTGGCTGGCCTCGTACTACCCGCAGATGAAGAGCTGGGAGATGTTCGGCATGCTGCTGGTAACGACCGGCGGTGGATTGGGCTTGCTCTCGTTCGGACCGCTCTGCGAAAAGATCGGCCGGCGTACCACCTTCCTGTTCTTCCTCTTGGGCGGACTGGCGACGACGCTGCTCGTGTTCGGTCTGCCGAGAGGTTGGACCCTGGTCTCGGACCTGTTGCTGGTTGTGCTCCTGGGCGGCTTCGGCTTCCTGACGCTGGGCATGCACGCCGGTTTCGCCATCTACTTTCCCGAGCTGTTTCCCACGCGGTTGCGCGCCACGGGGGGCGGCTTCTGCTTCAACTTCGGCCGCGTGCTCGCCGGTCCTCTGCTGGTGGCGAACGGCTGGATTCAGAAGCAATTCCAGATCTCGGTCGAGCAGACCTGCCTGCTACTGAGCAGCTTGTTCCTCATCGGCGTCGTGCTGTTGTACTTCGCCCCCGAGACCAAGGACCGCGAGTTGCCCGAAGCGTGACCTGCCGAACGAGCCCTATTCGCACGCGGCGATCGCCATGACCGCGAAGGCCGTCCCGCAATGCGAGATGAAATGCTTGTTGTCTTGCTTGAGTGAACGGGTGATCCAGCGACCGCTTTCGCGCTGATGGCCCTTGAGCCAGGCGATGCCGCGGACGATCGCCTTGTCGTCGGCCGGCACGCCCGCCCGCCGTAACACGTAGACGACGAAGCCCGTCCCGTAACCGTCGCTGTTCTCGTCTTGTGGCGTGTTGTCTGGCCGCTGCCAATCACCCAACGTGGCCAGCGACCAGCCGCCATCCTCTCGCTGCCGACCGCGCAGGTCGGCGATCGTGGCTTGTCGGTCTGGCGCTTCCAAGAAAGATTCGGAATACGAAGTCGCCCACAGCAACATGGCCCGATGGTGCAACGTGGGAGGAGGGTTCGTCTTGAGATAGCTGCGCAGTTTTTCCGTGCCGCCGCGGGCCGCTTCGCTCGACCGGTAGTCGTCCGGCGCCACCGACACCGCCAGCGCCGCCAAAGCCGCACCGTAATCGTCGTCGTGCTCCATCGGCGGCCAGCCGCACTTCAGCCAACTCCAACCGCCGTCCGCCCGCTGCACGGTCCACATGCGGTCGAGCGCCGTCCGGGTCGATGGATGCAGCTTCCCGGTCGTCGCGGCGTCGTTGAAGGCCAGCGCCGCCGCGGTCGCGACGACTTCGGCGTCCCAGCGTGGCCCCTTCTCCGGCCAGCGCTTCTCGACGAGCTCTTCGGCGAACCGCCGCACCTGGTCATGCGCCGGAGCGTCGCTCGACACGAGCGGCCGCGCATAGAGGTAGGCGTAGTTGGTATGGCAGGTGAAACACTGCCGTTGCTTCTGCCAGGTCAGCGCCGCCGAATCGAGGAACCGCACGGCGCCGGTGAGCGAGAACGAACCGGCGGTGGGCTCGTCCAGCCGATTCGGTCCCGGGTCGGAGACATTCCCCAGCGTGACCGCTTCGGCGTCTTGCGCCGTGGCGGACGCACCGCCCGACCACGTGCCACAGATCAGACAGGCTACCGGAATCCAAGAGCATCGCATCGGGTTACCCGTTGGCTTAAGCCGCAAAAGGCCCCACTGGAAAGCAAACATTGTAGCAGGCGGATCAATAGGCTCGTGCCGAGATTGCGGGCATTCGATGCCTAGTTAGGCGTCACCTCTCTGATTTGCCGATAAAACCATTTTTTCGCAAGCTTACGTGAATGTTAGCTTTACGTCGATTCTCACCGGGCCGCGCAAAGGCTCGGCATAGGCCTTGCTTTAACGCGGGCATCCATTCGACGTTGGGGTAAAAATCCGGGGGAACGTTTGCGGTGTCCGATCCGAATTCTTGGCACGATGTTTTGAACGATGCGTACGCGGTCGTAGCCGTGTTGGGTGTGGGTGGTTACATACTTGCGATGATCGCGCTATAGGCTTGGCGCTTTAGGGGCCTCTGCGGGCCGACGCGTCAGTCGGCCTTGCGAGCGTTGGGCTTTGTTCCTTCCTCCTCGACGACGTCGACGATGCCGACGTCGATGTATTGGCCGCCCCCCGTCTGCTTGCAGTGGACCGCCAATACATTCTTGCCCGCTCGGATCGCGGCCCGGGCTTCTTCGCGCATGGGGAACGCCCCGTAGCCGACGGTGTATCCGGGCAGGCTCGCGGCGAGCACGCCATTGATATAGATCTCGGCGTCCTCGTCGTGGTGCACCATCAGGTGCGGATCGTTGAGCAGCCCTTCGCCGGCCCCGCTGGCGGCCTGGTCGAAGGTCCTACGAATCCAAATGTCGGACGTGTCCCACTCGGTACGCACTACGGTGCCGGGTGTCTGCTTGGTACCAAAACCCGCCGGGCCCAGTCGCCACGAAGAATCGTCGAAGCCGGCTTTCATCCAGTCGTCGGACGGGCGCTTGGTCGTGTAGCGCCAGTCGCTGGCCGTTTCTTGCGACGTGGGAACCGCCGGGCGAAGTTTCGGCGGCGGTAGGTACAGTCGCTCGTGGGCGGCGGCCAGCCGCTCCTCGGGTATCTTGGCGATCGCGCGATCGTAGGTCAGCAGCCCGTTGACCTCGGTTTCGACATCCGTCGTCTGCGTGTAGACCGCCGCCGACAGCCCCGGCTCGCCGATCAACTGCCGCAGTCCGAACAACAAACCGAAATAGGCCTCGGCCAGCGCCTTCTTGTCCGGATAGCTGCGATAGCCCCAGTTCTTTTCGTTCAGCCAGGTGTGCCCTTTGAGCGGCAGTCCCAGCCCGCCATATTCGCCCAACACCGCGGCCCGCGCGGGTTCGGGCTCCGGAGAAGCCGGAGCCGGATAGTTGTGGATGTCGTGGACGTCGCCCACGGGAAAATCGTTCCAGCCGCTGGCACAATTCACCAACCGCGTGCCATCGTATTGCTTCGTCCACTTCGTGATGCGCGTCGTATCGAACTGCCCCCACCCTTCGTTGAAGACCACCCACATCACGATGCTCGGCACGTTGTGCAACGCGTCGAGCATCGCCTTCAACTCGTGCTCGTAGATGCCGGCCGACTCGGGCGTTCGCTCGATCTCACCCTTGCCCGGCCCAACCGAAGCGTCGCCGCTGGGCATGTCTTGCCAGACGAGCAGCCCCAGCTTGTCGCACCAGTAATACCAGCGGGCCGGCTCGACCTTGACGTGCTTGCGGCACATGTTGCAGCCGACGCGGAGCGTCCACTCGACGTCGTATCGCAGCGCCTCGTCGGTGGGAGCGGTGTACAGACCGTCGGGCCAGAACCCTTGGTCGAGCGGTCCGAACATGAACAGCGGCTTGTCGTTCAGCAGGATGCGGGTGATACCGTTCTTGTCGGGACCGAGGGAAACCTTGCGCAAGCCGAAATAGCTCGTGACCCGATCGACCGGCTTATCGGCAGGACCGATGGACACCTGCAAGTCGTAGAGCCAGGGTGCCGCGGGCGACCAGGCATGCACGGTGCTCACCGGAACCTTCAGTTCTTCGCCTGGGCGGCCGACGGCCGATACGGGCTTGATCGGTTGCTGCTTATCGCCGGCGCTTGCGCCGGTGACGGTGGCCGTCACACGGGCATCGGCACCGTTGTCGCACGTGACCGTCACCTTCACTTGCTTGCCGTCCAGATCGGGCACGATCTTTAGCGATCGGATCGAGGTCTTGGGCACCGGTTCCAGCCACACGGTCTGCCAGATGCCGGTGGTGGGCGTATAAAAGATGCCGCCCGGGTTGTTGACCTGCTTGCCGCGTGGCTGCGGCCCGGCGTCGCTCGGATCCCACACGGACACCACGATTTCCTGCTCGCCCGTGGCGGTCAGGGCATCGCTGATGTCGAACGTGAACGGATCGTAACCGCCGTGGTGCTCGCCCACCTCGCGACCGTTGACCCAGACGTGCGTTTCCCAATCGACCGCGCCGAAATGCAGAAGCAGACGCTGACCGGACCAGCCCGGGTCGAGCGAAAATCTACGGCGATACCAGAGGCGTTGCTCCGGTCCAACGCGCTTCATGACGCCCGAGAGGGCCGACTCGACCGGGAACGGAACCAGGATTTCGCCCGCGAACCTTTTGGGCTGAGCATCGTCTTTGGCTTGGATGGCATATTCCCACAGACCGTTGAGGTTCTGCCACTTCTCGCGCACCATCTGCGGCCGGGGATATTCGGGCAACGGACGATCGGGATTGACGTCTTTGGCCCAGCGCGTCTTCACCGGCCCATCGGCGGGCCGCCATTCGGCATGCGCGGCGGCGGCCGTGAGAGCGAAAAGGGGCAGAACGGTTAGCGCAAGTCTCATGGTCGGCGTATCCGGCGTTCGATGTGTTCCAGGCTAGGTCGAGAAGGCCCGTTCGAGGCCCCCGTTTCGAGACGCATAGTTTAGTTCCGCCCCACGCGCAACTCCAGCCTCGGGGGGCAGCGGAAATGGGCCGCCGGCCTTGCTGGAAGAGGTATAATTGCGGTAGAAGTTTGAAATGTCACCGAGAGGCCCCACGGGATACGTCCCAGGGCGTTTGGGCAAGAACGTCATGCGATCGGTTTCTCGGCACTCCAAGACCTTCCGGGGGCGAACTGGCTTCGACCGGACAGCTTGAAGCGCAAGTGGCGTGCCGTGGTTGGTCAGTTGGCCACGTTAAAAGCTGACCAAATATCTTCAATTGCCGAAGATAGCTACGCTTTGGCTGCCTAACTAAAGGCAACCCTGGCTGCGGGCCTTCGTCGGAGAGGCCCAAAAGTCAGTCACTAATTCCGAATCGCCCCGGGTCAACGTTGGGTACGCCCGGGGCTAAAAACCGTGCCCGACTTGCCTGCCCGGCACCCTGTCGACCGGGGGTTGGCGGGCGAAACGCGGAAATAGTTCGACTACGCACGTAGAAGCTGGCGTGGAAATGTTTCGGGACGCGGGTTCGATTCCCGCCGCCTCCACTGTGGCCAATTTGCGGATCAACCGCAAGTTGGCCTTTCTCTTGCGCTTCCGCAAAATCCCTTAACCTGCTAGGGTTTAGGAAACGCACCCTGGTGGCCAATTAAGTGGCCAATTAGAGAAGAAATGGTGGCCAATTTCGACCTCTTCAGGGTCGGTTTGGGGACCATGTCGAGGGAGTCGGACTGTGACCGCAGGAGCACGCATTGTCCGCCGCCATCGGCGGCGAACCGATGATGGCAAAGGACTACGGCGATTGATCGCCGGGGAACGCTTCCGTCTCCCCGTGGGCGTCGAAGCCAGGGAGGCGGATCAACGCTTCCTTCACATCGAGGAGATTTGGAGCGACAACCAAGCTTTCTGTGAGCGGTTCGGGAAGAGGCTTGTGTGGACCGACATCGCCATCTGGGCTACCGAGCACGTCCGGCGAGGCGAGCAGCGAGTTCCACTACCTTCGACCGACGACATCATCACGAGCTTCGATCCTGACGGCGTCCTGGACGAGCGTCTTCAATCCGTCGTTCACGCCTACCTGGAAGACGATTGCACCTGCGATTTGCCACTGACGCCCGAGGAGGTTTCGTCGAGGCAGGCGGACATCATTCACGAAGTGCTCTCGGACCTCTTTCCGTCCGCGAACTGGCGGCTACCCGTTCGTCATGCGGAGAGGATTGTTTCGATTCGTGAACGGATCGCCCGCACGTCGCTGGATCGGCTCGCTAGGGTCAAGGATGATGTGCCACCCGATCCTGCAAAACCGATCATCACGGGCACATTTCACGAGGCCCTGCGAGCTTACGAGAAAAAGCGGCGGGCTGATTTCACCGATGAGCAGACCGGTGTTTTCGACGGCAGTGGCCACCACATGCTTGGCCTGATCAAAGCGTTCCAGGAACGCATGGCAGACGTGCCGCTCGCTCAACTGGACTTGCCCCGCTGCCAACAAGTTTTTGACTACTGGCGTGGTCGTCCAGAAGATCCCAGGAGCAAGACAAAACCGAAAGCTCGACTGTCCAAGAAGACTTGTGGCAATTATATCGGCGAACTCGACCGCTTCTTCAATTGGCTACATGTTTGCCGAGTCTTCGATTGGCGCAAGCCTGAAGACTTCGAATACGTCGCACGGTCGATTAAGGACTTGCCGACAGATCGCACCGCTGTCGTTGAAATGCAGGTTAAGACGTTCTCTGTCGATCACCTGGCTCTTCTTTTCAAGCATGCGCTCCCCTCAGAGCGACTTCGGTTCTTATGGTGCCTCAACTGTGCCCACGGTGCGGCGGAGGTCGGCCGAGTTGCCTGGGAGGATCTGTTCCTCAACCAACCACACCCGTGGAAGAAAGAGGGATTTCAGATCGACAGTTCAGGCGACGATAGTTGGTGCGGCTTCATCCGTCCGAAGAGCGGTGTTTTGGGGTGGTGGTTGCTGTGGCCGGAGACGGTGACGCTAGTCAACTGGTGGAAAGGAGAATGTCGTCGTTGGCTGCGACGGCCGCCGAAGGAATCTAAGCGGCTGATGATTACGAAGGAGGGCACGCCGCTGTATCGAGACGAAAGTCGCAATGGCCAGACCGGCTTCGCCAACGAGTGGCGGCGTTTGCTAGACCGACTAAAGAAAATCGAAGGCGACGAGGCAGTGCCGGATTTGCCCTTCGGAACACTAAGGGATCAACTATCGGACTGGCTTGGCAGTGAGCAAGTCGATCCGGTCGTCGCCAGCACTGCCTTGGCACACGGCATTCCTCACAAGGGAGATCGACTCCTTTACAAACACTATTCCAACCGACCGTGGAAGGCGCTTTTCGAAGCACAACGCCAATATCGAATTCATCTGCAACCTATGTTCGATGCCGTGCCTGACGTGCTTGCGGTTTTCGATCCCGTCGCCGAACGGTTGAGGGCGCTGTGGGGACAAGGCGAACACGATGTCGGACGGCTTGCCCAGCAATTGGATGTCTCGTCGTCCACCGTCCGTCGCAAAATGAAAGAGCATCACCTGTCGAGGCGATGAAGAGAGACGCCATCGCCCCAAGAACCTGGCGGCTTTTCTCGGATCATTCGTCCTGAGCCGCTATGGTCCTCGAAACGTCGTCTCGGCCAACCTTGACGACCGGCCATTTTTCGAGTCGGTGAGCACCGCCGGCGGCGTTCCCCTCTGAGACCTAAGTCAAAGGAGGCGCCCAGGTCCCCGCCGACAAGGAATTCCTGGAGAAGATCGGTCGGAATGACCTCCGCCCGTGTCATAACGGCAAGGATTCAAGAGATGCCGCCGGCCGGGCTTTCAGTCGACGTGCTGATTCTGAGGCAACCACCTTACCGACCGAAGATCGCCAGAAGAAAGGCGAGCAAGCTACACTCCGCACCGAGCAGCATAAAAACTGATGTCAGGCTGGCTTGACGCCGCACTGCCACATAACCGCACCACACAATGACGGGTGGAATCAAAACCGCAAGCAGAATGACCACTGGGGTTCGAAGCCTCCGTCTCAGACAACCAAGGCGGCGACGAGCATTGCAAGACCGCCTACGACGGCGAACCAGGCAAATGGCGACCTTGGTCCGATAGCCCATTGGCGAAGCGTTGCAGGCCAATTGGTTCGTTCGGGTAATGCGCTGGATGCTTCGAGCGGCGCTCGATACGGGTTCTCGTCCATGACGCTCATTCTAACACGCCAGCCAAAGAGCACCCCTAATGCTGGTCGCCCTCCTGAAGGTTGCGTTTTCGCCGGTGAGTGGCACGGACCTTGCCTTGCGAACTTTTCGTGGATGAGATCCGCCATTTTGGCAGCTAAATTGAATGCTCGCCGTGGGCGGGACCGAACGTTTCGCTTGATTTTGCATTCTTGTTTGGTAATGGCTTTGCCGGACAACAATGGAATCCAGTAGCTCACCGCATCGTTTGCGTATTTTGGCTGTTGACGACCACCAAGACACGGCCGAGAGCATCGCCATGCTGCTCCGTCTGTGGGGACACGAGGTTTTGTGGGTCCTGAACGCCGTAGCGGTTCTTGAACAGGCTGCCGGTTTTTCCCCTCACCTGATGCTGATTGACTTGGCTATGCCGAAAGTTGACGGCTACGACCTCGTTCGGCAATTAAGACGAGCGAAGCAGTTCGTCAGCACGCCCATGATCGCCGTGACGGGATTTGGCGACGAGGCTCATCGTCGAAAGGCATTCGATGCGGGTTTTGACGAAGTGCTGTTGAAGCCATACCCGCCTGCCGACTTGAAGCGGCTCATCGAACGAGCGTCCGATGGCGGAACAGCTTTGAGCGGTGGCGTCTAGTCGCCATTGGCGTCATCAACGAATCAATGTCCGATTGGCGCAACTAAGCTCTTCGCCCGACTAGCGAAACGTGAGGATCAATCAGGGTCGGGTCGGGCTCGATCCGATGTCGAGTTGTGGCCATAATTCTGGCCTTCGACTAGAATTGGTGCCACACACCGCCATTTCTCTCCTTGCATTGTGCCGGAAGCCGCTCTCGTTGGGGCCACTGGTCCGGTTGACCACCCACGTGGTTGGTGGAACACTCTCCGACGACTATTGGGGTAGGTCTCTCGCTACGGTCATCATCTTCGATGACCTTTTGACCAACTATGGGACGGCGACGACCGACTCCGGCTCTCATCGAGCCGACGAACTCGTCTTCGGTGAAAGATCAAGAGGAACGATCCGAGTAACTCCTCCCTGCATCGGTGAAAGGGCGATTTTTAGACTTGCATCCTATTCGAATATTTGACGATGGCGGACCAAGAATCACCTCGTGGCATAACGAGTAACCAACCATCCACTCCAAGGACCAGCGTCTTGCTGGTGGACGATATTCCAGCAAACCTCGTCGTCTTGCGGGCGATTCTTGAGTCTTCCGACTACGACCTTGTTGAAGCCCGTTCGGGAGAGGAAGCGCTGGAGCAGTTGAAGGGGCGGGAATTCGCTTGCATTCTGCTGGACGTGCGAATGCCCGGCCTCAGCGGATTCGAGACGGCGAGGCTTATTCGGGCTGACGGCCGCTCCCGACACACGCCTATCCTGTTCTTGACGGCCGATGATCCCGACCGGACACAGATTGAAAACGGCTATGCCTTGGGAGCGGTCGATTTCTTCGTGAAACCGCTCGTGCCAATCATCGTCCAGACCAAGGTGCGTGGATTCGTCGACCTCTTTAACGAGAAGCAGAGAGCTAGGCACGAGGCCGATCAGCTTCGTCTCCTGGTCCAGAGCACGAGGGACTATGCCATCTTCATGCTCGACCCCAACGGACGAGTTGTTAGCTGGAACGCCGGAGCCGAGCGGATCAAGGGGTACAAGGCGGACGAGATCATCGGCCAGCACTTCTCCCGATTCTATCCGCAAGAAGCTCTTGACCGAGGATGGCCGGCCCATGAACTCCAGGTCGCCACTGCGGAGGGCAGGTTCGAGGATGAGGGCTGGCGTGTCCGCAAGGATGGGTCGCAGTTTTGGGCCAACGTGGTCATCACGGCCTTGCGAGACGAGCACGGCAACCTGCGTGGCTTTTCGAAGGTCACTCGTGACCTAACGGAACGAAAAAAAGTCGAGGAGTCTTTACGAAGAAGCGAAGAACAGCTTCGACTGCTGGTCCAGGGCACCAAGGACTATGCCATTTTCTTGCTCGACCCGCAGGGAAACATTGCGTCCTGGAACAATGGGGCCGAGCGGATCAAAGGGTACAAGGCAGACGAGATTATCGGCCAGCACTTTTCCCGTTTCTATCCTCAAGAGGCTCTTGACCGAGGCTGGCCCGCCCACGAACTTCAGGTCGCTGCTGCCGAAGGCAGGTTCGAGGACGAGGGCTGGCGGGTTCGCAAGGACGGTTCCCAGTTTTGGGCCAACGTCGTCATCACGGCCCTGCGGGACGAGCACGGTAACCTGCGTGGCTTTTCGAAGATCACACGGGACATGAGTGAACGGAAAAATGCCGAAGAGAACGCCCGCCTTCTCGTGGAGGAAAGCACGGCCCGACGAGTCGCTGAAGAAAACGCTCAACTCATTCAGGAACAGCGAGAACGCTTGCAGGTCACCCTGACAAGCATCGGAGATGCTGTGATCAGCACTGATGACGAGGGGCGGGTGGAGTTTCTCAATCGGGTGGCTGAAGAGCTTGTCGGCTGGACAAGCGACGAAGCGGTTGGTCACAGCCTGACGGAGGTGTTTTGCATCGTCAACGAGAAAACTCGACAACCGGTCGACAATCCAGCAGTGCGGGCGCTGCGAGAGGGCAAAATCGTCGGCCTGGCCAATCACACCGTTCTGATTTCCAAGGACGGTACCGAGCGCCCGATTGACGATTCCGCTGCTCCCATCCGGGATACGGAGGGAAACGTGATTGGCAGTGTGCTGGTTTTTCGAGACATCAGCGAGCGCAAACGCAGCGAAGTGGTCCAGACCGGTCAGAAGCACGTCCTGGAACTTCTCGTCGAGGGTGCACCGCTGCCTGACGTGTTGGATCGACTGTGCGAAATCATGGAAAGCCAGAGTCAGGACAAACTCATTACCACGATTCTGCTCGTGGATGAAGACGGCCACCGCCTGCGCTCGGTCGCCGGCCGGCGGGCACCCGCCGACTATGCCAGGGCTGTGGACGGAATCCGCATTGGGCCTGGGGTTGGCTCATGCGGGACGGCGGCGTACAGAGGTGAGCCGGTCATTGTTTCGGATATCGCCACCGATCCGTTGTGGGCAGACTTCCGTGATCTGGCGTTGAGCCACGGGCTGCAAGCTTGCTGGTCTACACCGATCTTCTCTTCGCAGGATAGAGTGCTGGGTACTTTCGCCGTCTACTATGACACGCCACACCGCCCCTCGTCGGAGGAAGTGCGTCTCGTGGACATCTTAACTCGGACAGCGGGAGTTGCTGTCGAGCGGCGGCAAGCCGAGGCGGCACTTCGGGAGGCCGACCACCGCAAGGACGAGTTCCTGGCGACGTTGGCCCATGAACTCCGCAACCCGCTGGCTCCGATGCGGAACGCCCTCCAGGTTATTCAACTGGCTGGCAACGATACTAAGGCGGTTGGCCAGGCACGAGAGATGATGGAGCGGCAAATGCGGCACATGGTCCGGCTCGTGGACGATTTGCTGGACGTGTCCCGCATCACCCGTGGCAAGCTAGAATTGCGCAAGCAGAGGGTCGATCTGCTGGCGGTCGTTCGGACGGCCGTGGAGACGAGCCGCCCGCTGATCGAAGCGGCGAGTCACCACCTGACGATCACGATGCCGCAGCAACCGCTTTTCGTGGACGGCGACCCGGTGCGGCTGGCCCAGGTCTTCTCTAACCTGCTTAACAATGCCGCCAAGTACACGGAGCAAGGCGGAGAGATTTGGTTGACCGCCGAGCGTCAGGGGAGCGATGCGGTCCTCTCAGTACGAGACACCGGGCTGGGCATCCCCAAAGAAATGTTGGCCAAAGTGTTCGAGTTGTTTACGCAAGTGGATCGCACGCTGGAGAAGTCCCAGGGTGGTCTGGGAATTGGACTCACGCTGGTGAGGCGGCTGATCGAGATGCATGGCGGCTCGATTGAAGCCCGTAGCGAGGGATATGGCAAGGGAAGTGAGTTCATTGTGCGACTACCGGCCGTGCTAACAGGCGCACCCTCTGAGGACAAGACGGCTGACAAAAGCACTCCCTCCTCCCACCGCCGCATCCTAGTTGTGGACGACAACCGGGACTCGGCCATCAGCCTAGGCATGATGCTGCAACTGATGGGCAACGAGGTTCGCACGGCTCACGATGGACTGGACGCCGTGCGGACGGCGGAGGTTTTTGGTCCAGACGTGGTGCTAATGGACATAGGGTTGCCAAAGCTGAACGGATACGAGGCAGCACGGCGCATTCGAGAAGAAGCATGGGGACGAGACATGCTGCTGATCGCAGTCACTGGTTGGGGCCAGGAGGATGACAAACGGCGGTCGAAGGAGGCGGGGTTCAACTTCCACCTTGTAAAACCGGTCGAACTCGCTGCCCTGGAGAAGCTGCTTTCTGGCCTGCTCTCCCGATGAAATGGCCCGCACCGTAGGCATACAGCAGCGATTCGGCTGTGTCGATCTGATTCGCACTAGCGGCCAGAGGAATCGTTTGTGGCAGGTGTTAGGCGATGAAGCCACCACGTCCACCTGTACCGGTCTCTCCTCCGTTCTTATTTCTTCACCCACAATCGGCTTTTTTTCTGGCGGCACAGAGGGTGCAACGTGTCGAGCATCCTGGAGAATGAGGCGGGCTAGAACGTTTCTGAGAGGGGATGGACATGTCGCTTGTGCCGAACCGACTGGGGGAGCGACCGGCAAGTAGGACAAGTCTCCGTGTTATGGTCGTGGACGACAATGACGAGGTTGCAGGCTGCATAGCGATCATGCTGCAAAGCCTGGGGCACCAAGCGCACGCTTGCTGTTCGGGAGGCGATTGCCTCGAATCGCTAACTGAATTTCGACCGGATCTGATTTTGCTCGACCTGAGCATGCCCGTTCAGGACGGGTTTGAGACCTGCCGGCAAATTCGGCAGACCAATGGATTCGAGGTCGTGCCAGTGATTGTTTGCAGTGCCCTCGATCCGTATCTGGTCCAGGATCGTGCTCAGGGGTGCCACTTTTCACACCATCTCGTCAAGCCCGTCAGCGTGCGACAGCTTCAGGCTGCCATTGAAGAGGTCCTAGGGGATTCGACGGTTGCTCGGAATCGCTGATTGGCGGCCGCTCCTCTAGACGGTCGATGACCTTGGGCGCATCGACGATCTGGCCGAACAACGGGCGGATCATCCTCGGTATCGGCGGCGATACTATCAGTTTTCGCCGAACGACTCGGGTCAGGCCGGTCTAGGTTCCGACGCATTCGCACTTGCTCCCCTGGCCGAGCACCCATAGAAATCTAGTGGGGAATCCTGCGTGCGAGTAAGACTCCAGCGGGTACCGAATGGGCTCGGCATTTGTCGGACGAGGAGGGGGCGATGCGGCTTTTGGTTGTTGAAGACGAGGCGGACTGTGCGTTCGTTCTTGCTAAGAGGTTGGAAATGCGGGGGCACGCCGTGCGTGTATGCAACAACGCATGCAGTGCCTTGGCGGCGGCTCCTGAATTTCACCCCGATGCGGTTCTACTCGACATCGGTTTGCCGGGAATGGACGGTTGGCAACTAGCGCCGTTGCTGCGAGATGCATTGCAGGATGAGGAGCTTCTTTTGATCGCCATCTCGGGGTTTCAGACCGAGAAGGACTTCCTTCGCTCCAGAGCCGCCGGCATTGACTATCACCTTCCTAAACCGAACTACTTTGATCGGCTATTGGAGCTTCTGCCAGCGAGCTAGCCAGAGGCTGATCCCATCTATCAAGTCTCAGCCGGGCGGAGGCTCGCCAAGATTCTCGCCAACTGCTTAATGTCGACCGGTTTTGTCACGTGGTGATCGAAGCCTGCCTCGTGTGACCGGCGTCTGTCCTCATCCTGTCCCCAACCGGTAAGAGCGATGAGGATCGTCTCCTTTCCGCCGGCTTGGCCTCTTAACCGGCGGGCGGTTTCGTAGCCATCGAGTTTCGGCATGCCGATGTCCAACAAAACTACGTCTGGTTTGAATTGAGGGACCAATTCCAACGCTTCCACGCCATCGTAGGCGGCCTGTGCTTCATGACCCATGAGCTTGAGCATCATCGCCAAGCTTGTCGCCGAATCCCGGTTGTCGTCGACCGTCAGAATTCGGAATCGGTTTGTACTCTTTACACCGGTGCCGACATCGGGAGTTTGATCCAAAACGAGCGGTGAGGCCAGCGGAAGACGGACGGTGAATTCGCTGCCCAATCCTTGGCCTTCGCTATGCACGGCGACTTGGCCCTCGTGCATCTCGACCAGGCGTTTGACGATGGATAGGCCGATCCCCAGCCCACCCTGGGAACGTGCAAGATTGCGGTCGACCTGGGTGAACATGTCAAAGACTTTCGGAAGCATGTGAGCCGGGATGCCCACGCCGTTATCTTTGACGGCAATGACGGCCTCTCCGTCCCGCTTCTGCACGGTCAACTGAATTCGGCCGTTAGGTTCAGTGTATTTGGCCGCATTGTTCAATAGGTTGGCGATCACCTGCGAGAGACGAGTCACATCGGCGTCCACCACAATGGCATCGGGCGGCATGGTGATGGTTAAATCATGGCCTGCCTGTTCGATAGCCGGCCGGCTGGTCTCAATCGCTTGCTGGACAACTTTCGCCAGTTCCACTCGTTCCTTACGCAAGTCGATCTTTCCTCGGCTGATGCGGCTCAGATCGAGCAAATCGTCGACGAGGTGGACCATCTGATTAAGCTGACGCTCCATCATTTGCTGGACTTGCTCGGCAGATTTCATGTCGCCGTTCGCCATCCGCATGATCTGCAAACCATTGCGAATCGGCGCAAGTGGATTGCGAAGTTCATGAGCCAACGTCGCTAGAAACTCGTCCTTACGCCGGTCGCTATCTCGAAGATCTTGTACGAGGCCGGCATTCTCGATGGCGACCGAGGCCATCTGGGCGAGTTGGACCAGAATGGCCTCGTCTTCCTGCGTGAAGTCTCCCTCGAACTTGTCGGATAGCTGAATCAGCCCAATGTTTCGTCCATCTCGTCCCACCATCGGCGCAGCGAGCCAACCTCGTAACGGCGGATGGTTCGTTGCGTGCTGGCCGAACCATCTGAAGTCGGGATGGACTTCCAATTCGGCCTGGGTCATGCGAAGCGATTTATTTGTGGAGCAAACTAAAGAATAAACCCCCGATCCATTCGGCCCTTCGTCGTAGCCTTGCCATTGCGAATACTTGTCCGACAGCGAAACCGAGTTGATCGCCTGGCCCCAGTTGTTGTCGACGGTGAAACCCGTGACCGCCTGGTGCGAGCCAATCAGCAAACGAGCCTCTTCTGTGACAACGCCCGTGATCGAAGCCACATCTAAGGCTGCGTTCAGCCGGCTGGCAATCTCGGCGAGACGACGAAGCTGTTCGGAGTGTCTGCGGGTGGCCGCCTCCGCACGCTTGTGTTCGGTTATGTCGTGCGTGATCGCTAGTTGCCGAACCTCGCCGTTCGGCCCGGTCAGGGGAGCGGCATGCGTCAGCATGTGCCGCTTCGTACCCCCGAGACCAACAATATCGAACTCCAGCGAACCTTTCTTCCCTTCGCAGATTCGCTTGTTGAACTCTCGATAAACGTCTCTGTGCTCTTCACTGATGATGTCGTATACGCTCTTTCCTCGGACCACTTCTAATGAATCTACCTCAACCATCTCTAGCCCTGATTGATTCATTTCGAGGAGTGTCCCATCGGCAGCCACAAGCTTGATGCACGCTGGTGTCGTTTCAATGACCGCCCGCAAATGCTCTTCACTCGCTCGCAAGGACTGTGTCGCCTCTCGCCGCAACTGAGCCATTGTCAAATGGCTTGAGACACGGGCCAGCAGTTCTCCAGCGCTGAACGGCTTCACCAAATAGTCGTCGGCTCCGGCCCGCATCCCTTCGACCCGACTTTCCTCCCCTGCACGAGCCGACAACACGATGACCGGAATCGCTGCGCTCTTGGGTTCTGCCCTCACCGCCTGCAACAACCCGAAACCATCCAATTGCGGCATCATCACGTCGGTCACGATCAAGTCGGGCGGCCGGGAACGCACGGCCGCCAATGCGGCCATCCCATCCGAAACGGCATCCACGGAGTAATGGCCGGACAGCAAACGCACGATATATTGCCGCATGTCAGCGTTGTCGTCCGCAACCAGCACACGAGGCTGGCTCATGCTGGCGTGTGGCGACGGCACTTCGCCGGCGCACAATGGGCCGTGAAAATGTTCAGCGTTCTCACCAGCACTTTGAGGCAGCCAGCGAAGAACCTCTTCCACGAGGGAACTTGCTCCTGCCGTCCAAATGATGGGGTTCTGACCGGTGGCCACCTGGTCACGAGGCAGATGCGATGAGCCCAGAGGCAGCATAATTATGAAGGTCGTCCCCTTGTCGACTTCGCTTTCGGCCGTGATGGAGCCGCCGTGCAACTTGACCAGTTCTTGGACCAAAGCCAAGCCGATTCCACTTCCTTCATTCGTGCGCCCCCTGGCATTCTCAATTCGATGGAAGCGCTCAAAAAGCCGCTGCATCTCGTCAGCAGGAATGCCCGTGCCCGTGTCTCGCACACGAACCTCCGCATGACGGCCGCTCTGCCGCACCGACACGCTGATTTCGCCCACGAAGGTGAATTTGAAAGCGTTTGAGAGAAGATTGAGGACGATCTTCTCCCACATTTGACGATCAACGAACGCCGTCTCGTCGAGAGGCGGACAATCGACTTTGAGTTTGAGACCGGCTCGGTCGCAGGCGGAACGGAAGTTACTCGCCAAGTCGGCTGTGAAAGCCGCCAAGTCAGTCGGTTCATACGAAGCACGGGCTCGCCCCGCCTCAATACGGGAGAAATCGAGCAACGTGTTGACCAGCCGCTGGAGCCTCAGACCATTCCGGTGGGCCACTTCGAGGGCCGTGCGCTGAGATGGAGGTAGCTCGCCGTGCCCTCCAGATAAGGCATCCTCCACCGGGCCGAGCATCAAAGTCAGTGGCGTCCGAAATTCGTGGCTGACATTCGAAAAGAATGCAGTCTTGGCCCGGTCTAGTTCGGCCAGCGCCTCCGCCCGACGCCGTTCTTCCTCGTAGATACGTGCGTTAACGATGGCGGTGGCGATGTGCCCCGCTAGAAGATCAAGAAAGCCTCGGTATTCGTCGTTGAAGACCAGCCGTGGGCTCACGCCCGTCACCACGAATCCCGCTGGACTAACTTGTCCTGGCTTGACCATTGGCATAACAACGGCGTGCTCAATTGGCTCTGGCCACGCACCCCCTGTGATCACGCCAAATCGCTCACTTACGTCCTCGACCACGACGGTGCTACCGGTTGCCACGACCTCCCGGAACGGCCACAGAGATTCATCCAAGTCGACTTCGGCGGGGGCGCAGCTTGAACTTGCTTGCACGCCCGCCTGGCACAGCAATTTGGCACCTTGGCCGTCGTCTTCCAGCAGATAGAGCAGAACAAAGGGAACATCGTGCGGATTGGCGGCAAGAGTCCTGACGGCCGTCCCGCATGCCTCCTCAACGGATCTGGCTACATCATTTGTTCGAGCGGCTAGTTCCCGTAGCGTTCGCAACCGCCGCTCGCCGATGGTCCGCTCTGTGTCCTCCGTGACCACGCAGAGCATTCCCCCAATGCCGCCCTGGTCATCCGGTACAGGACTGTAGGAGAACGTGTGATAGGTCTCTTCAGGAAAACCTCGTCGCTCCAAAATCAAGAGAAGTCGCTCATCCCAGGTCGCCTGTCCCGTGCGCACTACGGATTCCGCACGAGGGCCGATGTCTTCCCAGATTTCAGACCAAACCTCACGGGCGGATCTTCCGAGCGCCCACGGATGCCTGGGGCCGAGCGTCATGCGGGCATAAGCGTCGTTATAAAAGAACGTGAACTCCGGCCCCCAGCCAAGCCACATGGCGTAACGGCTGTCGAGGACGATCCGAACCGCAATTTTCAGGCTTTGCGGCCATTCAGCCATCGGCCCCACCGGGGTTTGCGACCAGTCGAATTGACTGGTGCGTTGGGCCATCTCCGAGCCGACAGCGGAAGAGCACAGCGGGGTCGAGGTAGGGTGTTGCGAGGCGTCGGTCATCTCTTGTTTGTCGTTCATTGTCCGGCCAACCTGCGGCAAAGTGGCCGCTCGGACCAGGTTTGTTGGCAGCCCTTCAGCAAGAAATGGCGGAAGTCACGACAACGATTTTAGCTACGATTCACCAAGCCGACCATTCGGCGAGAGCCGGCGATGAGAACTCAACTGTTCTCGGGAGGCCCGGTTCGGCGAATGCGGAACCGACTCGAAGGGCACTTGGCTGCGGTCGTTCTCGGATCACGAACTCCACCCTCTTCACCTAGGCTCCTCGCTACTTCTGGCCAGATCGCTGGGCTTCTGCTAAGATCAGTCGAGTAGCCACGGTGGCCCCTCAGCCACCGTGGCTTTTTTTGTTGGCAGACGGGAGCAGATACGACCGTGGCTCAAGGCAGGATCAAAAAGATCATGCGAGATAGAGGCTTTGGCTTCATCGCAGGATCAGGCGGAAAGGACGTTTACTTCCATCGTTCGACCGTCGCCGACGATGGCTTCGATATGCTGGAGCCAGGCCAAACGGTGGAATTTGAAATCGCTGAACAGGCCCGCAATGACAAAGGCCCACGTGCGAGGTGCGTGGCCCCACCCTCTAAAGCGGCGATGGCTCTTCAGAGAATGTTTCAAGAAAATATGTGATTAGTGCTTGGAGGCGGGCACCGAGGCCCTTAACTGGAATGATCCAAATGAGGTAGGAGTCTGCAAATGCCGGAAGGCAAGGTCAAGAAGGTCGTGACAGAAAAGGGATTCGGGTTCATCGAAGTGCCGGGTGGCCAAGACGTGTTCTTCCATCATTCCATCGTCGAAAACGACGGATTCGACGACTTGACCCAAGGACAACGTGTGGAGTTCCAGACGGATCAAAACGGGGGTGGAAAAGGGAAAGGACCTCGGGCCGCCTCTGTCAGACCGCTCTAACCCTTCTCACGGGAGAAGGCAACAATGGACGACGATCACGTTCAAATTCACGTCGTGAGAATGGGCATCTGCGAGCTTCTAGTTCTCCAGACTAAGAGCGAAGCCGAGAAGCTTCGGCTTTTGATCCGTGAAAAACGGGGGCGTGTTGGACCGCTGTTTCGACCGGATGGATGGGAAGGGCGGACGGGATTCTTCAACTATTCAAGGCGGCTCTTGTCCACGCTGCTGCGTGACCACCCTATTTATTCTGCTTTGGAAGGGCCGAGCAGGACCGGCTCTGCACGGCCCTGCCCGTAACGAGGCACCGTGTTTGCACTCAGTCTCGCACAAGGTTCGTCGGCAGGCATATCGAATGATTCTTGAGGGGGCTAACGAGCAAGCGGCAGGGGCAGTCTCTTGCACACCTGGCCCTCATCTCTGCCAATGGCCATGATCCGTTTCGCTCGTCATCATCGAGTTCCAGTTAGAAGGGAGCAGCAAATGGCAAGTTCAGGATCGAATTCCTCGCTTAAAGAGGCCGTAAAGAATCGGCTGAAAGGGAGCGCCTATCCTTCCATGAGGCGTCTCGAATGCGAAGTTGATGACGGAGTGCTCATTCTCAGCGGACGAGTTCCGACCTTCTTCGAGAAACAAGTGGCGCAGGAAACCCTTGCTGGATTGGCGGGCATCAACCAGATCATCAACTGCGTCGAGGTCAACTGATTGATCAACCTCCCGATGGCTTCGCCGACTCTATTTCCAGCCCGGCGGGCGTGGTCGCCGAGGATTGGAGAAACCGAGCGATTTGGTTCCGACTCATCTGTACTTGCTCCGCCTGCCGAACGCCCACAGGACTCCAATTGGGGTTTCAGACCGAATCCGTCGCCTTTCGTGGATTGCACTTAAGCCGACTCGCTGGCAAAACCGATACAGATAGAGACTTCCCAGGGGGGTATGGGGCGAGTTGAGGCGACCTGGCAAAACCTTTGCGAGGCCGCCTTTTTTTGTCGCCTCTCTGGCGAAGAGGACGACGGGCCTCCATCGGAACGTGAATCATGGGCATTTGGGTAACAGCGGCCATTGTCCTAGTCGCCAGCGTCATCGCTGCGTGCATTGGCTTGAAGCTGAAGGGCCGCCAACACTAAATCCCGTGTCTCCGAACGCCGCAGGCTGAACCGGCTGATCGAACGCCAGTCTGGTGCCGCCTTGACCATTTTTTATCTCCTGCTGGCTCGTTGCTCCGCTCTTCTTCCACAGTGAGGCGAACGCTCGATCTCACGCCACTCTTCAATCGTCGCCCGGTTAATGTCCCGGACACGCTCGCAGTCCATGCGGAGCGCACTTCGTCATCGGGACAGCGGCGGCGCAACAAAAAGCCCAATCGCAGGCGGGGCAGGTACCTGGATCGGGCCGTCAGCTTTTGAGCCGACGCCATCAAACTAGCAAACGGGCGGCCGAGAATCAACAATTGGCCGAAAGGTTTTTTGGCCGCCCGAGGAGCCTCATCGCCGGCGAGTTGGCGACTCGCCGAGCCGGGCGAGTAATGGGCAGAGCATCATGAGCGTTGGCTGATCGGCCGTCTCTAACAGACCGTCGAAGAGCTTCTTGGCCTGGTCACGCAGCATCGCCGTCGAATCCGGCTGAGCGGCCGGCGGAAGCAAGTCCTGCGGCGCCGTACCGAGCGCCGAGGCCAGGCGGGCTAGAAGGTCGATCCCAGGTGCTGCCGCCGCACTCTCCAGCTTCCAGATATAGCTGACGGCGACCTTCGCCTGGCGAGCGAGTTCGGCCTGCGTCATCCCACGTGATGAGCGGGTTTCTCGGAGCCGAGCGGCGAAAAGCTCGACGATCTCGGCCTGCTTGATGATGGGCTTCTTTTTGGCCATAGCGTCCCCGCTGTTTTTTCGCCTAAAACGGGGAGCCGCTGACACTCACAATAGAGAGTATTGACACCTTCTTTTGGGTCATTAGATTAGCTAGACAGTGTACCGGGCTCTCGGTTTTCGAAGGACGCTGTATGCGGATCACATTCTGACTTCTCGCCGAGGATCATGAATCGGGCAGTCGGTTGCAATGGCCGGTGACGACTTCTTCACGGACGACGAGACGCCTTAGCCGACGAGCAATACGAGGTTCTTGATGACACTTGGGTACAGCTTCATGCGAGCCGTTATCACCGCTATCCTCCTTTTGTCCTCAGCCTCAGTTTCGCTCGCCGATGAGCCAGATAACGGCGACGAGCTTTTCAATGGCAGGGATTTGGCGGGCTGGAGGCTGAAAAAGCCAAAAAACGGCGGCCTCGATTCGACGTGGTCGGTCGATCCAGAGCGGCAAGTGCTGAATAGCCCCGGTGGCAACGGGTCTAACTGGCTAGAGACACACAAATCGTTCAAAGACTTCGTGCTGTCCCTCGAATATCGGTTTCCGCCCGGTGGTCAAGTCGGTGGCAATGGCAGCGGCGTAGTCGTTCGTGCAAGCGGATCAAACAGCACCGGATACGACCCTCGTGGAATCGAAGTCGAGTTATTTCCCAACCCGAAGGAGGACGGTACAGGTACGTTTAGGTGCTATGAAAGCCCGCTCAAAACGAAGACTGGCGAATGCAAGCCGGGCCAACCCCAAGCGACTCTCGTTCCAACCAAGTTTGTCCAAAAACCTATTGGGCAATGGAATACGATGAAGATCGAATGTGACGATGACCGGATCAGCGTCACGATCAATGACGAGCTTGTGAATGAGGGGACGGGGGCGAAGACTTCGGCAGGCAAGATTGCTCTCCGAAACCAGAGCACGGCCATTGAGTTTCGCCACATTCGCCTTCTCTCGTTGCCGCTGGAGCGAGGCCCGAACCCCTCCAAGCCCAAGGCGAAGAAAAAGCCTAAGCAAGAAGTCACCGTGACGTTCTCGGCCATGAGCCTGACTATTGGAGCGGATGGTTCAGGCAAACTGACGGTCGATTCCCGAGAGTCACCAGGGCCGCCGGCCAAACAAAGTGGAAAGCCCATCAAAATCGCCGCCTTGGGCGATGCGGAAGCGTTTTCCGAACCAGAGGGTCGCCTCCGAGTGCTTTATGACTTTTCCAAATTCGACGCCCTCGATCAACTCCGGGCACCGGGGCTTTCGCCCGACGACGCCATCCTTTTCGAGCAGATCAGTGTCGACAGCGACGAAAAGGTGCTCGTGCTCGATCCGGGCTCGCAGGGCAAAGTTCGCTTACGATTCCCCCGAACCGTAACGGGACCACTCGACATGCTGGTTTCGCTTCTTGGGGCAACGGAGGGGCTCCCGGAGCTTTTGTTGGGAAATGTGGAGGGAGCGCTGATCGTTTCGTTGCACGGCAACAATTCGCCTGAAAACGAAGCGGCTGGAACCGTGCTCGTGACCCTGAAAAACGGCAAGAACTTGACCCCGCTGGTTCGGGCCACGCAACCTGCTGGCCAGAAAAGGGAGTTCGAATTCAAGGTCGACCCAGAATGGACCCAGCAACAAACGACGGTTTTTGTTGCCTATCAGGGAGACGTGCCGATTGCGATTCCTCGCCTGGAACTTGCTGCCGAATTGATTCCCTTCTTTGGCGTTTCCCTGACGAAGAAGGGAAAAAGGATCGTCGTTGAAAAGGTGTTTGACGACAGCGCTGGTGCATCGGCGGGGATCAAAGCTGGTGACACGATCCTGACAATCAACGGCGAGGAAAGCGACGATGTACCTACTGCCACGAAACTTCTCGGCAAATCGCCGCTCGACAAAGATGCCGTCATTGAAATCGAGCGATTCGGGAAGAAGCGGACTATCAATGTGACGCCCAAATGATCTCGTTGGGACTCCAACGAAAACTTGCGGTCGATGATGCCTTCGAAGTCAGGCATTCCAGGTCATCAAGAGCAAGTCGAAGAGGAACGGCAGCACATAACGGACGACGAACCAGCAAGCGGCAAGAACGGCCGGCATCACGATCAACGTGCAGACCTTCCGGTCGGTAGCTGGTTTCAGGAAGGTGACGCCGATCCAGACAGCCAAAGCCGTCGCCAACGCTACAAGCAGGCTCCTGCCCGGCCCGTAGTCCTTGGCGATCATGTATGTCAGGGTGTACATCGCCGAGCAAATGCCAGCGACGAACAAGCGAAACGTCCCATCATCGCATGGCGATGCGCTGCGCCGATACCAACGATCAGAAATGTCCTGGGTGCAGTGAGGGCAATGGGTTGCGAGAGCCGAAAGCGGCATCTGGCAACAAGGGCAACGATCCGAAAAGTCCATATCTGGTTCCTTATGTGATGCTGGATTTGGAAACCGTCCACGACGAGGTTTGCACAGGAGAAAACGGCAATCGTCACCGCCGTTTTTTAGCGGCCGTATTTTTGGCGCTCCTGGCTTGGCCCAAGCTTCTCAGCATGGGCCAAAAAGAACGGCGAGTTGAAAATAAAGAAACTTGTCACGGAGTCGCCGCTATCCGGGGTACCGGGTATCCGATGGCCAAAGGAACGGATAGGAGTTTCTCCATTTTTTCTTTTGCGACACGCCTTCAAATCAGCCGACGTTGCTCGACCCAGCAACCGAGGCGAGCATGGTCTGCTCGCCTCGGTTCTCGACAGGGTTAGAGGTCGGCCTTCTTCATCGCCTCTTGGTAGCGGTCCTCAAGCTGGCCATCGAGAGCAATGTGCTGATAGACGGCCAACGTCTCCCGCCGAGCGTGCCCCGTGATTAGCTGAAGCTCGGCGTCGGCGAGCCCCGAGTGCCGGGTCAGCCAGGTGATCGCTTGGTGGCGGAAGGTGTGGGGCGTGGCCCGAACACCAGCCTGCTCGGCGTACTGCTTGACGATTTGCTGGACCCTGCGGGTGCTGAATCTCGTCGCCCTCTTCGTCTGGAATAACCAGCGGTTGTGTGGATGGGCGGCAACATGGGTCCGCAGTGCTGTGGCGAACGTCTTACCGAAGAGCACGTAACGGTCCTTGGAGCCCTTCCCTTGCTCGACCCGGATCTTGCAGGTGTCGAGGTCGACATCGGCGATCTGGAATCGGCATAATTCGCTGACCCGAACCCCCGTGAAGAACAAGAGCCGAAGCATTAGGGAGTGCTGCACGTCGTCGGCTCGATCCACAATCTGATAGAAGGTACGGAACTGGTCGGCCGTCAGGATGCGGGGGAGCCTCTTTGATCGCTTCGCTGGTTGAAGTTCGCACTTTCGTCGAACATGGCGAGCGACGTACCGCCAGCCGTCGTAGTCGAGGCCCGCCTGGCGGACCAATCGAGCGACCTGGGCGACGAGTTTCTGCTTGACCGATTTCGCCTTTCCGTTTTGTGCTGCGCACTTGACGGCCGTTTTGTCATCGTTTGCCTGTTTCATCTGGTGAAAACCTCGTTTGATTTCGTGATCCACTTGTTATGCGAAATTGCGCCGGCGGCAGTTCACCACCACCGGTGCTCTGCTAGTTGGTATCCGTTAGGTCGAGCGAAGCCGGCATCCAGACCCACGTCTGTCAGGGGTCGCTTTCAAGCCACCCTTTACATTTGGTCGCCGATTGGAGAGCCTGTTTTTGGCATGGTTCCAAGCCCAGCAGCCGAGCATATTGACCGTTTACGGCTTGCGGGGTTGGCCTGATGAGGAAACAGTTCGAGAACCTCGACATCCATTGCTGGGAACACGTGGGGGTTCGTCTGGGCGTCAAGCGACCCTTCATCTGCTTGCAGGCTGCTCCCGAGGCGTGTGACCATCTTTTGGGGGCGGTTGATGAATTAGCCGCCGAGAAAGCCGCAGCACAGCGAATGCTCACCACGAAACGTGGCCAGAGTTCGACGGCGTGTTCGAAGATCCGCTTGCTGTTGGCCGCAGCGAGCGATGCCTTGCAGAAATGTCGCTTACGATTGATCGGGGCACAGCCATTCTCGAATTCACGCCGGCGGGCTTGAAGACGTTTCGAGATGCAGTTGTGACGTGGCGAAATGGTGGCGAAGATTTTTCTGTTCACCCATCCCGAGAAGCAAAGGGTCAAAAGGATAAAAGATCCGGCGAGGTCTGGTTCTGGTCACCCTCCACCGATCCGTAGCCCCAACTTCAGCTAGGTGTTATGAGGCTGCGCCGGCGGCGGCTCACCACCGCCGGCGCCTCAGGGAACAGTATCCCCTAGGTCGGCCGAGCCGCATCGACGCCCATCCCCACGACAACCAATGCCTGCTCGACGAGCCTGCACTGCTGGTAGGTCTTGGCGTCGTCGTCCCGACGTGCCTGACTGGCCGCTTCCCGATGCAGGTCGGCCAGAAGATGCAAGACGCTGCCGGCCGTGAAGGATTGGAGCATCCGCCCAAGTTGTCGCTTGGCTTGTTTTTCGTTCATTCAACCTCCCTTATTTGGAAATCGGCTAAGCCGTGCTCTGCCGAGTTCGTTTCCACGGTCGTTTAGCGAGTATCCGTCACGGGTCGGCGACGGTTTGTTTCCTTTGCCTTGCCCAACCGAATGACGTGGGTCACTCCGCCGATGTTTATGTCACCATTGACGAACACCAGAAGCTCTCCCTTTTGCTGGGTAACGAACAGGGGACTTAGGATTCGGTTAGAAGTGCCATAGCCATCGGCGAAGAGGGACACTCCAAGCGGTGACACGAAGACCTTCACGTCTTGCTCGCTCTCGTGAACCACGTCGGTGTCGATCAACGTCATTCGAACTGTTCGAAATGACGGAAGTTGGAGGTCTTGATCCATAGTTGTCTCCATAAAGACGCCGGGCCTCGGCGGTCGCCCACCGAGGCCCGGCTATGTTGGCTCTCTAGCTCAGATACGACTCGAATCCGAAGTAAAGCCTCGGATGATGCTGGAACATCATGCTGCCTTTTTGGTTGTCGGCCTTACGGCGAACGACGACGAGGGGAGCACCGAAGCCGATCACTTCGAAATCTTCTCGAAGCTGATCGGTGTCCCACACTTGGCCGTGCTGTGCTTCCAGGGCTTCACGGCTGCCTGGCTCGGCGTTGATCTCTTGCACCAGTTCACGGCGGATGGTTTCAGTTGGATCGGTCATCGGTCTCTCCATCGGTTTGAGTTGTTGCCCCGCACCGACCTAGCCGGTATCCCCTTCAGCCGGTCCACGGAGACCATTTCGAGACATTTCTCGTCGCCTCAAACGGCTATGATCTAGGAACGAAAAAAGACGCTTGGTCCGTGGGTGGAAAATGACTGAAGACCAGTGGATGGCGTGTGAGAACTCAGAAGAGATGCTGGAATCTGTTCGGGCGACGGTAACCAAACGCAAGCTTCGATTGTTCGCCGCAGCTTGTTTCCGGCGTCTCACACACCTGCTGACGGACAGCCGTCAAATCGAGGCAATTGATCTGCTGGAGGATGCCCCGGACGAAATTGCATTACCAGAGGACGTGGTGCGGGGTGCTCGCCTTGCCCTACCATTGAGCGACGATAGCTTCAGCGGAAAATGTAAAGATTCCGACGATCCTTATTTCGTTGCCTTGATGCTGTTCCGTGAATTGAGATCGTCGTCTACCGCACACCACGCCACATTTGCCACAAGAGGCGTGGCTGATGGTATGGCGGAACGAGAGCAACAGTGCCGCCTTCTCCGTTGTATTTGTGGGCCGCTCCCCTTCCGTGCCATTCCTGTTTCCCCATCCTGGGTTACTCCTGCCATTGTTGCACTGGCTCGTGCCATATACGAAGAACAGGCGTTCGACAAATTACCGATGTTGGCCGATGCGCTTCGCCAAGCAGGCTGTCATGACGCCGACGTTCTAGGTCACTGCAAGGAATCGGGACCTCATGTCCGAGGCTGTTGGGTGGTTGATCTTCTGCTCACCTAAGGCTTTCGAGTCGGCCGTCTAGCCGGTATCCGTTTGTCGGAAAACGGCCGCCGGCTTGGTTGTGTGCCAAGCCGGCGGCAAAGAGCGGTCTAGTATTCGTCGGGAAGCAAGAGCGTCGTGGCCGATCGCTTGCCTTCGTCGTCCGAAGCCTCGGTGATGACCCAAATTTTGACGCCGGTCTTGAGATGGTAGGCCGACAACAGTCGTGAGCCATCTTGAAGGGCTTCGTCGTTCAGCGACAAATCGGTGTCGTCGAGGTCGCCCCAATCGCCTCGGTGATGGCGGTTCAAAAGCTCCTCGGCGGTCTGGCCGGCCTTCGCCAAAGCTTCGAGCGCTCCTGGGGTAGCCACCACTCGGCCGAGAGAAAACTGAGGTTTGAGAAAGGCGATCATGCGTGTGCTCAAGTGGGTTATGGTAAATCGTCTGGCTGCTTAGTGGGTATCCGCAAGTCGGCGGCCCGCACCCCAAGACGAGGTGCGGGCCGCACGAAAAGCCGATCACGAATAGACAGCGAGCACTGCCGACCGAACTCGGTCCCAGTCGCCTTCATCGCCCGCCTGCTTGCGAGTTTCCGGCAACGGCGTCACATACGCTGATTGGATGGCGTCGGAATGATCGCCACGAAATGAAACGGCCGGCTGCCAACCGAAGCCACAACCAGGTGCGCCGATGCTGCCCATCGTCAGCGTCGATTCAGCAGTGAGACCACAGCGGGCAACGAACTCGTCGAACTGATCACGGGTCAGGACGGCGCACCACTTTCGATGCGAGCCCTGCTCCCAACGGCCTTCCAGGTATCCGTACTCATACTGCTCGTCACCCTCGGTCTCTTGCCAAAGTTCCTCGACATCGGGCGGAGCGAAGTCGAGAACGTCCTCGTCTTCTGGGCAATCAACCGAATAGATCACTGAGAAAAGCATCAGCGGCACTCCTGTCGTTGAGGTCGCCTCGACTCTGTGTCGAGGTCATGCCGCTGTAGGCAGTATCCTCACGTCACGAGCCACAGCCTCGCTCGGTCCACCGGAAGTTGGCTGACGACGCTGAAATCGTGGCTGACGACCGCCGAGACGCCACTTCGAGCGACGGCATCGGCCTTGGCCTGGGGACTCTCAGCGACTATTAGGTCGTCCGTGTGGAGCTTGAGTTGCTCGATGGTCATCTCAGTGGCTCGCATGGTCATCGTCGAGAAACCGATTACTTTGCCAGGCCAATGGTGGGCAAGCAGCCGCACGAAAATGGCTTGCTCTTCCAGCGGAGCATCCAGGTCGATGCCCAGGGAGGGATACGGGATCACCGAAATGTCATCCTGCTCCTCGGCAACTTGTTCAACGTCTTCGTTCATTAGTCCTCCTGCTCTTCTAGGTACCGCCCAAATTCAGACGGCTCGATGCCCTCAGCCGGCAGTCCGTCGCCGAAATAACGGCACTGGAATGGGCACTCTTTTCCTTCGTCGCCGTGGATCATGAGGTGGTCAAGGTCCAGCACTTGGCCGCTCGGCCCGTAGTGGCGATCCTGTTCGGGATAGTCGCCGAGGTCTTCGTCCGGGACGACGATGTGGTGCCCGTATTTTTCGTTGTCGGCCAACTCGTCGATGGCGTCGGACACGCTGTCGGCCTCGACGATTAGAAAGAGCGGCCAGTAGCAGCCGCCAATCTCGATCAACCAAGTCCTGCCGAACCAGTCGCCCGGATTGAGGACGGGAACGTCGCTCAGTTCCTGGCCGTTGAACGTGGCCTTCGCAGTTATCTGGCTCATGGTTTCTCCGTCTCCAAAGTTTCATGGGTGTCTCCGTGGTGGTTAGCTGGTATCCGTTACTCGCCCCAGTCGGCCGACTCGTCCTCGGCGTCGAGTTCGGCGAAGGTCTCCGAAATCTGGATGGCCGACCGGCGGGCCTCTTCGTCGGTGCAGTCGCTGAGAAGCTCGCCCCGAAAAAGCATCCCTTCGTCACCGAGGCAGTAGCCGACGACGAAGCGGCCCTTCGTCAGGCGAAACAAAATGGCGAAGGCGTCGGACCAAAACCGCTCGACGACTTCTGAGCGGCAAGCCAAGATGACTTGGCCGCACCAGGTCGTCAGGACGATCTGGCCGTTGATGCGGCGGGTGTATGCCGTGAGGTGCCGCCGCTGGACGGTTGCCCCGAGCGCCGAGAATTCGTGGCCCTCGTGTTCGATCACCCCGACTTCGATCTGGCCATTACGAACGCAATAAGTGTTCATGTTGATCTCTGCTGAAAAAGCAGAGAGGAGCGGAGGATGTTCTCCGCTCCTCTCGTTGATTTGCTGACGGCGAGCAAACGTGCATCGCCTGATGACGCACTAGCCGGTATCCCTCAGAGCGGGATGACCTCGTACTCGACGGTTTCGCCACGCTCGATGCGGTTGATGGCTTCGAACGCAGCAATCTCACGGTCGAGGTCGAACCGGCAGAGACTGGCGAGCTTGCTCACGAATGCGAGGGCGACCGGATGGTTAATCAGATCGCTGCCGTAGACGCCAGAACGATGAAGGGCCAGCAGGTGCCGATGAAAGCACCCGACAACGGCCACCAGGTTGCAAGCATCCTGGACTTGGCTGGCGTCAGCGGCAGCTTTGCGCTGCACTGGTTCGGTTCCACTGGCGACGGCGGTGGTGACTTGCTGCGGCATTTATTGATCCTCGCTTTTGTGGTTGTGGGGGCGACGTGCTTCCCACAACCACGTAGCGAGTATCCGTCAATCGCCATGCTCATCTCGATATCGGCCCAGGGCTCGGTAGAAACTGGCCCTGCTCTTGCCGGTCGCTTTGCACCACTCGGCTTGCTGTTCATTCACCGAGTCGGGGAACTTGCGGAGAACCACTTCGAGCAACCGAAAATCTTTCGCTCGGTTGTCGAGCCTTTTGGTGGCCTCGATCTTTTTGCCAAGCGTCTGAAGCTGGCTTTTAATCAAAGGCCGCCAGTCGATGCCGGTTTCACGAGCGTACTTCAACTTCCGCAGCGACGGCCCCAAGAGCCGCAGTGACAACTGCCTGTCTTCGCAATGGTCAGACATGTAGTCGATGATGGTGTTCGCTTCGTCAGCGGTAATGCCTTGAAAACCGTTCGACGCCAGTGTCCGCATCATCTCGATGACCTCTTCGTTTGTGGCGGAGAGGTCGAAGACATCACAGCGGCTCAACACCGCCTTGAAAGCGTCGTTTTTCTTGGGGATCACGTTCGCTGCGAACACGAAACGTGCGGTCGTCTCGAAGGACGGCGGCAGGTTGTCGGGCAATTGGCTCGACCCATACGTCACGATCCTCGGCGTTCCCCACAGTGCCGAACGCAGCAGGCCGAGATGAACCATCGAGCTATACATGCTGTCGCAATCGTCGAAGAAAAGAATTTCCTCGGTGCGATACGTGTAGAGCGTCGAATACAGGGCCAACGCTGTGATGTGGCTGTTGATTAGCACCGGCTCGACGCCTTCGTCCCGCAGGGTGCCCAAGATCGTCCTCGACTTCCCGAGGCCGCCCTGTGAACCGAACACGAAAAGGGCGTGGCTCAGCTTGCGAGCGACCAGCCGCACGTGGTGGGCCAGTAGCTCTTGCCGTTGCTCCAGCGGGGTCTTCACGGTCTCGACGGTATCGCCGGTGGCGTCGGGCGTGCTTTCGTCGTGTTGTTCAAATTGGTCATCCATCGCAAAATCTCCGTTGCGTGAGGTTCAGTTGTCGTTTTGCGTAGCGAGTATCCGTTAGTCGTGAGAGCCACAAAGTGCGGGCGTCTGAAAAAAGCGAAACGGATACCCGCCGTCGAACGACTAGCAGGTATCCGTTTCTTTGACGAACAGCGTCAGACAGGCCGTTGGAAACCAAGTCCGGCGAAGGCCCGCTCTAGTTGGGCCTGTTCGGGATAGCCGCCCTGATCGTCTCGGTTTTCGATGGCGCTCGAATCGTGGTCCGACAGCCAGCTATAGACCTCGGCCTCCCAGTCCTCGGGCAAATCGAAGTCGTGCTTCAACCGCCAGGCTGAGTCGGCGATGTTTTCGAGGGTGGCCTCGTACTCCCGGCGTGAGTAATCCTCGTCGTCGAGCACGGGGTAGTCGGCCATGCGCTCGACCAGTTCGTGATAGGTCTTGAACGCCTTCGTGATTCGACCACGGCGAAAAACTCCGATGCTGAATCCGTCGATCCAACCCACGGCCCAGTGGTTGTGGCGTTCGGCGACCACGTCTGGATCGTCGCCCTCCGTGAAGGGTTCGAGTGCCTCTTCAATCGCCGACGCATTACTCTGATCTAGCAAACCGCTGTCCCGGTGATGCGTGTAGACGATGGTCCAGTCTTCCGGTCGAGCGAGTTCCCTTGTCCGGTCCCATGCAAAGGATTCAAAACCTCGCCAATTGCCTGCGGCTTCTTTAGCCGCCGTCTTTAGATCCATTTCGCCCAGCTTCGTCATGGTCGTTCTCCAGCTTCATGTTCAGAGCAGCGACATGCCGCTCACACACCGGGCTAGCGGGTATCCGTTTGCAGACGGACAACGAAGAAAACAAGGCGGGCCCGCCGTGCCCACCTCCTGACGAGCCACTAAGCAGCGACGTGCTCGACTGTCGGAAGCCGCTCAACCGTGACTTCGAGGTCTTGGGTGATCGTTCGTCCCGAGCGGGGCATCTTCGGCAACCGTTCGAGGAGTTCCTTACGGACGGCGGTGATCGCCTCCGCCACGTCGTCGATCTGCTGCTTGATCCGGTCGTCTTCCTTCTCGCCCATCGCCATCGCCTCGGAGATTGCTTCTCGCAGCAGCTTCAACGCCTGGTCACGATCAACGCCACACTTCTCCCAAAACAAAGCGAGCGTCGTGACGAGCGGGACGCTGACCGTGGGCGTCACGTGTTGGTCGTGCGCCTTCTCAACCGAGCCTCGGACCCTGACGACGAGCGTCTCGTCGAAGTAGTGCCTGCCTGGCTTGAGATTGACCTCTTCGTCCTTCCAGACTTTTGCGAGCAGCCCTTCGATCCTTTCCATTTCGTCCTTCCTTGTTTGAGATGGCGACCAAGCTGGTCCACTATGGCCAGGCTTGGGTCGCCACCGACGACGGGGTAGCGAGTATCCGGGAGACAAAAATGGGCGGCAGCATCCGTTCTGCCGCCCGACCTGAAGCCGTTCAGATAATGATTGCTGCCTCTTCGACGACCTCGGGCTCTTCCTTCCGGCTGAATGAAAGGATGAAGTCAGCAGCTTTGCTGGCCTGGGATGACGCCCTGAAAATGAACCGGGTGTCGGCCTTCATCGCCGTCAGCCAGCTTTGCAGGTAGGCGGCGTGATTTCCGAGCGACTGATCGAGCGGCAGTCCGAGTTCGCCGGCAAGAAAACATGCTCCGAGTTCGGCGATCAACTCGCCGAGGGCATAGCTGTTTTCTGCCTTCGTTCGGTCCCAATCGAGTCGGCTCTCGTGCTCCGTCCAGTGGCAAAGCTCGTGGAGCAGTGCTTCACAGTAGTCGCTGCTTGAGGCCCACTGCGCTCGTGGCGGCATCTGGATGTAGTCGCCGGCCGGCCGGTAAAACGCTTCGTTGCCGCCGAAGCGAATGTCGGCACCAGTCGCAGCGACGGCCATTTCCGCCTGCTCGAAACGCTCGTCAATCTCGGCCGCTCCAATCGGTTCGTGGCCGACACGAAACCGATCAACGTCTGCGCCGAGAACTTGATCGACGTTGAAGACCATGTAGGTGCGGAGAACGAAGAAGGTCTCGTCCTTCTTCTCCCCGTTGGGCTCCGTGGTCGTCTTCTTGCACGGTTTGCAGAAGACAATGGCCGTTCCCCACTCGCCCGCCGGCACATGATCGGGTCGCCGCATTACTTGGCCGCCGATTTCGGACCACTGACGGTAGGTCGCCCACCAGCGGCTCTTGAAGCCGTGGTTCTCGGTTGCGATCTGAAGCAGCAGCGGATTGATGCCGGAATAGCACCGCCGGCTGACGGCGTTGGCTGGGAGTCCAGCGTTCTTGTCGATACTCCACGGCCTGCGCCATGGAATAGTTCCCGTGGCGAGGGCTGCGACGATCTGGTCGGTGATGGTGTCAGCGGCCAGTTAAAAGCAGCCAGCGTGGTCGGAATCAAAAGCAGCCATTTTACGTGCAGCGCAGTGCGCGGTTGGTTTTCATCAACATCCCCGACGTTGATGGAGACCGCGCATGGCGCACGTTCTGGAAATGG
>DASZTS010000042.1:0-3619 GCA_035547915.1 Pirellulales bacterium | reverse complement strand
ACTGGGCTTGGCGGCCCGTGAGACCCCTCACGGGTCTCGCGCGGCCGCAGCGTCTGTTGACGGTTTGGTTCTCGTTGGATGTTCCTCTTTAACCCTGCCTCAGCAGGGATTTGAGCGCCGAACTTTTCGCGCTTCGGTCCTGCCGTACACCTCGGCCGGTGTGCGGTAACCCAGGGCCTGGTGGATTCGCCGCTGGCAGTAGAACTCGAAGTAGCGGGTCAGCGCCTGCTCCGCTTCCCAGCCGTCGGCGTAGTCTTTCAAATACACCTCCTCGTACTTCACGCTCCGCCACAGCCGCTCGACGAACACGTTGTCCAGCGCGCGGCCGCGACCGTCCATCGAGATCGCCACGCCACACGCTTCCAATCGGCCGGTGAAGGCCGCGGACGTGAACTGCGATCCTTGATCGCTGTTGAAAATCTCCGGTCGTGTGCCGGCCAGCGCCTCGTCGAGAGCCTCCAAACAGAACCTGCCCTCCAAAGTGTTCGACAATCGCCACGCCAGCACGTAGCGGCTGAACCAGTCCATCACGGCTGCCAGGTACAGGAAGCCGTGCCGCAGCGGAATGTAGGTGATGTCGGTAGCCCACACCTGGTCGGGCCGCGTGATCGCCAGATTCCGCAGTAAATACGGGTAAATCTTGTGCCCGGCGGCCGGCCGCGTGGTCGCGTGTTTCGGATAGATCGCCTCCAAGCCCATGCGGCGCATCAGTCGCTGCGCGTGCTTGCGATTGATGCCCAGCTCGATCGCCATCTTGCGACTGCCGTAAAACGGCGTTTGCAAATACTGCTCGTCGATCCGCTTCATCAAGGCCAGGTTCTCGGCCGTCTCGCCAATGGGCACGCGATACCAGGTGCTGCGCGCGAGACCAAGTAGTTCGCACTGGCGGGCGATGGTCAGTTGTCGATGGGTGGTGTCGATGCATCGTCGTCGCGCCTCAGGCGAGCTCGGCAGATTTTTTTTTCAACCACTCGACCTCCATCTTGAGGCGACCGATTTGCTCGAACAACTCCTGCTCGCTTGCGGCTGTCTCGTCACGCCGCGTACGGCCGTCCTCGAACAGCCCGGCCGCCTGGTCCAAGAGCTGCTTCTTCCAGGCGGTGACCTGACTGGTATGCACACTGAACTCACTGGCCAACTGGGCCGTCGTCTTGTCCCCTCGCACCGCCGCCAAGGCCACCTTGGCCTTGAACGCCGCCCCAAACACCCGCCGCTTCCGCGTCATGCCGGCACACTCCTGATTCGGTCGTTCCCGCTCCCGGAAACCACACCTTATCAGCGCGCCCAGTTTTTGGGGTCCACCTCAGTGATCGCTGGGCCGACAACGCGTGGCCCTTGCGCGCATTCTCTAGACTTCGCGTGGGCTTGTCACGTACCTTTCTAAAAGGCAAGCAACGACGTGCCCCCAGGTGGTAGAAACAACCCATGAATACCGGCAGCACGCCAAAACGCGTTGAAGCGATCCGCCGGGCGAAGCGCATGCACATGCGTCAATCGTGGCAACTACGAGGCGGCGTGCACGACTGGGGTTTCAAGCGGAAGAAGCATCGGGGCCAATACATTCGCGTACCCAATCCCGAAGAGCGGGCGCTGATGCAGTTCTGCCTGAAGCGCTGGGAAGAGGGGGCGACGATTCGGTGCATCTGCGACGAGGTCGAAGCTCGCCTCGCGGCCTTCGAAGGGCGCAAGCCGCTGGCCTTCGGCTTTCAGAAACTCTCGTGGGATAGGTGCCGGCGCGCGATCACCAGGGAATGCTTACTTCAAGGCGAAGAAGCCGCGGATCGCGAGCTTGTGGAGATTCTTGACGGTTATGGTCGGTCGCCCCACACCGCCCATCTCTATAGCGTTCCCACGGACGTGGCGGACGAGGTCCGCAAGCGACACCGCGAGGAGGCGCTTCGACGTGCCGCGCAAAGGCACAGTTTACCAGTACCTGTCGCCCTTTAGCTGGACCGTTGACGACCAATGCAGGTTGGCACGATGCGGCCACACAGCCAACGGTTCGAGTTCGCTCGCCTTGCGGAACCGCCGAGGACGAGCGGGCCGAAATCATGGGACAGCGGACAAGGTGAGATTCGACGAGGGATTGCGCTGCTTTTGAAATAGACCATCACCTTCACACCGCGTTCCAGTAGACGGTGGATTTCTTCAATGGATCCTGAAGCGTGCGTACTTGTCGGCGTTCCAATGCGAGACCAGAAAAGAGCGATCCCGAGATGGCAGTCGTCAACAATTTGATCATTCAGTACGGCTTGTGGCTCGCCCGACATGTCGGGAATACCGTGTGTCTCCCATCGCACAAGATTCACCCGCGTGTCCAAGGCAGCGCCGATTTGTGCATTCCAGCGTTCGACCGTCGCGGCGAGCGCGTCACGTTCGTCCGCCACATCACTCGGTGAAATCAGTAGGCAGCGGTATTCTGTTAAGCTTTTGGGCATTTCAGAATTAGTCGTCCTTGATATTGGGATCGATCGCCATGGCGCGTCGCATGTCAGCTGCTGCCGCTGTGTCATTGCCAAGAAATATGTGGCAGTACGACCTAAACCTGAAAGCCTGAGCGAACATTGGATCGAGCTTGATCACCACATCAAAATCATGCATGGCATCACGGTATCGCTGTTGCTTATACCTCACGTAGCCGACCCAAAAAACGGCGTTAGGATCATTCGGCGCCAATGCGACGGCATGTGCTGCGTCAGCGCGCGCATCCGACAAGCGGTTTTTCTTTATTAACACCGTGGCGCGACGCCAGTGCGGTTCAGCGTCTAAAGGCGCCTCCTTAATGGCAACGGAGAAGTGCTTGATCGCCATGTCGTAGTCGCCACGTTGAAAAGCAGCAGTGCCGTTCTCCAGAGCTTTCGATACGAGTTCAGAACGGTGCTCATTTGATGAATTGCTAGCACTCCGTGGCGTCGGCTGGGGTTCAGGAGTGTGCGGTGGTAGATCACCGGATGCGGCAAGCGGCTCGTCGGCATTCTCCTCGATCGGAACATTTTCTTCTTCGGGTTGAATAGGCCCTGAGCCGATAGTCTCCTCCGCGCCGAATGGTAGTGGCAAAACAACGATGCCGGCCGACCAAAGTAGAGCAGTTGCTCCAATTGCGCCCGTGACAAACCACGTGATCGATGCCGCCTTGTTGCGAATTTCTCGTCGTGGGCCAGGTCTTTGAACGCAATCGGCCGGCGCTAACGCTTCCGTGCGACGTTTGGCCAATTGCTTTTGGGCTTCGTCCAGGTTCTGGCGTTCGCTGACCAACTGCGCTCGCGCTTTGACGTGTTCGGCCTCCGAATGTGCGAGTCTCGCCTCGCGTTCAATCACATCTCGCAGACGAGCGTCCGATTGTTTGGCACGTCGCGTAGACGCAGAGAGTTGCACAAAGAAACCGCCGCGCCTCAGCCAGTAAATTCCCAAAGGAAAACCAATGAAGAACCATGGGTTAAAGACGCCTGAAAAAAGCCCAGACTGCAAAATTACCTTGGCCGGAGATAATCGCACTGGCCAAGAATGCAAGTAAGCCGAGTCCTACAGAACAGAACCCGGCTGCAACCATCCATGGCGGTCCAGATCGCATTTGAACGTTAACGCCGGATGGTCCGCTTTCCCCTGTACTTGATTGTCC
>DASZTS010000041.1:0-62133 GCA_035547915.1 Pirellulales bacterium | reverse complement strand
GCTCGAAGAGCAGATGCGCCTGACGATCGAAGGGATCAAGGAGCGGCAGGAATGGGAGCTGGTCAACAACAGCAAATTCGGCCTGATCCACTCGGCCGAACCGGGGATGCGGATCAGCACGCGTTACGGAGCGCCGACGCCAGACGACCTCGACGAGTTGCTGGCGCTCGTCTGGAAGAAGCCCTGTTTCTTCTTGGCGCACCCGAAGGCCATCGCGGCATTCGGCCGCGAGTGCACCTGGCGTGGCGTGCCGCCGGCTACGATGAATCTGTTCGGCACGCCGGTGCTGACCTGGCGTGGTATCCCGCTCGTGCCGTGCGACAAGTTAGAGATGAAGAGCCGCTATCAATCCAATCAGTGGTTCGGCACGACCAGCATTCTGCTCATGCGCGTGGGCGAGGCCGACCAAGGTGTCGTGGGACTACACCAGATTGGCATTCCGGGCGAAATCAGCCCGAGCCTTTCTGCCAGGCTGATGGGAGTCGACAACCTGGGTGTTGCCTCGTATCTGCTGACGCATTACTCGTCGTGTGCGGTGCTCACCGACGACGCCCTAGGCGTGCTCGAGAATGTCGAGGTCGGTTACTATCACGATTACGATCACCGAGAAACGAAAGTGAAGTAAGAGCGGCGGGCAAAGCCTGAGCCCGCGCGCCGTGGGCAGAAACGTCGGTTGTGCCTGTCGGTTGCGAAAGGGATAAAGCGTGGATGAAATCACCCCCGACTTGATCGCCCAGTTGGCGACTCGGATCTACAACGAACGCCCGCCGGGCGATTTGGCGCCAGGTGCCGACTCGCTAGCGGAAGCTGCGCCGGCGTCGGCCGAGATACCCGCCTCGTCTGTTGGCCATTCTCCGACATCATTCGGGACCTGGCCTGAGCGGGAGCCCGCAACGCCTCCGATCATGCCCCTGGCGGCGATGCCGTTCCCTTCGGCCAATCGGATAGCCTCGAATGATGTATCAGAAGGGCTCGGCGCGGCTCCCTTTTCGGTCACGTCGCCGCCGGTGACGGTCTCCCAAGATGGTCTCCGCGCCTTCGTCGCGGGAATGCGGGGAACGCAGTTGCATAGGGAGACCGAACACGATCCGTTCTCGCGTTCGATGCGCGAGCGGATAGCCGCTGCGGCGACGTCTCCCTCGAGTCGTTCTCGGCCGATCGATGTGCCGGCGATTCGGCGAGATTTTCCGATTCTTCAACAAAAGGTGCATGGTAAGCCGTTGGCCTGGCTCGATAATGCGGCCACGACACAGAAGCCGCAGTCGGTCATCGACGCTGTCTCGCAGTTCTACAAGCACGACAACTCGAACATCCATCGCGGCGCCCACACGTTGGCAGCCCGGGCCACCGACGCCTACGAAAAGGCCCGCGAGAAGGTGCAGCGATTCCTGGGCGCGTCGAACGTCAAAGAGATTGTCTTTGTGCGCGGCACGACAGAAGGGATCAACCTCGTCACACAGACCTATGGCCGCAAATTCTTGCAGCCGGGCGACGAAGTGGTCCTCTCGATGCTGGAGCACCACGCCAATATCGTCCCTTGGCAGATGATCGCCAAGGAAAAGGGCGCGGTGTTGCGCGTCATCCCGGTCAACGATCACGGCGAGGTCATGCTCGAGGAGTATCAGAAGCTCCTCGGGCCACGAACCAAAGTCGTTGCCCTGACGCAGGCTTCCAACAGCCTCGGTACGATCTTGCCCGTCGGCGAAATGACGCAGATGGCCAAGCGGTACGGCGCTCGCGTGTTAATCGACGGGGCTCAGTCGGTAGCCCACGTTCCCGTCAACCTGCAAGAGTTGGGCTGCGACTTCTTCACCTTCTCTGGTCATAAGATTTTCGCACCGACGGGTATCGGAGCGGTCTACATCCGTGAAGAACTGCACGACATATTGCCGCCCTGGCAAGGGGGGGGCAATATGATTCGCAATGTCACGTTCGAGGAGACGACCTTCGCGGAGTCGCCGGCCCGATTCGAAGCCGGCACCCCGAACGTCGCCGACGCCGTCGGGCTCGGTGCCGCGTTGGATTATGTCAGCCGCCTGGGGTTGCCAAACATTGCGGCCTACGAACGCTCCGTGCTCGAATACGCGACCGAGGCGCTTTCTCGGGTGAACGGATTACGTCTGATCGGAACGGCGAGGGAAAAAGTGGGCGTGCTCTCGTTCGTGCTACCGAATCGTAGGACCGAGGACGTGGGACGACTGTTGGATCAAGAAGGGATTGCCGTCCGCGCAGGCCACCACTGTTCACAACCTTCATTACGACGCTTCGGCGTCGAATCCACCGTTCGCCCCTCGCTCTCCATCTACAACACAACCGAAGAGATCGACCAGCTCGTCGACGCACTGAAGCGGATCGAGCACATGTCTTTTCGATAGCCTTCCGGCACGCGATCGGATGCACTACTTCGTGCTTCGACCGTGGCCATTCACGCCGATATCTCGGCCACGCTAAAACTCCGCATAAGATGTGATCATGGAGGCCGGGGCGTCATTCCCCTGCGACGCCCTGCCACGAATAGCGGTATCTCCCGGATAAGACCGACGACGGCGCGATCGACCTGCCGCGCACCCCCACAATCGGAGCAATCCGTCATACCTACTATGCGTGGATACGAGAATCAAAAAAAGTTACCGATTTATTTTTGATGAGCCTACAGTGAGATTGTGGAAATCTTCGTCTTGGCAGCCACCGCATTTTGCGTAGACTGGCCGTTATGAGCGAACGGTTTCAATTCAGTTTGCAGGCGTTGATAGGGGCGGCGTTCGCTGCGTGCATCGTCGCGAATATCGGGCGGATCGTGGCAGGTGATACGGAGGCCGGGAAGATCAGTGATCTGCCGACGGCCGAGAGGCTCGCGTTGGGGGCGATCACCGCGCAGGGCATCACGGTAGCCGATCGCTTCACGTGAGACTTCCGGCCACAGGCCCGCGTGTCGGTGCGCTGGAGTCGGAGGGATGGCTGCTTTCACGTAGCTGCAATCGAATTCAGAAATACCCCCGGCCACCGACCGAGGCTGACTTGTACGATGGGCCAGCGAGACTGAGTCTGCCTTCTTGTCCGGCCGCGACATGGCTCGCGGGTGTGATCGCGCGAGACGGTTCCATCCACGCATTCCGAAGACTCTCGTCGTCCGCCGCATTGTAGCCATCACGCTCTGTAGTGCCGGCAGTGCTCACAAGCCTCCTATGAGCAGCGAACTGGATCTTGCCGCCCGCCGTATAAGTAGTCGCACTCGGTCGTGGCGGCAGCAGGTGTGCGTGGGGTAGGCCAGGATCGCCTCCCGGCGGGTTTGAGGTTCACTCTCCCAGCGACGGGCGTGAGTGCTACACATATCAGCCGTTGCAAAGGGGGCTGGTCCGTCCCAGGGTAACGGCCTGGCTCGAAGCTATTGTGAGAGTTTTGTTTCGGGTTTTTCATCGAAGGAGCTGCCAAGATGGCCAGGTCAATCATCTCGATCGCGACGCTGTGTGTCCTGTTGTTGGTCGCGTCGGCCGTGTTCTCGCAGGCGCAACCGGCCGCTCCCAAAGGCCTATTCGCGACGCTGGCCGCGGGTCAGATCGTGACGCTCAACGACAAGGGGCAACTGCTGCAGATCACGACGATCGAGGGAGCCGAGGCGGGCACACACACGGTCACCGAGGTGGGCAACGACTATATCGTCGTCGAGGACATGGCCAAGGTCAGCGAGCTGCGCATCCCGGTGTACGCCGTCAAAACCGTCGTGCACGTCAGAGCCAAGAATCAGTGACGTGGGGTTGAGCTGTCAGCGAGTGGGGCGACCCTGAGTCGGTGGGCTGTGTCCGGCTGCTGCGTTAGATCGTCCTTGACGATGGCCCAATGATTGGCCGGCTGGTCCCGGCATGGGCAAAGGCTGCGACACGACCGTTCTTAGGGTATCGGCGTCGGTTTCGCTGACACCGGCCGGCAGGAAGGTGGTTCTGGTCACGTCGCGGTGAGTCAGCATTTTATAGAATACCAGCGCGGCCAGATAGCTTCCCGCCATGCTCTGGTGCGTCCCGTCGGGCTCATACAACTCGATCTGTGGATATTCTTTCAAAACGCGCCACCAATAAATGCCCACGTCCGCCGTCGACGCGCCGGTAATGAGGGAGACGGTGTAGGTTTGACGGATGAATTGATGCAGCATGTAATCCGGCGTTCGCAGGAACGCCGTCTGACCGTCGGTGTACCAATGGCTGCCGGGCTTCCTGGGCCAAGTGAGGTAGAGCACCGTCTTGGCGCCGCTTTGGTGAGCCAGCTTGTCGAAGCGCTCCATATAATCCGTGCTCGCCTCGATATTGGTGATTGCCCAGAAGCTCTGCTCCTGGATCACCACATAGTCCCAATGGCGGCTGCGGATGGCATCAGCGGCCTTGCCTTCCTCCCAGAGTTCCTTCAGCGTTACGCCGCCACGCGTGATCGACTGAACGAACAATTGCGTCGAATTACCCGAGTCCGATGAGGCAATGTCGGCCACCTGCTTCGGTATGTCGTGGACGGAGGTGTAGCTGTTGCCGATGAACAGGAGATGCAAGTCGTCTTTCGGTGTGCCTTGGACGGTGGAAACGCGCAGCGGCGAGACACCTTCGCCCCCCCACGGGATGTCGTTCTGACGGGCATCGCGTTGACGCGAATAGTTGAACCACTCGCAGACCCCTATGAGGATGAGACCGAGCCACGTGATGAAAGAGCGGTTCATGATAAATGCGCCGAATCAGCGTCCCGGACGTTTTTGTCAGCCGCGTTTAAATCTAGGACGTCGTGCTGAACGCGGGCTGTAACCGAATCGGAATTTCTGAGAATAACCCGCAAAACCGGATCGCGGCCGGTCATTATCCGCGATCCCGGGTATAGTCTGGATTTTGGACGTTGCGGGGCTGGAACGCGCGTAGGTCCAGCATGCCCCCAGGTTGGCCGGTGCGGCACATCCGCGGGAACGGACTGGCGATTTCGAGCGCGTAGGAGGCCTCGCGCTCCGCCGTGAAGCCATCCTGCCTTCCTCGGGGCGTTGCCATCGCGACCGATCGTGATGGGTACTATGCGCTGCTACGTACGTCGGACATGAGAACCTGGAGGGCGTCGAGGTTGACCGGCTTGACGAGGTGATGGTCGAAGCCGGCTTCGTGGGTGCGGCGGCGGTCTTCTTCCTGCCCCCAACCGGTCAGGGCGACGAGCGTGACCCGTTCGAAGCGCGGCAGCGCGCGAAGATGCCCGGCGACCTCGAAGCCGCTCATGCCGGGCATGCCGAGGTCGAGCAACACGACCGAGGGTTGGAACGATTCGAAGGCCCGCAGAGCCGCGGGGCCGTCGTGCGCGGTTTGTACGTCGTTACCGAGCACCTTGAGGAGCATCGCGAGGCTGAGGGCGGCGTCTTCGTTGTCGTCGACCACCAACACGCGGCTCCGCGCGGCTTGGCCGTGTTGGGCGTCGGCCCGGTCGCCGATCCGCGGGAGCTGCCGTTCGGAGAGCGGCAGCCGGATGGTGAACTCGCTGCCCCTGCCCTCGCCAGCGCTGTGGGCGACTACGGTGCCGCCATGCATCTCGACCAGCCGTTTGACGAGCGCCAGGCCGATGCCCAGGCCGTCGTGCGACCGGCGTTTCTCGCGCTCGGCCTGCGTAAACATCTCCAACACGTGCGGCAGCAGCGCGGGCAAGATGCCGATTCCCGTGTCGCGCACCGAGATGACGACTTCGTCCTCCGCGCGCGAGACGTTCAGCCAAATCTGGCCGCCCGGCTCGGTGTACTTGGCCGAGTTGTTCAACAGGTTGGCGACGACCTGCGACAACCGCACGGGATCGCCGTCGACCGTGAGCGGTTCGGGCGGGATGGAGGTTGCCAGTCGATGACCGCCGGCGTCGATGAGCGGCCGGCTGGTCTCGATCGCGCTGCGGATGACCGAGGCGATCTCCACCGCCTCGAGCCGCAGCTCGATCTTGCCCGTCGAGATGCGCGAGATCTCGAGCAGGTCGTCGACCAGCCGCACCATGTGGTTCACCTGCCGCTCCATCATCTCTTGCACGCGGTCGGCCGCTGGCAGATCGCCGCGGGTCAGCCTCAGGATGTTGAGCGAATTGCGGATGGGAGCCAGCGGATTGCGCAGCTCGTGGGCCAGCGTCGCCAGAAATTCGTTCTTCTGGCGATCGGCCTCGAGCAGCGCTTGCTCGGCCCGCTTGCGGTCGGTGATGTTGCGGGCAATCTTCGAGGCCCCCACGATGCGGCCCGACTCGTCGGCCACCGGCGAGACCGTGAGCGAGATATCGAGCAACGTACCGTCCTTGCGGCGCCGGACCGTCTCGTAATGGTCCACCCGCTCGCCGCGCCGGATACGCTCCAGGATGCCTAGTTCCTCGTCCACGCGGTCAGGCGGCATGAGCATGGTCACGGGCCGACCGATCGCCTCATCGGCCGTATAGCCGAACAAGCGAGTGGCGCCGGCGTTCCAACTCGTGATGATGCTGTTCAGGTCCTTGCCGATGATGGCGTCGTCCGACGACTCGACGATAGCGGCGAACCGCGAGTTGACCCTTTCGATTAGGCGGCGCTCGGTGATGTCGTTGCCCGTCGGCACGATGAAGATCACCTTGCCCGCATCGTCTCGCACGGGCACCAGGCTGAGATCGAGATAGCGCTGCGTGCCGTCGGCCACGAAGTAATACGTCTCTCGACGGAAGGGGATGCCGCCGGCGGCTTGCCGCGTGGCCTCGCGGACAAGCTGTTGTTGTTCCGGCGCGCGGTTCCACCAGCCGCAGTCCCAGAACTTCTTGCCGATCACGTCTTCGCGCCGGAGCCCGCAGGCCTCGAGCGAGAGCCGGTTGGCCTCGATGAGCGTGCCGTCGAGCATCATCACGCCGGCGAAGTTTGCGCCCTGTTCGAAGATGGTGCGGAATTGGGCCGACTCCGCGAGCGCCTCGAACCCCCTGACCGTGGCGGCGGCGAACGCGGCCAGGCTCGTCAGCAGTCGGGCGTCTTCGGCGTCGAACTGCCGCTGGTCGTCGTGGGCCAGCAACCAGAGAGTGCCCACCGGCTCGCCACGCACTCGAAAGGGCGCCACGAGCGCCTCGCGGGCCTGCACCGGCAAACCGGCCAGATCCGCGTAGTACCGCTCGGGGTGCGCGAGGAGTTCGACGGCGGGCCGATCGAGCAGCAGGCCGCAGGGGTCGGCGCCGCGGCACAGGCACCGGCCCGAGTAGGGTTCCCAGACGCCGGCCACGGCCGGCCAACCGACGAACGGCGCCTCGATCTCTCGCCGCGACGACAGGCTGACACCCGCCGAGCCGGCCCGGCCGATCGCGAGCGCCGCGTCGACGAGTCTCCGCCAGACGGTGTGCGGCGCATCGGCCCACGCCTGCGCCAGCTCGGCGAGCGCGCGACTCTCGGTCTGATAGTCCGGCGGCCGCGAGTGGCGGACCGTCAATTCGCCCGTGATGAGGATCGACTCTAGCGGAGCCGCCGCGCCGCCCGTCGAAGGTATCGATTCCACGTTTCCGTCCCCGCGCCGCAAGCCGGACGGCGCACGTCTGCCACGCTTGAAGATTTGCCAGTGGATGTTTCTCGCCGTCACTCCAATTCTAAACCGGCCGCGAAAACTCGAAAGACCTCACACCGCCGGGAACAGGAATCGGCCGCCAAGGCCCGATTTTCGAGCCAGGGCGGGGGCACGTTTCGAGCGGGAGATAGGGCGGTATGCAGCGGGGTAGGGAGGCATTCCACAGCCGAGCGACCTACTTACGGATCGGGGCCACCAACTTTCATGAGGTCGACCAACGAGCGTCCTCGGCGCTTGAAGTTAGGCCGTGCGGCTGAGCGGCGGATTCTCTAGAATGCTTCCGCCGCGCCGGGCAGACCGCACAGTTAGCTGGATTAGACGAACTACACGACCGAAAACCGACCATGAGGCACAGGACCGGGCCATAGCGCGGGCCTTGCTCGCTCATAAGTATGGCCACGATCGACCGCTCGGAAACCGAGAAGGACCGCTTCGTTCGGGTGCACGGAGCGCGCGAACACAACCTCAAAAACGTCGACGTCATCATCCCACGGGATTCCCTCGTCGTTTTTACGGGCATCTCGGGCTCGGGCAAATCCAGCCTCGCGTTCGGCACACTGTATGCCGAGGCCCAACGACGCTACCTGGAATCGGTCTCGCCCTACGCCAGAAGACTCTTCAACCAGATGGCGGTGCCCGAGGTGCAGTCGATCGACGGACTGCCGCCCGCCATCGCGCTACAGCAGCAGCGCGGAACTCCGACGGCGCGCTCTTCCGTCGGGAGCGTGACGACCCTTTCAAACCTGTTACGCATGCTCTACTCTCGCGCCGGCAAGTATCCGCCGGGCCAGAGCATCATCTACGCTGAGGGATTTTCGCCGAATACCCCCGAGGGTGCTTGCCCGACTTGCCACGGGTTGGGCCGAATCTACGACGTCACCGAGAAGTCCGCGGTCCCGGATGATTCGCTCACGATACGCGAGCGAGCGATCGCCGCCTGGCCGCCTGCGTGGGGCGGACAGAACCAGCGCGATATCCTTGTTTCATTGGGATATGATGTCGACAAGCCCTGGCGCGAGCTGCCGAAGAAAGAACGCGAATGGATCCTGTTCACCGACGAGCAGCCGACGGTTCCGGTCTATGCCGGCTATACCCCCGCCGAGACCAGGGCGGCTCTGCGGCGCAAAGAATCGCCGAGCTACATGGGCACGTTTACCGGGGTGAAGCGGTACGTCTTGCACACGTTCGCCACGACCCACAGCGCGCTGATGAAAAAGCGGGCGCTCAGGTTCATGTTGGCGAACGACTGCCCTATGTGCAAGGGCAAGCGGCTGCGACCGGAGTCGCTCCGCGTGAAGTTCGCGGGCGTCGATATCGCCGAGTTCTCGGAACTGCCGCTCAAGCGCGTGGAGCAATTGCTCAGACCATATGCCGACGGCAGTGCAACGGAGTTGGAGCGGCAGCGCGAAAAGCATCCGGAACAGGCGATCGTTAGCCAACGGATCGCGACCGACCTGGTCGGTCGATTAAGAGCCCTGCTCGATTTGGGCCTCGGCTACCTAGCACTCGACCGAAGCACGCCGACGCTTTCGCCGGGTGAGCTTCAGCGGCTGCGCCTCGCGACCCAGCTCTACTCCAATCTGTTCGGAGTGGTCTACGTGTTGGATGAACCATCAGCAGGTCTTCACCCGGCAGATACCGAGGCGCTGCTGGCGGCACTCGAAATGTTGAAACGAGGCGGTAATTCGCTATTCGTCGTAGAGCACGACCTCGAGGTGATGCGACGCGCCGATTGGCTCGTCGACGTTGGTCCCGGCGCGGGGCAGTACGGCGGAGAAATCCTTTACAGTGGGCCGCCCGAGGGACTGCGCACGGTCAAAAGCTCACGCACGGCGGCCTTTCTCTTTGCTGAACAAAAAGACAAGCGACCGAGACAATTAGTGCAACCGCTCGGCTGGCTCAAGCTGGCGGGCGTGACCCGCAACAATCTCCGCGACATCGGGGTCGATTTTCCGCTCGGCGTTATGACCGCCGTGACAGGTGTGTCTGGCTCCGGGAAGTCTACGCTCGTCAGCCAAGTGCTCGTGGAACTCGTTGCCGAGCATTTGGGGCATGAACTGTCGAACGATGAAGAAGAGCTCGATCCGCTCGAACGGATCGCGGCCATCGAAACCACGGGGCGAATCGCATCGGGCGGAGATTTGATATCCAGGCTCGTCCGGGTCGATCAGAAGCCGATCGGGCGAAGCCCTCGCTCGAACATGGCCACTTACACCGGAATATTCGACCATATTCGAAAGCTCTTTGCCCAGGCCAAGCTCGCAAAATCGAGACACTACGACACGAGCCGCTTCTCCTTCAACGTCGGCAAAGGGCGCTGCGAGCATTGCCAAGGCGAAGGCTTTGTCATGGTCGAGTTGTTGTTCCTGCCCAGCGTTTATACGCCGTGCCCCACTTGTCAGGGCTCACGTTACAATCCAAAGACCTTGGAGGTGCGATACCGCGAAAAAAACATTTCCGAGGTGCTCGCGCTGACCGTGGAGGAAGCGGTCGAGTTCTTCGCAGAAGAGCCGTCCATCGAGCGCGCACTCAAGGTCTTAAAAGACGTCGGCCTTGGTTATCTACGACTGGGCCAACCAGCGACCGAGCTTTCTGGCGGCGAGGCGCAGCGCATCAAGCTCGCGACCGAACTTCAGCGTGTTCCGCGAGGCAACACCCTTTATGTCCTTGACGAGCCGACGACCGGCTTACATCCGCTGGATGTCGAAAGGTTGGTAACGCAACTTCGAGGCATCGTCGATTCCGGAAACACCGTTATCGTTGTCGAGCACGACATGCAGGTGATCGTCCAGAGTGACTGGGTGATCGACATTGGTCCCGGGGCAGGAGACGAAGGCGGAATGGTAGTCGCCAGCGGCACTCCCCAGGTAGTAGCGATGAGCCGTCACAGTCGCACGGCAGAATATTTGCGCCGTGCGATGGCCACGCCGAAGGGCGAATGAACCCACTCGCCTGCTAGCGGCACGCGCAGGCCATCGCCTTGTCGAAAACCAACGGTTAAACTTGGTGCATGTCGATCGGTGATGTAGTCAGAGCGGTTGACGAACCCCAGAAGCCGGAAGGCCGCGTACAGAAAATCGGCCGTCAAACGTCGGTTTGGCTGAAGCTTAATCCAGTTTTCTCGTCTGTTCCGCGACTCCATGTTTCGACGAGAAAGCTACTGGCCGTCATCGCAGTTCTGCTGGGGTGGCCAGTCGCTATGGTGCGAGGGCAGGGATACGCACCCGAAAAGGCGGTCGAAAAGATGTCTCCGGGAGAAGGGTTGACCGTCAAGCTCTTCGCCAGCGAACCGGAAATACGTCAGCCGATTCTCGTCAAGTGCGACGACCGTGGCCGGCTGTGGGTCATTCAGTTTCTACAGTATCCCAATCCCGCCGGACTGAAGCGGCTGCAGGTCGATCGTTTCTCGCGCACCGTCTACGATCGCGTGCCCGAACCGCCGCCAGCCGGACCAAAAGGCGCGGATCGCATCACGATCTGCCAGGACCTCGATGGCGACGGCCGTGCCGACACCTTTCGGGACTTCCTTTCAGATTTGAACCTTTGCACGGGTTTGGAATTCGGCGACGGAGGCGTGTACGTTCTGCAATCGCCGTATCTGCTCTTCTATCACGACCGCGACGGTGACGACCACCCGGACGGCGACCCGGACGTGCTCCTCGAAGGCTTCGGATTGGAAGACGCCCAGGCGTTGTCCAACCATCTCACGTTCGGCCCCGATGGCTGGCTCTACGGCCTGAACGGAAGCACGACGACCTGCCGTATCCGAGGCCTCGAATTTCAACAGGGCGTCTGGCGTTACCATCCGCGAACCAAGGCTTTCGAGCTGTTTTGCGAGGGCGGCGGAAACGGCTTCGGGCTCACTTTCGACGCCAAGGGACGACTGATTTACAGCTCCAACGGTGGGCTTTGCTGGCACGGTGTGCAGGGCGGCTACTACGAAAAAGCTTTCGGCAAGCACGGTCCATTGCACAATCCGTACGCTTACGGTTGGTTCGGCAATGTCCAACATACCGGGCTGACCGGCCGGCCAAACACGGGCGGAACCATCTATCTGGCCGATGCGCTTCCGCCGCCCTATCGCGGTGCGTTTCTGTGTGGCGATTTCTTGGGTCACACCTGTTCGTGGTGGAAGGTCGCCGAGCGCGGCTCGACGCTCCAGATGTCGCTCGGAGGCCTGCTGCTAGACTCACATGATACCTGGTTTGGCGCCACCGACCTGTGCCTAGCGCCCGATGGCGGGGTGTTCGTATGCGATTTCTTCGATCAGCGGACGGCCCATCCCGATCCCGATGCGAATTGGGACAGGTCGAATGGCCGCGTCTATAGAATTGCGCCAGCGGCGTCCCGGCCCGCCGAAAGGTCGATTGATCTCGCGCGGCTCCGCGGTGACGAACTGATCGATCTCCTCCAGCATCCGAACCACTCGTGGCGGGCGCGCGCACGTACGCGGCTGGCACGACGAAGCGATGCTTCAACCATGGCCCGCCTTCGAGCGGGCGCTACGCAACGAGCCGATGGCGAGCTGGCGCTGGAAAGTCTGTGGGCGATTCACCTCTGCGGCGGACTCGACGACGAACTGGCCGAAGAATTGTTAAGCCACGCCGACGAGCACGTCCGGTCATGGAGCGTGCGCTTGCTCGGAGACGAGCGGAAGGTGTCGCCCAAAATCTCCCGCCTTCTCGCCACGCGCGCCGGTTCTGAACAGAGTGTTATCGTCCGAAGCCAGCTTGCCTCCACGGCCAAGCGACTACCGGGCCCCGATGCCCTTCCGATGATCGCAGCACTGCTCGAACACGATGAAGACGCTGGCGATCCGTTTGTCCCGTGGCTGCTGTGGTGGGCGATCGAGGACAAAGCCCTCGAACAGATGAGCGATCTCGTCGAATTGTTCGATGCGGCGGCATGGCAGCACGTGCTGGTGCGCGAAAATGCCCGACGTCTTGTCCGCCGCTATGCCGCGGAAGGCGCAACCGCGACCTACGCCGCGTGCGCGCGGTTGCTCGACGCAATGCCCGAACAAGAAGCGGACGGCATGCTTGCGGAGTTGGCTCGCGGACTTCGTGAGCGCAGGCCGAACCAGCGCGAACCGATTGCACCCGAACTGAAAGACTGGATCGCGCGGCGCTGGCAAGTATCGCCCGCGACACCGCTCTACTTGGAGCTGGCCCTCTCTCTCGAGTTGCCCGGCGCCGAGCAACGACTGTTGTCGCTCGTGGCCGATGCGAATCTGGGCGGCGCTCAGCGGGTTGCGGCCCTGAATCTCTTGGCCCGTTTCGGTACGCCGACGAGCGTCACCGCCGCATTGCCGTGGATCGATGGTCGGCAGCCGGAAGCCGTCGCGCAAGCTGCCGTCACGGCGGTGGGCCGCTTTGAGAACGAACAGGTCACGCAAAAACTCTTGTCGCTCTATGCAGACCTGCCGCCTGCCGTGCGCAGCGACGTGCGAGAGACGCTTTTGAGCCGGCCCAAGTCGGCATTGGCCCTCTTGAATCGGGTTCGAATCAGCGCCATCCCACCGGACGAAATTCCCCATCAGCAGTTGCAAAGGGCGGCATTGCACGGCGACAAAACCATCGATTCGCTCGTTCGCCAGCTTTGGGGCAGAATCGGTCCGGGCACGCCGGAAGAGAAACTGGCCGATATTCGGCGATTTTCCAACGATCTGCGCGCCGGCGAAGGCGATCAAACAGCCGGCAAGCTTCTGTACCAAAAGCACTGCGGCGTCTGCCATCAACTCTTCGGGACGGGGAACCATATCGGCCCCGAACTCACCAAGGCGAACCGGGGCGACGGTAACGTGCTGTTGACCAATATCGTCGATCCGAGCTCGACGATTCGCAAGGAGTACGCCAGCTACGTGCTGACAACCATCGACGGGCAAGTCTTCACGGGCCTTCTTGCCGAACAGGATCCCGCGAGCGTTACCATCCTCGACGCCAAGAACCAAAAGACACGCATCGTCCGCGAAAGAATCGACGAACTTGAGGAATCGCCCGTTTCGCTGATGCCGGAGCGGTTGCTCGAACAGCTCACTCCCCAAGAGTTACGAGATCTGTTCGCCTACCTGCAACAGTGAAAGCGGCGTGCGCGTCCTGCGAATGCTTCGGATTCAGCCGTTGGCAGCTTTACGCCGAGATCCGTTCGTACAATCGGAGTCCGATGTGGTGAGCAGCGCCCGCGATGCGTCGTTTCGGCAGCCGGCGTGCGTCTCCGGTACGAAGATGGCATAGAATGCGAGCGCGGCCGCCGCGATGATCGCCAGAACCAAGAAGCCGACGTTCTGACTACTCGCCTGCACGACGTAGCCGGTCAGCACGTTGCTGAGTGCGGCACCGATGCCGATCGCCGTCGCCAACGCCCCCTGCATCAAATTGAACCGGCCCGTCCCTTCGGTCAGATCGGCGATCACAAGTACGCCAACGACGCCGAAGATGCCCGCACCGATGCCATCGAGTACCTGGATCGCCACGAGGGCATACGGGTTATCGGTCAGGGTGTAGAGCAATCCCCGTGGCGGAAGTACGGCGAAACCGATCAGGAACGTCGCCTTCCGTCCCCATGTCTCGGCCAACCGAGCAGCAAGCAGGGCTACGGGTACCATCACCAGTTGCGCGGCGATGATGCAGGCCGACATATAGCCGGCCGCGCCGTCCGCTCGGCCGGCGGTCAGCTTCTGGCCGACGAGTGGCAACATGGCAGCGTTCGCGAAGTGGAACAGGACCACCGCTATGGAAAAGAGGACGATCCGTGGATCTTCGAGTAGCTCCTCGACTTTGGCGATGCGTGCCGGTTCCCGATCAGGAACCGGATCCGTGGATTCTTCCCAAGGCGGTTCATGGCCGCTCCCCCGTGCTCCGTCGTAATCGATCTCACCGCCGCGAATGAGCAGCGTCGAGAAAGACGAAGCCAGGCACATCCCGGCAAGCAGATAGAAGATGCCCTCGTAGGCGATGTGATCGCCGATCAGGCCGGCCGCCACTGCGGCAGCGACGTTGCCCGCATGATTGAACGCCTCATTCCGTCCCGTCCGCCGCCCGAACAGGCGGTGCCCCATCAACCCCAACGTGATTGCGGCCACGGCAGGCGGAAAGACCGCTGCTGCCGCTCCAAGAACCACCTGTGCTGAAACGATAACCGGCAAGGTCGGCCGCTCGACCATGGCGATCGACCCGAGTGCCACCGCTAGCGCCGCGAGGATGACGGTGATTCGCTTGTGCCGAGTAGCGTCGATCAAGGCTCCGGCAGGCGTTTGAGCGATGACCGTGGCTACGCCCATCGCCGACATGGCAATTCCGATCGTTCCCGGCTGCCACTTTTGCAGCGACAGATAGATTGCCAGGTACGGCCCCAACCCATCCCGGACGTCGGCCAGAAAGAAATTGAGCGCATCGAGTGCCCACAAGCTACGGCGTGAGGGCGAAGTTCTGGGCAGCGCAAGCACGTATCGATCCGATCGAGGCTTCGTTGTCTACCGACGCCGTAGCAATTCCCGCACCGATCGCCGCCCTGATTTATCCCGTTTGATTGGGCTTAAACTTTTTAGGTAGGGTCTCGCGTTAAGTTGTCGCTAGCAGAAATTCCTCAGAGTTGTTGGGCGGGCGTAGACCATCCGTCCTGCCGGCGAAATAGAGCTGCGCCAGATCGGATGCCGACACGTGCCAAACGTCTCGAAATCCGGAGTCGCGGGCCAGCGCGAGGATCTCCGCCGGCATGAAGAAACTAAGGAAAGGAGTCCCACTTGCTCGCGCTCCCTCCACCGCTCGCTCCATGCCGACACGCACCTCCGGGTCTGCCATTTCGATGGGAAGCAGGAACGACATGGCCAACGACGAGCCGGGTGCCAGCGCCGCGACCTGGCGGAGCGTTGCCGTGATCGCGTCCTTGGTGAGGTACATACTGACTCCGGTAGACGCCACGACCGCGGGCCGCGTGGTGTCGAAGCCCGATGCCGCCAGCCGCGCCCACCAAGCGTCGCCGGCCTCGAAATCGACCGGCACGAGCCGTAGGAACGACGGAAGGTCGAATCCGATGTCGACGAGGCGCTGACGTTTCCATTCCTGAGGGCCCGGCTGATCGATTTCAAACACGTCGAGCCGGGAAGCGAGCTCGGGGTGACGCTGGGCAAACGTATCGAGGCCCGCTCCAAGGATGACGTACTGCCCGACGCCGCGGGCAACTTGCTCTTCGACGAAATCTTCGACGAAGCGCGCGCGAGCTACGATCGAAGCGCGGAAGGGCCGTGTGAACGGACTCATATCCGGACGATCGCGCCATGCGTCGTCGGGCGCCGCCAACTGGATACCAACTCGGTCATCGAATACGTGCGGCGGTGAATCGACTTCGGTGTGCAGCGCCCGCCACAACGCGGTCCGCACTGCCGTGTTGTCGGGCGCCACCGCCTGCTTATCCCTGCTCATGATTTTCTGCATCCGTATTTTTCCGTTACGTTTTATTCCCCAAACGATTCTACCGGCAAACCGAATTCATTGAGGCAATCGACGAAGCCCCGACAACCCCAAGCATATAATGTGGCATGGCTAAGACAGGTGGCGAGATCAGCAGCGATGTCATCGTGGTCGGCGCGGGTGTAGCGGGTCTGGCGGCCGCACGGCGACTGGCAGCAGCGCAACTCCGCGTCACGATCGTCGAAGGCCGAAACAGAATTGGCGGTCGTATCCATACGCTCCGCCCACCGGGTTGCCCGATTCCGATCGAAGCCGGCGCAGAATTCATCCATGGCGAGTCGGAGGAGACCTGGTCGATCGTTGGCGCGGCAGGCCTCGCTGCACATGAAATCCCCGAGCGTCACGAGACCTTTGTCGGGACTGGACTTCAGACGGCCGACCAGGGCGGAGAGTGGGAAGAGATATTCTCACGGCTCAAAGTTTTGCAGGGGAGCGACTTGTCGTTCGCCGACTTCCTCGAACGGCACTGCAGCGACATCTCATCGGCCGCCCAAGCTCAAGCGGTGGCCTATGTGGAAGGGTTCAACGCGGCCGATAAAGAAACGATCAGTACCCGCTGGCTCGCTCAGTCTGTCCAGGCGATCACGGATGAAACATCTTTTCGGTTCAGCGAAGGGTATGGCCAAGTAGTCGAGTGGCTTGCTGCTGGTTTGAATCCGGTGACGACCCAGATCCACCTCGGCACGGCTGCTCGCAAGATAAGCTGGCGACGGAACCGTGTCGAATTACAAGCTTCTCCTGCCGACGGCCAAGCCAGTCCGCCGTTGGTCGCCCCTCGCCTGGTCGTCGCATTGCCGCTCGGCATCCTTCAACTCGCACCAGGCTCGTTCGGTGCCGTTGAGTTCTCGCCCGACCTGGCGGAAAAGCGCGCAGCGTGGAACCGCCTACGCATGGGGCCGGTCGTAAAGTTGGTGTTGCGATTCCGTGAGCCGTTTTGGGAACGAGACCGTCGCGAGCTTGTCTTTCTGCACGCGCCCGGCCAGCCGATCGTCACGTGGTGGACAACGAACCCATTGCCGTCGGCGGTGTTGACGGGTTGGTCCGGCGGCGCTCAGACAAAGGCATTGGAAGGCATGACCGAATCCCAGATTCTTTCGGTCGGCTTGGAGACGCTCTCCAAACTGTTCCCGATGTCACGGGACGAATTGGACAGGCTGCTGGTCGATTCGCATGTCTTCGATTGGCGGGCCGATCCATTCAGCCGGGGCGCTTATGCGTATGTGCCCGTCGATGCGCTCGATGCACCTGATAAGCTTGCCGCGCCCGTCGACGATACGCTCTTCTTTGCCGGCGAGGCGACGGACAGCCGCCGGATGGGTACCGTTTCTGGCGCGATCGCCAGCGGCTATCGGGCAGCGGAAGAAGTATTGCGAGCCATACAGGCTCAGGCCAAGGCCTGCTGAATGAGTTGGGCCTCGTGATCGATGCCGGTGAGACGTTGATCCAGACCTTGGTGGAAGAACGTCAAGAGCCGATGGTCGAGCCCCAACAAGTGCAAGATGGTCGCGTGCAAATCGCGCACATGATAGCGGTTCTCGACCGCGGCGAAGCCGATTTCGTCGGTTGAACCGATGCTCTGTCCACCCCGAACACCGGCACCGGCGAGCCACATCGTGAAGCCGTGCCAGTCGTGGTCTCGGCCCGGCTTATCGAGTCCTTCGCTGGTCGGCGTCCTACCGAATTCCCCGCCCCAGACCAGAAGCGTTTCGTCCCAGAGCCCCGTGCGCTTGAGGTCGGTAATCAGTGCTGCGATGGGTTGGTCGGTCTCCTTCGCATGCACCCTGTGGTTGGTGACGCAGTCGTTGTGGCCGTCCCAGGTGTCCTCAATGTGGCCGCCGCCGGAATAGAGCTGAATGAATCGCACGCCGCGCTCGATCAGTCGCCGAGAGATCAGGCACTTTCGGCCGAAATCGCTGGTTTCTTTCTGATCGACGCCGTACATTTCCAACGTTGCCGGTGCTTCTTGCTCGAGAGCCACCGCCTCCGCGGCGGCGGTCTGCATACGGAACGCCAGTTCGTACGATTCGATTCGAGACTTCAGTTCCGACTCGAGCGGATGTTCGATCAGATGCTGCTCGTTGAGCGTCTTCAACAGGTCAAGCCCGTGGCGCTGGGTTGCGTCGCTCGTGCCGGTGGGTGAGGCAAGATCCAACAATGGTGAGCCGCCACTGCGGAAAAGCGTTCCTTGGTAGCTCGCCGGCATGTATCCGCCAGACCAGTTCGAGGCGCTGCCGATCGGACCGCCTCGTGGGTCCGTCATCACAACGAAGCTCGGCAGATTCTCATTCTCTGTGCCCAGCCCATAGCTCAGCCAGCTTCCCAGTGCTGGCTTGCCAATGACGACACTGCCCGTGTTCATCTGCAGACAGCCCGAAGCGTGCGCCGCCGTATCGGTGTACATAGAACGGACGACACACAGTTCGTCCGCATGGCGAGAGAGGTGCGGGAAAAGGCTGCTGATCGGAAGTCCGCTTTCGCCATACTGCCGAAAGGGGAATACGCTTTTCGTCAAGCGGCCGATCGGGCGACCATTGGAACCGACGGCCAACGGACCGGAGTAACTCTGGCCGTGAAGCTTCTCCAGAGTCGGCTTCGGATCGAACGTGTCTACCTGACTAGGGCCACCGTTCATGAACAGGAACACCACGTGTTTCGCCTTGGCTGCGAAATGCGGCTGTCGTTTCGTCACGTCGCCGGCCAAGGCGCCGTCGCGCGACAACAAATCGCATAATGCCAGACCGGCGAACCCGCCGCCTACCTGCCAGAGAAACTCGCGGCGCGTGCGTCCACATGGCGTGCAGTTCTGGGCGAAACGCGAACCGATCTTCATCGCCGATCTCAGTCTGGGTAAACGAATTCGTTGAGGCTGAATACTACGCGGCATAACTGTACACGAGCCGCCTCGTCGAGATCCGCCTCGCTCCGAGGGCCGTCCGACTCGGATCGCAGATGTTCGATCTCGTCGGCTACGAATTGCCGCATCGTGGCAACTTCCTCGGCGGTGGGCCGCCGACAAAGGGCCAATCGCCATAACAGCTCGATCTGCGCGGCGAGATCGTTACCCGCCTCCGACTGCAAACGCCGCGCGAAATGGGCGGCCTGCTGCATACTGAATTGGCTGTTGTAGAGGGTAAGCGCCTGCGTGGGGACGGTGGTGACACGACGCTTAGGCGACGACCGGGTGGTGTCGCAGAAATCGAGAACCTCCAGCATGGGCACCACGAGCGACCGTTTCGCGAAGGCATATACTGTCCGACGTGCCGCCGACCGTTCGTCATGGGCCGGCCAGATCGACGTCTTATCCGCGTGGCTCTCAAGCGCTTCTCGTGGAATGTGCGGATACATGGGCGGGCCATACATCCTCCGATCGAGCTGTCCGCTCACGGCCAGCATGCTGTCGCGGATCGGTTCCACTTCGAGCCGCGCCAGCGACCGTTTCCATAACGCGCGGTTCTCGGGATCGGTCGCCGCGTACTCTTCACGGTTTCGATGGCTCTGTCGGTAAGTGTTGCTGCTGAGGATCAAGTAGTGCAGCTTCTTGAACGACCAACCGGCCTCGTGGACAAACCACCAAGCCAGGTAGTCGAGCAGATCGCGATGCGTGGGCTGCTCGCCGTTCAAGCCGAAGTCGTTCGGCGTCCGCACGAGTCCTTCACCGAAATGCCACTGCCATACACGATTGACGATGACACGGGCGGTCAGCGGATTTTCGTTTGCAACAAGCCAGCGCGCCAGCGACAAGCGCCGACGCGACGTGAATTCGCTCGGCGGCAGAAACTTCGGAGGCTCGCTTGTCAGGGCCGTCGGGACCGCCGGCACAACCTCGTCAGCGGGTTGATGGGGGTCGCCTCGGACCAGAACGTGGATAGGGAGCGCCGATGCAATTTCCTCAAAGAAATACCCCTGCGGCGATCCCTTTTTTTGCTCATCGGTCATCCGCTGTCGATCAGCAGGCTTGGCGATGGGCAAGGTCAATTCGGTTCGCCCCGACTGCGGACGCTTGAGCAGACCGAAGACCGCAACCAGGCTGTAATAGTCGCGCTGAGAGAGCGGATCGAACTTATGATCGTGACAACGTGCACAACCCATCGTCATTCCGAGGAACGCCTGGCAGGTGCTGCTGACGATGTCGTCGAGTTGCTCGAATCGATCGGCAGCCACGTCGGCAGGCTCGTCGTCCCATGGCCCGAGCCGATTAAACCCGGTGGCCACGATCGCAGCGGCATCTCCGTCGTCCAACTCATCGCCGGCGATCTGTTCGACGGCAAAACGATCGAACGGCAAATCGGCGTTGAAGGCGCGGATTACGTAGTCGCGGTATCGCCAGACTTCGGGCTTGGCGGCGTCGCGCTCGTAACCGTTGGAATCGGCATAGCGCACCACGTCTAGCCAATGTCGCGCATAGCGTTCGCCGTATGCCGGATGATGAAGGAGTTGGTCAACGAGGCGCTCGTAGGCATCCGGTTCGGTCGTCTGCCAGTGCTTGTCCTGCTCGGCGGGTGTCGGGGGCAGGCCGATGAGGTCGAGATAGAGGCGTCGGAGCAACGTCTCTCTCGAAGCCCGCGGGTTGGGCCGCCAGCCACGGGCTTCCAGTCTGGCAAGCACGAACCGGTCGATCACGTTGCACACCCAATCGCGATCCTGGACGTCGGGAACCGTTGGAGGTCGAATGGGCTGGAAGGCCCAATGTTCCCTTGGCGAGGGAGCGGCCGTCTCGTCGGCAGGGGCCGGCGCGCCAGCGTCGATCCATGTCCTCAGCAGAGCGATTTCGCGTTGCGTTAGGGCCGCGCCCTTGGGCGGCATTCTCTCCGCGTCATCCGCGCTGACACGTCGAATCAACCGGCTGTCATCACTTTTGCCGGGCACGACGATCGCACCCTCATCGCCGCCGGCCACCACCAACTTGGCGGCGTCGAGTCTGAGGCCCGCTTCCTGTTTGATCGGCCCGTGACAAGCGACGCAACGGCTACGCAACAGCGGCTTGATGTCGCGCAGATAGTTTACCGGGTCCCGCGAGTGACCTTCCCGATCATCGGCTTGCGCCGCCGCGACGCACAGACAAAACGTGAACGCGATGTGCCCAATTCCAGTCACCGATTTTGGCATCCCAGTCTTTACCAGCGGTGGGCCTGTGAGCAAGTATTGTAACCGCTGGGCATCGATTACCAAAAGCGAGGTCTGGTCGCCGCCGACTAACCAAAAGCGGTCAATGCCAAGCATGTCGCCGGATTGCGCACGCGGATCAGTCCGCCAGCTTTTGCGGGGCTTGCCGCTGGGAGAGCAAGAATGCGATCAGATGATAAAAGTCGCTCTCGGCCACGAGGTCGGCGACGTTGGCCGGCATGGGAGAAAGCGCACCAATGGCCCGCTCCTCGATTTCGTCGAGCGGCAGGCGGACCTCCTTGCCTTGCTGGTCGGCCAGCACAAGAACCGCTCCTTCCTCGCGCAGCACGAGCCCGGAGAGAGAGCGCCCGTCGTTCGTGGCGACGACGGTGATGCGGAACGCCTGATCGACGTTCCGACTCGGGTCGAGCACGTCCTCCAACAACCGATCGGCGCCGCGCAGGCCGACGCCGTCGAGATCGGGACCGATCTTGCCACCTTCGCCGCCGACGCGATGGCAGGCGGCGCACGCCTTCTGAAATATCTGGCGGCCCGCTACGGCGTCGGACTGAGCCTTGGCGAAACCGTTGCGGCGCGTGGCAATCAGTTGGTTGATGCGCTCGTCGGCGGGCGGTAGGTTGGCGGTGAGTGCCGCCAACCGTTCGTCCAAATTGGTAACGTTCGAGCGGCGCAAACGCTCGGCAACGGTCCGCTCTTGTAGCAGGCGCGGTGAAGCGCGGCCGGCCTGCACCTCGGAGAGCAGCGCCTCGGCACCTTCGGGTCGCGCGGCCAGTCCGGCGGCAATTTCGACCGCCAGCCGATCGGATGCCGTGCGCAACTGCGCCACTAGGGCGTCCCGCGCAGTTGCTTCCGGCAGGTTGGCGAGGGCGGCAGCGGCTTTCTGCCTTAAGGCCGTCGACTGTTCGATCTGGCCGAGCGCCTGCGACAAGAGGGGAATCGAGCGAGCTGCATCGTTGGCCACGCAAGCGTCGATTGCCGCCGAACGCAGTTCGATCGGTCTGCCCTCCGTCGCGATGAGAGCTGCCAGCGCATCGTGCAACGCCGCCAATCGCAGCTCGCGCGACAGCTCGACGCCGCCCTGAATCAGGCCGGCATCGTTGCTCGCCAGCAGCGTCCGAGCGAGGTCGACGGCATGTTGTATCAACTGCTCGGGATCGGCGATGCCGCGCGCCTGTCCCGCCCGATGCAGTGCGAGGACGATGTCACGCGCCACGCGCACGTCATCACGTGGCCTTTTCTCCAGCCACGCGTACACGTCGGCCATCCGCTCGGCCGGCAGGTAACGGGCGATTTCATAGACGAACTCGGAGGTGCGGCCACCCACCGGCTGGGACTCGATAAAGGCCAGCAGATAGGCGGCGGCCGCGGGTGTGTGGACGCCCAGGCTCACGTCTGCCAGCCGGCTGCGGTCCTCGGCATCGAGTGTTGTTGCGTGTAGCTTGGTGTACATATCCGGCTGCGCCAGATGGTCGCGCAGGGCCATTCGCACGACGTGAATCAGATGCGTGTCGTCGCCGGACGTGGTGCGCCAAAGATTCATCAGCGGCGCGACCGATTCGACGGCGGGATGGCGCCCAAGTGCATCGGCTGCCGCGCGGCGAACGAACGCATCGGCGTCGTCGAGCCCCTTTCGCACCAGCGATGCAAGATCGAGCGTACCTCCCGACCAGTCGGTTCGCTCGGCCAGGGCCTTGAGCAGATGCGTGCGGACCAGCCGCGACGGGTCTTGGCGTAGCCGTTCGATCGTCTCCCCATCAAGGCCGCCCACCTCGCGCCGCTCGATGAGCCAGAGACCGTGAGCACGTCGCGTTGCGCTCGGCTCTCCTTCATCGTTCGGCAGCAATGCCTCCTTGCCTGGCAGATCGGGCCGTGCGGCGAGCTCCTCCGTTGCCAACACGCGCACCGTCAGATTGGGATGTCCGAGCAGCTCGGCCAGCGACGCCGAAGGCAGTGCCGCAACATTCGGCAGCTTGGGATTGCCGTCGCCGCTGGGGCGAGGGTTCGTTTCCGCCGCGTCCCGATCTCCGACATACGTGATCCGCCAGATTCGGCCGCGCTCACGATCGCGCCGCGGATGCTGCAAGGGCACCTCATAATGACCGATGATGCAGTTGTAGAAGTCGGCGACATACAATGCCCCGTCGGGGCCGAGCTTCAGATCGACCGGACGGAACCAAGGATCGTCGCACGTCAAGAAATCCACCTGCTCGACGGCCTGGGGTGACGAGCCGTGCCACTGTAGGCGGTCGTGATTGATCCGTCCGGTCACGGGGTTACCGATGAAGACGGTCTCGCGGTAGGCGACCGGGAAATGATCGGCGGCGTAGTAGACGACGCCGGCGATGCCGGTCGAGCCGTGGTTGTGGCCGATCATCTTCGGCCCGAATCCCAGTCCGTCGTGCGGCTTGCCAAAGCTCTCGTAATAAGCTCCGCGCAGCAACTGATAGACGGGCATCGTGTGGCAATCGGCGGAGTAAAGGTTACCCAACGGATCGAAGCACAGCCCGAAGGGGTTCACCTGACCGCGCGTGTTCGGCTCGACATGCGATCCGTCGGACCGCATCCGGAAGGTGTTGCCCGATTGCATCTGAAAGCCCTTCTTGTCGGCCCCTTCGACCTCGGAGGTGTTGGCGAAGCCGTGACAGGCATAGATCCAGCCGTCGATCCAGCGCGTGAAGGAGTTGGCCATGCCATGCGTGTCGCCGAAGCCGAACGTGCCGTACAAGAGTTCGCCGGGCCGACCGTCTGGCCGTTCGACGTCGCCCTGCCAGCGAAAGATCCTGGGAATGCTGTAATAGATCAGGCCCTCGGCCACGGGCGTGACGCCGATGGGGATGTTCAGCCCGCCGACAACCTCGGCGGCGTGGTCCAGCCGGCCGTCGCCATCGCTGTCCGACAACACGTGCACCGTGTCGCGGGCCGGCTGCCCGGGCTTCGCCGGGAAGGGATATTCGAGCGAGCTCGTCACGTACAGCCGGCCATGCCCATCGAAATTGAGATTCATCGGCTTATGAATCAGGGGCTCAGCGGCAACCAACTCGATCGCAAATCCGGGCGGGAGGTGGAACTTGGCCCGCTCCTGCTCGGGTGTCAACGGCTCCGTCGGCGCGACCAACGACGGCGGATACTCACTCTCGGCATTCGTTGCCGGCAGGGTAAGAGTGAGCGCGATGGCAACGCACAGTGCGACAGACAACTTCAATGGCATGGCGGGTTGTCAGTTGTTGCGTGAAGTGTCGGAGCTGAAATACGGCCGGCCACGGGTTGCGAGAACCGTCGACCATTTCGCTTTTCGTAGCTTCAACGAGACGGTTTCTCGGCGACCCCTGACGCACGCCTTCCGGCGCGTCGAAGGTTCGGACGTGTTCACGATGGCGGGTGGGTGGCGTAGACAGGCGTCAGGCACGCTCGGCACCGACGGCTCATGGCGCGCCGCCGGATCCTCCGCCACACCAAATCAAGTCTAGGTACCGGTCAGACGCGCCGCAAGCAGCGTTGCCGGCGGCGCCAACCAGCCAACGGTAGCGCCGCACCGATTCCTGCATTCGTAGGTAAGTGGGCCAATCGGACGCATGTTGCCGGCAAGATCCGTGCATTAGAATCATTCGCAACCCGAACGGGTATCGATCGGAGTCCAAAGGGAGGCCGATCATCGGCAGCGGAAACGTTCGAGGCCGAATGCTAAGAGCGGCTGACAGAACCCGAAAGTCCGAGCGCCTTGGGCGCCAGAATCGGCCGTGAAACGCCGATTGCTGTGAAGCTAAATCCGGTTTTGTCGGTTGCTCTAAACAGCAGGAATTGACGATGCAACCAACACGATTATCGGCGTTCCTCTCGGAGGTTCCCTCATCGATGCGGAAATCGCAGAAAAGCGTACAATGATTTCTTACCGTCCTGATCTTTTCGTAAAGGAGTTGCTCTGGCGCATGGAGGACGTAGAGCTGACGAACGTTCAAATGGCGCCGTTGGTCGCTGACAGCGGTTACCGCCGCCCGTAGGCCCCTAGCGCGGATACGATAGATTAGCGGCATGCGCAAATCTTTGCCCGCGACCTGCCGATTCGCACTGTGCCTTGCAATTCCGTTCCTTTTACTGGGATGCCGCGTGGAAAAGCCGAAGGTCGCCGTCGACAGCCGAAAACTCAGCCACGAAGACACGCTGAAATGGATTCGATCGAATCGCGCGTGGCGGCGCGCCTGGAAAACAGAGTGCATTTCGGTAAGGGATCTCGATGCGGATGAAATTGGCAAGGAATTCAAGACCGTCGACCACGCCATCGAAGTTGCTCGCGAAGGTTTTTGGCTATGCGTCGGTGTGGAGGGCGAGCCGTGGTTCCAAGAGCCAGCCAAGGTCGAAAGGAAGTACAGCGAGACGGGGGAGGAAGAGACACAATTCTCGTTCGATGCCAGCAAACGCAGGTATCGGGTTTTCGCGCCCAGGCCGGACATCCGCAACTGGGCAGCACAGGTAAAATCGCCGGAATTCGACGGTTTTTTCATCCGGCCAAATTACGACATGGAGCATCCCCTCTATTCACCATCCGGCGGATACGTCGTCACGGCTGATGTTGCCGACCCTTACGACCCCACTCTCGATGACGTCTGGCTCGTGCAACAGTCACTCTTCGAAAAGACGTATAAGACCGAAAAGACCGAACGGCCGAGTGGCGAAAAACACATTCCTCCTGCAACGGGACGGTAGCGGCTGGCAAGCCGCAGAGTCGGCTATCGCCGGCGCGCATGCCCGATGCCCAATGGTTTCCTGCAACCGCTTGCGGCCAGGAACTCCCGTTCGCAGATTTCCGACCGCACGGCGGCGGGTTATTTGATCGGAATCTCGACCGAAGGACACAGCACCGTAACGATTTTGCTGATAATAAGGATTTTGCGGACGATGCCGATCAACCGAGAGCGGCAAAATCGACAGAAATTGGCTAAAGGGCGGTTTGGGCTAGATGGTCAAAAAGAGCCTCTTGCCAAAAATGCACTCCGTGAGCATGCTGTAACTACTAACTTGCTTGCCCAGATCGATTCAACAGCCCGCGAAGTGGCTGTTCCGTGCGGTGGCGGTTAAGGCCGGTCACGTTCGGCCGACCAGCCATCTCTCATGTGCTGCACAGATGCGCTAACGTTGCGCGCTGAGGTGGCGTTTTTTGTTTGAATCGTGCAAGCGAGTAACGTCGTCAGCGCCAGATCGGCACCTGGGCTGGTGTGAAAAACTCGACTCGCCACGCATCGACAGACCCAAGAGAGGTTATTGCCATGACTCAACGATTTCGCCGCCCCCGCCGCTCCCCTTCTCGCCGTAGCGCCCTGAACAAGCGCATGGAACGGCCTCTGGCGAAATTGGAGATGCTCGAAAACCGGCTGTTGCTGGCGGTCACCGATCTGACGACCAACACCGCGTACGCCACGATTCAGGCAGCCGTCAATGGTGCGAACCCCGGCGACACCCTCCTGGCCGACCCGGGAACGTATGCCGAGAATGTCACCATCAACAAGTCGATCATTCTCGAAGGCGCACAACACGGCGTCGACGCCCAAACGCGTAATCCGGTCAATGAAAGCGTCGTTACCGGCGTCGGCAACAATGGCGACACGCCGTTCTACATCACCGCCAGCGACGTAACGATCGACGGTTTCACCGTCGAAGGAGCGACAAACTCCAATGACTTTGGCTACGGCATTTTGGAAGCCGGCGGCACGTCGGGCACGCAAATCCTGAATAACATCATTCAGGACAACATCATCGGGTTGGGACTGGCGAACGCGTCGAGCGCTGCGCCGGGATTGGTGCAACACAACCTGATTCAAAACAACAACGAAGCGGGACCAGGCAGCGGGGCCGGCATCTATTCCGACCAGTTTGTCGCCGGCGGTTCGCTGACCTCGGTGAAGATCGACAGCAACACCTTCGCGGGCAACACCGGCGACTCCGGCATCGACTTTTCGACCACCGACGCCACCAAGCCGGCCACCGATATCGCGATTTCCAACAACGTCTTCGACGCCAACGCCCGCGGCCTCGTGGCCTTCAACCTGACGTCGTCGACGATCACCAGCAATACCTTCAGCAATTCGACCAACAACGCGACCGCCGACATTCGCCTCTTCGAAGGTGACAATGGAGTGGCGATCACCAATAACCTGATGGAAAATGGCGCCGGCTACGCATTGCGCATCAGCAATGACGGGACAGGTTCGCCCAATGCCACCAACATCAGCTTCAATTACAACTCGGTCTCGGGTTACACGGGCGCGAGTGGCGCCTTCGCGATCGACGCCGGCGCCTACACCGGCACGCTCGACGCGAGCAAGGACTGGTGGGGCGACGTCTCCGGCCCGACCATCGCCAGCAACGTCGGCGGCCTCGGCCAGACGATTGTCGACCCGAACAGCCAGATCACCTTCGCGCCCTGGCTGATCTACGGCACCGATGCCGATTCGACCGCACCCGGCTTCCAATTGCCCACTACGGTGCCCGTGGCGTCTCTGGGCGATGTGAGCCCCGCGGTGAACGATTTTACGTTGTTGCAGAACGCCATCGGGGCGGCCGCCTCGGGACAGACGATCGACCTGTCAGGACCGTTTGATTGGACCACGACGAACTCGTCGGCAGCCTACGCCGCCAGCACCAACACGGCCCCGACGGCCGACATTCGCGGGATCGCCTTGCCCGACGGAGTCAGTAACCTCACCATTACCAGTTCCGCACAGAACGCCACGATTACCGGCGTGGGCGACTCGACCGACGCTGCCTATAACGCCTTCGTGTTCTCGGCCGTCGAGGGTGCCGGCGCCACGGGAAACACCAACCTCACGATCTCCAATCTGGCGATCAACGACTTCGAGTCGGGCGTCTTCCTCGGTTGGAACAACGGCGGCACGTTCAACGGCACCCTCGTTAAAAACAATACCATCACCCTCGCGGGCGACAGCGACAACAACCAGGCCGATGGATTTCAGAGCATCGCCGTCTACTTCTGGAACGGGCAGAACCAGACGATGACCGGCAATACGATCGACTTCATGGGCGACGGCACGCGCACCACGGGCAACGGCGCGTTCTCCTACGGCTTCCAAGACGGCACCACGGGCGGCACCGGCTACAACGGCCTGTCGATCGACCACAACATCTTCCAGCTTCTGCCCTCGGCCGTGGGTAGCACCGAAGTGATAACCGGCGTCTGGGAGAACGGTCACAACGACGACAACGCCAGCCACATCACCATTTCGCAAAACCAATTCCTGGGCATTCAGGGACAACGTCTGCTCGATAACGGTCTGCAGCTCAGCTCGCAGACCAGCAACATGTCGATCGACAGCAACACGTTTACCGACGTGAAATACGTCTACTGGGTCGGCACGCACAACGGCGATGCGCCGGGCGACCAGTTCACCTTCACGAACAACGTGCTCACGCGAGTGGGCGATGCCAACGGCATCTTCCTGCAGAACAGGATCGACAACGCTGCGCCGGGCGATGTTATCACGATCAACTGGAGCACCAACAACACGATCGACGGCTTTACCGGCATCCGTGGCTTGAACGAGCTCTCGACGCAGGCCACCGGCGCTAGCCGGCCGACAGGCGCGGCCAGCGATCTCGATGCGGTCGTTGCCTTCGGCCCGATGCCCGTCGATTTCGTCAACAGCAACTGGGGCTCACCCGATCGGTTCTCCAACCCGCTCACCACGCCCGACGGTACGCCCGGGCCGATCGCTTTCGGTTTCAATACTTTTACCACGGTGCAAGACGGCGTGAACGCCGTCGATGTCGGTGGAACGACCAACGTGTTGCCGGGCACCTACGCCGAGAATGTCATCATCGACAAGGACATCACGTTGACCGGCATGACGCTGACCGGCACAACGGCCTTGCCACCGACGGCGATTATCAGTCCCGCAGGCGGCGACGGCATTACGATCGGCGCTCCGGCCACCGACGTGACCGTCGGAGATCTCGAAGTCACCGGCGCGGCGACCGGCATCGTCGCCAGCAATCTTTCCGCACTCAATCTCTCCGACCTGACTCTGACCGGCAACACAGTGGCGGGTGGTACGCTCACCAACATTACCACCGTCAACGATACGCCACTTACCGGCAGCACCGGTGCAACCGACACGATCACGGGCAGCTCGATTCAACGTGGCACGGACGACGCCATCAACTATTCCGGCGTAACCAACCTGAATGTGACGGGTAGCGACGGGAGCGACACGTTCGACGTCACTCCCGGGGCGACCACCACGATTTCCGTCGACGGCGGATTGCCCACGCCGCCGGCCACACCGGGCGACACGTTGAATGTGAACCTGGCGGGCACCACCGGCGCCAGCCTGACGAATTCTCTCGATCCGGTCAGCGGCTACTTTGGTACATGGAGCTTTACCAATGCCATGCCGGTGCAGTTCAGCGATATCGAAACCTTGGCGAATGTCGCCGACCTGTCGATCGCCAAATCCGATGACCACGGCGGCGATTCGTCCACGGCCGCGACGGGCAGCGCCGTTCCCGGAACGAGCCTGACCTATACGATTGTCGTCACGAACACCGGACTAGATGACGTCACGGGGGCCACGGTCGATGATACGTTGCCCGCAGATTTCACCGGCGCCAGCTACACCGCCACACAAACGGGCGGCGCCAGCGGCTTCACGGCCAGCGGAAGTGGCGACATCCACGACACCGTCGATATGCCGGTCGGCAGCACGATCACGTACGTCGTTTCGGGAACGATCGGCTCGGCGGCGACCGGCACACTGTCGAACACGGCGACCGTGACCGCTCCCGCAGGCGTTTTCGACAATAACACAGCCAATAATACTGCCACCGATAGCGACACGCTGACGCCCACAGTCGATCTTACGATCAGCAAGACCGACAACTCTCCGAACCATCCCGATGTGACCCAGGGCACCACGTTCCAATACACGATCACGGTCGGAAACACCGGCCCCAGTGACGTGAGCGGCGCTTTGGTCACCGATGCCTTCCCCGCAAATTTCCTCGGGGCGACCTACACCGCCACCGCCACGGGCGGCGCCAGCGGCTTTAGCTCGGTGGGCAGTGGCAACATCAGCGATACCGTCAACCTGCCGGCCGGAAGTACCATCACCTATATCGTGTCGGGCACTGCCGATCCGGCGGCCTCGGGTCCGCTCGACAACACCGCGACGATCACCGCGCCGGCCGGTGTGACCAACACGAATCCGAACAACACGGCCAGCGATAATCTGACCGAGACCGTGCCGGTCGACCTCTCGATTACCAAGGTCGATGATCAGGGCGGCAACTCCATCATTGCCACGAGTGGCAGCGTCACGCCAGGTACGGCGCTGACCTATACCATCACCGTCAGCAACGTCGGCCTTAGCGACGTGTCTGGTGCCTCGGTTGCCGACACCTTCCCCACCGGCTTCACCGGCGCGAGCTTCACCGCTACCGCGACGGGCGGCGCCAGCGGCTTCACCGCCAACGGCAACGGCGACATCAGCGACACCGTCAATCTGCCCGCGGGCAGCACGATCATCTATACCGTGACCGGCACCGTCGCGTCGTCGGCCGTCGGCACCCTCTCGAACACGGCGACCGTAACCGCACCCGCCGGTTCTACCGACATCAATACGGCGAACAACACCGCGACGGACACCGATAATCTGACACCCTCGGCTGACATCACCGTCAGCAAGACCGACGACAAGGGCGGCAATTCGACGACCAACGCCACCGGCTCGGTCGTAGCGGGCACCCCGCTGACTTACACCGTCGTCGTCAGCAACACCGGCCCCAGCGACGTTACGGCGGCGTCGATCACCGATGCCCTCCCCAGCGACTTCACCGGCGGGAGCTTTACTGCCACTGCGACGGGCGGCGCGACAGGCTTCACCGCCAGCGGCAGCGGCAATATCAGCGATACGGTCGATCTGCCCGCGGGCAGCAGCATCACGTATGTGATCACGGGCACGGTGGCGGCCTCCGCAACCGGTACTCTTGCCAACACGGCTAACGTGGGCCTGCCAGCCGGCGTAAACAACACCGGCAACGCCAGTGCCACCGACAACGACACGGTGACATCTTCGGCGGACATCACCATCAGCAAGACAGACGACAAGGGTGGCAACTCGACGACCAACACCACCGGCTCGGTCGTAGCAGGCACCTCGCTGACTTACACCGTCGTGGTGAGCAACACCGGCCCCAGCGATGTTACTGGGGCGTCGATCACCGATGCCCTCCCCAGCGACTTCACCGGCGGGAGCTTTACTGCCACTGCGACGGGCGGCGCCACGGGCTTCACCGCCAGCGGCAGCGGGAACATCAGCGATACGGTCAATCTGCCCGCAGGTAGCAGCATCACGTATGTGATCACGGGCACGGTGGCGTCCTCCGCGACCGGCACCCTTGCCAACACCGCCAACGTGGGCCTTCCAGCCGGCGTAAACAACACTGGCAACGCGAGTGCCACCGACAACGACACGGTGACAACGTCGGTCGACCTGACCGTCAGCAAGAAAGACGACAAGGGTGGCGATTCGACGACCAGTACCACCGGCTCGGTCGTGGCAGGATCATCGATGACCTATACCATCGTGGTGAGCAACACCGGCCCCAGCGACTTGACCGGGGCGGCCCTTGCCGACGTGTTGCCTACCGATTTCACGGGCGCGACATTTACCGCCACTGCGACGGGCGGCGCGACCGGCTTCACTTCCAGCGGCAGCGGCAACATCAGCGATACGGTCAATTTGCCCGCAGGTAGCAGCATCACCTATGTCGTGACGGGTACGGTTGCCGCGTCGGCCACTGGTAGTCTGTCGAACACCGCCGATGTCACCCTGCCCGCCGGCGTGACGAACAGTGGTAACGCCAACGCGACGGATACCACCGCCGTCACAGCCGCCGTGGCGCCGACCATCACCAGCGCCAATTCCACTGATTTTGCCGAAGGTTCGTTCGGCACCTTCACGGTAACGGCGACAGGCACGGCTCCGATCACGCTCACCGAGAGCGGAACGTTGCCGACGAACGTGACCTTCGTCGACAACGGCGACGGCACGGCCACGCTGAGCGGAACGCCGCCGGCAGGCACCGCGGGCGTCTACGATATCACTATCACGGCGCACAACGGTGTGTCGCCGGACTTTGTGCAATCCTTCACGTTGACGGTCTCCGCCGCGGTCGTTCAAAGCTCGCCCTTCGGCTACCTGGCCGGCGTACCGGGTGATGGCACGATTCAAACCTTTGTCCAGAACCTCTATCGCGAGCTATTGGGGCGCGAACCAGATGCCAACGGCGAGGCATATTGGGTTGGGGTCTTGCAGCAGAACGACACCGCGGCCGGCCGCCAGGCGGTGATCCAGGCGTTCATGAACTCGCAGGAGTACAAGGAGCACTATGTGACGACCTTGTACGAAGTCTTCCTCGGTCGCGCTCCGGACGCAAACGGCTTGGCGTTCTGGACGGGCCAAATGGGCAATCCCGGCACGCCGGGCGGTCACAACGGCAGCGCCGACGAAAAGTTCGTGCTGGCAGGGATCGTCGGGTCCGACGAATTCTATCTCGACGCAGGCGGAACGGCTCAAGGGTTCGTAAACGCTCTGTACCAGGATCTGTTCGGCCGGGTCGGCGACTCAGGAGGCGTCGATTTCTGGACAGGCTTGGTTGAGGCCGCGCCGAACAACCGCGACGCCATCGTGCAGGCCTTCCTCAGTTCACCCGAAGCCGCGCACAAGCTGCTCGACAGCTTCTATCCGGCGCCGGGCGGCACGGCGACCAATCCGTTGCCTCCGCCGGGCAGCGGCGTTGAGGCAGGTGCGTACGACTTGGCGGTGGTGACGGGCAACGGCTGGGAGAATCTCTATCTACAGGGTCCGTTTGACAGCCAGCCGCAGGGCAACGACCAGTTCTTCGCCGAGTTGGCCGCAGGCGGCGGTTGGGACGATATCGAATTGCAATTGCTCTCGACCGACCAGTACTACACCAACCCTAACCGCCCGGTCACGAGCTAAGGGCTAGCAGCGGAAAAAGGGGACGACACCCCGGCCAACGCGTTCGCTGCTAACATATTTGGGCAGCGGCGCGTCGGTTGCGGGTGTCGGCGTTCCAGAAGGGTCGGCATTGAGGACGATCGTACTCGTCTCCGCAAGGGAATCGAGACGAACTCGGATCCACACAAGCCGACATTGGACGCGGTGAAAACGCTTGCCCGTAGCGATTGACGCGCCTCTACCATCCGCGCTGGAATATTTCGCACCAACGGCAGGCTGGTGATCAGCCGCAGTGCGGACGGAAGGCGAAAGGGCTTATCCTCGACAAGCCCACCGAACCGATAGACACGAAGAACGATAGGCCATCGGATCCCCTCATTGCTCTGGTTCGTGGCGCTCAGGATCGGCCGCAACCGTATCCCAATCACAAGAAGACTAGCGGGTTGCCGGTGGCGGCCCCGTACCCACGGGCGGAAGGTAGTCAGGCCGCCGGGTATTTACCGGCATGATCTCACCGACTCGCCCTGAAAAGGCGATCTCGCGGGCCGGGTAACCCAATTCGTGAAACATCGCAAACTGCGCCGTGTTGTAATCGGCAACCGTATCGATGTAATGTTCGTAGGCCGTCATTAACAGTTGCAGAGCGAACACGACCTCCTGCGGACGGAATATCTGGATCAAGACATTGCCGAAGCGTTTCGTTTGTTCCAGTCCCTCGACGTTGCCGTTGTAGTTGATCAAGGCCGACCTCACCTCTCGTTCGGCTTGCACGACGCGGGCAGCCGCCGACTGAAGATCGGCCTGAATCCGCGTCACGCCTGCTGCGACGGAATCCTGCATGCGAAACAACGCGACCAGTTGCCGCGACGACATACCGCGCGCCTCCTTGACCGCCGCCAAGTTTCTGAACCCCAAGCCGTTGGCGATAAAGATAACCTGAGGAGTGATATCATCTCGCGGACTCCACTGGTTCATCTTGTTGCCGTTCCCTTCGCCTACGGCCCCCGCTTGGATCAATTCAAAGGGCGACTGGAAGCCGTTCAAAAACAATGAGGGAAGCAGTGGCCGGAGCTTCTCGCGACGAATCGCCACCAGCGTGGCCTGGACGACCGCCTGGTGCGACGCCAGCTCGGGGCGGTTGGTGAGGGCGATGGGGATCAACTCATCGAGCGAACGCTCAGGAGAAATTAAAGTGATTTGCAGGTGGTCGTGTTCCAGCGGTTCGACCACCGCGCGCGGGTCGAGACGTAGCACGCGCGTGAGTTCGGCGCTGGCGATACGCCAGTTCTGACGTGCCTCGACAGCCTTCTGCTCCAAGTCGGCGAGCAGGTTACGAGCCCGGTCGATCTCGGCGCCGGAGACCAAGTCGGGGGTCAGGTCCGCGATCATCGCCACCAGCTTTCGGCCTCGTTGGACAGCATCGATCGCCACCACGTATCGCCCGCGATATCGATGCACATCAAAGTACGCTTTGGCGGTCATATAAAGGGCATCGTTTTTGGCGGTTTGAAGGTTCCAGCGTGCCGCGTTGAGCATCTGCCGCTGGCGCAGCGGTTCGAAGATCATCTCGGTCGTGAACTGGAACTGCGGTGTGGGGAGCAGCGGTGGAGCAGGATCAGGCTGAATGAAGAGGTTCGCTCCGGACGGCATCCAGGTGAATCCCCCACCGCCATAAAACCAGTTGATATTTTGTTTGAGCGGGCGGCCCAAGCTGCCGGGCGCAGGTTGCCCGAGGGCATTGACACCCTGAGGAACATTCACGCCGCGGTTGAGGTCCGGTCCGTAGCCGTCGTGGCGGACGTAATCGGCCGCGAAGTTGATCGTGGGCACCCAGAGCACCTTGGCCTTTTGGAGATCGGCTTCCGCAGTCCAGACGTTGGTGCCGATGAGGGAAACGACGATCGGCCGTGCGTCCGCCAGCCGCAGGGCAGTGGCCAGGTTTATGGGAAAGCGCAGATCGGCAGGCTCGGGCGGTGGCGACCTCATATCCAGCACCTCGCCGCCGGGCGTCGCCGGCTCCTCCAGTGGCGACTTTTTGCTGGGCCGGCCCTCCAGCTTGTTCCCACGCGCTGGAAAGGTTAACAGAGGCGGCACTTTTTGGTTTGGCGGGTCGTCTGTCCGTGACGCTAACCGCGGCCTGCTCGCACCCCGGTCTCCATTTGCGCGCACACGCGAGGCTTGTTCACCGCCCCAGGCCGAATTATGCATGCCGGCCAGGAACACGCAGGTTAGGCCGATCAAAAAGCGGTTTGATTGTCGCATGCAGACGGTTCCTTCCGTTCTGACTTGAGCCGCTGAAATGTCGCTCGTACTCGCGTTCGCAAAACCTTAGAGCAACCGACAAAACCGGATCGAGCTTCGAAAAATCGGCGTTTCACAGCCGATTTTTAAGCCACGGCGCTCCGGCTTCCAGGTTTTGTCAGCCGCTCTTAGTCTTAGGACTCAGCCGTGGTCGTACGTGATGTCACCTACTAGCGCGATGGCGGCGGCGGCCCGGTGCCGACCGGTGGCAGGTAGCGCGGACGCACCGTGTTGATCGCCAGGATCGGTCCCGTGCGGCGGAAATAGGCCAGTTCCCGGGCCGGGTAACCTAACGCGTGGTATAGGCGAAACTGGGCCTGGTTGTACTCGGCGACGGTGGACCAGTAATCATCGTAGGCCAACTTGAGGAGCTTGAGAGCAAAGACGGCTTCCTGCGGACGAGAGATTAATTGCAGCATGTTGCCGAAGCGTTTTGTCTGCCCCAGCCCCTCCTCGGTGCCTTTGAAATTGATGAGTGCCCCGCGCAGCTCGCGCTCGGCCTGCACGACTCGCGCCGCCGCGGATTGGAGCCTCGCCTGCGAGCGCGTCACGTCGCCGGCCACTGCGTCTTGTACCCTGAATAACTGCACCATGGCCCCCGAGGCTTCGCTCCGCATCCATTTGACCATGGCCGCGTTACCCATCCCCAACGAATCGGCTTGCCACATGACGCCCGGGGCAATGTCATTGCGAAAGTACCAAATGTTCATCTTGTTGCCCTGGCCGATCCCGTTGGCCCCGAATTGCAGTTGTTCGTAGGGAGTTTGGAAGCCGTTCACCATTGGTATGGGAATAACGGGCCGCATCTTTTCGCGGCGAATATTTACCAGCGAGGCCTGAACGAGCGCTTGCTGCGAGGCCAACTCGGGGCGATTGGTCAGGGCGATCTTCGTCAGCTCGTCGAGCGGACGGCCAGGATCGATGAGGGTAATCTGCAAGTGATCAGGCTCCAGCGGTTCGACGACCGCGCGCGGATCCAAGCGGAGAACCTCGGTCAGGTCAGCGCTGGCCTTTCTCCAATTCTGCCGCGCGACGACGGCCTCCTGCTCCAGGTCGGCCAGCAGATTGCGAGCCCGATCCACTTCCACGGCCGACACGAGGTCGCGGCTGAGGTCGTCGATCTCGGAGACCAGGCGGCGGCCCTTCAAGACAACGTCGATGGCACCGGCATACGTTCCGCGCCACTTGTGTACCTCGAAGTAGGCGTCGGCGGTCGAGAACAGCGCTTCATTTTTCGCGGTCTGGATATCCCAACGGGCGGCGTCGAGATTCTGCCGCGCCGCCAGAGGCTGGAAAATCATGTCGGTGGCGTACTGCATCAAGAAGAAAGCACCGCCACCATAGAAGAAATTGATATTCTGGTTGAGTGACTTTCCAAACGACGTCGGATCGGATTGACCATTGGCGTTTACGCCCTGTGGTATGTTTTGGCCGTTGAGAGTATCTGGTCCCAAGCCATCATGCCGGGTGTAGTCGAAGCCCAAGTTTAAATCTGGTATCCATAGGGTCTTGGCTTCTTGCAACCTAGCCTCCGCGATCCAAGCGCTCGCTTGCGCGGCGGCGATCACCAACGGCCGCACATCGGCCAGCCGCAGAGCCGTAGCCAGGTTGATTGGAAAACGAAGATCCCCCGGTTCGGGTTTGGGAACTTGCAGCTTCGCGACCTCTCCATTGTTCGGCGGAGGCACTTCCAGTGACGACAACCGGCTCGGTTTGGCAGGAAGACGGAGTCCGATGGGCGTTGGCGTGTCCTCACTTGCCCCGCGTGCCTTTGGCTCCGTTCGCGGCGCGAGTGCCGGTCCTTGCGGCGGTGATGCCCGCGGACGAGTTGGGCGCTGGTAGGCGGCCGTGACAGTCGCCCGACGTGGCGGGGCCGCCCAACAAGGCGAAGGCGCCTGACCGGCTACCCAACCCAAACAAACACAGATCTTCACTACCAGTTTCAGCCGCCGGCTGCGTAAGCCTGAAAGGAGACCCTCTGAGCCTGTCTTAGCGGGCTCGCACCGGCTCAAGCGGGTGGCAAACGGTGTGCGGAGCATCGGCTCAACTCCCTCTCCAAGAACTTCTCGTTGATTCACAAATCGACTCGCCTCTGTCGCTTCCCATGATTTCCTTAGCGTGGTGCTTGCGGAGGCCCTGTGCCCACCGGCGGCAGATAGCCTTGCCGCCGCGTGTTGACTGGGATGATTTCGCCCGGCGGCCGAGAAAACGTCAGTTCGCGGGCCGGATAGCCGAGGGCATGAAATAACAAGAACTGTGACGTGTTGTAGTTAGCCACCGTGTTAAAGTACTCGTTGAACGCCTGGTGAAGCATCTTGAGCGCATAGACGGCTTCTTGAGGCCGGTACACCAGTTCCAGCACGTTGGCAAACCGCTTCGTTTGCCCGAGCCCCTCGAAGTTCTTTTGGTAGGTGACGAACCCCGTATGTAATGATCGTTCGGCTTGAACAACACGTGCCGCAGTCGACTGAACCTGGGTCTGCGCCTGATTGATTTCCGCGGCGACGGTGTCTTGCGCCTGCATCAGCTTGGCGATGGCTTCCGATTGCTCGCCGCGCCGCTTCTTGACGAGCGCCATGTTACCCAAGCCAAAACTATCCAACTGCCAGACGACTTGGGCACTGACGTCATCGCGGAAACTCCAAAGATCGAACTTGCTTCCCCGGCCTGTGCCAAAGATGGATGCCTGAGGCACCATGCCGCCTGGAGTCTGCCAACCGGTGAGCAACACCGAGGGGAGGAGCGGGCGCATCTTTTCTTGGCGGATGCGGACTTGCGCCGCTTTGATCTCCGCCTGGTGCGCGGCCAACTCGGGACGATTTCGCAGCCCCATCGGGATTAGTTCGTCCAGCGGACGAGAGGGATCGAGCAAGGTGATTTGCAGATGGTCGTGCTCCAACGGTTCGCACACGGCGCGAGAGTCGAGGCGGAGAACCTGGGTCAGATCGGCACTCGCCACCCGCCAGTTCTCACGAGCCCGGACGGACTGCTGTTCGAGGAAGGCCACCAGATTTCGGGCGCGATCCACCTCAACCTCGGGAACCAGGTCGCTGCCCAGCGTATCGATGGCAGCCAGCAACTTTCGCCCCTCCTTGACTGTGTAGATCGCGCCGGCGTACTGCCCACGAAATCGGTGGACGTTGAAATAGCACCTCGCGACCTCCAAGAGGACGTCGTTTTTTGCGGTTTGGATATCCCATCGTTTGGCGTCGAGCATCTGGCGCGCGGCCAACGGCTGGAAGATGGCGTCGGTCGTGGCAACGACCTGGTAGAGGCTGACACCCGCGATAAACCAGTTGAGGTTCTGGTTCATCGGCTTGCCAAAACCACCCGGCGCCGGCTGCCCGAAGATCCCCGTCCCTTGTGGCACGTCGATTCCCTGATTGAAATCGACCGGGCCGTCGTGCCGGAGATAGCTAGCCGCCACCATGAACGAAGGTATCCAAAGTACCTTCGCTTTCTGCAGTTGTGCCTCGGCCGACCACGCGCTGACTTGCGCGGCGGCGATGATCAGGGGCCGTCCATCAGCTAGCCGCAAAGCAGTTGCGAGGTTGATAGGTAAGCGGAGGTCGCCAGGCTCAAGCGGAGGCAACGGAAGCGAGACCGTTTCGCCGCCCGGCGGCGGAGGCAATTCGAGAGGCGACTTTACGCTTGGCAGCCTGGGACGGCTAAGCGGCGACGGAATGCTCACGAGAGGAGATGGTTCAATGCTTCTCGACAGAGGCGTCGGCCTACTTGGAGTCGGCTGTGCCAACCTCTTGGTGGATGCATGGTGTGCGGCTTGTACATATAGGGGCGAACCCATCGGCCGCGGAGCACTGTTTTCCCCTCGGCACGGGTGCGCGATGCAGGTGTGACCCAGCAAGAGCACGGCGACGGTCAGGCGATTGCCGGCTTTTTGCATCGTTGTCAAAGGTATCGCGATTAGATGTGGCTCCCCGGCGTCATGTCAGAAAATGGGGAGTCTGCACCATGTTTGCCGGTTATTCGGTCTGCGATGGCACGGACTTTAATTGTTAAAGTCCAGCGTCCCATCGAAAGCGCATGTTTTAGGGAGTTTCCGATGGAGAATGCGCAGAAGCGCAAAGAACGCATGCCACAAGGCCGATGAACCGGCACCCGATTCAGCCGGAGACGACGACCGACGTCTCACTCTTTAGGGGTCTCGTAGTGCCAGGGGCCAGCGTGTCAGATCCATTCAGTTTCTTGGCCGGAAAGGAACTCGCGATCGCCGTGTGGATCGCTGATTCGCGGCAGCGATTCGGAGGACAACAGGTTGCGGTCTGTCTGGAACAATGGCGAGGTGCTCTGATCTACGTCTTGATGCAATACGAATTTCTCGTTCTCTTCCCCATCAATCCCAAGCAGTTCTCCGACTATCGCACGGCGTTGTATCCCAGCGGCGCCAAGAGTGATCCCAACGACGCCGAGCTGCTGGCCCGCTTCCTCCGCGAACAACGGGATAAACTGCGGGCCTGGCACCCGGAGGATGCGATCACCCGCGGCCTCCGCTTGATGAGTGAGCAGCGACGCAAGTGGGTCCAAGACCGCGTCGCGCAGACGAACGCACTCCGTCAACGTTTGAAAGACAGCGATCGTCTGGCATTGGATTTTTGCGACGGCGACCTGTGGAGCGAGTCCTTCTTAAGCCAGCTCGGAAGGTTTCCGTCGCAGCGAAAACTACAGCGGGCCTCGCCTAAACAGCTCGAGAAGTGGCTGCCGAAGAAGCACCGCAAGGCGGGTGATCCGTCCGCCGAGGAACTGCTGCGCGAGCGGATCGCCACGGTGCGGAAGGTAAAACCGCTGACGTCCGATCGTGCCATACTGGAGCACGCTCGACTGGCCGTCGTCAATCTGGTCGTCATGATCCGAGCACTCAACCGTGCGATCACCGAGACGGAAGCCAAGATCGCCAGCCTCTTTGCCGAACATCCAGACGCGCCGATATTCAGTTCGTTCCCCGGAGCCGGCGAAGCGCTGGCTCCTCGGTTGGCAGCGGCTTACGGCACCGACCGCGACAAGTACCAAGGAGCCGAAGATATGCAACGCCTGAGTGGAATCGCTCCCGTAACCAGGGCAAGTGGCAAGATGAGCTCTGTCCAGATGCGCTGGGCCTGTCCCAAATTTCTCCGACAGACGTTCCATGAATTCGCGCAGGCCTCGGTTCGGTACTCCCGTTGGACGAAAGCTTACGTAGCCATGCGCAAAGCCGCGGGGCATCACCATCACGAGATTATCCGCAGTCTGGCCTTCAAATGGCAACGCATCCTCACACGATGTTGGAAAAACCGCCAACCCTACGACGAACTCCGCTACATTGAATGCCTGCGCCAAACCTCCTTTAACCTGATCGCTTATTTGCCACCACAACCGGACCCGACCAGTTGACAAACAAACCAACTCAGATATCCCAGTTCAGCCTCGCCGCCCTTCTCCTGACGGTCGCTGCCGTGGCGGCGGTGCTGGCATTGATGTTTCAGGCATCTGTCGAAATTGCTACGCCGGCGATTTTGACCATCATCCCCGCCTCACTCGCGTTGCTCTTGATCGGAATAATCTACGGGAAAAGGGCTGTTCGACCGTTCTGTATAGGGGCCGTGGTCCCCGTTGCGATGATGGCCAGCTACGTGAGCCACACGCTGCAATTGTGGTCTCAATGGCTCTTAACAAGGGAACCCAACGGCTTCGACTTCATGGATGCGGGAACATTCAAAACGTTCGTAGGTTACACGCTCTTGCTGAGCATCGCCCTCGGCTACCTCTGCGTCGGGTTCCGCTGGCTCGTCGAGCGGCGAGGGGCGCCGGAGCAGGACGAATGAACCGGTGCGGGTGGACCATCGAGCATGCCAGGCAGCAGGAGGCGAGGGGGCACACGCCGTCTTCCATCCGTGTAAAATCTGGCCCAAGCACGTTGCGCAAACGAGCACTAACCATGGTTCGAACTCGATCGCAAATGTGGTTTGCCGCCAGAACGGTGGCCGGATTCTGTATATCTGCCGCGTGCGATCCAGATAGGACAACCACGCGACACGATCTGTGATTGTGGACAAACCGTTGGCTCGGACGGGTATATTGTTAGGGGGTCGCCATGGAAAGTGAGACGCAAGAGATCGACGCACTCCTGTCCCAAGCAGCGAAAGGTGACAAGCAGGCGCTGGGAGAGCTGTTTGCGCGCTACCGAGACCGCATGAAACGAATGGTCAAGCTGCGGTTAGATCGCCGCCTGTCGGGGAGGATTGACCCCTCGGATGTTGTGCAAGAGGCCTTTCTCGAAGCGCGTAAGCGGTTGCCCGAGCTGGTGCATAAACGCGAGCTGCCGGTATTGCTTTGGCTGCGGCTCGTGACTGGACAAAAACTCATCGATCTGCACCGCGCGCACCTAGGCGCCAAGATGCGCGACGCCGGCATGGAGGTCTCTTTGTATCGTGGGGCCTTGCCCGAGGCCTCATCGATGATGCTCGCGGGCCAACTGCTCGGCAAGCTCACTACCGCCAGCCACGCGGCCATCCGTGCTGAAGTGCGACTGCAGGTGCAGGCAGCCCTGAACAGTTTGGGGCCGATGGACCGCGAGGTGCTAGCCTTACGGCACTTTGAGCAGTTGAACAACGAAGAGACGGCGCTGGTGCTGGGCATCAAGAAATCGGCCGCCAGCAATCGCTACGTGCGTTCGTTGGCTCGGCTGAAGGAGATCCTTTCGGGCATTCCAGGGTTTGCGGAAGATTTGTGAGCCGTCACGATGGACGCAACGGATTCCGAGCGCAACCCGGTCGAGGAACTAGCGGAAGAGTTCATCGAGCGGCGACGGCGAGGCGAAAAGCCGAGCGTAGAAGAGTACGCCGGCAAGTTTCCGGAACTCGCCGGCCCGATCCGTGAATTGTTCCCGGCCTTGGTGATGATGGAAAAACTGGGCGCCGAGAACGATTTCTTTGGCGAGCCGGATCCGGACCCTCGACTGCCGAGTCCGCGCAGCAGGTTGGAGCAGATCGGAGATTTCCGAGTTTTGCGTGAGGTCGGCCGCGGCGGGATGGGCATAGTCTACGAGGCGGAGCAAGAGTCACTCGGCCGCCGCGTGGCACTCAAGGTGCTTTCTGGCCACCGCCTGATCGACTCGGCGCAGGTGCGACGTTTCGAGCGCGAAGCTCGCAGTGCCGCGCGGCTGCACCACACGAACATCGTGCCGGTTTTCGGAGTGGGCAAGCAAGACGGCCTGCACTACTACGTGATGCAGTTCATTCAGGGCCAGGGTCTGGACGAAGTGCTGACGGAGCTAAAGCGACTGCGCGCGGTTCAATCCTCTGGCAGAACGGTTGCGGTCGATACGAGTGTCGTATCCAACGAAGGGCGCTCCGTGGCCCAGGAGGTTGCCAAGTCGCTGCTCAGCGGCGAATACCGGGTCAACGTTTCCGCTGCCAGTTCTCATGTCGGCGAGAACATCACTCCGTGCGACCATTCCCCCTCTGCAGTCGCGTCGGCGGGCGGTCGCGATCTCTCGGCCGATTCATCGTTGACCTTGCCCGGTGAGTCGGAGCTTTCGAAGGTTGTCAAGTCCGAGCTTCAGTATGCCCGCAGTGTTGCGCGCATTGGCGTTCAGGTTGCGGAAGCGCTGGAGTACGCCAACACGCAAGGCATCTTTCACCGCGACATCAAGCCCTCGAACCTGTTACTGGACATTAAGGGGACCGTTTGGGTCACCGATTTTGGCCTGGCCAAATCGGCCGAAGCCGACGATCTGACCCAGACGGGAGACATTGTCGGCACCTTGCGCTATATGGCGCCCGAACGGTTTCGCGGTCGTTGCGATGCGCGGGCCGACGTCTACAGTCTAGGCCTGACGCTCTATGAATTGCTGGCCTTGCGGCCGGCATACCACGAAGTTGACCGGCAGCGGCTGGTCCAATTGGTGACCCAGGAACAACCGCCACGGCTGCGTAAACTCAACCCGGCGGTGCCGCGCGATTTGGCCACGATCATCCACAAAGCGATCGAGCGCGAGCCCGAGCACCGCTATCCGACGGCCGGGGCTCTGGCCAGCGATATGCAAAGGTTTATCGACGACAAACCGATCGAGGCGCGGCGGATTCCTCCGCACGAGCGGCTCCTGCATTGGCGAAGACGCAATCCGGGCTTCGCCGCATTGACGGTGGCCGTGATCTTGCTGCTGCTGGCGGTCGCCGGCATTTCCAGCGTCGCCGCGGTGCGACTACGAGACGCGTTGGGCGAGACGCGGGCCGCCCAGTCCGACACCAACGACAAGCTCTGGCATGCTTATCTGGCCCAGGCCCGTGCCGGCCGCCTCAGTCGGCAACCTGGCCAGCGGTTCGACAGCCTGCGCGCCGTCCGTGAAGCCCTCAAGTTGCCGGTTCCAAAAGACGGCTCGCTCGCCGATCTTCGCGCCGAGGCAACCGCCTGCTTGTGCGTGACGGATGACATGGAGGTTTTCCAGAGATGGGAGGCTTGCCCGACGGGCACGAACGTCTGGGCGGTTGACGACGCCTTTGAGCGTTATGCACGCGACGACCCTCAAGGCAACGTCAGCATCCGGCGCATCGCCGACGACCGAGAGCTGCTGAAACTACCTGGTGGTGGCACCCCAATATGGGGATACGGCGGACTGGAGTTCAGCCCAGATGGCCGATTCCTCCACCAGGTTTGGACTGTTGGTGCCGGATGGCGTGCCCGTTTGTGGCGGATCGATGCCGCTGATCCCTGGGCGGTGATTGCCGATGATCACATCAACCTGGCCTTTCGTCCCGATGGCCGGCAGTTCGCGGCCAGTTATCCCGATGGTTCGATCCGGTTCTACGATGCCGCAACGTCACGTGAAGTTCACCGCTTCGCCAACATCTCGCCGGACCCCGATTCAATGCTGCGCTGGAATCCACGGCTGCCTCAACTGGCGCTCTTGGGGTCGGCCGTCTGCCGGGTGATCGATGTCGACAGCGGAGAGATCGCGAGTGAAATCTCGGTACAGGGCGGAAGGAGCTGGATCGACTGGCACCCTGAAGGACGGATGCTGGCGATCAGTAGCAACGCGTTGAAGATCTACGTACACGAGGTCGCCAGTCGCCGCTTGGTTTTGCCCCCGCTGGAAGGCCACAAGCAATATGGCGTCGTCATGTGCTTCAACCACGCCGGCGACCGGCTAGTGAGCAACGACTGGTCGAGTATGATCCGGTTGTGGGATATCCGAACCGGCCGGCAGTTGTTGTCTCAGCCTGGCAGTGGATGTTGCTTGAGCTACAGTCCCGACGACCGCTTGTTGGCCGCGGATCTTGTTTTGCCCGACGTCCGCTTGTTTCGCTGTCACACAAGTTACGAGTTTCGCACGGTGGTCCTGCACAGCGCCGCCACGGAGGGCTTCAAGGGGCAAGCCGTCTTAGCGCACCATGGCCGCTTGCTCGCCGTTTGGACGCCCGACGGTGTGTCGTTGGTCGACGTATTGCGTGCCGAGGAAGTTGCCACCTTGCCGCTCGCCGGCATGGACCCGCTGTACTTCGAGCCGGGCGACGAGGCGCTTTGGACGAGTGGCCAGAACGGAGTCTTACGCTGGCCCCTGCGGCCCAACGGTGGGGGTGAACAAGTTCGCGTCGGGCCGCCGGAAAACATCAGTTCTTCCCCAGGCTATGCTTACGCCGCCGCGAGCGCCGACGGCCAACTCGTTTGCCTTCCGCAACTTGGCGCCGGCGCGCTGGTTTGGCGGCGTCAAACGGATGAGTCCATTGTCCTCGGTCCGCAGGACGACGTCCGCCACGTCACCGTTAGTTCGGACGGCAAGTGGGTCGCCACCGGCAGCCATGGTCTCAGCGCGGGCGCGGGCGCCAAAGTGTGGGACGGCGCAACCGGCCGGCACGTGGCCGATTTGCCGGCCGGTGCGCTGTGCGACGTCCGCTTCAGCCCCGACGGCCGGTGGCTGGTAACCACCGGCGGCGGTCCACGACTATGGACCGTCGGCGATTGGAAGGAAGGGCCAAGGCTCGCCAAGGAACCCAACACCGGAAACGTATGTTTTACACCGGATAGTCAAATACTCGCCCTGGGCGGCGCACCGGGCGAGGTGTGCCTGGTGCATACGGAAACCGGCGAAGAGCTGGTGCGTTTGACCGCGCCTGAGCCGACCCGCCTGGTTCCACAAGCCTTCACGCCCGATGGCACGCGGCTGGTGACTCTGGGTACGGAAACCGGGGCCTTGCACATCTTCGACTTGTCGAGCATCCGTTCCCAACTCATGGAGTTGGGTCTCGATTGGGACGCACCGCCCTTGCCGCCCTCGCCGGGTTCAGACGTCGAGCGGCTCGATGTCCACGTCGAACTCGGCCGATAACGTCCGATTTTCATGGAATTCTATCCAATTGCCTGTGGCGCCCAGGCTGCCTTTGCCGGTAACCGTTCACGCGGTGGACCATCCAGCCCAGAGCAAGGCATGCAATGGCCATTCCGGCCAGCATCGCTCCCTCCACTATTAACACGGGGGCCTCGGCTTCGCTCCGCGTTGGTTGCCTCGCTAAGGCGAGTAGCTTTAGAGCCCAACAAAAAGGCGGTCGGCGAACGGAGTTTTTTGCAAACCGCCGCCGGCGTTTCTTGGCAGGCTCTTAGCCGGCTAGCGACTGGCTCCCGCTCACTTGCCCGGCCCGGCGATTCAGAAAGGCAAAGAACGGCATCGCTGTCGGCCGCTCCGCCGATCGCACGGCCGTCAACGCCACTGCGGCCGCGGGGAGCGCCGCTTAACCCTCCGCTGAACCTCCGCTGAACCTCCGCTGAACCTCCGCTAAACCTGTACGTCGTCGTAGTATTCGTTCGATGACAGAATCTGCGAAATCACCATATCGTCGGTTATGCCTCCGTCGAGCTCACCGGCAAAATAGGCGACAGCACCAGGGTCCGCTGAGCGGTTCAATAATTGCTCGAAAAACGAATTGACACGCAGGCGATGGTATTCGTCGCTGTTGAAGATCGCTTCGGCCACGTCGGCTGCCGAGACTCCGTTGGCCATCAGCCCGGAAAAATAGGTCAACGCGGCGGGATCGATCTGACGGCCCAGGCCGTCCCGGAACAGGGCCTTCAAAAAGCCGTCGACCGTTCCTCCTCCACGCACCTGCCAGTACTCGGAAGAGCTGACCAGGGCCTCTGACATGCTCTCGATCGTGCCGCCGTCGTAGAGATCCGTTGTCCAATAAGCTTGGCCAGCCGGGTCGGGCATGCGGCCTAAAAACGTTTCATACAGCGACACTACCGTGTCGCGCTGGAACTCTTCGGGGAAGGCGAGTTGGACGATGTCGTAGGCCACTTGGTCATGGCTCTGCCCCACATCGAGCATCGCCACCCAGAAGTTCAGCCCGCTTGGTTCCGCTTGGCGGCCGAATACGTCGCGGTATACTTCCTGGATCCAGTTCTCGTCAGGCGTGCCGACGGTGCCGGTCTCCAGGAGTTGTTCGTGGATTGTTGCCGTCGCCACCGCGGTGGCCGACGTGGCTTCGCTGGCCGCTACCCCCGCCGTCTGGTCGACACTGACGCTGACCGTGTAATGCCCTTCGTCTTGATACTCGTGCGCGCCGGTGATGGTGAACTGCGGCGCGGGCATCCCGCCTGCCGAGCTTGTGATTTTACCCACCGAAGTCGTGCCGTCGCCCCAGTTGATGGTGGCACTGAAGTCGCCCTCCGACAGTGAGCCGTCGCCGTCGCTGAACGTGGCCACCGGCACCGAAGTTGGTGGGCTGAACTCATAGCCCTGAAACGGCAGACCGACCAGGCCGCTCAGCCCCGAGGCGGTCAGCGTGGCGGGTTCGATGGTCCAGGTCGCCGTGCCTGTGGCGGCGGAATAATCCAGAGTGTCCGTGGGCGTGAAGGTGGCCAGCACGGTATAGCTGCCCGCCGCGGTCGGAATGGTGGGTGACCCGTTGTAGCTGTAGCTCAGCGTGCCGCCACTGTTACTCAGCCCACCGGCGCCGGTCACAGTTACGTCGCTGCTCGGATACGCTTGCGGCGAGCCGTTAAACACCGTGCTGTCGTTGCTCGCCATCACGGTTGGCGTGGCCGGAGTGATCGTCCACGTGGCCATGCCCGTGGCGATCGAATACTCGGCCGTGTCGGTGGGCGTGAAGGTGGCCACCACGGTATAACTGCCCGCCGCGGTCGGAATGGTGGGTGACCCGTTGTAGCTGTAGCTCAGCGTGCCGCCACTGTTACTCAGCCCACCGGCGCCGGTCACGGTCACGTCACTGGCGGGGTAAGCGAGAGGCGAGCCGGAATAGGTTGCACTGTCGTCGATCAGCGACACTGTTGGGCTGGTGACGGTGCCCGTGCCGGCGATCACCGTGGCGGTGCCCGAAACGTCACTCAAAATCTCCGCGCTGCCAAGCTGGTTGTCGCTGCTGCCGCCGACGCCGCCCACGGCCAAAATACGGCCGTCCGGCAGAGTGGCGGCGGCCAAACTATCGCGCGTCGTCGACATCGGCGCCAGCGTCGTCCAGGCGTCGCTGGCCGGGTCATAAGCCTCGGCCTGGGCCACCGGGTTACCGCCGTTGTCGGCGCCGCCCAGAACATAAATGCGGCCGTCGCTCCCCGTGGTGACTGCATACTCGAAGTACGCCGCTCCAGGCAGGTTCGCGGTGGACCAAGTGTTTGTGGCGGGATTGTAGACCTCGACACGGCCGGCGCCATAGCCACCGAAGACATAGATACGGCCATCTAGCCCAGCCGTAGCGGCGGCCCCGTACAGCGGCGTAGGCATCGCTGACGCCGTGGTCCAGGCGTTGTTGCTCGGATCATAAACTTCCACAAGCGTCGTCGGCTGATTGCTAGTACCGTCGGTGCCGCCGAGGAGATAGATGCGGCCGTCCGGCCCGGTCGTGGCGACGGCATCGTATACGGGCGTTGGCATCGGCGCCAGCGTGCTCCAGGCATCGGTCGCCGGATCATAGGCTTCCGCCTGACCCGTTACGCTGTCGGTGAGGAAATCATAGCCGCCCAGGACATAAATACGGCCATCTTTGCCCTCGCTGACCGCATAGCCGCCCAATTGTACCGATCCGAAGCCGTTTGTTACGCTCGTCCAGACATTGGCGGCAGGATCGTAGGCATTGATGCTAGCGCCACGAGAAGCGACCTCGTAGATGCGGCCATCGGCGCCGGTCACCGCGGCAATGAGATCGTCTGCTTCCGGCAGCGCAGCGGCAGCAGTCCAGGTTCCGCTCGCGGTAAGAGTGAAAACATCGCCAAGGCCGTCATTGACGGTCACGTCGATCGGATACAAATCGGCAACCGCGTACGTGTGCGTGCCCGTCACGTCGAAACCGCCGTTGCCGTTAGCGGCGACCGTGCCGGTCGAGGTTATGCCATCGCCCCATGCGATGACGGCCGTGAAATCACTTGCCGCGGCGCCACTCTTGCTGTCGCTGAACGAGGCCACAAGGCCAGTGAACGGCCTGTCTGTCGTGGCCTCGACGTCAAACCCCATGCCCTCGAAGGTGACGGTTGCCGCCGCCACCGGCGCGACGGTGACCGTGGCGGTCGCAGTCGCGAGACTGCCACCGATATCGTTGACCGTCAAGCTCGCAGCGTAGGTTCCGTCGCTGGCATACGTATGTGTGCCGGTGACCTCGAAAGCTCCACTGCTGCCGAGCGTGATGGTGCCCGTGGAGGTCTGGCCGTCGCCCCAGGCGATCGTGGGCGTGGCGAAATCATCAGGCCGGGCATCTGGATTGGCGTCGGTGAACGTGGCGATCGCTCCCGTAAACAGCGTGCCTGCGGTGGCCTGCAGATTGTTACCGCTGGCAGACAGGGGCGCGTCGGCTACATTGGGAGTGCCGGCGACCGGCAAGCCCCCCTGGGCCGATGAGGCAAAGTTCGTGACCGTGGTGCTGCCGTCCGGGCTGACATCGACTTTGTTCACGGCCCCACTTGGGTCGACGGTCGATTGCGGGGTCAAACCGTCCGCACCCAGGATTTGCACCGCGAATGCGCTGCCAAAGTCACCGTTGTTCGGCTCCTCGACCGCGGAGCCGGAGATGGTGACTTCGAAATGGATGCTCGTTCCGAACGTGATTCCCTGTTCAACTTCATTCAGCGCCGAACTGTTAACAAGCTCGACGGCGCCGGGGAACGAGCCCGAGGCGGCGCCCACATCGGTAACCGCCGACGTGAGGCTGCCGCCTGTCACGGTAAGGTCGCTGATGGTGGCCACGGCAGGCTGGGCGCCGGGCGCTGCCCCCGGATTGAATTGAAAATCAATCGAGCCGGCCGTTCCTTGGAGGGCAGACGTATCGATCTCTATCGGGTAGCTGATGTCGCCAGTGGGCCCCGTTGTAACCGCCGTCGTGCTCGCGCTGGCCGTGCCGCCGTCAATGTCCGAAACTGCGACCTCGATGGGGTAGAATCCGGCTTCCGCAAACGTGTGTGTTCCGGTGACATTGAACCGGCCGCTGGCATCGGCGGCCACCGTGCCCGTCGAAGTGCCGCCGTCGCCCCAGTCAATCAGAGCGGTGAAATTTCCTGCTGGATCGCCGTCGCTGTCCGTAAAGGACGCCACAACGCCGCTGAAACTGGCGCCCTCGGTCGTGTGGATAGGGATCGCCGAGACGCTCAAGACACCCGCCGCCGGCGGGGCGATTTTTAGCACGAACGCCGAGGTTTCCTCATAGGACTCACTATATAGACCCGACACTTCAAAAGCGCCCGGCGTGGTTGGGAAACCAGTCGCGCGGCTGGTGAATCCGCTTACGTAAACGTCCCCCGCAGGATCCAGGGCGATTCCCGAACCAAAACTCTGGTTAAGAGGAATTGGTGCAGTGTCGTTGGCGCTGCCGCCAAGCATGGTTGTGCGGTACACCGCACCGCTAGGACCGAATTCGTACACAACCGCGTCGAGGATTCCGCCTGCGGCAACCCCCGCCGGATCGTTATGATAATAGGCGTTGCCGGCTGCATCGAAAACGTCTACGCCTGACACATAGGCATTCCCAGTCGAATCCACTGCGATCCGCTGACCACTGAACCCGTTTATGTAGTCATCGGGGATGAGATCAATCGCATCGCCGCCTTGGTAGAAGTCTGTAAATGAAGTTGAATAGACGAGCGTGGCGCCGCCGGGACTCAGCTTAGCGATAAAGCCGTAGTCCGGGCGGTTTCCGTTGCTAGAAAACGGTTGTTCTCCAGAGGGGCCTCCGATAAGATCTTGATAGCCCGTGACGTAAGCGCTTCCCGTGGCATCCACGGCGATGCTGAGGCCCATTTCGTCAAGGTGGCCGCCGTAGTACGTCGAATACACCAGCGCCGATCCTGTTGGGTTCAATTCCGCAATGAAGGCGTCGGCCACCGTCAATCCATCTGTATAAAGCGTGCCCTGAATAGGATGTTCTGTTTGGAAATCTGGCGCAGTGGTTTGGCCCGTCACATAAGCGTCTCCCGTGGTGTCGACGGCGACACCATAGGCGGCGCTGAATGAGCTGCCCCCCAGATAGGTCGAGTAAATCAAATCGCCGGTGGAACTGAATTTGGCAACGAAGCCCTCGCCCTGAACGCCCGGCGGATCGTCCGGGTTGCCGTCGGTGTGCGGACCCTGCAAGGCCCCCGCGGTGGTTGGGAAGTTGGCCGAGTCGGTGGCGCCCGCGACGTAAGCGTTTCCAGCGGCATCCACGGCGATGCTATTGCCGTAGTCATTCAGGCCACCTCCGAGATAGGTGGAAAAGATCAATGCGGATCCGCTGGCGTTCAATTTCGCCACGAAGGCGTCATAGGTTGACGTTTGGATAGGCCCCTGCTCCGCGCTCGGTCCCAGTGAGGGTTGAACGGCGTTGACGGCTGGAAGTCCGGGTGCGTCGGTATAGCCGGTCACGTATGCCTCGCCCGCCGCGTCCAAGGCGATCGATGTTCCGACCGTGTTCAAGTCGGTGGCAATCGCGGGCCCCAGGTAAGTCGAGTACACGACGCCTGTTCCGTCGGTGTTCAATTTGGTGACGAATGCGACCGAACCCTCCAGACCAGGCGCGAGTGGCAGGATTTGAGTACTCGATTGCGCGGCGCCAGGCGTCGTGGGAAAGTTCAGTGAATTGGTAGTGCCGGTCACGTACGCATCACCGGAAGCGTCCACAGCAATGCTGACCGCAGCGTTCAATCCGAGGTAGGACGGATAGTTTCCTTGATTGATCGTGCTTCCTTCCAGGTAGGTGGAATAAACGAGCACGGGGTCGATGACAAGTGGCCGGCTGAGGTCGTATGCGCCCAGCGCGAAGCCGATCTGGTTTTGGCCCAGCAGGACATAATGTCCGGCTACGATTTCCTTGGCGCCGTCGATTTCTTGATAAATGTTAGGAGCCTGCTGCACGACATCGCCCGCAGCCGTGCCCAGAATGAGATCTCCCTGTGCATCGAGCGTCAGAGTGTCGGCGCCCTGGACGCCGAACTTGATGACGCTGGGATCTGTCCCCGGCGTCACGATGAAGTCGTATTCGAGTTGCCCCTGGTTCCCATAGTAAACGAGGTCGACACCTGGATAAACCTGTTGGTATTCGACCTTAGCGTAACTTGCAACGTTAGTGATCCACGTGCTGGCGTCGGAGCCGAGTAAATAGTTGCTCTTACCTGGCTCCTCATCGAGTCCAACCACGGTCGGCGTTTGGTTGGCATCGACGAGCTGCATCTGAAGCACGCTTTGCTGAGTTGTGGAGGGCGCTGCGTCCCCGGTTCCAGAGCTTGCGGAATTATCCAGGCTAAGGACGGCATCGTTGGAAGTCAGGAACAGAGAATAGCCGCTCCCCTGGGCCAGATATTGAACCTGACTCGCCGTTTGGCCTTCGTTCGGTTCAAAGCCCAGGGGGATCTGGCCGTAGCTTATTTCTGGTTGCGTCGGGGAGTTCGCCGCCGCGAGCGGCGGATCGATGACTTGCAGCGTGTAGGTGATCGGACTGAATTGGGGATCGTTGAATTGCACCTCCACCGTGCTCGACTGGCCCGGCGCCAGCGTCGCCAGCGCGTCGCTGATATAGGGGATGCCGCCGCCTGTGGCGCCGGTCGCGTCGGCCAGCGTAACTCCGGCGGGCAACCCTTGAAACACAAGCGGAAACGGCCCGCTGAGCGTCGTGCCGCCGGTATTGGTGAACATCACACTGCCATTAAAGAGCCGGGTGAGCGGGTTATAGATCAAACCGGAACTAACGGCATGGATCTTACCAGTGACGTCGGCGAGAACGGTGAGCGAATCCGTCACCATGGCCGAGCTGCCCGTCGGGTCATGGAGAACGACCGTCGGCTGGAAACCGCCCTGCATTTGATAGGTGTGCGTGCCACTGACAGTGATCGCGTCAGCGGAAATGGCGATCGTGCCCGAATCGGTACTGCCATCGCCCCAATCGATCGAGGCGCTGTAATAGCCCGCTGCGCTCGACGGCCCACCGGCAACGCTGAAGGTCGCCAGGTTCAACGAGCCCGTGGAGTCGCCCTGGTAGGCGGTGAACGCTGGCGGCGCGGGGAGCGCCTCCGGCGGCGGATAGTTGACCGTCACCGTGCCGCCGTCGGTAGCCGTGCTTCTCGCCACACTGCCGGGAACCTGAGAGGGTTCGACGTCAGTGATCGTGATCGTGAGCGGCGCCGTCGTGAGCTGGCTGTAGGTATGAGTGCCGATGATGTCGAAGCCGTTGGAGAAATCGCCCGATGCCGCCTTCGTTTGCCCCGGCGGAGCGGCGACGTAAACCTCGAACACCGAGGCGGTCGTGCCGTCCACATCGATCGTATTGAGATACGTGGTACCGCTGCCGTCGCCGGAGATCCCGACGAGGCTGCCCGCCAGAAGTGATCCCGCGCCTGTCGGCACGTAGGCCAGACCTCCCGTAAATCCTTCCTGGGTCGAGGGCGGCGTGGTGAGGTTATTGCCTAATTGGCTGATCGAGGCCACCGTTATGGAGGCGCCGATCGAGAGCCGATAGAGCGTGGAGTTGCCGTCCGAGTCGTTGCCGACCGCGTACGCATTGCCGTCGGAATAGAACGAGAGACCTGTGTAACTGATCGGCGGCTGATTGCCCGCCGGTGCCAGAGTGCCTAGCACCGTGACCGATCCGCTCGTGGGAGAGATCTGGTCGAGTTGCCACGACGAACCGACGGCCCCGGAAATGGCATAGAGATTGCCGTCGGCGCTATCGAACGCCAGGCCGCCGGTGAAGCCGTTGCCCAACGCCGCCACCAGTGAAAACGTCTGCGATAAGAAATCAAAACTCATCAGCGTCGACGCGCCGTTGTCGCCGTTGCTGATCGCATAGAGCGCGCCATTGTTCGGATCGAATGCCAGGCCGCCGTAGTAGGTGCCATCGACCGGCGCCACGGGCGACACCACGCCTTGCAAGCTGATCGCCATCAGATACGGCGGGTTATTTGCCACCAGATCATTGTTGCCGAACGTGTACAACGTGTTGTTGGCGGAGTCATAGGCCAGGGCGGCCGACCCCGCGAACGTCACCAGGCCGCTCGACTGCTGCTGATCGCCCCAGTCGATCGTGGTCGAATAGTCGTCGGGCGCGCCGTTGGGATCTTCGTCGGTAAACGTCCCGACGATGGCTTGCAAAGGCTGTCCCGTGTAAGCCGTGAACGTGGTGTCTCCGCCCGGTTCCAAAGGCGCGTCGGAAACTAGGGCGGTTGTTGTTACGGTGGCCGACGCCCCGCCTTTGTCCTTGATGGTAATGGTGATGCTGTATTCGCTGGCCGCCATGTAAACGTGCGTACCGCTGACGGTGAATTGACCTTCACCGTTGGCCGTGATTGTGCCCGTGGTGGTATCGGCCGCGCCGGTGTTCGGATCGGGATCACCCCAGTCGATGGTCGCCGTGTAGAGGCTGGCCTGCGCGTTCGAGTCGGGATCGGTGAAGGTAGCGAGATTGGCCGTGAACTCGCTCCCTTCGTCCTTAACCTCGGCGGAGATGTCGAGCGGCTCGGCGGTGAGGGGCAAATCGGCGATGTGCGCCACTGCCGGACGCGCCACGGCAATATCAAAATTCGGCGGGTCGGGATTGTTGTTTAGCTCCGAGCTATTGTCGGCCCACAACGGGTAAAGAATACCATTTACAAAAGCCAGGCCGGTGTAGTCGCCGTACTGGTTTTGCTGACCGAAGGAGTCCAGATTGGCATTGGTGGCGTCAGCGTCGCCGAGACTTACGGAAACGTTGGGCGAAAAGCTCTGGCCGCCGTCACTGCTGACCGCCGCGAAGAACTGCGTGGTGACATCATTGGTATCGTTGCGGGCGTCGTACCAGGCCACGCCCACGTCGCCGTCGGTCTGGTCCACGGCGATACTGGGCAGGAATTCGCTGCTGTTCGTCGTATCGTCGCTGGCCTGCACGGGCGCGCTCCACGTTTGGCCGTTGTTGTCCGAGGAGACCTCATAGATCTTGGTGGTCTGACTACCGACGGCGGCGGCGTTGACATAGACGAGATAAACGCGGCCATTGTTCGGGCCGCCGCTACGATCCCAGGCCAGGCTGGCGCCAGTGCCGATGGTGTGCGTCTGTTGGGGCGGGATGGAATCGGCGCCTCCGACGTTGGTTTGCGTGACGAGCACTGGCGGTCCAAAAGAGCCGGTCAGCCCGGTCGCATCCACCGCGGCGTAAATGGCAGAGGGTCCCGTGGAGACCGTTTGAGTCTGGTACGAAACCATCACTTGCCCAGCCGGCCCTACGGCCAGCCCGCCCATATTCAGCGTGTCTCCGGAGGACGCGCTGGCGGCCGTTTGCAGCGGATTGAATACACCCACCACGCCCAGTGAATCGACATCTGTCCCCGTGACTTCGAGTTGCGAGCCTTCCAAGAAGGCCAACCAGACACTGGCGGCGCCGCTCGGTCCCGGCCCGGTCGCGATCAGGGGCCGCGAAACGCCGCCGGCGTTGAAAAAGGTATCTAAGACCGTGAATGATTGCCCGTAATCGCCGCTCATCGCCACGACGATTGTGTCGCCGGCCTGGTCGACGTAGGCGAGATAGAGGTTCCCGAACTGATCGAACACCACCTGTGGCTGGCTGCCGCCTAAAGGTAGCCCGTCACCGCCATCGGCAATCGTGGTTCCCGACCAGGTAAGTCCGCCATCGTTGCTGCTGGAAACGAACAGTCCGATGCTTTCTTCGTTCGATGCGGCAAACAGGCGGTCCGTGTCCACGGGATCGACGGCGATCGTGCCGTCGTTTTCGTTGCCGGACAATCGGCTGACGTCGGTGGTCGAAGTGCCATCGAGATTATTCACGTCATCATGAACGGTTGCGCTTACGATATACGCCCCTGCCGAGACATACGTATGGCTGCCGCTGAGAGTGAATCCGTCATTTCCGTTCGCCGACGGAGAAATGGTGCCACTGGAACTGCTGCCATCGCCCCAGTTGATCATGCCGGTGAAATCGTCGGCCGTCAGCGCCGGGTCCTCGTCGGTGAAGGTTGCCACCGTGCCACTGAAAAATGTGCCTTCGGAGGAGCTGATCGTCGCAGGCGCCACCACGGGCGGCGGCCAACTGACCTGGGCGACATCGACACGGGCGACGGCCACGTCGGCGTTGGGGAGGCTCGGGTTCCCCTCGAGCTGCGGGCTGTTGTCGTTCCAGGCCGGAAAGAGTTCACGGTCATAATACGCAATTCCGCTGTAATCGCCGTACTGGTTGTTGGTCGACCCGGCAAAATTCGTGCTGCCGATGTTCACCTGCGCCGGCGTGGTGAACGTGGCGCCGCCGTCGTCGCTGACCGTTGTGTAAAACTGTGTAGCCGGATCGCTGGGCGCGCTGGTTCCATAGAAGGCCACGGCGACGTCGCCCGTGATCGGATCGACGGCGAGGCTCGGTATCAGTTGGTCACCACCACTGTTGTTCTGCAGCCCAGACACCGACGAAAAGGTGGCGCCGTTGTCATCGGAGTAAATAAGATTCACACTGAGAACGGCATTCGGATCCTGCACGCCGGCACCATTAGAGGGCGGCTGAGGAGACGTGCCGCCCTCTAATGGCATACTGGAACTGGAGTAGAGCAGGTAAAGACGACCACGGTGTGGCCCATTGCTGTCGTCGAATGCGATCCAGGGCTGTACACCGCTGATACCCCGGTAAGGCGCGGCCGGCACGGCGATGAACGTTCCCAAAAGAGAAGGAGTTATCGGAACCAACGACGGCGTTTGCTGGAATGCGCCGGGGGAAAGGTTGCTAAGCCCCTGCGAGTCCAGGCTGACATATACGTCGCCGTCGTTCGGATCGGTTGGCAGATTCAGATGCGCCCACGAAACAACGACTTGTCCGCTTGGGCCGACAGCGACGTCGGTTGTCAGGCCACCGGCGCCACCGGGAACCGCCACGGGCGCGCTGAAGGTCGGCATTAGCCCTGGCCCCGCAATAACGGCCCCAGCGACATACACCTGCCGGCTCGGCTGGTCATTCGTAAACGATACCAGGACACTGGCTGTGCCGACGGTTGGGCCGGGACCGGCAGTCACTTTTGGTTGGTCTGAGTTATAGCCGGGAAACGACGCCAGTGGCTGAAAGGTTTGTCCGCCGTCGACGCTCCATGCTACGGCAATTTCCGACGAGCCATTGGAATCTAACGCAACGTAGGTTATGTAGAGATTCCCGAATTGGTCGAACGCCGCGGTAAAATTCCCAATAGGCTTGTCTAATCCATCGCCTGCCGCGCCTGTGCCCACATTACCGCCACTCACCAGTGTCCACGTCGCGCCACCATCCATACTATACGCCCCGAAACCGCCGGACCCGCCCAAGCCATAGGTCGAGGCTACAAAAAGATTGCTGGGCTTGGTGGGGTTGACGGCGACCGTGGCTTCCGATTGGCTCCCGGTGATGCTGCTAGCATCAACACCCGTCGTCGCCTGCAAATGGTCGGGCGAGTCGACTACCGCGACCACCACCTGATAGTCTCCGGTAGTTTTGTAGGTGTGCGTACCTAACACCTGATAGGGCGCCGCTGGATTCCCGGTTTGATTGATAGCCGCTGCAACGTCGATCGGGCTGCCGTCGCCCCAGTTGATCGAAGCAACGTAATCGCTCGCGGGATCATCCGCGTGAGGCGCCGTAAAGGTCGCCACCACGCCGGAGAAACTCTGCCCGATAGTCGCTTGGACCGGCATGGGGGTCAGCACAAGGGACTGGGTGCTGAGCTCAGCCACGAAGGCATCGAACGGGCTGCCATACACCGTCGCACCTTCGAAGGCGGGACCCTGCGCGTCACGTAGCTCACTCGGGCCTCCGCCGAACATCAACTGGGCCGCATTCACCGTTGGAAAAGCGGCTGAGCTTGTATAGCCAGTAACATAAATGCCGCCGCCCTGGTCTACCGCAATAGCCGACCCGTAAGCATTCACATCGTGTTCAGAACCACTATTAGCAGCGGACACGGGCGACTGGTCACTACCCGATCCACCATAGAACGTGGAATAAACGAGCCCCGAGCCATTGGCATTGAGCTCGGTAACGAACGCATCTTGAAACCCGCCGCCGAAGGCAGGCTGAACGGCGTCCGCGGTTGTGGGGAAATCTAACGAGTCCGTCGCGCCAACGACGTACGCGTTGCCGGCACTGTCGATGGCGATGCCGTTTCCAGTGTCGTAGCCATCTAGACCACCCAGCTCATAAGACGCGGTGCCAACGACAGAGTTGCCACTGCCTCCGAGATAAGTCGAGTAGAGCAATTGGGTGCCGGCGGGATTCAATTTGTACACGAACGCGTTGAACTCATCGCCAGCGTCGGGGTGGGCGACGTCACCATGGTTGCTGGCTTGGTATGGATTCAGCGTGGAGAAATTGTCGGAATTGGTCGTTCCCGTCACATACGCATCGCCGGCCGCATCGACCGCGATTGCCTTGCCGTAGTCGTCGCCGCTGCCGCCGACCTGCGCAAGGTAGATTTGCTGCCCTTGCGGATCGACTTTCAAGACGTAGGTGTCGTAGCCGCCCAGATTAGTTCGGGCGGCGGGCACAGCGGTCCCGATCGTATTGGAATCGGTGGTGCCGACGACATAGGCATCGCCGGTCGCATCGACCGCGATACCGGCGGCCAGATTGCCTATATCGGAGTCGCCATGGCTGCCGTTGGAGGGAACACCGCTTACTGCGAACGGTTCGTTGTAAACGACACCGCCGCTGGAGTCCAATTTGGCAACAAATGGAGTGTTAAAACTGAAATCAAAGGAGTCGACGCTGTCCGGAGAAGCGTTGCCGGTATTGACATAGCCCGTCACAAAGGCGTCTCCGGCACTATCTACAGCAATCGAATAGCCCTCTCCGCCCGTGAGATATGTGGAATAGACCATTTCGCTGAGCGCGGCGTTTATCTCCACCACATAGGTACCGCTCCCCACGTAGCTCGGAGAGGGAGGGGCGGGGAAAGGAACCAGCGTGGTCGGAAACGGTTGGATCGCGGAATTGATTCCTGCCGATCCGGTCAGGTAAACATTGCCGGAGCGGTCCACGGCTATGGACGTTGCCGAGTTGTCGATTTCGATCGTCGTTCCTGCGTCGTTCGTTGTCGATTGCCCACCAACATAAGTGGACGCGATTTCCTTGCCGCTGGGATCGAACTTGGTGACGTATGTTTCATTGCCCACCACAATCATATTGGGGACGGAGTAGAGAGAAGTTGGTTGCAGAGAGCCAGCGGTTGTTGGGAAATCAAGCGAGTTGGTCCAGCCCGTGACGTAGGTATTGCCGCTAGAGTCCACCGCGATGCCAACGCCGTAGTCATCGCCGGTGCCACCGAGATAGGTAGCATAGATCACCACTGGGTCGATGACGAGCGGCTGGCTGTGGTCGTATATGCCGACCCGAAAGCCCACCTGGTTCGCGCCCTGCATAACATAAGCGCCGGAAACGGCCTGCTTGATTCCGTCAATTGTCTGATAGACAACCGGCGCCTGCTCGACGACATTACCACCTGCGGTGTGCTGCACTAGGTTGCCGGCGCTGTCGATTGAAATCGATTCGGTGCCCTGGAAGCTGAGTGCGACCTGGTTGGGGTCGGCCCCCGGGGCGACCACGAAGTTGAATTCGAGTTGCTGCTGATTGCCGTAATAGATCAAGTTGATGCCAGAATAAACGTCTTGATATTCGACCTGGCCGTAATTCCCGATATCTGTGAAGCTGGTCGCCGGTGTCGCGCCAAGATAGTTAGTCGTGCTCGTTAATTTATCGAGACCGGCGCCTTGGGCCGCGGGATTGGCACCCACCAACTGCATGCTCAAGACCGCCGGAGCCGGCGACGCGCCGGGCAAAGCCGCCGAACTGCCGTTTCCGGACGACTGCTGCAAGCTGAGCAGCGCTTCGTCCGGAGTCAGATATAGGCCGTAGCCCTGTCCCCGCGCCAAGAACTGTACCTGTGCGGCGGTCTGGCCGACGTTGGTCTCAAAGCTCAGGGGGTTTTGCGAGTAGGTGTCGAGAGAGGTCGAGGCGGCCGCATTGGCGCCATTCAAGACCCAGCGAGTTTCGAGCAACTCGCTCGCCAGTTGCGGATGGTAATGTCTTAGGCGCGTGTTCCTTGGGAAGGCGGCTCTGTGATCGGACCATTTGCGCTCGCCCTTGCGGCCGGCCGATGGTGGCATGGCCATCTCCCGTGCAACAAAGATTGCCCACCACCTATAGATCCGGTGAAGGTGGCCGATGCGCCACAGGCGACCGCGAAAGATTTTCGTGACGCCAATTTTGCGAAACGGTTCTTATAATACTTGGCGGGATCGACTGAACTCCCAGCGGTTCGGCGTCAATGGCTGGGGAAGGCGGTGTCCTTCCGGCGAAGGTGAAAAATCTGCGGCGTCAGGGGCGCGTTGGCTGCCCGGCAAGACGGACTGGCGACGAGCAGCGGTCGGCGTCAGTCCGTGGTCGGCACGAGTTGCTCGCGGTAGGCCCAGGGGAGCCAAGCGGCCGGGTCGCAGGCCACCGCATCGGCGTGACGTAGCAACTCGGTCAGGTAGTCGACCGGATTCACGCCGTTCAACTCGCAGGTGTGAATCAAGCTCATGTAGAGATCGCCCACGTCGGCACCGTTCTGCGTCTTGTAAAAAAGCGAGTTTTTGCGGTGCATGATCGCCTTCTTCAACGCGCGCTCGCAGAGGTTATTGTCCAAAGGGGCTCCCGCCACGCGCAGAAAGAGCGTCAGCTTCGCCCAATGCTTGCGCAGATAATTGATCGCGGCCCCCAAGCCCGAATTGGGTTCCACCAGTCGCTCGTCGAATTGCCGCTTCAGCCAGGTGCGTAATTCTTCCATCACCGGCCCGCTGTGCGTCTGGTGAAAGAGCAGACGCTCTTCAGCCGACAACTTCTCCTTGCCTGCGGTAGCGTCGTTGCGGTAGACCTCTTCCAGCGCCTCCAGCACGTAACGACACTCGGCGGGGAAGCGCTCGTTGACCTCGACGAACTGCCGGCGGCCATGGGCCAGGCAGTTGGCCACGATCGTCTTCAGTTCACGGGGCATGTTCCGCGAGAGTGCGTCGCACATCTGAATCGGCGGCGGCAAGCCGCTGGCACGCTGACGCAGAACCTCCACCAGGTTCTCTCCGGCATGTCGCCGGCCGCTAAAGAACAAGGCGATCCGCTGTTCTCCGCTCAACGCCACCACGCCGGAAGTGAACAGCCCCTTCCGCTGCGGATCAACGCGGTCGGCGTCGTTCTCCTCGTGCGACTCGTCGAAAGCCTGCTGCTTCGCGCCGTGTCCCATGAGCTCCAAGATTTTCACGTTCGTATCGTCGTGGTGCAGCAGCTCGCCTTGGGCCGCCTGGCGAATGAGTTCTTCGTACACCGGCGTGAAGCTGTCGTAGGCGGCCGACACGATTTCCCACTGCGTCGAGGCGGGCAGAGGAATCTCCAGGTCTTGCTGCATCCGATCCAGACGGTTGAAAGGGAATCCCAGCCCGTAGCGCAGCATGGCGATGATGCTCACGGCGCTGGCGTCGTATTTCTCCGCGCCGGCTTGAGCGGGCGGCTGCGCCGTGAAGATCTCTCCACACAAGTTGCAGCGCAGCTTCTCCAGTTCGTAGATGGTGGCCATGAGCGGCGGCTGACCGATGAAGCGGACCAGGACACCGGGGCCCATCAAGTAGGCGGTGCCTGTGCCGCATTTCGGGCAGAGATCGCCCGGCTGGAGTGACGCATGGCGAATCTTTACTCGGCTGGCGCCCGCGTAGCAGTTTGCGCCGTTGCGGCCATGGCCCGGCTTTTTCGGGGGTTTCTTCTCGGCGGCGCTCTGCAGTGCAGTGGCGGAAGACGATGCCGGTGGCGAAGGCGCCTGGTCCACTGTTTCGCGACTCACGACGTCGGCGGTTTTCTCCGTGTTGGCACCAAACAGCAACTTTCGCAACCGACCAATCGTGGTGCTCTTGTTATCAACCAGTTCGAGCAGGTAGAGGTACGCTTCGAACACGCGGCGAGTCGTTGCGTAGTCTTGCTGTTCGAAGGTACGCTGTTCGGCACGCCGCATCAGTTCTTGGAGCCGACCGGTATCGAACTCGATGATTTTCGGCGCGGGCTTCTTCATGGCCACCAGACGCGCGAGAGGCGTCGCCGCACGATGCGTCGCCCCAGCGACGATGCAGTGGTGTAGCACGAAGCAGCGGATTAACCCCAATACCGTTCAATTCACCAGGACGATGGATTGACGGAAGTTCTTTGTGGGTTGGGGAGAATCACGGTGTTTGTTGGTTTTCTTGGCCCAGCCACTCATTTTACGTTTGATCACGCGCGGGTTGATTCGATCGCG
>DASZTS010000040.1:0-33146 GCA_035547915.1 Pirellulales bacterium | reverse complement strand
AATTGGCTACCTGAGAAACAACAGCATGCGAATGAACTATCCTGACTATCGCCGGCAAGGCCTGCCCGTGACCACCGCTTGGATGGAGTCGCTGGTGAAAGAGATCAACTATCGTGCAAAAGGAACGGAGATGTTCTGGAACGATCCTGAAGGAGCCGAGGCGATTTTACAGGTTCGCGCCGCGGCCCTGAGCGACGATGACCGACTGGTCCGCCATCTTCGAAATCGTCCCGGCTATCCGTTCCTCCGCCGACCCAGAGTATCTAAACTACCGGTGTAAAACCTCCCGAACTTGGCGTGCACCCCAACGAAACTTTAGCCGCAGTCACGTTTTTTTGGGCGAGCCGCGAAGGCACCCCAACCTGTAATCGGCGCGGACCCTCGCAGCCTGGCTTAGAGGCCGCCGCCGGCGCCGCCGCCTTTGCCACCGCCGAAGCCACCCAACCCGCCGGCGCCGCCGCCGGCACCGAAGCCACCGCCGCCGGCCCCGGCGCTGGTGCCGCCCTGACCGGTCACGAAGTTGAAGGTGTTAACTTCGGACACCACCGAGAAGATGGGAATCGGCGTGACACGGACATAGCGCCGGTCGGCCGAAACGACGGCCGTCGTGAACATCTGGGCGCCTTGAGGCAACGAGCTGATGACCGGTTGGTAGCCCGCGGCCCCGCGCACAAAGAACGGATTGACGCGGTTGAGCCCACCCGGGCCGTTGCCGACCTGTTTGGCGCGCGACCGAGACATGCTGCCGATGGCCCCGTAGTCGGTCTGCGCGTTGAGCTGCCGATTGACGTCGACTTGGGTCCCCGCGGAGGCAATGGCAATCCGCTCCTGGTCGAGGCTGTACCACAGGCAGGCCAGAGCCATCTGATTGGCTACGGCGTTGGCCAACTGCTGCTGCTCGAGCGGCTCGGTGCGGCGGCCATCCTGCAGGTCGACGACGCACACCGCCTCGCCGCCGCTGAGGTCGATCTGCTTCCGCATGGTGCGCTCTTTCTTGGTCCAGTAGTGCCAGAAGACGTCGACCGTCACCTTATTCGCGGTGACCTTCCCCCAAACGCGCCGCACGAAGATGCGGTATTCGCCGTTGAATCCCTTGGGGCAAGCGTAGGCTTCTTGGGCGCCTTCCGCCTTCAATTCGTCTTTCTTCGAGCGTGACACCGTGTCGCCCAGCATCATGCCGCCCGACAGCGTACGCGGCATCCGGAACGAGCAGACCGATCCGGAAGGTTCTTCGACTAGCAGGTCGACGTCGGCCTCGCCGTTCCACGACACGACGACGACCAAGTCGCGGCTGAGAGCTTCGTCTACTTTCTTCTTGTAGGCATCGGCCTCCGACTTGCGGTTCTCGCTCTTGAGGCGCTCGAGCGTGGCTTGGGCGGCGTTCCAGCCATTCTCCCAGATGTGAATGTACTGGTTGGGCCAGGGCTGGCCCAAGATTCCGAGCGTGGACCACTCGATCGCTTCCTGGTCGTCCAGCTTCTGGGCGAGTTGCAAACCAGCGATGTACGGTTGCGGTGCGAACGGCCAGATCTGACTGACCTGCTCAAACAACTGCAAGGCCCGCTTATCGAGGCCCGAGCGGGCCATATATTGCGCCAGATACATAACTTCCAGCGGATTGCTGGCGAAATCGAGCACCGACAACAGCACGCGCTCGATCTCTTCGGGCGTGCGTTGATCGGCCTGCATCGCGATCGAAAGCGACTCGTACATCCACGGCAGTCCCTGCTGATTCCGCAGTGCTGCGTACATGCAGGCGATCGCGTGATCGAACTTGCGGGCGTTCATCAGTTGGGCCACGGTTTCGCGTACCACGGCTTCGCCTGGCGCCTTGTCTTCCGTGTGGGCCGCGAAGTAGTTGTTCCAGGCGGCGTCGATGTCCTCGCCTTCCTTGATCTCGATGCGGATCGGTTCGAACTTTTTGCCACGCGGGCGGGGAGCCGCTGCCGCTTGATTGCCAACCGCGCCCTTCTCGGCAGCCGGCGCCGGTTCGGCGTCACCCTTCTCGACGTTTGCTTTCTCGGCAGCGGGCTGCTTCGGGACCGCTTTGCCCTGCGCGCCGTTCGCCTTCCCGCCGCCCTTGGCCTTCTTGGTGAGGTTCAGGTCGTCGCGGACGGCGAAGGCTCGCAATCCGCCTTCCGACGGAACCGTTTCGAGGGCCTCGTCGTCGCGAACGTTGAACGCCCCGCGGCCGCCGATGCCCGTCTGCGGCACCGGGATCACCAAGTCGGCGACCGGGTAGACACGCGTGCTGAGCATGTTCTCGGCTTCGGTCTTGCTGGTGATCATCAACACTTCGTTCTTGATCACGTAGGTCAGGTCCATCTCGCTCAGCAACAGCTTCAGCGCCGAGCGAAGCGTGATGCCCCGGATCGTGCGCGTGATGGGCGTATCGCTGCCGACGCCGGCGTCGGTGAGCGCCTTGGTGTCGAGCTGAATCTCGATGCCATGTCGCTGCTTCAAGTAGTCGATGGCGTCGGTGAGCGGCTGCTCGGCGAAGTCGAGATCGGTCTTCTCGTCAAGCGCGGCCAAGATTCTCGTCTCGTTGGGGCCGTGCTGCGTCAAGTCGACCGCCTTGTACTTCTTGCGGCGCTCGGTGAGCAGTTGCCACACTTCCGGATCGGGATAGAGGATCGGCGGCTCGTCGGAGGTCGGCACGTGCGACAGTTCGATCTGGTAGCAGGCGTCGACAAAGCCTCGGTAACGCATGTCGCGGACCGCGTTCATGTCGGCCGTGAAGCCCACCATGCGGGCCGTCAACTCGGCACCCCGCAAACCGGGTCTGCCGGGTTCGATCTCTTCGGCGATATCGGCCAGCGTCTCCGCGTCGCGATAGCGCTCTTCGTCCATCAGGGCGTTGAAGCGCGACATGAGCTGGTCGACCTTCTGCTCCTGCAAGAACAGGGCGCGATTGATCCGCTCGCGGGCCTCGCCTTCGGCGAGGATCTGCTGACGCTGCAAGTCTTGTTCGGCCTTGAGCGTGGCCATACGGTTGGCCGAGCGCAGGCTGGCTTCGATCTTATCGACCAGTTGCGCCCGCACCTCGGGGTTGAGTTCGGCCGTGCGCTGTACCTTGTCGAGCAACAGCTTCAGGCGGTCGCGTGTCGCCTCGGGGTCGCTGCCCATCGAGGCATTGGCTACGTTCAGCTCGTGGTTCACTTCCGCCTGCAAGAAGCCCTGGACAACGCGGGTCTGGTGCTCGATTTCATCAAGCAACTCGCCATCGGCGGCTTCGTTTTCGGCGACCGCTGGGGGCACTGCTTCAGCGGGCTGAGCGCGGACCAGACGCATGTTTTTCGCATTGCTCTGGCGGCGGGCAGCGGCGGTGCGCACGAGGTTGGCTTCGGAGTTGATCGGGTTCAATTGCTCGGCGGCATCAGCCAATTGAGCGGCCTCGTCGGCCCGGCCGACGGCCAAAGCTCGCTCACCGAGCCGGGCCAGTTGTTGGGCGCCAAAATTCACCATGCGGCGCAGGTCGTCGAGACCGGCGCTCCCCGCGATCGGCAGTGCTACGCCGTCGTTCGGCGCGGCGAATTCGACCACCTTGGCGAGATACGCGTTGTCAGGCGAGGCATGCTCCGGAACGGCGTGCCAGCGTAGCGTGACCGGCTTGCCCCACAAGTCGCCTTGGACCTCGATCGACAGCGGCTGCTGCGTGTCGAGCGCGGCGGGATCGAGCGTTCCTACCAGGACGCTGTCGCGATCGAACCGCAACGGCGGCATCTGCCGCGGATAGGCATCTCGAATGGCCCCCGGCAATTTGGTATCGGTCGGCCAGATCACGGCCGAACGCACCACCGACGCCAGATCGCCCCCTAACTGCTGATCCGAAGAATCGTCGTCGTTCAGCACCATACCGCCCGTCTGCATCGACAGCGCGGCGAGCAACTCGTTGGCGACGCGTGGACCGATCGCGTAGCTGTCGAACGAGATTCGATTGGCGGTGAACTGTCCGACAATCTTCGTCAGAGCGGGCACCAGCACCGGCCTGGCTGTGCTCAAGCCGTCGCCGACGTAGACCACCGTCTTGGCGCGGCCGGCTTCGTTGGCTTCGATTGACACGGCCAGCGCGGCGTTGAGCGCCTGGCCCATGTCGGTCGAGCCGAGCGGCACTCGCCGCTCGAGCGCCGCCAGTGCCTGTTGGATGGCGCCCCCGGTCGGAGACGTGAACGACGGTGTCAGGCGCACCGCGTTGACGTCGACCGCCAGCAGGGCAACGCGGTCGTCGGCGCCCAGCGACGCCAGCATGGCACGCACCGCGCCGAGCGCTTTGGCGCGGAATGGTCCCACTTGGCTGGCGGAGGTGTCGAACAGCACCACCACGTCGTGCGGCACCGTTTTGGGTTGCGCTAGTTGGGGAGAAAGCTTGAGCGCGAAAAAGACTTCCCCGTCGGGTTTGGCATAGGTCTCCCATGCGGCGGCCGATTTGGGCGCGGGCTTGGAATCGGCAGCGAAGATTTTTTCCGACTCAGCCTGCTGCACGCCAATGCCGAGCACCAGTAGCGACGCCCACCATGCCGATCGCGACAGACAAACCTGGGACATGTTTGCGCTCCAACAAGATATGGTCGCCAACCGACACGACATGGGTCCGCATGCCACGCACGGGGCGACGAAGCCTGATCTCCGTCCGAAACCGAAAATAGCTCTGGACGATACGCGCTAGTTTATTTCGTAGACGTGCGTTATGCCAGTAAAAAGGGCCGCCTTCCGACCATAATTATTTCATCGGTCGGCAGATCGGTAAAGATAGCCGAATCGCCGCACCTACACCGGCTGGCTCAGACGGCCAACCAGAGAGGGCGAGCCGCCAACCAATGAGCCGTGGAAAAGGCCGGCCAGCCGTAACGCAAGTGCCAATAGCGCAATGGCTTGGGTGAAGGCTGCCCGTTCGCCGCCCGAAATTTACAGGCGCCACTCGCTCCAGTTGGTCTGACGTGCCGACGGTTGGCTCTTCGAGAGGCCTCGGTCGCTTGCCACGCGTGACAATACCGACGACCAATCGCTGCGAATCAGCATGGCAACGGTGTCGGCGGAGAGACTCGCCGTTGCGTCGACGATCCGCGCCAGGTCGCGCAAAAAGAGGCGATCGACAAGCCGTGGCGATTCCATACGAGGATAGCAGCGACCGAGATGATCGCAGCCGTTGGCATAACTCATGCATCCGCTCCAACCGGCCCGAGCAGACGGTAGTGCATGCCAGGCTGGGCTCGGTAACACCACGACGATCGCCGTTGCCGACACGCCGCGCGACGCCGGAGGTGCGTCGGTGGAATTGGGAAGACCCGTTGGGTTTTGGTTGAGGCGCGGGCGGTCCGCCGAGACGACAGGCGCCGTGTCTTGGGCGCGTGGGGTTGAGCTGGATGCCGCGGAAACCGCCTTGCGCCGTCGTGGAGTGTTGCGCGCGCTGGGCAGTTGTGCTGTCTGGCGCGTGGCGGGCTCGAGATTGGCCTTGGTGCGCGCAACGCCGGCGGGAGCGCTCGTCGAGCGCACGATGACGAGCGACAACGCGATACTCACCAACAAAAATGCCAAGCTCCGCCGTGAACGCCGCATGGTTGCCTCCTGTGCCGACTGCTTCGTGTTATCGGAGCAAGGAGAGTAGGGGCGTTAGGCAAACGGTGCGCGGTCTAACGACGACAACTTGTGGCGCTTGATCGGGGGGCGCGGAGGTGCGTCGTATGGCATCTGCGGCGCAATCGTTATCATATTTGTGGAATGTCGTATCTCATGATCGAGCTGAGGTTCGCACCGAAATGAAACAAGTTCTACTCTGCGCGGTTGCCGCGGCGCTGGGCGCGTGCGCGGCGATCGCGGTCACCCACCAACGGCCGGTTCCAGCCGCCGAAAAACCTGCGGCGGAAAAATCCGAGGGTAAGCCTGCGCCGCGCGCCGCACGAGATTTACCCGCCGCATCCGAGTTACCCGCCAGCGATTTCACGCCCGACGAGCGCGTCAACATCGCCGTCTACGAGCAAGTAAATCGCTCGGTGGTGAACATCAGCACGAAGGGCGTACGCGAAGGCGACTTCTTCTTCGCCGAGGTACCCACCGAAGGCGCCGGTTCAGGGTCGGTGCTCGATAAGTCGGGCCATATACTCACCAATTTCCATGTGATCGAGGACGCCCGGCAGATCGAAGTCACGCTCTTCGACGGCAGCACACACGCGGCGAAACTGGTGGGTTACGACATGCCCAACGACGTGGCCGTGCTCAGCATCGAGGCGCCGGCCGACCGATTCTTTCCCGTGGCGTTCGGCGATTCGTCGCGCTTGAAAGTCGGGCAGCGCGTGTTCGCCATCGGCAACCCGTTCGGACTCGAACGAACGCTCACGACCGGCATCATCTCGAGCCTCAATCGCCGCATTCCCGGCCGCGAGGGCCGCACGCTGAAATCGCTCATCCAGACCGACGCGGCCATCAACCCCGGCAACTCGGGTGGCCCGCTGCTGGACAGCCGCGGCCGTTTGATCGGCATGAATACGGCCATCGCCAGCCGCACGGGACAAAATACGGGGGTCGGCTTTGCCATCCCCGTGAGCAGTATCTCTCGTATCGTGCCGCAACTGATCGAGAAAGGCCGTGTCGTCCGGCCCGATGTGGGCATCGTGAAGGTTTATGAGACCGAACGGGGCCTGTTGATCGCCGAAGTTTCGCCCAATGGGCCGGCCGAGAAGGCCGGTTTGCAGGGTCCGCACATCTTCCGACGGCAGCGGGGACCGTTCGTGGAGTTCCGCATCGACCGCAGCGCTGCCGACACCATCGTGGCCGTGGACGGCGTGAAGGTGGCGACCGCCGACGAATTCTTGACGGAGATCGAGAATAAAAAGCCCGGCGACGAAGTGACGCTCACGGTGTTGCGCGGGGGTCGCGAGATGGCGGTTCGCATCCGCCTCGTGGAAGACCAGGAATAGCCCCCTCGCCATGGCCACCGGCGATAAACCGACTGGCGAAGCGCCGGCCGCGCCCGCCGACGAAAGCGAGATCGTGCGGGCCGAACTGGTCGATCCCGCGGAAAAGGCCCGCTCGGTCGCTACCACCGCACCCGGCCGTGTCGACAAGCCTTTCGGAGTGCCCAGTCGTTTTGGCTTGGGGACGATGCTGGTGGTGACGGCGGCCTACGGCGTGTTGCTGGCCGCGCTGCAACAATTCGCTTGGGACCGTCGTGCCATCGCGTGGACGGTCCTTTTCATATCGCTGGTGGGCGCCGCTCAGATGCTATTGTTCGGTTCACAGCGCCCACGCCTGGCATCGCTCGTCACCGGGCTTGTGGCCTTACCGGCGATCGTGGTCGGTATCTCCGTGATGCACGTCAATCGGATCAGACCTTCCGATTCGGGCTGCGCATTGGTCTCGGCGCTGATTTTTGGAGCGCCCGCCGGCTACCTTGCCGGCGGAGTCGTGGCGGGAGTGTTCTTGATCATGGATGCCGTACAGCGTGCACTCACGCGACTCGGTTCAACGAAAAAAGTGTCCGTGACCGAATCCGAGAGCTTTTAGAGCAACCGACAAAACCGGATCGAGCTTCACAAAATCGGCGTTTCACGGCCGATTTTTTGCCCGCGGCGCTCCGGCGGTCCGGGTTTTGTCAGCCGCTCTTAAGAGATCGTCAAAAGCCCAAAGCATCCACGATGATCTCGAATCACCGTTGGGGAATGTTCGCTAAGCCAAAAAGCGGCTCAATTTTTCGCGTGTGGCCGGTTGGGTCATCTCGGCTTTGCCGAAGCCCGGCTCGGCACCGGCGGCGATGGCCGCATCCTGGGCATCGGCATAGTTGCTGACGAGCATCACCGGCGTCGCCGCCAACGACGCGTCTCCCTTGATCGCCCGCACGACGGCCAGACCGTCACTATAATCCGAGTCGAGTTTACGGTTGACGAGCACGAGATCGAATCGATCTCCCTTCAGCCGCGCCAGCGCATCGTCGAGCCGGTGTGCTTGTTCCACCTGGGCACCGAACTCGCCGGCGATCAATCGAGACAGCGCACCATGATCGAAGCCGCATTGCCCCACATCGAGCACCCGCTTGGTCATAGGGCAGCCTGCTATTTCTCGGCGACTTTCGCGTCGCCGTCGGCCGCGTTGGCCTGCTCGGCTTCGTTCTGGTTGACGATGGCGAACAGGTGCGACTTGTTCGAAATGTAGAGCACGTTCTTGGCCACGACCGGCGTGCTGTAGACGGCGTTGCCCATCTCGATCTGATAGAGCGGCTGGTACTGATCGCCGTCTTTTTTCATGGCCACGGCCGGGTCGGCGGAGAGGCCGAAGATCGAGAGTTTTCCTTCTTCGTCGCCGACATACACCTTGTCTCCGACGATGAGCGCCGAACCCCACGTGGCCGCGAACAGGTCGAACGTCCAATTCGCTTTGCCGGTCTTGGCGTCGAGGCAGTGAAAGAGACCACTGAAGTCGGGAACGAAGAGCAGACCGTCCTTGATCGCCACCGTGCCGCAGGTGCGATGCATCTTCTCCTCGAACTCGGCAATCTTGCCGTCGCCGTTCCAGTCGTATTCGGTGTAGTGCCAGACGGCCGCCGAGTTGGGGTTGTCGATCGCCACCTCGCCGTCTTCCGCGACAACGGCTTGCAGCCGCCGCTTGGGCAACACGTGCTTGCGGTCGTCGACCTTGACGGCGAGTTGCGCGCTCACATCGCCGCGCTTGGTCGGATCGACGCACCACAGGTGGCCGTTCCCTTCGCCATGCTCGGGGTCTTCACCCACTGCGATATAAACGAGGTTGTCGTACACCACGGGCGTGCCGATGATGTGGTTGCGGGTACTGCGGCCGCTCACGCTGTATTTGGCGTCCTTGGGGTTGCAGTCGAATTCCCAGAGCAACTCCGCTTTGCCGTTCTCGGTCGCCTCGCCGCGGAAGCTGCGCAGCCAACCGTCGCCGCCGCCGAACAACACCTGCGGCACGCCGTCGATCACCGCATAGGCCGGAGACGACCATTGGCCGTGCACGATGTTTTCGCCGGGCGAGTTGTCTTGCCACAGCACCTTGCCGGTGTTCTTGTCGAGGCAGAGGAAGCTCGGCGCGTCGGGCGAGGGAATGTTGACGTGCCCTTCGTCGACGCCGTTCGACGTGTTGACGAACAACAGGTCGCCGACGGCCGTGACCGAGCAACTGCACATGTTGTGTTGCGAAACCTTCAGCTCCTTCATCATGTCGAGATACCAGAGCACGTCGGCTTCGTCCTTGTTTTCGTTCGGCTCGCCCTTGAAGGGGCCGTCGTTCTTGCCGTCATGAAAACCCTCGGTATCGAGGCAGGCGACCTCGCCGCGGCTGGTGACGAACCACAGCCGTTTGCCTTCCACCAGCGGAGCGCAGCAGATTCCCTGCTGGGGCCAATCGTGAACGCGGCCGGTCGGCAGCTTTTCGCTAGAGTGTTGCCAGAGGAAATGGCCGTCGTCTTCGCTGAAGCAGAGCAAGCAGCCGAGATCGACGCTGGCGGGATAACGCTCCAGGTACGCGGCGCCATTGTTCGTGCCGGCGAAGATCTTGCCGTCGGCCACCACGACGTTGCCGTAGCTCTGACTGCCGAGGCGGGCGACCCACTTGACGTTTTTTGCGCTCTCAGGTTGCCATGCGCCGGTGTCGCTATCGAATTGGCCGGGCTCCCACTCCGTGGGAAGGTTCTTGGCCACGGCCACGTTGTTGCGGCTGGGCGAACCGGCCCACTGGTTCCAGGTTTGCGTCGGCTCTCCTGAGTCCGCGGCTGCGTTTGCCGGGGCAGCCTCATTGGTTGGGGTTTGAGAAGTCTTTTCCTCGGCGGTGCTGCTTGTGCTTTCTCCGTTTTCCGATGCCTCGGCGGGCATTTCTTCCGCGCCCGGCTTCTCGGCGGGGGTTGCTTCTTCGGCGGGCATGTCCTCCTTCTCGCCGCTCGTCGAAGCATCCACGGGCGGCTCTTTTTCGTCGTCCGTCGGCGCGGTGCCGGCTTCCTGTGCCGGGGTCGCGTCGGTGTTGGCTCCAGCGGCCGGTTTCGCAGGCGCCGCCGGCTTCTGGTCGGCGCAGCCGGGCAAGGCGATCAAAACAACCGCGGCCGAAAGGCCGACGATCAGACGATGTAGGGAGAGCATGCTCGTTCTCATGAGAAGGATCGATTCGTTTCCGTGAACGCAACCACCGGACGGCCGCAACCGCGCATCGACAGAATTCCGGCGGCCCGCGTCGCGCTTCCGTTATTGGTTTTCTGTAACCTCGATATTGTCCAAAAAGATCTCGGCGTCGCTGGCATTGCCGAACAGACCGGGGCTGCCGATGACATTTGGCATGTCGTCCACCGCCTCGATCGCCCAATCATCGGGTTCATCTTCACCCTTGGGCCAAACCTTGCCCTTCAGCACGGCCTTCCCTTCCTCGACCGAAGCCCGGAACTTGACCGTATACCACGTATCGTAGTTCCACTTGAATGGTACCGTCTTGGAAAAGCGGCCCAGTTCCGAGGTCCATGAGCGGATCTGCAACTGCTGCTTCACTCCCATCAGGTCGAGCGTATAACGCTGCGCGATCAAACCGATGTCGGGCTGCTTCCCGTCGCGAATCGCGCCGCGCACGTCGGCCTGGATGGTGTAATCGTGAAGCGTCGGCGGCCCCATCCAACACTGGCTACGAGTACCCTTGGGAATCGTGGTGATCTTCACCATGACGCCGCCCTCCTTGGCATCACCGTTACTTTCTTTGTCGGGCTTGCCCTGCACCACGTCAAGGCCAACGTCGCCCTTGACCGACGACCATTTGTAGTCGGCCAACACGCCGGCCTCCTTCACGATCGCCAGCGCCGGTTCAAGCTCCTTTTTGGCGCCGTCGAGCGATTTCATCGTGTCGCTCTCGGCGAGTTCCAAGTAGCGGAGGAAGTCGGTCCAAGTGCGCCGCGGTGTGCGGTCGTTGTAGCTGGCCTTACCCTGTCCGCTGTTGGTGAAGGTCGTGGTGAAATAGATGTAGAGTTTCGCCGCGCGGTCGTCCTGCTGCCGGAGCGAGTCGAGCACTCCGAAATCGAGTGCGATGTGCCGGTATCGGGCCCCTACCCACGTGACCGGCACCTTCTGATTCGCGAAATCGTATTTCCAAGGCAGCGGTGGAACGATGCGAATGCGAGCCGTGCCCGTCAGCTCGCCCACCTTGGCCTTCACGATGACGCCGGCTTGTTGATGCTTGTCGTCGGCCGTAAAGCGGCCGTTCTCGTCGATCTTCCCGCCACCATCGACCTCGAACGTCACTTCTTTCGCCGGCCCCAACGCCTGGCCGCGGGCATTGAAGAGCCGCACAGAATACTCCACGGTCTCGCCCGGGCTGATAAGCGATTCGACCGGAACTACTTGCACATGGGCGGGCTCCTTGTCGCTCAGCTCGTCTTCCCGCGGTGCCTCCGGCCGCTCGCCGACGCCCGTCTTGGCGTCTTTGTCGGCCAGGCAGTAGAGCGTTTCCGTCGTCGGCAGATAGATGCGACCGTGCGACACGATCGGCGAGCCGTGAATCTCCTCGCCCTGCGGGAAGCGCACCCGATGCGTGATCTTCGCACCGCTCGCCGTCGGTTCGAGGACGTGCCACGCGCTCGTGGTGCAGGCATAGATCTTGCCGTCGGCGTAGATCGGGCTGGCGCGGGTAATGGTGCCCAACAGCCGTTGTTTGCGACCGATCTGTTTGCCCGTCTTGGCGTCGAAGACAAACAGCAAGTTTGAGTCGTCGAGGGCGTAGATGCGTCCATCGACCAACACGGGCGAACTCTTGCCGACCATGACCTCTTTGTTGCGCCACTTGGCCCCCGACTTCGTGATATCGAGATCTTTGGCAGCCGGATCGAGATTGGCAGTGCCGTTGATGGCGGCAATGGAGCCCATCGTCGTGTCGGGCGGAGGATTCTCCTCGCTATGGCTCATGTAGATGATGTCGCCGTCGACCAACGGCGTGACGTTGATGCCACGCAACGACAGTTGATAGCTCCACAGCGGCCGTCCGGTGCGTGGTTGCATGGCCCACACGCCACCATCGCCCGATCCGAACACCATGGCCGCCTGCCCGCCCAGCACCGTCAGCACGGGCGTGCTATACGTCGTGTCGTCGGGGCGAAGCCTCGTTCCGTTGAACCAGACGGGTACGCCGCTCTCTTTGTCGAAGGCCACAAAACGGTGCGCGGGCACGGCCATTTCGCCCCAACCGATCACCACCGCGTTGATGATCACGGTGTCTTCATAGACCAACGGCACGTTGGTGCGTCCGCCGTAGGTGCTCAAGAAGCCATACTCTTCGCTGAGCGAGTGCGACCAGATCGTCTTCCCGGTCTCGCCGTCGAGGCATTGGAAATAGTCGCAGACACCCATGGCATAGATGCGCCCCGTCTTCGGATCGCCGACGCAGCACGACCAGCCGATGCGCTCCTTCGGCACGTCGGACAGAAACACGTTGAAACGGCTCTCCCACAGAATCTCGCCCGTGGCGGCATCGGCGCAGACTACTTTTTCTTGCTCGCGCGGTGTCCCCGGCTCGTGCCGACAGATTGTGTAGATCTTGCCACGCAGCACGATCGGCGTGGATCGGCTTCCCAGGGCGGAGCTCTTCCAGAGGACGTTGTCGCCTTCTTGGTCCCAGTGATCGATGAGCCCCGTCTCGCGCGAGATGCCGTTCTGCTCCGGTCCACGCCAGACGGGCCAGTCGAGCGGGTCGATCTGCGACTCGCTTTCCTCGGCGGCGTTTTTTGGGGCGGCGCCTTTCTGCCCGGCTTGGCCATAGGCCCAGGGAGCGGTCGCCAGCCAGGCGGTCAGTGAGAGCGACAGTACGGACGCACGGGTCAAGCTCATAAGCAAATTCTCAGGCGGGGCCGGACTAGCGGGCTAAGGCGGGCATACTGCAAACTGCGTGTAAGGATACGTCCAAGCCCGTCGTCGAGCAAGCGGCGAACCGACACCCGCCGCCCCGTCGGGTTGTGGCCTGGCGAGCGGTGCCGCGATGCCCCGGTATACGGTCACGTCGCGAAGGTCACCGGCAAATCGACGGCCGCGGACAGCCGGCGCAGATATTCGCGACGGGGAATCTCGCTCGCACCGAAACGACTGGTGTGTGGCGTGAGCTGCTGGATATCGAGCAGCCTGTAACCGCGCGCGCGAAGATGCTCGACCAGGTGGACGAGGGCCAGCTTCGAGGCCTCGCTCACGCGGTAGAACATCGACTCGGCCGCAAACAATCCACCGACCGCCAAGCCGTATACGCCACCGGCCAACTCGGACTGGTACCAGGCCTCGACGCTATGTGCATGCCCTTCGCCATGTAAACGGACGTAGGCGTCGCGCAGAGCGGGAGTGATCCAGGTTTGATGTTTGCGGTCACCGGCCGTGGCGCAACCGTCGATCACGCCCGTAAAGTCGCAGTCGATGCGGAGCTCGAAGCGGCCGCTGCGCCGGACGCGCTCGAGCCGGCGCGGCATGTGAAAGCGGTCGAATTCGATGATCGCGCGCGGATCGGGCGACCACCAAGCCAGGTCACCGTCGTCGAACGGCCAGGGAAAGATGCCGTTCCGATAGGCGTCCAAAATCCATTCGCTCGTCAGTTCGCCCCCGAGGCCGATCAGGCCCTGCGGCGGCGCCGCGTCGGCCGGTGGAAAGAACCTCGATCGGCGCGGTCGTCGGCTGCTGTGCTTGGGGGCTGAAGACAAAAACGGCTCCATGCGGCTGAGCGTGAAGCAGACGCCACGGTCTCCTATGCGTGTCGACAGCCAACGGCCGCGTGTGTGCCCACTGCTAACCACCCTTCAGCTTGGCTGCAATTTCGCTCTCGAGCTTGTCGATTTCCGTCGAGTTGAGATAGCGGATCACCACTTCCTGCGTGTCGTCGAAGAGCTTGTCGATCTTCTTCTGAATGCGTCGGTCATCCGAGACAGCTTGCTGCTTCTGGATACGAATCTCGTTGATGAGGTCTTCCTGCCGGCCCAGCCCGCGCACCGCGTCGAGCAGCGTCTTGGCCTCGGCGGGCTTGCTCTCTTCCAGTCGGGCGCGAATCTGGGCGAAGGCCACCTGTCGGCGCGCGATCAGGTCGACGAACCGTTCTTGGAACCCGTTGATGATCCCTTCGGCCAGCAAGCGCTGATCGTCGTCGGCCACTTCGACCTTCAGGTGTGGCTCCAAGCCCGGGATCAGCGGCAGCCGGGCCAGCGGTTCGCCGCCGTGCTTGACCAGCAGAATGCGCACCGGGCTGGCGTCGGCCGGAATGGCGAGCTTGCCGTCGCCGTCGGTGCGACCGATGAGCGTCGTTTGCGGCGCGCCGGCCGGATGCGCGTAGATCGCGTAGCCGGCCAAGGGGCGCACCGTTTTCGGATCGTCGCCCAGCATGCGCGACTGCAATTCGATCTGCGTCGTGCCTCCCGTAGGACGCACGAGCATCGCCAGCCGCTCGTCACGTCCGCGGCTGCGCCCCGTCAGCGGGCTGCGCAAGCCGCTGTAGATGGTGCAGGCCACCTCCGCTTCCATCACCTGCACCTGGTCAACGACGAGCAGGGTCCATTCGATGGGCATCAGCTTGCGAAGCTTTCCCTCGCGATCGTTGAAGCGACGTACCGCGCGAAATACGCTGCCGGGGCCGGTGAACGAGATTTCCGGATCGATGGTCGGCAGCGAACCGGCCCGCAAACGCAACTTGACCTGTTTGTCTTCGACGTCGTCGATCCGGGCCAAGGGGGCGAAGGCCAGCAGCACCGCCTGGAAAACTTCGTCGGCCAGCAGCTCACGCTGCGGCACCGGCCGCACGACCGGCGAGCCGGTCAACCGCGCGTGCAGATCGTAATCGCGGGCCTCGATCTCGTAGCCGCCACGGTCGGTCAGACGCACTACGGCCAGAATCAGTTTGTCAACCTCGCTCTCCACGAGCATGGCGGGAAGGTCTTCGATCGGCAGGCGGGCCAATGAGCGGAGCATGCCCGGAACTATTTCGGCCGGCGCCGCCTCGATGGATAGGTCCCAGCCGGCCCCCACCACTTTTTCAGCCCGCTCCAGCACGCGGGCTTCGACCTGTTGTCGCAACCGGGGAGTAAGTTCCGGCTCCGGCGCGAAGGCCAGCATGAAGTGGATCTTGTAGGGCGAGATCTCCCACACGCTCGGCGCGGCGCCGGCCGCGTGCGCCACCCGCCCGGCCGGCAAAACGGCGCAGAGCACGGCCGACAGGCAAATCGACGGCCACAGATGCAACGGGCGCTCGGCGTTCATCACTCCTCCGCGGGCACGCGCACGGTGCCCCGCCAGCGTTCGATGCTCTGGTACAGCAGCACGGGCTTCTGGTCGATGCCCTTCATGCTGCGGTGATAGGCAAAATGCTCCGGCATCTGCCAAAGCGGAATGATCGCCACGTCGTCGACGGTGATTTGGTGGATGCGCTGCAAAATCTGCCGTGCTTCCTGCCAATTGGTCGCCTTCGCCAATTGCACCAGGGCCAGCGTCATGTAGGGGCTTGCTTGCCCGAGCAACCCATCAGGTCCCAGCAGGCGGGCGCCATCGACGAGCGGCTCTTGGGCGGTAATCTCCAAAAACAACAGGTCGTATTCCTTGTCGGTCGGCACGGTGATGCCCGCCGGCAGCTCGCGCAGCTCGACCGAGAACTTCATGGCCTCGATATGCCGCTTGATTCCTTTGCACACTTCGCGGGCAATGTCACCGGCCGGGTGCGCTAACACGATCTTCGGAAAGTCCTTGATCTCGGGATCGCCGCGTTTCTTGGCCGCTTCGGAGAGATCGTGCAGGGCCACCTGCGACAGGGCGATCGCCAGCCGTGGATTGCGCTCGCGCGCCTCCACTTGGCTGTTGTAGGCATAGCGCAACGGATCGTCGAATCCGTTGCCGATGGGAAACGGCCCGGTTATCAATTGGCAGCCGGCCAGCGGCTGATCACGCAGCAGATGGTGCTTGAGCACCAGCTCGCGGTTGATGCCGTAGGCCAGCGCACGGCGGTAGCAGCGGTGCTGCATGAACGGCCGTTCCATGTTGGGTGCCAGGCAGTGCAAGGTGGGCAACGCGTATTGCCCCACGACAAATTCTCGGTTAGCCCGGTAACGCTCGACCTCCCAGGGGGCCAGGCGGTCGATGAGCTGCACCTTGCCGCGTTCCAGCGCCGACCAGCAATCGGCCGAATTCGCCAAATGCAGCTCGACGACCTCTTTCGGCTGCCCCGGTTCGGCCGCGAAATAGGACGTACTGGCCAGGAAATGCGTCTCGCCCGGCTTGGTCTCCGCCAGCACATAGGGTCCGATCGCGCTGGGGGCGGCGCCCGCTTTGAGCGGCGCCACCGGCGTCTCCAGCAAAGCCAACGGTTGCACGTAAGACCAGCGCAGCTCGGTGTCTACCTGGTAGACGTCTTGCACGCTCACGCCACCGAACAGGTCGGCCCATGTGGGCTCGAACCCGGGCTGCTGCGGGTCACCCAGTGCGAGCAGTTGCCGCGCCACGTCGAACCCGGTCAGCCGCGTGCCGTCGGTCGACGATTTGATGTCGCGCTTCAGGCGAAAGATCAAACGGCGCCCGATATCGGTCCGTTCGACCTGCCCGAAGGGGCAGACATACTGCCCCCCTTCGGCGCCCGTGCCGGTGAACTCGACGAGCAGCCTGTGCAGCAAGCGCCCGTCTCGCCGCGTCGCCCAGTTACCCAGCCGAGGTTGCTCGGCGGGAGGCCAGGGCAAGGTGACGCCGACGACGATCCGAGGCCAGGCGGCATAAATCTCTTCAAAGAACTTCGCGGCGTCTGTCGAACGGGGCCACACGTAGAGCACGCGCTGCGCGGTCTCCCAGGCTTGCCGCGCAGCGCCGGACGCGATTTGCTCACGTCCCTTGGCGATCAACTGCCGCGCCTCGTTGGCCCACTGCTCCTGGAACTTAGTCACCACGGAGCTCTGCGGAAACTTTTTGGCCAACCGGCCGAGCACCCGCCGAGCGCCCGCGTAATCATCGGCAGCGAGGTACGGTTCGATCAACTTCTGCGTCGTCGCCCCGAGCGCGGCAGGGAGCTTGGCGTACGTCGGATCGAGCGCGTACAACTCGTTCAACAGGCCGAGGGCGTTTTCGTACTTCTCGAGCCGATGCCAGTGGCCGGCATCCTCATACAGATAGTCGGCCACGGCCGCCGACAATCCTTCGACGTTGGGATGAGTCTGCTTGAGGAAGTCGAAATAATCGTACGCCTCGTCGAACTTCGCCGGATCGTCCTTCCCCTGGCGCACCAGATCGCGGGCCATTCCGAGCACCACGTACTCGAACAGCTTGATCTCGGCGATGTCGCCCCACTTCACCTCATAGTCTTCGGTGGGATCTTCGACCTGGCGGACGATGAGCTTTTGCCCCTTCTTGAACGACGTCGGGTCGATCGGCCGGCGTTTGGGGAGTGAGATCGGCTGTACACGGACCGACGTATGGTTTTCGTCATTCAGGATGATCTCGTCGAACTCTTCCTGGTCGAAAAACCGCCGTACCCCTTCATCGATCGTGACGACGGGCTCGGTCTCGGCCGCCTGCCACGCCCAAGCGCACGGCGAAACCGCCGTGCACAGCAGGGCCACACCGGCGGCATAAAGAAGACGCAGAAAAGCCGTTGCCCCGCGCTGCGGTCGATACCCGGCGTTCGTGTTTCTGGGGTCTTTCATGGTTTGCCCTTCATCGTCGGCGCGTCACGGCTTGGCGACCACCAGCAGTGTTCCACCCTTGGCGGCCAACAACAGCCGTTCGCCCAGGGGAAACGGTCCCGCCGCCACAGGTTCGCCCACGTCGACTGCGCCGAGTTCCTTCCCGTCCGCCAGCGTGAGTCGGCAGAGCCGGCCCGATTTGGTCGGCACCAGCAGTGAGTCGCCCGCCAGCAGCGGAGTGCCCGATAGGGGACCGTGAGGCAGCTCGATCTGCCATGCGAGTTGCGCGTTCTCGTCCAGGCAGAGCAGTTGGCCGCCCATGGAAGAGACGAGCACGTGCGTGCCGGCCGCATACGGTCCCCAAGCCACGCCACCGGAGAGCGGCCGCGGCTGCCCGGGCGTCAGGCTCTTGGCACCTCCCGCGCCGAGTGCGAAAGAGATCAACTCGCCTTCTCCATTGACGGCAAACGCCGTGGGGCCCGAGACCGCCAACGGTGCCGTGACGGGGCCGGCTAGCTTTGCTTCGGCCATAGCGATCAGATGCGGCTCGGGTTTTTCGACGACCGACAGCCGATAGAGTTTCGACTCGCCGTCGGCCAGCAGTACGTCGTCGTCGTTGATCACATAGGGTGCGCTCCAGCGAAGTTCGGCACCGCGGGGTAGTCGTGGTTGGAACGGTTGCAATACGTTCGCGCCCGTCGTGCCGTCAACCACCATCACCTGCCCCAACCGGCCCGGTACGAGCAGTCCGCCGTGAAACGCCACGGCGGGGGCCGACGGAGCGTCGGGCAGAGGCAGCCAGCGCTGTGGACCCGATTTTTCCGCGATCAGGGCCCGCGGTCCCACGGCGGCCGACGAAATGGCGATGCCGCCGTCGGCGAGCAGGCTGGCGGCCACGGCGCCCGAAAACGGTTCGAGCAGTTCGGTCGGCGCCACGCGAGCGTTTTGCACGCCCCCTTTGAGCAGGTCGTCGGTCGACAGATCGAACAACGCTCCGACACGGTTGAAGACGAGCGTGCGTCCCGAGCGGGTGTCGTTGAGCGCCGCGCCGGCGGGGGGCGCGGCCACGCGCGTCTCCCAATAGCGGGTGCCGTCGGCCGTGCTGACCGCCGCCACCAACACGTCGGGCTGCTTGTCCTTCCGCCGCGCGTGAAACAGCACGTTGCCGATCACACTAGGCTGCTCGATGAAGATGTCTCCCTCGTCCTTCACCCCGCGCGGATCGAGCTTGCCGCGCGAGGCCAACACGTCGTACTTCGTGATGCCGTTGCCCGCCACCCAGAGCTGCGTCTCCTTGAGCAACGGGTAGCGCACGAGCGGCGCGCGGTCCTCGACCGGCTTGTCGGCCACCTTGGTCAGCGGCGGGCCGGGATCGGGTGGATTGATTTCGAAGCTATACAAGGCGCCGCGATCGGTGGCGGCCACGAGTGTGCGTCCCGCCGCTTCGAGCGGCGCCAGCACGTGTCCGGCCAGCGTGATCGGCTCTTGGGCGTGTCGCACGTTCGTGCCGTTATCGTCGGCGATGAGCACATGCAGCAACGAATCGCTGGCGCTCTGGTCCTCCACCACGAAGATATAGGGACTGACCACCAGCGGCGGCACGTGAATACTCTCGGGCTCGTGCCCCAGGTAGAGCACCTCCTGGCATTGAAAATTGGTCGCCGAGAGCGCGAACAAGTTCGAGTTCTCGCCGAGTTGGTAGCACGTCTGCCCGCGCGAGTCGAAGGCCGGAGCGACGCGCAATCCCTGCGGCAGAGAGATATATCCGGGCGAGGCGCCAGTATCCAAATCGATCGAGAGCAGCTTGCCCTCGCGCGTGGCGAGCCACACCTGGTCGCGGGCGACAACCGGATGGGCATCGAACGGCTCCCCGACGGCATGACGCCATTTCAAGCGGCCCGAGCGGCGTTCGACACGGACCACTTCTTGTCGTTGGGAGTCGACCAAGAGCAGATCGCTGTCGGCATCGATGCTGACCGGACGCGGCACGTAATTCGTGTCGTAACCCACAAACCGTCGCCAGAGGACCTGGCCGGTGTCGGCGGCGAAGGCGTAGACCGCGCCCCCCGCCAGCATCTGCACGATCTGCCCCGTCACCCCCGGCGCATCCTTGCCCTGACGGTCGGCCATGACCACCTCGGCTTCGACCGGCAATTGGGCGTCGGGAGGGGCCGCGGCACGGGCTTCGGCCTTGTAAGACACGGCGGCCTGCTCGGCCTTGGAGAGCGAGAGCACGGCGGCTTGCAGCGATTCGTTGGCCGCCAGGTTCGGATACTGCTTCAACAGGTCTTTGCGAATCTGGTAGGCGCGCTGCGGGACGCCCTCGCCGACGGCCTTCTCGATGCCCGCCACGGCGTCCTTCAGAGCTGCATCGCGGCCGATGGTGCGCCGCGTCATCTCGATCGAAGCCCGCACGTCGGCCAACCTCTGTTCCGGCCGCAAGGTCTTGCGGACATACTTGTCGATGAGCTTTATCGTCTCTTCGCACTCGTCGATGAGCTTGGCGTCCTGCTTCTCGTTGGCTTGCCGCGCCAGTCCCTCGGCAATCTGTGGCAGCAAGGCTCTCAGCTCGTTCTGGGCCTCCCCGAATTTCTCCTCGGGCGAGATTTCGCTGATCAAGGTCTTGGCGGTCGCCAGTGTCTTGGAGTAGTCGCGCGAGCCCTCCACGGCCTGCCGCATACGGGCCATGGCGCGGTGGACGCGCACCACGCTCACCTCGGCGTGGTCGGGAAAGGATTCCAAGAACTTGTCGTATTGATCGATGGCCTGCGTATACGAGCCGGCTTTATACGAGTCTTCGGCCTTGGTGAACGCATCGTCGCCGCTGATGCGGCCGATGCGCCAATAGAGGGCGCCGATCACGATCAGGATCAACAGCAGCGAGCCGCCGCCCAGATACAAAAAGGGAGAGTCCCACACGCCGCCGTCGTTGGCGGGCCCCTTCTTCGGCCGCCGCGTCTCGCGCTCCGGCGCGTCGCTGAGGGCCGCCTGCGAGGCAGCTCCAAAAATATCAGGTCCGCCGGCGTCGACGGCGGCGGGCCGCTCGGACCTCGCGGGACGCTCGCTACGAGCGGGCCGCTCTTGCGGCGAACCTGCCCAACGGGCCGCGGGTGCCTTGGCCGGCGGCGCCTTCGCGGGCTTTGCCGCGGGACCCGGCTGCTCGGCCGCCGCCGCGTCGTCGTCTGGAAAGAGTTCGAGATCGTCGTCGTCGCCCGGCGGCGGCGCCTTCGACGGCCGGGCGGCAGGGGCATTCTTCGCGGGTGCCGGAGGAGGAGGCGCCTCGGACGGCTCCTCGAACAACTTGAGATCGTCGTCATCGGCCGCCGGTTTCGCGGCGCCGGCTGCCGGCGGACTCGCGGCGCTCCCCGCGCGGGCCAGCAACCTGCGGCCCTGCTCCGAAGTGACGTGCTCCTTCTGCACCAACCACTTGACCGCGGTCTTCAAATCGACGGGCGATCGCGATTTCTCTAACCGTTGGCGCAGCTCGTCGATCACGTCGTCGGGGACGAGATTGCTTTGTTCTATCGTCGCGAGGATGTTGGAAATGTCAGGCATATCGCGGGCAAAAATGGCTACCCAAAACGGCCGCGGCGGGCACCGGCCGTGGGATCGAGTACAAAATCAATCGTGAGGGCCCCAACTATCCAACGAATCAACTAAAAATCGTCGTCGCCGCCGTTGGCCAAGCGCACGTCGTCGATGCCGGCGGCGGTACCCATGTCGAGGCACATCACCACCGTCTCGTGCCGCGCCTCGCCGCTGGCCATGACCAGCAGCTTCGACGGTCCCTCGGAATCCGTCCCCTTCTTACCCTGTCGGGCATCCTTCAACTTGGCCAACAATTCTTGCTCGCTGGGCGCTTCGGAATCGTCGACCCAGACCGTATTGTCCCGGTCGATGCGGACGATGACGTAGTCGTCGTCCTGCTCCAGCTCCTCCATCGAGCGGCTCTGCGTCGAGCTGTCCGAAGGATCGGGCGTCGGAATGTGAATCGACTTCTGCAAGGCGAACGCCGCCGTGACCATGAAGAAGATCAGCAACAGGAAGGTGACGTCGACCATCGGCGTCATATCGAGGCCGTCGTCTTGCGGCCCAGAGGGACGAACGCCGATGACCGGCTCCTCGACGCCGGCGGCCGGCACGACCGCGGCCGAGGCGGTGACGCCGATCGTCGGCGCGGCGTGCACCATTTCCAACTCGTCGGGCGCGGGCACGGTCTGCACGCTGTCGCAGCCGGAGCATTGCACCTGGCGCCCGGTGTACTCTTCGGCGGCCTTCAGCCGCTTGCCGCAGTTCGTGCAGTTGAATCGGATCATAGTCGTTGCTGCTGGATCGCGGCGTCGGGCGTAAGGGAGTGCCGATCGGTCCCCCAATTCAAGCCGGGTTGGGAGCGCAGGTTACTTCGCCTCCATCACGGCCAGGTTCAAGTTGACGTTCTCGACGGCTCCCGCGGCCGATGCCACGCGTGAAACATCGCGGTGCAGCACGCCCTTCTCGGCCTTGATGAGCACGTTGACCTTGCCGGTCGAGAGCCCCTGTTCGACCGCCTGCCTGATCTCCGCCTCTTGTTCTACGGGGGTGCCGGAGAGCGGTTGTCCGACCTTGCCGTCGGCCAGGTAAATCTCGGCCGGCTTCCCCTCGCCGCCGTCGGCCACGGAAATGATCAACGAATCTTGGATGCTCACGCCGACACCGTGCTTGGCGGGTGCCAGGTTGAGCGCGGTTTGGGCGTCCGGCGTGGAAGTCACCGTAAAGAAGATCAACAGCAGGAAGGTGCAGTCGATCATCGGAGTGATGTCCATCTCCGTGTCTTCGACCGGTGCCTTACGCGGCTTGATCGGCGGCTCGTCCGGCTCTTCGTGCGGGTTGTAATGGGCTTCGAATTCGTTCGTCATCGCCGTCTACACTCAGGAATCGATAGGAACTCTGCCGGCATTCGAAATCATCGTCACCGGCCAATCGGTTGTTCGGCAACCTCTCAGGACCGCCCCGATTCGACGGGCTGTTGTTCCAATGCCGCCTTGAATACTTCCATGAAGCGCGCCAGGCCGTCGCCGACCAGGTCTTCCATCTTCCGCGTGCGAATCTGTACGCTGGCCAGCACCAAGCTGAGCGGGATGGCGATCGTCAGTCCGACGAAGGTGGTGATCAACGCCAGCGAAATATCGCCGGCCAGGTTGGTGGCGTCGACCTTCTGCTGACCTGCCAACTTGCCAAAGGCCGCCATCATCCCGAGCACTGTCCCCAGCAGACCGAGCATGGGCGCGCTTTTGATCATGGTGACGACCCAGGTGATGCGGTATTCCATCTCCGAGAGGATGTCGCGTTGAAAACGGTCGGCCACCAACTGCTTAACCTTGTTGTATCCCAGGTCGCGGTTGTTGATGGCCATTAGGATGAGCTGCGGCACGATGCGCGGATTGCCTTCGCACAGCTCGCTGGCGGTTTCGAAATCGCCCGCCCCGACCGCGTCGAGCACCTGGTCGAGGAATTCGTTCTGCTGATCTTCGCTCTTGAAGCGAATCTGAGCGAGTCGCCGCCAGACGACGATGATGCAGAACGCGCCCCACAACGCGTCGAAGGCTTGCAGGCCATAAATCGAGTTGCCGGCGAATTCCACCAGCCCGCTCATACTACCCATAAATCACGCAGCAGTTCCTAAATGAAGGGTTGTTATTAACGTCGTTCTCGGTTCTTGTTTCCTTCGGCGGTCGACGTCACGCCGATCTTATCCTGCCGGGCGTTCCACTCGACCCACGTCATCGACACGCTTTTTATAGGTACGTTTGGTCGATGACATAGAACTCGTAGCCGCGACCGGCGGAGCGCACGGCAAACCGCGTTTTGCGGATGGTCGAAGCATCCTTGCCCTTAAAGGCGTGCTCCAATTGCAACAAGAGTTGCTCCGTCTCGTCCGGATAGAATTGCAGCACCACGCGCCCGCCCGTGGGAATGCCGGCCTTGGAGATCAACTCGCGGTCCGCCTCTTTCAGCCGCCCCTGCTTCCACGACATGTAGAGCCGTTTGTCGTCTTTGCTCGCGCCGGAGTAGACGTCGGGCTTGGCCTTGGCCAGATTCTTGGCGTAGGTGACGCGGCCGGGCCCATACACCCCTAGTTCGATCTTGAAGAAGTCGAGCTGGCGGGCATACACGTCCAGCGTGTTGCCGTCGCCGAAGCTGATCTCCCAGCGCATGTGCGGCGGAATGCCCGGCTTGCCGGGGCCGAAACCATAACCGGGCCGGTTGCCGGTGCCGATCTGTTTGCCCCCTCCCCGGTTCGGCGTCTCGTCTTCGCTGATCGTCGGATCGTCGAGATCGGCTTCGCGGATGGCCACGGCTTCGAGCACCGTCTTGAGCGTTTCTTGCAACTCGGGCTCGGTCAGATCACTCTCGGCGGCGATGTCCTGCGGCGTCGGCGAATCTAGCTGCATGCTCTCGCCGACGAAGCCGCTCTCCATGCCGCCGCCCACCTGCTCGATGCGCACCGGCACCGATACGATCGGTGGGAAGAAAACGCGCATGCCGAGCCAGGCCATGAACAGACAGAAGGCGATCGACCCGAGCAGGATCAAGAGCGCCAACAACATGCTGGCCACCTGCTCGTAGGCCGAGGCGTGGACCGATTGTCCGAGCTTCGGGGCGCGGCGGCGGACCGTGGCGGAGCGAGCTACCGTGGTCACTCGTGACCTGCTGGCTGACTGAAGGGGCTAATGTTTCGTCGCCGGCGGATTGGATTTCGAGCCTGTCCGAAACACCGGCTGCGATGTGGGGCCGACCGCATCGTGATACCGATTCTCGGAAGGGCCCTGGGGATACGCCCGGCGGGCGAAACCCTCGTCTCCACACGGCACGGCGCACATGGAATTGGACCTCTTTTCCGGAACCTGAAATCTAATCCTGCCGAAATCGAGTGTCAAGCTGCGCAGCGCTTCCCAAGTTGTTGATGCCACGCGGCTTGGAAAGGGCGGCGTGAGCGGCTGGAAAAGTCGCCGGGGGGGCCGGTTCCTGCGTCTCTCGAGGTCGGCTGCGACCTCACCGACAACGGCGCGGCCAGCCCCACCGGCTCACGCCGTATCGGGCACTTCGTGTCGAGCGCGCAACATCAGCGGGGCGTGGCTGCCAACCCTTTTCCGTCGATTAGAACGCAAGCCCGAAGAGGCTTGGCCTACAGGGGCGTGACCGAGGCGGCCTTCGGGCCCTTACCCTTACCGCCGGCGCCCTGGTCGAGCGTGAACTCGACTTCCTGACCCTCGCGCAGATCGTCGAACTGTCCGCCGGCGACCACCGAAGTGTGGAAGAAGACATCCTGCCCTCCTTGCTGCTTGATAAAGCCGAAGCCTTTATCTTGGACGAGCTTTTTGATCGATCCCTTTGGCATGGCACACAACTCCCGACGCTAGCAATAGACTCTTCCTCGCGATTGGAAAACCGTGACAACGGGTCCGTCGCCGTTCGCTTGCGGCAGCGGCCATCTAACCGTTGGGTCAGCTCAAGAGAACGCTTACTGCTCGGGCAGCTATGAGAGTTGGCCAACTTGAAAGACTGAGGCACATTTTATCGCCCCTGCCGGGAGCGAGCAACTAGCCCGGTCGAGTTGCAGCAAAGATCCGAGAAGCTCGGTCGGCGGACAACGCAGCGACCATCAGAAGCCGAATAAAATCCACAGGCAACGCGAGCGCTTTGTGATCGATTGGTCGCAGCCCTAAGAGCGGCTGACAGAACCCGAAAGTCCGAGCGCCGTGGGCGCAAGAATCGGCCGTGAAACGCCGATTCCTGTGAAGCTAAATCCGGTTTTGTCGGTTGCTCTAAACAAAACCGCCATCAACGGCAAATCATTTTTATACAAAGGTAGGGGACCAACGCTCGTAGTATGGCGCGCGGCGTTCCTAAGAGCGGCTGACAAAACCTGGAAGCCGGAGCGCCGTGGGTCAAAAATCGGCCGTGAAACGCCGATTCCTGTGAAGCTAAGTCCGGTTTTGTCGGGAGCACTAAACTTCCTACTTTGCACCCACCGATAGGTCGGCGACGAAGGCGCGCGGTCTGAGGGGTTCGCCGGTGGCAGCGCGGGTGAGCTCGTCCCAGGTGAGAGTACGCCCGGGATTGAACACGTGCTCTTGTAGGTATTTTCCTACTTGCGGCTTGCCGACGTAAATGAGCGTTTGCGGATCTCCATCCGGAAAGAGCTTGCGCACCATCGCTTGGTGCAACTGACAGGCGAACAACTCGCCGAGCATATAGTTGTGGTAATAACAAGGTGCGACGACGATGTGAATCTTGCTGGCATAGTCGGGCTCGTCGCGCCCCTCGGGACGTTTGACCTTCTGATAGCGCTCGACGAGCGACCACCACAAGGCGTTCAGATCCTGGTCCGGATCGCGATACAATTCCTTCTCGAATCGCAGCATGACCTGGCACCAGCGCGAGAAGATGAGCAGCTTGTTTCGCCGCATGCGCTGTCCGGTGGCGCTGAACGCCGCGGGATCGGACACGTCGACACCCATCGCCTCCAACCATTCGGCGTTCTTGGAGAACCGCTCGAACATCATGGCCAATCCTTCGGTGGCCAGGATGTGTGCGTCGGTGCGCACGACATACGGTAGGCTACGCGGAATATATTGGCTGCTGTAGACCGAGTGTCCCAATTCGTGCAACATCGTGCCCATCCAATACTCATTGGGAACGACGTTCGCCAACACACGCACGTCTCCTTCGCGATCGAGATCGGTGCAGAAGGCGTGCGGGCTCTTGCCGGCCTTCTCGTACAAGTCGCTCCGCCGCAGCACGTCGTCGATCGGCAGCCCGATGCCGCGATAAAACTTGCGGCACAGCTCGAGCAGATCGGCACCGCGATAGGCGGCGTCGAGGCTGGTTTCGTAGACGGCCGGCGGTTCCTGGAAGAACGGGTCGTGGTAATGCCACGGCTGCAATTCGTCGACGCCGATGCCGAAGCGCTCGGCCAGGCGGCGGTCGATGTCCTGCTTGGCTTCCTCGAACGGGCCTCGCGTCAGGCGGTCAAGCTCGTCGAACATGGCCAGCACATCGCCCGATTTCTGTTCATTCAGCTCGAACTGCATCGAGTAGAAATCGGCAAAGCCCAATTCGCGGGCCGACTGATTGCGCAGTTGCACAAGCGTGCGCAGGTCGGGCGACACCTCGCGGCCGACACCTTTGCTGGCTTCCCAGGCCGCCTTCCGTTCATCCGCATCCCGCGAGTCGTGCAACACGCGGCGCACATCGCTGTCGGCGAGCTGTTTGTCTCCCACCTTGGCGCGAAACACGTTGAACCGCATCTCGATGGCGTTGGCCCGCGTCACGATCTGCTTCAGCAAATGGGGCTGTACCTGCTTCGGCAGCGCTTGCAGATAGAGCAGCCGAATCTGTCTCGCGAGCAGAGGATCTTTGACATGGCCGTCGCACGATTTCAACCGGGCGAACCGATCGCGATCGGCCAGCGCCGCGTCGAGCTTGTTCTCGGATTCCTGCTTTTGCTGATAGCTCTGGTCCGAGCCCGTGACATTGGCGTCCCACCAACGGCGGTTGGCTTCCACTTCGATCGGCCGAATATCGCTTTCGTAAGAGGCGACCAGTTTGCGCGCCTCCGCTGTCATGTCAGGACCTGCTTTGTCCGCGGCGGCCCCTTGGCCCGCGCCCAGCGCGATCACAAAAACCCCTCCCAGGTGCCAACTCATCGATCTGAACATCAGGTTGAACTCCCATAAACATAGGCGCCGAGGCACGGCAGTTCTTCTTGGGGGCGTCTCGATTCGCTTTCACGATAGCTGGCAAGTGAAAAGAAGCAAGCCGCTCGCTACGAGAAGAACGAGTGGTTGCACCACCCTGGTGACGCGCCTCACACGCGTTCGATGACGACCTGTCGCGACTCGTCAAGGGCCAGCTTCGCGTCCAGCCGCCCCGGCAAAAGTTGCGCAGCGTTCTGGGCGGCGGCAGCGATGCCGATGGCCAGGCTATCGAGCGGCTCGCGCCCCGCCGCCAGTCCCCATGCCAGGCCGGCGGCCAGGCAGTCGCCGCAGCCGATCGGGTTGACGACCCGTTCCACCCTGAGCGGATTCAGCCGAAAAACACCTTCCGCCGAGCCGGCCCAGACCGCTTGTTTGCCGGCCGTGACCACGACCCACTCGGCTCCTCGCTCATTCAATTCGTGCATGGCCGCGACCAGCGCCGTGTCGTCGCCGATCGATCGCCCCAACGTCGCCGCGAACAGCTCCTCGCGGTTTGGTTTGACCAGGAACGGCTTCGCGTCGAGTGCCGCCAACAGCTCGGGCCCGCGCGCGTCGAGCACGGTCCGGCATGGTGTCTGGGCGACCAGATCGCGGTAAAAGGTGACGGGGGTACCGGCCGGCAACGAGCCGGTGAGTACCGCTACCTCGGCCTGCCCGACCTCGGCGGCGTAGGCATCACTCACGCTATGGAGGACGTTCGCGGCCAGCGGACGAGCGTTCTCGACTAGCTCTGTTACCGCGCCGCTCGACGCATCGAGCAGCGTGGTGCAGACGCGAGTCGGCTCATCACCGGCCACCAGACGCGCCGCGACGCCGAGTCCGCGTAGTTCGGCTTCGACCGGCGCTTGCACGTTGTGGCCGATCGGGCTCACGAGCCGACAATCGGCCCCGAGATGTGCCAGCGCGATCGCCACGTTAAAGACCTTGCCTGAGGCGCACCAATGGGCCTCGGCGGCGCGGTTCACCTCGCCGATCCGCAGCGCGTCGAATCGCAGAATCTGCTGCCAGGCGGGGGTCAGTCCCGCGGTGAGAATTCGTTTCGAGTTCAAGGTTCTTTCTCAGCCGACCGGCCAAGCCAGGCGCTAATACATTTGTTCGAGGAGCGAGGAGAGTTCGGCATCGGTCAGTTGGACGGGGTTGCCGTTCATGCTGTTGCCGCGCGAGCTGGTGACCAGGTCGGGGATCCGTTCTCGCTGCACGCCCAGCTCTCTCAATCGCTTGGGCACCCGCACGGCCGCGGCCAACTCGTCGATGGCGGCGACGAAGGCGTCGGCGGCGTCCGCATCGCTCCTCCAATCGCCGGGCAGGGTGCCGCGGGCGAGTTCGGCTAGTTCTCTTTCACAGCGCGGCCGATTGACGCGCAGCGCCACCGGCAGCATGACGGCACACGCCAGCCCGTGCGCAACGCGGGCGTGCACGCCGAGGGCCGCCGCGACGCCATGTGCGAGCCCCAGGCCGGCATTGGCCAATGCGATGCCCGATAGCAGGGCCGCATACGCCATCGCCTCGCGGGCCTCGCGCGAGTTGCCGTCGGCCACGGCTTGGGGTAACGCCGGCAGGGCACGGCGGAGCCCTTCGATCGCCAAAGCGCACGACATGGGGCGGGCAAAACGCGACACATAGCTCTCGATAAGCTGCGTGACCGCATCCATGCCCGTCCAAGCGGTCGTCGCGGGCGGCACACCGACGCTCAACTCCGGATCGATGAGCACCGCGCGCGGGACCATCATTTCGGACCGTAGGCTCTTCTTGAACGGCGGATCGTACGATGAAATGACGGCGTTCTTTGTCGCTTCGCTGCCGGTGCCGCCCGTGGTGGGCATAGCCAACAGGGGCAGAGGCCGTTCAACGATTTTCCAACCTCGGCCGACCCCCTCCAAGAAATCAGCGACGCTGGAGTTTTGTTTCTGATTGGTCGCCATCGCCGCGGCGGCCTTCGCCAGGTCGATGGCCGATCCGCCCCCGATCGCGACAAGCAGGTCGCCGTCCCCCGCGTGTTTTGCGCGCAGCCACTCGCAGGCCCGGTCGACGTCCGCCACTTCCGGTTCGTGAAAGATGTCGGGGAGACGCTCGGCCTCCAGACCAGCGTCACGGCACGACTGCGCAAGCCGATCCAACTCACCGTTCGCCGCCAGCGTGCGCGAGCCGCCCACGAAGAACGCACGTTTCCCGAGCCCGTTCGCCAGTTGGCCAACCTCCTGCCGCCGTCCCCAGCCGAAGACGATCTTTGGGGGCGTTAGAAAGTCGAAAGCGGTTTCCATCTACGAGGAACTGAGAACGTGGAAGTGTTGGCAAAAAGGAGGAACCTTCGAAGACGGTGAGCCTTTCCGTTCTATCGCTCAGCGTGACTACAGTCTATCAGCCGGCACGAAGGGACAGACGTGACGAGCTAAATCGCTGGCAGTCGAGGTGGGAGCGAAAGCCCGTCTCCAAGAAGCCGCCTTCAAGGAGCAGGTGCCTGCCTCAAATGTTCCTTGCTCCAAGCCTGCCACTTCTTTTGCGCTTCGTCGCGCGCGGCGGCGTTGTTGAAGCCGAGCGTGTTGGTGTTGAAGAGGATGCTCGAGTTCCGCTTGGCGTGCGAAAAGCCAAAATCGGCCAGCGGTTGACCGGCGAGGTGGATCATCGTCGCCAGCGCCACATCGCGTACCTGCGTGTCCGACTCGTGTCCGTTACGATCGGGCACGCCGATTGGCCGCTCGTCGTGCAAGAGCGGAGAGAGGGCCGAGACATGCTCGGCGTTGCCGAGTTTGCCGATGGCCAGGATGGCATACTGTTCCAAGTTCGGCTGACCGCCCGGCGGCTGGATGAGCGCCAGCGCCACGGGCACGGCATCCTTCAATCCGAACTGCATGGCCAACAGCAGATTACGATAGGAGACGACCGATTCGCGTTCAAACGGTCGGGCCACCCAGGCTGCCAGCAAGCGTTGGAAGATCGGGCCCGAGGGGCGCGCGGCCAGCACGGCACCGAGAGTTGTGTGGTTCCCGAGGTTGCAGATACAGTTCGCGGCGGTCGCCGATACCGGCACGTCGGGATTGCTGGCCGCGAAGAGGACGGCCGCCATGGAGCCCAGCGACAGCGGAGTGTTCCGATCGGCATTGCCGTTCTGGTGATCGCTTTCCACCTGTCGGCAGCGCGCGTCGAGCAGGGGGCCCGCCTGTGCCGGCCGGCGGTCCACAACCTCCAGCAACTCGCGTTCGGCCCAATGCATATCGGCGAACAGCCGCCGCGCGGCGGGGGCGAGATCGGGTCCGGCGAGCGCCCGGAAGCGGTTCCACCCGCCCAGTCCGTGGTCGTTGTCGGGGGTTTTATCGGCCAAGAAGTCGCTGAGGCGGACGTGAAAGGCGATGTCGCCGATGGCGGCGAGTGCCGACTCCGCCCGGCGCTGAATCTCGGAATCCGGGTCGTTTCGGGCCGCTTCGAGCGCCGCTTTGGCCTTCTCGCCATAACTCACGAGCACGCGCTGTGCGTGCTGCCGGGTCATGAACGTGGGTGCTCCGAGCTCGCGCACCAGCTTGTCGATCTCGGCCCTTTCGGGCGCATCGCCGGCGGGCGCCTCTGCCGCGGCGGGGGCCCTACCGTCCGCCGCGGGGGCATCGCTCGGAACGAACGCGCCGGCCAGACCGGTCAGCGTCATCGCCAACGAAAGGATCTGCTTTGCCACGACCAGGCATCTCCCAGGGGCACCGTGCACCGCCGCTCGGTTCGCGGCAACTCGTTTCCCTATCATATCCGGCCGTTCGGCTGCGGGTCCAGTTCGGGTTGGGGCAGGTATTTCACGACCCGCTGCGCACAGCCTCCACAAGCTGCCAGACCGTTCGATGCAGCAATTCTTGCCCCCCGAACTCCATTCCCAGGCGGCGCAGTTTCTCCGTCCGGATTTGGTTCTTCGCGGCCGTCTGGGCGCCGTGGATGACGGCCGAAGTACCGGCGATTTCCTTGGCGAGCCGCGCAACGTCCCAATCCGACACGTACATGTCGTAACAGTTGAAGGCCTCGCCGCGGATCCTTTCGACGGGCGCCGCAAGCAGAATCTGCACCGCTCGTGCCACGTCGGCCGCGTGAACCTCCTTACCGCCGCGTCGGCAATCGACACCCCGGCCGTGCACGACGTTTTGAACCAAATCAAACCACTTGCTCTCGCGTGCGGGATGGGCCAGTCCGTAGATGCCGGTGGGCCGCAGGGCACAGATCGGGTATTCCATGCCGTAGCCGTAGCTATGCACGAATTTCTCGATCGCGGCCTTGTGGGCACCATAGTGGCTCGTCGCCCAGAGCGGGTGGGTTTCGTCGAGCGGCCGTCCCTCCAGAATCTTCTCGTGGACCGCGCACGTGGAGATGAACACAAAGCGCCCGACTCCCGCCGCGCGGGCCGCTTCGATGAGCCTCAACGTCCCCACGACGTTGTGTTCGACGAAGGGTACGATCTCTCCTTCGCCGCCACGGAAACCGCCGCCCGGATGGTAGAGCGCGGCATGCACCACGGCGTCGCACCCCGCGACGAGCTCGCGGCCGGCCTTCTCATCGCCCAGCCCGCCGACGAGCCACTGCACGCGGTCGGCCACCGTCTCGAATCCGCTCCGATCGCTCGTCGGGCGATACCATAGGCGCAGATCGTGACCGGCCGCGGCGAGTCCTGCCACAAGGTAGCGTCCCAAGAAGCCGGTCGCTCCGGTGACGGCGATCTTCATCGGCTCTCCATCCGCTCAGGCCATGTACATGTTGCATTATAGGCATGTCGCCGGGCGGAGCATGATTTCGTTCGAACGAGGGCCAAGAGACTGCGCGGGTGCGCAGGATGCCCGTTTCGACGCAACCGGCCGGACGGTGCGTCTTTCACGCCCGTTCTGGCGTTGGTCGGAAGCGACCGTAAATCACACAGCTCCACAGCCATCCCGTCGCCATCGTCTGCCGTCGCTGCGCGCCGACCCCTCCTCCGGTTGAATAGCCGCCCCGCCGGGGCGAGCTAGAATGGGGGCATGACCACCCGAACTGGCTGCCGCATTCAGTGCGTCTTTCTCGCCATTCTCTCGATTGGCTTTGTGCGGTGCTGCGGTCATTTTAGCGGCGGCCTTATTCTTCTATGGTAAGCCGGTCCGAAGGCAATAAAGCCGCCATTCCCGACCGTGGTATTTTCTGGCATGGACGAGAACCCATACAAGGCGCCAACGGAGAATGCTGACGCGGAACGGGCCGCCCCTCCTGGACCGATACGCTTGGGATTGCTCGCATTCGCGGCGTTCGTGTCGGGCACCATAGCGTCGCTTTCCATTCTCGCGACCATCGCCTTAATCCTTGCCATCACCTTAGAGGGATATAAACCACTGGCAGCCGAAGTTTTCTGGGTTTCATTAGTCGACACCGCGTCGATCTGGAGCTTCATCGCGTCTATGAGGGTAATTCGGAGGAAGCGCCGGCCCCCTGCCTAAGAGCGGCTGACAAAACCTGGAAGCCGGAGCGCCGTGGGGCAAAAATCGGCCGTGGAACGCCGATTTTTTGCAGCTCGATCCGGTTTTGTCGGTTGCTGTAAAACCTCAGCACCCAGCCAGGCACGGTTTTCGGGTTTTTGTTTGGGGCGGATGCAAATGGTATCACGGGTGCACGCCAAGTTCGGGAGGTTTTACACCGGTAGTTTAGGTACTCTGGGTCGGCGGAGGAACGGATAGCCGGGACGGTTTCGAAGATGGCGGACCAGTCGGTCATCGTCGCTCAGGGCCGCGGCGCGAACCTGTAAAATCGCCTCGGCTCCTTCAGGATCATTCCAGAACATCTCCGTTCCTTTTGCACGATAGTTGATCTCTTTCACCAGCGACTCC
>DASZTS010000039.1:0-130665 GCA_035547915.1 Pirellulales bacterium | reverse complement strand
GCCCATGAATTGACCGCGCGCGGGGGGGATGCATCCGTTTCGCGCCCGTGGTCGACGCCCCGTGAATTGGTCGCCGCGGGGGGCGATGGGGCCTGCACGGTCGATGAAGATCTGTCGACGGCCCTGGGGGTCGCGCAAGCTCGAGACCTGCTGCGCCGCGCCAACTGGATCGTAGCCGTGGTCGACGCCCGCTCGGCGCTCTCGGCGGCATGCGAACAGAGGATCAGGCAACTCGGCCGGAAACGCCGGCTGCTCATCATCTGGTGCGAGGTCGACGGCGCCCCAGGGCCGTCTCGTAGCGAGCCTCTGTTGGAAGAGATGCTCGCGCGCTGTGGCTTGGCCCATCTCGGACCGGTCAGCGGTCTGACCGGCGACGAGCTGATCGAGGTTCTGGAAGCACTCAAGGTCATGGAGCAGGCGTGCCTGCTGCGGTTACGGGTGCGCGAATCCGATTCGGCCACCAAGAGTTTCACGTTTGCTGCGGCGGCCCGACCGCTGCGCGGCGAGACGTCCGCTTCGGCAGCTCGTCCGTCCCCTAGCGAGCCGGCTCCGGCTGAGACGACGCAACCCGCGGAGACCGTTTTTCATCTGGAACAAGACGGAGGCAACCACACGCCGGCAGATCGGACGTACGGCGCCGGCCGATCTGCGGCATCGATCGGAAGCGACGCAGCCGATCCAACAACGCCCGAAGCACGCCCCTCCGGCTTAGCGCCGATCGAGGCCGCGCTTGTCAAAGTGGTGGCGGGCGAGCCGGGCGTGGTGGTCCTCGACCTGCGCGTCGACGCGGTGTCGGAGCGGCTCGGCAGTCGGCTGCGCGATCGCTATTTCGTTGTCGATCGCGACGACCCGCACGTCTGGCAGTGGTGCGCGGGCCTGGTGGCCGGCGGTTGCCGTCCGATTTTGTTGACTTCGGAGGCGGGCTGGTTCGATACGGCCACAGCCCTGGCCGCCCTGCCCGATGGCATCGAGCTGCGGGCCACGGCGGTGGTGCTCGCCCGCTCGGAACGCGCGTCCAAGCGGTCTACCGAACGGACAGGATTTTTACGCGAGGCCGTGCTCGCTTCGGCCAGCGATCTCGTCGATTTGGAACGGCTCCTTTCCTTCTCTCTGTCGCACGACGGCCTGATGCTGATCTGGGCGCCGCCTCAACCGCGCGGTCAAAAGGCCGACCGCGAGCTGCGTGTCGATCAGGCGGAGTCGGCTTGGCTCAAGCGGCTGCGCCGCGGGGGACCGAGCGAGTACCGGCAGATCGTCGGCAAGCGCTTCAGCGATGAATTGGCGCCGTGGATCGCCGCCTACGAGAGCGTTGGCCAACGTGGCGGATACATCTGGAAGTGGTGTCTGCACGGCGTGGAGCTGACCACGCTCTCTTGCGTACCCGCGTCGCTGCGCGGCGATGCCTGCGACACGAAGGTGCTGGCCGGCATGTTCAACGTGCTGATCGACGATGTGGCTGACCAACAGGGCAACGACGATTTGCTGGCCGCCTTCCGCAGGCTCGTCCACGGCGGCGACCCGGGCTTCGATCAGTTCCCCCCCTCGGAACGTCGCTACGGCGAATTCACGCGCGACGTGTGGTCGGAAATCTGGCGTCGCGCCAAACGTTATCCCTGTTACGACCCATACGCATCGCTGCTGCAATTCGACTTGGTGCAACTCTTCAACACGGTCCACTATTCCCACTTGGTCAATAGTAATCCATACATTCTTAACGTCGTGGAACACGACGACTATTCGCCGCAGGGCATGGGGTTGTTGAGCTTTGCGATGATCGACCTGATGTGCAGTCCCACTTTTGTCGCCAACGAGCTGGGTAAGTTGCGCGAGGCGATGTGGCATGCGCAATGGATGGCCCGTATCGGCAACCTGATAACCACCTGGCAGCGTGAAGTGCGTGACCGTGATTATTCGAGCGGCGTGTTCGCCACCGCCATCGCGCGGCGTGACCTGACCATCGACCAGTTGCTCACCGGCGACCCGGCACAGATCGCGGCCGCCATCGAACGCGGCGGGCACGAATCGCACTTCCTCCGCCGCTGGAAGCAACACCGCGGCCGCTTGCGGCGACTGTTGTGCGACGTCGGATCCGTCGACCTGGGGGCGATGATGCGCGGCCTGGAGCGGCTCCTGCAAACCGAATTGGTCAGTCGAGGCGAGAAATAACCGGCGGCGGCAGAGCGTCTCATGTTCCAGAATCGATTTCAGCCTGAGCGCCTGGGAGGGCATTACATCCTGGTGATGATGCTCTCGACGCGCCTGCTGGCGTCGCTGGGCGGAGCGCTGAGCGTCTATTATGTGACGCTGATGCTCTCTTTCACGCCCCGGGTGGAGCAGCATTTCCTGCTCGTGGCCGCCTGCTTCGTTTCGCTCGGCATCATCATGAGCACCTTGCTCGCGCTGTGCTACACGCCTCACGCCCGGCGCGTGCTCGAACTGCTCCGCCGCGGCGAGCCGGTCGACCCCGAATTGGCCGCCAAGGCGGGCCCCGAGATCGTCTTGTTTCCGGCGCGGCAATGCCTGCGCGAGATCATCATCGACCCGATCGTGATCGTGCTGCCGATCTGTGCCGCGATGCGCGCACTCGACGATCTGCCGTTCGAAGCGCTCGTGCAGACGGGCGTGGCCGGCTGCCTCGGCATCGCCGCCGTGCTATTGATGACCTTCTTCATGGAAGAGCGTTGGCTGGCGCCGCTGGTGCGCTACATGATCGAGCGCGGCATCGCCATCGACTTCGACTCGATGCCCGCCGGCCGCTTGAATATGCGGCTCAACGTCTGCGTCGGCGGCGCCGTGGTGCTGACGGCCGTCATGATCGGCGGATTGGCGAATCAGCGCGCGAACGACATCATCAACAATCCGAACAATCAGGCCGAGGCCGTGGCCAACCTGCGCAAGCACACGGTCTTGATCACGTTGGCGGCAGTCACCACAGGGCTCGTCCTGTCGCAGTTGTTGGCCACCTCGATCGCCTCGCGCGTGCGGCTGATGGTCGACGCCATGAAGCGCGTCCAACAGGGATCGCTGCGTGAGAGCTTGCAGGCCACGACGGTCGACGAGATCGATATGCTGGCCCGGCAATTCAACTTGATGGTCGCGCGCCTCGCGACGAACGACCACACCATTCGCGACCTCAACGTCAACTTGGAGGCCAAGGTTCGCACGCGCACCCGGCAGCTCACCAAGAGTCGTCGCTCGCTCAAGCGGTCGCTGGCCAAGATGCGTGAGTACGACCGGCTGAAGACCGAATTCTTCTCCAACATCAGCCACGAGTTGCGCACCCCGCTGACGATGATCTTGGCGCCGGTCGAGCGCATTCTGGCCCGCCAGCGCGAACAGTTGCCCCCGTCGGTGGGCAACATGCTGGAGATGGTGCGGGTCAACGCCGGTCGGCTGTTGGAACTGATCAACAAGCTGCTCGATTTTTCCAAGCTCGAAGCGGGCCGCATGCGGTTGCAATCGGCTCCCCTGGACGTCAATACGCTGGTCGGCGAATTGGCCGCCGCGGCACGTCCGTTGGCCGAGCAGCGCGGCATCGAGCTCGCGCTCGAGACCGACCCAGCCCTGCCGCAATTCGCGGCTGACAAGGAAAAGATCGACATCGTCGTCAGCAACCTGCTCTCGAACGCGATCAAGTTCACACCGTCGGGTGGCCGGGTCTCGCTCACCACGTGCAAGAAGGGTGAGCGCGTGGAAGTGTCGGTGAGTGACACGGGCATCGGCATCAAGCAGGCCGACTACGAGCGCATCTTCGAACGGTTCGTACAGGTCGACGGCTCGTCATCGCGTGAGTTCAGCGGCACGGGATTGGGCCTGTCGCTGGCCAAGGAACTGGTGGAATTGCACCAGGGAACGATCCACGTCTCGAGCGAGCCGGGTCGCGGCACGCGGTTCTGGTTCGAGCTGCCGCTCGTCCAGCAATCCGCGCAGGCGGAGAACTCGCCGCCAGAACCGGCCGACGGGGCATCGGGCCCCGCGAGCGAGCCGGCCACGTTGGCCTCGCGGCGCACCCGCTTTGCCGATCTCGACCGATGCGAGGTGGATTCGCTGACCGAGCCGGCCGCCGAGATTCCCGCCGTCGCGGGCCAGTCGACCATCTTGGTGGTCGACGACACGGCGGAGATGCGGGCCCTCTTGGGTGAGCTGCTGCGAGACGACTATCGCGTCCTCTTCGCCCGCGACGGTGCCGAGGGTATGGAGATGGCGCTGCGCCACCTGCCCGACCTGATCGTGTCCGACGTGATGATGCCGCGCGTCGACGGGCAGGAGTTCTGCCGCCGCGTGCGGGCCAACCCGGCCACCGCGCAGACGGCCTTCGTGCTGCTGACCGCTCGCACCGAGCTGTCGATGAAGGTACACGGGCTCGATTGCGGTGCCGACGACTACCTGACCAAGCCCTTCGAAGAAGAAGAGCTGAAGGCCCGCGTGCGGTCGCTCCTGAAGCTGCGACGCTTGCACCAGGATCTCGACCGGCGGAACCGCGAGCTCGAGGCCGCCTATTCCGAACTGGCCTCGATGCAGGGACAACTGATCCATTCGGAGAAGATGAGTTCGTTGGGCCAACTCGTGGCGGGTTTGGCGCACGAGATCAACAACTCGATCAATGCCGTCTACAACGGCATTCGGCCGCTCACGCAGAGCACGCAGCGTCTGCAAGGCACGCTCGGGCCGCTGCTGGCCGGCGAGCCTTGGAACTGCGAACCGGACCAACGCGACGAGATCGATCGCCTGTTCCGCCGCATGTTCTCGCTCTCGACGGTGATCGAGAACGGGGCCACGCGCACCGCCCGCATCATCGCCGACCTGAAGACGTTCTCGCATCCGGGCAAAGAGGATTACGACGACTTCGACCTGCACGAGTCGCTCGACATGTGCCTCAACCTACTGTTCAGCCAGGTCAAGCACCGCATCGTGCTCGAGCGCGACTACGGCGAAGTGGGAACGATCCACGGACCGCACGGCCACCTGAACCAGGTGTTCATGAACATCCTCAACAACGCACAGCAGGCCATCGAAGGGAACGGGCGGATTCTCGTCAGCACGCGGCTCGAAAGCGAAAGCGTGTCGGTCTCGATCCGCGACGACGGGCCGGGCATTCCCGAGGATGTCCGCAGCCGCATCTTCGACCCCTTCTTCACGACCAAGGAACCTGGCCTGGGAACCGGACTGGGCCTGTCCATCAGTTACGGAATCATCAGCAAGCTTGGTGGCAGCATCGAATGCCGTAGCGAGATGGGCGCTGGCGCTGAGTTCATCATCACTTTTCCAAGCCAGGCGAAACTGCCGACGCAGGAAACGACGAACAGCCCGGCGGCCCGCGCCCTTTTTCCGGCGATAGGAGTGAACTATGAAACGGGACATCTTGTACGTTGACGACGAGATGGACAATCTCGTCGTCTTCGAGGCGACGTTCGAGACGTCGTTCAACGTCTACACGGCCAATAGCGCTGCGCAGGCGCTGGAGCTGCTCGAGCGGCAGTCATTCCCGGTGGTGGTGGCCGACCAGCGCATGCCGGGCATGACGGGTGCCGAGCTGTTCGAGGTCATGCGCCGCCAATATCCGCACACCAAGCGCGTCATGCTGACGGGTTATGCCGACTCGAAGGCCATGCTCGACGCGATCAACCAAGGACAGGTGTACTACTTCCTCAAGAAACCGTGGGAGCGATACGACATCTTCTCGGTGCTATCGCGGGCCATCGAAGCCTACGACCTGTCGGTGACCAATTCGGCTTTGACGGAGCGGTTGGTGACGGTCGACCGCTGCGCGGCGCTCGGCCGCTCGGCCGCCCGCATCGCGCACGAAATGGGGAACCAGCTCTCGATGCTCCCTCTGTTGGAGCTGATCGAGGATCGCTATGCCGACCAGGAAGAGCTGGTGCAGACCGCGGCCATGTCGCGGCAGACGTACGACCGCCTGCTGCAACTCGTCAACGAGGTGAAGTCGTTCGTGCGAAACGAGCAAACCGGCGTCGAACTGCAGCCCCTCTCGCTCGCCGACGTGCTGCACGAACTGGCCGGGTTTTTGCGCTACGACAAGACACTGCCCTACGCCCGGCTCTCGCTGCGCGTACACGTCGAGGCGTGCGTCAAGGGGCACGCCGTCAAGTTGCAGCAGGTGCTTATCAACCTGATCAAGAATGCGGCCCACGCCATCCGCGATCGGGCCGACGGACGGATCGGAGTGGAGCTCGATACCCGGCGGACCGACGCCGTCATCACCGTGCGCGACAACGGTTGCGGCATGCAGCCGGCGGTGGCCGCACGGATCTGGGAACCCTTCTTCAGCACCAAGGGAGAGGAAGGGACGGGGCTGGGGCTCGACGTGGTCAAAGAGATTGTGGAGGCGCACGGCGGACAGATCGAATGCCAGACAACCCCAGACGTGGGCACCACCTTCACGATCCGCCTGCCGCTCTTACAGGCAGGACCGGCGGCGGATGGTGCGGCGCCCGGCGCGGTGCCAGTGGTGGCGACGGTCGCTCCGCTATTCCCGGGGCAACCGTTGTCGGCGGGCGTGTGAGGAACGAGGAGAGGTTGGACACCTTTAGAACACAGGTCCTGCTATGACGATGAGAATCCTCTTGGCCGCGCCGCGTGGCTTCTGCGCGGGCGTGAACATGGCGGTCGAAGCACTCGACCGGGCCATCGCGCTGCTCGGTACGCCGCTCTACGTCTACCATGAAATCGTCCACAATCGGCACGTAGTCGACCGCTTTCGCGCCAAGGGGGCCGTGTTCGTCGAAGATCTGGCCGATGTGCCGGCCGGCGCCAACGTCATGTACAGCGCGCACGGCGTGTCACCGGCCGTTCAGCAGGCGGCGTTCGCGCGCGGGCTGAACGTGATCGACGCCACCTGTCCGCTGGTGCGCAAAGTGCACCTGGAAGCGGTCAAATTCGCTGAGCAGGGATACACCATCGTGCTCATCGGCCACGACGGACACGATGAGGTGGTCGGCACGTTGGGATACGCGCCGGGCGACATTCTGCTGGTCGAATGCCCCGAGGACGTCGACCAGCTCGACATCGCGCGGCCCGACAAGGTGGCCTACCTGACGCAGACCACGCTCAGCGTGGACGAAGCGAGCCTGATCATCGAGCGTCTGCGGCGGCGATATCCGCAATGCGTCGGCGCGCCGAAGGAAGACATCTGTTACGCCACCCAGAACCGGCAGGAAGCGCTGAAGCGCCTGTTGCCACAGGCCGACGCGGTACTCGTTGTGGGGAGCCGCAACAGCTCGAACAGCAATCGGCTGCTCGAAGTGGCTCGCGAGTTCGGGTGCCCAGCCTGGCTGGTCGATGACGCGGCGGAGCTCGATCGCGAGTGGTTCGCCGGCAAGCAGACGGTGGTGGTGACGGCCGGCGCGAGCGCGCCAGAAGACCTCGTCGCGCAGTGCGTGGCTACGCTCTGCGGGTGGTTCGATGCGACGGTCGAGGAACACTCGGTGCGGGAAGAGCAGGTCGAGTTTCCCCTCCCTGTGGAAGTTCGCTGAGGATGGTTCGATGTCTTACGTCAACTTGAGCGGCACGCGCATCAGCGATCAGGATTTGGCCGAGATGGATGGTCTGTCGGACGTCGACGTGCTCGATCTCTCGGGCACGCAGGTGACCGACGCGGGGCTCTTGCATCTGAAACGATTGGGCCGCTTGCAGATGCTCGTGCTCGACGGCACCCACGTCACCGAAACGGGACTCGACGAATTGAGGCAGGCCTTGCCCGGCATCGCCATCTTGCGGTCGAAGACGGAGTAACCGGCTTCATCCCGGCGGCAAGCGCTCGATCGGCTTGACGAGCGGATGTTGCTCGCGGCGGCCGCCGATGAACACCGCCACCCATTCGGCCAACCGCCGGCCCAAGATGCGGCAGGCGGCCTGTAACTCTTCGCTGCGCGGCTCGCGGACCGCGGTGGCGCCGTAGTGGAGCGTCGTCAACTTGCCGGCGTAGTCGGTCACGCCGAACACCAAGAAGCCGAAATTCATCAGCACGGTCAACAACGACTGGCAGGCGAGTTCCTGACCACCTCCCCATCCGCCCGCGGACGAGAAGGCGCAGCCGATCTTGCCGTCGATCTTCATCCAGTGCGACATCATCTCTTCGTCCCAGAAGCGTTTCATCTTCCAGGAGAGGATGCCCATGTTCGTTGGGCTTCCCAGTGCCAGGCCGTCGCACCACAACACATCGTCGGCCGCGGCCTCATCGAGATGGCGCAGTCGGACTTCCACGTCGGGCACGTCGCGGGCCCCTTCGGCGACCAGCGCTGCCATCTTCGCCGTGTTGCCACTGGCGGAGTCGTAGAGCACGAGGATTTTATTCTTCATCGGAAGCGCTTTGTTGCTGTTGCGACGGCGGGCACTAGCAGCCTGCCAACGCCGTTCAGGGCAACGGGCTTACAGAGACTTCCTTGAAATACACCACGCATTTGTCGTCGTGGTTTTGGAGACCGATGTAGCCTGCCTTGGGACGCGGGCCGGGTTCGGGGTCGCCCATGCCACCCCGCGGAGAAAGTTCGGGCACCGGATCGGCCGGGTTGAAGTCGGCGACCTGCACGCCGTTGAGCGAGGTGCGGATGCGATCACCGCGGAGCGTAACCTCCAACACGTTCCACTCGCCGGCCGGCTTGGTCGGCCGGGCCGCGGCCTTGGCGAACGAATAGACCGAGCCGCTCACGCGATAGGGCGATCCCTCTTCCGCATCAGCGATCTGAATTTCGTAGCCGTAGTGTACCGCGTACCACGGGTCGCGCGGTTCTTCGGCGATCCGTACATAGACGCCCGAGTTGTCTTGCTGCCGCGTCGTCTTATACACCACGCGGAGCACGCAATCGCCGAGCTTCTGCTTCTTGTACCACAGTAACCCCATGCCCCCTTCCGTCTTCAGCAACCCTTCTTCCAAAACGAACCTCCCCGGCCCGATATGCTCCCATCCATCGAGACTTTTGCCATCGAACAGAGCCTTCGCTCTCGTCACGGCCGCCTCATCGGCTTCGGCCGCCGCCAACGGCGCACCGATTGCGAACCACGAGAGAATTACTGCAGAAACGGCATATCGGGGCACAATCGTCATCGTTGCATGCTCTTTTTGGTGCGGAGAAAATCGGTAATCGGCAAAGCCTTTTTAATAAGCGTCACGGCCGACGGCAAGCATGTGCTGCGTCTCACCAAGCGGTCGCAGGTTCTTTAGTCGGTGAGGATAAGCCGATCCAGCACCGCCTTGACCAACAGCAGTGCGTACGAGAGTCAGTCACGGTCCGCGGATCTTGCATTTTGGCAATGCCTGACGGAATTTGGCCACGCCCGCAGCCGTGACCCGAGTCTTGGTGAGATCAATAAATCGCAGGTCCGTCAGTACTTGCAGGCGAGCCAGTCCAACATCCGTAATTTGTGTGTTGTCGAGCCGGAGCCCTCGCAGACTCGTCAGCGCTCGCAACTGGGCAACCCCAGCATCCGAGACCTGGGTGTTATTGAGAGTGAGCTGTTGCAAGCCCGTCAGCCCTTGCAGGTTGGTCAGCCCCGCATCCGTGACCTGAGTGCTGCCGAGCGAAAGGTCCTGCAGGCCCGTCAGTCCTTGCAAATGGGCGAGCCCCGCGTCGGTGACCTGGCTACCGCCGAGATAAAGCTGTTGCAGGCCCGGCAGCAGCCCCCGCAAATGGTTAAGTCCCGCGTCCGTATTCTGAGTATCGCCCAGGCCAAGCGTTTGCAGGCTGGTCAGCGCTAGCAGGTGGTTTAGCCCGGCTTCCGTGAGCCGAGTTTTCGGGAGATGGGCCTGAAGAACGTCGTCAAAGTAATCGGGCGGCAGCCAGCGCCGCAGGAAGGTTTTGGGAAAGGTCTCGCTCTCGCGGGGATCTGTCACGCCAGAATCTTGGATGAGTGCCAGAAGCGGTATGTAGTCGACAAATCCTCCCGTAGCGTAGATCGCCGCCACCGTCCGCCGCTGCCGCTCGGCGGGCACGATCCATAGGCTCAAGATGATGCTGAGCAAAGCGACGGCCACGAGCATGGTCCGCAGAGATACCTGTAACCAACGACGCGTCGGCTTCAGTTTGGTGAGCAGGCTGGCCATGCCTTTTAACATGAGGTGCCCGACGGCGGCGGGCAAGCGCGAAGGAGCGCTCGACCAACCGGCCCGACATCAACTCACGGTCGCCGTGCCTCCGAGACACTGGGCTTCGGGCAAGCCGGCGGGGAGGTGATGGACGTGCGGATGAAGGGCGTGTGCGAGGATCTCGAGAGCATCGACCAATCGCGGTCCCGGCCGGTTGAAATAAGCATTGCCATCGGTCCAATACACCCGGCCCGTACGCGCGCAGGCGAGGCGGTCGAAGCCGGGGCGAGCGGCGAGAAGCGAAAGATCCTGCCCGGTGCGCTCGGCGTCGAAGCCGCAGCAGGCCATGAAGAGGACGTCGGGATCGGCCTCGACGATCTCGTCCCAGGAGATCGTGCGCGAGGGTTCGCCTTCGCGTCCGATCGTCTCGCGGCCGCCGGCCAGCCGGACCAATTCGGGTGTCCAATGCCCGGCACAGAAGGGCGGATCGGCCCATTCCAGAAACAGGGTGCGTATGGGACCGTCGATGTTCCGCGTGCGATGTTCGACCGCGGCGACCCGCGCCTGCAACCGGGCCACGGCGTCTTCGGCGCGGTGCGGCACGCCGGCCGCATCGCCGACGAGGCGCAGGGACTGGAAGACGTCGGCCAGTCGCATCGGTTCGAGGTTCACGACGTGTGCTTCGCCGGGCAGGGTACAAACGGCCGCCCGCACCTCCGATTCGGCCACCGCACACACGTTGCACAACGTCTGCGTGACGATCAGGTCGGGCCGTAGCGATTCGAGCAGCGGCACGTCGAGCGAGTACAGGGCCTGTTCCGCCTTTAACCGTTCGCGGACCAGCGCGTCGATTTCGCGGCTCGATGCGGTCGGCGGTATGCGCGTCCGCGTGATCTTGGGCAAGTTCCGCACATGGTGCGGGTAGTCGCACTCATGGCTCACGCCGACCAATTCCTCCCTCAGCCCAAGCTGACACACAATTTCCGTCGCGCTGGGAAGGAGAGAGACGATACGCATGACGGTACGGTTTTTTGCTGTGTGAGGGGAGTTCAGCGGCACGGCCAACGGGCGGAGCGCACTGGTGCATATTGTACCGCGTATGACCCGCGCAGGGCCCACTCGCCAGCCGGCGGGCTTGTGGCGGTTAAGGGACCGGCCTAGACTCCGGTTATGGGTAAAAACGTGGAGTTGGGCTGAAAATGGGCACCGTTCTTGTCTGGCTGGCGCTCTCCGCGGGCTGGGCCGATGCGAGTTCTGAGATAGATCGACCGAGTGAGGGCGCGGCCGAGCGGGGCTACCGGTGGTTGACCACCAAGACCTATCTGCCCCCCGACTTCGACCAAGAGGTCTTCGATGAGTTGTGGAAGACCTGGGAGGAGCCGCTCCGCACGCAGGCCGAAGGGGCCACGGTCGCCGAGCGGCGGCGGATGGCCTTCTCGCGCTATGGGCTGACCGAGGCGCCGGGCCGCGCGGGACCGGTTGCCTTGCAGTACGTCGACGACGGCAAGGGTGGTTGGGTGATGAATTGCTTCGCCTGCCATGGCGGCAAGGTCGCCGGCCGCGTCATCCCCGGCGCACCCAACTCGCTCTACGCCTTGGAGACGCTCACCGACGAAGTCCGCGCCACCAAGTTGCGGCTGGGCAAGGCACTGGCTCACATGGATCTGGGCGGGGCCGCCATGCCACTGGGCTCGACGATCGGCACGACCAACGCCGTGATGTTCGGCATCGTCCTGCTCACCTATCGCGACGCCGATCTGAACGTGCACCACGACCGACTCCCTCCCAAACTGTTACACCACGATCACGACGCGCCGCCCTGGTGGAACATCAAGAAGAAGCGTCACCTGTATGCCGACGGCGGTGTGCCCAAGAGTCACCGGGCGCTGATGCAATTCTTGCTCTTGCCCAAGAACGGCCCCGAAAAGTTCCGCGAGTGGGAGAGCGATTACCGCGATGTGCTGGCCTGGATCGAGTCGCTCGAAGCGCCGGCTTATCCGTTCGCCATCGACCGTCCTCTGGCCGAGCGGGGCGAGCGGTTGTTCGTGCGGCATTGCAGCGGGTGCCACGGCACGTACGGCGCCGGCGGAAGCTATCCGGAGATCAACGTGCCGATCGACGACGTACAGACCGACCGTGTGCGGCTCGACTCGATTCCCACCGCATGGCGCGAAGCGTATAGCGCCACCTGGTTCGGCCACTATGGCGAAAAGGGCGTGAAGCACGACTTGCCGGGCTATGTCGCGCCGCCGCTCGACGGCATCTGGGCTTCCGCCCCCTATTTGCACAACGGTTCCGTGCCGACGCTCTGGCACATGCTGTATGGCGACCGGCGACCGGTCGTCTGGACGCGCAGTGAAGACGGCTACGACCGGGACAAAGTGGGGCCACAGATCACGGCCCTCGACGACGTGCCGGCAGAAGCCCGCGGCGGCGCGGCCCGTCGCCGCTACTTCGACACGCGTGAATTCGGCAAGAGCGCGGCCGGACATCGGTTTCCCGACGTGCTCGACGACGACGAGAAACGCGCCGTCTTGGAATACTTAAAGACCCTGTAGGGTGGGCACCGCCGACCTTGCAAACCAAACCATTTGGCAATTCATGGTGGGCGATGCCCGCCTACATATTCTTGTCTGTCAATCGTAACGATGGCTTCGCCACCTCCCATCACCGATTCGCCGCTGTTCTGGCTGCTGTTGTTCGGCAGCGTCGGTTTGGTGCTGCTCACGGCGATCGAACCGAAATTCGCACTGCGGCAGGAACGTATCGAACGGATGCACGAATCGCGCGAGCTGGGTCGGCAGCGGACGGGCACTGCGATCGGCGATCGTGAGGCTCGCACCGTGCCCGAAACGCCAGTCTGGCAACCGACGCGGCAGGCGACGCTCCGGCCGTTGATGTTGTTCGTGGCCGGGATGCTCGTCGTCGCCATGGGCATATTGCACGTCCGTCGCCGACGTCTGGCGAAAGAGGCAGAACGCAACGCCGAACATGAGGACCAACCCGCGTGAGCTGGCTCTTCGAAGACCCGACGACACTGATCGTGGCCGGCTTGCTCATCGAGGCCTTGCTGGCGGTCGCGCTCGTCAAATCGGGGCGCGGGTTGCTGATGCTGGCAATGGCTGGGGTGCTCCTTCTAATCGGACTGGGTGTGCTGATCGAACGACTGGTGGTTACCAGCCGCGAGCAGGTGCAAGACACGCTCGACGCAGTCGCCGCGGCCGTGCAGGCCAACGACGTCGATCGCGTGCTATCGCATGTCGACCCGGCCGCGAGCGGCATGCGCATGCAAGTGAGGGCCGCGTTGGGCAGCGCGCACGTCACCGAAGTGCGGCTCTACGACCTGGTGATCGAGGTCAACGAGCGAGCGAATCCGCCCATCGCCCAGGCCGAGTTCACCGGTCGCATCAAGGGAAATTATCGCAGCGAGGGGTCCGGCGGCGAAGGGATGCTGTTGAGAAAGTTCACCGTCGACTTCCGCCGCGTCGACGACCGTTGGCTGATGACCGGCTACCAGGATCGCGGCGCCATCGGCGGCCGGCGCGAGGACTGACGATCACGGTGCGGGCAGGCTTTCGATCCACTGCCGGATGAGCGCGACCGCGCGTTCGTCGACGATCGACGTCGCGAGCTGCGGCATCTGTCCACGGCCGCGCACGCTCATGCGCCGCAACAACACCGAGCCATCGGGGTCGCCGCCGGCCACCAGCCGCGCGCCGGCGATGCCGAACCGGTCGTGCAGGGGCTCGACGCCGACGAGCCGCATTTTGTCGAGGGCCGTCGAGAAACGCAGATCGATCTGGGCGTTGCCGCCGCCGGCTTCGACGTGGCATTGGGCACAATTGGCATGCAGATACGAACGGGCCCGTCGATCGAGCGGTTGATGCTCGTCATAAGGATCTGCCAGCCGCTCGTATCGCTCGGGCGATCTCGCCAAGAGGGCGGAGGCCGCCCCCGTGCGTTGGCCGCGGGTGGCCGTGACCTCGGCTACGCGCTTGTTCGCTTCGTCGGCCGATAGGCCTTCTGCCCGCAGTTGCTCACGTAATTGGTCCGTCGCGTCGGCGACATAGTCGAAACGGAACAACCCCAGGTGCTCGAACACACGCAACTGGTTGTCGACCACGCCGCCGTAGTCGTGATCGCGGTTCATCTGTGGCGTCGACAGACCGAGCACGAAGCTCGCCGCCCGACTGTGCCAGACCATGCACTCGCTGCGGCTGGGATAGTGCCACGTCTGCTGCCGCGGGCCCTCGGCCGTGCGCGCGACAAACTCGCGGTCGGCCCCCTGCTTTTCGACAAGCACCGCGTCGGTCTGCTCGTCGTTCCAGATATACGAATAGCCGGCCCATTCGCCCTGTTGCCGGGTGAGTAGACGGGTCTCGATCCAACGCCGCTCGCCGGGAGCATCCGCCGTCGTTTCCAAGGCGAACGATTTGACGAGCACGGTTCGCTCGGGCAGCTCCCAGGTGCGATCGAGCGTGAACGGAATCCGCACGGGAACGTCGCGGCCGCCTTCGACCATCGTGGGCGGCAGCACGAGCCAGCGTTCCTTGTGAGCTGCGTCGGACCAGAGCGGCGAGTTGACGTCGTAGGGTATCGCTCCGGCTTCGAGCACGTGGCCGGCCACCGAGCGAAAGAGACCCGTCTCGCTCAGCCGACGCGGAAAGTCTGGCTCTGCGTTCTTTTCGGCCGCGTTCGGTTCGAGGGTGTAGAGGCCGCCCTCGCCCCGATGATCGGTGATGAGCAGTTCGCCCTCGGCGTCGAGCGCGAAGGCCGTGATCGCCAGCGTCGTATCGGCCAGCTCGCGATGCCAGACCATCTTGGTGCCGTCGTGACGCAAGCCCCAGATCTTGCCCGTCGAATAATCGCCATACAGGTAGGCACCGCGCAGCTCGGCCAACTTTTGACCGCGATACACGAGGCCGCCGGTCAGCGAGCGGGCTTCGGAATGGGGATGTTCGGCCGCGGGCAAGGTGTGCGGCGTCGGCCCCGGCTTGCGGGCGAGATAGAACGGCTGACTCCCCTCGAACACACTCCAGCCGTAGTTCGCCCCACGCTCCAGCAAGAAGACGTGCTCCCACAGGTCCTGTCCGTTGCTGCCGATCCAGATCTGCCCGCTGACCGGATCGGCCGTCATCCGCCAGGGATTTCGCAAGCCGTAGGCCCACGTCTCGGGCCGGGCACCGGCCACGTCCAAAAACGGGTTGTCGGCGGGAACGGTGTAGGGTCTGTCGTCGGTCGGATGGTCGACATCGATGCGCAGCACCTTGGCCGTGAGCCGTGTCAGATCTTGGCCGACGACGTCGGTATCCGAATCGGACGTGCCGTCGCCCGAGGTGATGTAGAGCATGCCGTCGCGCCCGAAGGCGAGCGCCGCGCCGTCGTGTCCCGCGGACGGCCATTCGATGATCGTCGCCGCCGACACCAGATCGAGCGCGTACGGTTCGCGGCGCGCGACCGTGTAACGGGTGATCCGGCTCCTTCGCTCGGTTCCGCCGAACTTGGCGTTGGCCCCGACGAACACCTGGCCGTTGTGCTCGAAATCGGGATGGAACACGAGCGAGTAGGCGATTCCTTCGTCCATTTGCAAGAGCGTTTCCAACTCGCCGGCTGGATCGTTGGGCGTGCGTGCGATGCGCGTCGGCCCGTAGGACTGAGGCTGATCGATGATCCACAACCGACCCGTTCCCGGTTCGGCCGCCACGCAGACGGGGAAGATGAGTTTCAGCTCCGGTCGGACGCGCGCAGCTCGATACGGCAGAGGCGGCTCGGGCGAGCCGATGACGCGCGAAGTGGCCAACGGCGTGTAGGAATCGATGCCGTACCGCCGCGCTGTTTGCGGCGTGGGACCGACAAAGGTCAGCGGGGCGTAGTCTTCGTGATGGTGGAAGTCGGGCAGGGGCGTTCGCAAGGGCGCGCTCGTCGACAGTTCGGGGCCTTCGAACTCGACGGAATAATCGTAGCGACAGAGCGCGAACTTCCACGTCTCGCCCTCGGCGGGTCGGCCGCCCGTGCGGAGGAAGTCCGTCCACGGCAGGCGGCCCTCCACCGACCAGCCACCGTCTTGATCTTGCCACCGATTGAGCGTGCCATCGAGCACCACCTTGGCGGTGAGGTGAAACGTTCCGTCCTCTTTGAAGCGCCGGTAACCACCGCTGCCGCGGCGCGGCAGGAACATATCCATCACCGTGCCGGCCGCATTGATCTGGAACTCGTAGTAACCCGGTTTGTCGTCGGCCGGCTTGAAGAACAGCTCGAAGACGTCGTTCTCCCAGGTCAGGCCGTCGGCATCAGTCACATCGGCATACAGATCCGAGTCGATCATGTCGGCGAAGAAATAGAGATGGTCGCGATCCCAGAGCAGGCGGGCTCGCGTGGCCGTCTTGGCCGGTCGAGCGTCCTTTCCCAACCAGGGAAGACCGAAGCCATCGACGACTTGCGCCTTGGCCCAAGCGGCCTCCTCGGCCTTGCCATCGAGAACGATCGGTTCGTCGGCCCAGCGGCATTCGATCGCCGCCGGGGCTCCTTCTTCGTCTCCCCGTGCCGGCGCGCGCAGCAGCGCACTACAACAGAGAGCGAGCAAACACAGCGCGGTCCGCCCCTTCAGCGTAATCGTCATCCTGGCCATTATAGCCGGGCGGATTGCGAAGCCAGCATGTTGAAGATGGCGTGGTGCGGAGCTGCCGCTCGACTTTGCTCTCGTGACCGGCGGATCAGCATCGAGCATCGGGGTCGGGTCCCGCGCCAGTTGTGTAAGTGTTGCCTTAACTCCAGTCGCTGCATGTAGAAGCGGTGTGGCGCATTCGCGCAAATTCGCCGTCGCGATTCCGTGGCGATCGCCAGCCTGGCGGCCATCTTTTTATTCCGCTGATAACTCAGCGTCCGGACGCCTCCACTCATACCGAGGGCGGACTCTTTCTCGCCATCGCGGAGCCATCCATCACGGCACCGGGACAGAACGATGAAGTGCCCTGCATGTGGCGACAGCCGGCAGCGAGAGAACGTCGGCCAGTTTCACCCCCATCAAGCCGAGCCCGAACAAACGACGTCCACTCTCTACCGGTGTAGAGCGTGCGACTTCCTGTGTATTGCTCAAGGTTGTTGGGAATCGGGTTGTGAGAGAACTGCTTGGTAAGATGGGACTGAAGAACCCGAAAAACATCGGTGTAGCGCGTGATGCGCGTTGCACATGCCGGCTCATCGGGCCGACGTGGTCGATACCCGTTGAGCGGCCGGAGCCGTCCGTCGGTGTGGCCCATCCATCGTCACCAAATAGAGCAACGTTACGACGAGCATCAGCAACCCGCCGACATAGATGCGCCAGTCTCGCTGCGGAGACCAACGGTCGTTCCGCCACACCTCGTCACGCCAGCGCTGCTTCGTTCTGGTTCTCATTCCGTGCCTCGTCCACTCTGTGCCGGGTTGCGCGGCGATGGTTACATTGCCGATTCGCCCGCGACGCACAGGAGGGGCCGACCGGCCACGCGCTTATCCCGCTATCCCAGCCGTACTCGGCGCAGCCGCAATGCGTTGGCGATGACCGAGACCGAACTCAGGCTCATGGCCGCGGCGGCGAACATCGGGCTCAGCAGAATGCCGAATAACGGATAGAGCACGCCCGCGGCCACCGGCACGCCCAGCAGGTTGTAAACGAAGGCGAACAGCAGGTTCTGCCGGATATTGCGCATGACGCGCCGGCTGAGCCAGATCGCTTTGGTGATGCCGGCCAGGTCTCCGTGTAGCAGCGTGATGCCGGCCGCTTCGATGGCCACGTCGGCGCCGGTGCCCATGGCGATGCCCACGTCAGCCGCCGCCAGTGCCGGCGCATCGTTGATGCCGTCGCCGGCCATCGCCACGCGTCGACCCTCGCGGCGGAAACGCAGCACGCGATCGTGTTTCTCCTGCGGCGTCAGACCCGCCCCAAACTCGTCGGTGCCGAGTTGGACGGCGACACCGCGGGCGGTTCTTTCTTCGTCTCCCGTGAGCATCACAATCTTCAAGCCCAGGGCATGCAGCGCGCGGACGGCATCGGGCGTGGTGCGCTTGATCGGATCGGTGACGGCGATCAATCCGACGAGCCTCTGGTCGGCAGCAACATACATGACTGTGGCACCGGCGGCCGCGAGCGGGCCGGCTTCGTCGGTGAACCGATCGAAGCCGGCTATGCCGTGTTCGCCGAGGAATGCCTGGTTGCCCACGCGGACCATGACCCCTTCGATCCGACCTTGCACGCCGCGCCCGGTAACGGCGGCAAACTCGTCGACACGCGCCAACGCAACGCCTTCTTGCCGTGCCCGCTCGACGATCGCAGTTCCCAGCGGGTGTTCGCTCGGCTGCTCTACCGAGCCGGCCAACCGCAACAGATCGGCCTGCGACAAGTCGTCCAACGGCAGCAGGCGGATAAGGGCCGGCCGGCCCTCCGTGAGCGTACCCGTCTTATCGACGATGAGCACATCGATCGTTTCCAGCCTCTCGAGCTGCGCCGCGTCCTTGACGAGCACACCCTCGTGCGCACCGCGGCCCACACCGACCATGATTGACATCGGTGTGGCCAGTCCCAACGCGCACGGGCAGGCGATCATCAAGACGGCCACGGCGTTGATCAGTGCAAACGCGAGAGCCGGCTGCTCGGGTGCCCACCACCACCACACGAGGAACGTGACCAGTGCAACGCACACAACCGCTGGCACAAAATACGCCGCCACCGCGTCGGCCAGCCGCTGGATCGGTGCTCGACTCCGCTGCGCCTCGGCAACCATCCGCACGATCTGCGCGAGTACCGTTTCGTCGCCAACCCGAGTGGCCCGCACGATCAGCGTGCCGCTCGTGTTGACGGTGCCGCCGATCACCTCGTCGCCGGGTCTCTTTTCGATCGGCGTGGGCTCGCCCCGAATCATCGATTCGTCGATCCGGCTCTGCCCTTCGATCACCTCGGCATCGACGGGCACCTTGTCACCCGGCCTGATCCGCAATCGGTCGCCCCGGCGAACCTGTTCCAACGGCACGTCGCGCTCTTCGCCCTCGGTCACCAGCCGGGCGGTCGGTGGGGCCAACGATAGCAATTCCCGCACAGCCTCGCCCGTGCGACGCCGTGCTCGCAGTTCGAGCACCTGCCCCAATAGAACCAAAGCCGTGATGACAACCGCCGCCTCGAAATAAACGGGCACCTCGCCGTGTTCGCGGAACACGTCCGGCACCAGGTCGGGCACCAGCGTGACCGCCAGGCTGTAGCACCAGGTGACGCCGGTGCCGAGCGCGATGAGCGTGAACATATTGAGGTTCCACGTCACGATCGACCGCCAGCCGCGCACGAAGAAGGGCCATCCCGCCCAGAGCACAACCGGCGCGCTCAGCAGTAGTTCGGTGTAACGAATGGCCGCTGGCGGGAGCCAGTGAGCGAGCGGCACGTCGAGCATCGGAAGCATCGCCAGCAGGACGACTGGCACCCCCAACACCACTGCCAACCAGAACCGTCGGGACATGCCGACCAACTCGTGATCGTCTTCCTCCTGGACGGCGTATTTCGGCTCCAGGTCCATGCCGCACTTGGGGCACGCGCCGGGGCTTTCCTGCTCGACCTCGGGATGCATCGGGCAGGTATAGACGTTCACCTTCCCGCTTTCGGACGGCGGCTCAAGGCCGTGCAACTGCATGACGGCCGGCCCGGCGGCCGATTTGGCAGGGTCTAAGAACTTGCGGCGGCAGTGCTCACAGCAGAAGTAATATGTCTGGCCGCCACGCTCGGCCCGCAGCGCCGTCGCTTCATCGACCTGCATGTGGCAGACAGGATCGACTGCCATTTCGACACCCACTTTCTTCGTCGGGATTACGTTCTACCCGGCGAAGCAGCTACTGTGCCGCTTGCTGCAAGCCGCGCATGATGGCGGCGATCACGCCGGCACTATCGACCGAGGTGGCGACGTCGATGTTGGGCCGCCACTGGGGCGCGGAGCGGCGATCGAAGACGGTGGCTCCCAGCGTCAGCTCGCCTTGCACTTCCACATCGCCCGCCAACCGCTCGGTCTCGAACAGGCCCGGCTCGAGCAGGGCCATCAGGGCGACGGGATCGTGGAGGTAGGTCCCCTCCAGGCCGAACAACTGCCGATGCGCGCGGAAGGAATAGGGGAGGATGCGCCGCAGTAGAGTACCGAGATGGGTCGACTCGTCGGGAAGCTGATCGAGCAGGTCGAACGTCATCACCACCTGATCGCTGATGTCGAGCGGGATGAGCGTCTTGGTCGTCTTCGACCGAAACACGTCGCGGGCGGCGACCGGGTCGCAGTAGATATTGAACTCCGCCGCCGGCGTGACATTGCCCGGCCCGCGCAACGTGCCGCCCATGATGATCAGTTGCCCGACCTGTTCGGCCAGCGACGGATCGCGGCGAAAGACCGTCGCCAGGTTGGTCAGCGGCCCGAGCGCGAGAATGGTTACGGCATCGGGCGACTTGCGGATCTCGTCGGTGATGACCTTGTCGGACGGGTGCAGGTGGTGCAACTCGGCGACGGGAAAATCGCTGTTGCCGAGCCCGTCGGCGCCGAAGATATGGCGTGAATCGACCAGCGGATCCCGCTCAGGGTGTACGGCCGCGCCGATCCGCGGCAACCGCGGCGGATCGAGTTGCTCGACGATGGCCTGCACGTTCCGGGTGGCCTGCTCGGCCGAGACATTACCGGCCACGGCGGTGATGGCCACGACTTCCAGACGCGGATCGAAGAGCGCCAGCGCCATGGCCACGGCGTCGTCGATGCCCGGGTCGACGTCGAGAATCACTTTTCGCGGCATGTCAGTCGTCCGAGCCTGGAAGGCCACGCGCAGAAAATAGGATGCGTGATTCTAGGCGCTCGCCGAAAGTCCAACAAGAGGCGAGCCCCACACGGAGGGTGCGTTCAGGCAGCCCGCGACGCTTTATGGGATGCAACCGCCAGCCGGCCAAGCGCCAGGCCGGCCGAGGCGATCGCCGCGACCAATTCGGTCGAGCAGAGCAATTCGAGCTCGGCCGCCCGGGCCGTCGCCAACGGATCGTGCCAGCCGTCGGACAATAAGTCGCGCCTCATTTCAGCCGGCCGATCGCCCGGATGCAGGGCGATTTCGATAACGCGGGGAGCACCCGCGTTAAGTGAGCCGGCCGCATTGCGCGCGGGCGCGCCCGCAATGTGCAAGAATCGTCGCAAGAGGTCCGCATCGATGCACCCCGCGTGCGAGGCACCGAAGAACGCATCCGCGTGCGAGACGCCGGCCGCGTCGAGCTTACGGCACCAGCGCCCAGCGAATCGACGCTTGACGAAAGCCAGGCACCAGTTTGACAGGCGGAGCCCGGGCCGCAAGCTGGTGCGCCAGTGCCCCGGTTCGCGCGCGGCCCGCACGTGTGACACGGCATAACGCCGAGCCAGCTCGGGCGCCAGTCCCGACACGACGGGCATCATCTCGACATACTGGTGGCCGTTGAGGTGTGTCGGCCGCAAGCCGCGGTCGAGCAACCACTCGATCTGCGCGGCGAGTTCGCGCTCCACGGCCGGCCCATATCGTCGGCCGGTCAGCAACAGCCTGGGAAAGAGCCGCCCGGGCGGCAACAAGCGGCCCGCCGAGTCGAGCAGCTCTTCGGGAAACTGTGGCCCGGTCAAGGGCCGGCCCTGTGTCAGATTTAAGTGTACGCCCAGGTCGAACGGCAACGAGGGCTCGCCGAGAGAAACGCGTTTGCCGGCGGACACGATCCGGCCGGCGCGGCGCCGCTCTTCGAGATGCCGCCAGGCGTCGGCGGCTTCCACGGCGGCGGGCGCGTTGGCCAACAACGAGGTGCTGGTCAGCAATCCCTCCTCAAACCCACGCACGATGCCATGCGTCACCGCCGTGTTGAGTCCGAAATCGTCGGCGTGGAGTACGAGAGAACGGGGCACCGAGAGACCCGCGGTCGGCGCGCCGTTCATGCTGCGCTCCGGGCGTGGTGCTCCATCATCCCTTCGCTCGGCGACGGCAACGCCTGGGCATCGCGGCCGGCGGTCTTCGCACGGCGCCGCCACTCGACGGCCAACCAGGCGAGCAAGATGAGCCCGCCGATCGGTTGGCTGCCATGTTCGTTGGAAAAATTGCGAACGGTTTTGCCGAACATGTCCGTGACCATCGGCCCCATCATCAACAGGCTGCCGACGAGCAGGGCTCGCTCGGGCCAAGGCGCACGACGGTGCCACACTTCCACGAGCGCCCAGGTAATGGCCGGCGCGGCGGCCACATAGGTACACGATTCGGTGGCCGGTCCGAAGAGCACAACCCACAGTGAGAACCACAGGAGCGTCTGGAAGATAACTTCGCGACGGTCGCAAGTCCGCCGTGCGATGCTGAGGCAGATCAGCATTACCGCCGCTCCGGCGATCAGCCCGAGCAGGGCGAAGGTGCGTTCGGAGATCGGCTGACCATAGACCACGAACAACTGGTCGATCGAACGCAGGCGTTCGCGCATCATCTCGGTGCTGTCGCGCAGGTGGACGAACCAACTCTGATACTGCATGACGACCACCGACGGCCGTTGGGTGGCGAACGGCAGCAACAGGCCGCCCGACAGCGACAGCACATACCGCAGGGCGAACTGCCGCGGAAAGAGACCGATAAGCAGCATGGCCAGCGCGAGTGGATAGCCCTTGATGAGCGTGGCCCAGGCGATCCAGATCGCCGCGCGATTCCACTTGTCTTCGCCGGCCGCCACCAGCCCGAGCAAGAGCGAACCGAGCATCAGCAGGTTGGCCTGGCTGTTGTAGAGACTGTGCATCGCCAGTGGCAGAACGAGCAGCATCGCGGCCGACACCTCGTCGGCCGACCAGCGCCGCGGCGTGAGGCGCCGCGCGCAGATATACAGGCCCCAGGCGAAGACGCCGCAGTTGATCAGCTTCCAGGCAGCGGCGCTCGCGCCGTCGGGCAGCAGGGCCAGCGGAGTCAGCGACACGGCGAACAACGGGCTGTAGCGATAGTATTCGCGCCCGGGAACGTAGATGTCTTGGCCTTCGAGCCAGAGCCGCGCGGCCCGGAGGTAGACGTCGTAGACGGTATGAGCGTACGGCAGGCAGAAGGCGTAGATCGTCAACCCGACGACCGCGCAGACCCAAGCGCCACGCGCGATGGTCGGCCAGTCGGGAGGAAGACGCAACCCATGCAGTCGTCCGGCGACCGGCTTCGTCGGCAGCATCCTGACCTCAAGCAGCGTGGCGTGTCTCGTTCTGAGCGGCTGGCAGCGTGCGGACCGGCGGTACGGCACGGCCGCTGAGACGATCTCGCAGTGCCAGCGAGGCCACGTCGTAGAGCATGCTCCAGCCGTGCCGCGAGACCGAAAGGGTCGACGAATATTCGTTGATCAGCCGCACCGCGATCCGCCGGAACGGGATCTGCAAGCGGTGGCAGAGCAGCACGACTTCCGTGTCGAAGGCAAAGCCGTCGAGCCTGCTGCGCGAGAAGATATCGACCGCGGCCGACCGGCCGAAGATCTTCAGCCCGCATTGCGTGTCGGTCACTTCCTTGGAGATCGCCACCCGCACGAGATGCCTGAACGCCGCGCTGGCCACGATGCGTGAAAGCTTGCGTCGAACGTGGCAGCTCGCGCCGATCAGGTCGCGGGCGCCGAGCACCACCTGGCAGTCGCCGCGGCGAATCCAATGGCAGCCGGTCTGCAAAGCAGTCAGGTCGTAGGGCAGGTCGGCGTCGGTGAAGGCCACGATCTGGCCGGTGGCAGCCAGCATGCCGCGCCGCACGGCGGCGCCTTTGCCCGCGTGCTGGTCGAGCTTGAGCGTCGAGAACCGTCGCCCGAAGCGGTCGCTGATGCGCGAGGTCTGATCGCGGCTGCCGTCGTCGACGACCATCACGCGATAGTCGATCCCCCAGGCGTCAAGAAACTCGGCCAACCCCGACAGCGTGCCGGGCAAGCGTCTCTCTTCTTCGTAGGAAGGGACGAGCACGGTCAAGTCGTGGTCGGCCGGAGCGAGCGCCGGCCTATGGACCATTTCGATTTTTTCGCCGCGTGGCGATGGGTTGCGCATCTGTTCCCGAGACGACGCGAGCCCGAGACACGAAAGTGTTGGGGTAGTTCGCTTCGGCAGGGGCTCCCGGCTTAGAACGAGTAGTGTTCGGCGCCTATTTTTTTCGGCAAGTTAAGCGGGAAACTTTTAACCGATTTGCTGGGCGGCGCGAAGAGCGGTATTTGGGCGGTCTTGCCAGATAGTCGCCCGCGCAGGGAGCGATCGGGTAGGATGGGCAGACCGCGTCGATCGCCACCACCGTCGGAACGCGAGACTGGTTCGCGCAAGACTTGTTCGAGGAGGCAATCCTATCTCGCGCGAACGTCAGCGGCTTGCCTTCGGCTCACCAGCAAAGCTGACGCGCCGGTTACTTGCGCTTGATTCCCGGCTGCACGCGTAGTGTCTGCACATCGCCCGGCGGGGCGGGCCGAGTGGCCGGCGGGGGAGCGTCTTCCACAAGACGCTTCCAGCCAGAGGGCAAGCGCGGAACCTGAAAGTGACCCAGCAGCTTCTTCAACGGATTGTTGACCGCGGGTGGATCGAACATGTAGTTGGTGAAATTGCCGTTGGGCAGCTTCAGGCTGACGGCCTTAGGCAACATCGTCTTGTCTTGGAGCACGACCGTGGCCGTTTGATAATTTGCTCGATCTTCCGCGTAGATCGGCTCGATCTCCAGCCAGGTCTCCACGCCTGCAAGCTTGGCCGGCGTCTTCAGCCGCATCCAATAGCGCTCGCGCATCTTCGCGGCCGTCGTGCCGAACACGAAGGGGAGCGGACTGTTAGAGATCGCCTTGCCCTTCAGCTCGTTGGGCAGACGCCGCTCAATGAGCTGCTTCTTCTCATGGTTGAATTCGTACACGGCATTGCCGTCGCAAACCCAGTATTCGTCTTCCTTTTCCTTGAATTCCAGGTTTTCTTCGGTCGGGTTGACGGCTTCCTCCGTGATCCGGTATTGGCCCTTGTCGGGCTTGGCGTAGCGGATAATCCCCTTGCAGACGCGCGTTGGCAAACTCGACCCGTCCCGCGATTGCTTACCGACCACGATGTCGTATTTCCAGCACGTGAAGGTGCATTCCAGCGTGTCCACCTGGCTGCTGCGTTTTTCCCACTCCTGCAGCGCGCGTTCGAGCGCCGCATCGTCTGCCGGCTTCAGTTGACCCCAACTGGCCTGCGGTCGTCGGACCTGCGGCATGAACTGATTGATCGGTCCTCGAGTCGGCCGTGGAACCGCGGCTTGGCGTTGAGGCGCTTGCGGCGGCGATTGGCGTGGTCCGTAGACGGAGCCCGGTTGATCGTTGCGCATCGCGGGAGCGGCATTACGAGACGGCGCGCCGGTTCGGCGCGGCGGTCCGTCTTGCCCGACGACCGTGGCTGTTCCCAGTATGGTGCCGAAAAGGCACCCCGCCGCCTTGGCTAACAAGGCGCATCGACTCGACGACATAGAGTTCCGTCCCTCAGAAAAGGCCGTTCGGGGCGGGATATTAGCAAATGCCCCCAAAAGACCCTAGGTCGGTTCTCCCGGTTGCTCCAGCCATGCCAGCAACTCCTGCGGGCGGCTGAAACAGGCGACCGCGAGGCCGGCACCCCACGTCTCGATCTCGGCGCAGTTCCGCCGGCCGGCATAGCAGACGGTCCGCGCACCTGCGCGTCGGCCCGCCTCGATGTCGAAAAGGTAGTCGCCGACCATGGCCACCTCACCCGGCGACACCCTCCAACTTTCGCAGATCTGCCAGATTCCCGTCGGATCGGGTTTCGGCGGTGCGTCCTCTCGGGCCACGACCGTATCGAATGTCAGGCCGAGTCGCGCCAAGGTGTGCAGCGTGTGCCGTCGCCCGTTGCGCGTGAAGATGGCGCGGCGCAGGTTGCGTCGTGCCAACTCCTGGAGTAACTCGGTCACGCCCGGCATGAGCGTGGCCCGCTCGGCGCCGGCTTGCTCGTGTCGTTCGAGGATGGTCCAGCACTCGCTTCGCCGCGGCTCGGCGAGCCGATCGAGCGACTCCAAGATGGGTTGCTGGGACGGCAGGCCCATCTCCAGACGCATTCGCTCGAAGTCGAGGCCCGAGTCGACAAGCGTGCCGTCGAGATCGAATATCAAGCCCCGGATCACGTGGTTCCGCTTTCGGTGTTCAGCTTTCCGCCGCCAAGGACTATAAGAGCGGACGAAAATGGTGCCAGAAAGGCCATTACCATCCTAAGAGCGGCTGACAAAACCTGAAAGCCTGAGCGCCGTGGCAAAAAATTGGCCGTGAAACACCACCGATTCTTTTGACCTCGATCCGGTGTTGTCGGTTGCTCTAAACGGCCTGTCTATCGTCTATCCATGAAGCTTGCCATCGTACACGACTGGCTGACGGGCATGCGCGGCGGCGAAAAATGCCTGGCCGCGCTCTGCCGGCGCTTTCCCGACGCGGAACTGTTCACACTGCTGCACGCGCGCGGGCGGTTGGCCCCCGAGATCGAACGGATGCGGATCACGACCAGCTTTTTGCAGCGCGTGCCGGCGATCGAGCGACATTATCGCTACTGGCTGCCGGCGATGCCCCGGGCGGTGGAGAGCTTACGCCTGCCGGCGAACATCGACCTCGTGGTGAGCTTCAGTCACGCCGTTGCCAAGGGAATACAACCTCCGGCGGGCGTGCCACACGTCTGTTATTGTTTCACGCCCATGCGCTACGCCTGGCAACTCCGCGGCGATTACTTCGTCGACGCGACGGGCAAGGAACAGACACGGCGCCATCTCCTGGCGACGGCGCTTGCCCTGCCGAAACGCATGCTGTCGTCGACGCGCGACCGGCTGCTCGATCGGATCCGCGAGTGGGACCGGGCGACCTGCGATCGGGTGACGCATTACGTGGCGATCAGCCAGACGATCGCCCGGCGGATCAGCGACTGCTATGCACGCCCGAGCACCGTCATCTATCCGCCCGTCGACACCCATTTCTATACCCCGGCGCCGGTTCGCCGCGAGGATTTCTATCTCTGTCTCTCGGCACTCGTGCCCTACAAGAAGACGGAACTGGCGCTGGCCGCCTGCCGCCGCTTGGGCCGGCCGTTGGTGGTGATCGGCACCGGCCCGGAACTGCGGCGGTTGCGATCGCTGGCCGGCCCGCGGACCAGGCTGCTGGGATGGCAGCCGGACGAGGTGATTCGCGACCACTTGCGACGTTGCCGGGCACTATTGTTTCCCGGCCAGGAAGATTTCGGCATCGTACCGGTCGAGGCGCAGGCCTGCGGCGCGCCGGTGATCGCCTACGCACGCGGCGGCGCGACCGAAACCGTCGTCGCGGCCAGCCACGATGAACCGGGGACCGGCGTGTTCTTTCACGAGCAAACGGCCGAGTCGCTGGTCGACGCCATGCGTTGGTTGGAGGCGCATCCGCGGCAGTTCCCCGCGACGCTCGCCCGCCAGCAGGCGCTTCGGTTCGATGCCGAGCGCTACGAGCGAGAACTCGTAGGGTTGCTGGATAATGTGCTCCGCGAACAGCGTGGCGGACTGCGCCGCGCGGCATGACCTAGCCGGACTTTTTCTTCTCGGCGCCGGACTTGCCGGTCGAATTCGATTGGCTGCCGAGCAGTTCCTCGACCATGGTGGCCAGCCGTTCACCCCGCGCGCTGAGCGTAACGACCTTCCCCTGGCGATCGATAAGCACGGCCATCGGAATCGCCGTCACGCCATATTTCTTCGCCAGCGGATGGTTCCAGCCGCTCGTCTCCTCTCCGCCTTCGAAGAGAATGGGCCACGGCAGGTGTTCCTCTTTGATGAACTTGGTCAGAGTGTCCGATTCTTCGTCGAGGCTGATCCCTACCACCTCGAAACCACGGTCGTGGTACTTCTCGTACACTTCCTTGACGTTCGGCAATTCGGCCTTGCAGGGCCCGCACCAGGTGGCCCAGAAATCGACGAGCACGACCTTGCCTTTGTATTGCGCGCTGTCGAAGTTCCCGCCGTCGACCAACTTACCCGAAATCGGCATCGGCTGGCCGACCAGTTCGGCCTTACGGGCCGAGGCTTCGAGTTGCTCGGCTGCCTGACGCACGGGTTCGTATTCGCTCTTTGCCAGCCGCTCAGAAACCTCGCGGTAGAACTTCGCGGCTTCTTTTGCCTGACCCTGAGTCTCCAGAATCTGACCGACGATGCGGCTGGCCAGTTGCGCCGAGGCCATCTGGACCTCCGGCGATTCGCTCTGGGCGACCTTTTCGGTCAACTCTCGACCGAATGCGCTGGCTTCGTCCTGCTTGCCCGATTCGTATAGCCGCACCGTCGCCAACTGAATCATGCCCACCAATTGCACGTCGAGTTCCGCCGTGCTGGCATACGCTTTGACATCGGCCGCAAAGGCAACCACCGCTTTCGGGTCGGTCGCATCGAGCTTTTCCATCTTCTGGGTCAAGGCTTGCAACTTGAGCAGGTTCACGATGGCCGGCCGTTTGTCTTTCTGCAGACTCTCCGTCAGCGCATCGAGTTTCTCGACTGCGTCCCGATTCTCGACCGAGCCGGCTTCGCTGAGCCGCTTGAGCATCGACAGGGCTTCAACTTCTACCTTCAATGCAGTAACGGTCGTTTCGTCGTCGGCCTTCGCCTCGCGAATCCGTTCGGCGGCGGTCACGATCGCGTCGCATGTCTTCCGCATATGCTCCATCCGCGTCTTGCGGGTGGTTCCGGGCGGCTGCGTGGTGCGCAGCTTTTGGATGAACGCCAGCAATTCTTCGGGCGTGCCATCGGGCACGTCGTATCGCGAGTTGCCCTTGGCGGTCTTCGACTCTTTTTCGGCGGCCAAGGCGAATGAGCCGAACCCGAATGCGGCGGCGCAGATCGCGACCGTATAAGTGCGTGAAATGGACGAGCGCATGAGGGCCTTTCTCTTTAGGTTTCACCTACAACCACCAATGCCCCTAATCAGCAAGCTACTTCACGGAAGGAACACGTGCAACTTCCGCCGCCCAGCGGGGGTTGCCTTGCCGTAGCCACGGATGCAGGGCGGCTTCTTCGAATCGGGCCGAGAAGTGCTCGGCTCCTTCCGGTAATAGGTGGTGGCCGTCGCAGAACTGATCGTCGGCGGACCACGTGCGGCAGTCGAATACGGCGATGCTCCAGTCGTGGCGCACTCCCTCGAGCCAGTGGTCGATCGAAGCCTGCGCCGCCTCGGGATAGCCCTGCCGAAACGACTCACACTCCGGCATCAATAGCAGCGCCGGCTCGATCCCTTCGCGACGGCAAACCTCGATGATTTCGCGGATGGCCCGCGCCGGTGCATCGCTCACTTCGAATTGCCGGACATACTCGGCGTAAAGCTTCACGCTCCATTCTTCCATGACCCGCCGGTTCGCTTCGTCCGTCGGACGGACGGGGAATTGGGACCAACCGTGGGCGTCGGTCTGGCGCGTGAGTTCGATATCGGAGCGTTCGAGCGGCGTGAGCAAGGCCGGCACGAGGTGGCCGAGCAGATGTCGCCGGTGCGTATACCAGGGAGCCACACGAGAGCGGAACCAATCCGCATAAAGTTGGTTGCGCTCGACCATATAACGGGCCAATACCCGCACGTCGGCCCATGCCAGGCGACCGACGTCGGTCAGGCCGGGCTCGCAATAGGGCCAGGCTTGGTGCAGCAGCGGCGGATTGATCTCGATCAGCAACCGCTCGGGACGGATGCCAGCCGCCAGCAGGCGGTGCAAACAAACGAGTTCCTGCAACGGGCCTTGCCCCGTGAGGGCAAAGTTGAATTGCCACGCCGCCGCGCGGGCCCCCGGAGTGTCGCCCGCCGCCGGACAAAAGCCGAACGCCACACGCGAGGTCCCCAGGGCCAACAAGGCAGGGCTGGAACCCTGTTCTTGCTGGATTCGCTGGAGCAGGGCGAGCTTGCGGCCATATTCGGGGTAACGCAGGGCGGGAAACCAGCAATCGGCCGCCACCCCCAACGCGATTTGCAGTGCGATGAATAGCCCCAGCCCCCACAACACGGCTTGGCGTCCTCGCGTCGACATATCTTTCGCGATTACCGCCATTTGCCGAACCGGGGACTGGACTGGGCACCAAACGCGAGGCAAGAATTGAAGCCCGGCCTCTTGGACCGGCGAGCGAGTGTAACGTCTCGCTGCCCAGGGTCAATGCCAGCAACAGCCGCTGCGCACAGACCTTAGGTATTGGCTGCACCGCCGTTTATCCACGCCTTACTCCCCCCTCTGAAATCGGAACAACCATGCAGCTCGTTCGTCTCGTCACGCTGGCCCTCGTCGTCACGCTCGGCCTACTTGCCGGTCAGTCGCGCCTGTCCGCCGACGAAGGCCAGGCCGGAAACAAAATTGCCGCCGTGTTACAGACGGCCGTCGAAAACCATTCAATCGCCGGCGCGGTGGTACTCGTGGCCGACAAGGATGACATCTTATGTATCGAATCGGCCGGTGCTGCCGACGTGGCCACTGACAGGCCGATGCAGGCCGACAGCCTGTTCTGGATCGCCTCGCAATCGAAGCCGATCACCGCCACCGCGCTGATGATCCTCGTCGACGAGGGAAAGGTGAAGCTCGACGACCCGGTGGAAAAGTATCTGCCCGAGTTCAAAAAGGTATGGCTGGCGGCCGAGCAAGACTCGGAGCGGTTGTTGTTGAAAAAGCCCGGCCATCCGATCACCGTGCGCAACATCCTGAGCCATACCAGCGGGCTTCCCTTCAAATCGGCACTGGAGGAACCGACGCTCGACCTGCTGCCCCTGGTCGTAGCTGCCCGGAGCTACGCCATGACGCCGCTCGATTTCGAGCCCGACAGCAGCTACCGGTATTCCAACGCGGGAATCAACACCGCCGGCCGGATCATCGAGGTGGTGAGCGGGCTGCCGTACGAACAATTCCTGGACGAACGGCTCTTCAAGCCGTTGGCCATGAAAGACACAACGTTCTGGCCCAACGAAGAACAGCTCACACGCCTCGCGAAGAGTTATCGCCTCAACGCCGAGAAGAACGGCCTGGAAGAGGTCGACATCGGCCAACTCTTCTACCCGCTCAACGACCGACGCCGCCAACCGATGCCGGCCGGCGGTCTGTTTTCGACGGCCCGCGACGTGGCCCGCTTCTGCCAGATGGTGCTGAACGGCGGTGTACGCGACGGCAAGCGATACCTGTCGGAGGTTGCCATCAAGGAGATGACCCGCCGGCAAACCCCGCCATCGCTCAAGGAAAGCTACGGGCTCGGCTGGAGCGTGGGAGGCGACGGATCGTATGGCCACGGCGGCGCCCATGCCACCAACATGTCGATCGACCCGGCCCGCGGGCTGATTACGGTCTTCATGGTGCAGGCAGCCGGTCTGCCCGACGTGGGCAAGGTGAACGGCGAATTCAGCGCCGCCGCCCGTGAAATCTATGGCAAGTAGCTCCCCTGTTAGAGAGAGTACATCCCCTGTCCGGCACGCTTGAGTTTGCCTTGCTTGACCAGTTCTTCCCAGACGCTGGTGGGGTACTGGTCGGGCGGCGTGATACCGGCGATCGACGATTTCTGGCCCCCGCTCATCGGTCCGCGACCGATGCGTGATGCATCGTCGAGCTGCGTCAACTTCAGCCGCCGCTTGAACGCCTTATAAGCCGCCTTCAGCGTCTCGGCCGAAGGCGCCTGGGCATCGTCGGCCATCGCGGGGTGATCGGTTGGCACATCGGTCATGGCGGCACCTACTTTGTCTCATGCTGCAAAGAAGCGATAACCGATTATAATCGATCGATCCGGCGTGGTCTCGCAGCAAGCGTGAACACCTTTCGGCCCTTGACGACGAACCGGTAGCGCGTCAAATTTGTCAATTCGGCAGAAGGCAACGTTTTGCACGTTGCCTTATCGACCCACGGGCGATTAGCTCAGTTGGCTAGAGCACCAGCTCGACAAGCTGGGGGTCACAGGTTCGAGCCCTGTATCGCCCACTTCCGAAAGTCTTTAAGCAAAAGAACTTGCGAGCAGACTTGACTCCACCGCGAAGCGCCTAGAATGTCCTTGGTGACAGAATGGGTGACACAATTCGCGGCGGAGTGACGGCTTAAAAGAATCGCCCCGCGGGTGCAAGCCGCAGGGCGATTCCAGAGACCCTCCCTGGTCTCCACGTGTGTTCTCACATTAGGGAGGGTCGACTATGGCACGTTCTGCCAAACCGTGGTTCAACAAGCAGAAGAACTGTTGGATGGTCTGGTCCGGCGGCAAACGCGTGAAGCTCGCCGAGGGCAAGAAGAACAAGAAGGAAGCGCTCGACCGCTATGACAGGCTGCGGTTCGAGGCGTCGCACAATCCGCACTCCGATGAACCGTCGCAGACCGTAGCGTCGGTGATCGATACCTACCAGGGTTTCGCCCGCGAGCGCCTCGCGGCCACCACGGTGGCGATGCGCGAGCCGTTCCTGCAATTGTTCGCTGAGGCCCACGGCTGGCGGCGAATCTCCGACTGCAAACCGCTGCACATGGAACAGTGGCTGCTTGACCATCCCCAGTGGAAAAGCGACTGGACCAAGTCGTCGGCCCTCCGCAACGTCCATGCCTGCTTCAATTGGGCGGCCTCCAAAGGCTTGATCGAACGAAACCCTTTCCGCGGCGTGACGCATCGCGGAGGAGAGCCGCGGCGCAACGTCACCGACGCGGAGTTCCAGGCGATCCTCCGCTCCACCAACTGCGGCTGGAAGCGGCGGAAGCCGTCCCCTGGTGCGCGATTCAGGCAACTCCTCATCTTCTTGCGGTTCACCGGTTGCCGGCCAAGCGAGGCCAGGGAACTGACGTGGCCGAGCGTAGACTTTGACCGCCGGCTCATCGTGCTGAAGCAGCATAAGACGGCGCGCATGCAAAAAGAGCCCAAGCCCCGAATCGTTCCCATCCACCCCGTTGTCGAAAAGCTGCTCCGAGTAATCCAAGGCCGAGAGGAAGGGTACCATGTGTTTTTGACCTGGCGGAAGACGCCGTGGGATCGCCATACGCTGGGACATCGCCTTCGCCGGGCACGCGATAAGGCGGGTGTTCCGGCCGATGTAAAACTGTATGGCGTTCGCCATGCCTTCGGCACTCGGGCCATCGTGGTGGGCGTCGATATCAAGACCCTGTCGGAATTGATGGGGCACACCACTACCCGGATGACGGAGCACTACCTGCATTTGGCCGATCAGCGCGAACACCTTGCCGATGCCATGCGTCGAGTAAACGCTCCCCGTCAAGGTGCTTGAAGGGCGAGCCGTTCTTCATTTGAGGAGCCGCCGGAGCTTGTCGCCTGACACTCCGGCATCGGTCGACGTACGCTTGCAGGTCGGCTTCGGTCACCCGGATGCCTTTGCGCATGCCGACGTGGTGCGACGGCAGCCGACCGCTCTCAATTAGCTGATAGACGGTTGAAAGCGAACAATTCAGTCGCACCGCCACCTCACTGGCCCGCAGCATGTTACTCATTATGGCTCGCCTCACGCTCGCACATGCAGACACCGCTTGCCACCCTGCCCCGTGATACCTTGATCCACGCAACCTGACGTCGGCACATGGCCTCACCGAAACTGCGTCGGGCGGTTTGGTTCGGAACCAACTGCCCATCACTCGAAACTTGGGAGCAGCGGCCGGCCCACGATCTCGGCCTCCACGTGCGAGCGGGTCGCGGGAACTCCGGCGTCGTGTAACAGTTGCTGCCATATCGGACACAGGCCCACGTCGACGTAGTAAATCCCGACGACGCCGTCGTGCCGCACCAAATCGGCTATGGCTTTAACCGCCCGGTCACGGGATTGCATGACTTCGCCTGCCGTGTCGCACATGTCGCTCAAGATGAACAAAGCGGCCTTGCCCTTTCCGTCGGCCAAGATGGGGTCGGCCAGGGTGTATTCTGTGGCCTTCACGATCCCTTCGTAGACCAAGGAACCGTACGGGTCGGCTTTTGACATCAGCCACTCCCGGAAGGCGGAGGCCGAGGAAAAGTCCTGGCGCAGTTCCAACGGGGTGCCTCGCCACAATAACGCTCTGTCGTTCGCGCTGAGCTGTGCCAGGATCAGCTTGTCGGAATGCCCCAGCCGGTCCTGAAAATACTGCTCGATGACCTGGCAGACAAAGGCCCATGCCTTGCCATCTTCGGCCATCAACGCATTGAACGATCCCGACAGATCGAGCACGATCGTCAGCACATATTCTCCTTCGTCCGAGCGAAAGACTCCGTCTGGCCGATCGAGGCGTTTCTGGCAGCCGAGGACCAACAACGCGGTGCAGACCCCAACGAACAGACCGTATTTCATGACATCACTCCGTGCGGCTCTCGGCCGCGTTTGAGGTAAAGGTACCTACGTTTGAGATTGACCGACGCCAGGCAGACGCTGACTAGAATTGCGACATAGGTCAGCGTGCAGAACAACGACGTGAAGGAGAATGCACGGCCGCCCCACCCGGTCATCGTCATCGCGCGGTAAAACAGGCAGGCGTCGGAGAACAGGATGATGCTGCCCAGTACCAACATGCACTGCTGGTAGCGGCCGCCCTGGCGCCCGATCGCCCCGAGGGCGGTGTCATCGTAGAGCCACAGCTCCAGCAGTGAGCACCAGATGGAGCTAGAAAACAGATAGAGCAGGATGGCGGCCAGCGGCGCCAGATCCAGATTGTGCCACAGCTCGAAGTCTTTCATCGCGCCGAGGAAAGGCACGTTGTAAAGCTTCATTCCCAAGGCCGGTACGACCCGGCGCAGCCCTTCGGTGATGACGACGACATATCCGACGCCCATCGGAAACTTGATGAGGCGAAAGCACCAAAGCTGAACGGCAGAGATCGCGAATGCGAGCCAGCTCGTTCGCGGCGGCCGCATCACAGGGGAAAATTCGATATCCATAGGTCGTCTCCTTGCATTGGTCGAATAAGGGAGTGGGGCATCCGCACGCGGTTCGCGTTCCATCGACAGAATCACCGTTCCAGTGTGGCGCGCGTTACCGTTCATTGGCGCCTCGGCAACAGGCCATGCCGTTGAAAACGCTGCAATTCTTCGTGCGAGATGGCCCAGGTGCAGAAAGCGCCGCGGCCCGATTGCCGCTTCGCGGCGTTGAGCCGGCCGTTTCGGCAGTGCTCACGGACGGTGAATTCCGCGAGGCCGACCCGGCGGGCAAACTGCTTCGTCGTGTACCAGTCACGCACTGTCCTCTGTTCGAGCAAGGCGGCAAGCATCGCATGGAATGTGGCCAGCGCTCCTTCGATACGGTCCAGACGTTGTTCCACCGTGCTCATCGTTCCGGCTCCCGTTCCTTCTGCCGAGTGTGCTCCTGACAGACATCCCTGGCCGGCAAATGTGCGTCGATGTCCGCCGTCACCGCAGGAATCATCGCCCCGTCCAAGTACGCGCCGCCGAGGTTTGCTTGCCTCAAATCCGCGCCACGAAAGTCGGCCATTTGGGCCTCGACGCCCTGCATCTTCGCGCCGTACAAGCTCGCCCGCTGAAAGCTCGCGTTCTGCACGTTAGCACCTCGCAAGTCGGCGTAGCGAAGATTGCATTGCGACAGATTGACGCCACGCAAATCGGTCGCGCGTAAATCGGCGCCCTCCAGATTCACTCCTGCGAGGGTAACGCCCCGAAGATCCGCGCCCCGCCAGTCAACGCGTGCCACTTCTTCTTTTGGTTTCATTGCGAGCCTCAAGCTCCCGAAGCCCTGCCAGAATCACGTCGTAGAATTCCTCGTCCGCATCCCGCCACTCTTCCTCGCGTAAGCATGCCTGGATAACCCGCCTGCAGGCGCGCGCCAGCCGTCGCGCGAGCCCGCGCAGGCATTCATCGCCCACATCCGCGCCGGCGCTGCTGTTGTCCCTACCATGCGCGTTATCTATTTTCGCTTTGCTCATGCCGGCTCCGCCTGATCGCGCAACAGTCGCAGAAATGTCGTAAGCGAGAATCCCTGCGTCCGTCCTCTGCGCGCCTTGGAAAGCGCGTCTTCGAGCACGGCGATAAAGTCATCGAGCGTGCCGCCCGTGGTGCAGACGGTGACCGCCCTGCCGCCGCCCAGCATGGCAGTGCGCCGCTTGGCCGCCTTTGCCGTAGCGTTTCCGCGGCGGCGGGCGGCTTTGCGCTCGCCGGCTACGGCGTCACGGGAGAGCTTCCCTTGGGCCAGCCGTTCGGCGATCTCGGCCTGCATCGCCGCGTCGTCAACCTTTGCCAGCTCGTAGCCGGCGCTGGCCGGGATGCGGCCGGCCTTGACCGCCTCTCGGATCGGCTGCGGCAATGAAAGCAGAGAGAGCAACCGGCTAACCTTCGCGGCTGAGACGCCGAGCTTGGCGGCCGCCTCGCTGGCCTTCCATCCCGCGGCCCGCATCAGCCGCTCGATGCCGGCGGCCTTTTCCAGCGGCGACAGGTCGACCCGCTGAAAATCGACGGCACACTGGCGAAGCAGTAGCTGCGCCTCAGAGGGCTTCTCCTTAACGATCGCGGGAATGGCTTTGCGGCCGAGGAGCTCGAAGGCCCGGCACCGCCGTTCCCCATCCTCGATGCCATAGCGCTCGCCGTCTTTATAGAGGATCACCGGGTATTCCAACCCGGCTGACTCGATGTTGGCGGCGAGGCCGGCAATCAGTTGTTCGTCGAACTCCTCACGCACCTGCGGCCGGCGGTCGATGAGGCCGAGGGCTATCTGCTGAATTGTTTCTGTCATCGGTTCATCCTCCGTCATTTCAGAAAGCGGTTTAGAGCCGCAACAACCCGGCTCGGTGCATCTTCACGTCAAATTCACTTGCCTCGCGCACTAGCCCCTCGCAAATCAGTTTGAGGGCGGCGGGGGTAAGTCCTTCACCCAGTGCCGAATACACTACGCTGAAGTAAGTATTGCGCTCATCATCGAAGTCCAACTGCCACTTGCCGATCGGCAATTCGTTGTTGCGCATCAGCAGGTAGACAAACACTTCTGCCGGCACTTGCGAGACGTGCACGAGGGTAAGGCTGCATGCGCCGAAAAAGACGATCGCGTCGTCGCCGGACGCGATGTGCACCGGACGCGTTATCACCAGGGGATCCCGGAAATTAAGCGTGAGCTTGTTCGCATCGCGCTCATCGATCGACCAGCCGATCTCGGCACACAGCCGATCGATGCGCCCGTAACGGCCATTGCCGTTGCCCAGAATACTGCGCACCGAATTCGTGAAGATTCCCATCACACACCAGTCCTTGTAAGAGTGGATAAAAGTCCGAGCTTTCGCCCCGCCCATCACGTTCCGTCAGTCGCCGATCTCGATCTCGCGTTGCGGCGGTTCGTGCTGCATGCCCTGGGCTGCCGCTTCGTCCAGCACGGCGTCGTGATCCCTAAACCCATGCACCGTACCTATGTCCTGCGTCACCATAGCCTGCGTTGGGTTACCGATCGTGCCAGGTTCCTCGTGCGTAGCCGCGTGCCCCGCCCACGGGTTGAGGACCGCATTTTGCAAATCCTTTAGCCCTCGGCGCCATTCTGCCCATAACACGCTGGAGGTTGACGGTCGTTCGTTTTCAGACATGTCGTTTTCTCCTAGTAACCAAGTCGTTCACGTACCCCATTTGCCAAGGTGTCCATTTCGAGGCGGGCATCGATGGCCGCCTGTTCCCGCCGCTGATGTATCAGCCGGTCGATGACCTCGACGATGACGATAGCCGCGGCCGCCCAGGTAACGAGCTTGGCTGCCGCCACGGACCAATCGGCAAGCAGCCACGCCGCGAACAGGCAAATGAGCGGCTCGACGATGAGCTTCGCCGTGCCTTCGTTCTTGACGAAGGGTGCGACAAGCATCGCGAGCCGCGGCCGGCCCGCATAATGGCTGTGAATCAGCATGCCGCGGGCGCGTGCCACCAGCGAGTCGATACGTTGCACCGCCAGGCCAATGAACCAGGCGACGAGATAGGTCACCATCCGATCGTCGTGCATATGGGCGATGTAAATGAGCAAGCCGACCAGCGCCAGCAGCCCTGGCAGCCCGTTGGCCTCGGCACCTATCTTGTCGCGCAGAAACGGAGTAACGCAGCGCGTGAGCGCGACCAGGCCCGCATAGGCCAGATTGACCGAGTTGCGAACTCCGAACCCATCTTTTGTCTGCTGCTGTTGCATCAAACCCCTCCTATCGTTGTGAAAACGTCGCCTGAATGAAGTTCTGGCGTGTGCTTTTGAATGCCTCGCCGCTGCGCACGACGACGGCATCGGCCAGGTAACGGTTTTCCGGGCCGCCGCATCTAAGGCCGCTCAAAAACACCCGCGGCTGCAAGACCGGCTGCCAGGATTCGTTGAACGAGCCGGAGAACCGGCTGTTTCCCATGAGCGCGTCGAACGTATCGCCCTCCGGCTGCATCGAACCGCCGAAGGAAAGTTCCCGCCGCTTGCCCAGAAGCGAGGCGGCGTATTCGGCGTCCTCGGCCGAGCCCAGGGCATGGAAGACCTTGTGGTGGAACATGCCCATCAGGGCGTCGGCGAAGTGCTTGCCATCCTCGCCTTTGAGCGCGCTGTAGAACGAATCACGCGACTGGACGAGGTAGACCATCGCGCCGCCATGCGAGCGCGAGGTCGCGGCGTAGTGCTGGTCGAAGCTGGTGGTGACCTGCCAAGCCTCGTCGGCCCAAATGACGTTGTAGAAATTCCCATTTCCGAAGCTGCGGGCGAGGACGGCCTTCTGCGTGATGAACTTCCAGCAGGTCGAGACCAGGGCGCCCGAGTCGCCGTACTCGCAGGCCGGGCAGTTTACGAGAATCGACTTGCCGCCTCCCAGCATGTCGAGCGGCGAGCAATTAGTCGTCGTTGAGAGCAGTTCGCGTGCAATCCCCGTATTGAAATAAAACAGCTTGTTGAGCATCCCAGCAAGCACGCAGGAACGTGTTTTGTCGGCCAAATATGGCCACTGCTTGACCCACGCATCTCGCGCCAGTTCGAAGTCGTGCTGCTCCCGCGCCGACTTCTCACACGATGCTGCAGCTCGCAAGCAGTGATTGTGAAATCGCTCCCGCCATGCCTCATCGGCAAGTTGCTCGGCGGACAGCGCCGCCGTTGTGATAAATCCCTGGAGGTTGGGCGCTGAGACGCCCACGCCAGATTGCCGGAGAATCTCGACGGCATGATGCAGATAGCGCCGTTCCTCATCCTGAAAGAACGAGCCATATTCGCCGCCGCCCTGAGCACCCTCGCCCCGCAGTACCTCGCTCGCCGTCAGGATGGTGCTCACGATCTCGCGCGTATCACCACCGTTACGTTGAATGAAGTCGATCAGGTTGCAGTGAAGACTGCCGCCCGGCTCGAAAACCAGCAATTCCCTCTTGGCTTCGTTGAAGAGCCGCTTCCACATGTCGGCGTCCTCAGGTTTGGCGGCCAGGATCAGCAGGCTGCACCGCCCATCGAAGATCAATGCACGCGCCAGCGCCATGCCGCTGCCGCTGGTTTTGCCGCTACCAGGCCGGCCCATGATCAAGACCCCTCCGTTGAGCAGGTGTCGCCGCGTGAAGGCATCGATTGAATTCCACCGGAACAAGAGCGCGTCTAGCGCGGTACGTGGCGCTCCCCTCAGCCGCGGTAGCCTCCGGAATCTGGCGACCGCGATCAGGATGACCAACGACACCAATGCAATCGGACCGGCCGAATCGGAATCGAGCTGGTCGAGGAATTCGCTCATCGGTTGATCCTTAGTTAGAACTCTGACTCATGGCGCTCGCGGCGCAGTTGCATCGCCGACTTGAAAGACTGGTATCCGAGAAATACCGCCCCCGCGTCGTCAACGAACCCAAAGGGCCCCAGGAAAGCCTCTGGCGCGAGGTCAACCGGCGAGACGACGAAGAGCGCGCAGCCGACGACGAACGCCCAACTCAGGATTTCGCTGAGCAACGTCCGCAGCCGCGACTTGGGCAGCGACAAGGCCACCACCCAGGCGATCCCCAGCAGAGTGCAACACATCATCAGGACCGAGAGCATTTGGAAAAAACTGGCCATTTGGGCATTTCCTCATCGAGAAGCCAGAAGGGTTTGTCCCCGTTTTCGCGCCGGGCGGGCGTGGTGCCGCAAAATACACCTGCCCCAACGCCGATGGCTCGACCCGCGGTGACGGGTCGAGCCACCCGGCGTCACTCTTTCACTCATCGCTGCCGAGCAGTGAGAGGAACCAGAAAAACAGGATTTGGAGTAGCTTCGCCATTGGTCAAATCTCCGTTAGTGCGGATGACTTCGGAACCGTCGCGCATTCGCCTCCGCAAAGCGACTACGCGAGCAACAAAACTCATTCGCCGACGACTTGCCGCATTCAAGCACGCGCGAAATCACGATCGCGAGCTCCAGGGGCGCTGGTGCCGAACGGTCGAACGACTTCAACTTCTAGCAGAAAGCTGGAAGGGCCTTTGAACTGCGCACGATTGCTGCGCAGTTTCGCAGACCGTGGCAGAACAGCTGATTCCGTGCACTGAGCTGCGGCTTCAACCGCGCTCTTTCCCGAGGTGTTCGCGGGCCTGCCTTTCGGCTAGCCGTTCGATGACACGAACGAGTTCTTCGGTGTGGCTCCGGCCAGTCGATAATCCAAATAGTCGATAGTCATCCGCGAGCGACGTAATCAGTTCTTCTCTGCTCGACTGCACGTATCGTTCAGGTCGCCCAAGAACTGCGTCGAACGCCTTCAATGCAAGCGTGCGCTCCTTCATCTGCATTGCCAACACTACTGCACCGCGTACATCGTCCGGGCGGATCTGGGAATACCTTTCCCATTCTGGATGTTGGCGCGGATCAACAGCGTCAATTAACTCCTGAGTTAATTGTCCGCTCGGAACAGGCAGTCCTCGTAATTGCGCGGCAGGCGCACCCTTTGCCATCGTCTAACCGTCCAAGATTCAATCCTGGCGTAGCAGACTTTAGGCAATTGTCAAATTTATCGTGCTCATTTCGGTCGTAATCGCCGCTTCTCCAAGAATTGGACAGATCTTGCAAGGAACTCTTGACCATCGGGCGTCAGGCTCGTTGCTCTGGTACCATTTCGCAACAGCAGCACAATGGGACGCCCTTCCAGTTGGCTCACGACGGACTCCAGCTCCTTGACCTTCGTCCGAATATAGGCGGCACTTGTCCGAATCTTATTGCTCGCCGTACCACGATCCGCCAACTCGCTCAAACACGTCTCTAACTCGCGATAGGATGTCGGCCCGCGCTCTTTCAATACATTACCAACCAGAGCAAACAATTCGAGGAGCTTGGCATTGATGTTCCACATGGCAATGTCTTCTGCAGTTGACGGTTGTTGAACCGTGTTCGATGTCAACCGCTTGAGTACAGGTGCCAATCTATATTTTGTGAGCTGGCGGCCTTGATCCCATGCGGCGCGTACAACGGCAGTTATTTCAGGACCGATACTCACAAGTGATTGTTGAATCCACTCGGCACATTCGTCATCAACGTCACGGATGGCATTTACCAAAGCCGGTGCAGCATCTTTTCCTCTGGCGCCTATTCTCGTTAATGCGCGAGCTGCAACTCGTTGATGTTCGGTTCCACGCATCTCGAGAAGTTCGACCAACTTAGGCACTACGGCGACGACTCGTGGCCCTATCTGACACAGTATCCCCCCTAGTGCAATGAGCGCGTCCCGGTCTTCGCTGGATAAAAACGCTTGGAGCAACTCCTGAGGTGAAGTGCGACCAACCGCGATCAGTGCCATCTGTACCTGGTACATCGTCCGGACGTTGCATAACTTGAACTCATCTAGCAAAGCCGGCAGTGCTGGAGCTCCAATGGCGCCAATTGCACTGACAATGGCACGAAACGCATCTGGCTCGGTTTCCTCCTTCAGTCTCATCATCAGGGCGGGAACCACCGCAGCCGAAGGAATGTTCGATCCAAGAAGCGCCCGTGCAGCAATTCCACGAATGTCAGGGTCACTGCACGCCAATCGACGTACCATAGCGTCGGCAGCTTTAGAAATTAATCTGTCGTCGTCTTGAAGGGCGTGCACCACATGCGAGATGATCGTCCAATCGTTGCCGTCAAGTGCGGCTAGCAAAGCCTCTTCCGCCCGATCACCGCTTTGCCTAAGTTTTCCCAAGGCAGTGACCAACGACACTTTGAGAGGAAGACTGCTGTCCGGTGACTCGAATAGGCGGACTAGCTTCGGTATGGCTGTCCGTCCATGCGGGGCCATCTCGGCGAGAGCGGCCACAATCGATTGCGTTCCTGGCTCGACCGTATGCTCCAACGCATCGAGGCAGATCGCGATTGCTTCCTTTATCCGCACGCGCAGGCGCGGCATCGCCATCGCCGCAGCTGCCACAAGATCCGGATCATCGCTCCTTAACCCTTCGCCTAGGATCTGAATCGCCTTTGCGCTGACGCTCCGCGTGCCGCTCAGTGCAGTCGCGGCGCAAACGCGAAGCATGGCTTCATCGCTGGAAAGCCAAGCCTTCAGATGCTTTACGACGCCCTTCGGAACGATGCCCGAACAGCACATCAGGACTGCCGCTGGGAGATATACGTCTGGGGCCGCGGCATTCAGGCCTTCTGGGATGAACTCGGTCGCCTCTTTTACCGTGTTATCGCTTACTAGGCCCTCGGTATCGCGATGCACGACGAGGAGAAGCATTGCCGCGAGGACGCGTTTCGCATCGGTCGAAGTCCGCATGGTGTCGACAAAAGCGAACATGACGGGCCGTTCTCCCGCACGAACCAAGCGCTCGCCGTACTCGGCATGCGACTGCAGGATTTCAAGGCTGAGATACTGTTCAAGGAATTCATCGACAAGTGCCCGTGCATCTTCGTATTTGGGGACAGGCGCAGACATGATAGAAGTCCGTTCTGGGCAGTGCCAGTACATGAATCGCTGTTGATCGACCAAATCAATTCAATGCCGCGAGGTCCCAAGGAGGACATCTACCTTCCGGGGCCGACGTTTCTTGATCTTAGGGGAAGCCCCCCCCAATCCGTCAAGGAGGTCCGCGCAGCGGCAGACCGATTGCACCACACGTCACGGTGTAGAAATGTCGTGCAATATTCTCGTATTTGTATTACATAGGTCGTGAGAGGTTGATCGATATGGACCGCCGCGACTTAATTTACGAGCTCCGCCATTGTGAGCGTATGGAAACGCTCTCAGGCCAAACGGCAACTATCAGTACGTTTGCCGCAATAACGTGGTCGATGTCGGTGTGTTTAAATGGCAGCCGGCCTTTTGGCCTTCCGCTCACCATTGTAGGCGCTGTAGTCTTCACTGCACTGGCTTATGCAACCTGGCGATACCATAAACACTGTGTCGAAGAGTGCCGCAGCATCGAGAAACGATTGGCCGCCCCTATACCGCATGAGTTCGCCGAGCCGCGAAATGCGTTGTCGGGCGTTGCCAAGGCGACTGCCGAACGAATAACGCCGCAACACTCGACGCTGCTTCATTGAAAGAGTCCAGCAGCTCCTTTTTACCTTCGGTTGCATCATGACACAGTATGGCCCAGCGACCGACGTCCCCATCAACCTCTTGCCAGGGTTCAAAAGAGACCTTAATCCTAGCGGAGAGGCGTCGGCTGCCGCCATTGCGCCGGAAGAGGAGGAAGACCATGCCAGCCTACAAGACGATCGCGCTCGAACTGCTGAAGGACCGGCCGGCGCTGCACGAACGGCTGCGAGTGAGCGGGACGCTGCTTGCGACGATAGAGCAGCTGGCGCTGGCCTTCCGGGCCTGCCACCTAAACCGCATGAAGGCGCTGGCAGCGACGCGGCCGGGGAGCGACCAGGCCCAGCTATCGAGCGAGGCGCTGGAGTTGGCCCTGCAGGAACTCCAGGACAGTTTGCCGCCGGAATCGCTGCCGAGCGACGAGACCTTCTCCCTCGACCAGGCCATGACCTTTCTGCAACGTCACATGCCGGCCGAGTAATCGCCTCGCAGGGCGACGATGCGCGGGCGATCTGCCGCCGCCAGTCGCTGATCGGCTTCGACGCTCCGCCCTCGCAACGATCCGGCGCCGCTGTTGGCGTCGTCTCGATTCGTTGCGCCGCCTGGAGCATTGATGGTGGCCGATGTCTGATGCCTCTTCTAACTGCAAAAACCCCCGACGCGCCGGTGGCATCGAGAACGGTGGCAAAGCCAGCAGACACCAGCGCCCCCCACGAAAACATTCACCTCTCGGCGTAAACCGGCTCCTTCATTTGGCACACTTCGGCTACCCACTCCCCGCCATAACTCTCCCAAAGAGCGGCTACAACCACGGGGTCATTCATTTTCGATACAGCACTGCACAACAGTTTTGGTATACTTTCGATCTCGCAGACCTCATAGGGTCCCAATAGGTCTTCGAGCATTTGCCCAGTCAGTGCTTTTAGACCGTCGATGCGGTCGACCGACAAATCCGCCTGTACGTTCATCTGCATCCAAAAATTCCAAAACCGCGCGACCCTCGACGCATTGCTAGCCTTTCCTTCCGGGACCATTCTGTGCCCGATTGCAACGAACGCCACGAAAGCCGTTGTTATGAGATCATGCCACGATTCAAAGAAGGCAGCCTGATAGCGGCCTGCCGATACCGGGGTGTGATCTAGCCCATCTCTCACCACCTGCAATGCCTCCCGTACCATTCGCCACAGTCGCCCTGCCCTCGCGACGCCGCGGCCCCCTTCCTCTTGCATGTCCTCGGACCTGCTATTCTTCAAGCATTGCCTCATAACTTCGTTGCGAATCGCCCATGTAATCATGGCGATCTTCGTCAATGCAAACGCCCGCCATAAAAGGATGTGCCTTCCGCCGGCCGCAAGCCCTTTTTCAGCGAGTTCCAAATATGCCTTGGCCGACCGTAGCTTTGCAGCCTGACGATTGACTGCCCGGATATCGAGTGAACCCACGTCATCCAATTGAAGATTGGTAATCGCCTGTGCGACCGCGGCCTCTGCCGATGCCACTTCGCATAACGTCGCCAGCGCGCGATTTTCCTTTCCAATGCTTGCCCTTGCCAACTCGCACTCGCGATACGCCCGTCTGTACCATGTTCCCGATTTATCGCCCAACTCACGGCCGAGGATGCCATACGCTCTCCCTCGCAGAACTCTAAAAAACGATCGATACGGTATCAGAAGCGTTCGATCGTCAGTCGGATTTAAAAATGGATTGTACATCCGCCCCCCCGGCTCCTCCGTGTCGTCGATAAGAAGGTCAATTGCCCTTTCCGCCTCCGCAAGAACTTCGCGCAGGCGATCGGTGCACTTTCCTACAACGATCCCGGCCACCGGTGTCTCACCTCCCTGCTCTCGTTCGTTCCTCCCACGCTCCGCGAGGGCACGGCGTCCCATCCGTGACGAGCCACCGAGCACCCGCTCCATTCTTATATACTGGCACCTAGCGTGTGCTTCTACATCGGCCAAAGGTTCGCCATTCGGCAGCGGCGCGATTTCCTCTAGCTTCGAAATAAGCTGACTCCAATGCAAATCGAGTGCTTGATCCAGCCTGCGGACTCCCGCCCCGTAAACGTGCCAATGCAGGGCGATAACAATATCTAAAAGCCAGTGCTGCACTTCACGCCACATATTGCCGCGCTCATAACTGCTGGCGATCTGGGGCAACGCGGCATGAAGAGCCGATACGATCTGCGTTACAAGCTCAACTTGGCACTGACCATTAGCGCTTGGCAAATCAATTCGCGACCATTTGCTCTCGTTGCTAATACACGCCGCCCTAATGGACTCATATCGACCCAAGATCATGCTCACAAAGTCGCCTCGCTCGTAATAACACCTCGCCTCCGTCTCACGCACCACCGACCGCAATTCGTTCAATCGCCGTTGCGACTCGGATTCCTCTTCCACCGGAAAACTGATATCTTTCATGCCCGGGCGCTTCGCCTCACCAATAAATACTTCTGGCAACACGCCGCTGCGCAGGTGCGATATCCGATCCCTAGGACCGATATTTCTCTTGATGTCGTATTGAAGCAACGTCCGACACCATGATAACACACGTTCGGGCACTACAGCGCTACGAAGTCTTCCTTCGGTCCGCTCCCAACTTCTGCTCAACCCGCAAAGCCATCGTCGATGTAGCCTCCACAGATCCCGTTCCGTCTCAAACTGACAAGGCATAATCCTATTAATACTTCTGTCAGCACCTCCGGGGCGCGATATCGCCAGCCCCTGAATAAAAGCTCCATTGTCTGCATTGCTACGGCAAAACACAATCAGGTCGGTCAGAGCACGCAGCGCCGATACCCGATGATATACGTACTCAAAGAATGTGTGCGAATCATAGGACGGCAAGTACGCGTTATTGTAGTACCAACGCGCACAAAGATCATGTACACTAAGTGTTTCAAGTAACTGGAATGCCACCTGCATCACGACAGCTGCATCCGAGTCTCCGCACAGCACCCTAACCAGGTACTCGGAAGACGTGAGAGCCGTAAACCTATCATATAACTCATTGCGCTGAACACGATCCATGGCATAAAAACCGCCCTCGAGGGGCACTAGAACACCGCTCTGAACCAGGACATTAATCTGCTGGTCTGCCGCAGAATCGTCGCCCGACTCTGGCGCTGACATCTTCTCATAAAGCGACCGCAGCATATGTAACGATCGCGTCCGTCGGACGGTAGCAATCGCCTGCAGGAAGTAATCATTATGAGTACGTACGCCGCCGGAAGCTACTCCAACACTTAATAGTCTCATGCTGTGCTCAGGCTCGCGTTGTAACAAAGAGTGATAGGCACTCGCCGGTGCTTTCGTTGCGGTACGTGAAATACGCACCAACATTGCCGCAAAATCTGCCTTATGATGCGCCAGCGGCCGATCTTCTCGTGTGCTTCCAAAATGCCGTTTTGTGGGCTCATCGATAGTAATGCAGATGCGCGATTGGGTTGTGCGGCATCGGCCACGATGCCTCTCAATTAGGTAGAACAAGAATTCTCGCAGATGCAGCAGGTGCTCCTCGTTCGGTTGCGAGGCCGTCGTTACACCGTGATGCGTCGTCGCACGCCAATCAAAGCTTTCCAGGCCGTCGAACACTAACGCGATCTTCTGCCTAGTTAGGCCAAGAAGCACGCGCCGCACTGCCGCACGTATTGAAATGCCAGCGGCGGCAGTCCCTTCTCCAGGCGCGCCGACCGGCAAGAGTAACGGCATGACTGTGGTATCAGACTGCCGAATTTGTGAGAGGATGTCCGCGATAATTCCGCCCAGCGAGTGATGATCCTCCAGGTCCACGTAGACAAGGAGAAAACCCATCGGTACCGCTCCGATGTATGTCAAAAGCGCCGGCAGCGTTGATTGCGGCACCGATGTGGGATCTAGCAGCGTTGTTCCATCAATGACGAGTGCGGGTGCCTCAGCATTGACGTGTGCCGATCTGGATGCATGCTCTGTACTAGCCGGACACGATGGGTGGTATAGATCCCTTGTAGTTATGTTAGACGCCGACGGATAGAATCGCCAGGCGTGGGCAGGGTATTGATGAAGTGATGCTGGAAACCGCGAAGTGACGAAGAAATAGATGTGGGCGAGAAACATCCCAGCATCCCGGTAGTCACAGACGCGGATGTCGCCTCGCCGGGCGGTTGGGAAGTTGGGGATAGGGGTACTGTCCTTAGCAAAATGGGACCAGATGACAATCGGCGATGACGGCGTGCCGGCCGGCCGAACACTGGACAGTACAGTGTCGATAAGATCGCGCAAGCGTCGTTCTGCGCCGCTGCAACCGAGAATTAAAAGTAGTGGGTCTTCTCCCACCAAGTTTCTGAAGCGTCGGCGGTATTCTTCATCGAGCGGAAAATCCACACGCTCGTCGATAAGCAGATTATGCGTGCTGCCATGCATCTTGATGATGGCAGGAGGCGTAATCAACACTGGTGGCGGCAACATGCGCCCCGATTCCATCGCGAATAACTGATGCGGCAGGCCCTCCGCGACAAAGGCCGCTTCAATTAATGGGTCAAAGTTGAACGTGAAGACGGACCGAATGCCGAAGAGCTTTGTCAGGAAAGCGAGGTAACGATGTCCAACCCCTGGTAGGCGACCGTGGTGGAGCCGCAAGAAAAGCGCATCTGCTATTTCGCGGCGGTGGCGGGTCACGTGGCGGATGAGGTGGCGCCAATCGAGAAGCAAGTCTTTCGGCTCGGTGTCGGGAATCGGAGGTTGAACGAGATTGCGGAGCTTGGTGAGCTTTGCACTTTCCCAGGCATGCATCTCGGCCACTAGGCAATTCAACGACTCGTCAATGACATCGTCCGGAGTGTGCTGTGCCTCCTGCAATGCTAGGCCGAGAATGTGTTGTAGGACAAAACGATCGGGCCAGCCGTGATCGAGCAAGAATCGATCGAGCCGGTCACCATAATGATTCCTAATAAGAGTAAACAATGGGTCCGCTGGGTCGAGATGAGACGGAGACGCTGGAAGATACAGCGCGTGCGTAAACAGAGCATGGACGGCGCCAATGTATCGAACCACGGCCGCCAAAGTGGGGACGCCTGCATCAGCGGAGAGCCCGGCGCCGATAACCGGCACAATGGAGCGACCTCCATTCCACGCTTCCATGATGCACGACGCAGCGTCTTTCGCTGTTATCCGATTATCGAATGCGGTCATAGTTGTTGTGTCGCCGAGTGTTGTATGACCATGACATTAGAAAGAGAGCATCTGGTGAAAGAAGTTGACTTGTCTTAAATATATATGCGACAATAAAATATGTGACACAGCCCGTGCTGTATGGGAGGTGATGACAGGGAGGTGGACTTGTATGTCAAAGGAATGGAGCCTTTTTCATTCAGGCGATCCTGAAGACCAAAGGCGAGCTAACACTGTGGCCGCTTTGTGCGGGATCGCGTTAAAGGACGATGCGTCACGTCTGTCCGCCGGCCGACTTATGGAGACGCTTTGCGATGTGAGCGAAGCACTGCGGGAACGCCCAGCTGATGGGCGCCGTGCTCTCAAAATAGTGTATGACGTAATTGCACCATTTGATGTTCCTGAATTGCTGAAAAAAAAGCAGTTTCGAATTATTGACGGAATCCTTCGAGAATGCCTCCACGTGTGCGAGTCGCTCTCGCGGAGGGCCGAGTTTGGTTTCAGCGTGGTGTCGGAAGAGACTCTTCGCGGAGGTCCATACCGAAGAGTCGTATATGGTCCTGGATGGCGGTCGTATGCCATTGCGGAGAGCGCGGCAAATAGCTTTGCCAAGGACGTGCCGGTGAGGTAACTGCCATCCTGCATCGGGGAACGAGCTGGGCGAGCGTGCGTTTAGCATCCCGGCGTCTAGGCCATTGCAGTAGCAACCGCTTGCCGGGAGGGTCGATGTCTAGCACGATAGCGGCATCCAAGCGGGATATCAAGCATCTTTCCGGACTGAGGCGGATGGCCGATGAGAGTAGTCCTTTCTATCTACATCCAACGGCAACCAGAAATTCTGCTTGAATTTCTCCCAAACTCTGGCAACCTGCGGTTGCATCATGGCACCGTATGGCCCGGAGATCGACGCCCTCATCAACCCTCTTGCCGGGGTTCAAAAGAGACCTTAATCCTGACGGCGAGGCGTCGGCGGCCGTCACGCCGCTTGAAGAGGAGGAAGACCATGCCAGCCTACAAGACGATCGTGCTCGAACTGCTGAAGGATCGGCCAACCCTGCACGAGCAGCTTCGGCTGAGCGGGACATTGCTTTCGAAGGTGAACCAACTGGCAGTGGCGTTTCGGGCCTGCCACCTGAACCGGATCAGGGAAATGGCCGCGGCGAGGCCGGGGAGCGATCCCGCGCAGCTATCGAGCGAGGCGCTGGAACTGGCCCTGCAGGAACTCCAGGACAGTTTGCCGCCGGAATTGTTGCCGAGCGAGGACACCTTGTCGCTCGATCGAGCCATGACCTTCGTGCAACAACACATGCCGGCCGAATAGCGGGATCGCACAGCCGAGATGCCCGGCCCATCCCGCGCCGGCAGTCGCTAATCGACTTCGACGCTCCCTCCTCACTTCCCGACGATACGTCACCGCCTCCCTCGTCCTTTCCTGACGTCGCCCCGCCCGTGGCCATTGAAGGCGGCATGGTGCATCAGCCGCCGTGCCGTGCAAGCGGAGAATCGGTTCCCCCTGAAGGTCTCCCCCAACTTTCCGCTGGCCCGGACGCTTCGCTCCCGGCTGAGGCTGATGCCTCTCAGAGCCGCCAGGCCCCGGAGGCGGGGCCGCCAACTAAGGAGGGAGACAAGGCTATGGAAGGCACGACGACGGCTAACGCCAGCGGTGATAAGACAAAGGCCCGCGACATCATCGCGGCGATCAGGACGCTGAACCGCATCGAGCGGGAGCGCCGCCGAGCGACCGATGATGAACGAAAGATTCTCTCACGTTTCGCCGGCTTCGGATCGGTAGCGCTGTCGCTGTTCCCAGACCCGGCCACCGGCTGTTACAAGGACCACGGCTGGCAGGTGCTGGGTAACGAGCTGAAGTCGCTGCTTTCCGACGAGGAGTATGCCAGCGCTAAGCGCACGACGTTCAATGCCTTCTACACCTCGCCCGTAGTGATGCAGGCCATGCACGACGCACTGGCACGGCTCGGTATCCCAACCAACGCCACCGTGCTGGAACCCGGCTGCGGCATCGGCAATTTCATAGGGGTGGCGCGGAAGGGTATGCGGTTCATTGGCGTCGAGCTCGACGGCATCTCCGGCCGCATCGCCCGTGCCCTGCATCCCGACGCCGACATCCGCATCGAAAACTTTCGCGACACGAAGCTCCCGGAGAACCGCATCGACGCGGTCATCGGCAACGTGCCGTTTGCCGACGTGAAGCTCGACTACGCCGGGCGGAAGCTCGCCCTGCACGATTTCTTTTTCGCCAAGTCACTCGATGCCTTGAAACCGGGCGGCATCATGGCCCTGGTGACTAGCCATTTCACGTTGGACAAGGTCAACGCCGAGTTGCGCGAGTTGCTGGCCGACAAGGGCGATTTCCTGGGCGCCATCCGGCTGCCCTCTGATGCCTTCAAGAACGAAGGCACAAAGGTGGTGACCGACATCATCTTCCTGAAGAAACGGCGGCCGGGCGAGCAGCCGAGCCACGCCGACCCGGAGTGGCTTTCGACCGAGGCCATCATCATCGAGGACGCCGAAATCCCCATCAACAAGTATTTCCTTCGCCACCCTGAAATGGTGCTCGGCACATGGAGCCGCAAGAACCGGCTCTACCGCGACGGTTATGGCCTGGATTCCAACGGCGACCTGGCTCAGCAGCTTCGTGAGTCAGTGGCTCGGCTTCCGCCGAACGTCGCGTCCATATCCGCGACTGTCGCCGAGCCGGTCGCGGCACCGCCGCCCGCCTTTGTCCCTCCCCCGCCGCCAAACCACATCACCGAGGGTAGCTTCTTTGTCGGCGAAAACCGTGTCATTCACCAGATCGAGGACGGCGAGGCGAAGCCCGTCACGTACGGCGGCACGCTGCTCAGGGCCGACGGCACGATGATGGGCAAACGCCTGGCCGCCCTGATTGGCCTCCGCGACCATGCGCGCCGCGTGCTGCAATCGCAGAACGAGGGCTGGCCGGAGATCGAGCGGCAGCGCGCCCGCCGCAACCTCAACATCTATTACGACCTGTTTAACGGCGTCTACGGCCCCATCAACAAGACGACGTTCTCGAAGAACACCGACGGCACGCTGATCCGCCGCATGCCCAACGTCGTGAAATTCCGGGAGGATCCGGACGCCATGCTCGTCATGTCCCTCGAAGAGTACGACGAGGTGACCGGCCAGGCCGACAAGGCCGCCATCCTGCAGAAGGACGTGGTCGGCAAAACGCCGGAGATCACTTCGGTTTCGAGTGCCGAGGAAGGGCTGCTGGTGTCGCTCAACCATCGCGGCACGGTGGATATTCCTTATATTTGCCAGCTCTACGGCCAGGTGCCCGATCGCATTATCGAAGAGCTGGGTGACCTTATATATAAGGACCCGGAATCGAACAGTTGGCAGACCGCCGACGTGTATCTGTCGGGCAACGTCCGCGCCAGGCTGAAACAAGCCGAAGCCGCAGGTCTCCGTTATGCCCGCAACGTCGAGGCGTTAAAGCTTGTGCAGCCCGAAGACGTGCTGCCCGGCGACATCGACGCACCACTCGGCGCGCCGTGGATTCCGGTCGCCGATGTGCAGCAATTCGGTTGCGAGCTATTCCGGGTCGGTCCAAAGTCGGTACAGGTGGCCCATGTCGCCAAGGATGCCGTGTGGAGCGTCGATGCGGACCACACTGCCCAGCAATCGGTCGCGGCAACTGCTGATTACGGTACTCACCGTGCGAGTGGCATCTGGTTATTTGAGCACGCCCTCAACCAGAAAATCCCCGTCATCTACGACACGATCATGGAAGACGGTAAGGAAACCCGTGTCGTCAACCAGTCCGAGACGCTGGCTGCCCGCGAGAAGCTACGTCTCATCAAGGAAAAGTTCCGCGCCTGGGTGTTCACCGATCCCGACCGCACCGAGCGTTTAGTCCGCCTTTACAACGACACGTACAACAATCTGCGGCCGCGACAGTTCGACGGATCGCACCTCGACTTTCCCGGCATGAACAAGACGATCGCCCTGCGCCCGCACCAGGAGGACGCGGTGTGGCGCGGCATGTCGAGCGGCAATACGCTGCTTGCCCACGTGGTCGGTGCCGGCAAAACATTCACGATGGCCGCGACCGGCATGAAGCTGAAGCAGGCTGGCCTTGCCAAGAAAACCATGTACGTGGTCCCAAACCACATGCTGGAGCAGTTCGCCCGCGAATTCATGCAGCTTTACCCGACCGCCAAGTTGTTGGTCGCGACGAAAGACGACCTGACGCGCGAGCGCCGCAAGCGGCTGACCGCCAAGATTGCCAGCGGTGATTGGGACGGCATCATTGTGACTCATTCGTCGTTTGAGCGCATTGGCATGTCACGCGGCTACCAAGCCGAGTTCCTTAAGGGCCAGATCGCTGAGTATGAGCGGCTGCTCTGCGAGCATGCGGCAAACTCACGGGAAGGCCGTGCGGCCCGCAACATGATCAAGACCATCGAGAAGCAGAAGGCGGCCCGCGAGGAGCGGCTTAAAGACCTGCTCGCCTCCGACAAGAAAGACGACGGCTTGGTGTTCGACGAGCTCGGCGTCGATCACCTCTTCATCGACGAGTCGCATTACTTCAAGAACCTGGAGACGCCGACGAAGATGGAGCGCGTCGCCGGCATCCAGACCGGAGGCTCCGAGCGCGCCTTCGACCTCTACATGAAATGCCAGTATCTGCACCGCCTGCATCCCGGCCACGGCGTCACCTTCGCCACCGGCACGCCGATCAGCAATACGATGGTCGAGATGTACAACGTGCAGCGATTCCTCGACCCGGAGGGCCTGAAGTCACGTGGCATTGAGCATTTCGATGGGTGGGCCGGCACGTTCGGTGAGGTGGTCGACACGATGGAGATTTCTCCGGACGGCGCGAGCTTGCGGCCGCGCAGCCGCTTCGCCCGCTTCATCAATCTGCCGGAACTGCAGCAGATGTTCCGTAGCTTCTCGGACGTCCAGACGGCCGACATGCTCGACCTGCCGCGGCCGAGGCTCGAAACCGGTAAGCCGATCACGGTCGCCTGCCCAATGTCGGACGAGCAGGCAATGGAGCAGCACGAACTGGTCAGACGCTACGAGCGCATCCGCTCGGAGCGCGTCGACCCCCGGCTCGACAATGCTTTGGCCATCACCACCGATGGCCGCAAGCTGGCTCTCGATGGAAGGTTACTGTCAAGCGATGTTGGTGATTTCGCCGGCTCGAAGATCAACGCCTTGGTCGAGCGGGTCACCTCAACCTGGCAACGCACCGCTCCGACCCTCGGCACGCAACTTATCTTCTGCGACATGGGCGTGCAGCCGACGAAGTGGGGCTACTGCGTCTATGACGACATCGTCGAGAAGCTTGTGGCAAATGGCATTCCGCCTAACCAGATCGCCACGATCGGCGAGGCTGAAAGCGATGCCAAGAAGCAGGCGTTGTTCGACAAGGTGCGCTCCGGCGCGGTGCGGATCCTCCTGGGCAGCACCTCGAAGATGGGTACCGGCACCAATGTGCAGAAACGCCTGGTCGCTCTGCACCATCTCGACGCGCCGTGGAAGCCGGCCGAGGTCGAGCAGCGCGAAGGTCGTATTCTTCGGCAGGGGAATCAGAACGAAGAGGTTGCCATCTATCGCTACGTGACGGAACAAAGTTTTGACGCGTACATGTGGCAGGCTTTGGAGACCAAGGCACGCTTCATCGCCCAGGTGATGAACGGCACGAGCGGCGTGCGCTGCGCTGAAGACATCGGCGGCCAGGAGCTGAGCTATGCTGAGGTGAAGGCCATTGCATCTGGCAACCCAGCCGTCCTGACCCTCGCCGAGGCCGACGCCGAGTTGCAGCGGCTCGCCATCCTGAAGCGCAACCATGCCGACGAGCAGTACGTGGCCCGCCGCAACCTGCGCGAGTTGCCGGAGCAAATCGAGCGACTGAACGCCCGCATCGCCGGCCTCGAACAGGATATCCACACCATGGCCGCCCACGCTGACGAACTTATGACGATCGGCGGGCGGCGCTGCCCATCCGACGAAGCTCTCGACGTGCTCGCTAACCGTTTACGAACCCTGCCTGAAGGGGTTCGTGAGCCGCGCCACGTCGACATTGGGCTCTGCCGCGGACTTCGGTTCGGCCTGTTGCTCAGGCCGCAGGCCGGACCGGAGTTGATCATCGAAGGCGCCACCACCTGCCGCGAGGCCATGGCCCGCGACCATTTCGGCCCGCGTGCCCTCGTGAACGCAGTGCTGCGGCTGATGAAGGGCTATGAGGAACGGCTCACTGGGACCCGCGATGAACTGGTGCTGGCCGAGACACAGCTACGGGACTACCAGTCTCGCTTTGGGGCAGAATTCGCGCATGAGAACTATCTCAGTCAACTGACTCACTTGCGGAACTGTCTCAAGGCGGTACTGTCGAACGAAGCGGTTGAGGAAGGCGCGGAGGCACATCCGCCCGCCCACGAGCTGGCCGACCGGATCAAAGCACTGAAAGCCGCCAACACGATCGACGCGACGGCGGAGCGCACCGGAACCCGCGGGCCGATCGCCGCCGTCGAGCCGGTCACCACGCGCATCCGCCACCGGATGCCGAAACGCCCCGAAGCTGAGCAGCCGACAACGACCGAGGAGGCCGCCGCACCGGCGGAGGCGGTTGCTCCCGCGGTCCCCGAACCCATCACGCTGCCGGAAGCCACTCACCCGCCTGACCCGGAGCCGATATTCCCTACGATGCCGCAACCCACCTACCGCGACTTCGTGCGGCGAAGGAAACAGCACGATGCGAGGCAGCTCAGCATGTTCTAGCGGTCGTAAAGCAGCACGATGCGAGGCAGCTCAGCAATGTTCTAGCGGTCGTAGGTGCTTCCGCTGCTGGCGTCGTTCAAACGTAAGCGACCAATGCAACGCCTTCGTTCATTGCGATTGGCCCACGACCACGCTACCTTCATCTTTCCCTTGACAACCACCATGCGCTAACCGATCATCAAGCCCTTACTGCGTTGATCAAACAAATGTCAGAGCGATCTTAACGATACTCGACGACATGGCGAAGGGCCACCTTTTCGCGTGCTGGACTTGCTGGAGATTCCTTCATGATTTCAAGAATTATAAGACATCCCGCTACGGTGCGTTTGCTTTCCGCCGTAATGTTTTCGCCGGACAAGGGCGCCGGTGGCCCTGCTGACGAATACGGCGAGTGGCGACCGAAGTCGCAACTCGATCGCGACTTTCTTGACTACCATACGATTTGTGCGCGACACGGCTTTGATTCGTTCCAGGCAGCCGAATTCTTAAAATCGCACGCCTCTGACTTCAGGCTCCAGCATCTCGCCCGGGCGCTGAATAGGTTAATAATGAAAATGTTTGTCGATGACCATAGAGGCCAGGAGAGCGATGACGATCTTTCACGATGACTCTTGCTGGCGGGCGCTATTCGGGTGTCGCCCATTCAGCGCCGAGTTGCTCCATTCCTCCGTCACGTCTCTCACAGCGGTCCAGTGTTAAGTCGCCGGACTAGAATGCTCAGAGCGACCTTGGCACAAATAGAGGCAGGTGGCTCATCATACCTCGTCACGAACTAATCAATTCTCGCCGCAACTCGCGTTACGAATGATCTCGGCCTTGATCGCGAGGGCCCGCCGCTCCCGGCTCATGATGTTCTCGACGGCTCCCCGCGGAACACTCAGCATATCGGCCACAGACGCAACGTCATAGATCCGTCGGTACAGGAAGAACAGGACGACTCCTGTGATTGCGAGTTCGAACGCCTCTGGGTCGTCGCGCCACCGGTTCATCATAGTCGCGGGCTTCTGCTTCGGACACGCAATAATCGTCTTGATCACCCTCCCACGAAGGGCTGCGCAGGCAACAGCCGCCTGCCGTGCGAGCATTCTCGCTCGAGAGCGACTGCGCAGGCGCATGAAAAATTTTCTCAACTGTCTCATTTGAGAAGCTCCTCGCCTGAAAACATGCCCGCTTTGCCTTGCAAGCCCCCAATCTACCGGCTAGATTTAATGAGGTGCCTCGTATCGGCCACCAACAAGACAGGCTGACAGCTGTTCGGATGCGATGACCAACATTTAATGCCTGTGTGGTGTCGTTCAATTGCGGAAAGCCTAATGACTGAATGTTTTGCTTTTATTAGCGGTACGATAGTTTTGCGTTTGCCCCCCCGGCGGTGGAGCTGACAATCCACCTCCGACGTTGTCGACTGATCGACACAATGGTTTGAACTGGTTCTCCCCTGATCCGGTTCGCAACAGCCTTCCGAGGGTTTTCGTGCATGGCGCGGTCGTATCTTGGAGCTGCCGATGATCTCGGACGCTTCTTGCAAATCGCGGAGAACATCAAGGCGCGGAAATCAATCCGCGAAATCGCGGAGATGATGCGAATATCGCCGCAAACCGTCAGCGAAGTCATTTCGCATCTTGAGAACTTCAGGGGTGAGAAGCTCGTCGACCGGGCGACCGGTTCCCAGGACACCTGCCTTTTGCCTAATGGCGAAAGGCTTCTGGCTCGCCTGAAACGCTGCCTTACGCAGCCAACAAACATCCCCCGACCCGCACGTGTCAAGCTGGCTCACTCTCTCATCCAGAACAGTTTTTTCCTCTCGATACTCAACCACTCCCGGCGCAACGCCCAAGCAGACGCGAATTCATCTTCTTCTCCGAGCACAGAATTCGAGTTATCGACGGGCGTTGTGTTTCACGACAACCGCGAGATCCGAGACTTGCTCGCAGGGCGCTTGGACCTGCTCTTGTGTTGGGCCTTACCCCAGAGGACGGCGAAGCTGAAGCGAGCTTCTGGCGTCATCTTAAGAGAAATCGGGCCGGCGTTCCCCCTTGCCCTGATCAGCCATGATGAGCACATCGTTCAGCTATGTGCTACGTCGCTCAAGGGCGCTCCGCCGTGGATGCCAGCCGAAAACATCCACTTCAAGGAGATCGTGAGGTATCGATGTGCAACGATCGGTCAAGACAAGCAACCGCTGATAGACCACCTTGTCGACCACGGAATCTACTTTGTCGGCAACCGACACATCCAGGCGTCCTCATTCCAGTCGGTGATCGAGCTGGTGCGTGCAAAAATTGCCGATGTGGCTATCGTTCCCCTCATCGGTCGTGACCTTGATGCGATGCAACTAGCTTGTGAGGTATTCTACAAGACCCTACCGGCTCATGTCGGCGATGATTTGACCGCGCTTCGAATTGCTGCGGTTTACAGGCGGCCTGTCGCCCCTCCTCCAAGCGGTAGGGCTACACGTCCAAGTAAGACCGCGATTGTCGAGCCTCCTCCAAGTAGCAAGACGGTGCGTCCAAGTAAGACTGCGCTCGCATCGTGTGCCGAAGTCAATCGCCGTACTGGCATAGCCGAATCTATCGTTGACAGACTTCAAGAAGGACTGGGTGATATGGAGGACCAGTCGCACATAGCCGGCCACAGAGTCATAGAAAGGATAGTTAGGAATGGGGTTACCCTGCAACCACTTCCTATAAACCGCGGGTTTTATGAACGTCTCCGCTTCGGGTATTATTTGTTCCGACCGGATGGCGCGGGAGCAGCCGAAACCAGGTGGTATCAAGAGACAATCGGCCTAACCTTGCCAGAACGCGGCGATGGACTAGTAACAAAGCACGGCCAGATCATCAACGAACGCGATCAAGTGTACTCTATCGAAGACGCCAGGATTGTTGACGGAGCGTTTTTCATAGTGGCAAAACAAGTCGGTGGGCCGGGATATGGCCGGAGACAATGTGGCTTCATTTCCGTGTTCAACGCCCAAGTTGAATTACCGGTTATGGATCGATTAGGTGATTCCGCAAGCCCTGACCCAGCAATCATTGTCGGCCTCTGGAATGGCTGTGGTGGGAGGAACATCGCGGCGGCCTGGGCCACTGTCTTTTCGGAAATCGAACTACCCCCGCAGATACTTAACCTAATCTCGCGATCTGCATCACTGGCTTATACGATCTGCTCTCCATCGCTCGTCTACGGATCATGGGAGCTAGCCTGATCGCCATGCGGTTGAGGCGTCTCAGAGCCGAAGATGGGCGAGGACGCCGCGGACAACGCTCGCCGCCGACGACCTGCTCCTCTCTACTCCCATAGATAGCTTGATCGAGAAGTCCGAGGCGGTTGCGACCATGCGGCGTCACTTCTCAATAACCCCGTGGAAATCGGTCTTTACGAAAACTGCGCATGATGTTTTGCTTTCGGTATGGCAGGGAAGCCTGGCGCAGAGACGCTTTTCGGCGTGGAGATTCCTGCGGAGCAACGAACTCCGCTGGTTGAGGCGCTGCTGCGCCTGATTGAGCAGGACCGGGCGACGATGCAGCAACAGCAGCTGCGGATCGATCAGCTGGAAGAGGAGGTGCGGCGGCTGAAAGGATTGCCGGATAAGCCGAAACGTAAACCGGGCCCCAGCCCGCTGAATGATCCCAGCGGCCCGCCATCGGCGTCGGGCGAGAAGAAAAAGTCGAATACGCTTGAAGGAAAACGGCCCGGCTCCGCCAAACGCTCCAAGACGCAGAACCTGGTCATTCATGAGACGGTACGGCTGCCGCTGTACGGCCTGCCGGACGGGACGAAATTCCTTGGCTATCAGGATTTCACCGTCCAGGATTTGCTGGTCGAGCCGCACAACACGCGCTATCGCCGTGGCCGCTACCAACTGCCGGATGGAAAGATCGTCACCGCCCCCTTGCCGGAGAAGGTCGCCTCGCATTTCGGTCCGACGCTCAGGCAACATATGCTGTACCAGCATTTTCATAACCACGTCACACAGCCGCTGTTGCACGAGGAGTTGCTGGAATTGGGAGTGGACATCTCGGTCGGGCAGGTCAATCGCCTGCTGACCGAAGGGCACGAGGCGTTCCATCAGGAGAAAGACAGCCTGCTGCCCGCCGCCCGTGAAGTCTCGACGTACCTGCAGACCGACGACACTTCCGCCAAACACGGCGGCAAAGGCGCGCACACGCTGCACATCGGCAACGATTTGTTCGCCTCGTTCTTCACGACCGACACCAAGAGCCGCGTCAATTTCCTGAAAATCTTGCTCTCGCCTCATCCGGGCTACCTGTTCAACAACGACGCCTTGTTCTACCTGGAGTGCTTCGAGGTTCCCCAAAAGCTCCTCGCGCGGCTGAAATCGGAGACGGGCTGGTTCTACGACGATGACAAATCCTGGGCGGCGCAGCTCGAGGCCTGGAAGATCCAGTCGGCGGAACTGCGGCGGTTGGTAACCGAAGGCGCCTTGTGGGCCAACTTGCTGGCGCAGAACCTCTACAGCGATCTGGTGCTGATCAGCGACGATGCTGCCCAATTCAAGCTGCTGGCCTTCCTGCACGCCTTGTGTTGGGTGCATATGGAACGGCACGTCGCGCAGCTGATCCCGCTCACGGCCGTCCAACGTGCGGCACACGAAGCGGCCCGGGATGCGATCTGGAACTACTATCAGCGACTGAAAGCCTATCGTGAATCGCCGACATCGACGCGGCGGACGCGCCTGGAGGCCGACTTCGACCGGCTCTTCCTGACGAAGACGGGCTGGTCTGAACTGAACGAGGCACTCGAGAAGATTCACGGCAAGAAGTCGGAGTTGCTGTTGGTTCTCGACCGCCCAGACATTCCGCTGCACAACAATCTGTCGGAGAACGACATTCGGCAGTACGTTAAGAGGCGGAAGATCAGCGCCGGGACGCGAAGTGACGCGGGCCGGCCTTGTCGAGATACCTTTCTCAGCCTGAAGACAACCTGCCGGAAGCTGGGCCTGACCTTCTGGCGTTATCTTCGGGATCGCATACACGATCTCCATGACATCCCTCCCCTGTCCGACCTGATTCGGCGAAAGGCCGCCGAACTCGCCAGCGCATAATCGTCACCCACCTGCTCCGTCCGCCCCTCCTCCAGCGGCCTGCGGCTCCTTGCGAACGGCTGCGCGCATCGCACGCCACCATGTGATTGAGAAGTGACCATGCGGCCGAACTGGGCGCACGTCACCCCGGCGGTGTGGCCCTTCAGCTCGCAAGCAACTCCACGGTATCGGTATTCCATAGGCGCGCCACGTTTTCTTTATAGGCCGTGAGGCACAATGTGGCCGGGATGCATGAAAGGCGATGCTATTGACGGCACGTTCCCACGCCAGCACGCGACCATCCTTGCCCCCGGAGCGACACGGCTGACTGCCGCCGTGTGGCTTTTCAGCGTGACGATTTCGGTGGCAGTGATGCCAGACTTGACCGCCGGTCCATCGTCGTTGGCGATGTCGCCGAGTGACGGTGGCTTATCGGTCGGCGCGGGAGGTTTCAGAGCAGTTGGCGGAGCATCCGCCTGCGAGCCCACCGGCGTCAACGTGCACTCTGAAAGAATCCAGCCGGCCCAAGGCCCGCGCACCAGCAGGCCGTCCCAGCCGGCAACGGCGTCACCCCAGGACAGCCGAAGACGCGCCGGGTCGCCTTGCCAGTCGATCACCGTCGATCCGTTACAGACGATCTTCACAGAACGGTTGCGCACCTGGTGGCGGTTTATCGCAGCTCAGTTCCCGACGATTGGCAAGACAGCCTTGGACTTTTTGCCCTTCTTTTTCTCCGTCGCGGGCAGGCCTGGCCCGCCAAGGTCCCAGAGTTTGATTGAGAAATCCTCGCTGGCTGTAGCCACGTGCCGGCCGTCCGGGCTGAATTCCGCACACATGACGCCGCCGGTATGCCCTTTCAGTTCGCACAGCATCTCGCCCGTGTCGATGTTCCAAATCCGTGCCACCTGGGCGTCCTTGTGTGCAGTGACGCACCAGGGCTTTTGCGGGTGAAACGCGATCCACTCGACCACGCCTCCGCCGCGCGCCAAATCACGGATGGTCATCCCCGTTTGAGGATTGAGCAAGCTGATGGTTCCATCGATTCGCGTGATGCCCAGAGCATTGCCCTTTGGGCTGAATCGCAGGCCTGCCCCCCCAACCCCCTTGGGAAATTGCACTTCAGTTTGGCGGAAGCTCCACTGACCGTCGGTTCCCGACGTTCCGGCGAAGGTTCTCACGATGCCGTCGTGACCGAACTCCGCCAGTAAATAGGCGATCGGTCTCTTTTTCTTATCGAGGGTTACCGGACCAAATGCCAAATTGAATACGTTGTGATGGTCGCCGAGGCCAACGGCCAGAACTTCCCGGAACTGAACGACGTCCCACACGCGAAAGGTGCCGTCGTCCTGTCCAGCCGCAAGGAAGCGGCCATCATGGCTATACGCAATCGATGCCACGCTGCCGCCACCATGCTTGAAATCTTTCAGTTCGTTTAATGGAAGTCCCGCGACTGTCTTGAATACGAGTCGGCTGCCCCACCAATAGCGGTTGGCGAAGGCGATATTTTTGCCGTCCGGGCTGAACTTGACTGTCCAGACCTCCTCAGCGAACTTGTGTATTTGCCGTTGCTGCCCTACGTTTTGCAGGTCCCAAAGGAGTACCTGCCCATCTTTGCCGGCCGACGCCAAGATCGGCAATGTCTGATGATAAGCAACGCGCGTCACCGCTGCCGTGTGCTGCCGCAATGACGACGCCTCGGTGACGGTCAGCGTCGGCTGCGGGGTTCCCGCATCGCCTTTCGGGGGCGGTGACTTGGCAACTCCGGATGGGGAGGGTTTCACAGGCTTCGTTTTCGAATCGTCAGGCGCGACCGGTGTCAGGTCGATTTGCGAGAACACTGCACCAAACCCAACCACCCCGATGACGATGCCGTCCCAACCCGCTACCTTGCCCCATTGGAGCGACAATCGCTTTGGATCACCCTGCCAGTCGATCACCGTGGCACCGTTGCACAACACCTTGATCGAGTCCGATCGTACCTGGCAGACCAGCTTGTTCGGCTGGCCATCGAGCAGGATCGCACCCCCGTGAGTGCTTGTCTTTTGCGCCGGGTCGCCGCCGTTGGCGAACTTCCCGTCGATCATCTGTAGCCCGCTCCCGCTCCTTCGCCAACCGTCCAGGATAAGATGCACTTGGCGTTCCGCAATTGGCAGGATGACGAAAACGTCGTCCACGCGCGGCACCCCCGCCACGGTCAGCGCTAAGTCATACTCCTTGGGAACGGGAAGCGGCAGTTGGGCCGCCCTCATCCAAGTGCCCGGCAGCACGAATTGGTGCTGCTCGTCCCAATGACCCTGCCCTACTCGAACATCACGATCTGGATCGATAAGCTTCAGAACATCGACCGTTGAACCCGGAACCAAATCCGGTGACGAGGCGTAACGTGGCGAAAAATCAGGCTTCGTCTCGTGGAACCGGAGATCATCGAAGTTCACGTGGCCCCAATCCTGGTCGTCGCGGTCGTTCAGGCGGATGAAGATTTCCTTGCCGACGTATTCCGTCAAATCAACGGCTACCGGCTGCAGCGCGTCGTTCCAGCAACCGACGGCTCGAAAGAACGGCGTCTCACTGCCGCGAAGAAAGAGCTCCACGCTGCATTCTTGAACCATGGCCCCGCCAAGCAAAAAGCTGGCGTACGGATGCGTCACCTTGAAGGGCACCGATGTCAGCGTCCCTTTGGCTGTATTGCGGGTCTTTTCGTTTCCTCCCACCCAGAATTGCCCGGCGTGTTCACTTCGCACGTAACGGTATCCTGCGTGCAGCGCGTCTCCTTCGATTGGCTGGCCTTTGAACGCATCGCCTTCGGCCGTCCAATCGCGGAGGTCACCTGTTTCAAAATCGAAATTGAGCGGACGGCCATCGGTCGTGGTCGGCAACATCCCTTCCCGCGAGATCATTTGTTGTTGCCTTGTCGTATCGTCGTCAGCGAGCGGTTCGGCGTCGAGGTCGGGCAAGCCCTCCAAGAGAACGTTGCCCTCAGGCGACTTGACGAGGATATTGCGAAATCGGTAGGCGGAGTCCCATGTCGCCAGTCCCAAACGTCCGCGGCGAAGCCTTTGCAGCTCAAAACTCGCAATCGGCTTGCCGTCTAAAAAACATTCGCCGCTTTTCCCGCGCACACGAACTTCGACGCCATACCATCTGCCGAGGTCGAGTGACCCCTGAATCGCCGCGGGCTGGCTGACTCTGCCCTGGTCGAGCGTTTGCACGCGGTGCACTCTGTTGCCAAACGACGACAGCCAGAACTCATCCGCGCTCAAACCATTTTCGTGGCGGAATAGAAGACCGCATGCGTCGTTCCCTACATCTCGCTTTACTTCAGCGGAGAAATCAAAATCCTGCCAATCGGCGTCTCCGAAAAGGATCGGCATGCAGCCGGTCCACGGGCGATAGGTGCTTTGCACCAGCTCGTCGCCTTCAATCGACCACCGTGCTCGACGCGGGTCTGGAATCTCAAACGGGAATCGCTTTGAACTGTCGGCGGAAGTGGCGACGGTTTCATTCGGCTGGGACGGCGCGCTCACAGGCGGTTGCTTCTCTTCCAGCGTGGGCGGTTTCACCGCCGGCGCCGTCTTGCTTGTCGCAGGTGGCGGCCCCTGTTCCGGCGTCGATGCCTTTGCGACGGTTATAGTCTCGGCTTTGCGGGCCGCGCTGGCGCGCGCTGCCCTCGTCTGCACGATCATGTAGCCAATCCACAGGCAGCTTGGCGCCGCGACGGCGGCGAGTATCAGCCAGGCCAGTCGCTGCGAACTTACGCTACGGCCCCTCCGGGCATTTCGCACCGGCGGATCGACCACCAGTGGGATCGGCCCCGCCGTGGTGATACCAACGGCTGCCTGTGGCATTTCTATGGCAACTGGCACCGCGGCATGCAGTGGCTCTGCCGCATCGAAGCGGAGCCGTAGCGTGTCGTCATAGGCCGCCTTCCGGTCGGCGTCCAGCAAACAGAGTTTGGCGGCGGAAAGTTCATTCAGCAGACGTTGTGACTGCGCCGAATACTTACCGGTCTGGAATGACCGGATGTGCGTCATGCGCTGATCGGCGGCCGACTCGATGACATCGGCATCGGCCTCAAATACGGCGATTCCCAGCAGACGGTAATGATGGGGCGGCTGCTCGGCAGGGGGGATGCCCAGCCATTTATGGAGGGCGTCAAACGATTTGGACATGGCGAGGCTCCTCTTGGACCATCGGGAAAAAACCACGATGACGAGGCCTCGGACGCGGCGACCAAAAAAACAAGGAGCGCCGTCCGAGGCCGCTCCTCCAACCCCCGCCAGGGGGCACAGTGAAACAGCACCCAGCCGACGCTCCCTTTCGGGAGCGCGGTCTAAGTACTGCTTTCACTGTTCAAGAGCCGAAGCTCAGGCTGGCGGTTTTGGAAGAAGCAGTTCTTGACGCTAGCGCGTCGATCGAATTGTCGGCCTTGTCGGGCCGGTGTTTGGTTCCTTAAAGGAGACGAGGGAAGAATATTTCAATGCTGGTCAGTCTACGGCGGGCGGCGGCCTAGCGTCAATGTTCGTCAGAGGCTTTCGCGCCGGTGCAGCGTTCCAGAATGCCGCCGTCGGCACAGCGCCCAACTCAGTCGCGTGAGGGTGTTCATTGAATACTTGCAACGCATTTCGTATTCTTTCGATGAACTGGCATATACGATTTGAATCAGGTGTTAACGAATGGCAAAGAAAGCTGCGGCCAACGAAGTAAACAAATCCGACGCCGTGAAGGAATACATCGCGGGCAATCCCGAGGCGACGACGAAGGATGTTGTCACCAACCTTGAACAGGCCGGGATCAACGTCTCCGTTTCGCTGGTTGCGAAGCTTAGGAGCACGGCCCGCAAAAAATCGAATCCGAAAGCCTCGGTTGCCCACAAGGCGTCGAACGGCTCAGGCAAAACGAGCAAAGCCGAACGAATCCGGCAAGTCGCCGAAGGGATGAAAAAGCCGGTCCGGCCGCGTGACGTGATCGCTGCCCTGGCGGCTGAGGGGATTGCCGTCTCAGCGGCGCAGGTCTCGGCGACGCTCCAGGCGATGGGAATGCGCCGAAAGCGACGTCGCGTCAAAACGACAGAAACAGCGCCAGCTCGCCCGGCTCAAGCAACCACCGGAGCGCTTTCGCTCGACGCGTTGCTCGCCGCAAAGAAACTGGTCGTCGCGCTGGGCAGTGTGGAGGCCGCGAAGTCGGCCGTGGATGCTTTAGCTAGACTCCAGTAGCGGCCTTACCGTGAAGTATCAAGCGGCGGGCCGGAAGTGTTCGAGTGACTCGATGACGCGGCGAGCGTTGTCGGCGCCCCCGGCCTGCTCGATAAACTTCTTGACCTGCTCGATTTGCTGAGGCGTGAGCTGACCGATCGCTTGGAGTTCAACCGGGCGGTCGGATTTCGATAAGGCATTATTCATGGGGTGTGTCATCGATACTCCTTCCAACGCGGGTACGCCTTGAAGCAGCATCGGCAAAATGCATGCGGTTCTTCCAGCAGCCGTCCGCCAAGCGGAGACTGGGAGAGCTGCGTCGGTTGTATGTCTTCAGTTTGAGGCAAGTTGCAGACCGTCCTACGGTTGAGCCGATATTATGGCTTTCCAAGGAGCCTCGCATGCAGCCGTCCGATCCGTTGCTTTCCGACATCCGCCGAAAAGTCCGCGAGGCGTTAGGAGCGATGGCAGCCGGTGTGAGTTCATTTTCCGAAATGGTCCTGATCGAGGACGGCTACGTCGTCGGCCGGCGTTTTTGCAACGGCACTCTTTAAGCCGTCTGGCTTACAGGCAACCGGGACATCCGGGTATTCAACGAGGCCGGAGAATTGATGATGGCACACTTGCTGGGCGCGGTCGACGACACCGATAGGAAAGCGGCGTGAGCCTGTGTTGATCTCACGGCCATTTGATTGGTGATCTGCTTATTCACCAAGCCTGCGACGGTCAATTCAAGAAGCTGCCGCTCCGCAGCGGACAAACTCGCTTGTCCCTGGGGCAAATCGTCCACGCCCGCCCGGCGTCGTCACCTTCTTTTGAAACGTGCCGGCAATTACCGGCCGCCCCAGCCGGCATGGGCGACTTAAAGACGCGAGACGGCATCTTCAAGCAGTTGCGCCGCCACCTGCATCGGGCTGACACGGCGCCCGGTCTTACTAACGCGGCGAGCCAGGCGGGTGAGCTTGGCGGCAGTCCTGCGGCTCATCGGTACCTTCGGCGCACGGTCCCAGGTGGGATCGGTCGGGCGTCCCGGCCGCTTGCCCTGGCTCGGCCGCAGCCGAGATTGCAACGTGGCGACAACCTGTCCGAGCCGTTCTGCCCCGAATGCGCCGCCGCCGGTATCCGGCACCTGGCCGAGGACCTCGGCACCCAGCAGCTTCGCGAGTTTCTTTACGTTCTTGGCCATCGACCTCATCCCTCCGACTCTTCCACCGAAAAACCGATCTCAAGGTAGTCGCGGTCAATCACCAGCCCAACTGCCCCTTGCTTGGTCTCCTTACCCATGCGCACCAAGAACTCTTTCAATGACCCGGCCACCCGCGAAAGCAGCGACTCGCTGGTGTAGCACTGAATCACCACGGGCTTGTCGTACACGAGCACGCCACCTCGGGCATCATCGCGCCACACGCCGCGACCTTTGGGGAACGCTGTCGCCCCGCCGAATAATTCGCCGAGCACCTTGAGCGCTTCTTCCACCCATTTGTTTTGAGCGATCGGCTTGCTGTGGCGATCCACGCTTGGGATGAACAGGACCAGCAACGTCGATGCCGACTTGCTTGCTCCGAGCTTGCGTAGGTGACCTGCCATCTGCGAGAGTCCTTTCTCCTATCTTTTAGGATGGCACTTGTTGGGCAATAAGTCAAGCATGGCGTTACTTCACCTCCATCGCCTCGATCACCGTCGCCCCTTTCGCCGCCGCCATCGCTACCGGCCGGTCAGCCTCCTGAATCCAGGGCACGCGGTGCCGCACGATGCCGGCGAAGAGGCGAATGTTGGGGCGGGCCTCGGCGTTGAGGTGGCGGCCGGTTATCTTTACCGTCGAGATTCCAAATTTCAGGGTAATCCCCACTGACGGGTCGAAGTCGATCCGCTCCAGCCAGGCGTAGGCGAAGGCCACGATGTTGCCGTCCTTGCGTCTGAGTTCCAGCATCTCCGCCCGCTCATGCTGGCCGCGCAGCCAGCCGAAGGCCCCGAAATCAGCGGGCGTTTCTTCCTCGCCGTCGCGCGAGGCGAGAGAGACGTGGGCCGGCAAATGGCGGTCGAGAAGATCAGTATCCGTAGGCAAGCTCCCGCTCCTTCTGCCGCTCCGGCTCACGCTCAGGGGCCCGTTCGGCCTGCCGCAGCATGACCGACCGCCTGCGGGCATTTTCCACCAGCTCCGTTGCGGTCAGCCGCTCGTCGCACTGCTCGATGGCCTCGCGCAGCGCCTCCTTATCCGAGGTATAAACCACAACCCGTTTTTTTGCCCGCGATGCACTGACGTAGAACTGCTCTTTGGAGGATGCTGGAAACGACTCGGCCGCCTGGCCGACGAGAGTCACATCGACGGTGCGCCCCTGGCTGGCGTGGCTCGTCACGACGTAGCCGTGGGCCAGGTGGCCGAAATCCTTACTTAGCACCCAGCCGTTGTCGAAAACGATGCGGCCTTCGTCGTCGAACGACTTGATGCGCCGCAGGTCGCCGTTATTGACCCGATGCTCGCCGTCGGCCGTCCAGCCGTTTTTGGTGATCCGCACCACGTCACCCGAAGCCAGTTCGAGTTCGCCGGAGTGAAAGACCTCGAACCGTTTCGCTTGCTCCAGTGGCAAGGGCCGCTGGTCCTCGACAGCCACGCGATCACCGCGCGTATGCCCTTTGGCATTCTGGTGGAAGACGAGCACATCGCCCGGCTGATAATTGACGGCCTCGCCGCGCTCGGCTTCGGTCAGGCTCCTATGATGCAGAACCGGGAAGCTCCGCGCATCGGCGCAGATCGCACCACTCTCTTTGAGGGCTTGCCGAATTTCTTTGGTGATGCGTGCGCCTTCGGCATGGGTCGGTGAGACGACGAGTGCCGTCTCGCCGTCGTTTGCGGCTTGCACGTAATCGGCGGCCAGTACCCGGTAGCGCTCGTCGTCAGCAATCTCGCGCACCCAGCCCAGCGCATCGAGTGCCTTGAATCCTTCTGCGGTGCGCCCGTCGCCCAGCGCCTTGACGGCTTCCTTGTAGGCCCCGGCCTGCCGGCGGATTTCTTTCACCTCGGCCGGCTTCACGCCGGCTTCCTCTTCGAGCAGCCTCAAGGCCGCTCCACGTTCGACCGAACCGTGCTGCCTACGGTCGCCGGACAGCAGGACACGGGCGTCGAGCTTGTCGGCCAGCCTGAATACGGAGGACATGGTTCGCGTGCCGACCATGCCTGCCTCGTCGATCCAGATCAGTTGCCCCCTCGCCCGTTCCTGTAGCTTTTCGTCGACCAGGAACTTCGCCAGCGTGTCGGCATCTGCAAAGCCGGCCTCGCGCAGCGTGCCGCGGCTGGCATTGGCCGACGGCGCCAGGGCAACAACCTTGGTGCCGCTCTCTTCGATGGCCTCGGCGGCCTCCTGCATCAACGACGTCTTACCGACGCCGGCGGCGCCACGCACGAGCATCACCCGGTCGCGGGATTCGGTGACGTGCCGCACCGCTCGCTGCTGCTCATCGGACAGCCAGTCCCGCGAGAAGGTGCCGTGATGGCTGACGAACGGCACGCAAGTGCCCCGCCCCTGCCGGGCAAAGTCAATGAGGTAACGCTCCTCAGCCAGCACCTCGCGCGTCGTAGCCCAGCGCCGCCCGTGACGATCGGCCGTGATGATATCACTTGCCGCCATCGCACGATGCACCTCGTCAGGCGTCGCCTTGCCGACGCTCTGCTTCAATGCCTCGGCTATTAACCGCCGCTCATCGATCACCGACTTGCGCTCGAAGGAATGGCCGACGGCATACTCGACGCCCCGCGCTGCAGCGGTGCCGTCGTCCGGCTCGGCGTCACCGCCGAGTTTCTGTTCGAGTGCCTTCAGAGCCGCTTGCTCGTCCAGTGTCATCCGGTCACGCCACGTCGCCTGCAGCTCGGAAAAGCTCAGGTCCTTCTTTTTCGACTGGCGGGTCTTGGCGCCGAGCTCCGCTTTGGCGTCCACGTTGTCGATGCCTTTTTCTCTCGCCTTCTCCTCGATTTGCGCCGTCCGTCTCGAGAATTTCTCGATCGTGGCGCGCTCAACGCCAGCCAGCTCCCATCCGTGCTTGCCGCGCTCGGTGGCGAGCCCCAGTGCTTCAAGCCGGTGCGCCAATCTCGAATGAAACACCGCCTCGAAATATGGCGCGTCACGTTTCAGGTTGCGGAATTGACCGGCCTTCCACGCCTGTTCCCTGTTGTCCCAGGTTGTATTGAAGACAAAGCAGTGGGAGTGCAGATGCGGATCGGGCACACCATTGACCGGCCTCGACGTGAAATGCACGAACTCGCCCCACACCATGTTGCCGGTCGTGCGGTCTTCGTTTTTGCCGCCTTTGCGCACCCGCGTTTGCATCTCCCGCTCGATGTCCTGCATGGTGTCGTCGATCGCGTCGCGGAAGGCAACGAGGAGCCGCTCATCCCTCGTCGTGGCGTAAAGCAGCGACACGCTTTTGGGCACGTGGAAATTCATGTCGTAGCCGACCGTGCGATCGGCCCGGAGGCGCGCGGTAAGCTGCTCGCCGGTCAGCGGATGCCTATTGTCGCATAGCGCCTCCCATTCGGCCTGCTCGATCGTGCCTTCGAGGCCCATCAAGCGTGCGGCGCGGCCTCGCCACTGGCCGGTGAGTTCCTGGCCTTCCGTGTAGTAGTCCGACGTGGAGTAGTAGCTCTTTGCTCCCGACGGCCGGCTGTTCTGAAACATCCGCAGCATGGCGGATTATACGTTCACGTCTTCGCGTCATAGTCAATTGTCTTGATGAGTTTTGCACGTCTTGGTTGTGCCATCCTGACGCTATGCGACTGCAATGCCATCGCACTGCCACGGCTGCGCCGTCGCGCGACAGGAGCGGCCTCGCCAAGTCGTCGCGGTCCTCTGTCGTTAGCGTGGACACTTTGGCCTCCGCCAAGACGATGGTCGCCAGACGGCGCCCGTCGCTACCTTTAGGCAGGCCGACGAGCCGCTGTTCCATCCTGTAAATGTTGCGCACCTGACCTGCCGCGAGCCATCTGCCTATGGACGGGCGTGTGCAGATCATGCCGGCTTCTCCTTCTCTAACCGCGCTCGTCCCCGCCCACCGGGGCCTTCAGGACGGCAAGGTGAACCCGCCGACGGACCGGGCAAGCGGAAAATCGGTTCCCCCTAAAGGTCGCCCCCAATTTTCCGCTTGCCCTCTACGCTCGCTTCGCGAGCTTCGCCCGTCTTGAGGCGGGTTCTTAAGGTGCCGTAAGGCCCCGATGGGCGGGGTCTCTCAACTACAAAGAAGGAGAACCATCATGTCTAAACCCGCACACAAAGTCCGCATCGGCGCGCTGCAAGCGACGATCTGGCGCAACACGAGCGAGAAGGGAACGTGGTACAGCGTCATTCCCGCCCGCGGCTACAAGCAGGGCGACGATACCTGGAAGGAAACCGACAGCCTGAACTTCGACGATCTGCTCGCGATGGCCAAGCTGCTCGACCTCGCGCACACCTGGATCATGCACCAGCAGCAGGCCGATGCGAAGGCCCGCAAGGAATCCGCGCAGGCAGCCGCCTGATGCCGGATGCCGGCGGGCGGACTCCCTGCCCGCCGGCTCTTTTTCAACCATCAACACATGGAGTTCTTATGACTGATACGACAACGACACCGACCCACTCTCAGCTCATCGCTGCGAGAAGCCTTCGGAAATCGCCGCTCAATGCCCGCCGTACCGTAGTGAGCATGGGCATGGACGAGCTCAAGGCATCGATACTGGCCCACGGCCTGATGCAGAACCTCGTCGTCACCGACGCCGGTGACGGCAGCTATCGGGTGATCGCGGGCGGACGCCGCCTCGCGGCCATCCATGCGCTGCAAGCCGAAGGTAAGCTGCCCGGCGATTTCGCGGTGCCGTGCCAGATCGTCACCGAGGAACACGCTTTGGAGATGAGCCTTGCCGAAAACACGGTGCGCCTGGCCATGCACCCGGCCGACCAGTTCGAGGCGTTCGCCGGCCTGATCGACCAGGGCGAAAGCGCTTCCGACGTAGCCGCACGCTTCGGCGTGGATGAAAGACTCGTGGTGAAGCGCATGAAGCTGGCGCGCGTGGCGCCTGAGCTCGTCGCCGAATACCGCAAGGACGGCATGACGCTCGAATGCCTGATGGCCTACACCGTGACCGACGACCATCGCCGCCAGCTCGAGGTTTTCAAGTCGTTGCCGGAATGGCAACGGGAAGAGCCCTATAATATTCGGGCGGCACTCACCGAGAAGATGGTCAAAGCGGACGACAAGCTCGCCCGTTTTGTCACGCTCAACGAATACCGCGCCGCGGGTGGCAGCATCCGCGCCGACTTATTCTGCGAGGATGTTTACCTCGAATCTCCGGCGCTGCTCAACCGGTTGGCGCAAGAGAAACTCGATGCCATTCGCAGTGAACTGCAAGCCGACGGCTGGGGATGGGTCGAGATCAATCCGGACCGGAACTATGAAGCTATCCACCGTTGCGGCCGCATCCAACCAAAGCCGACAGGCGTTCCGACGGAACTGCTGGAACGGAAAGCAAGCCTTGAGCGTGAACTCGAAGAGCTAGACGAGGCGTTGGACGACACCGAGTCCGATGCTCTGCTTGACAAGCAGGATAGCCTGCAGGAGCAGCTTGATAGCGTTCAGGCGAAGCTGGCCGGCTTCGAGGGCTTTGACGCCCGCCAGAAAGCGCTGGCCGGCTGCTTCGTGTCGCTGGCGACCGACGGCACACCGGCAGTCGACAAAGGATTGATCAAACCGGAGCATCGCAAACTTCTTGAGCGGCTCCTGAGTCCCGGCGGCGGCCTGGATCACCCGCCCACAGCAAAGCCTAAGAGTGCGATGCCGGAGTCACTGCGTCGCGATCTGGCGGCGCAGCGGCTTGCTATCGCCCAGGTGGAGATCGCGAAGCACCCCGCCATCGCACTCGACCTGCTGGCGTTCCATGCGGCAAGTTCGCTGCTTGGCAAACGCCAACGCACGGACGGCCCGGCCGTGACGTTTCTTCCGCCGAAGCCCGGCATTGCCCTGAGGCCGTCAACGGTAACTGCCCGACTGGAGTCGATCGGCAAAAAGTTGCCGGCGGCCTGGCTCAAACCGAAGTCCGACGCAGAGCGGTTTGAGGCGTTCCGGCGGCTGCCGCAACAGGCAAGGCTTGACCTCCTGGCCTACGCCGTGGCGCTCACGCTCCAGCCAAAGCTCGGTCCCGCCTACGCGGCAGAAGCCACCGCCTACGATGCGTCGCTTTCGCTGACCGGGGCTGACGTAGCAGAGCACTGGCGGCCCACCGCGGATAATTTCCTGAACCGCCGCCGCCGTGACGAGTTGCTTGCAATCGGCCGTGAAGTGCTTGGCGACCAGTGGGCAAGATCGAGCACCGATAAGAAGAAGTCGGTGCTGGTGACGCAGCTCGACCGCGCCTTCTCCAACCCGGACAAGGCCGGCGTCGATCGCGAGCACATCGCCAAACTCAAAGCCTGGCTGCCCGCCGGCATGGGCTTCGGGGCGGTTGCCACTTCGAAGGCCGCCAGACCCGGCAAGCCGAGAAACGCTGCTTGACGGGAAGTCGGGGGCGGACGGCAACGTCCGCCCTTAACTTCCTCATTTACAGTTGCCACGAAATGAGGCAATCTTGGATCGTCACCACAAACGGAGCAGATTATGATGCCTTCCATCGCCGATATCGACTTCTCAACGCTTTCAGCAGACGAGTGTATTCTGCTGGCTCAGCAGCTCTGGGACAGGGTTTATGACGAAACGCAGGCGATTCCAATGCCGGCGGAGCAGCGTGCGGAAATCGAGCGGCGGCTTGCGGCAGTCAACGATGGCACTATGCCCGTCTATCCGTGGGAGGACGTCAGGCGGCGGCTTCTGAATCGCCATTGAGGTTGCAAATCGACCTCGCTGAAGCGGCGGAGGTTGACCTCATCGTCACCGCTGACTGGTATGATCGCCAAGCACCCGGCTTGGGCAACTCATTCATCTCCCAGGTCGATGCGATCCTCGACCAACTCATGCACTATCCGGAAATGTACCAGATCATCTTTGATCCGGTCCGGCGCGCCGTGCTGCGCCAATTCCCATTCGGAGTCATCTACCACGTTCGGCCTGCATCGGTAGAGGTGCTCGGCATCATGCCGTGCCGTGCCGACCCGAAGCTGCTTATGCGGCGCATTGCGTCGGCCCGCCGCCTGTAAGCGTCACCCAACAGCCCATGAACCTAACCGACATCTACCCCTACGATCCCAAAGCGCTTCACGACTGCACGACCCAATCGGCCCGTCGAGGCGGCGGTCCATGACGCCGTTCACAATGCCCTGATCATGCACAGGCGCCTCGGCAATCCAGTCGTCAGTTGGCAGGAGCCGCGTCGTCTTGATCCCTGCTGATGGGATGCCGGTCAACGACATTGCGGCACCGTAACGGACAGCATTTCAGCGCTGTCTCAAATTGGCACATTCTTGAGCGTTGACAGTCGCTTAGAACCGCGCTACTGGTTGCCTCCCGCGGCGGCGTATTGCTGCCGCACCAACCACAAGAGGAGGCAGATATGCCAAGAAAATCCACACAGGCCCAGGAACAAGAACCACAAGGGCTCGACGCCGAGGCACCCGTCGCGATGCGCGAACCGGGCGACGACCTGGACCGTGAGCCATTGCCGCCGCAGCGCGGCTGGAAACACAACAACGCTGCCGGCATCGAATGGCTGAACTACATCGACACCGAAAAGAAGGTTTACGAATTCTGGCTGAAGTTCCGCGACGGCCGACCGTCGGAGGCCGTCCGAAATTACATGAAGGACAATGGGTTCCGCTGGGCCGGCGGCGCCCCTTCCGGCGGCCGCTGGCCAGACGCCTCGGGCGCTTGGGTCAGGCCCATCGGCTATCAGACGCAAGCCCAGGATCGCCTCCACGGCGAACGCGTCTTCGATAAGGTCGTCGACATGATTCTGGAGGAGAAGGGGGTCGTCCCGGAGCGCGAGCCATTCTGATATGAGGTGGGGGTCGGCCCGCACCGCCAGTACCGATGTCGGCTGCACCCCATCGTCCCGCTTTGACACATTCTTGAGCGTTGACAGTCGCTTAGAACCGCGCTACTGGTTGCCTCCCCGCGGCGGCGTGTCGCTGCTGCGGCAACCAACGAAGAGGAGGTACCCATGCCAAGAAAAGCCATGCAGACTCAGGAGAAGCGACAGCAGCCACCGGCGGTGCCGCGGCCACCCGGACAAACCATGGGCCGACATGCTCCGAAGAGCGCGCCGCAGTCATTCGAGACGGACAGTGTGGTCGGGGCTGAATACCTCACCCGCAACGATCCGGCTGAGGCAATGATTCGCTTCCAGCAGAAGCCGTCCCAGGCGGTCCTTGGCTTCCTCAAGGAGAACGGATTCCGCTGGAGCCGAATCGATCAGGCCTGGATCCGACCGGTTCGGTCAAAGACTAGCGCGCAGAATGGCGACGCCGACCGCCGTGACTACGGCAAGGTCGTCGACATACTCCGCATCGAGCAGGGGCGAGCTCCGGCACAAAACCAGCACGTCGCCCTTCAGGTCTAAGCAACGCCATCGACTCTTCAGGGCGGCTCCGACCTACGTCGTGCTGCCCTGATTTTTTCCGTCGCCTTCTTCGGCTTGCGGATCTAACTCAGTCCCAGCCGCACCCATTGCCACGCATTACAACCTTCGCCTGAAGCCAGATCTGGCAGCGTCGCGGCCTCCTGCCGCGTCGCCTCCAAGCCGGTTGCAGGCACGTCGGGGAGAAAGTCAGTTGACCGACTCAGGCAGGTAAGTCGGGCGGCTGAAAGACAGTTTCTCGAAGGTCAGGCAGGTTACTGAAGCATCAGACGTCTTCCCGAAGCAGAGCTTCGGAAAAATTGCACGGTGCAATCGCGCATCCACTACTCCGAAAGCACCTCCTGCATCTGGAGAAGTCCATCCCTTGCAACAGCGTCGCTTTGCGCAGTCAGTAACTCCTGGATGCGGTCTCGCAATATCGACCGATAGTGATCATCATTCGCGCTGAGTAGGTACGCATTGCAAGTCATATGGTTCCAAAACGACGGAGACGTTCGCCGTTTCTCCGCATGCAGCCGATTCAATAGCGGCTCAAGATGGTCGAGCCAACTGTTATCGCCTTCCCGCGTAAGAAGGTTCGCTGCCGCCCTCCACACTGCTGGGCAATCAGCCTGCGACAAGACCGCGGTTAGATCAGCCATCAACGTTGAGCCACTCCACGCAAGAATTCCCGGCGGGAGATTTTCGACCATCGTGGCTCTCGCCCGCCACGGAATACTGTTGTCTAATAACTCAGGCAAAGTCAGCGGAGCGATACCATTCGTTGTAGCGGCACTCAGGGCATGCAACGCAATTCCACTTGCAATCGCGGCACGGCAGCCTACCAGCAATCCTCGATCAAACAAGCTCAATTGTACTTGCTGCGAGTGAGGGGCATCCTGAGGCGCACCATGTCGCGTCTTCAATAGGCTCTCGACCCATCCGTCCAAAGAGCTTACGTCCGCTTCTTCCACAAACCGCCGAAGGGCCTCTTTACGACGACAGACAGGACATAGATCGACACGACCACCTCTTATGGCCACTGGCCGAATCGGCAGGTTAAATAGCCGGTAAAAACGACCGTCAAAGCGATTTCTAAATGTCTCTTCGCATGGAGGCGATAACCGGCTAAGGAGGACCGCAGCACCAATGCTACGCGCTTTGCATTGCATGGCCACCGTCGCCAACTGATCGATAGTCCGACCATGGCCGACTGCCGTGTCGACAATGAGCACCTTATTGTTTCTAAGGGCCGCTACGTCTTCATCGGCCACTACCCATCGTCCTGTTCTCCATCGCCGCGCCGCGTAAATCACTCTTGGACGTGGCTTCAGCACGTCTTCCATCGCCTCGCTCAACTTCTTCGCGAGCAGCGAGGCTCGGGATCGGCGAGGGACGAGGAAGACGGTCGGAGTCTCACCCGCATCGCTTAGAATGTCTAGCAGCCTTTGGCATAGCTGCCGGCCGACCGGGGCCTCAAGTAACTTACGCGTATCTACAAAGCCGATATAGTGCGTTGCCCCTTCACGCCTGTGGTGTTCGTAAGCATCTACTTCGTTGACCAGGTTCCACAATTCACGCGCTTCCCGATCTTGATCCAAGAACTGAGAGGGACTACGCGCTTTGCTTGCCTTCGTCGTCATGTAGCCAGCGACGGGATTGAACACTTTCCTTTCAAATGCTCCGCACCGGGGACAGGACTTGATAGGATCATTCAGGTTCATCTCAACTTCGCACAGATACCGGACATCTGGAGAAACGTCCCATGCAGCGCTGTGCGGCCTGACTAGGACTGCGATCCCTACTACATGTGCCCCGGAGTTTTCGACGATCCGACGCAATCTGCTGGCCAAGGTACCGGTAATCATAACATCCAGGATAATAAGAACTTGACTGCCGGACTCGATGTCATCGAGTAATACTGGGTCCGTATAACCCTCACATAGTACATGCTGAATAACCTTGCCTCCCTGCGCCTGACGGTTGTCTCCGAGGCGACGACCGAGTAGGCTCATCGCCCAGCCGTTCGCAAATACCGTATCAAAGTGCTTGTCCCAGAATAGGAAATCGAGCTTCGATCCGATGAGTTGCATTGAGTCTTCGCGAGAACATATCGCTGGCAGATTGATATATGTGTCGCTGTGTAACCCGCATGGAAGCTCGTAGTCCGCGTTGCGCTCGATCGCGTTATGTTGCTCTAAGACAGATATAAGGTCGCTACTGAATTCTTCGGCGTCATCCTCTCTCATCGCAATGACAAGTTGAAGTTTGAAAGCCGACAACAAATCGCGCAACTCCGCGAAGCTTAGCGACGACTGTTGGGGGCTATCCGTCGCTTCTTGCCACACAAGAAGGTCGTAACTGCCATCAGTTGTGTTTGCCATTAGATTGTGCGAGTCCGCCGAAGTTAGCAGGGAGATGCGGCTAACAGAATGGGGCACGTCTAGAACCGTCACACTGAAGAATGAGGCCCCTTCGTCAATGACGATATTGATACGCATCGCTAATTGCGATGGCACCCAATCGCTCTCGTCACACGTCGTGAAGTCACGGGTACTAAAAGAAATATGGCCCAACAATTGCAGCGGCCGCCCAACTTTGCTCGACGCGGAGCGGAACGCGTTGCCCAGATGGACTGACCACTGCGAGTCAAGACTGGCAAGTCTGTGCCCGACGACAAACACAGAACGATTAAAGGCGCAGCGCGGACACGTATACAAATCATCGGTCGTGGGGATTGGCTGGTCGGATTCATTGCTTGCCCACAAAAGAAGCTCCTGCGGTGCGACGCACATGTGGCGCCGGTTCGAACCGTGTGGTGGGTCGGCTTGTGTCAAATGGTATGGTGGGGACATATGTATCACGTTAAAAGTCGGTGGGGATGCTTACCTAACGGGGGGAGTGATTCTCAAAGGCTCCTAGCCGCCGCTTGAGAGCTTGCCGGGCGAAGTCATATGCCTTGCTGACTTTGTCCTGACGACACCGATGTAGTTTTGCCATTTCACGGAACGACAAACCTTCTAGGACCTTGCCGACGAACACTTGCCGTTCAAAGTCAGGCAACACACGCAGCAGTTTCTGCAGGAGATCACGGAGCTCTTTTGTGACTACCTGTTCGTAGGGGTCCGCGAATCGGTAATCGGCGTGCTGTGCCTGAGTGGGATTCACGCCATCCTGCTGCCTCAGCACAAGCAGGAGCTGCCTGACGTTCTCGATCTGAAGATACTTTTGCGGCGTGAAGTCCAAGAATGCCTCTACCTCCTCGTCGGTAACCGAGCGTTGGTGCCGCTGCATCAAGTCAGCTCGTGCCACGTTGACCTGGCGCAGCGCAGACTGGGTGTTGCGCCGTAGTGCCGTACCTGAAGGTGATCTGCGGTGTAACTCATTGCGAAGTGCAGCATCAGCGTAAGTCGAGAAGCGGTTGCCATTTGCAGGATCGAAGCGATCGACGGCGGCCATAAGGATCAGGACGGCTTCGTTCAGAAGGGCAGTCACATCATCAGGTTGCCGCATGGCGCGGCGAGCCCATTTCTCGGCAAGCGGCATGTGGGCTTCGACAAGGCGGTGAACGGCCGATTGCCGTTGCGAAATCCGTTCCCAGCCTGTTTGATCCAGGAATGGCGCTGCGATGCTTTTGAGCAGCTGCGATCGAGGAAGGTGCAGGTCAATCCACTTGGATCCGAGCGTTTCGTCCTGGCCGGCGTTGACGATCGCAATAAGGATTGCCTGTCGCAAATCGTCCACGAGCTTGCCGCGACGGTCTCGGACACCTTGTTGCTGCTCGATGCTGTTCGGCGCGAGCGAGCCGTTTATGACCTCGCGCGCGATCTCCAACACGTCCTCGAGCGAGAACAAGTGCCATCCGCACATTGCAAGCGCAGGTTCGAGGCACTGCAGGATTGCAGAGCTTAGTTCCAATGCGGCCGCACGGCCCTGTTCGACGTCCGCAAATAGCTGCCGTTCATCGTGTTCGCTTAACGGTCCCACTGCAGGGAACTCGTAAGCCTCCGCATTCGCGTACGCACGGACACCGGGACGACCTGACAACTCTCGCGAACTCATTTGTTCCGACTGTCCGTGGGTTCGACTAGGCGTGCGCGCAGCAATTTCTACTTATATAGGCCGGCAGCCCCGGGGTGCATCCGCCTTTTGTGATTGTCTCCAGCAGGCACCGATCTGCCATATCGCCTGGCAGGTGACGCAGGACAGGTAAAATAGGGAGCCTTGTGCCGTTGTCCGTTTTTTGGGGAGCGGCACGTGCCATTCCGCCTATTTAGTAGGTACCCCGCGACGATCACGGCAGACGATCACCGTTGTGGTCGACAGGCCCACCGATCTCGCGGGGGAACATTTGTGCGGCCCGCGGTATGGAAGAGCCGCCGGTACGCCGCGGACAAGCTTCCAATGGACCACTTTCTGCACGAGGTCGTATGAGCGCTGAGCACGAAAAAGAGATCAACATCATCGTCAACGGAAGGCCGAAGAAGGTGCCCGATAAGCCCATCTCCTTCGCCCAGGTCGTCACCTTGGCCTTCAATCCGATTCCCCCCAACGCGTTTTTCACCGTGACGTGGAGCCGCGGCCACCATGGTGGAAGCCTCACAGAGGGACACAGTGTTCAGATTGAGAATGGGATGAAATTCGATGTCACAGAAACTGGTCAGTCTTAACCCGGACCTTAGCCAGCTCCGCGCCGATGGACTGGATATCTTCGTCGGAAAATCCAATCACTTGTTTGTCCGCAATGTTCCGTACGTGAACTCCGCCAAGGAGGTCAAACGTGGGATCATCGCGTCGGTACTGGATCTCGCCGGAGAGACGACGATGCCCCCGGAAACGCACGTCGTCTTCTTCATCGGTGAACCTCCTTGTGACGAGAACGGCGCCACGCTGCCCGGAGTAAGCCCGAATGCGAATCAGGCGCTGGGTGAAGGGCTGAGCCTAAATCATCAAATATCGAGGGTACCGAAGACCGGTCCGAACCCAGGCAAATTCCCGAACTACTACGACAAAATAACAACGCTCGTTGCAATCATTTGCAGCCCCGCCCAGGCGATTGATACCGCAGCCACGCCTTATACTCACCCCGTCGTCGTGCCCGAGGAAGAGGACGACTCAGTTTTCAACTACATCGACACTGCGGCCACCAAGGCGGGCATCGTCATGGCTAATCACCGGCTCAAAGGGCCGAAGATTGCCATCGTGGGCGTGGGCGCAACCGGCAGCTATGTGCTAGACTTCGTTGCCAAGACGCCGGTCGCGGAGATTCACCTCTTTGACCGCGATATTTTCCTGAACCACAATGCGTTCAGGTGTCCCGGCGCGCCGTCTCTCGATGACCTAGGCCGGAAGCAGCAGAAAGTTGAGTACCTGACGGGCATCTACTCGCGGATGCGAAAAAAGATCGTGCCCCACGACTGCTTCATCGATGAGACAACCGTGGAGCACCTGAAGGGAATGAACTTCGTCTTCATCTGCATCGACAAGGGCACAGGCAAGCGGCTGATGGTCGAGCGACTGGAGGAATGGGGCACCCCCTTCGTCGATGTGGGGATGGGCATACAGCTCGGCGAAGACAATACGCTCGGGGGAATCGTGACAGTTACCACTAGCACGCCGAACAAGCGCGATCACCTGCGACGCCGCGTTGCGTTTGCCGACGGCGAAGCGGCCAACGAATATTCCCAAAACGTGCAGATTGGCGAACTGAACGCGCTGAATGCCGCCCTGGCCGTCATAAGGTGGAAAAAACTTTGCGGCTACTACCATGACACTACGCACGAGCATTGGTGCGCGTACACGATAAGGTCGAACCAACTCATATCCGAGGACGTGCATGATGGCTGAGATCGTGTTCGCTCACGAGTTCGTGGAATACATCCCAGAGGAACTCAAGGAGCGCACGCTCTACATCTCCAGGCAACATGGTACCGCCGTGCATAAATGCTGCTGCGGCTGCGGAAGGGAAGTCGTGACGCCGCTATCACCTACGGGTTGGCAGTTGACCTTCGACGGAACGTCGGTCTCGCTTTATCCTTCGATTGGAAGCTGGAGCTTACCCTGCCAGTCTCACTACTTCATTACGGAGAGTAGGGTGGTGTGGGCGCCGAAATGGACTGAGCAGCAGATTGCGAGGGGCCGGGCACGGGAAGCCAGGGCCAGGGACAGATATTACGCTACAGCCCAGGCTCCGTCTGGTGACGAGGTAACACTGACCTCTGAGCCGCCGCCTGCCATGCCGCCGGCCTCGACGCCAGGCGAAAGCCTTTGGCTTAGGCTCAAAAGGTGGTTTTCGTGATCGATTGGGATAAGATCGATGAAAAACGCTGTCGCACTCAAAAGCTTAGACGTGCTTCGACACCGCTACAATTCTGGAAAGCAAGCCCGAAATCGCGACGAAGGTCCTTTGGCAGCCCGGTCGCCACCCAATTTCGACTGAGGTCGACCGGAACCTCGTTTGTCGTTAGTGTCGCCTTGGCTTCGCCCGACTCGGATAAAACTGCTGCCATCCACGACGCAGCCCCGTATCGACGCACTTCACGCTTGAGGCATCAGGGATTTTCAGATTGTCGGATACTATTAACACCTCAGCCCCTTTATAAGCCGTCGCCGCATTGTATTGTAAATCATAGATAAACCACCGCCGCGGCGAATAGTATCCAATTATCTCAGGCACCGCGTCATACGATACCAACCAAGAGCTTTTTATTGTCCGTTGGATCGTTTTTGCAAGACGAGCATGATCGGCGGAGTCGTAATGATTAAGGTACAGCCGATTGGACTTCCGAAAATATGGGGGGTCACAATAGACGAGCGTCTTTCTCGGCAGACCGGAGACATAATTCTCCAAGAACGTTTCGGCGTCGCAGTTTTTAATGACAATCGCCTTCTTCCTTGCGGCGATGAGCTCGATCCTCCGTATCAACTCGTTCCGTGGAAACCTGGCTCCAATCGTCCATTCCCCCGATTGCTCTATGCCACCGATGCATCCGCCCGATGGGATGCCTGACCGATTACAACGGTTTAAATAGAAGAAGCTGAACGCTAGCGTAAGCTGGTCGTGTTCGCCAGGTCGCGACAGCACTTCCTTTTGACGGCGCCATTCTGCGACCGTCAGCGATGCACTCGCGACCAACCTGCAAAACTCGTCGGTCTTCGTAAGAATCGCCCGCCAAAATGCATAGACGGGCTTGGACAAGTCGTTTAAATGAATGCGAGAGACGCTATCATTCAACAATAGCTCAATTGCGACACCGGCGCCGCCAGCAAATGGCTCGACGTAGTCGCCACCCTCCAAGCTCGTCTGCTTTAGCACTTCGAGGACGAATGGAGCAAGCCGCTGCTTCCCGCCAGGGTATCGTAGCGGAGTCTTATAGCGATTCATTAAACCCAGGTGAATGTGACTAGACAGGTATCGTTCAGACCGCATAGCGGTGACTTATCTATCCAGCCGCCTCTACGAATTCATTGCGGCGAGCAACGGGAAGATATTAAAGAACAAGCTGCTGATATGCGTGTCCTTAACCGAGAATGTCGGATGATGCACGAGTTGGTTCATCGAGGTAACGGATAAAAACCCGCTGGATTTCGCCATTTCTGCCATCGCTCCATGTAGTGTTTTCTTCATTTCTTTGTCGGTGTTATTCTTCGTCAAATGGGCCGTAATATCGCGTAAGACCTCGACGAGAAGGCGGTCTTCACCGGTCGCCTTTGCCGCCTTCGGACCGCCCGACTTTAAATGATCTGCGCAGTATGCTTTTGCAGATATTTCGAACATGCTTCGGAGCACGAAACAGAAGGCATGCGGGTGACGTTCGAGTTTGAGCGTTCGAGCTTCGTCGAGCAGGGTCACCAGTTTCTCGCGACGGTTTCCAACCGGAGAGAAAGACTTCAGAGCTCGGATGACGGCCCGTGGATCGTCCGTTGCCGCGGCTTTCGTCTTCCGCGTTGCCTTCGTCGATTTGCCGGCGGTCGGCGGGCCCGCAGAGCCTCCTCCGCCCGTAGTCGTTTGCGGTGCAGGCGTCCCTTTGGTTGCCTGAATACTGGGAATCCCGTATCTGGTCAATGCGAAGTCGACGTCCTTGTTACGAATTTCGGCAAACCCCAGGCTTTCCAAGCCGATGTCTCGAAGAATGTCTTCCATCGCCGCTTTTTGTGGCATGCCTCGCGGATATGCGTCCGCCAATTCCCTCGCTGTCGTTACGTTGAACCGCGGCGCAAGCCGTTTCAGGGCTTCCTCAAGGACTGTCAGTGGATAGTCGCCGCCCCAGCGCTCCTTTTGATGAGCGGTCAGATTCCGGCCGTTTTTTAGATAACGTTCGAGCAGATCGAGGGCGGGTTCGCTTCCCCTACTCATATCGCGGTTGTGGCGAGCACGCGCAACCGCCTTCCATTTGTCCCGTCCCGCCTTCTCGCCCTTACCGTGCGTCAAGGTGACAATCTTGTCGACCAGGGAAGCCTCCTCTTTGGCATAAATGGCGCAGGGGACCTTCTGGTTCGCCTCCTTCCATGCCGAATCTAGGTCGCCGATCCTTGTCTCGATCGACGACGGCATCGAGAGACCACCGCGCCGAATATGTCCAAGACACAGTTTCAGAATGGCAACTCGACGGTTGCCTTCTTTGACAACTAGCTCTCCTTTGCCGTTTGGCGTTCGTATGACGAGGATATTCTCGGTGATCTGATACCCGTCGTCTAATAGGCTTTCTGCCAAAGCCCAAAACCAATCCGGGTTGATCGCAATCATTGCCCGAACAGCGCCAAGTTCATTTTTTTGCGGAGTCGTGCGGAAATTCTTTAGGTCAAGCCGTAGTTGCTCAACCGGAATCGTGTCGGTGGTGGGCATCGGATTGGTGAATCTCTGGAGTCTTTAGCCTCTGCCGGGCAATAGCTCAACGAGGGTCATCTTGTGAAGCTTGCTAGGTCACGGAATGAGCGTCGTGCGACCTACTTGCTCCACGACCCGCATTCACGATGGGCCTAACGGTAGGCCTTTCCCGTCGCCTGACCTACCCTATTGGGGTAGCTGCTGCCGCGAATTATCATATTCGCTGCGACGCACGCTTGCAAAGGGCTACGGGAAATTGCCGAGAGCCAAGCACAGCAGGTGCTTACGGCAGCTCGTACGCGGGAGCCATTTCCCCGACCGCGATGCAGCAAATGCCGCCTTTCTACCAGACGGCGAAAATGCGTTTTCAGCGCGTTCCGGCTGGCGCCCGACAGCCGCATCACGTTGCGGATGGTCATACCGCCGGCCTTGTGTATGGTGAAGGGATAGTCCAGACCGCAAACGCTACCACTGCAGCGGCAGCGAAAGCTGTAGCGGTATGAAAATCCGTAGCCCTTAACCGGGCGTGCCGGTTCGAGTCCGGCCGCGAGCACCAGGCAACAGGGCATGCGGTCACAAACTGTGACCACATGGCTTCGTTTCTAGCTGGGTATCCCCAGCGATATCCATTGCAGCTATTTTACAGCAAGAGTAGACAATCAGGGATTTCTGGAGGCGTCCTGTTTTGGATACTGACATGTTAAGGGCTGCGCCATACCTCTTGGCCCCGGGTGCGCACTTCATCCTTGGTCGGTTTCCGTCAACGCTTGACAAGGCGTTATTGGTGTGGGCACGTCTCAGACGTTGCACAGATCACACTCTAGACACCGTGGAATTACACATTCTCTTACACATACCATTTTGAAACAACGAAAAGGAGATAAATATGAATATGTTAGCCCTAGCCGCAATATACTTAAAAGCGTGTCTGCCTACAGAATGATGCGCTACAATATGATGAATAATCATTAGGTTCACGGAGTAGTTGACATCCAGGCGTCATTCTTTTAGTGTTACACAACTCTTACACACTTTCACAGCTCGGAGGGCAGCACATGGCAGAGCATCATCTTTTGATGGGAGGAAAGCTTCACGTCTACAAAAGAGAGAACAGCGACAAGTGGCAATGTTCAACCTATCTCGCTGGTCGCAATTGGCGACAGAGTACCGATACGGACAGCTTGTCGCTTGCCAAAGAGTTCGCCGAGGACTGGTACTTGACCCTCAGAGGCAAGGACCGAGCCGGCGAAGTCAAAACGGGAAAGACATTCCGGTTTGCGGCGGAGCAGTTTCTCCGAGAGTATCCCGTCATCACGCAAGGCCAGCGCAATGCGGTCTATGTGCAGCAACACGATGACATCTTACGCGTCCATCTCTTGCCGTTTTTCGGCCCCATGATCGTCTCCGATATCACCGCCGGCACCGTTCAGGACTACCGCGCCCATCGTGTCACCTCGCGTAAGGATAAAAAAACGGGCGAACCCAAGCCGCCAGCCCGCAGCACCATGCATCACGAGATTGTCACGCTGAGGCAGGTGCTAAAAACGGCCCATCGGCACGGCTGGCTCCAGTTCTTGCCGGACCTGTCGCCGCCCTACAAGACAGCGGGGAAAATTATGCATCGTGCATGGTTCTCGCCAGAGGAATACCGCACACTCTATGAAGCAACGCGGCGGCGGGCACATCAACCACTTAAGAAACGATGGCGTTGGCAGAGCGAACAGTTGCATGACTATGTCCTCTTCATGGCGAATACCGGATTGCGGCCCGACGAGGCAGCGCGGCTTGAATTTCGCGATGTACGGATCGTTAAAGACGTCGCGACGCGGCAGACTATCCTAGAAATCGAGGTCCGCGGAAAGCGCGGCGTAGGCTACTGCAAGAGCACAACCGGTGCAGTGTTGCCGTTTCAAAGGCTTCGGAAGCGCAATGACCCGCAGCCGACCGATCGTCTCTTCCCCAAGAAGCATCGAGAGCTCTTTAATGCCATCCTCGACGAGTTGGGTTTGAAGGTCGACCGCGATGGGCATCGACGCACCGCTTACAGCTTGCGGCACACGTATATCTGCCTTCGCCTAATGGAGGGGGCCGACATCTACCAAATCGCGAAGAATTGCCGCACTAGCGTCGAGATGATCGAAAAATTCTACGCGGTGCACCTCAAAAACACGCTCGATGCCGCCGCCATCAACGTCCGGCGTTCGTGGGGCGCGCCGCGCGGCCGGTCTCGTCGGCCACGATCGGCTCCGGCAGCCGCATGACGGATTTTCGTTGGCTTAATGGCCGAGCCCAGCTATAGGTACCTCCGGCGCGGGCGTGGCGGAACAGGTAGACGCACGGCACTTAAAATGCCGATCCCGAAACGGAGTGTCGGTTCGAGTCCGATCGCCCGCACCATAAACGCACTCTTCCCTTCCCGTTACGCCAGTGATCAACGGGGCTCTACCTGGATCTGCTTCGCCGCAAAACCTCAACTTCCTCTGCCAGTCCACAGGCCCGTTGCTGTGTTCCTTGGCGTTCTCGCCAGCCGGTTAATCCCCACGGGACCCCGCTTGCCTGCGCGCTGCCCTGTCCCCGCGGCAGGCCGACGGACAGTCGACGGACTCGCTTCGCGAGCCGCCCTTGTCGGCCTCTGGCCGCTCTCCGCTCGGCTGCGCCCCCGTGAGGGCTGAACCGTGACCGCATGCAGGTTGCGATCACCTTGTTGCCGGCGGTCAGTCACGCGAAATCAACTGTCTAGCTCCCGAGGGCGGCGATGCCAGTCGGGTCGTCGATGCGGCCCATGTCACCGCAGTGTTGTCCCCAAATTGTCCCCAAGCATTTGGCGGTCCGAGAGTCCGGGCATAACGAAGAAGCCGCAAGTCGCTGATTTACTTTGACTTCGTTCGGTATGCCTGGAGGATCCGAACCTGCGACCTACGGATTAGAAATCCGATCGTTGCCGGCTACGTTAGCCGTAAAAGCACATGGCTCTCGTACCACCGGCGCAAGAAAGGCTCGTCACTCGGGCCTTGTCGCCGTTCTGCTATTCAGAGAGTCTAATCGCCGCGAACCTACCAGGTACAACATAGCTCGGCCGTACGTGTCCCCGGCACCTGGTATTGGCGGCTTTTTCGCCCTTTCATTCGCTCGTCGATGGCCGATCCGACATCGACGATCACCTGCTTTTTCACGGCTCGCTGCCAGTACTTGTGGATGATGATGCAGGAAGCCGGGCCAGCAGACACCAGGATCGGCCGGTTGACCGTGAGTAACCGCTCGACCAACCGATCGAGGTCGAAGTTGCTGTTCATCACGTCTTCGGGCACCCAGTAGTCTCCCCCTTCGGTAGCCACGATCGCCATGTCGCTGGTGTCGATCTGCTGGAAACGCCGGTAGTTCGCGTTGACGAAGATATTCGAAAATGTCACGCGTTCCAGCGGCAGCCGGATCTGCTGCAAATACCAATCTCTCGCCGGTCGATCGCAGCATCCGTCGGATAGGCCCAGGTAAAAGCCCGGCGCATCGTAACGTAAGGCGACATTGAGCTGCGCGGCAAAGTCGCCATGCCGGCGGTCAAACGACCACCCGTCCTGACCTTGAATGGGCACACCCATGCAGATGGCCCGTTCGCCATCCGCAAACCGGGCAAACGCAAATGGTTTTCCCCAGAAATCGAACTCGTCAAAGTCTCGTCTAAAATCTTGGCGGAACCGAATGCAAGCGTGGGGGTCGGGACCGTCGTTCAACGGGCCGCCACCAACGATTGCCTGGTTCGCGACCAGTGTCGATTGGTCGCGCTCGCCGTTTCGAGCCGTCGGCACGGTTTCAACCGGGGCACTCGGCCAGTGTGGTTGCCATACGCACAATTCCTTCGTGAACTCCTCCAACCCCATGCCGCGCTCCTGGCGCTTGTAGCGCTGGTGGTCCTCCGATCGGATGCAATGCGGCGAGCGAGTGTCTTCCATATGGTCGACGTGAATCGGTGGCCAGGGATAGCCATTGATCAGTCCCGCATTGGTCATGAGCTGCTGGTACATCGTCCAACCGGAATCCATGAACGGGCCATTTTGTGGGGCGTCGGTGCGGCAACCGATTGCACCGAGCTTGGAAAAGACTTCGCGTCGCATCATGACAGCGCAGCCGCCCACGTAAGGCTGCGGCAAGACGCGCATGCTGTCGAATGACTTGATGCGATGCTCTTCCGCCAGCGCCTCCCCTTCCTCCCTGAAGTGGAAGCCCGATAGTACGCCGAATTGCTTGCTCCGCACGTGGCATTCGGCCAGCCGTTTGAGCAGCTCCGGTGGGACGAGCGTATCATTATCGATTTTCGCGAGTAGTTCTGCCCCGGAATCCGAGGACCAGACCTCGTTCATGGGGAAAACGACGCCGCGATTCGACGGCGAGGCAATGATCGTCACGTTTGCCGCACCGTCGAGGCGATCCCTCAGGTACTCGACAGTGCCGTCGGTCGACGCGTTGTCCCAAACAACGACCTGCAAGTCCGGATAGTCGAGAGTAAGCACGGCCTCCAGCGCCAGACGCGTGTATTCGAGCCGGTTGTAGGTGACCATGAGCAGCAGACATTTGGGAAACTGCCTCTCGTACGCCGACTCGACGGGGGCAGGTTCGTACGGGGGAGGATCGGAGACTGCTGCCGTTGCGAACTCTCTCCCGCCATCCATAACGTGGCCACGGTTCGTGGCTTCCACAGCCGGTCTTGCGACCATGAGAAACTGATAGACGTAGAACTCTTCCGCCTCCGCCTGTGGTAGTCCGGTCACCAGGACATGGCCGAGCTGCACCCGGCTCTTGTCTTCCTGCCGCTGCCACTCTTCGTAACCCGGTCCGGGCACATAGTGAATGGTTTCGACTTGGTAACCGGCCTGCAAGAACAGATCGACCGCGTCGCGACGCGTGAAAAAGTGCAAGTGCGTGTGGTCGAGTAATCCTGCTGGCTCATATGTCCAGTTGCCTTCGATCAGGCTGCCGACAACGCTGTGATGGCGCACGTTGGGAATGCTTGTGACAACCGCAGCTTCCTCAGTCAGCCATTGGCGTGTCCGGCGCAGAAAGGCCAGTGGATCGACCAGGTGCTCTAACACATCAGCGCAAACGAGGCAATCAATCGATCCTGGGGCGAAATCGAGCTTCAGCCGCTCGACATCGCCGACCAGCACGCGATCGAGACGGCCTGTTGCCTTTTCCGCCGCGTCGCGATCCAGTTCGATGCCGACGACTTCGCAAGATTGCCGTCGCTTAAGGGCCTCGCCCAATCGCCCGTTACCGCAGCCGATCTCCAGGACACGTCGCGCAGTGTCTGGAATCAGTTGCATGACCTCCGGCCGGGCGAAATCGAAATACGACATGTCGCATCTGGCACCGTCATTAAGCGTGTTCGACGGAGCAGCCGTTGCGCTTGTCCGGAGCGTCGGCGTCTCGCGCGCCCTCGCGAGCAGCTTTTCCATTCTTTGGCGATAGGTGTGCTCGGCCAGCACCTTTGATCTGCCGGCCGCTGCAATCTTCTCCCGCACATGGTCGTGCTGCAGATAGTAACGCAGCTTGTCCAGCAGCTCGTGCCCATCGCGGTACGTCGCCAAATGAACGCCGTCGCGAAAAAGTTCGGACTGCCCGTTATCGGCAAGGTCGTTCGTGAGTAGTAGCGACCCGCTGGCCAGCGCTTCGAAAACGCGCATATTCACGTCGTTTTTCACGCTGCGGTTAAAGACGATGCGCGAAGCGGAGTAGATTTTGGCCATCTCCTGAAAATAGGCTTGGCCGACATAGGTCTTTTTGAAATACTGCTGGATCAGCCGCACGAGACCGACTCGGGAATCAGAAAGCAAATTGCCGACGAAGCACACGTCAAACTCTTTGGCCGCTTCCTGGCGGCCGTGAATCTCCGGGTCGCACGCGAGCGGTAGCCACTCGGCCGAGCCAACGCCCTCCTGCAGCAAACTCGTGGCACCATCGCGCTGCGCCGCGAACACAAAATCGAACCCCCTCGCCTTCTCCAGGCACCACTGGAAATCCATGTGCGTATCGATGGCCCACCAGGCGCATGGCCTAAGATCGGCCGGCCAACGATAGCGCATGCCGTCGTCGATATTCAGGTAAAGATCGAAACCATCGCGGGGAACCTCGGCGAGGCGCGACGGCCGATAGAAAGTGACTTCGGCTAGTACCTCCAACGCCCGGCGGCAATACGTGCCCGTCGTCTCCGGCCGTGCTTCGTCATCAAACACGAGAGCAACACGCGGTAAACATCCATTCGCTGCCCTCGCTCCCTCGTTCGGTGCGTCATTGCCGGCCATCATTGCCTCTCCGTCGTTTAAAAGGGCTAAATCATTCCAAAAGTGCCTTCAGCTGTCGACAGTCGGACGATGGCCGACAAGCTCCCATAATGAACTACGCGAAAAGAGCGGTGCTACTGACGAGAATTTTTCATTTTTCGCCACGGCGCGCATTTTTGGGAAAAAGACGCTCCGCCTGCTTGTCACGCGCCAAGTTCGCCCGATATGATTCTGGGACAACGACAAAAAGACGCGACTTGGGGAAGTAGGTGGGCTAAAAGAGCTAGTAGGTCAGTGACAGAATCCCCCCAATCAAACGACGATAGTGGGGCGAACGACGGACGTGACCGACGGGGCGAGCCGTCGCTATGGGCGGAGCTCGGTATGCCGAAACCCAACTTCATCGACAACCGCCTGGGCCCTGCGGTCGATCGAGATCTGCTGGGGAAGCTCGTACGTAACGAATTGCCGGAGCCGGCGGCGCGAGCTGCCTATCGCCTCATTACGATGTTCAAGAAGTGGAGCGTTGCCCACGATGAGGTGCTCGCCGAAGAGGCCCGGAGACGCGGGTCATCTCAGTGAGCGAACCGATGGTGCGCCTGCGTCAGCGCTCTTCGTCCCCATAGCCGCAAAGCAGCGGCGCGAGGATCGCTTTTGCTTCCTCCAGGGTGTAACGGACCATTCTCTCAGTGATGGAGAGTGCTTCGGCGATCTCTCCGTATGTTCGATCTTTAAGTCGCAAAACGGTGACTTCGCGCACGCGACCTGCGAGGTGCCCTGCCGCTGCAGCCACATCGAGCCGGATATCGATGCTTTCGCTTCCGTTCGCTAGCGCCGGACAATCGATGATGGCGCTGTGGGGTGGGTACAGCTCGAGCAAGTGGCGCAAAGCGTCCACGCAGCAGTGGTAGATGATTGTCCCCATCCAGGCTTCAAATTTCTCTGGCAAGAGTTCCGGGTCACAATCAAGGTCCGGTGCGGAGGAGAGCTTCGCAGCCAGGAGCAGGATGACTTCCTGGCTCAAGTCGTCGCACAAATCCGGTGACAGATAACAGTGTTCGACGACACGGTGGGAACAGATCTCGACCTCAGTTCGGAACCAGGAGTCGTCGATGAGCCGCTCCCAGGTTTCGATCCATTGCCAGGGCTGCCGGCATGAACCATTACCGATCGAAATGAAATGGGCCTTGATGGATTCGCAGGATTCTGCGTTCCGCCGAGGCTGCCGCTTCGTGGACATGGCCTCCGCCTCCGCTACCGCTCCGCCCGTCCTCTCCTAGTTCTAGCAAACGAGTAGGAGCCGCACCAGAAAACTCAGGTGCGCTTGTCGCAATCGTAATCTGCAGCCACGGTCCCGGCAGTGGTGCAACAGGTTTTGCCCAAACACGTAATGATCGCATCGGCGATGCGCTGCGCAGCATGGCCATCGCCGTAGGGGTTCACGGTGATTTTGAAAGGGGTGGCGTTGCCATCGAGCAACTTGCTTCCGGCCGCCACAATGACATCGACATCGGTCCCTACTAGCATGGCGGCTCCACTTTCAACGGCCTCGGGTCGTTCCGTAGACCGCCGCGTTACTAGCACGGGCTTTCCCAACGATGGGGCCTCTTCTTGGATTCCGCCAGAATCGGTCATGATAAACGTTGCGCGGTCCATTAGCCATACGCACTCAGGGTAGGATACGGGCGGCAATAGATGAATGCTCTTGCAGCCTGCAAGTTGGCGGTGCACTATATCGGAGACGTTGGGATTTGGGTGAACTGGGTAAACGAATTCGACGTCGGGGAACCGCCGCGACAACCGACAGATGGCCGTACAGACGTCGTGGAGCCCCTTCCCATGGTTTTCACGCCGATGGCCGGTGATGAAAACCACACGACTTGAACCAAGTTGCGTGTAGCGGCTTTCCCAATGGTCGCGGTTGGCACGTTCACGTTCCACTGTCTCCAGCAGTGCGTCGACGACGGTATTGCCAGTCAGATAAATGTCTGTGGATGGGATTTTCTCGTTCAGTAAGTTTTGGACGGCTCGACGTGTGGGCGCACAGTGAACTCTCGTGGTGAGCGTCGCGAAACGCCGGTTCATTTCTTCCGGCCACGGGGCCGACAGGTCACCCGTTCGCAGTCCAGCTTCTACGTGGACGAATGGCACACGTCGATAAAAGGCCGCCAGCGCGGCGCAGAATACGGAGCACGTATCTCCTTGGGCGATAATGCAATCGGGATTGACCCGCGCTAGGGTATTGTCGAGCGCATTCAGGAGCCGTGCGGTCAATGTCGGTAGCGACTGCCCTGGATCCATCGTTTGCAGCTCGATGTCCGGCCGGATACCGAAATATCGGGCGACCGCCATCAACATGTCTTGATGTTGCCCGGTGAAGCAGACCGTGACCGCGAATTCCTCGGGTCGCCGGTTGCACTCGGCAATGACCGGCGCGAGCTTGATGACCTCCGGCCGCGTACCCACCACGACCAACGAGTGTAAACGAGGCATCAGTCGCCGCCCTCGCCCGGTGTAGTCGTGCCGCTAGGAACTCATGCGGCAATGCCTGACTCGACAGAACGGTGCCAGCAATTATTGCCTGCCGACTCACCAAGGAAAGAGCCGCTCGAAATTTTCAAAAATCTTCGTCAGTTGCTGTCGGCTTTTTGCGTAGATCTATTCAGTGAGGAGACTGAGGCTCTTTAGAATCGCCCGGAAGGAATTTCCTTCCGCGGCTGAGGGTACCCTACTCATGTCCGAAGTCACGGCCATCATTACCGCTTACCGGCGGCCCGACAACATCCCCTTGCTGGCGCGAGCCGTCCGCAAACAATCGGTGCCCGCCGCAGTGATATGGGCTTGGGCGAATGAACCGAATGCGAGAATGAAATCGGTTCTTGCCGAAACCAAACTCGATCGTGTGGTAACCTCGACCGAAAACGCTTTCTTCCACGGCCGCTTCGCTTTAGCGCTGCTCGCGCGCACAGAATTCGTCGCCGTCTTCGACGATGACAGCATCCCGGGTGAGAATTGGCTTGCCAATTGTTTGGAAACGATGTCCCGCACGCCAGGTATCTTGGGAACGGCCGGAGTGGTGTTGCATGATCGCGGTTACGCCAATCGCACGATGCACGGTTGGCAGCGTCCGAGTGCGGAGACGGTAGAAGTCGATTTGGTAGGACAGGCGTGGTTTTTGCGCACCGAGTGGGTAAAGCATCTCTTTTCAGGCCCGCCAGTTACCGGCACGAACGGCGAAGACATTGAGCTGGCCGCCCGCGCCTGGCGGCTGGTGGGCATCAGGTCTTTCTGCCCGCCCCATCCGCCGGATGATCGCTCTCGTTGGGGTTCGCTACGCGGATTGGAGTTGGGCATGGATGACGTCGCGTCCTCGCTCCGCGTCGAACACTTGGCAGAACGCAGGAGGATCGTCGAGGCGGAGCTTGAAGCCGGCTGGCGACCGTTGTTCATGCGGCAGCAAGACTTACTGCAAAAGCACGGGAAGCAGTTGCGGCCGGCAGACGGGTCGATCAAGCTCAATAAGTCGCGGCTCGAGCTGATGCGCCGGACTCCGTGTGACACTTCTACTCCTGTGAGAGTGGAAGCTGCCGCATTACCGGCGGATGTGGCGGGGGACGACCACTCTCAAAACGGCGAGCGTCCCCACTCACCGCGGTGGACAGCCCAGTGCACGGAAGCCCTTGACGGTGATAAACCGCTGGCCCAACCGGACACGGTGACACTGCGACTCGATGGTCTGGGTGAAGCGCCGTCCAACCGTCTCGATTGGCTTGACATCGTTGAATCACCTGGCGCGCACACCTTTGCGATCGATGGCACAGATCCACCCTACGATCGCATTGAATGCGGCGCGGCAATGGAACTCGTGCGCGATCCTCTTGCCTTCCTTCGTCGCCTTCGCGCCTTGCTTAAGGCAGGCGGCCGTCTGTCGGCCGCGGTCGCCAATGTACGCCAGGAATCGTTTGTCAGCGCGTTGATTGATGGTCGTTGGATCGCCGACCAATCGGCAGGGAACAGTGTTTCCAACCGTGCAGGTTGTCCGCAGGCGTCGCCCGTGCGATTTTTTACGCGCCGCGAGTTGGAAAAGATCTTCTGTCGAGCGGGGTTCGAGATTGTTGGCATGTCGTCATCGCCTGGCGAGGCGCACGAACGCGCCGATCGACGATTCGCCGCAAGTGCGGGGACACCGACGGACGAAAGCCGAGTCACCCGTTACTCGATTGAAGCCGCCGTCGTAGACCAGGCCCATCATTCGATGACTTCGATCGTCATCGTCACCCATAACCAACTTGAGTGCACGCGTGCCTGTCTCGCTAGCATTCGTTTTCTTACGGATGAGCCCTACGAACTCGTCCTGGTCGACAATGGATCGACCGATGGCACCGTCGATTATTTGCGTTCCTGCCCCGATGTGAGGCTGATCGAGAATCACGAAAATCGTGGTTTTCCTGCCGCCGCCAACCAAGGAATCCGCGCCAGCCGGGGAGAGCAGGTTCTTCTGCTAAACAATGACGTGTTGGTTACCAGCGGCTGGCTCGCCCGGCTTCTGCGACCGCTTGGGAACGATAAAGCGATCGGTCTCGTCGGCCCGCTCAGCAATTTTGCCAGCGGTTCTCAGGACATCAAAGTCGGATACACCAACCTGGCCTGTCTCGATGGGTTTGCCTGGGAGCATGCCGAAAGACATGCCCGGCAAATCCAAGAAGTGGAGCGGCTTATCGGCTTTTGCCTGCTGCTTCGCCGAGAGGTCATCGACCAAGTCGGCCTTTTGGATGAACGGTTCGGCATCGGCAACTACGAGGACGACGACTATTGCCGCCGTGCTCGAGACGCCGGCTGGCGACTCGTGGTCGCGCAAGACGCGTTTATTCACCACTTTGGCCATCGCACGTTCGACGGCGCCGGGGTCGACCTGCGCGCACTTCTCCACCGGAACCGAAAACTCTTCGAGGAAAAATGGGGCGAGCCGAGTGCGACGACGGAAATCCAAAGTCCCCAGGATGCGGCCCTGCATCGAAGGCTGAGCAAATCGCACCTCCGACCCCGGAGCGGTTCCTCCTGCTCGCTGTCTTTATGCATGATCGTCCGCGACAACGAGGGCACGATCAGAGCCTGCCTGGAGAGCATCAAGCCGTGGGTGGATGAGATGATCGTGGTCGACACGGGCTCGACCGACACCACGCCCGACATTTGCCGAGAACTGGGTGCGAAGGTCCATCATTTCCCCTGGCCGGACAGTTTTTCAATCGCCCGCAACGAATCGCTCAAGCACGCCCGCGGCGAGTGGATTTTCTGGATGGATTCCGACGATGTGATCGATCCTGAAAACGGACATAAGCTACGTCAACTCGTCTCTCAGCTCACTTCAGACGGCGCGACTTCGCAAGCGAGAGCATCGCTTTCCAACGATCCAAAACAGGGCGAGAGCGAAGTTATCCCGAAGCTACAACCTGCGGAGAAAGAACCGCCTCCACAAAACTTACTTGGTTGTGTCGCGCGGGTGCATTGCCCCAGTACGGGAAAGGATGGTCTCCGCGAGCTGACCGTCGTCGATCACGTTAAGTTGTTCCGGAATCGGCCCGACCTGCGTTTCGAAGGACGCATTCACGAGCAAATCATACCTGCCATCCGCCAAGCGGGCGGCGAAATCGCTTGGACTGACCTATTCGTGGTCCATGCCGGTGCCGATCATTCGCCCGCAGGCAAGGCCCGCAAGATCGAACGTGACTTGCGGCTTTTGGAGCTCGACCTCCAGGAGCGGCCCGACCATCCGTTTGTGTATTTCAATCTGGGAATGACGTATGGCGAGGCCGAGCGATGGGAAGAAGCCATCCTGGCCTTGAAACGCAGCTTGACTCTCTCCGATCCCGGCGAATCACAGGTGCGCAAGACCTACGCTCTGCTGGCAGCCAACCTGATGAAGCTCGGTCGCCACTCCGACGCGCTCGAGACTTGTGCCGAGGGGCTGCGATTGTTTCCGCGCGAGGCAGAGTTACTGTTCCGGCAGGGGATGCTGCATCACGAAGCCGGTTTGTTGGCCAAGGCTGAGCGGTCCTATCTGGCGGTGCTGGCCGGTGGCGGCCCGCGCCAGTTCACCAGCGTCGACACGGGAATTCTCGGCTTTAAGACGCACCACAACTTAGCGATCGTCTATGCCGACATGGGCGCTCTTGAGAAAGCGGAAACCGAATGGCGGCGATCAGTCGCAGACACGCCCGAGTACCGCGACGGCTGGCGTGGTCTCGGTGAAACGCTCATGCGGCTGGGAAAATTCGACGAATTGCGTTGCTTGGCGGACGATCTGATCGCGCAGCCCGGCTTGCGCGGACTTGGTCTCGCTTGGCAGGCCCAGCCGCCGCGCCTCGCGCGAGACTATGCTGAGGCCGGACGCCTTTTGCAAGCGGCGGTCGACGAACTGCCCGACGATACGGATGTGGTCCAGGCCTGCTGCCAATTGCTGTTCGAAGCTGGAGATCTGGCAGAATGTGAGCGGGCCACGACCCACCTGCTGCGGTTGACGCCGGATAATCCCGGCGCGCAGCACAACCTCGGTACGCTCTACCTGCGGTTGGGCCGCTTTGCCGACGCCAGCGAGTCACTACGAAAGTCGATCGAGTTAGCACCTAAGAACGCCGCCGTTCATGTTCACCTGGGACACGCCTTGGCCAATCTTGGGCAATGCTCCGAAGCGACGTGTGCATTCGCCGAGGCATTGGAGCTTGAACCAGGGAACCGTCAGGCCCTTGAAGGCCTAGAGCGACTGGCCTCATTGGGAGAAACCGTGACTGCGCATCGCTCGCCGAACGCGCTGCCCGCGATGGCTCTCGGAGTCTAACGTCGGGCAAAGGGAGCTGGACTTTTATGGCAACCGATTCGATGCAACCGCTGGCCCCTTGCCACTCACGGCATGAACTGACTGGGGTCGCCGGTCGCTATTTTTGTGCCCATCCGAACGTCTGGGCCACGAATCATGTAGTGAGCTACGAGTTCTGCCGAATCTGCCCTCGTTGGCGTGAGCTGCCACCCGATAATCCGCGCACCATGCCGCCGCGGCTGGTCGAGCGGTTGTCGGGGGGCTGCTGCCACCTTGGCGAGGAAATCGGAACGCGTCCGTGCTCTGGCTGTTTGGGCAACGTACGCGTCAAAGTTTTTGCCTGCCGCCATCCGAATCATCGAGAGACCACGTTAAAAGAATGTGAGGTCTGCGGAGATTTTGATCAGTCTCTCTCGGCCAGTGGATCTTAGGGGTGAGTACCCGTCGGCCCCCATCATCTTCCTCGATCACAAATCGTAAATATTTGAGGCGTCCAACAAAGGATTTCGACCATGGTAGACTCATGCGGATGCAAACTGGCCCCGTCATATTCGGTTACCCTGTCGGGAGTCACCAAGGTGTCGAACCCTTGTCCCCAAAGTTGCGCCGGGGCCAACGGCACGTTCTCGTTTAGCTATACAAGCACTTTGACTTGGACCGGCAGTTTTCCGAGCATCTGCGGGGCTTCGTCTGGCTGCTACTTAACCGTCTCGTTTTCTCCGCCCAATTTCTGTGATGCCACGATGGTGTTCTCACCAGGAGAAGGAGCTTACTATTTCACGACAGGCAGCGATTTCGTCTCAGCACCGTTCATCATGACACAATCGCATAATGGCGTGTTCTGCAATTTTCCAAACACCATCACGGTGGTGCCAGTGGGACCGGCAATGAACCTGTTCACGTTTGCTGACGGGACTTGCATGACGTGCATGACCCGTGGCTGCCCGTGCGTGGTTGTAGTACCCCCGTTCCCGGGCGATACGCTGCGCTGCTGCAAAAAGGCATGCCCGCCCAGCGAGTGCTCTGTCCCAGCTAGTGGCTGCAACTGCTGCTGCGGCGAAATGTCGGTCCCGCCGATTTTGTTATCGCTCGACCAGTGCCATTACAAATGGCAGTGTCCGCCGAATGCATACGAGCTCAAGTGCGACGAGAACAATACGAACCCAAATTGCAGCGGCAGTGGCAGAAGCTGCGGTTGCGGTGGAAGTTGCGGTTGTGGCTGCAGTGGGGGGCAAGGCGCCGCCCCAGCGAACAGCAGCAAGGGGCAGAATCTACTCAACAGTCCGATGAGCTTGGTAGGCAATCTCGGGTCGGCCGGCAGTACGGTCAATTTCGCCAACGGTAACCTGATCGTCTTGCTCGAGCAGGCCCAGAATGCAGCTTTCGCTCCCTCACCTGATCTGACTTACAACTCCATCTTTCCCACCACCAGCGAATTCGGTTACGGCTGGACGGGATTATTCAACCAACGTGTCACGCAAACGACTGGCTCAATGGGCTTCATTGCCAACGTCACTAAGGGCGACGGCGGCGTGCGCAGCTATTACAGCACCAGTAGCGGCAGTGGCACCTGGACGCCGGCGGGAGGCATTCCCAACAAGCTGGTAAAGAACTCAGATGGGTCGTGGACCGAGACCCAGCCCAACCAGTTGGTGCTGAACTACAAGTCGACGAACGGCTATCTCTCGAACATCGTCAACACAGCAGGCGCTCGCTGGACCCTCAGTTACGACGGTGGTAATCGCGTCACTAAGATTCTCGATCCCACCGGCGCCTCCACCTCGCTGGTATACAATGGCAGCAATCAGATTTCGCGCACCATCGACGCGGCTGGCCGCATTACGACTTTCACCGTCGACGGCAGCGGAAACCTGACGCAACGCATGGCCCCCGATCGCACGACGCAGCAGTTCCTCTACGACACCAACCATCGGATGCGGGCGCGCGTCGACTCCGACGGCAACCGCTTCAGCTACAGCTTCGATTCACGCGGCTGGATCCGAACCGTACAAACGCCACAAGGATCGGTCATCACCTACGGCTGGAACAACTGGGGCACCACGGCCATCACCGACGCGGCCGGACACGTAACGACACTGTTGCACAACGTGCCGCGCAATATCCGCGGAGTGATCGACCCGCTCGGCCACCGCACGACGTTTGCCTGGCTAAACAACCAGCTGCGCTCAACACAGGATGCCACGGGCGGCATCACCACCAACCTGTGGAACACGAGCAACCCGAGCCAGCTCTATGCCGTCATCGACCCCTTCTCGAACCGCTACACCTACCTCTACGACACGAGCAATCGATTGCGGGCCACCATCGACCAGCGCGGCAACCGCACCTCGTACGTCTGGAACAGCTCCAACCAGCGCACGGCCGTCGTCGACAGCCTCGGCAACCGGACGACCTACGGCTACACCACTTCGGGCCAAATCCGTTATTTGGTCGACCCGCGCGGCGCGCGCACCACGCAGCTTTATGACGGCTCAGGCAATTTGCGGGGGGTGATCGATCCGCTCTCGAACCGCACAACCTACGGCTACAGCTTGGCCGGGCAAATCGTCACCGCGCAAAACCCGGTGGGGGCGATCACCACGTATCTGCGGGACTCGCAAAACCGGCTACGTGCTACCATCGATCCGCTATCCAACCGCACGACTTACACGTACGACAGCGACGGCGCACTTTTAACCACCACCACACCGCTTCGCTATGTGACGACCAACGTGTACGATCGCGTGGGACGCCTGCGCACTGTCATCGATTCGGCCGGTGGACGCGTAACATACGGCTACGATTCGCGAAGCAATCGCGTAACAGAAACAGACCAGCTCAACCATGTCACGACAATCGTTTACGACGCCTCGAATCGAAGGGCAGCGACGGCAAACCCACTTGGCTTCCGAACGACTTACGGATTTGACTACGCCGGCCGACCCACACAGGTCCAAGATGCGCTCGGACACATTATGACCACATTGTACGATGTGGCCGGCCGCGTCCGGGCTACAATCGACCCTCTGTCGAATCGTACCACATATGCCTACGATGCTGCGTCGAACCTCGTGAGCGTCAAAAGACCGACGTCCTTGGTTAGCACAGTAGTCTATGATTCATTAAACCGCGTGCGCGCTACCGTTGACCCTTTAAATCACCGGATCACGCTAGCTTACGACGCCGCCGGACATGAAGTGTCCGTCACGAACCCGCTTGGTTATATTTCTACCGTCGTTTTCGACCTTGCCGGGCGCACTACGGCGCGTGTCGATCAGCTCGGCAACCGAACGACAACCGTCTACGACGCTGCGTCACGACCGGTCGCGGTCATCAATCCATTAGGCTATCGACTCACGAGCATTTACGACATTGCCGGACGACTACGAGCATCCATTGACCAGCTAGCTAACCGCGCGACCTATTCATACGATACGCAATCACGTCGAGTAGGCGTAACGAACCAGCTCGGCAATCTCACAACAATAGTATTTGATTCGCTGTCTCGTGTTAAGGCGGCGGTCGACGAACTAGGACACCGCCGCACCACATTGTATGACGCCGCCTCACGACCAATTGTCACCATCAACGTGCTCGGCAGCCGTGCGACGACTATCTACGATCCGGCGTCCCGGCGCGTGGCGTCTATCAATGCCATTGGTCAACGTATAACCTTTGGTTACAACCCGGCGTCCCGGCCAACATCGACGACTACCGCCCTTGGCTTCATTAGCACGACGGTCTACGACGCTGCTTCACGCCCGGTTGCAATCGTCGACTCGCTTGGGAATCGCTACACTACGATATACGACGGTGCCGGGCGCCCTATGGTGACTATCGATCCATTAGCGCGCCGCATCACGACACTCTATGACGCCGCTTCGCGGGTTCGTACTAAAATAGACCGCGGCGGTAATCGAACCACGTTTGGCTACGACGCCGCGTCGCACAATACGTTCGTTCTCGATGCTTTATCCCGCCGAAGCACAATGATCTTTGATCCTGCAGGCCGCATTGCCGTGCGGGTTGACGCCCTTTCGAACCGTGAGACACTCTCGTATGATGGCGCGTCCCGGCTGACCAGCACCACAAACCAACTCGGTTTCATCGTCACAACCATATTCGACGCAGCGAACCGCGCTCGCGCAACGCTCGACCAACTTGGGCATCGAACGACTTTCTCATACGATGCGGCTTCCCGACGCGTAAGCGTACAGAACCCTCTCGGTAAAATAACGACGACTCTGTATAACGCGGCCAACTGGATGCGCGCGACTATAAACCCGATAGGCTATAGGGTAACGATGGCGTATAACGCGGCCGGATGGCAAACGTCTGTAATCGACAGCAATGCGAATTGTACAACAACGCTCTTCGACCCGCTCGGCCGAACGGTTGCGACAATTAACGGCCTCGCAAGACGCGTAACTCAGGTGTTTGACGCGGACGGCCGTCGCATCGCGCTGGTTGACGCGAACGCGCACCGCTATACGTTCGTCTGGGACGCGCTGGATCGGCAAACAGTTCAGGTCGATCCACTCGGACGGGCAATGACATTTAGTTACAATATCGCGTCTGAAAGGGTTCTTCGAATCGACGCACGCGGCAATCGCACAACGTACGTGTCGGACAGCCTTTCCCGGCCGACACTCCGCCAATATCCCGACGGGTCGAGGGTTACCATAACGTACGACGCAGTGTCCAATCGGACATCGTTGTCCGACGCCACAGGCCGTTATACTGCCCATTACGACTCGTTAAACCGCGCACGGGCGGTCACTAATGCGGCGAATCTTACAATCACCTACTCTTTCGATGCGGCGGGCCGACGCCGGACAATGACCGAGCCGTTTGGCGGAGTGTTTACGTACGGCTACTCCCCCACAAATCTAGGGACACTAGTCGTGAATCCACAGAACGATCGCACGACATGGCAGTATGACGTGAACTCACGTGTGATGGTTCAGCGGCTTGCGAACCTCGTTCGCGTTAGCTATGCGTACGACGACGCGGATCGTCTGGTCCGCGTCGCCAACCTCGACTCAACGACAACGACAATTACGAGCTACATAGACACGTGGGATGGCGCAGGCCAGCGCGTCAGGCGCGTAGAGCAAGACGGTACGATTCTGACTTGGTCGTACGATGCCGCCTACCAGCTAACGCGCGAGCAACGCAATGGCGCGTACTCCTATGACACGACGTTTGTCTATGATCCTGGCGGCAACCGCCGTTGCAAACTGGCTAACAGCGTGCGGGCGACGTACGTCTACGACGCCGCCAACCAACTGCGACAGTACATTGACAATACTGGCACAAGCACTTTTAGCTTCGACGCAAGCGGCAACCAGCGGGTGCAGATTGCAGTTGCAGGTGGCGCGACCACCAACACGTGGGACTATGAAAATCGTTTGTTGGCAGTCGTGGCACCGGGCGTGGTGGTGAGTACATTTGCATATAATGGTGACGGTCTATGCGTTGAGCGACAAGACTCGTCGGGCGTTAGCAAGTTGATTTGGGATGGCGTAAAGCTAGTTGAGGAGACCGATCAGGCGAATGTCGCCCAGGTGGTGTACACACAGTCTAGTGTGTCGTACGGAGATACGATTAGCCAATGGCGATCGGGCGCGGGATACTATTTGCTGTTCGACCCACTCGGTTCTGTAGGCCGAGTGACTAACGGCGGTCAGGGCGTTACGGATACGTATGTCTACAATTCGTTCGGTGAGCAGTTGCAAAGCGGTACGACGGCAAATCCGTTTCGGTATTTAGGGAGGACTGGGTACTATTACGTGTCGGCTGTGCAGAATATGTATGTTCGAAACCGATGGCTGTCGGCATCGCAGGGTCGCTGGTTGTCTCGAGATCCGCTGTTTTTTCATGGCGACATGAATGCGTATTGCTATGTCGACAATACCCCCACGGCTCGAACTGATCCGTCCGGGGCTAGCGCAACGGGTTTTGGGCCGATCGAATCGTGCATTTATGACTGCGAAGATGAATGCGCGTCTCAATATCCGTCGGGATGGCAATGGCTTTGGTACGCTGGATGCGTCAACGGTTGCCCGTCGGGTTGTCAGAATCAGCCATTCAATCTATGTTCATATTTAAATAACTGGGATCCCTGCTACAAGTTACTGTTGCAATGTATTTGCGGTTGGATTCAATTTATAGATGCTATGCCGTGGAACGCCGGCTTGCCGGAGGTAAGTACGGCGACCGCTCCGTTCGATTGCGCATGCGGTGTTCTTACGACAGCGCAGACATACTGTCTTGGCAGCGTTGGGAATCAAGTAAGTGCGTTTGGTATCGGCAGTATTACAGCCGTGGATTGCATACTAGACTTTGTGCAAGCGGATGTGGCCGGCGCGACAGTAGCGTATTCGGCGATCGAGGCGTTTCTGTTATGGTTTAGTGAATACATAATTGTAAATCAGCCAGGCAACGTGTCGTGGAACCAGTCGTGTTGCCAGTATGAGCAACAGTGTCCATCGGGGCCTTGGGGAGGAGCACAGGTCGCGCCGCCCGGAGTATACCCGCCGGAATTTTGGTTTCCAGAATAGGAGCGACCGACGTGAGAATAGTGGCAGGCAGAAACGCCACGCGCATTGACATCCGCGGTGCGCGTCCGTACGCGAGATCGATCGGGGTGACGGAGCGTCAGCGGGCCGCGGCTTTCGACGTCAATCCCGAGCCGGATCGGATCAATTCGTAAAGATCGACCGCGGTTTTCTGGGTGCGATGCCTCGGGCGTGTGCGACGGAGTCTTTCTTGGCCTGGCGGAATGATTGAGGCGTGATGGTGGACGCACACGAGGCGGAAATACCAGGAAGTGCTATCGAAGTCGCAAGTCTCTCTTCTAAAGCACTGCCCAGTTGGGCTAAGCGCGAAGGCGGCAGATAAGAGGAAATGCCGTCGGTCGAAGTTGTCGGCAGACTTTGAGTCGTGTGCGTCGTTCGGCAACCCGGCACATTTGCTGTTCTCTTTGACATTCTTGGTCGGCGGGCTCATGTCGTGGCACGCGATTCTGCCGATCCTGATTGGGTTAATCCCCCGTGGGGCCCCCGGCTCGCCTACCCAGTGCCTCCACGGCGGGTCGACAATATTGCCGACTAGCTCGGTGGGAATTGTCTGTATGGGTTTTTTGTAGGGTTTCAGCGGCGTGCAGCCGCGTTCGTTGTCGGATCATGATCCCTTTTTTTGCGGGCGTAGCGGCACTGCGGTGCTTCGTGATGTCTGCGTGGTCCGTGTCCTAATTTGGGATGTCGATGAAATTCTTGGCGGGTGTCACGGAATAGGGGGTTGCCCAAAAATGCCTTGGGGTCGGATCGTCGGCCCTAAACATGCTGCTCGGGCTGCCGGCCTTCGATCTCTTTTCCGAACTTGTTCAGTGCTGCGTTCCTTGCTTTAAGGAACGCGCCAAGGCCGGTGACGGTGCATAACCACACAACACAAAGAACAAAGGCCCAAGGCCGATCGTCGTTGCCGAACCAGGGGATTACCAGACCGCCGGAAGCAACAATAAGAACCCAAGCCCCGATCCAATGCCGCGACCGTTGCTTTAAGTTTCTATGCTTGGTTATCGCCGCCTCGACGCTAATCTTAGAGGCGGGCTGAAACATAAGGACAAAACCGGCCAAAAAGATTCCCGCAACAAAACCGAGAAAAGCACCAAGAGTTGCGGCAAGGCCGCTCCACTTATCGGCGGTACAGAAGCCAATTACTGCGCCGCAAGCAGCGGCCAGCGCCCCAGCCGCAAGCTGAAAGTAATTGCGTCGTCGATCGAGATCGAGTCCGCCGGGTAAATCCCGAGCAATCGCTTCACGAGATGGGTCCATAAAGTCATTAAACGGCGCCAGAGGGCGTGACGCAAGGGTACCTAAGGCCTCGCCGCTAGCTGTGATGGCATTGGCCCTGGAACTGCCACTCCGCTACAATGTGGCAACCGTGCCGTTGACGCCAGAAACGCCCTAAATCCGTAACTTGCAACTCGTGGCCAGATGTCACCGACATCAGTGAGAGTGCCGGAATCGGCAATGCGCTGCCCCGTGCGAGCTCGACGAATTCCCGGCGCATCGGTCTATACGGTCCCCCACTTGGGGCACGTCGAGGTTGATGGAATGTGGACGTTCGTAGCGACGAAGGAAGCCCGACTGACTTTGGAAGAGCGCGCCCTACGTCACGACATTGGCGACGAATTCTTGTGGTACGGAGCGTCAACCAGGAAAGCACGTGGATTTCAGGCTTCATTGTCGGGAGGCGCTCTGCCGACAATGCCCGACGGTTCATGAAGCAGATTGCCAGCTGATTGGTGATACCATCGAGAGACCAAACCGATGCTCCCGCTTTGGATGGGCTACACTAGCCTGTTCTTATTGGCCTATTGTGCAGTGCTTTGGAAGAGAGACCCGAAAAATCGATTTAGGGTCGCTGCCTATGCAATCACGTTTACCTTTCTGGCTATGCTTACCTTCATTCCGCATGCGCTGGTTGCGCTGAAGATCGTGAAGCCGGATCATTTCGGGCCCGTCCTCGGACGTCCGCCCAAAAACCAGGCACCACGCTAGGCACTGATCTCGGTTTTGCACTTTTGGCGCAGGGGCAGAAAGCATCAGTAATCAACCACGCCCTATGGGCGTGGTTGATTACTGAGTCGTTGGCCATGCGACGGCCACACCTGCTACAATGCAGCAGTCGGGCTGATTGGTGCCAGAAACGTCGCCGCAGGCCGAGACGAGTGAGGGAATCGCAGACTCGCTCGAATTCAAATCCGGCGATTGGCTGTCGGAACTTTTGCGGGCGGCACAGGGGAAGATATCGCCCCGGCGAGCCCCATGTTGGTTCAATGTAATTGCAGGGTGAGTTCCACGTATCCGGAGGCAGAGCAATGCGTTAGCAACATTGTCTTGGCTCGCAGTTCAAGTGGAATCGAGGGGACTGTTTTTGTGAGAGGCTTGCTACGTTGTTTTTATTCAGGCAACAGTGAAGAGGGTAGAGGGGGTCCAGGGGGAGAGGGGCCTCGTCTTCCCCGGTCGCCGGCACGATGACGGCGAAAGGCCCGACACGATGTCCCGCTTCACGCCACGAACATCTCCTCCAATTTCTGTTGCGCCGCCCGAGCCCACGTTTGCCAGCGTGGCAGTTGAATCCTGCGTTGCTGCGGATACACCTCGGCCCGCACCAGCGGATCGCCGCCCTCCTCGGGAATCAGCGCCCAGTGTGGCCGTCGCTCGTTGTAACGAACGCGGAACTCTGCCAGGCACACTCGGCAGTGCTGCGGATCGTCGTACAGACGCCAGTAGACCTCCTCGCTCTTGAGTGTCTGGTGCAAGCGTTCCAGCAAGCCCAACTGCTGCGGCGTGCGATATTGGATCCGCACATGGCTGTATTGATCACGGGCGAACGCCACGAATCGCCTGGCGATGAAGCTCGATCCATTGTCCGTCACCAGGAACGGCCGCTTGGTCAGGGGGCCGCAGAGACGCTCCGCCTCCGTCCGCGCCACCTTCAGCGCGTGGGTCGCCTCCAACGCGCTATAGCTGGACGTCAGATGACATGCCAATAGGTAACGGCTGTAATAGTCGATGACCGTCACCGCGTACCACCAGCCATGACCCGGGATATGTACGTAGGTCACGTCCATCTGCCACAAATCGTTCGGTCTCTGTGGCAATAACTCGAACAATTTGGCCGCTTGGTACGCTTCGACCTGACGCGGCTTCGGCTTGTGCAGCAGTCCGTGATCCTTCATCACGGCGAAGGCCTGCCGATCCTTCACGGGCTGGCCAGCTCGGCGGCACATCACAGCAATCCGCTTGTAGCCGTACCAAGGATTGGCCGTGGCCATGTCCACCACGGCTCGCACCACTTCTTCGGGAATCGCCTTTCGCGGCGGACCACGGCGCCTGGCTTGATTCGGCGACGGCTTACGATACCAACTCGACGGCGCCACGCCGATCAAGCGCAGCACGTTCGTTTGACGCGGACGCAAGATGCCTCCCAGGCTCATGGGCGCTTCAAGCTCGCTGACGATCATCTCGCGATTCTCCAGGCTCAGTGCGATGGGCCCGAAAGTTTTTTTAAAATCCGATTGGCGACGGTGTACTCGCCGATCACCTGGTCTCGCTTCTCGATCTCGCCTTCCAGTTCGGCAATCCGGCGACGAAGTGGATCGGTACCCCTCTTACCATTGCCGCCCGCCAGCGCCGCCTCACCCGCGGCCAGGAACTCATCACGCCAACGGTACAGCGTCGGCTCCGACACACCCAACCGCCGTGCAATCACCGCCGCCGACTCCTCTCGCCGCAACAGGCTCAACACCGCCTCCCGACGGTCTTTCAACTCCACATCACACTGCTTGGCCATCGCCCACTCCTCGCTCTTGGGGTTCTGCAGTCCCATCTTACCAAGCAACTCTCTCACAACCCGATTCCCGAGAACCTTGATCTATACAACATCTAGCCAATGTTCCCTCAACGCTTCGCGGTTAGGTTCGAATCTTAGGGCGGCTGACAAAACCGGGGAAGCGGGAGAGCCGTGGGCGAAAAATCGGCCGTGAAACGCCGATTTTGTGGAGCGCGATCCGGTTTTGTCGGTTCCTCTTAAGTTCCCGCAGCTTGCTTGAGCTGTGAAAGGAGCTACGGCAAAAACCGTGAGTCATCGTTTCCGTCGGCAGGCCGGTGGTGGCGGGACTTCGTCACTGATGCAAGTGAAATCTTGCGTTCAGCTCCCGCAAGGTTCGAATGGGAGCGGGCAGGTAAAGGGCAGCTACGAAGAACCCATGCGGCTATTATCTGACCGATGTCCCTCGCCGAACGCAAGAGGGCTACATCAAATCTGGTAGTACGGTTAATCCTCACGGGGCCCCAGCTAGGCTAGCCTGCGCGCTGCCCTGTGCCCCCCGCAGAGGACGACGAGATGTTCACTGCTTCGCTGACGCAAGCAGCTTTAGAGCCTATCCGATTACTTCTGCGGTGCAGGGTGATGATTGCAAACTGAAGATGTAAAGAAGGCTATGTAGTTGGTGGCTTTCTTTTCCCAGCGAGTGAGCAGCCGCCTGGCGCGGTTGAGCCAAGAATGCGTGCGTTCGACTTTCCAGCGACGGGCCTTTCCAACCCGATGCTTCGGTTTGGGAGTCTCATTGGCCTTGCGCGGCACATGAGGCGTATAGCCCCGCTGGCGAACCGCACGGTCGACGGGTTCGCCAGCATAACCTTTGTCGAGGCAGAGATGCTGGGGTTTGTAGGGTGCGGGCTTGGGCCGCGGGACGGGGATGGCATCCAGCGTTTCGGCGACCAGCTTCTGGTCAGGCACATTGGCGCCTTCGACAGCGACGGCCAACGGCACGCCACGACCATCGATGAGCATCGAGCGTTTGACTCCCAGCTTGCCACGATCGGTCGGGTTTTTCCCGGTTTTTTTCCCCACCCAGCGGCGACTTGGTCATCGCCCCGTCCATGCTCTGCCATTTCCAGTCGATCCCTTTCAGATCGTCGTATTCGGTCAGGGCCAGACGCCATAGCTCCTCAAACACGCCCAACTCGACCCACTCTTGGAAATAGTCATGGATCGCAGTGCTCGATCCGAACTGGATGGCATCGCCTTCCACTGGCAACCGACTTGTAAAACATACAAGATGCCGTTCACCACATTCCGCATGGGCAGCCGCGGGCGGCCGCCTTTGGGGCTGCGGTTGTAAACGGGAAGGAGCAGCTCGATTCGCTCCCAGAGATCATCGGAAACCTGGTGAAACTTTGACGTGGGCCTTTCGTTCATTGGTCACACCTCCATGCATTTTGAGGAAACGCGACCCTCAATTTGCATGTGGCGTGCCAGTGCCTATATGTTCAGTATTCGGATAGGCTCTTAGCCGGCCCGCCAATGCTCTTCGCTTGGCGGCCGCCCGTGAGGCGGAACCGTGGTCGCGTGGGCAGCTCCCTAAACGACAATGGCCGTCGGCCGAAGCCGGGCGAATTCATCGCTGTCGAGGATGGTGATTTGCACGTCGCGCTGTGAGGCGCCAGCCTGCAGTAGGCCGACAAAGAACGCGGTGTCGTCCGCAGTCGCGTCACGTCGCAGGTATTGCTGGAACCATTGGTGGACCAGATCGTTGAAATTCTCGGGGCTGCGGACGAACCCCAATACGGCCTGCTCGCGGCTGAGACTCCCGTCGTCGAGCCGCGCAGTCCAAAAGTCTAGACCGGCGGGATCGGCTGTTCGGCCTAATTGCCGCTGGTATACCGCCGCGACCCAATCGCGGTTGTTGCCGCCGGTCGCGCGGAAGAACTCGTCCGAGCTGACGATGCCCGCGATCACATTGTCGGATCCACCATCACGTTTCCACACTTGGTCGCGCCAGTAGGCCAAGCCCGCCTCGTCCGGCTCGCGAAATAGATAGTCGCGATACATCTGGCGGATCAGGGGATTGAGCCGCTCATCGCTTTCGAAAAATCCGGAAGCCATCTGGCCGACGCTCGCCACGCCGCTGGTAAGCTGCCCGAACCAATACTCGGCCCCGGCGGCGTCCGGCGACCGACCGAGAACCGCTTGATATAGGTTCTGCACGACATCGTGGTAGTCGACGTCGCGAATTGCGCGAACAGTGACATTATCGAGGTCGTAGGTGAATTCTTGGTTGCCAGACGGGCTGCTGGCCGGCCGTAACGTCGAGCTATAGGCCGCGCTAAAACTCGGGTCGGGCGCCCACGTATTGAAATGGAGCTGCATGGGCGAGGTCGGCAAGTTGCCATCTTTCTCCCGCAAAAGATGATCATTAATGAACCACTCAATATGGTTCAACGACCAGTCGATGCGAAATGTGTTGAAACCGGTCGGGTCCAAACCAGCCATGTTGACCAACATGTTGTCGCCCGGCTGGTTGAAATCGTCGTGGTCGTAGGAATTCGTGAGCACCTGTTGGTTGATCGCGTCGTTCCCTAGCAGTTCGAAATCAATCTCATCTCGCGACGCGCCGCCTGGATCGAGGCTGTACAAAAAGAAGGCGTCGACCAACCCTTTGGGAAACGGCGCTTCCGCACGGACGCGCGCTTCAATCACTACTTCCGTGTCCGCCGTCGGCGCGAACGTCTGATTGCTGACGATTTCCGATCCATAAAATGAATCGCCTGGCGTGCGTGCGGTGGGGTTGTAAGTGTCGAGTTGCAGTCTGGCTAGGCTGCCTACCACCGGCACGGGCACCTCTGCGGCGCGAATTTGCGTGCGGCCATAAAACGAGGCCGGACCAGTAGGCGTCAACCACGCCGTTGCGTCGAGCGCAGCGCCGGAAAAGTCGTCATGAAACAGCGTCACCGGGTTGGCGGCCAGAAGCAGCCGCTCGTCCAATCGCTCCATCGCCGCAAGACGGGGTAGTCGCGGTTGAACAGGAAAAACAAGATGTCTCTTGTTCATGGGATTTCGGATCTCCGTTAGAGAGAGGTGCGAAAGGCGAATCCGATCCGACAATTTGCCGTTTTCCGTCGTTCTACGGTGCTTGTCTCCTTTCCGGTTAGTTTGCCAGGTGTTAGACGCACGAGGCGCAGAAGCGACTTGAATTTACCACTTTCCAAGCCTGCACCTCATTGGTCCCCGTTATCTTGCGGCCGTTCGGCATCGATTTCAAGCGGCGACGCCGTGGCCTTACGATACCCGGAAAACGTTGATCAAAGAGTGACAGAACAATGATTGAAAAGAGATCGCATAATAGAGGCCATGCCAAATCCGGGACGGCGAGCAGCGCGGCCGAGGACATTGATCGCATTCCCCGGCCGGTTAATTCCCATGGGACCCCACTTGCCTGCGCGCTGCCCCAGCCCCGCGGCAGGCCGACGGGACTGCTGACTGCCTCGCTACGCGACTGCCGAACGCTCAAGGGTAGCAATGCGTTGCTCCAGTCGCTGGATGTCTTTACCGATTTCGTTTTCACCCATTTCACCGTCCACTCTGTGTTGCAACAAATACGATTACGGATGCAAGCCGCGTGGGGGCCGGTCGATTGCGAGGCATCGCAACATCTGCGCAGCCGGTAGGTCGGACAAAGGGGAGCCGTGTCAGGACCGACTTGTTTCCCACGGCACGCCGGCTGCCGAGTTTAGTTAGCCGTACTTTAAAGTCTGATGCATGCCATATACTGCGTCGGGATCTAATCCTCTCGGGTGGATGGGTAGCTGCTCCCTATATAATCGAACGTTTATGGGATAGTCCGGTCCGCAAAAAGGGGCCTCTCGCTCCATCCCTGTTGCGCTATACATAAGTTGTGTCGGACTCATCTCTTAGGGGAAGATACTTGACAATATAGAATTCACTGGTACATTCGCAGCCGTTTTCGTTCATTCGCGCCGACGGGCCGGTGTAGAAACAGCCCTTTGGACGGCGCAGCTCTACGGGAGAGCACCATGAAGCGTGTTGGCGGTGCTCAGCTTGCGCGCATGGTGCCGTTTTGACGGAGCGGTAGGATGGACAGGATCCTTACGACGGATTGCCCCGTCTGGGCGTGGCCCTCTAATCCTAGGCTACCCCCACCTTTCCAGTGCTCCTCCGCATTTCTTGGCTTCTTTTTCTCTTTCGCACCCCAGGAGGTTTACATGCTGCGGCGATTCTATCATTCTCATTACGAGCCCCGAAGCCGCAACCGAAATAGCCGCGTGAATCCTGCGCGACAGCGACGGCTGGTCGTCGAGGCGCTAGAGGGCCGGACGCTCCTGTCCGTTTCGCCAACCTTGTCCCAACCCGGCGGCTATGTGTTGACGTCGCCCGATACCTGGTACAACAGCCCACAAAACGGTGTGGGAGCGACGCCGAGCCAGATCAAGCATGCCTACGGGTTCGATAACCTCTCGGGCAACGGCAGCGGCCAGACGATCGCGATCATTGACCCCTGGAACGACACCACGATTGCCAGCGACTTACAGAACTTCGATTCCTATTTCGGCCTGCCGGCACCGCCCAGCTTCAGCATTGTGGCCGAAGATGGCAGTCAGAATTTCCAAAACTATCCCGTCGCAGGACAGCAAGTGGTCATCGGTGGACAATCGGAAACGGTTTCCGTGGCCGAGACGGCTCTCGACGTCGAATGGGCACACGCGCTCGCTCCCGCTGCCAACATTCTCTTGGTGCAGGCGCAGACCAACATCTTTTCCTTTCAAGATCAATTCGGCAATCAAATCGCCGGCGACGAGCTCAAGGCTATCCAGTGGGCGGAAGCGCAGCCGGGCGTGTCGGTCGTGTCGATGAGTTTTGGTGTGTCCGGTGAATTCAATGGCGAAACGAATTGGGATAGCACGTTCCTCACGCCCACGGGCCATACCGGAATTGTCTTTGTCGCCGCCACCGGCGACACCAGCCAGGCTTCGTACCCTGCGACATCCCCCAACGTAGTAGCGGTCGGCGGTACGACCCTCTCAATTGACACCAGCGGCGACTATCAGTCGGAAACAACCTGGGGTAACACCGGCGGCGGACCGAGCGGTTACGAAGCCAAACCGGCCTATCAGAACAGCCTCGTCGGCGGTAGTGCCCGTGCTACCCCAGATGTTGCTTTCGCCTCGGTCGAAAACATCGCCGGAACCGTCACCGGCGTCTGGATGCGAGATACCGCCGACGCCGAGGCGCTCGGACCATCGGTCAACTACTGGACGCAGCAGGGGGGCACCAGCTTCTCCACGCTCGGCTGGGCGGCGCTGACGGCCATCACCGATCAAGCGCGGGCAGCCGCCGGGCTCGGGCCCATGAACGGGCGAAGCGAGACCCTGCCCGACCTGTACAACGAGGCCCAGAGCAACTTCAACGACATCACGACCGGTAACAACGGGCACTACAGTGCCCTGCCGGGTTACGACGAAGTCACCGGCCGCGGCACGCCTAAGGCGACCTCGATTGTTCCGGCGCTCAAGGCCACGATGTCGCCATCCGCCGCGGCATTCTCGAATGGCGCGCAGGTCGCCGAGACGACCGACATAGCGAACCCGAGTCTGCAAGACCTCTTCACGGTTGGTAGCGACGGGCACCTGCGAGAAGATCAGTTCAACGATTCCACGCACACCCAAAGCGGGCAACTTATCATCGACTCAAGCACGCCCTTGCAGCCGGGGGCGAGCATAACGCTGTACAACGATGGGTCGTCGATCAATCTCTTCGCCGTCAACACCTTCGGCCAGATCGTCTGGGATCAGGTGAAGAACGGCGTGACGACCAACGTGGGGACGTTCGGCACGCCAGTCGGCCTCGCATCGGGCGAAACGTTCATCGGGCAGGCACAGCAGGGCGTCTTCAATCTATTCGCGGTCGGCGCGGACGGCTACATCCACCAGTTCCAGTACCTCTCGAGCACGAACGAGTGGTACACCTACGGTGGCGGGATCCTGCGAAGTATGCAGTTGACCGCCCATACGCCGCTGAGCGGCTGGTTCGACGGACCGAGCGGCATCCTCGACTTCTACGCCGAGTTGCCCGATGCGAATATCGCCCAATGGCAGTACGTGCCGGGTTCTGGCTGGGGCGGTGGAGAGATCAACGCGTCGGCGGCACAACTGCCCTCTCCGGGCGCGGCCCCGGGCGTTCCCTTGGCAGTCACCCAGGCCAACGGGCAGATTAACATCTTCGCCGTGAACCGCAGTGGCAATGTGGGGCAGATCGATTGGTACTATCCGGCTGGCTGGGCCGCCGGAATCATACCAGCCGCGGGCGCGAGCCTAGCGGTGGGCACCCCGCTCGGGGTGAATTATTCGAGCAATTACATCATCACGATCGTCGGCGTCAACACGGCTGGCAACATCGGAGAGGTGCAATACGTCGGCGGTTGGGCGGCCCTGACCGTCACGGCCAGCGTGAAGTTCGCGACGGGCAGCGGAGTGACGATGCTCGTGCCGCCGAGCGGTGAGATCGAGATCCTCGGCGTGGGAAGCAACGGACACCTGCTCGACGAGGAACATCTTGCCGCCTGGAACGAATACGATCTCGGTTGAGCGGCCGTACGGCCACATTCCGGCCAGGCGACCTGCGAGCCGGTGTCGCGATGTAAGTCGCGCGCCGGCTCATCGCCGGCCAGTCAGTCGGTGGGTCAATTAGATTTGTTCCAGGTCCGCAATTGTCCGTTCGCTCTGAACGTCGCCCGTGTTCAACGTCGAGGCCGGCTCAAACAACATAACGTGCACTTCCTCTTCGGCCGTCGGCCGATGCTCGACGCCGCGCGGCACGATCAGGAATTCCCCTTCGTTCAGCCATACGTGGCGCTCACGGAATTCCATCCGAAGGCGCCCCTTCACGATCAGGAACAACTCGTCTTCATTGTCATGCCGATGCCAGATGAAATCGCCGCGAAGCTTCACCAGCTTTACCTGCTGGCCATTCAGCTCGCCGACGATCTTGGGGCTCCAGTAATCGGAGAACCGACCGAATTTTTCCTGCAAATTGACCGGTTCTGGCGCCGTCTGCGCTATGTCGAGTTTGGAACCCATAACCAGAAATCTCGCTCTTGTGATGGGGTTATGACAATACGACCCGGTACCGCGAAAGCCAAACGAACTCGGCATTGGCATCCGCCATCAACACGACCTGCCACAATGATCAAGGCAAACGGAGGAGCGTAGGTCAGTCATCTCGCGCCTCAGTGCCGCCAAGACGATTGTCGACGACGCTGCGCACCCATTCTCCCAAATCGGCAGAGTAACCACCCTGCCCCTCGCAAATCTTCCCCTCTCGATCAAGCACCAGCGTCGTTGGTATGTAAAGCCCGTATTTTTGAAGCTGGTACAGGTCATAGATCTCTTTGGCCTCGACGTGCGGAAAGCCGCGATATCCCACGGTCGTGGCATGCCTCGGAATACCCTCCTCCGATCCATTGCGGACAAACATTCCGACGACTGAAACTTTGCGATCCTTGTATTCAGCGGCAAGGCTTGAAATCTGGGGCGCCGCCAACATGCAATACGCGCAACCCGTGGACCAGAAATAAAGAACCACTACCTCGCCGCGGTGATCGGCTAGCCGAAACGTGCTGCCATCGAATGCCTTCGCCTCCCAGGAAGCCGAAAGGTTGGGTGCCACTGCGAAAAACCGTTCGCGGTCTCGCACCACCGCAAGGTGCCCCGCTTCCTCCTTATCGTGGGTCTGAAGGTTAGTCTCAAAAAGGTTCCGGAAATAGTCCATTTGTGCCTGCTCGCGGCCCGCGACTAGTACCGCTCGGGCCTCGGCCCTCGCTTCTCGGCAATCTTCCTCATTCCGTGCCCGAATCCCTTGGTAGCAGAGCGCCATCCACTTGCCATTGGCATCGAGGTATCGTTGGCTCTCTTGATAAAAGCGGGCGGTCCACACGGCGTCTCTCTGCGTATCGGAGATCAGAGAAATCGTTCGCCGACTGTGCGGCTGGCCGGACGCCAGGTCTTTGGATTCCAGCACGATCGATGTCACCAAGGCTCGATCCTGGTCGAACTCGTACGATCGCACAAACTCATAGCGGCCTTCGGAATATTCATCTTTCTGCGTTGCGGCAATCTGCAAGCGCGGGCCGTCCGATTTTACTACATGATACGTGAACCCTGTGCCGAGCACCGGAGGTTCATAGCTCCACCTGCCGCGAAGCTTGGCCGGGGTGGCGGGCAACCGGCAGAACAGTTCATAAGGTAGCAGCATCTTGAAGGTCGCCGTCCGTTCATCGAGCGAATATGAGCCATCGGGCTGGATATCGCAGTAATCAAAGGAGTCACGCTTAAGTCGCTCGCTGCCATCGGAGTTGAGAAACAGTTGCCCTGTTCGAATGAAGAGCCGCCATGAGCCGTCGTGGTTTTCGCGAGCAACAGTGACATGCCATTCATGCTGCTCACGCGGGCTTGCGTTGTCCGGATCGCGAAAATCTTTGGTGGCTGTGACTCGATAGATGAGCTCTTGGCCGAGCCTGAGTCGATAACGAGGCACAATTGGTTGTTGCGCAGGTAATCGAGCCGGCGCCACGTAGAGGGGCAGTGTGGCAGCCAACCCCGCGACAGCGAATTGTCGAAGCAAAGTCAAGCCAAACTTGACCATCCGAGTTTCCATAAACGTGATGACCGCCGGTACGGCTCATTGCGTGCGGACGAGCATTCGAGACCACTGGAACCCACTGTATTCTATGACCTCGCAACAGGTCGACTTTATTGCATCTGGCCTCACGACGTTTCGGCTCATCAGAGCCAACCTCAAGACGCCGGCTTCAACAGCTCTTTCGTGTCCAGGGAGGTCGTGACGGGGACAATCTCGAACTCCATGAGATCGTGCCAACGGGCGACCCATTGCTGGAGTAGCCGGACATCATCGCATTCCATTAGCTGAAAACAACGCTCAAGGTTCACGTCGATCCAGCTATCCAGGTATTTCAGTCTATCGGGCTGCATCCGGCCCTGCTCATGAAAGCGGCGATACACGGCTTCCGCTTTCCCATTTCGGAACGTCTCGATCACCATAAACAGCATTCCTCATCCTCCGTCGAGCGTTGCGGCATGTGGTCGCTGGCCTCGCGATCCGATCACTTGCGCCCGCTGACACAAAAACCGGGAGGGCGGCAAAGAAGATTCCTCGCTTCTGCACTCGTTCAAGCTCCTTGAGCCACTCGTTAGCGTCTGATGACGAGACGACTCCCAAGGCGCTTGCCTGCTCGGCCGTCTCCCGGAATTGGAAGACGAAATCCGCTTGGCCGTAATCGCCAAAGACCAGTGTCGGCAACCACCGCGATCTCCGTCAGACCTGCTTCGTCAAAAAGCCGGTGCAACTGCCCGCCGATCCACCGGCCGCCAGTACGGTCACAATGGAAGTTCAAGAGCTTCCGCGTGATCTCGCGGTTGGAGGCATCGACGATGAGCGTTTCCCAGCGCGGCAACCCTCGAATGTGTCGATTGTCAGTTTGAGCCGCTCGGCATCCTCGACATACAAACTCGACTGGGAGCTTCTCATGTTGCGAGCGGATTTGGGCCTCGGCCACCATGCTCTGGGTGGCGTCAACTCCCACGACACGTCCCGTCGCTCCAACCCGCCGCGCCAGGCACCGCACGTCATCGCCCGTCCCGCAGCCGACGTCCAGCAGGCAGTCGCCGTCGCGGACATCGAGCAGATCAAAGATCCACTCCTTTATTTGTTGAATCGTTTCCAGGCCGCCTAGGGTGCCAAGATAGCCAATGAACCTGCGTGGATCGGCGGCGCAATCGACCGTCCCCCGCTGAATTGCCATGCAGTCGACCATTCCGCGACCCTCAAGTTAGCCATCCACAGGTGTGGCCGGTGTCGGCAACGTTCGTTCATAGAAACAGAGATCCAACCAGCGGCCGAACTTAAAACCGACCTGGCGCAGCGTCGCCACGCGCTCAAATCCAAATCGCTCGTGCAGCGCGATGCTGGCCGCATTGGAGGCATCGACTCCGCCGATGAGGACGTGGTAGTTCTGAGAGACCGCCCTGTCGATGATGCTGCGCAGCAGCACCGATCCCACGCCCCGCCGCCGCCACGCCTCGGCCACATAGAGCGAATGCTCGACCGTGTACTTGTAGGCCGGCCAGGGCCGAAAACCGCCATAACTGGCGAACCCCATCAACTCGCCCTCATCAGAGACGGCGCCGATCACCGGAAAATTGCCTCGTTGCTTGACTTCAAACCAGGCACGCATCGTTTCTGACGTCCGAGGTTGGTAATCGTAGAGAGCTGTGGAATTCATGATCGCGTCGTTCAGGATGGCCAGAATCGGCTCGCCGTAGGACGTATCGCAGTCGATGATCTTCATCGTCGCGTTCTCCCGATGGCTTCGCCGGCGACCACAACGACATAGCGAGCCGGCTTTCGCGTGGGGTTATGGAAGATGATGCAGCCATTCAACTCCATGGCCAGACAGTCCCCCTCGCACAACCGGTGGCACTCTTGGCCGATGGTGATCTCGATCGTTCCTTCGAGCACCCAGATTTGCTGATAGACGCGCAGCTCGCGCAGGGGAGTCTCAAACGTAACGCGCTCGCGCGGCGGGAAACAAACCTCCACGATTTGCATCGGCTGCGGTACGTGGGACGGCGAGACGTTGCGTCGGAGATAACCTGACGCTGGGTCGTGCCATTGTGGCTGATCCGCGCGCCGTGCGATTGGGCCGCTCGGCGTCGGCTCGCTGCGGGGTATATCGAAGAGGGACGCGAGAGGTACGCCCAAGGCCGCGGCCAGTTTCTCCAGCACGACCGCCGTCGGGCTGCTCTCACCACGTTCGATAAGCGAGATCATAGAACGACTGACTCCGCTTTTTGCGGCAAGCGCGTCGAGCGAAAGAACTCGCGCCGCGCGCAGCTCCCGCACGCGCTCCGCGATCTGATGGCCGATGTCCGACACCTGTTCTTTCATGGTGGACATAATATCCATTAAAATGGATACACGTCAAGTACCAGCGAGACCGAACCCACGACGGCCTATTTTGCCGAAGCCTGGGACGTCGGCCCCGGCGAAACAGCCAGCATCCCGACTAAGAGCCCATCCGAGAACCGATTTTGCGACAGGAACGGTTTAATTCGCTAGCAGATTTTCGGACCGCTCTTAATCCCCGTTTATCACCACCGCTTCGCGCTGTACGAACCGCAGGAATGACTGAGCTGCCTGGGTTAGTGGCTCATTCCGCCGAGTGAGCGTGCCGGAATCGATCGGCCGAATCTCGTCTACGAGCTCCCGCACGACGACTTTCTGGTCGCGAGTTACCACGCCGCTGGGCAACAGCGGGATGATTGCCACTCCCAGGCCGGCCGCCACCATGCGTACGATCAGATCAGTTGTCGTCGACTCCATCTCGATGCGCGGTGTAACCCCCTGACGTAAAAATGCTTCTAGCACGTGCTGGCGGCCAGTGGATCCGCGTTCAAACAGGATCAACGGATATTCGTGGAGATCGCTTAAAGATACACGTTGCTTCCTCAAAAGCGCATGCCGCCGCGGCGTAATCAGGCTCCAGGTCATCGAGAAGAGGTGCTTATAAACCAAGTCGATGGAGGGCTCATAGGGGGCTGCAAAGCCGAAGGCGAGTTCTGGGTTGCTTATCAGGGCCGCTTCGATATCCCGTTCGGTGCGAACACTCAGCCATACGCGGATGTGCGGCTCCGCTTGATGAAACCGCTGAATGGCGTCGATCAGCACGTAGGTGCTCAGATACTGGCTTGAGGCCACATGCACGTCCCGTGTGGCCGTCTGCTGGTGCACCAGCTCACGCAGTCCGCTAGCCTGTTCCAGCATCCGCTGTGCTTCCGGCAACAACAACCTTCCGGCAGCAGTGAGAATCTCACCTCGGCGAATCCCGCGAGCCTTGCGGTATAGCTCTGTCCCCAGTTCGGTCTCCAGCGCAATCAATCGGTTGCGCACCCCCTGCTCTGTGATGAAGAGGGCATCAGCGGCAGCACGCAACGAGCCAGAACGCGCTACTTCGACCAAAGCCAGCAATTGATCGGTCGACAAGGACATTGAGTTCGTCACCCTTGGCATCGTCGTGCACAACAATTAGTAGTATGGAAGTAGAGATTTACATTTTTATCCTGTAAAAGTCACCCCTTAGAATTGCCTCGAACAAGACCGGCGGTCAATGGATCCCCGAATCGCGTTGGTTCCGCAGGATAGACCGCTCCATTTTCGGGTGGCAAGGAATTCCATCATGTCACACTGGCTGCATTGGCGATCTCTTGAGGTGGTGCCGTCTCCCGGCGTTCAACTGATATGGCTAACGTGCCTGGTATCATTCGCTCCTGGCCACGTTCTGGCTGGAGGCCAAGCGTGCCGGTGCGAGGAGAATTTGAGCCGCCTCTCGGCCGACGAAATCCCTAGCCGCTTGCAGATTTCCCGACCCACGCCGGAAGTCGTTGCAGGGATTGATTTCGGAGACCGCCCCATTACAGCGTTGGCATTTGCTCGCTTCGGTGCTGAACTAATCGTGGCGGAAGGCGGGCCGCCTCAACGTGACGCCGGTGCTCCAGGCCGACTGGTGTTTTATGATTTGACAGGAAAGGCCCCGCGCGAACTTGAGCAGCAGCTTCCCCAGCCCACACAGGATATGATCGGCAGTTTTGCTCTGTTGTCGGATGACGAAGATGATTGGCTTGTAGGAGGTGGTCAACGCTGGGACCAGAGCCTGAAGCTCTGGCGCCGTACCGGCAATACGTGGCGACAGGTGCAATCGATCGCCGATTTCTCACCGTGGTGGCATCGATCGCTGCAGTTCTCACGTCAGAGATCCGACTTGGCCACTGTTAGTGGCGACAGTGCGGGTCCGGTTCGCTTGTGGCGGTTAAACCGTCAGCAACAACGGCTCGAGCCGCGCGCAGTTCTGAAGGGCCCTGACTGGGCTGCATCAGCCCTAGCCTTTTCCGATGACGGCCACTTTCTTGCTGCGGGCTTGGGCTCTGGGCACCATGCTCCGAATGACGGCCAGATTTTCATTTGGGACTTGTTTGCCGAGCCAAGCCGACTGGTTGCTGAAGTTTCGGCCAACTCTTCGACCGATATATCGGCTTCGAATGATGTGACCGCGTTAGCTTGGCTCGATGGCGATCATATACTCGTCAGTGGCAATCAGCAGGGAGAACTCAATTTGTGGCGTAAAGGCGAAGACGGAAAGCTTCTACACACGGTCCAACTAGCGGGCCATTCGCGCAGCGTGCGTTCGATAATTCCGCTTGCCAGTCACCGCTTTTTGACCGCCGGCGATGACGGCCACATCAAGCTCTGGTCAAATAGCGGTGAGGAACGCCGCGAATGGCAGTTCGGCAAGGCAGGCTCGGTCGTGCTCGCCGGTGCGATCTCCGGTCACCATTTCGCCGCCGGACTAAGTAGCGGTCGCGTGTATGTCGTGAATACCCGACTAGGTAATAATGACTGAAATCACCGGGGCCGAAGCGAATCTACTGCAGACGAGGATGATCCGTGGCTTGCTCCCATGTCGTGTCGCGGTCAAGTTCCCCAGCCAGCGCCTTGGGCCAAACAGCCAACGGTGTTCGCAGTTCGCGTCGAGGTCAGCCCATTGGTTACGGTTGGTACGGCGTTACCGGGTGACAGAATGGGTGACAGAATTCTTGCTAAGTGACGGAAAAACTGTAAAATCTGGAAATTGTAACGTCTGGATTCACAGGGATTTACGGTTTCGGAGCCACCTCGACAAGCTGGGGGTCACAGGTTCGAGCCCTGTATCGCCCACTTCCGAAAGTCTTTTAGCAACAGGTTTTGCGACGAGACTTGAATGCCTGTCGAAGGCCGTCACTGGTTCTGGATGACAGAATTGGTGACAGACGTCGTTCCGTGATCGTGAGGTCGCAGCCGTCCGAAGCCCCCCTCTGGCCTCCACGTACTTTGTTACGTAATCCGCCGCGACGGGCCGATGTGTTCGGCAGGATGAGCGGAGTCGCTTTCTTGATAGACCATTCGGCGCGACTCGTTCGTTTTTCCGCGACGAGTATTGCCCGCCGACATGAACCTCCCGGCGCTGCACACGGCCGCCTTTCATACGGCTTCCAGTGGGAACAACGGTCGGCGACGTTTCCGATACGTCAGCCGTGAAAGGTCGTGTACCAGGATCCCGGCGGCGTCGACGTTGTGGATCGAGCCAGCGAACCGTTCGAAGCCTGAGCGGAAATGAACGGCCGACTTGACGGCGATGTAGCGCAGGGCGGGGCAATCGATACCGAGCGAGCGGGCAAACGCCGCATCGAGCGGCTGCTCGCGCTTGCTGACGACCACGACCGACACGCCGCCGATGCGCAACCAAGCACTGCGTCCCAGGTTGCCCGTGAGGCCCGCATACATGGGTCCGTCGTAGCGGAACTGGCCGTCGGTGAGCGCGGCGACGTCGGCTTCGACATCCACCGGCGGCCCTTGGCGCGGATCGGACTTGCCGCCCAGTGAAAGCCGGAGTCGGCTCGCCACGCCGGCTGCGTGCGCCTTCTCCACGGCTTCGACGTCGACCATGTACAGCACCAGCGCGCCGTCCAGCTTCAGATCCAAGAATGTCCGCAACACTTCGGTCGAGTCGCCCGGCGCACCGCCGCCCGTGTTGTCGGTCTGATCGGCCAGGATGATCGGATAGTGGCCCGCCCGTTCCCCCGCCGCGAGCCCATCGCGCACGGACACCGGCGTTTGCTGCCAACGCTGACGATTGCTCCAGATCCAGTCACCCAATTCATCGGCCGCGGCGTGGGCCAGTTCGCGATCGCGATCGGCCACCACGATCACCGAGGCGCCCACGTCGGGCACATCGGCCCAAGGGAAACCGGTCGACACGGTGACCGAGATGATACCGGGCCGCCGTTCGACTTCATGGACGCGATCGAGCACTTCGTCCATCGGCGGATGAGCGGTCACCTGGCGACTGGCGCCCCAGAACAGTGGCAGTTGCCGCAGGGCCATCACCGGGTGAATCTCGTCGTTCACCATGCGCGTGAGAATGCCAGCCGCTTCCAGACCACGTTCTCCCATATCGACGTGCGGATAGGTGTCGAAACCGACGATGGCGTCGGCGGCCTGCACGCGGCGGGCCGTGTGGTTTCCGTGCAGGTCTTGCGTGACCACGACCGGGCACGACGGGCCCACCACCTCGCGCACCGACTCGATGAAATGGCCGTCGCCGTCGTCGATCCCCTCGATCACCATCGCCCCGTGCAGGTCGAGCAAGACCCCATCTAGCGGCCCCGCACTCTGAGCGGCCCGCAGGCGGTCGAAGAACTCGCGGCAGAGCGTGTCGTAGGTCCGCCGCTCGATCAATCCGCCCGGATAGGCGAATGTCCACAAGAGGGGTATCGCTTCGAATCCGTATTGCTCGGCGCCGGCCAAGAATCCGCCGGTGCACATGTTGGCACCATGGAACCGCTCGACCACCTCCTGACCACGATACAGGCCGAAACCGTGCTCGAAGTCGGCCAGAGTGGTGCGCGAATCGATGAACGTGGTCGTTTCGTGTGATATTCCGCCGATGGCAATCCGCATACGTGACTCTCAAAAATCCGCGGGAAGGGGCGCTGCCGCCAGCCTATCGCTCGGCGGAGAGCCGAGCAACGAGCGGTCATATCGCCGGACCGATCCTCGGTTTGGTCAGGCCGCGCACCGCGGCACCGTCGTGTGAGTGCTTTCCCGCTGCGCAGAGACGCGGATGTCAAAAGATGCGGCCTGTACGGCTGGTGCGGGGCCGGGCAAATGTAGCATATCTCTCAAAATGGGCACCCGAAGAAAGGTGTGTAGAGCAACCGACGAACCGGATCGACATCCAAAAACAGTCGGCGTTTCACCGCCGATTTTTGCGCGCGGCGCTGCGGCTTCCGGGTCTTGCCGGCCGCTCTCAGCTCAATTCCAGGATGACATATGGATGCGAATCGTTTCGCGGACGATGACCCGCTCGTCGAGGCCGCCCGACGACACGGTTTGCAACCCGAAGAAGTCGCCGCCATTGCGCGGCACAGTGAAGGTCGCTCGTGCGGCGATTGTACGGCTTGCTGCACGGTCAAATCGGTGCGCGAGCTGGGCAAGCCGAGCCAGACCCGTTGCCAGCACGTCTGCGCGGCCGGTTGCGCCATCTACCATCGCCGACCGGCTAGTTGCGGCGAGTACGCCTGCCTATGGCGCCAGGGGCTGATCGAAGGCGACGAACGTCGGCGGCCCGACCGGTTGGGAGTGCTCATCGACTACGAGCCGTTCGTGCGCATCCCGGGCACGCTACGGCTGGTGGTGTGGGAGGTCGTCCCCGGTACGGCCCACAGCGACAAGGTACGCTACATCGTCGACAAATTGATCAAGGCACACAAGCAGATCAAGGCCGTGGCCTATTGTGCCGCCGGTCAACCGGCATACCACGATTTTGTCGTCGATCGCCAGACCTATCCGGGCAACGATCCGCCCGCAAACTTGCCGATCGTCACCTTCGATCCGATCTGGGGCGTGCCGACCTACGATTTCCGCAAGGCCGGCTAGCCCGACCGGACGCCGCGTCTACATCCACTGTCGGATCTTTTCCAGGCTCTGGCGGGCGGTTGTGTCGAGGTTGGCCTCGCTGCCGCCGCCGCGCAACGGCGAACACATCTCGTAGGCCACGTAGCCGCGAAAGCCCCCTTCCTTCAATCCTGCGAAGAACGCCTCGAAGTCGATGAATCCCTCGCCGAGCGGCACGGCGCGGACGGACGGCGGCTCGAGCCGGCGATAGTTCACCAACGACGGCTCGTACGCATAGCGGGCGATCCGCACATAATCGGCCAGCGTCGTCTGCACCATGCGCGGCGCCATCCGCCGGGCGGACCGATAGAGGTCTTCCCCCACCAGGGCCACTGACCATGGATCGAACATGGCCTGCAAATTGGGATGCCCCACTTCGTCGAGCAGCATCTCGAAGGCATCGACCGACAGGCCCACGTCGTGATGGTTTTGCAGGCCCAGCGTAACGCCCTGGTCCGCCGCCAGTGCGGCAGCTTCCGACAATGCTTTCACGCATTTGTCCCAGTCGGCCTGATAGCTCGCCGCGTCGGGCGAATAGCCGCTGAAGACTCGCACGATCTTGGCCCCGAGCAGGCGGGCCATGCGCGCCAGATGCTTGACGTACGCCAATTGCATCTCGACGTAGGGCACCTCGGGTGTCGCTCGGCCGGCCGTGAAATCGGTGTACCCGGCCACGGTGGCAATCTCGACGGCCGCCGCCTGCGCCGCTGCCCGTACTTGTTCCAGCACACCATCGTCCGTGTCGAGCGGCGACAGATGCGGCCGCTTGCCCGCGATCTCGACGGCGGAGTAACCCAACGTGGCCGCCTTGCGGAAGAAATCGCCCAGCGTCAGGCGGTGTTGTCCCCAGTAGCCGGCGTAACTCACGGAAAAGAGTGTCGGAGTCATGGGCATCCAGTTGAAGTGCAGATGGCTAGCGCTTGGTCAGTTCGCATGGTGGGCGACGCCCGCCCTACGCCTGCAAGCCTCGCAAACGCGGCGGGGCGCCGCGCTTACGTTTTGCCGTTCGATAGCCATCCCTTGTGCCAGAAATACCAGAGCATGCCGAGTGCCGTCAGCGCCATCATGCCGAGCGCGAACGGATAACCATAGCGCCAGTCTAGCTCGGGCATGTTCCAGCGCGAGCGCTCGGTATGGAAATTCATGCCATACAACCCCGTGATGAAGCTCAGCGGCATGAAGAGCGTGGCGATGATCGTCAGCACCTTCATGACTTCGTTCATGCGGTTGCTGAGGCTCGATAGATAGAGGTCGGTCAGGTCGGAGCACAACTCGCGGTAGGTCTCGACCAGGTCGATGATCTGCACCAGATGATCGTAGCAATCGCGGAGATGGACGCGCGTGTTGTCGTCGATCAACGGTGACGGGTCGCGGACCAACGAATTGACGGCTTCGCGCAGCGGCCAGACGATGCGCCGCACGGAGCGCAGGCTGTGCTTGGCGGCATGGATCTCGGCCACCGCGCGGCGGCTCGGCCGTGCGATGACTCGATCTTCCAGCCGGTCGAGTCGTTCGGCGAAGGTCTCGACCACCGGAAAATAGGCGTCGACTACCGCGTCGATCAAACCGTACGCCAGATAGCCCGGTCCCGCCTCGCGCAGCGGACCGCCGCCGCGGAGTCGCGTGCGCACCGACTCGAAGCAGTCGCCGGGGTCTTCGATGAACGTGAGCAGATAGTTTTTGCCGACGAACAGGCTGAGTTGCTCGGTCTCGAAATCTTCGTCGCGGCGCGGCATACGGGCCACGATGAAGAGCTGCTCGCCGTATTGTTCGACCTTCGCCCGTTGGTGCAGATGGGTCACGTCTTCCAACGCCAACGGATGCAGGCCGAAGATCTTGCCCAGTTCGTTGAGGACGTCGGCGTTGCCCAGGCCGGCTACGTTGAGCCAGGTGATCGGCCAGTCTCGCAGCAGCTCCAAGACGTCCTGAGGTGCAGCCAGTCTCTTTTCAACAAAATCGTCGCCGTGGTAGGCGATAGCCTGTAGGACGGGCGGCGCGGCGTTGGGCTCGACATTCAAGGCGCCCGGCGCGGCGCCGGGAACGAATCCCAACCGCGACCTGTGCCGCGGCGACGGAACGGAGTGGGGGTGCATGCCACCAATGTAGAACGGAAGTCACCGCCTTCCAAACGGAATCCGCGCGGCCGGTCCGCAGCGCGTCGAGCGCGAGGGACACGGCCCGCTACGGTGCGATGGTCCACAGGCGGCTTATTGCGGGTTCGGCAACGGTTCGCCGTCGTTGCGGAGAATGATGAGCCGCATGGTCTTGTCGTCGACCTTCTGGAAGTGTACCGAGCCGTCGCAGAATGCCATCAACCGTCCTTCGGCATAGGGACTGCTCAGGCCGGCTACGGGGTGTTCCGGATCGAAGGCAAGATCATCGGGCTTGGTCCACACGACCGCATGATCGTCGTCGGCCTCGAAGATCATCATCGTGTTGGAGGTGCCGTCGGTGATGTCGCTGATCTGTATGCCATGCGGGCCGTCGAACGCAGTCCCCGGTCCGGCTGCCACGAGATACGACGTCCGGTCGGCCGCGGCCTTCGAGCCGAACGAACGATAGACGGCGGGCATGCGGGCGGCCAGCTTCAGGTTATGCTCGCTGTCCCACGGTTCGTCGAGGTGAAACTCGCGGTGCAGTTCGGCTTGGTCCAGGTAGGGCAGCAAGGCGACGCGCCAGCTCAACAGCGGCTTTCCCTGAGCATCGCTGATCGCCGCAGTCGGAAAATGCTTGTGGACGTCGGCGTAGAGGTGCATGGCCAGGGCGATGTGCTTAAGATGGTCGGTCGACTCACGGCGGCGCACCGCGGTGGCCGACGCATTGAAGAGCGGCCGGGCATACGTTTCGACCTCGCTCATCTTGTCCCTATCGAGCGCCAGCAGCAGTCGATCGCCTTTGACTTCGGGCAGGAGCAGTCTGCTCAACCGGTTACCGGGCAGCCGATCGCGCAGCAGTCCGCCCAGGTAATTCAACAGCCCGCGGGCGGTCTCGCCGGATTGCGCTTGCGACACCAACCTGACAGACAGCTCGGGCGCCACGTCGACACCCAGCGCCGCCCACAACATGCCGCGCGTGACCGTCGTGGTCGGCACGCCACCGGCCGCGGGCGGCAGACTCGGCAACAACTCTTCGACCACGCGACGGGTCGTGGCGCTCGGTATGACGACGGCTTGCAATGGGTTGCCGGCGACGGCATCGAGCGCACGAGCCAACTCCGGCCGCCGGGTGGATGAGGCGGTCGCCAACCGGGCGCGGATGACCGGTTTGCCGATAAACAGCACGTCGCCTATCCGCTCGACGAGCGCGCCATGGCTCATGGCCCGTAGCGCCTCTTCGTCGATCTCCTTCCCCTTGCCGACCGGAACGATGGCAAACACGCCCGAGTTGGTAACGTCGGCCGCGCTGACGATCACGAACAGGTCGCGGCAGCCGGCCTTGAGGAACGACTCGGCGAGCGGACGCGCGGACTGGTTGATCATCTGCAGGGGATTGCCCGGCGGCAAGAGAGCCCCCACGGCCGCGGACAGCTTGCCGATGTCGAGGCGTGCCACATCGACGTGCGCCACGGCGAGAGTTTCGTCGTCGACGAACGGTGCGATCGTCTTCGCGGCCTCCGCGGCGCTGATCGGCGGAGGTTGGTCGTCGGCCCGTGCGAGCGTGCGCGTCGCCAACGCCAGCGACAGGCAGAGCAGAAAGTAGGAAACGCGAAACCTTAGCATGGTGTATTCCTGGCCGAGTGGGGTGGATGGGGAAGTGTTCGTATCGTTGTTAGCGGCGGATCTTGATCTCATAACGCACGCCGTGTGTCTGTTGCGGCAGCCCTTCTGGCAGAGGCGTGGCGAGGACGGCCGCGTCGCCCGACAGGCTATAGAGAAACTCGCCGCCGGTTACCGGATCTCGCGGGATGGGAACCTCGGTCACGTCGGCCAACTGCGCCGGCAACCGCCCCTCATGTGCGGCGGCATAGAGTCGCAGCGCCTCGATGATGCGGGCCAGACAGATCGATCGTTCCGATCGGGCTTGGGCGAAGGCCACGCCGCCGATCGCCGGCAAGACCGTCCGCGCCAGCGGCAAGATCTCGCGCTCCAGGCTGGCCTGTCGCAGCAGCTCATCGTGTTTGCGCAGATGCTCGTAAGCCTGCCAGTAAGGTAACCCCAACCATTTGAACAGGTCGTCGCGCAGCGCGTCGTAGGTATCGAGGGTGTAGAGCACCATCACCTGTGCCACGGGCATGGCTTCGACCTCGTCTTGCGCACGCCCTTGGTCGACGAGCCAGCGCTTGGCCCGCCCGTAGCGCCCGACCGCGAAACCGACCACCAGCAATTGATCCGCCTCGTTCGGCCGGCCCGAGTCGAGTTCGCTCATGCTACGGACCAGCGATTGCCACATCTCCTGCCATTGCGCCGCGCTATAGACCAGTTCGTGGCGGGTACGCCATTCCGGATGCCAGAGATACACCATGTCGAATTCGAACTCGTTGGCCCGCTGGAGGCCAATGAATGGGTGGGGCAAGGCGGTGTAAGCCCAGTAGAGGTTCGGCCCATCCGCACGTTCGGCGAGCGCTTGCGCCTGATTGGTCATGATGCTGGCCACGGCGAGGCCGACCAACGATTGGATCAGCGTCACTCCAGAGCCCACATGGCGGGCCATCGCATAGCCCATGGCCAACGAGGTGATCGCTTCGTCCGTGTTCCCCTGCGCGATCTGCAACCGCGCCTTGAGAGCCACCAGCCTGGCCAGCGAGCGGAACTGCTGCACCTCGGGCAACAAGATCGCATAGGGCATCTGCTCGCGCAGCGGTGTTTGCCAATCGCATTCTTCGCGACGGATCGCGAAGCGAAGTTCGTTGAAGATGCTCTCATGCTGATCGATGAACTGGCGGACCTCCTCACTCGGTAGCTTGTCGAGCGGTGTCTCCAACCACTTGTCGACCTTCTCGAACTCCTTGTTTCCATCGCCCCTCTGCGACAGGATCAGGTTCGCCTTGTTGTAGAAGACCGCCGCATTCCCCGGCCGCTGATCGAGCAGCGACGGAAGCAGGCGGTATCGCAGCGCCGGACTCGGCTCCGCCGCCGCCACAAGCGACAGGCGCGTCGTCGGCGCCTCGTCTTCCGATTGAGACGCTTTTTCCCTGGGCCGTGGAGCCTCATCGGCCGCCAGCCGCGTGTCGTCCGAGGGAACCAGCAACGCGAGCAGCGCCAGGGCCAGCAGATGGAGCCGTAGACGTACAGACATGACAAAATCTCTAAGAGTTTTTAGGAAAGGGAATTCCGTGCCAGGCAACGCCGCCACCGAGTTCGTAGGGTGGGCACCGCGCACCATACCGTTTGGTGATTCGTGGTGGACGATGCCCACCCGACGACGCTTTCGATTTACGGGCGGCCGCTCTAACTGTCCTTCAACAAGCTGTCGAGCAGATCGTGGTAGTTGATCGCGGGTCGGTCGTTGGCGTGAGGGGGCGAGGACGGCGCCTGCCAACTCTCGATGCCCATCGCCAATACGCGATCGCGCAGATCGAGATAGGCGGTGCCTACAACCGGCGCGGTTGCGGGGCCGCGTGCGAGATCGGCCCGTCGCGCGGTCTCGATAGGCGCGGGACCGTCGAACGACGGTTCGGCCACCAGATCGCCACGGTCATCCTCCATGGGATCGGACGGTACTTGCGGCGCGGCTTCGACCGGCACGCGAACGATCCTTTCGACCACCTGGGGAGCGGGCCGCAAGATGAGCAACACGAGCAGGCTGGCGGCGAGCGCCGACATGGCCGAGAAGGAGACGGGCCAGATCCAGCGCCGGGACAGGTAGCCGTCGGCAGGTGTACCGGCCGAGGCCTGTCCGGCCAAAAACATCAGCCGATCGCGATCGAGCTGCACGGCGCGTGGCGCCAACGCCGACAGTTCCGCTTCGAACCGCCGCAACGAGCCGTCCGACGGAGAACGAAAATCAGCTTCGTCTGGGGAAGACATTTCTCTCCAACCTTTCTCGCAAGGCCCTCAGGCCCGCTTCGTACCAGCGATGCGCGCTGCTCGACGAGATGCCGATCAGTTCGCCTATCTCTTGAAACGACAAACCACCCCACAGCCGCGCCACGATTACTTCTCGCTCATCCGGCGGCAGCGACTCCAAACAGCGGGCCGCCGCCGCCGCATCGAGCCGGTCGTCGTCGGTCGGCTCGAACCAGGCGTCGAGTTGTCGTGCAGCCGTCTCTTCGTGCGAGCGCCGCCGCCGCGCTGTGCGCCCCGCGCTGATCGCGCCGTTGCGCACAACGCGGTAGAGCCAGGGAACGATCTTCTCCGGTACGTGTGGCTGACGCGCCAATTGGAGCAACGCTTCCTGCACCACGTCTTCGGGTGTCTGGCACCACTGACCGGCATAGAGGGCAAGCGCCGCCCCATGTTCGTCGAGCAATCGCCCGATTAGTTCCGGCCCGACTTGGTCCATGCACGGCCCTTCCTTCGCGCCACCGACGCCCCAAACCTCCGTCGGCACCTTCCGCCACTCGCATCGCAGCCAGGCCCGTACGCCCGGCTCTTCACCTATACAACGCCCGCCGCGCCACCTTATCCCATGATTCTCAGCCGTCTCTCCAAAAGCGCCACGCGCCTGTCCCGAAAAGCCCCTGCTGCTCCGATCACTCATTGGCCTCCTGGAGAGCCTAACCCCAATACCGTTCAATTCACCAGGACGATGGATTGACGGAAGTTCTTTGTGGGTTGGGGAGAATCACGGTGTTTGTTGGTTTTCTTGGCCCAGCCACTCATTTTACGTTTGATCACGCGCGGGTTGATTCGATCGCG
>DASZTS010000038.1:0-1992 GCA_035547915.1 Pirellulales bacterium | reverse complement strand
TTCCGCTGTCGACCACCGCACGGCGACATCGGCATCCTTGTCGATCACACTCATCGCAGCCTCCTTGCTACGTGGGACTTATGACATCCCCATCGTCGCAGGAGGCTGCGAATTCTCTTAGATCAATTGAACGGTATTGGGTTTAGGCGTTGATTTCCCATGAAACAACGTTCGCAAGAGGGCTTTTCGGCGCGCGTTCTGCTTGAATTGATCGTTGACGGAAAACACGTCGAGATTTCGCAGGTCGGCAACCACCGTCTTTGGCTACGCAACCCTGAGCCTTGGATCTGCAATATGCCGGCGAAGCTCGTAATCACGGTCGGTTCGACACGGAAGGTCAAGGAGATCATTCTCTCGAGTTCCGCACCCCACGATCCGCAAGAGTTTGGCTATTGGTAAGCCGCCGACCTCTTCCAGCTTCTTAGAGCGGCTTAAGCAGACCAGGGACCGATCCGTTATTTATTCTTCGAACGCACGTCCGCGGCGAAGAAGACCCGTTCCGCCGTCTTTCGCAGCAGCCACCGGCGATCATCCTCGCCGAGCCCTCCGAGGCGGTCGCGCACGAGTTCGATCGACCCGGAATAGGTGTGGCCGGGCTGCACCTGATAAGGGCAATCGGTCGCCCACATCAATCGTTCAACGCCGAAGGCGTCGATCAGACGCCGGATCAGGGGCACGAGATCGAGATAGGGGGGTGTCTTCGCCCCCAGCGCGTAAAAGGCCGAGATCTTGACGTACGTCTGGCGATGCCGAGCCAGGCGGCACAAGGCGGCCACGTCGGCGGTGCGAACCGTGCCGTCGGCACCGATGCGGGCCATGTGGTCGATGACCACCGGCGTATCCGGGAACTTCTCGCAGTTCTGATCGATGATCGGCAGAGCGTCGGGGTTGACCAGGTGGCACATCGCCAGGTTCTCTTCCGCTCCGCACCTCCACATCGCTTGCAACCCTTCGGCGGCGAGCCAACGATCGACCGGCCGCTTGCCGGGATAGATGCGGAAGCCGCGCACGCCCTGTTTGGCCAGGCGGCGCATCTCGATCGGCGGATCGGCCGCCGAATCGTCGATGACCGCCACGCCCGAAAACGTGCCGGGGAAGCGTCGCATCGTGTCGAGCATGTACGAATTGTCGAAGCCGTAGAAGCTCATCTGGATCAAGACGATGCGGGCGACCCCGCAAGGCTTCGCATGCTCGAAGAGCTCCTCCGGCGTGAAGCTCGGCGGCTTCATGTCGTCGCGGCGAAACCCGTCCGCGAGCGGGTATCGGTCGGTGTCGGGCGTCCAAACGTGGACGTGAGCGTCGATGGCGCCGTCGTTCTCGGCCCGCGTCGCCTGGGCCAGCGCTTCACACGAGGCGGTGTGCATCGCCATCGCGCCGGCAGCCGCCGTGCTCGCGGTATGCAACCACTCTCGACGAGAGAGATGGCAGGTGTTGGGAACCTCGATCGATGGAGAAGGCATGTTCCTACCCGATAGCGAGAGCCACGTTGCCCCTGCGACACTCTAATCACGCGGCCCGATGGCAAGCAAGGCGGGCGAATCGCGGGTAGTGATACCCTTTGCCCCTGCGCCAAACAAAAACCCGAAATGCGTGCCTAGTGGGGTGCTGGGGGATTAGGCATCACCCTATCTCGGTCCCGCAAGCAAGTAAAAAACGCCATGCACGCCAGACCGGCGAACAGCAGGCTGACGCTGACTATCTTCACCCTGTCTGCACGCGTAGGCGTATTTAGTGCGATAACCCCGCAAAGGACGGCGATCAGAGTGCATGCAACAGCAATCCACCACGGCTGCCTTCGCCGACTGTTGCGTCGGACCGTACCAGGAATCTCCCTCGGCGCCTTGTACGGGTTCTCGTCCATGCCAGAGGATACCAGGGCTAATCGCGGTTGCGGTCCTTGCGGCTGCCCCTGACTGCGAAGAAGACCGCAGCGATGGCGAGCACCGGAACGACGATCGTGCCGCAAATGAGCACTTCCCAGACGGCAATGCC
>DASZTS010000037.1:0-4874 GCA_035547915.1 Pirellulales bacterium | reverse complement strand
CACGAGATGGATAAGCCCGGCTCGAAGCTCATCGAGGCGGTGTCCGGCGGCTGGCCGCATATCCTGGCCAGTCTCAAGAGCCTGCTGGAAACGGGCGAGGCGCTCGAAGGCACCAAGCGCTGGCCGAAGGGGGTGTAGAGGAATCGGGGCAGGATCTCAACGTGCTGTCGTCGAGGTCCGCCCATGCCTGGCAAACCTCGTACACTTGAGATCGCTCACGCTCGACCTCACTGATTGCGAAGACGACGAATCGGAAATCGATAGGCGCCTGGCGGCGGTCGGCAAACTGACACAGCTCCGCCGACTGCGCCTGCAAGGTTCACCCGGCGCCCAAATGTGGCATCTGAGCGGCCTCACCAACCTCAAGTCACTGTCGCTCGAGTTCCATCATTTCGATCGCGATGAGGAAAGGCTTGCCCAATGCTTTGCCGCGATAGGCAACCTGACACGGGTGGAAGAACTCCGCCTGGCCGCAGCCTTCAATGTCTACACCAATCCGAGCGCAGCGTTGACGATTCGCGCCCAAAACCTCGCGTCGCTGGGCGGTATGAAGAGCCTGCGGTCGTTTTGGCTGCCGCTCGTCTCCTGTGAAGAGTGCGATGCCTCGGAACGGCAGGCGTGCCTCGCGGCGATCGCTAAGCTAACGCAGCTCCGGCGGCTTGGGTTGGCGGGAGACCTCGTCACGACCGGTCTGGCCGAATTTTGGAAGCTCGATCCGGTTTGGTCGGTCGCTCTAAAAGCAATCGCTAGGAAGCGACCCGTTCGCGGACGCGCGCATAGAGGCGGTCGCAGCCGTCGATCATGAAGCCGCAGTCGCCGCCGATCTGGATCCAGTTCACGCCTTGGCGTGCGGCCCGCAGGGCATGCTCCACGTCGGGCGCCATGCCGATGCCGACGTAGCGGCCCGCGGCCCGCGAGCGCGCGGCGATGGAGCCGACCGCTTCGACCACCCTGGGATGGTCCAACTGGCCCATCAATCCGAGCGAGCCCGACAGGTCGTTCGGCCCGATCACGATCGAATCGAAGCCGGGCACGTCGAGGATGGCGTCGAGTTCGTTGTAGGCGTCGGCCGTCTCGATCTGGATGGCGACGAATACGCGGCGGTTGGAATCGGTCAGGTAGTGATCGAGCGGCTCGCGGCCGTAGTTACATCCGCGCCGCGGACCGAAGCCGCGCGTGCCCATCGGCGGATAGCGGCAGGCGGAGACGATGCTCTTCACCTCGGCCACCGAACGGACCTGCGGGATGATGATCCCCTCGGCCCCCACGTCGAGCACCCGCTTGATCCAGGCCACGTCCGAACACGGCACGCGCACCAGCGCCGGCGCGCCGCCGGCCCGCGCCGCGATGAGGTGGGCCGTGAGCGATTCGAGGCTGGTCGGGTTGTGCTCGAGGTCGAGCCAGAAGAAGTCGACGCTGGGCGCGAGCGCCTCGGTGACGACCGGATCGCTCATCGTGATCGACGGTCCGAGGCAGACCCTGCCCGAATCGAGCCGCTCGCGGAACAGGTCGAGATGGTTCATGGGGAGTGACATCGGCAAACCTTGTCATGGGAACGCGAGGATGAAGTCCACAGCATATCCGCCCCACCCCGCCGCTGGCAACCAAAAGCGGGTGGTGATAGTGTCCCAAGATCGAGTTGGGCGCGATTCTGCCGAACTTTGTCGCCGATTGGCACGCCATCCCATCGCGATAGAATGGGGCATCGCCTGGCATTGCGGCTGATCCCCGCGACATCGGCCGTGGGCACGTCGGTTGCTGCGATTGAGGCAGAGGCAGCAATCGCTGCAATTAGACGTCATAGTGCGGCGTGGGGAGGGTCGCACCCGCTGGCCCTAAGCCGGAAATTCCGCAATGCGCTCGAGCTGATTCGTGCGCTCGACAAACGAATGGCACTGACTTAAGGATCCTTTTCGCCGGTGGACGTGTCCGAAAAGCGGGCAGATCGCCGAACCGGTATTGGATCACCATTACGGGTCGCCTAGACTTCGGCAATGAAAAGGAAGCATACTCGCGCTGCCGTAGTCGTCTTGGCAACAATCTTCGGTTTGCTGCTCGCCTACCCGCTCAGCCTGGGACCAGTCTGCTTTCTTTTTCAATATGTCGACTGGGGGCCGATGAACAGCACGATCCAGGATGGCATCGCCCTCTTCTACGCACCGCTCGAACTTCTGCCTGAGCCAATGAGTGCTTGGATCGACGAGTGGTGGAACTACGGCATGGATTTGGGACGCTGGGCAGCCGACGGCTAGCCACGCTTCCGCTCGTAACCGCCTTCGCGTTGCGTTGCCATTTTTGTTCCCCCGCCTCGGCTACAATCGGGGGCATGGAAGAGAACCGAAAAAGACAGAGTTGGAGCGCCACGGCGCTTTTGGTGATTGCCTTCGCGGCATATCCGGCAAGCGCGGGTCCTGCCGCTTTGGCATTAAAGCACGCTGACTATCCGGCACGCGGCGAAAAGCTTTTTTGCGTCGTCTACGGCCCGCTGACGTTCCTTCCTGAGCCCGTCGTCGACGGATTTGAGCAATGGATCAATTGGTGGATGCACTAGCGCCCCCCTCCCTTCCGCCGTGGTATCTTGAGGGCATGAAAGAGAACCCGTACAAGGCAGCTTCGGCTGGCAGCAATGGTGGCCGCGAGCGCCGTTGCGACTGGACGCTGATCCTGCTCATTACCTGGGTCAGCATGGCGTTGCTTGGCATTTTCTACGGCGCAGCGCTTTGGTTTTTCGTCCATCTGTTGATGGAGGCGATCTATTCTCTTGCTGCTGCCTAACCCATCTTTCAATCGCCACGGAGACTGCTGGCCGAATTCTCTAGTGACTGGCCTCAAAACGACCAACTAGATCCTAGGCCACTACCCGGGTGGTGGTGGTGTCCCAACAGCCGCGTTGCTGAGGGGCAGTCAAACCGAAATCGTAGGAAAGTCTGGTTTATTGCGGTGCCTGGAAAGTGGACAGTTATTCGTCGTTCTCGGTGCCATACTTAAGCCACATTGACTTGTCGCGCGTCACCATGACTTCGTGTTCACCGCCCTCTGGATCGGAAAACTTGCTGATGCGTAGCGGCTTATCGAGTTGCCTCTGAAGAGCCATCCCGCCCAAGAACGCCCCGACCACCATCATCAACCAAAGCAACGTTTTCAGGGAGAACTGGCGGGGCATGGGCTATCCTTTTCGCCTACCGCTGAAAAACTGGTCGCAAGCCGCGAGAGGTAAAACAGTCCCAATGCCCACGGCCGATTGGGCTCCAAAGGCAAGGGTACCGAGGGCCACCCTCAGGACGCGAACGGTATCCACAGCGCCGGCCAGCAACAGGATGGTGCGCATCCACCAGAGCAAGTCTTTCAAGCTGAACTGAAACCGTCCGGTCATGGGGGAGTGCTAGCTCAAGGAAGCCGTTCCGGGCGGGCAGGCGTCGCCTAATCTTCTGCGCTTACCGCTAGCTCAGCATGCCACGTCGCCCGCGCGCGACGATATGGCAGGTAACAGACGACCGTGAGCACGGCAAGCGTGAACGTTGGAATTAGCAGTGAAATCGTGACAAACCATCGAAGGCAGCCGGCGCCGCTGATCTTGAGAATCGCGATCCCAGGAAAATCCCACGAGGTGAACCTCACGTTCTTTCCCGTGGCGTCGGGCCTTTTCAGATAGTCAAATTCCCCGCAGAGGCAGTATTGAGCGGTCATGGAGCCGTTTCTTGCCCTAACCGCTCGCATATCTCCCCTTTCAGTGTCCCACGAAATGATAAAGTCCGTCCGCACGCTACTCACCGAGGCGACCCACCATAAAAATACGCCTACGGTCGCGCTCGCTAGGCAGATCGTCAGCCATTCAAAAAACGCCCTCTTGGTTGCGGCTTTGGTCACGCTCGAATCTCACGGAAACGCCCCGCACGCCCATTAGACCGCGCCAGAGCGGCGGGGCAATGTGGATCGCAAAAAAAACCCCATAGCTGGCGTGCGACGGGGCGGCGAATCGGGCGTCCAGAAACCCGATTTGGGTCTTATCTGCTGTGCGCGGCAAGTGCCTCATCATGGAGTCGGCGGTGGTGGCATAACCGCTCTGTTGGTGGGCAGGTGGGCTTGGTCTAATCATGGTCGGTATCCCTATTTTCTTCCAGTACGGTCCAGTTGAAGGACCTGCCATGTTGACGACAAAAAGGACGGCCATTGTCTCGATAGCCGTTGGCACACTTACCATCGGCACCGCAATAGCAATCGACAAACGGCCCGATTCGCCCGGGCCGGGTGGCAGCGAGGAGTTGGTCGCGGCTGCGATACAAGCCTATGAAAGTGCAAAACGCAGATCCTAGTCAACACGGACAGATACGGCCCTGAGGATCTCTATGTCTGGTCCGCCCCACCCCGCCGCTGGCAACCAAGAGCGGGTGGTGGTGGTGTCCCAACAGGTGCGTTGCTACCACCCCGTCAAGCAAAAACCCTGAAACGACTGCCTAGCGGGGTGCGCGGGAATTAGGCACGCCGGAGAAGTTTGATTGCCGCCAGCAGAGTGAATGCTGCCCCGAGTATCCATGCGGCAATCGCCACTCGCCAATACAACCCAACCTTATCTGGTGGCGGTGGGTTGACACCAAGAGCCGTGGAGATCATCCCAAGAGTGCTGCCTGCCCAGAATAAGGCACCAATGGTAAACGTCACGGTCCAGAACGTCTCGTTCTGCGGCTCCCGCGCCATGGGCGTCGCGTCTTTCTCCCCCGGCGCCTTATACAGGCTCTCGTCCATGCCAGAGGATACCAGGGCTAATCGCGGTTGCGGTCCTTGCGGCTGCCCCTGACTGCGAAGAAGACCGCAGCGATGGCGAGCACCGGAACGACGATCGTGCCGCAAATGAGCACTTCCCAGACGGCAATGCC
>DASZTS010000036.1:0-33266 GCA_035547915.1 Pirellulales bacterium | reverse complement strand
CTCCGGAACAGCGTGTGGTAGTTTGTCCCTCGCACTTCCCAGCCCACCTAACTTCCGGTGGAAGCGCCAAAAATTACGCTAACTCTCCGATTGACACGCGCCGGGCGACCTGCTCCGCGCGCAATTCCCCTTATGCACCCTCCCCCGGGACCGTCTGCGAAAAAGCCTTGACCGCTCGCCAAACGACGAGTAGAGTTACGAGGCTCGCTGGGGGCCTACTCCCGCGGGAATTCACAACGGATCGCCAAATGTCGCTCGAACTCCGACTGCCTTTGTTGTTGTTGGCGCTTAGCCACACGAGGCCCTAGGGGTTCGCGCAAGCGAAATCGAAACCGTACCAGCGAAATGACGGACCCCAAGGCCAAAAAGCCTTGGGGTTTTTTGTTGGTCTATTTGAGTCAGGCGGCGAGAAACGATGATAAAGGACGTTCCGGGTAGGGCATGGTTGGTGTTGCCCGGGCCGGCGAAGAGCCGGCCTTGGTCGTGTCTTGTATGATTCAATTAGAGGTCGCCAACAGGAACCAACCCATGTCTACCCCCCGACGTATCACGATCTTCGACACCACGCTCCGCGACGGCGAGCAATCGCCCGGCGCGAGCATGAACATCAATGAAAAGATGGAAATCGCCCAGGCGCTCGTCGAGTTGGGCGTCGACGTCATCGAGGCCGGCTTTCCCATCGCCTCGCAAGGCGATTTCGAGGCCGTGCGGCAGATCGCGCAGACCGTGCGCGGTCCAGTCATCTGCGGACTCGCCCGCTGCAACGACCAGGACATCGACCGAGCCTGGGAGGCGTTAAAACATTCCGCCCGGCCGCGGATTCACGTCTTCCTGGCCACCAGTGCCATCCATCGCGAGTTCAAGCTCAAGATGGACAAGAACGAGATCATCGAACGGGCTGTGGCCGGCGTGCGGCGCGCGGCGGGCTACTGCGACGACATCGAGTTCTCGCCGGAGGACGCCGCGCGCACCGAGATCGATTTCCTGTGCCAGGTGGTCGAGGCGGCCATCGGCGCGGGTGCCACCACGGTCAACATTCCCGATACCGTGGGCTACGCCACGCCGGCCCATATCGGTGGCGTGATCCGCATGCTGCGCGAACGGGTGCCGAACATCGAACAGGCGGTGATCAGCATCCATTGCCACAACGACCTGGGCCTCGCCGTGGCCAACAGCCTGGCGGCGATCGAGAACGGGGCGGGCCAGGTCGAGTGCACCATCAACGGCATCGGCGAACGGGCGGGCAACTGTTCGCTGGAAGAGATCGTGATGGCGCTGCGCACCCGTGCGGATTTCTACGGCTGCGACACGGGCCTCGTCACCCAGAGACTCGTGCCCATCAGTCGGCTGGTGTCGAACATCACGGGCATTCAGGTGCAGCGCAACAAGGCGATCGTCGGCCGCAACGCGTTCGCGCACGAGGCCGGCATCCATCAAGACGGTATGCTCAAGGAGCGCTCGACCTACGAAATCATGCGGCCCGAAGATGTGGGTCTGTCGAAGACCGACCTCGTGCTCGGCAAGCACAGCGGCCGGGCCGCGCTGGCCGATCGCGTCAAGGCGCTCGGCTATCACCTGTCGGCCGAGCAGATCCTGGTGCTCTTCGAGCAGTTCAAGGCACTGGCCGACAAGAAGAAAGAGGTCTACGACGCCGACATCGCGGCCCTCATCGACGACAAGTTCCGTGAAGATCTGGAAACGTGGTCGATGAGCCATTATCGGCTGACGGCGGGCACCGGCATGACGCCGAGTGTCACGCTCACGCTGCGGCACGGCGACGAAGAGATCACCCGCGAGGTGACCTCGGGCGATGGCCCGTTCGACGCGCTCTTTCTGGCGATCGAACAGATCACGGGCATCGACGTCGTCTGCAAGGATTTTCGCATCCATAGCGTGACGGTGGGCAAGGATGCACAGGGCGAGGTGACCGTGGAGGTGGAGCACAATGGCCACACGTATCGCGGCCGGGGCGTATCGACCGACAGCGTCGAGGCCAGCGCCAAAGCCTTCCTGAATGCCATCAACCGCGTCGCCGCCACGGGCGGCCTGGGCGCGAAGAAGGTCAGCCCCTACGAAGCGGCGGAAGGTACCGCGGCCAAGGCGGGGCGCGTCAGCGCAGCGCAATGAGTCGATAGCGGCGAACGACCCCATCGGCGTCGGCGCCGTCGTGCCGCGCCAGGCAGGTGAGCGTGTCACCGTGACCGGCGCGGATGGCGGCGTCGACCAGCCGGCTGAGCGTCTGGTTGTAGCGAATGCCCGAGCCGTTGGTCGATTCGGCCAACAAGAGATGCGTAAACCCGTCGGCACGTAGCCGCAGGCTGAGATCGCCCGGGGAGGTCAGGTCGCGATCGTAAGCCGTGCGGCGGCGATAGATGTGCTCGCGCGTCGTTCGTCCAGGGAAATAGAAGGTGCGTTGCTCCGTACTGAGCAGGCGCATGCCGGGGTCGAGCGCCGCAGCCCATGAGGCGATGGGATAACTCGGTTCGTTACGCGACAGGTACGACTCGCGGCTTTCCCATCCCAGGGCCACCGCGGCACGGTCGCGTGCGCGCCGCCAACAAATGGCCGTGTTCACGGCCAATACCAACATCATTGCGACGACGAACGCGCGCCGGGGCCAGATGGCAAACCGCCGCACTTCCATCCACATCCACACGACGGCCGCGCTCGCTAGCGGAACGAGCGGCAGCAGGAACCGCACATTCTGGCGCAACAGATACCAACCCACGAAATAGGCCAACCCGATCTGCAACACGATCCCCAATCCGCGTAGCCGGCGGCACACCAAGAGCCCCGGGAGCACGGCCAGGAAAACGATGCCTAGTTGGTGGCCGCGGCCGCCGAAGCGGTCGGGAAACATAGTTACCATCCACGGCGCGCGCACCAGGTTGATCGGGCCGCGGCCGAGCGGTGCCTTGTCGGGCGCCAGCGTGGGGCGTCCGGTGCCGTGGATCGTATCGTGAAAGAACGGATAGACGGGATTGCCCGAGTGCCAGGCCGCCCGCAGATACCAGGTGCCGCTCACGCTGGCGGCGACGACGAGCGTGGTCGCCGCGCCGATGAGCATGCGCCGCCCGGCCCCATGCTGCCAAGCGTACGCGGCGAAGACCGCTGCAACGGCGACCGCGTAGACGATCGCCAGATGTTTCGTGCCGAGCGCGCCGCCCAGGAACCAGCCGGCGAGCAAATACCAATTCTGGTGCTCTTCCTCGAAGAACGCTCGCCACCAGGCCACCAGTGCCAACGTAGTGAACGCGGCCAGCCCCACATCATTCAACGGAGCGGCCATCTGGTTTGTCACCCCTGGCACGAGCAGCGTGAGACAGCCGGCACACCACGCCCAAGATCGACCGACGAGCGGCGTTGCCAGTAAAACGGCCGCCAAGGCCAGCAGCACGCCCAGGCCGCAATGGACAAGCTGGGCGGCCACCGGGCCGTCGAGCACGAGCGCCCAAAGGTAGAAGGTCTCGACGAGCAACGGATACGTCGAGTTATCGCTATCGGGCAGATGAACGATCGCGTGCTCCTGCAAGAACCGTTTGGGCAGTTCGAGGTGGTAGCAGAGGGCGTCGCCCGCGGTCGGCGGCGCGAGGGCGGCCAGCAGAGTGGCCAGTCCGGCCAAGAATGAAAGACACAGCAGACCGCGGCGGACCACGGCGGGCGGTCCGTCCAAGGCCGCCTCAGGCACCGCCGTGGAAGGCCGCGTGCCGGCCGTACGGGTCCGGGTCGTGAAGGCGCGGCCCAATTCGCCGATGCCGCGGAAGGCGGCCGCCACCGTCAGGATTCCGATAAGTTGGCCATAGAGGCAGCCGGCCAAACCCAAGGCAACCAGTACCAGACCGGCGGCGATCAGCCCGCCGGCGACGCTCAGCACGCCCATCGCCAGCCGGTCGCCTTCGGCCAGCCGCAATCCGCGCACCAGCGGGCGGCCGATGCCATAGGCGGCCATGGCGATCGTGGCGACGGCGAGCAATGCGATAGACGAAGCCAGCATGCCGCGGTCAGCCCAAGAATCTCGCGGTCAGCCCGCTAAGCGACAGGCCGTAAACGGTCAACGTCAGCACGACCCAGGCGACCACCAACCATGCTTTCCAGGATGCGATCGAAGCGGGCCTTCTAGTGCTCGACAGCAATGTCGCGGCGACCACCGCACGTGCCGCCATCAAGCGACGCGAAACGTTCGATCGAGGTTTAGGATCGGTTTGCAGAGGCGCGATCATGCGACGTTTCCTCGATATGGCTGAAAGCGGCCAACGGAAGAGTTAGATCGAACGCCGCAGGCGCTCCGCTCCTTTGTCACCAGATGCTCCGCTCAAACAGAACGGCCAGGCGCCGCACGCCGGCGCGACGATCGGTGTCTTCCGGTGCCCAGGAATCGCCCAGGACCGAGAGTTCCTGCCTCCTGACGGTGGTTCGACGCGTCACATGAAGCACGGCACCGGCGCGGCGCATGACCGCCGACGGCGAGATCTCGGTCATGCACGGATGGCTGGCGAAAGGACATCGCTTGAGGTGACAAGGCGAGCAGGCGACCTGATGTTTCACGACCATCGCCAGGCCCCATGGGCGCCATTGGCGAACGCGATTGGTGCCGCTGAAGAGCACGACCGCGGGTGTGCCCACCGCCGCCGCCAGATGGGCCGGCCCCGAATCGGCGCCGATGAACAAGTCGGCCTGCTCGAGCAAGGCGGCCGTCTCGCCGATGGTCAGCCGACCGGTCCAGTTGTTGACGTTCGGCCAGTTCTTGCTTTCGAGGATATCCGCGGCCAGCGACTGTTCGCGGGGGCCACCGATGAGCACGATCTGCGGGCCGAAATCGACGATGAGGCGGCCGATCAGCTCGCGCCAGTGCGGCGTGGGCCAGCGTTTGGCGGTCGTGCCCGCTCCGACGTGAATGACAACGAGCGGCTCATCGCTCGTTGCGTTGCCGAGTCGGCCGGCGACGCTCGACCGGGCCGCTGCCGGCGGAACGAACCAGGGCGACCGCCCGATGATCTCGGCAGGTGGATCGACGCCGATCAACTTGAGCAGTTCCAACCGAGACTCCATCTCGGGGCGGCCGGGCACGTAGAGGGCGCTGTCGGTGAGCAGGAATCCGCCGCCACCGCAGTCCCAGCCGACGCGCCGCTTGGCGCCCGCCAACCAGAGGATGAGTGCCAGCGGTAACTCGCCACGCATATCGACGGCCAGGTCAAACCGCCGGCGGCGCAATCGCAGCCCCCACCAGGCCTGGGCCAGCAGCCACTGCGGGTGCCAACCGCGGGCAAAACGGTTCACGCGCGAAACGTGTACGAAATCGATTTCGCCGCAGGCGTCGAAGACCTCGCGGTTCCACGACGACGCGAGCACTTCGATCCGCGCTTCGGGATAGCGGGCCCGGAGGGCGGGCAAGACAGCCGCCGTGATCACGGCGTCGCCCAGGTGATCGAGTTGCACGAGTAGGATTGAGCGCGGCCCGCCTTCGTCGCTACAGAGGACCGATCGTCGCCGCAACGCGGCCCGTAACCGTTGGCCGATCCAATCGACGATGCCGAACAACACGTGCCAGCGTCGGCGCACGTAGCGATAGCGGCCCGTCGCTCGGGGCTTGCGCAGGCGGGCTTGCAGCTTGGCGCTCGGAGCCTGGGGAGTCGCCCAGAAACCGGCCCAACACGCAGCGAGAGCGCGGAGGGCGGAACGGTGCTTGGGCAGGCTCTTAAACCACCAGTTCATACGCCTCCTTCGTGGCCCAAGCGGTGCTGCGCCAAGTGAAATGCTCGCGCACCAGTGAGGCCAATTGCGGCGAACGACCGGAGGCCAACGCATCGAGGACCGCCCGTTGGATACCCGGCAGGTCGCCGGGCGAAACATAGGCGGCCAACTCGCCGAAGTATTCGCGGGCGCAGCCACCGCGCGGCAGCACCAGCGGCGTGCCGCTCATGGCCGCCTCGATCGCCACCAGTCCGGGCGTTTCATACCAACTCGCCAACACCAGGCAGCCGCACGCGGCGTAGGCGCTGGCCAGTAGTACGTCGTCGTGTGCTATGCCGGGAACGAACCGAACGTTCGTTCCGGCCGCCTGCCGGCACGCGTCGAAATACGCCTCGTGCCCCGGAACGGCATCGCCCAGCACGACAATCGGTACGACCACGCCTTGCATGGCGCGGAGAAATCCGAGTTGGTTCTTGCGCGGCTCGATCCGACCGACATACAGGATGAAATCGCGGCAGCCAATCTTGGTGGCAAAGGGTTCGGGATCGGCCATCGCGAAACGGCGCTCCGCACCGTTCGGTACGATGCGAATCCGTTCGGGGTCGATGCGAAAGTAGCGGATGAGCTGATCGGCCTCGGCCTGCGAGTTGGGCAGCAGCAGGTCGACCGCCTGGTACAGTCGCCGCCGCCATGACGGCATGGCCGGCAGGGCGGCCCGCAGCAGAAATTTGGCACACGCCATCGCCCGGCGGTGCAGGGGCCATGGCTCGCGCCAACAAGAAGGCAAATCAAACCAGGTAATGGGCGACAGCACGACGGGGAGCTTGCGCTGCCGGGCGGCACGCACGATCGTCAAATGTTCCCGTTCGCTGCCGAACAGGTGGACGCAATCGATGCCCGAGAGATCTTCCTCCCAGGGTCGCCACAGTCTGGCCCGGACACCCACCTCGGCCAACTCGCGGGCCGTCGCCAGCAATTGGCGTTCTCCGCCGCCGGGCGCGAGCAAGCCCGTCAGCTTGCCGGCCAAGAGCGCGTTCATCGTCGAGCGTGGTGGCTGCTCGGCCGGCAACGATCGCTGCGGCGCTTCGCTCGAGTCGGCCTGGCACCCGGACACCAGGTGCGGAGTCTTTACCCGCAGGGAAAGCGCACTGCCCGCCGACTCGGCCCGCCCCGGGTCGACAAAGTGTTCGGTGTGCCTCATGTTCGTACCCGCCGCAGAGTTCGTTTCGCCCAGCCGCGCCAGCTTCGCACATCGATTTCGTCGATCGGCGTGACCCGCTCCCAATCGAGGTACCCGCGTAAGCCGGCCCGCCAGCCCTGAGCAACAACCGTCGGCCTGGCAGGCTGCGGCGGCTCGTGGCACGGTTGCCAGCAAAGGGCATCGGCTCGTAGCGATTGTCGCGGCCGGTCGAGTTCGATCTCGGCCCGCTCGTTGCCGCGCATGTATTCGAGAATCGCCCGGTATCGGGCCGGCAGTCCACTCGCCGTGATCTCGATCGCGTCGCCACGTCGCGTGGCCGTGATCTCGATGTCCGCACGATTCCGCCACCAGAGCTCGAAGCCGGCCAGCGACGTATGCCAGACGTCGGGCAACCGGGCAACCTCGGCCAGCAACCTGCGGAGCAGCAAGGGAAACCGGCCTATCCGGCCGTCGGGATGCCCATAGAGAAAGATCGGCTCGCCGGCGGCCCGTTTCTGCGCTACGACCGCCCGCCAATGTTCGAGCGCCGTCTCCGCCGCCCGCTCATCGCTCATCGGCCGGTCGTCTCGGCGCCGGGCGGCTTCGAGGCAGACGCCCAGGCAGATCGGATGGATGGGAATCTGGAGCACATCGCTTTGGCGCGGAAAGAACGGCAAATCGTCGTACGCCAGGCCGAACTCGGAGCTGTGCGTCACGCCTAGCTCGGTCAGTGCGGCGAGCAGCCCCGCGTTGAACCGGCCGTGGGGCGCCACGAAACCGACCGGATCGATGCCCAATGCCCGCAGCGCTTCGATGCCGCGACGGATGTTGTGCAGATTCTCGGCCGATTCTCGATAGGTATGGTGCCGCCAGCCGTGCGAGCCGACATGGGCCCCTTTCAGTCTGGCCAATGCCTCGGGATGGCGGACGTGTGTTCCGGCGCAGACGTAATGGCTGATCGCCTGCTCATGTCCCTCGATCGCCGAGAGCGTGGCATCGAAGTCACCCGGCACGTACTCGTCGTGATCGAGCCGGAAACTGAACGCACTGCGATAGCCAGCCGGATACGGCGACACCCGCAGCCAGATTCCGCCTTCCGCTTCGATCCGTTCGCGCAGTGCGGCCAGCAACCGGCGACGAACGGCCGGGCGCTCGACACGGGCCACCGTCTCGCGCACTTGCAGGCGGCCGATTTGCCACTCCTTGCACACTGCCCGTTCGTCGGCCAGCGCCGCCAGCGCATCGGTCGGGCACGTCGTCTCCGAGTCGGGCGAACACGAAGTTCGCCGTCGCAACAGCTTGACGTCGATGCCGACCTGACCCGAGGCGAGCGTGCCCCGAGCGCGGGGCGAATCGAAGAGCACAAACGTTCCCGGGCGGCCGCTGTGTTGATCGGCCACGGGTATCCCTTCCTGACCCAACGCTTGGCGCAGGGCGACCGGCACGTCGGCGAGCAGGAGCGGCAATACGGGGAGACAGCCGTTCATTTGCCGGTCGCCTCCCGCCAGATGCGGCGATGCTTGTCGGCGAGCACCCACTCCGAGAGGCCGCTCAACAGACAGAACGACCACCCTTGCGGTCCGTCCCAGAATCCCTGCTTCCACACCAGCCGGCGAACGACTTCGCGCAGCGGCGACAACCAGGCGTCGATCGTGCGCGGCGGGCAACCTCGGGCTACGCGGGCTTCGGCCGCCAGTGTCGTATAGCGGTGCATCTTGGCGAAGAATGTCAGCAAGTCGGGCAACGGATCATGGTCGAGCCATGAGTGCAGTTGGCCGATCGCGCCGGCCGACTCGAGCGTTTCGTGGACTTCCCCCTGCCAGCGTGCCTGGCCTCGCCGCACGAGCCGCACCTGCCGGTCGTCCTGTGTCCCCGAGAAACGCATCAAACGGCCGAAGATCGAGCTGCGGACCCGCACGCGGTAAGCGTCGCAACGCGATTGACGCAAGCACGCCCGAATCTCGTCGATCATGGGGGCGGTGGGCCGCTCGTCGGCGTCGAGCGACAACACCCACTCGCCTCGGGCCAGCGACAGGGCGAAATTCTGCTGCCGGGCAAAATTATCGAACGGCCGTTGGTAGACCCTCGCTCCGAACGAGCGCGCGATCTCGACCGTCCGGTCGTGCGAGCCGCCGTCGACGACAACGATCTCGTCGGCCCAGCACAGACGCTCCAATAGGCCCGGCAGGTTGCGTTCCTCGTTGAGGACGATGCAAAGGACGGTCAGCGTGGGACGACGCTCCTCCGCGTCGTGCGGGGGGTTGTTAACGGTCGCCGGGGCATTCGGCAGAACGGCTGCGGTCGTCAACTCGCACCTCCCGCGGCGCAGAGGACACCGCCGGCAGCTTCTTGGGAGGGAACGTCGACCGAGTCGTTGTCGACGCATCGCGGCCCGTCGTCGCGCTGGGTATTGTCGCGCCGAGCATCGTCGACGAACCGCCGCCAATCGAGTCCCTTCAGCAAGGCTCGTTCGGCGCGGCGCGAGTGAGCGGAGACAACGGTCGACTGCTCCCGCCAGCGGCCCAGCGCCTCGAAGAAGGCCTTCGTGAACATGAACCGGCGGACACGATCGGCAAACGGAGCCCGCAGCAGATCGCCCGCGAATCGCAGCGGCAGGGCCGCCACGTGCCGCGCCACGTGCCAGGGGTGTCGCAGGTTCTTCCATTGAAAGAGGAACGTGTTGCGCAGGGCGAGCGCCTGGGAACGTTCGGCCCCCAGTTCGCGTCGGAAGGTCGCTTCACCCTTGTGGTAGGCCACCGATGCGGGCAGGTATCGGGCATGGTAGCCGGCCAGGTAGGCCCGGAAGCAAAAGTCGAGGTCTTCGAGCCGGCCCGGCAGGTAGAGCGGATCGAATCCGCCCAACTCGATGAATCGACGGCGGTCGACGGCGAGCACCGCGCCGGCCGAGGCCGTCAGGCAGGCCGAGTACATCACCCGTTCGTGCCCTAGATAGTCGGAGACGGCCTGAATCAACCCCCAACGCCAACGCAGGGCCGTCTGCAATCCCTCATACGTCACGCCGTCGAACAACCAGCAGCGCGGCGTCGTCATGAAGCAGAGCCGATCGTGCGCCTCGCTCCCGGGCAACAGCGGCTCGACGAGCGGGTCGACCGCATTAGGCGCGAGCTTGATGTCGTTGTTGAGGAGCACGACGATCGGACTGTCGAGCCTCGGCAGCACTTCGTTGTACGAGCAGAGTCCGCGGTTGGCGCAGCGGAACTGCGTCACTTGCGGATAAACGCGATCGAGAAGATCGAGCGAGTCGTCGGAAGAGTCGTTGTCGATCACCGCCACTCGGCAGTCGTGGTGCGACAGTTCGGCGGCGCGAACGACCGACGGCAGACACTCTTCGAGCAAGTGCCGCCCGTTGTAGTTGAGCACGACCAGGTGAATCGCCGTCATAACGCCGCCCGACCACTCCTCCTTGAGTTGGCAGAGAGCGTGGAAAATATGGCGATTTACGAGATCTGGTCAAGACCAGCCGTGGAACCCGCAGGGCGCCGGTTGATCTTCCTACGGCGGGGACGGCGACGTACGATCCCCCATCCGACAGTCTATAAGCAACCCAACGGAGTTTTTCAGACATGCGCATTTGCTGTTTCACGCTGTTGGTCATCGCTACGGTTACGTTCGCGGCAGCCCAAGAATCGGAACCGGCTGCCGAGAAGTCATCGCGGCAGAATGCCGATCAGGCCCTGCTGCAAAAGAAACTGGCCGAATTGAACGAGTTACAGGCCGAAATCCAGGCACTTAAAAAGAAACTCGGCCAAGAACAGCAATTACTGATTCAGGTGCAAATGCTAGAAGCGCGCCCTCAGCGGTTCAAAGAATCGGGGGAAAAACTCAATCTTGATGGCCCAGGCGACGAGTTGCAGAAACGGATCGAACAATGGCGCCGCGATAAGCTGGTGCGGATCCTTGCCGAGCCACAGTTGGTCACCCTGCTCGGGCGTCCGGCGTCGTTTCATGTAGGTGGCCGGTTTCCCGTCGGGGCCGCAGGCAAGATGACCGATTTCGGCGAGCGATTCGACGTGGTGGCGAAGCCGAACGATAGCGGAGGCATTCGACTGGAACTGCATGCGCATCATAGCATGCTCGATTTCGAGCGGACGACCACGGTCGATGGACAGGCCGTGCCGTCTCTGATCGTACGCGAAATCGACACTTCGGCAGAGCTTCGCCCCGACCAGACGCTCGCTATGGCGAGCTTCGCTACAGAGCGAACCACGCATGCCGGTTCCGCCGAAACGTCGCCACCGGACCGGGCGGACAACGGAACCGAATCGATCGAGTTCATCGTGCTGGTCACCGTCCAGTTCGTTGATGCAATGGACCCCGCGCCAGGTCCGAACGACGCTAAGTCTGGCTACGGTCGGCCAAGTGGTGGTGCGTGATCAGCGATTCATGCACCACCGGCCAGGTCCGCGGCTTGACGCGCCGCAGGCCGGGCGTAAACTCAAGTACGGTCGAAAAGGCCCCAATTTTTGCGGGAATGGCGAAATTGGCAGACGCACCAGCTTGAGGGGCTGGCGGTAGCAATACCATGCAGGTTCAAGTCCTGTTTCCCGCACATTCGCAAGGTCGCTGAGCCACAGAACCCGGTGGCTCAAGCGACCTTGTTGCATATAGGCACTCTCGCTACGATGCCGCCCTTCCCGCGGGCTTGATTCTTGGGCCCGTTCCCTGCACTTCGGCCAACCGTATCAAGGAGAGTATCGATGGAAGCCGAACGAGCTGCCAGTTGGGCATTTCGTTCCCGCGGACTGGTGGGTGCCTTGCTCGGCGCGGCCTTCGGCGTGCTCGTGCTCTTCTCGCCTCCCTTGTTCGACGACGCCCAATGGGAAAAAGTCCCGCTCGAAATCCTTGGCTGGCTGATCTTCTTCGCCGGTGCCGGCCTGCGGTTCTGGGCCACGCTCTATATCGGCGGCCGCAAGCGGCTGGTCGTGGTCAATGAAGGACCGTATTCCGTCTGCCGCCACCCCTTGTATGTGGGCACATTCTTGATCGCCCTGTCGGTGGCCGTGATGCTGCAAAGCATGACTTTCCTGACGTGCGTGTTGGTTGGAGGCGCGTTCTACGCGCTGGCGACCGTGCCGGCCGAAGAGCGATACTTGACCGGGCAGTTGGGCGAGTCGTATCTCCGCTACTGCCAGGAAGTACCTCGCTTCGTACCGCGGCTATCCAACTTCTCCACCCCGATGACGCTGGTGGTGAGCATACGCGCCTTGCGGTTGGAGTGCAGCCGCGCGGCCCGCTGGGTGCTCTTGCCCGTGCTGGCCGACCTGCTGTGCCAGGTGCGCGGCGAGGCTTGGTGGCCGCACTGGATCAACTTGCCCTGACGCGGGCGGCCCGTTCGCGGCGCCGCCGTTGATCTCCCGCATTTTCCCATACTGGCGGGCGGACGGCGTTCGAGTATCCTGACGGTATGTCCACTGCGTCGCGCCGTAAGCGGGTGGCCGGCGAAAGCCCGGTCGTCACCAATCCGATCGAGCCGCGCGCGTTGCTGCTCGAATTCGATTCCGGGCAGGCGGCCGCCCATCTGTCGGCCGCCGACAAACGGCTGGCGAGCGTCATCGAGCGGGCCGGGCCGTTCACGATGCAACCACAGAGGATACAGAGCCCGTTTCAGGCCCTGCTCAAGGCCATCGTCTACCAGCAGCTTTCCGGCAAGGCGGCGGCCACGATCCTGGGTCGCGTGACGGCCCTCTTTCCCGGCCGGCGGGGCATCCAACCGCAGGCCATCCTCGACGCCCCCGACGACCTATTGCGGCAGGCCGGCATGTCGCGGGCCAAGGTGCTCGCGGTCAAGGATTTGGCCGCCAAGACATTGGCCGGCACCGTGCCGTCGCTGGCAAAATTAAAAAAGATGGACGATCAGGAAATCATCTCACGCTTGGTCAGTGTGCGCGGGGTGGGGCAATGGACGGTGGAAATGCTGCTCATTTTCCGGCTCGGCCGGCCCGACGTGCTCCCGGCGGCCGATTTGGGCGTGCGCCGTGGTTATATGTTAACGTATAGGAAGAGAGAGATGCCGCCCCCGAGCGACATTCTGCGCTACGGCGAGCGGTGGCGGCCGTATCGCTCGGTGGCAGCCTGGTATCTGTGGCGCTCGGTCGAACTGCACCGCCAATCGACCATGATTTTGCCCGAGTGAGATACTGCCCGATCGGATAACGCCGGATTGGGATGCTTCCGGATTGAGGAAGGACCCAGAACCTATGAACTTCGCCGCCAAATTTGCCGCGGGCCTCGAGTACGGGGCCTTCTTGAACCGATACGGGAGCGACGAACATCGGCGCCGTTGGGGCGCGGTACACGAAGCGGTGCGATTGTCGTCCCAGCAGCGAGAGTTGCTGGCCGGTTTCGTGCGGGAAATGAAGGTGCTCTGCCTGGCCGGCGCGTGGTGCGGCGACTGCGTGAACCAGTGCCCGATCTTCGACCACTTCGCTGCGGCCAGCCCCCGCATCGTCATGCGCTATGTCGATCGCGACGCCGACGCCGAGCTGGCCGAAGGCCTGAAGATCTGTGGCGGCTCGCGCGTGCCGGTAACCGTATTCTTGAGCGAAGACGACCAACCGGTCGGTTGGTATGGCGACCGCACGCTCTCCAAATATCGGCAGATCGCTATCGAACAGCTCGGCAGTGCCTGCCCCACGGGCATCGCCCCGCCCGATCGCAGCCTTCTCGATGCGGTAACTCAGGATTGGCTGAACGAATTCGAACGCGTGCAATTGCTGCTGCGCACGTCGCCGCGGCTGCGCAAACTGCACGACGATTGAAGAGAGTGCCTATGACACGGCCTTGTCTTTGCTTGGCGATCGTCGGCCTGATGATGGCCGGCTCCGTCGTTCGCGCCGATGACGACTGGTTCGGCCAGACCGTCATGTTGAAGGAAACGGCGGTGCCGAAGATCGGCGACCGGCGGCTGAAATGGAACGATGTACCGATTCCGGTGATGGTCGAGCGCGTCGACGGCGATTGGCTTTGGCTGCACGTCGCCTGGGTCAAGAAAGACGACGTCGTGACGCTCGACGATGCGCCGGCCTATTTTACGAAATTGATCCAGCGCGGAACCGACAATGTCGCCGGTTACCTGCTGCGTGGCGTGAGCTGGCTGGAGAGGCGGGAATATGACAACGCCATCAAGGACCTGAGCGAAACCATTCGGCTCGAACCGGCCTCCAACCTCTATTGCTTGCGGGGTAAGGCGTATTTCGGCAAACGCCAATTCGAAAAAGCCATGGTCGATTTCAACGAGGCCGTGCGCATCGATCCGAGCAATCTGGTGGCGCTCAACGATCGCGGTTGCGCTTGGGATGCGCAGGAGGAGTTCGGCAAGTCAATCAAGCAGTTCGGCGAAATCCTGCGAATCGATCCGAGCAACGCCTTGGCCTATGCCAACCGCGCCGCAACCTGGTTCGACCTGGAAGAATTCGAGAAGAGTTTGGAGGACGTGAACCAGGCCATCAAGCTCGACCCCAAGCTGGCGTTCGCCTACAGCAACCGGGGCCGTTGGTACATGAAGCACGGCGACTACCCCAAGGCGCTCGACGATTTCAAGAAATCGATCGAGCTCGCACCTCGTTCCTGGGCGCCTTACAACGGCATCGCCGCCGCCTATGCCACGGCACCCGCGTTCGAGGCCCACATCCGCGACGGCAAGAAGGCGTTGGAGATGGCCCAGAAGGCCTGCGAGTTGTCGCAATGGGACGAATGGATGCCCGTCGCCTCGTTGGCCGCCGCCTATGCCGAGCTCGGCAATTTCGAAGCGGCCGTCAAATGGCAGACCAAGGCGCTCGCCATGTCGCAGCCGGCCAAGGATCGTGTGCAGCGCAACAACGTGAAGCGGCTCGAGTGCTATAAGGCGGGCGAGGCCTTTTATGACGACGTGACGGTGCTCAAGGACGACATGCCGACGACCGACCCGGCGGATGCGAAGGGCGACGCGGGAGAGACAGCCGACTCGGGCAAGAAGGGCGACGCCGCCGAAGAGGTCGGTGGGAACGACAAAGGCGACGAGAACAAGAAAGGCGACGATACCGCGGCGCCCGAATCGGCTCGTTGAGGCGCTCAACCGCAGTCAGTTTCTGAAAGCCGTTATGGGGCGGCGCCGCGTTCGACCGACGCGGCCCATGCTTCGAGCATCTGGAACTGCAAGCCGAAATCGTGCTCGTCCACTCCCAACGGGCTCTTGAAGAAGCTGGCCAAGAAGCTGAGTTGGCCCACGTCGCCATGACGTTGGGCCCGTTCGGTGAAGCGCACCAGATCGAGCACGAGCGGGGCCGCCAGCAGCGAGTCGCAGCCCTGCCAGATGAACTGGAAGGTCATCGGCGTGCCCAAGAAGCCGGTGAAGTGGATGTGGTCCCAGGCCGTCTTCCAGTCGCCCATGCTGTCGATGCGTTCGATCGTCACGAGCGTCTGCGGCGGGTAGCCCAGGATCTGGCCCAACAGCCGGTCCTTGCTCGTGACCTTGGCCTGCTTGTTCACCGGGTCGTCGAGCACGCGGGCATCCATGTTGCCGAAGATGTTGTGCCCTACCCAGCTCATCACGCCCAGGTTGCGCTTGCGGAACATGGGCGCGAGCACGCTCTTGAGCAACGTCTCGCCCGTCTTGCCGTCGTAGCCCATGTGACGTGTCCCGCGCTCGCGGGAAAGTTCGTCGATCGCGGGCAGCGAGGCGCCCAGCGAGGGCGTGAAGTTGATGTACGAGCAGCCGAGGTCGAGCGCCGCGATCGCATACAGCGAGCTGGCCGGCAAGGCTGTCTGCGGCCCGTCCAAGAGCTTTTGGAGCTGACTCCAACGCGCCGGAAACTGCGCGGTGTCGACCGGCGGCTCGGTGGACGACACGTTGACCACGATCACGTGCGAAAGTTGGTGGTCCGCGATGAACGTGCGCAGGTCGCCCTGGATGCGCTCGACAGCCTGGCGTGGACCTTCGACGATCTGGCGAACCTCTTCGCCCGCCAACGAAGCGATCGTCTGGCCGACATTCAATAGAACGCCGGGACGGATACACGTGTCGATTCGGTCCAGATCCGCACGGCACGCTTCGAGCACGTCGAGGTCGATGGCCCGGCTCTCCTTGTGCATCTTCAGCGCTTCGTCGTAGGAGCGCACGTCGCGGATCTCGTGACCGCCGACGACGAACTCATCCCATCCGGCGAGTTGCAGCGGCGCGAACTGGGGCAACTCGCTGACGAGCCCGGCCTGGCCGATGAGTCCCCCTTTTCGCAGTGCGATCAGGCCCACCGTGGCCGTCGACGCGACTCCTCCTTTCGCGCCAATCAACCACAAACCGATACGAGAACGGGCCATGTCGTTATGTCTACGCGAGTCTGGGCGGCCGAGATGGCAGCCGGGCGGGGCGCGGCCGCCCGCCTCTTAAGCAGGCGGGACGATGCGGCGGAAAAGCCCCATTCTCATCGCAAGTTCTTTGCTGTCAATGGCCAGCAGCAATGCAACAAGAATGTTTTCGCCGACGGCCACAGGTGAACGGCCTCCGGTGAGCACCCCCACTCGCGGCCAGAGCACCGTGGATTCAAGGTCGTGTCTGGGCCGCATGGCAACACAAACCGACGTTCTGGGGCAGCGGCCCGTATTCGTCGCGGCGGCGCCACCAAACGCCCGTTTCGTTGCGTCCCTTCGGGGCGCGGTCGAGCCATTGATACATGCCCCACAGGGCATCGAGCCCGCGCGCATAGGTGGAATACGTGTGGTAGATCACGCCCCCTTCGAGCACGAACGCGCTCATGCCCGGCCTGTCGCGCGTGTAGGTGGCCGCGTCGGTGCCGCACATGGCTGCGAATTGGGCCACGGGTTCCGCGACGGCTGCCGCGTCCATGATGTGGCCACCGCGTCGATAGTTGTACTCGATGCCTCCCGCGCGCTGCTCCTCCTCGCTGAACGAGACGTTGAAGTCGGAGTTGAAATCGCTATCGTGCGACGAGGCCCACGGAAACGTCCACCCCATCCGCCGCTTGTAGGTCTGGAGCTTGAAGAACGGCGCCCGCGATACGGCCGAGAGCGCGACGTCGTGGTTCGCCAGGTGAACCACGAAGCCGTCGAAGCCGTCCGCGATCGACGAACAGGAAGGGCACCCCGCCTCGTAGTCGGGACCGAACATGAAGTGGTAGATGAGGAGCTGCGAGCGTCCTTCGAAGAGGTCTGCCAGCGAAGCCGTTCCTTCCTCGGTTTCGAAGCGATACTCCTTGTCGACCCGCACCCACGGCAGTTCCTGCCGTTGCCGGGCCAACTCGTCGCTGCGCCACGTCAGCTCCTTCTCTTCCCTGAGCAGCGCGAGCCGGGCTGCTAGCCATTCCTCTCGATTGACGATCCGTTGCGACATGGTTCGATCTCCTTGTAAGAGTTATATGAATTAACGCTTGTCAGCCACTTTTGAGAACTGCCGCCAGTCGGGGCAGCCGTGCCAGAATCAGAAACACCAGCGAGGCGAGACAGATGGACAACAGCGCCCAGCGCAGGTAGCTTGCCGTCGAAAGCGAGAGGCCGAGTCCGGTCCACAACGTCACGTGGGCCGCCAGGCAGACCGGACACTTGGGCACCAACACCAAGACGGCGCTCGGAACGGCCCAGGCAAGAATCTCGCGGATCCTGCTTACCCGCGCCGGCGTGTTTCGGTCGGCAGCCACTTGGCAACAAGCACTCATGAGCGCGACCCCTTCCGTTGTTTGCCCTCGGCCAGCTCGCGAATACGGTCCAGCCAGTAGCCCCACCCTTCGGACAGGCGCTCGCCATGGTCGGGCGAGATCAATCCCATGCCGCGGTGCAGGAGAGCGAGCCGCGTTAGGTTTCCCTCCGCCTTGAAGCGGTATTGCAGGTGATTGATCGCCGGATACGACATCATCAACGGTCCGCAGATCTCCAACAGCGTGGGCGGCTTGATCACCTGCACATGGCCCCACAGGTGTCCGGAGTTGTTGCCGAGGTCGCGGTACCAGCGTCCGCCGGGCCAGGTCTCGATCTTCATCGGAAACGGTTTGCCGTCCGGCATCTGCCCCTCGGGTCCCAACTGCTCCAGCATGGCTTCGAAGGCAAGATCGATCGGTGCCGCGATCTCGATCTCCATGCCGACCTCGAAGGAGTCGATGGATTGTTTTTCGTTGGTCGCTTTCATGGCTTTCCTTTCCGGGGTTTGGGGATGATGGGTGGTTGTTGTCGTGTACGCGCTCGGTGCTCGGCGCGCTCCTTGATGCGATGGAGTCGATCGTTCCAGAGCTCTTCGAAGAACCTACCCCAGTCGTGCACCGTCTTCGGCCTCTCTGCCTGGAGTTGGTCAACGCGCCGTCTGCCCTGCTGGATCACCACGACCAGGCCGACCGTACACAGCGCGTACAGATGTTTCGCGGCGGCCGGCCGCGGCAGGTTCAGCACTACGACTGGCTTTCCTCGCGCCGCGCGCGGTGCGAGCAACTCCACGATCTGTCGCTGGCGAGATTCGGCCAAGGCGTTGTAGACATCGGCAGTCGGTGAACGCGACATGTCCAGATTGTATTCCTATATAGGAATATGTCAAGCAGAGATTTTTTGTTGATGAATCGTGGATCTGCCGTCAGATGGCACGCGTCGCACGCCGAGAACTGAGCGCGGAAACCGCAGCTAGCAACCCGCGCGTTAGAGAACCTCGCGTCGCGGGAGAGAGAAAGTTGTCGTGGTTCCCTCCAGAATATCGCCCGCCGCGCTACGAAGAAAGAAAATGCGGTCATCGGTTCACAATCGCGGTAGATTACCCTCATGCGCCGGCCGTTTCGCTTCAATGATGACTGCATACCGATCGCAATCCTGTTTCTCATGATCGCGGAAATCGCCGCCACCGAGTCGGTCCCCGATTGCATCATAGAGAGCCCTGCGTGGGCGATGTGGCTTTTCCCGGCTTTCGGTTTCGGAGGCGCCGGCCTGTCGCGCCAGCCCCTGCGCGGCGCTCTGATCGGCCTGGGAATCGCCCTGGTCCCGGCGGCGGTGGCTGGTCTGTTGCAGGGCCTCCTCGGCCACTTCGCCGACATCTTCGGTCTTGTGCCGTTTCTGGCCATTCTAGCCGTCGTCGCCTTCCATGCGATCCGCGAAACAATTCGCGTTCGGTAGCCAGAAGGCTTGAGACACGGACGCAGTTACCTCCCGGCTGAATTCACGTTTGCGTTGCGCGGTGTCGGTTGCGCGGTGTCGGAACGGGGCTACAACCGGGGCATGTTCACGGCCCTGAGAGCCGCCGCCGGCGGTTCGTGCTCTGCTGCAACGAGGGCGAGGATCCGGAACACGATCGAACCTTTGTGTAGACTGACTGCGCGGGGCCTTTCGCGGGAGCGCAAGCATGCGGCTACTGTTTCAGATCGGTTTGGTGGCCTTCGGGTCGGCGTGCGGGGGCTTGCTGCGGTGGGGCATCGGCACCGGTGCTGCGAGGCTCCTGGGCACCGCCTTGCCTTACGGCACATTCGTCATCAACATCAGCGGAAGCCTGTTCCTCGGCTGGTTTCTGACGCTGCTCGCCGATCGCATGGTGCTGAGCGAGCACCCGTGGCTGCGTCCCGACGATCTGCGGTTGATGATCGCCGTGGGATTCACCGGTGCCTATACGACGTTTTCGACGTTCGAATGGGAAGCACACGGATTGTTCCGCGACGGAGAATCGTTCGCCGCAACGCTGTATCTGCTGCTCAGCGTCGTACTCGGGCTCCTGGCGGTGCGGTGGGGCGTCTCCCTGGCTCGGGCCTGACATGAAGCTCCAAGGCGAACAACTCCTGCTTCGTGTGTTGTTACGGAGCACCGATAAGTACGGCTGGCAAACCGCCGCCGAAGCGGTCGTCGAGCGAGCCAAGACCGCCGGCTTGAACGGAGCAACCCTCCTCCGCGCCACGTGCGGTCTGGATGTAACCGGCGAATTGCTTTGCCCGGGCCGTTGGTCGCTCGTCGAACGCGTGCCGGTGATCGTGGAGATCATCGATAGCGCAGCACGCATCGGCCCCTTTCTGACAACGCTTCGAGACATCGTTCCCGAGGGTCTCGTCACCCTCGAGCGGGCGCATGTGCTCCTGTATCGCGAGAACACTACAGGGGCCGAGATTGCACGCCAACACCTACAGCTTCCCGGCACCGTTGCCGATCTCTCCACTGTTCCGACCGCGGAGGACCTCCCCATCATGAAACTGAGCGAAGACGGCCAACTGCTCCGCGTGTTCATCGGCGAATCGGATACCTGGCAGGGCCAACCGCTGTTCCGAGCGATTGTCGCGAAGGCCCACGAACTCGGGTTGGCAGGGGCCACAGTCTTACACGGCACGATGGGGTTCGGCGCAGCCAACCGCATCCACAGCAGCCGTGTATTGGACGTATCAACAGACCTGCCGATTGTCGTCGAGGTCGTCGACACGGCCGACAAGCTGCAAACCTTGCTGCCATTTCTCGACGAAACCGTGCAAGAGGGGATGATTACGATCGAAAGCGTCCGCATCTTGAAGTATCGCGCGGAGCCGGCATCGTAGAGGAGGCGTCCCGTGTCCCTTTCGGCAAACGAACCGGACAGCTACCATATTTGTCCTACCCGCTGGTCGCGATCGAACGAACCGGGTTTCCGCAACACGCCCGCAATCTGACCTACCCATGCCCACGATCTCGCGCTTGATCCAGGCCCTCGAACCGTCGGCAACGCTGGCCATGGCCGGCAAAGCCAAAGAACTCAAGGCGGCCGGCAAAACCGTATTCGATTTCAGCGTCGGCGAGCCCGATTTCACCACGCCCGAGCACATTCGCCAGGCAGCGACCAAGGCCATGAACGCCGGCCATACCCACTACACCCCCGTGGCGGGCATTCCCGAGCTGCGCGCGGCCGTCGCCCGCAGCTACCAAAAGCGGCACGGGCTCGAATACTCGCCACAACAGGTGGTCGTCTCGAACGGGGCCAAGCACTCGCTGCACAACCTCTTTACCGTGCTCTGTGATCCGGGCGACGAAGTGATCATCCCCGCCCCCTACTGGGTGAGCTATGCCGAATTGGTCAAGCTGACGGGCGCACGGCCGGTGATCGTGGAGACGCGCGAGGAAGACGATTTCAAGCTCACCCCTACGGCCTTGCGGGCCGCCGTGACACCGAAGACCAAGATCCTGCTCCTCTGTTCCCCCTCGAATCCCACCGGCAGTCTCTATTCGCCGGCCGAGCTGGCGGCGCTCGCCGACGTGGTGCTGGAAAAGAACCTCGTGGTGGTGGCCGACGAGATCTACGAGCGGCTGGTCTATGGCGGGCACCGCTTCGCCAGCTTCGCCACCGTGCGGCCCGGGCTGGCCGAGCGGACGATTACGGTCAACGGTGTGAGCAAGGCCTACGCCATGACAGGGTGGCGCATCGGCTGGACGCTCTCGCCCTTGAACGTGGCCAAGGCGATGGACAGCCTGCAAAGTCAGGAGACGTCGAACCCGTCGAGCGTCAGCCAATACGCCGCTCTCGCGGCGCTGGAAGGACCGCAGGAGTGCGTCGACCAGATGCTGGCCGAGTTCAGCCGGCGGCGCGACTTCGTGCGGCAACAACTGCAAAAACTGCCCAAGCTGAGCTGCTGCGAGATGGGCGGCGCCTTCTATGCGTTCATCAACATCAAGGCCCACCTTGGCCGCACGTATTGCGGCGCGCGGGTCGACAACTCGAGGCAGTGGTGCTTGGAGCTCCTTTCGCAGCAGAGCGTAGCCACCGTCATGGGGTCGGCCTTCGGCGCCGAGGGGTATGCGAGGATCTCCTTCGCCACCAGCCTCGAAAATCTCCAACAGGGTTTTGAACGTATCGAAGCGTTTTTGAAAAGCCCGTCGTAATGGACGCGCATGTGTTGGTCGGCGGCTCGGCGACCACGTTTGACGCTGAGCGCGGCATTTGCTAGCCTGCCGGCTTAGCGCATCTCCTGTTCTGCAAAAAGGTTCTGTGCGATGGCTCATGAAGTGACGCTGATTACGGGCGACGGCACCGGCCCCGAACTGGCCGAGGCGACCCGGCGCTGTATCGATGCCACGGGCGTGAAAATTCATTGGGACGTGCAAGAAGCGGGCGTCGACGTCATGGAGCGCACCGGCACGCCGCTGCCCGACGCCGTGATGGAAAGCGTCCGCCGCACGCGCTGTGCCTTGAAGGCGCCGATCACCACGCCGGTCGGTACCGGTTTCCGCAGCATCAACGTCCATCTCCGCCAGGCACTCGGCCTGTTTGCCTGCATCCGGCCGTGCAAGCAGTACCCGGGTGTGCGTACGTTCTTCAACGACGTGCCGGTCGACATCGTAATCGTCCGCGAGAACACCGAAGATCTTTACGCGGGGATCGAGTTCGAGCGCGGCAAGCCCGAGACCGGCAAACTCGTCGACTTCATCAACCAGATCTCGCCCGAGCGCAAGGTAAAAACGGCGGCGCAGGAGACGGGCATCTCGATCAAGCCGATCAGCGTCTCGGGCACCGAGCGGATCGTGCGCTGCGCGTTCGATTATGCCCGGGCCAACGGCCGCAAGAAGGTGACCTGCGTCCACAAGGCGAATATCATGAAGCACACCGACGGGCTCTGGCTCGAAGTGTCGCGGAAGGTGGCCACGGAATACGCTGACATAGAATTCGAGGACCGCATCGTCGACAACATGTGCATGCAGCTCGTGCAGAAGCCCGAACTGTACGACGTACTCGTGCTCGAAAACCTGTACGGCGACATCGTCAGCGACCTGGCAGCCGGCCTCGTGGGCGGGCTCGGCGTGGCGCCGGGCGCGAACATCGGTCCCGCCGGCGCCGTCTTCGAGGCGACGCACGGCAGTGCACCGAAGTACAAAGGGCAGAACAAGGTGAATCCCACGGCGCTCATCCTATCGGGCATGCTCATGCTGCGGCACCTGGGCGAGACCGACGCCGCCGATCGGCTGGAAAAAGCCGTGGCCGACGTGATCGCCGCCGGTAAATCGGTGACCTACGATCTCAAGCCTAACCGCAACGATCCGACGGCCGTCGGCACCCGCGAGATGGCCGAAGCGATCTGTGCGAAGTTGAAGTAAGAGCTGGCGGCGAGTCGCCTACAGCCCGTGTCTTTGCAGCCCACCGCCTTTCGCGATCTCGTCAGCGGCCGACGCCGTGGCCTGTCGGCTGCCGTGATGCGGACCTTGCTACGTGGTGCCGAGACGGGCTATGCCGCCGCCATGCGCTGGCGGAATTTTCGTTACGATTCGGGCCGTGCCCGTATCGAGCGCGTCGGCGTGCCCGTCATCAGCGTGGGTAACATCACGCTGGGCGGCACGGGCAAGACGCCGATGGTCGAATGGCTGGCCCGCTGGTACCGGGCCCGCAACGTGCGCGTGGCGCTCGTCAGCCGGGGCTATGGAGCCGAACAGGGGGCGGCCAACGATGAGGCGCTCGAGCTGGAAGAGCGGCTGCCGGACGTGCCGCACGTGCAAAACGCCGACCGCGTGGCTGCCGCAAAGATGGCGATCGAAGAGTTCGAAAGCCAGCTCATTCTGCTGGACGACGGCTTTCAGCATCGCCGACTGGCGCGCGACCTCGATATCGTGCTGCTCGATGCCTTGGAGCCGTTCGGCTTCGGGCACGTCTTCCCGCGCGGCACGCTGCGTGAACCACTCGGCGGATTGTCGCGGGCCGACATCGTCGTCTTGTCTCGCGCCGACCTGGTCGACACCGGCGAGCGCGCCGCGATCGCCGTCCAGGCCCGTGGCGATGCGCGTCGCGCGACGTGGATCGAGGCCGAGCATCGACCGCTGGGGTTGGTGGCGGCCGACGGCCGGCAGGAAGCGATCGAGGCCATCGCCGACCGCCGCGTGGCCGCGTTCTGTGGCATCGGTAATCCGGCCGGCTTTCGCCGCACGTTGGCGCGCGTCGGGGCGGAGGTCGTCGACCTGCGCGAGTTCGCCGACCATCACGCCTACACGCGCGACGACGTAGCGGGCCTGGCCGCGTGGTCCGCGGCGCTCGACGTCGCGGCCCTGGTCTGCACCGCCAAGGATCTGGTCAAGTTGAGGCTCAACGACATCGGCGGCCGCCCGCTCTGGGCGTTAGCCATCGGGCTCGAAATCTCGGCCGGCGGCGACGAGCTTGAGGCGCGGCTCGCGCGGCTTCTACCGCAGGTAACCGAGTGAAGGCTCAGTCGGCGACGGTCTGGTCACGCGGGGCAAGCGCCACCTGCGGCCGACGTACGTAGGGATTGATGATCTCCCGCGCCACGGCAGCCGTGCGTTCGGCCGTTTGGCCGGCCGGCTTGCGCGGCACATAGGGATTGGCGACCTCCTTCACCGGGGCTGGCTGAATGACCGGCGTCGTGAATCCAGGCGGATAGGCAAACGGGCTATACCCATAGGGCCTGCCGACCGGATGGCTGTAATAAACCGGCGGAAAGAGGGCATAGAAGGGAGGCCGATCGATCGAGTTGTAGAGCCCGTTGCCATAGAAACCGTAGCCCAAGAAGTAGGGAGAACCGCCTACCTGTGCTTTGGCCTCGCCGGCGGACAGGCCGCACACGGCCGCGGCTACGATTATCAGACCAACCTTTGCTGACACGTTCATGGTTGTAACCTCGGAGAAGTGGTGGGTGCCAAGATGTGTGGCCTGAAATCCCAGCCTAATCGGCCGCCGCGGGCAAACAACCGCTTGCCGCCAGAAAATAAATGGCTGTGCAGCCTCGGCGGCCGACGAACTGACGAATTGGCACGCGCCGCGCGGCTCGATTCAGCCCTTCGTGTCTCCACGGTAGAACCGGTTGGCCAACAGATGCTCGGCCCCGAGCACGAGGGCGACGAGCACCATTAAGAGAGGGAACAACTCACGTCCTACACGGCCGGTGCTGATCTTGCGATCGATCTCATCGCGGTTATGGGCGACGTGAAATTCGGTGTTCCCGAAAACTTGCTTGAGCCCGTCTTCGTCGCCGCGCACCAAGTCGCTCGCGCTGAGGGGCAGATTAACGCTAAAACCCCGATCGAGCCCGCCTTGCTCGCCGCCGGCGGTCACCAGGTAGTTGCCGACCCATTGTGTGGCGGTCACCACGATCGAACGCTGATTCGGATCGGCCGATTGCCGGAGCGTGTCGCCGCGCGGCGTCGTGAGCAGGTAGGTGGGATATCGAGCGTCGGATGCCAAGCGGAGCACGGCCGTTTCGCCGGCGACGTAGTTGAGCTGGCCGTCGGTGCTGCCGGCCAGATACGAACAGATCTGGTTGACGAGCACCAGGTAGGGCCAGTTGTCGAGCCCCGTCACCAGGTCGTTCCATCGCTCGTCGGCCGCGCTGTTGACGAAGGAAATGGGCGTCGTCATGACAACAACGTGTCCCTTGCCGACGGGGCGTTCCACCAGCGCCGGCTCCCGGTTCCGATAGGTGGCGAGCACCGACGTTCCACTCGCCAGTTCGCGCAGCGGCCAGTATTTGAAGACGGGCAGCGCGTCCCACGGCACAGAACCCTGCAAGCCACGGAACTTCGCCATCATCGGGTGCTGCTCGTTCGCGATGCCGAGGTACATGTCGCCCTCGGGATGGTTTCTGGGGTAGGCACCCAATTCTCCGCCCAGCAGGCGCCGCGCCGGCTCCGCCTTGAAGGCCTCGGGACTGGCGGCGGCGCCTAAGAAAATCCCCACACCGCCCCCGGACTCCGCATAACGAGAGAGTAGGTTCCACGCGTCGTCATCAAGCGGCTTGGGGTCGAGCAGACAGACGACCGCGTATTCTTCCAGGGGCTCCTGGGGAAGGTCGCGCAAGGAGATCGATTTGCAGTCGAATTCGGCCCGGCCGCTCTGCCGAAAGGCTGGCGGAGCCAGCGCCTCGGTGAGATAGCGCGTGCGATCGAAAAGGGGCGGCGACGCGGCCACCAATACCTTCCAGGGAGGCTTGACGTCGACGGTAAACCAGCGCCGGTCGTCGGCGGGCAGGCCGTCGGCGCCGACCAGCCGCACGTAACCTTGGTGCGTACCCGTGTCGAGCGGGCCCAGCGCGAACTCAACACTCTGGCTCGCGCCGGCCGGGACGACCACGATCTCGTGGCCGCGCTTCTCGTCTTCGCCGCCGTCACCCTTCAGATACACCTCGATCGGCCGTTCGCCGGCCGCCCCGGTGCTCAGCAGTTCTGTAGCGATCGACCAAGGACGGTTTCGCGTCATCGACTCGGCCGAAAGACGCAGTTCACCCAAGGCGAAGTTTTGCGGCTCCTTGGCCCCGATGTCGATCACATACACGCCCAAGCCGATCATCTCCGCCAGTCGCTGCCGCAGCCGCACCGAGGCTTGCGGGTCCCATTCGGACTTCACCAGGTCCGAAAAGATGTACAGCTCCTTGCGTTCTGGTATCTCCTTGCGCTCGGGCTCGCCCTTCTTCAACAGTTCGGCAGCGTGCTCGATCACATCCCACAAATGCTGCGGCACGGCAGTGGTTTCCAGCCGGCTGACTCGCTGCTGAGCTGCACCCAGGTCGACTTGGAACACAGGCTCGCCCGGCGTCGAGTCGATGACGGCCACCAGGCTCTGCTCCGGCAACTGCTTGAGCAGCCAGTTGCCCATCTCCTGCGCCACTTCGAGCCGCGTCTGGTTGTCGCTCTTGTAGTCCATGCGGGGCGAGGTATCGAACACGAGCGCCGCGGCCACCGGAGCTTCTTGATCGCCGATCAATCCGCTGGCCTTGATACTCGGGCGTGCCAGCGCTGCCGCGACCAGGCAGAGGGCGGCCACGCGCAACAGCAGGAGCAACAAGTGTCGCAACTTCAAGCGGCGGCGGTTCGCATTTTCCCGCACTTGCACGAACCGCAATGCCGGAAACTCGAGGTGCTGCGGTTGCTGCCGCATGACGAGGTGCAGGATCACCGGCACCGCCGCGGCGGCCGCACCGAAGAGAAGCGATGGAGTAACGAAGTCCATTCGGGTCGAAGTCTTTTATAGCAACCGACAGGACCGGATCGAGCTTCCGGGTTTCGTCAGCCGCTTTCATAAACAAGCGGGGCAATGCGCAGGCTCTCTGCCATTGTAACCGTGCCACCGCCGATGCAACGCCCCTTCGGGCTGTGCCGTAAACGGCGGCACGGGATGCCAACGCTTTGCACATTTTGGGCTCGTTTTCCTCCGCCGCGGCCAGTGGCACGCAACCTGCCTTCCGAGAGCGGTTCGTACGCCGGCCGAACGATCGGCCGACGGCAATTGTCGCCCGCAACGCTTGCCCCAGGGAAAATCGCCATGGAAACCCTGCTCAATACGGCCGATGGTCGGTCGCGTCATGTCGATCTCGATGATCTGGCTGCTCGGCTGAAGAGGCACTCGTCGCCCTCCGAAGGGTTGGCCCAGTTGGTCGCGCTCGTCTGTCAACGCTTCCGGGCCGACGTTTCTTCGGTCTATCTGATCGAACCCGACCGTACCCACCTGGTGCTGGCCGCCACCAAGGGATTGTTGCCCGAGGCGATCGGCCGCGTCCGGATGCCGCTGCGCGAGGGGCTCGTCGGACTGGTGGCCGAACAACTCCAACCGGTGGTGGTCGAAGAGGCCGAAAAGCACCCACGATTCAAATACTTCCCCGAAACGGGCGAGGAGGTCTATCGCTCGTTCGCCGGGGTTCCCGTGCTGGACATGGGCATCCTGTTGGGTGTGTTGGTGGTACAGAGCGCGGCGGCCCGCATCTTTTCGGGCGAGGAGGTGCGCGAGCTGGTCGAGATGGCCGGGCAGATCGCGCCGCTGGTCGGCGAGCTGCGCACGCAAGCCCATTTTTCGAGCCAGACCTACGACCGCACGCGGGCCATCGCCCGCAACCTCTGGTGGAGTTGGGACAACGACGCCACCGAAATCTTCCGCGAGCTTTCGCCCACGCGTTGGCGAGAGTTGGAGCACAATCCGGTGGTCATGCTCAGCGAGATGCCGCTGGGCGACCTGGAACAGCGTGCCCAGGAGATGGTTTTGCATGGACGGATCAACCACGCCTACCGGCGGCTCCAGGAGTACGGTGCCGCCCGCAATACCTGGGGCGCTCGGCACGCGGGCATCCTGTGGGCCAGACCGGTGGCCTATTTTTCGGCGGAGTTCGGCATCCACGAATCGGTGCCCATCTATTCGGGCGGCCTGGGAGTGCTGGCCGGCGACCACCTGAAGAGTGCTTCCGATCTCGGCATTCCGCTGGTGGGCGTGGGACTGTTCTACGGCGAAGGCTATTTTCACCAACGGCTCGATCTCGAAGGCTGGCAGCACGAAGCCTACATCACCAACGAACCCGGCCGGCTGCCCGTCGAACCGGCACTCGACCGGGTCGGAAAGCCGCTGGTAGTTCACGTCGAGACGCGGTGCGGACCGATCCACGCGCGCGTCTGGAAGCTCACGGTCGGCCGAAATCTGCTCTACCTGCTCGACGCCAATGTCGACGGCAACCGGCCAGAAGACCGCGAGCTCACCGCGCGGCTCTACGGCGGCGACCATCGCACGCGCATTCGGCAGGAGTTGCTGTTGGGAGTGGGCGGCGTAAAGGCTCTCCGCGCGCTGGGAATTTCGCCGAGCGTGCTGCACCTGAACGAGGGTCACAGCGCCTTCGCCGCGCTGGAGGTGATCCATCACCGCATGACCATGGAGGCGATCGACTTCGAGCAGGCGATGCGGCGGGTCGCCCAGCAGGTCGTATTCACCACACACACGCCGGTGCCGGCCGGGCACGACCGCTTCTCCGCGGACCTGATCGAAGAACACTTGGGCCCGCTGCGCGATCGCCTAGGACTGGCGCACGAGGCGTTGCTCGCCCTGGGCCGTGTCGACCCCTACAACTTCGGCGAAGATTTTTGCATGACGGTGCTGGCCCTCAAGGCTTCGCGGCGGGCCAACGCCGTGTCGTGCTTGCACGGGCAGGTGTCGCGCGAGATGTGGAAGCCTCTCTTCCAGACACGCACGGAAGACGAGGTGCCGATCGGGCACATCACCAACGGCGTCCATGTGTTCACGTGGCTGGCCACGCCGATGCACGAACTTTACGACCGCCACCTCGGTCCCAACTGGATGCGCGAGAGCGGCGAGCCGCAGACGTGGGAGAAGATCGACGATGTCAGCGACGCAGAGCTGTGGGAGACGCACCAGACGCTCAAATCGCGGCTGATCGACTTCGCCCGACGCCGGGCGGCCCGCGAAGCACGTCGCCGCGGCGAGAGCGTGGCCCATGTGTCGCTGCTCAGCCGCTCACTGAATATGGACGCGCTGACGATCGGTTTTGCCCGACGGTTCGCCACCTACAAGCGTGCCGACTTACTGTTTGCCGACGTGCAACGGATCGCCGAGTTGGCCGGCAACGCCCGCACGCCCGTGCAGTTCGTCTTCGCGGGCAAGGCCCATCCACACGACCAACCGGGCAAGGAGATCATGCAGCGGATCGTGCGCTTGACACACGATCCGCGTTTCCTCGGCAAACTGCTATTCGTGGAAGACTACGACATCAACACATGCCGGCATTTCGTGCAAGGCGTCGACGTCTGGCTCAATAACCCGCGCCGACCGTTGGAAGCTTCGGGCACGAGCGGCCAGAAGGTTGTGCTCAACGGAGGCTTGAACCTGTCGATCCTGGACGGGTGGTGGGCCGAGGCCTACGAAGGGAACAACGGGTTCGCGATCGGCGAGGGCTACACGCACACCGATACGCAGGTCTGCGACCAGCGCGACGGCGAATCGCTCATGCGCGTGCTCTGCGACGAAGTGCTTCCCTGCTACTATACGCGCGACCGCGACGGCCTGCCGCGTGAATGGATCACCCGCATGAAGCGGGCCATCCGCACCCTCGGCTGGCGCTTCAACGCCAACCGCATGGTGACAGACTACGTCACCAAGTGCTACGTACCGGCCGCCGGCGGCGTATCGAGCGACCTGCGATAAAATCCCCGGCGCTCCCGGGCACGGCGGTCATCGTCGTGCTCGGGCCAGCGGTCAGCATCCCGCCCAAGCACGCACGCGGCCGACGGCAATCCGCAAGCCATGACGTGCCTCGAAAATCCATCATGTCGCAACGCCGATATTTTCCGCGCGGCGTTCGGGCTTTCGGGAATTAGGCGGCCGCTGTCAGGTAAATTCGGTCACGCCCGGCAGGGCGACCGCGGCGACGGGCAGAGACGTCCAATCGTAGGTCGGCGGCGTCAGATCCTCTTGCGAGTTGAGCGCCTGGTCCCAGGTGATGGTCTGGCCCGTGTAGGTGGCCATGCGTCCCATGATGGCGAGCATTGTGCTGCGGGCCATGTACAAGGAGTTGTCGATCGGCTTGCCCGAGCGAATGCTGGCGAACAGCTCGTCGTGTTCCACCTGGTACATGTTCGGCTGCGGTCCGCGCGGCGGATAGCGCCAGTTTGTTTCTCCTGTGATGCTGTGGGCCATCACGTCGACCTTGCCCTTCGTGCCCAGAATGTAGTCGTTCACGTCCGAGCTGCATTTATCTTGTTGCCGACAGAAGGCGAACAGCTTCACCCCGTTCGCATACTCGTAGACCACGGCGTGATGATCGAAGACATTGCCGTACTCCGGCTGCACGCGTACCTGCCGGCCACCGAGCCCCGTGGCCCTGACCGGCGGTTCGTCCTTCATCACCCAGGCCGCCTTGTCGAGGCTGTGGATGTGCTGCTCGACGTTATGGTCGCCCGACAGCCAGGTGAAGTAGAGCCAGTTGCGAATCTGCCACTCCATGTCGCTCCATTCGGGCTTCCGCGGCTTAACCCACAAACCGCCGGTGTTGTAGTTCACCTGCATGGCCACCACGTCGCCGATGGCGCCGTCGTGAATCCGCCCGATCACCTCGCGCTTCGGCTGGTGGTAGCGCCAACAGAGGCCCGACACGACCGACAGCCCCTTCTTGCGGGCTTCTTCGGCCGTGGCCAGAACGCTGCGTACGCCCGGCGCATCGACCGCCACCGGCTTCTCGGCGAAGATGTGCTTGCCGGCCGCCACCGCCGCCTGAAAATGGGCCGGACGAAAATGCGGCGGACTGCACAGCAGCACCACATCGATGTCGCTCTCGAGCACTTTCTGGTAGGCGTCGAAACCGACGAAGCAACGCTCCGGCACGACGTCGATCTTGTTCTCGGGCACTTCGGTCTTGAGCGACTTGAGGCTGTCGGCGATCCGGTCGGCGAACGTGTCGCCCATCGCCGTGAGCTTGACGTTCTTGTCGGCGAGCAGAGCGTTCTTGGCCGCGCCGGTACCCCGGTTGCCGCAGCCGATGAGTCCCACCTTGAGCACGTCGTCGCCGCCGGCATGCGCGCTCCGCGCCATGCTCAACGTGCCTGCCAGCGCTGCACCACCAACCGTGGCCCCCGTTTGCTTGAGGAATTCGCGTCGCGAGGGAATGACAGGCTTGGTTACCGAACGCGGATCGGTCGACGGGGAGGACATGAAGGTACTCCTGGCAGGAAATATCGGTTCCGAGCCCATCCGAGAACGCCTGCGGACGATTCCGTCGTCAACGCGATTCGTCGGACAGACCCTTGGGCGGGCGGCCCTGGGGCCGTGGCTTTTAAGATAACACACTGCCCGGGAGAATGCGACGGCGACCCGCCTCGGGTCGTCCCGGGTAGCTTTCAGCCGATCAGTTCGAAATCGTACAAGGCGCCGATCTCCGCGGCCGATTTTTCCACCAGGTTCGTGAACCTCGCATAGAGCGCGTCGACGTCGGAGACGCCGAGCGAGGCGAGCAAGCGGAACTTGTGGGCCAGCAGTTCGTCGAGATTCGCCGTCGTGTTGCGGGCATGCCCAGCGGGGTACATGACGAGACCGCTGGAAAGATGCCCCAGCGTCTCGTGCTCGATCTCCAGCGTGGTGGGAATGCCGTCGGGATATTTCTGGTCGTATTCGGAACCACCGTGACGGAATTCGATACGCTCCATCAGCCGCCGAGTTAGCGGGTGAAACAACCCGGCGTTGTTGTAATCGGCCGGGACGAGCATCAGTTCGCGCCAACCGGCCCGCTTGGTTTCCAGCGCCTTCCGCAAGAGCGTGCCGATGATGTAGACCATCGAGTGGTCTGCACTCTGCCGCGTGCGCGGATCGCGCTTGGCCGGGTCGCCGATGATCCCGAAAGCAGGCTGATAGATGCTGATCCGCACGCTGCGCAGCCGCGCCTCGTCGTCGAGCAAGGCCGGATGCTGTTGCAGCAGGTCGAGGAGGGCCTGGATCGCGCCCGCCGACTGGTGCTCGTACAAGCCGAGCTTGAAATGCATGCCCATGACGGCGAAATCGTCGCCCGACGTAGCGAGTGTCAGGTCGAACGGGCCGACCCCGGCGACGGCGGGAGGCTCGAACAGGCAAAAGATCGCTTCGGGATTGCGAAAGATGTCCGCCGGCCCCACGAATCCGCGCATCGCGCGACGGACGCTGGCCACCGCCATCTCGGCGCTCATCGCGGCCGACGCCCCCTTCGAATCGGAAAGTTGCTTGCCCGCGCGGATGGCTCGGAAGGGGATGTAATGGGCCACGACCATCCCGATCGCCGACTCGATCTGGTTGACGGTCGCGCCGAGCAGCGCCCCGTACACGACGGCCGACGCGATGGCGCCATGGACCACGTGGTCGATCTTGTAGTTCTTCAGCGCGAACACTTCTGCCAGGCGTCCGCGAATCTCATCGAGAAGCAGCATGGCACGCAAAACGGTTTGCCCGTCGAGACCACGTTGCTGGGCCGCGGCCACCACCACGGGATAGAAGTCGTTGTGGCCGAACTCGCCGGCCGTGGCGCCGCGCAAGGGGTTGTAGCCGAAATTGGTGCCGTTCGCGTCCCACTCGCGTACGGCCGAGCAATTGGCCAGCACTGCCTTCTCGGGGGCAACCGGCGCCCGCGAAGCGAAACAGGGTACGCCCTGCGGATGGGCATATTCCCAAGCCTCGCGACGGAGTACGTTTGGGGCGTTGGTACCACAGGCGATGGCCGACACGCCGCAGGCCATGCTATCGAGGTGGAATCGCTCGACCATCCGCAGAACCCGCTCGCCCGGCGGCGCAAACTTGCCCGCCAAGAAGTCGATGGCGTAGGTAGCCAACCCACGAGCCTGGTTGTCGGTACACGGCAGCAACAGCTCATCGCTCTTCAACATGGGCGGCATTGTAGGACATCCTCTACGGGCCAGCCAGCCGCGCGCCGAGTGTACAGAGGAGGGTCGGCCATCGACGGTGCGTGGCGTCTGGCCGCGTCGACCGACAGAGGAGGATCCTGATGCGCGGTCGTCTGAGTTGTTCACGCGTCGGACGCGGATGACAGCAAGCGCGGGACGCTATCGACATCGAGTGACGGTGAAATCTCTGCGGGACGCGGGCGAAGGGTGCATAAGGGGATTTGTTTTTTCGCTGCCCTGGGCCAGTTGACCTGGGGAGTGAGCAAAGGTGCTGGGCTTGTCGCAGCCACTGGTTGAGCCAGCGCTCCGGAACAGCGTGTGGTAGTTTGTCCCTCGCACTTCCCAG
>DASZTS010000035.1:0-98407 GCA_035547915.1 Pirellulales bacterium | reverse complement strand
GACGATAGCCGCACACGGGAGCGAACGCTTGGCAACAACCTCAGTTGGCTCAGACGCTTCGCGGTATCGCTCCTCAAACGCCATCCGCAGAAGGACAGTCTCCGCGGCAAAATGATTCGTTGCATGTTGAACACCGCGTTCCTCACCGAAGTCCTAACGCTCAACCGACTTTAATATGCGCTGGCCTTGACCCATGACCCACCCATGACCCGACGGTTTCGGTTCAGCTTGAGGACGATGCTCGCCCAGACAGCATTGTGTGGGACCGGGCTCGCAGCAGTTCGCCTCGTGGACAAAGGCGCCGGACCACTCGCCGACGCTGGCCTTATCGAACTCGCTGCCATTCTTTGGGGGGCGGCCTATGGAAGGTTGTTCGACGGATCGAGGACGTTTGCGTTGCTCGCTGGCGTAGCCGCAGCGCCAATTGCCTTCCGGTTTGCGACTCCGGCGTTCGCCAACCTCTTTATATGGCTAGGCAGTGGCCGCTAAGTTAAGAGATAACCATGCCCCGCCCACAATTCACCCTCCGCGCGTTGCTGGTGCTGATGTTGGCGGCAGCTTGCTTCTTCGGCGGGATTCGGTTTGAAAGGGAGCGAAGAAGGCGGGAAGACGAAGCCGCAGCCATACGAATAGACGGTGATATACCTCCTCTTCTGAGCCTTCCGACTGAGAGTGATTGGGCCAGACTTAAAAAACTCCCCAGGGCTCAGTGAGATGCCGCGCCAGTTCTCCCTGAAGACGTTGCTGTGGTTGTTGGTTTGTGCCGCGTGCTTCGGCGCCGGGGCAGCCTGGCAGCGCGAACGAGATCGGCAGGAATGGCTGGCAATGCCAAAGCGAATCCAACGCTTTGAGCGCATCGCTGGGGGTGGCGCCCCAATGATCGTTCCCGCGTGGGAGCTAGCCGGCGAACGTCCGCCCGCTTCCGAGGCACCGCCCGCAGGCGCACAGGAATAGCCCACCACCCACCACTGAGTCCGCTTGCAGAGGGCGGGACGAAGGAATAGGTTGGCGGCTGCGCGCGGGCGGGCTTCGTCCCGTTCGGCGACGATGACCTATTCGCGGAAGGAAAGGGATTCCGTTCGACAGCATGAATGACGAGCTTTGGCAGCAGGTACAACGCGAAGCCGCCGAGATTCACGCCCATGCGGCCTGGTTGAAGATCACCCCCCAGCGCGACGCGGCCGGCCGGGTACGTGTGACGGTCGAGCTGGTCGGTGGGTTCGAAGCAGACGCCGACGATCTCTCGGGCAGCATCGTGCGTGAGATCCATCGACGGCTGCTCGAGTTCGAGGCGCATCTCGAATAGCCTCGCTCTTCGGCGGCAGGCGGGGGTCGGATCGCGACGCCCGAATCCGTCAGGCATTCAGAGCCGATCCGAAAACCTGCTGGCGAGTCGAATCGTTCCTGTCGCAACATCGGTTCTCGGACAGGCTCTTAGCACAAGGGATGTGGCATGGCCAACTTCGCCGTGATTTTGCCCGCCGCGGGCGCCAGCAGCCGCTTCAAGGACAAGAACTACAAGAAGCCGTTCGCCCCGCTGGCCGACCGCGCGGTGTGGCTCCATTCGGCCGAGCGCTTCTTGCACCGGCAGGACGTCAAGCAGCTCATCGTCGTGATCGCCGCCGAGGACCGGGAGAACTTCGAGTTCAAGTTCTCGTCAAACGTGGTGATCTTGGGCATCGACGTGGTCGAAGGAGGGAAGGAACGGGCCGACTCGATCGAACGCGCCATGGCGCGGGTCAAGCCCGACGTCGATTTCATCGCCGTGCACGACGCGGCCCGTCCCTGCCTGGCCGACGAATGGATCACCCGTGTGTTCGAGGCCGCCGAGAAGAGCGGCGCCGCCATCCTGGCCGTGCCCGTGGCAGCCACCCTCAAGCGGGTGAAGGGCGGCAATGTCATCGAAGAGACCGTCTCGCGCGAGCGACTCTGGGAGGCGCAAACCCCCCAAGTCTTCCGCCGCCAACTGCTGCTCGACGCCTATGCCAAGCGCGGTTCTTTCCAGGCCACCGACGACGCGCAGCTCGTCGAGCGTCTGGGGCATCCGGTGACCGTCGTGCAGGGCTCGTCCATGAACATGAAGATCACGACGCAAGAAGACCTGCGGCTGGCCGAGCAGGCACTCAAGGTACTGCCCAAGCCCAAGTTCAAGGGGGCGGGCCATCCCTTCGCGGACGACGACATGTGGCGATGATGCGACGGCCGCTTTCCATACCCCAAGACCGCGCCCATCCGCCGGCGGGCGAACCCCCAGGGAGCTGACGTGACCGACATTTTCGAGGAGCTGCGCTGGCGCGGCCTGATCCACCAATCGACCGACGACGAAAAACTGCCCGCCTGGCTGCGCGAAAAGCCGCGCACGCTCTACGCCGGCTTCGATCCCACGGCCAACAGCCTGCACGTCGGCCACCTGGTGGCACTCATGATCCTGCGCCGTTTCCAACGGGCCGGCCATCGGCCGATCGCCGTGGTCGGTGGCGCCACCGGCATGATCGGCGACCCCAGCGGCAAGAGCGACGAGCGCAAGCTCCTCTCGTTGGAAGAATTGCGGGGCAACGTCGCCACGATCGAAACGCAGATGGCGTCGTTCCTCGACTTTCACCGCGGCACCGGCTCGGCCCTGCTGGTGAACAATTACGATTGGATCAGCCGCTTCAGCTACCTCGAGTTCCTGCGCGACGTGGGGAAGAACTTCCCCGTCAACGTCATGCTCACGAAGGACTCGGTGCGCGCCCGGCTGGAGCGCACCGACATCGGCCTGAGCTACACCGAGTTCAGCTACATGCTGTTGCAGGCTTACGATTTTGTCCACCTGCACGATCAGCACGGCTGCGAGTTGCAGGTGGGCGGCAGCGACCAATGGGGGAACATCACGGCCGGCATCGACCTGGCCCGCCGGATGCGCGGCGTGCAGCTCTACGGCATCACCACGCCGCTGTTGACCAAGAGCGACGGCACCAAGATGGGCAAGACCGAGGACGGTGCCTTGTGGCTATCGCCCGAGCGGACGAGCCCCTACCAGTTCTACCAGTACTGGATCAACATCGACGACGCCGACGCCGGCAAGTGCCTGCGCTACTTCACCGACCTGGACCGCGACGAGATCGAATCGCTCGATACCCTCCGCAATCAGCAGCCGGAGCGCCGCGAGAGCCAGCGGCGGCTGGCCGAAGAGATCACGCGCCTGGTCCACGGTCAGGCCGGGCTCGACAAGGCACGCCGCGCCACCGAGATCTTCTTCGGTGCGGAGATCGACTCGTTATCGGACTTGGAATTGGGCGAGATCTTTTTGGATGTGCCGAGCCAGCAGCTCCCGCGCACCTCGTTGGCCGCGGGACTGACCATCGTCGACGCGTTCGTCGCGGCCGGTCTGTCGAAGAGCAGAGGCGAAGCGCGACGAACCGTCGAAGGGGGCGGCGCGTACGTCAACAATCGCCGCGTCGACTCGATCGACCGCCAACTCGGCGAACCCGATCTCGCCAGCGAGACCGTCATGGTGCTCCGCTCGGGCAAGAAGAAATACGCCCTGCTGCGGTTCGTGGGCAGCCATTGAGTATTCTCGGTGCCGTGTTGCCGGCAAGGAGCGAGAGCGGCTGATGCGCTAAGAGCGAAGCCGGAGCGCCGTGGGGCAAAAATCGGCCGTGGAACGCCGATTTTTTGGAGCGCGATCCGGTTTCGTCGGTTACTCTAAAAGCGGCTGACAGAACCGGGAAGCCGGAGCGCCGTGGGGCAAAAATCGGCCGGGAAACGCCGATTTTGCGGCGCGATCCGGTTTCGTCGGTTGCGCTAAGACTAGCCCACTTTGCGCAGGTCGTGGCTTTCGACGTCGTCGGGGAGCCGGAGGGTGGCGGTCGGCGGAACGCGGCGTTCGGCGACGATGCCTCGCGTGCTGCCGGCGAAGAACTCGACGAAATGGCTGGCGGGTCCCGTCGGATAGTCGGCCCGCAGGCGATCGAGGATCTGTTGCCAACGCAGGCCGCTGCGATAGATCAGGCGATAGGCCGCCTTGAGCTGGCCGATCTCCTCGTTGCAGAAGCCGTTGCGCCGCAGTCCGACGCTGTTGAGGCCCACGACGAAGCCGCTGTTGCCGTCGATCGTGACGTAGGGCGGCACGTCTTTGACGACCCGTGCCAGCCCGCCGACCATCGCGAAGCCGCCGACGCGGCAAAACTGGTGCACGGCCACGCTACCCGACACGTACGCCCGGTCCTCGACCAGCACGTGCCCCGCCAACATCGAATTGTTGGCGAAGATGGTGTGGCTCCCCACGTGGCAATCGTGGGCGATATGCACGCCGGCCATGAGCAGGTTGTGTGAACCGACGGTCGTGGCATCGCCTTCGTGCAACGCGCGGTGGATCGTGCAGTGCTCGCGCACCGTATTGTGCGGACCGATGGTCAGCGCGCCGACGTGCGTCGGCATGTGCAGATGTTGCGGCAGTCCGCCGAGGATCGCCCCCTCGAAGACGTGATTCTCGGGTCCCAGCTTGGTGCCCTGCTTAACGACGACGTGGCTCTCCAGCACACATCCGTCGCCGATGACCGCGCCGGCCTCCACCACGCAGAAGGGCCCAATTACCACATCGCGACCGATTTCCGCCCTCGGGTCGACCACGGCAAGCGGATGAATTTGCACTGGATAGCACCTCCACAGAGGCTGACCCGGCTGCCACAACGGCGTTGAGTCCGATCGAGTCGGACTCCCTCGCGCGGGACGACGAGGGGACGTTGCCCGAATCGATCAATTCGCAGACAACTTCCAAGTTAGTGTATCGGTCGGGTGGCATAATCAATTCAACCGATCGTGCCCGATTCGTCCGCGTTGTCGGGCAAATGGCGGTCTCGGCAAGATGGGGGAGACTCGTCTTCCTTGGCCGGTGGTTGTTACACTGTGCTGAGGTGACGACTGGTCTCAGGTGCCGATTGGGGTTACGACGGGAATGAGAGCAACCGACAAAGCCGGATCGAGCTTCACAGGATCGGCGTTTCACGGCCGATTTTTTGCCCGCGGCGCTCAGGCGTCCGGGTTTTGTCAGCCGCTCTAAGCGTAGGCTGGCGCGGCCCGCCCGGCGGTGGGCCGTTCGCACAACCATCCATACTCACTGAAAACGAGGAGGCGACCGTGCCGACGAGCGAGGAGATTTATAGCGAGGCGGACAAGCTTAAGGATAGCGGAGATTTGGAAGGAGCGGCGAAAAAGCTGACCGAGCTGCTTGCCCAAGACCCCCGCTTTGCGTTGGCGCACTCGGCGCTCGCCGTCATCTACGGACGCCTACGCCGACACGACGAGGCGATCCAGCACGCGCTCAAGGTTTGTGAACTGGAGCCGAACGACACGTTCAGCTTCACCGCCCTCAGTGTCACCTTCCAGCGTGCCGGGCGCATTCCCGAAGCCGAGGAAGCCATGGCCCGCGCGCGCATGATGCAGGGGCACTGAGCCGCGAGCGGTTCTTGCCTGGCAAGCGCGCTAAAACCCGGTCGTTGCAGGGCCGTGCGCTAAGAGCGGCTGGCAAAACCCGCAAGCCGGAGCGCCCGTGGGCGAAAGATCGGCCGTGAAACGCCGATTTTTGTGGAGCGGGATCCGGTCTTGCCGGTTGCTCTAAGAGCGGCTGACAAAACCCGGAAGCCGGAGCGCCCGTGGGCGAAAAATCGGCCGTGAAACGCCGATTTTGTGGAGCGGGATCCGGCTTTGCCGGTTGCTCTAAGAGCGGCTGACAGAACCCGGAAGCCGGAGCGCCGCGGGCGAAAAATCGGCCGTGAAACGCCGATTTTTGTGGAGCGAGATCCGGCTTTGCCGGTTGCTCTAAACCAGCTCGGCGATCGGTTGGCCGCTCTCGATCATATAGACCGGCCGCCCGGCCTGGTTGACGTATTGAATGTGCCGGTCGATGCCCAGCACGTCGAACACCGTCGCCATCAGGTCTTGCGGCGTGATGGGGACCGACTTGGGTACGTCGAGCTTGGGCGCCGATTCGCCGATGACCTGCCCCATCTTCAAGCCGCCGCCCGCGAGCGCCAACATGCTGAGCGGCGCCCAATGGTCGCGGCCGGCGCTGCCGTTGATCCGCGGCGTGCGGCCGAATTCGCCCGTGATGACGAGCAGGATCTTTTCGCTCAGGCCACGCTGGGCGCAGTCCTCGACGAACGTGGCGACCGCGTGGTCCAAGGCCGGGCTGAGCTGTTCCATCGACATCTTGATGTTGCCGTGCATGTCCCAGCCGCCGTAATGGATGGTCACGAATCCGCAACCGGCCTCGCACAGGCGCCTGGCCTGCAACAGCTTGCGCCCCAGGCTCTGATTGTCCTGGCCGTACTGGTCGACCAGCCGCGGGTCTTCCTTGTCGAGATCGAACGCCTCGGGCGCCCGATTCAGCACCAGGTTGAAGGCCTGCTGCTCGAACTGGTCCAATCCCGCCATGAGCGGATTCTTGTCGACCTGGCGTTTCAGCTTATCGAGCCCCTTGAGCAGCGTACGGCGCTCTCCGAGGCGGTCGTGCTCAACCCGCAAGGTCATGTTCTGCTGGGCCTCTCCTCCGGGATCGAACGGGGCGTAGGGCGTGCCCAGGAAAGCCGGCCCGTCTCCGTAGGTGCCGCCGAGGCGGACGTAGGTCGGCATGCCGGTGAGCGGATGGTTCGTGCCGCGGGCCCGGGCGACGATGGACCCGATGGCCGGCTTCACCTGCGGCTCGCCGTTGTCGGCCGCCCGGAAATCGTAGCCGGTCATCACCCAGTGGGTACCGCCGCCGTGGCCGCTGTTGTCGTGGGCGAAGGACCGGACCACCGCCAGCTTGTCGGCGATCGTGGCCAGCTTGGGAAACGTGCTACCGAACGTCACGCCGGGCAGGGCGGTCGGTATCTCGCCGTTGATGCTCCGCACTTCCGACGGAGCGCTCATCTTGGGGTCGAAGGTTTCGATGTGCGTCGGTCCGCCGCCGAGCCAGAGCCAGACGACCGACGTGTCTCTGACCGTGTGTCCCGCGGTCGCGGCCTGGGATCGGGCTGCCAACAATCCGGGCAACGTGAGGCCGGTGGCTCCGAGCGTGCCCACCTTCAAGAAATCACGGCGAGTCGACCCATCACAAGCGTCACTGCGACGACCAGAGACCAGCTTCAGCACGGTGTTTCTCCTTATTTCTTCGAGTCCCGGTTAACCCCCCAGCGTTGGCGACCCGCGGCCCTTCCCCTGCATTCGCCCTCGCTCGACTTATATTGCCGGCCGGGCGGAAAGGTTACGCGCCAACCCATCGACATCCATTGATCGGTATCATAGCCATTTCGATCCCTTTACTGCAAGAGTTTTGCCGGCGGGGTGCGCAGCGGGCTGCAAGGAAGAGCGGGCACGGCGGCTTCCGGGCACGACGGCTTCATTGTCGCGGTTTGGTCGCGATTGGTCGGGCCGATCTACGACAACAGGGGGAAATGTCGGCATCGGCAAGCGCCACCAGCGCCGGGTTGATTCAGGCTCCCGCCGTCATCTCGACAGCCCGCCGAAGACGGTATCATGACGGTATGCAAGGCAAGAACCGGATCACTGGGTTGGGACAGTTTCTCGCCTCATCCCCGCCTGACATACCGATCGGATACCTGGTGTCGTCGCTGGGCGTCCGGATCGGGATCAAGGATTTCTCGATCAACACACAAGGGGATTGGTGGGGAGGCTCGGTATCCCTGGTCCGCGGCGAAGAGATTGAGCCCGGTACGTTCCGTCTCGTGCTGAACGACGGCCGAAGCGCCGAAGTATCAATCGACGAGGTCAGGTTCAACAGCGGGCTTCTTTTCCGACGCATGCGTGCCGCGTTTCATGGCATCGGAGCACCCCCGTAGCGTCACCCGACGGTGGCTGACAAGAGCCGGCTCTCGTTTCCTCCGGAATCGGGCAGTTGCGATCCCACCCAATAATGCCCCGACGACCAGCATGGCCACCGGCAACGCGCGGCGGGTGGGGCATACACCGCTAGGATCGGAAGATGCGAAAAACTGGTACTCGTCGGCGTCTGCTTACTTGCCTCGCCGTCCTCTTGGTTGGCGGGTCGCTTGGGTGGATTCAGGCCGTAGGATATCGCCGCGCCAGACATTTCGGCGACCATGGGAACGGGGTGGCGGTTTACCACCGAGGGTGGCCCTTCGTGTACTCCGAGGCAATCTACACGAGCGGTTACAGGAAGTCGGCTCCGCATTGGTTGGCAAGGCTTATTGCCAACATCGGCTTTTCAATTGTCGGGGTGGTGGGAGTTGCGCTACTTATGGAACGATCGCTGCGATGGCCATTTCGATACAGTCTTCGCGGCGTTCTCCTTCTTTTCGCGGTTATTGGGGGTGTGATTACCCTTTTGCCGCTGGAGCGAAGTTTGCTGACTCCCAAGAGCCAATGGGGATTTATCTGGAGCATCGAACCAAGCCTGCGAAGCTACCCCAAAGAGAACTTGCTGAAGAATTGCACCGCTTTTGTAGCCCTCGTCTGCGCTCTTTACGCGACCATCGCTTTGGTCAGTGAGGCATTCAAACGGCTCGCCGGAAAGGCTTTTAGTGCCGCCGATAGCGACGCCCGAATGCAATAACCGCCCTGGGGGTCGCTCGCCCGCCTCCGAGGCCTGGGTGACGTGGCAGGCATGGCAGATCGACGCCGATGGCCGCCGACACGTTAGAGCAACCGCTGTGCACTTTGTGCACTTTTGCACCGTCTTACCATTGATCCTCCAAACACGCGCGTATGGGGCGGGAATGGTAAATCAATATGAAAGTGCACAAAGTGCACACCTCGCCGGGCAACTGTAGGTCATCAGGCGGTCTCGACGCACAGTCCGATTCCTTCGTACCAGCGCCGGCATGGATCGAGCGGATACCCATGCTCGCCGAGGGTTTGTGTGAATTTGGTGGAGGTTGCGGGGTGGAATCCGTTCGTCTTGCACCACTCCTGATACTCGCGGTAGGCCTCCGACTTCTTCGCCCGCACGGCGCCCGTCTCGCACCGATCGGCGATGAATTGCGCGATGATGTCCTCCGCGGCCCGGTATTGGGCCGTGGCATTCCGGACGCTCTCCGGTTCGCCCAGGCCGTACCGTTGCCAGCGGAGACAGCCTCGGATGGCCCAGTTGAGGATGCCGGAGTACTCGGCCTTGAGCCTCTCGGGCAGCGTCTTGTCTTGCTTGTCGTCGGGGATCGTCACCCCGAACTCGATGAGCTTCACGCGCCGCCAGAAGGCGTGATCGATCGACTTCACGCGGGGTTTATGGTTGGTGACCAGCAACAGCTTGTGCGTCGGCCGATACTCCCAGGTATCTTGGCGCATGCGTCGGCCGCGGATCACGTCACCGCCCGTGAGTTCCTTGACCGCCGCCTCGGCGAACCGCTGCCCGTCGTCGGTTTCCGTCACCACACCGAGGCGGACTCCGTACAGATCCATGCGCTCGGTGCTGTGCCCTTCTCGATCCTTCGCCACGATCACCGCCTTGTCGACCTTGATCGCGTAGTCCCTGCCGAACGCCTCCATGATGGCATTCACGAGCGTGCTCTTACCGTTGGAACCGGTGCCCCAGGCGATCGGCAGTATCTGCTCGCGCACGTCGCCCGTCAGCCAATAGCCGCACAGTCGCTGGACGTATCCGATCAGGTTTTCGTCGCCGAAGATCGTGTCCAGGAACGCAAGCCACGTCGGGCAGGCCGCCGCCGGCTCGTACTCGGTGGGGCATAGCTTCGTGATGTAGTCGTGGCGACGATGTTCACGGAGCTCACCCGTCCGCAGATCGACCGTCCCGTTGGGGCAGTTGAACAGCCACGGGTCCTGATCGAACTGCGCCGGGCTGACCGCCAGGTCGGGCTTCGCGAGGTCCAACATGGCCCGTATACCGGGAGCGCTCGCCGTGTATTGCCACCACTTTATCGCTGCTCGCAGTTCAGCGTGCTCACGCATCGCCTGGCATCCCTATCTCGGACCCGAACTGACGAAAGACGGCCTTCGCCTTATCCGTGGACTCGCATTTGCTTTCCTGCGCCCAACGATTGCCTTCCCAGATGACCCATCGATTCCACGGGCCACACCACCGCATGTCTTCTCCGTGCAGCTTGGTGAACCTGTGCGCATTGGCGACGTCCGTTTGGCCGGCGATCACCTCGTCCGTCATGTGCCGCCTCCTTCGAGTGTTCGACGAGCAGGTCCCCGATGTCGCGTGGGCGGCAGCCCAGCTCGGTTATAAGCTTACAAACCGACCTATACTAAGTCAATACAAATAGTTTCTCTTAGTGAAATAACTAGACCGTGTTCCTTTGGGCGCCTTCGATCCCACCCCGGTGATTGGCACGGCCGTGCGCAATGCCTTGCAGCATAGGGCGTTATGGCGTGACAGGACGTTTGGCGTGTCGAGCGTCGCTCACATCTCCAAAAGCCGTGCTACGAGGGCGGTCCAGCCGGTCTGGTGGCTGGCGCCCAGGCCGGAGCCGTCGTCGCCGTGGAAGTATTCGTGGAAGAGGACGAGGTCGCGCCAATGCGGATCGTCGGCGAATCGGCCGTCGCCGCCGTGGCATGGCCGGCGGCCTTGGGCATCGGGCAGGAAGATGCGCCGGAGACGGGTCGAGAGCTCCTTGGCCACCTCGGAGAGATTCAGCCAGCGGCCCGACCGTGCGGGACATTCCACCCGCAGCGAATCGCCGAAGAAATGGTGATAGCGTTCGAGGGCCTCGATCAGCAGGTAGTTGACCGGGAACCAGATCGGGCCGCGCCAATTCGAGTTCCCTCCGAACATGCCCGATTCGGAGTCGCCCGGCACGTAGCGTAGGCGATGTTCCCGATCACCGTCCGACCAGACATAGGGATGCTCGCGATGGTAACGCGACACGGAGCGCACGCCATGGGGTGACAGGAACTCGTCCTCGTCGAGCAGGTAGCGCAACACACGTTCGAGGCGCTCGCGAGAGGGGATCGCCAACAGGCGACGGCCGCGGCGACAGGCCCCGGAGGCTTCCACGTACGAGATGTGTTGCGCCAGATCCTGCCGGTTGTCGAGGAACCAATGGAGCCGCTTGCGAAACCCGGGAAGCTGCTCGAGCAATTCGTCTTCGAGCACCTCGACGGCGACGAGCGGGATGAGCCCGACCAACGAGCGGACCCGCGCCAAGATCGTGCGGCCGTTGCAGTGCATGCGGTCGTAATAGAAACCGTCCTCCTCGTGCCACAGACCGCTGCCGCCCAGCGTGTTCATCGCGTCGGCGATCGCCACGAAGTGTTCGAAGAACTTGGAGGCCACGTCTTCGTACACGGGATCGTCGTGCGCCAATTCGAGGGCCATCGAGAGCATGGTGGCGCAATAGAACGCCATCCAGGCCGTGCCGTCGGCCTGTTCCAAGTGCGCGCCGTTGGGGAGCGGCTGCGAGCGGTCGAAGATGCCGATGTTGTCGAGTCCCAGGAAGCCGCCGGCGAAGAGGTGGTTGCCGTGGATGTCTTTGCGGTTCACCCACCAGGTGAAATTGATGAGCAGTTTCTGGAACACGCGGGCGAGGAAGCGGCGGTCGCGGCAGCCCCGGGCGGCGGCGATCTTGTACACGCGCCAGCAGGCCCAGGCATGCACCGGCGGGTTCACGTCCGACAAGGCCCATTCGTAGGCCGGAAGCTGTCCGTTGGGATGCATATACCACTCGCGCAGGAAGAGCACGAGCTGCTCCTTGGCGAACGCCGGATCGACGCGCGCCAGGGGCAGTGCATGGAAGGCCAGGTCCCAGGCGGCATACCAGGGGTATTCCCACTTGTCGGGCATGGAGATCACATCGCGATTGTAGAGATGCGGCCAATCGCGGTTGCGTCCCTCCTTGCGTACATCGGGCGGCGCCGGCTCCTCGGGATCGCCCGTCAGCCACTCCTTGATGACGTAGTAGTAGAACTGTTTCGACCAGAGCAGGCCGGCATAGGCTTGGCGGGCGATGTTTACTTCGGGCTTCGTCAGTTCCGCGGGAATGTGGCTGGCATAGAACTCGTCGGCCTCGCGGATCCGGTCGGAGAATACGCGGTCGAAGGCGGGCCCGAACGGTTCCCGCGGGGCGACGCCGTGCGCGTGGAGGCGGAGTTGGAGCGTGGCTTCGCCGCCGGCGGGAATCGTCAATCGATAGCGGGCCGCCGCCTTCGTGCCGCGCGAGCGGTCGATCGCTTCCTTGCGGCCATTCACGACATATTCGTGAAAACCGTCCTTCGCGTAACCGTTGGCGTTGGGCACACCGAACAATTTCGCGAGGTTGGTTTCATTGTCGGTGAATATCCATTCGGGCGATATGCCGTCGGCCGTCGGTCCGGCCGCGAAGGCGAACCGCCCCAGGCTGAGGTGATCGGCACGCAGCACGTTCCCTTCATCGAGCCGGATCGACGGTTTGGGCCAGCAACCCTCGTGGACGCAGCCGACCGACCAGGTGTTGCGGAACCAAACGGTCGGCAACAGATCGAGCGTGGCGGCCTGCGGTCCACGGTTCGCCACCCGGATGCGGATCAGTATGTCGTCGGGAGCGGCCTTGGCATATTCGACGAACACGTCGAAGTAACGTTCCTCGGCGAAGATATCGGTGTCGGTGAGCTCGAACTCCGGCTGCCCCTTGCCGCGCCGGCGGTTCTCGTCGACCAATCGCGCGTAGGGAAACTCCCGCTGCGGATACTTGTAGAGGCCCTTCATGTAAGAATGCGTGGGCGTGGAGTCGAGGTAGAAATAGCATTCCTTGACATCCTCGCCGTGGTTCCCCTCGGGGCCCGTGAGGCCGAAGAGCCGTTCCTTCAGGATCGGGTCGCGGCCGTTCCAGAGCGCCAGGGCGAAGCACAGCCGGCATTCGCGGTCGCAGATTCCGAGCAGCCCGTCCTCGCCCCAGCGATAGGCGCGGCTGCGGGCGTGATCGTGCGGGAAATACGTCCAGGCCGACCCGTCGGCCGAATAGTCTTCGCGGACCGTGCCCCATTGCCGCTCGGACAGATACGGCCCCCAGCGCTTCCAGTTCGCCGTGCGCTCGCGGTCTTCGGCCAGCCGCAGTGACTCGGGGTCGTGCTGTCCGTCACGATCGTCGGTCGGCGTGGGAGTCATTCGGAACCTCGTTGCGCGTCAGGTCGGCGGGATCACCGATTCTAGGAGCGGCTGACAAAACCCGGAACCCGGAGCGCCGTGGGCAAAAAATCGGCCGTGAAACGCCGATTTTGTGAAGCTCGATCCGGTTTTGTCGGGCTGCTCCAGGATATTACGATCCGAACGTCGTGAAGCGTGGCAGGAGCCATCCGATGTTGACCCCCGCCGACCCGCGGTGACAATTCTGGCACGATCACACCGCTGCCAAACGATGTCGGGGCGCTGCAGACCAAAATGCCACATGTCGATCTGATTGTCACCCTCACCGGCAGCCTGGCCGCCGCCCTGGCCTTGGGCTACGTGTCGCACCGCTTCGGGCTCTCGCCGATCGTCGGTTACCTGTTGGCGGGCATCGCCGTGGGGCCGAACACGCCGGGCTTCGTGGCCGATCGAGCGGCGGCCGAACAACTGGCCGAAGTGGGCGTCATCTTGTTGATGTTCGGCGTCGGGTTGCACTTCCATTTCCAGGAATTGTTGGCCGTCAGGCGGATCGCCTTGCCGGGCGCGATCGGCCAGAGCTTGATCGCCACGTTACTCGGTGGGGGGCTCACCTGGTCGCTCGGTTGGAGCTGGTCGGCCGGCCTGATGTATGGCATCGCCATCTCGGTGGCCAGCACCGTCGTGCTGACGCGCGTGTTGGCCGACAACCACCAGTTGCACACGCGGACCGGACACATCGCCATCGGCTGGCTGGTCGTCGAAGATCTGCTTACGGTGTTGGTGCTGGTATTGCTGCCGGCCCTCTTCGCGCAGCCGCAACCGGTGGCCGGCCAACTCGTCGTCGCCTTGCTATGGGCGGTGATCAAGATCGTCGTCCTTGTGCTGCTCGTGTGGCTGCTCGCCGAAAGAGCGATCCATTGGTTGCTGAATCGGATGGCCGCCAGCGGCTCGCGCGAGCTCTTCACGCTGAGCGTGTTGGTGATCGCCCTGGGCATCGCGGTCGCGAGCGCGAAGTTGTTCGGTGTTTCGATGGCTCTGGGGGCCTTCCTGGCCGGCATGGTGGTGGGACGGTCCGAGTTCAGCCTACGGGCGGCCTCAGAGGCTCTACCGCTACGCGACGCGTTCGCGGTCTTGTTCTTCGTGTCGGTCGGCATGCTCTTCGCGCCGGGCGTCGTGCGCGACAATCCGCTGCTCGTCGCGGCGACGCTGGCGATCGTGCTCGTCGTCAAGCCGTTGGCCGCGCTGACGATCATGCTGACCATGCGTTATCCGTTGGCGGCCTCGCTCTCGGTCGCGGTCGCCCTGGGGCAGATCGGCGAATTCTCCTTCATTCTGGCCGTGCTGGCGAACAAGCTGCGCGCCTTGGACCACGACGCCACCAATGTGCTGGTGGTCGTCGCCATCGTCTCGATCTCGCTCAATCCGCTGCTCTACCGCGCGCTTCCCTTCCTGACACGGACGCTTGCTGCCGTACCGGCGTTGCGACGATGGGTGCAGGCGCCGAGCGCCTTCGAGGGGGGCGACGAAGACCACGCCCCGTCGACGCGCGGACCCGAACATCGGGCGATCGTCATCGGCTACGGCCCCGTCGGACGCACCCTGACGCGACTGTTGAGCGAGAACGACATCGAGCCGGTGGTCGTCGAACTGAACATCGACACCGTGCGGGCCATTCGCGAGCAAGGGATCGCGGCCGTCTACGGCGACGCGACGCGGCCCGAGACCCTGACTGCGGCGCAGGTCGATTCCGCGGGTACGCTGCTCCTCTCGGCGGCCGGCCTGGAGAACGGCGCAGAGATCATTCGCATCGCACGCCAATTGAACCCGCGCATCCGTGTACTCGCCCGCACCGCGTACATCGCCGAACGGCCTTCGCTGAAGCGCGCCGGAGCCGACGTTGTCTTTTCGGGCGAGGAGAAGGTGGCCATCGCCATGATGGAATCGATGTTGCGTGCCTTGGGGGCCACACCGGAGCAGATCGATCGCGAGCGCGAGCGAATCGACCGAGACCTCAGCGCCGTCGACCAGGACGCCACACCGTAGAGGAGGCGTCCCGCCTCCTTCCGATTCTCGGATAGTCGCCACCTCATTCCTCGGCACGTTGCACCGCCGCGCCGCATTGGGGGCAGAAACGGGCCGACTTGGCGTATTTTCCACCGCATTTGGCGCACGTCTGGTCGGCCATGTCTTTGAGCATGGCCGGGGAGTTCACGCGAAAGCCCATGAACCGCCACTTCTGTTCCGACCGTTTGAGGTTGGCCTGGATGGTGCCGGCGCCCCGCTCGAAGGTGGCCCGATACTCCACGTCGGCCAACGTGTTGACGTTGATCTGCCGCAGGTTCACCCGCACGAGTTGCTTCGACTTCAACGCGCCCAGGTTCGTCTTGATCACCTCGCCGAGCTGCGCATAATCGGCCTCGCTGGTGGCGTTTTGGAACTCGGGCGTGGTGGCCGATTCGTAGGTCTCGACGAAACTGCCATCGGCCGCCGCCCGCATCAGGTCATCGACCGCCGCGGAGATCTCACCGTCGGCCGACGACGCCGACCGCCAGCCCACGAACAACAGCCCGACGCAGGAGGCGATCATCGCCAGCCCGGCCACACCGGCACAGCCCAGGCCGACCACCAAGAGCGTTTTCTCCTTTTTCATCGGCTCCATTGTGGCAGAGGCGCCGGCGCGAAACAAATCGCAGCGGTGGTGTCCCAACCACTGCGTTGCTGAGTGACAGTTAAGCGTAAACCGGCGAGATTAGTCGGTTTTAGCGCGGTGCCTGAGAAGTAGGCAGACTAGAATCTGGTGGGGTCCGAACCATGGAACGATTCGTGGTACTTCTTCAGTGCTTCCGCGCGCTGGTGCTCGACGTAGGCTCTATGCGAGACGACGCCGGCGAGGTAGCACGCCACGCAGGCCATCAACCACAGCAACGTCTTGAGGGAGAACTGGCGGGGCACGGGCTCTATCGGGCGACGGGAACGGGGGGCGGCTGAACTTTGTTCCAGACGGCGGCGATACCGCCCAACAACGCCCCCACGACCAGCATGGCCACCAACAACGCGCGGAGGGTGAATTGTGGGCGTGGCATGGAGCTTTTCCTCAGGGGCCAACCTGGTCCACATCCCCTATTCCGCTGTTGTAACGCGCCGTGTCGAGACTCAGCTTCACGATTGAGGCAGCCAAGAAAACGAGCGCGCACACCAGCAGGATCCAAAACATCCCGCCCAGGCTGAACTGAAACCGGGTCATGGGGGCATTTGGGGGACTGACTGCGCATCCTCCGGTGGTTCGCCCACGGACGAGCTTTGCGCCCAGGCAATTCGGCCGGCCCAACAGGCGCCGATCAACATGAGTATAAAAGTGAACGCGAACATCCCCACTTGATACGGTTGCAGCGGATAGCCGAACGAGTGATGGAAGACGAACACGTCGATCGCGATCAGCAGGACCAAAATAGCCGGTGCGCCTGCTATCGATGAAAGCATGACGACGCCGCCCGGAGTCGAACATATCGCATGGTCAAGCATTCCTTCCCGGGGCGTGTGCAGTCGGAGCATAACCCACAGGGGAACTATAACGATCGGTTCGAGCAAGTAACACAATGCACCGGTCTGCCGGAAGCCAACAATCCCGATCGCCGCAACCGCAATGATAAACGGTACCATATACGCGTCCCAGCGACGGCGGGTCAAAAGCACCTTGGTCGGGGGTGGTTTCGCGATCCGGCCCATACCGCCCATTAGACCGCGGCAGAACGGCGGGGTGAAGCGCGGCGATGAATCCCGTCGGCCCGGTGCCGCTCCTCATTTGCGGTTTACGCTGCGCTGCGCCTGCGGTCGATCAGGTAGACGCCAAAGAATCCTCCGATCATCGTAGCGCCTCCACCGATAAGAAGAGTTCTGGCCATCGCTACCCTTCTTGCCGATTCTTGCGCCGTCTCAAGAGGAGAGCCCTCCCCTTCCGTCGGAATGCCTGCGACGTAGCCAGCCAGTACACCGAGCGTCCCGGCGACAATCACCAACACGCTCAGAACCCTCAAAAATCTGGTCATACTCCGCATGCTACCGCCCGGCGCCGGAAAAAGCTTCCGCGGGGCGGCTATTCAGCCGGGAGGGAAAGCGATGTTGGCGCGGGCTTAGACTGCGGCAATGGAAAGGAAGCCGAATCGCGTTGGCAAGGTCATCTTGGCGGCCATTGTCGGACTGCTGATAGCCTACCCGCTCAGCGTCGGCCCGGTGGCCTTTGCCGCGCAGCTCATTGACTGGCAGGCACCGGACTGCAAGGCTGGCGATCTCGTCGCCGGGTTCTACTTGCCGTTGTGGAAACTTCCTGACCCGATGCACGATTGGACGGTCGGATGGTGGAACTGCGGCTGCCGACTCGCGGGTTGGCTGGCGATGCGAATGCCGATTCTGGGGCCGTAAGTCTAGCCCTTCTTCCGCCCCGCCTTCTTCTTAGCCGGCTTCGCCTTGGCCTTTGGCGTAGTGCGCTAAGATCTAGTTGGCCGGGCGCCTCAAACTGCTGATGCGTGTCGCCTGGGTGGGTCGCGCTAACGAGCCACGGCCAGCCAGGTCGATGGGGTTCATGCCAGGGGGCCAAGACAATTGGCCCCGTCACTGGACAGCGCGTTGGCAAGCTGCTCAAATGGGCTCATGCCCACGAACCCAGCGCTCGACCAATTGCGCGCCGACATTGAACGCAAATACCGCGAAGCGCTCGCGGCGTTTGAGGTTTTGCGCGCGTACATGTCCGAGACGGGGAACCAAGCAACACACGAGAACGCGGCGCGCAATGAGTTTTTGGCGAGCGAGTACGCCCGCGAACTGGAGGCCCGGCAGCAGGCTCCGAAGAACGGTGCTCACGGTGAGCCCCAGGGAAAAGCCGCCGCCAAGGTCGCGAAGGCCAATGGCGTCTCGGCGTCCACCGTCAAGCGGGCCGTTAGGGCGCAGCGCAAACGTCAGATCGCTACGGCCCACCAGCCGGATGGAAACGGGGATGGCCAGAATGGATTTCGCCCTGGGCAGCCCAGGTAATCAAAGGAATGGAAAGTAGGCCGAGCCGGCAAAAGGACCGGCGTGGGCACACAGCGCTCAGGAGGGAGTCGGTTAGGGATGACGATATAGCGCGGGCGGATAGGCGCCCATGACCAAGGTAGGCCGCCGCCACGTCTCTGCAAAGACGTGGGGCGGCTTATCCCTGTCTAACCGTGTGCTCGCCGCGTGGCCGCAAACCGATCGCAGGCAGGGCACTAACCAACACGAACCTAGGCGCCGGTGGCGTTTGCGCTACCGGTGCCGCATTCTTTTTTGATGCTATCACGATCATGTCCGTCTGGCAATCTGCAATAGCTCCATCCGTGCCCACGTAGACGTTTCGAGCGTCTTCGAGGCTCCATTGTGGCAGAGGCGCCGGCGTGAAACAAATCGCGGCGGTGGTGTCCCAACCACTGCGCTGCTGACTGACAGTCGAGCGTAAACCAGCAAGATTAGTCGGTTTTATTACCGTGCCTGAGAAGTGGGCAGTTATTCGCCGGCCACCCGACGCTGCATTTTTCGCAGCTTCTTTTCGTCCCGCTGGATATTTCCTGAGTAATCGTTCAACCTGTTCGCCGTATTCCGCAGGCTCGTTTCGCGCTCAGTTAACTTGGCGTGGTCGAATGCGATCTGCTCGCGATAGACGTGCCGGTAGGTTGCCATGCCGCCACAGAAGCAAGCCGCACAGGCCATCAACCACAGCAACGTCTTGAGGGAGAACTGGCGGGGCATGGGCACGGTAGGCTATTCCTTTGTTGGCGAATCAGCTTCGATATCTGGATATCCTGGGATCTCGGTAGCCACCCCGTATGGCCCCGGTTTCCGATCCTCACGCCTCTGCCGTTCCCGCTCAAACCGTATCCCACCAAAAAAGCAGCCAGCCGCCAACAGCACGACCAGCAACGCGCGGAGGGTGAATTGTCGGCGGGGCATAGCGCTATTCGACCGTCTCCACGATGAAATCTTGTCGTACCTCGCCATCGGGCAAAATCGCAACAACTTGATAATATCCGGGGACCGACGGCACCATCTGCGTCTCGGCCTGACAGAAGAACCAAAACGACCGCTTCACTTCGAGGTGGCGCATGCAGGGACAGCCATTTGGGTGCGACTGTTCGTCGCCAAAAATGGTGATTCCAACCAAGACTGGTCCGGCCGACGGGCGGAAAAACTTCACGCGAACGACCACCGGTTTGCCGGCCCGTTCTCGCGAAACGCTGATGGTGGGCGGTTGTCGGCGGAAATAGCCGAATGCCGCTAGCGGCAACGCGCTCACCGCGACCAGCAGCAACATCGCCCTCAAGCTGAACTGAAACCGTCGGGTCATGGGGAGGCCTAACTTACAAGCCGCTGGGGGCCGCGCTACCGGACCAGATCGATGTTCCCTGTAGGCGAACGATTACGAGAATCGTGCCTATACGGTCCGCCTCGACGATGGGGTCCATGCCCGGTTCGAGCGTCCTCATGACGACGACCTCAACTCCGCCAGAGACGTCCCTTACGTCGGGCAGGTAAATCACGTTCATGATGGGCCGGCCCGCGACAATATCATCCAAATCCGCGTCGGTGAAATACACGGGGACTGCGCCCGCATCCAGATAGGCTTTCGAGTTCGGGAGCGCGGGCGCGACTTCGAGGAAGGGATAGATCTCGATCCCCTCGTGGCCGGGAATCTTGGTCAGCTTGAGGCGGTAGATCGCGCCCTGCGGAAAGTTGTATCGACCCGGCGCGACGAGCGGCTCGCTGTCGTACTCGCCTAAGGCCGTGACGTCCCAAGTGACGTTCATTCCTTCGGGACCGGCGAAGACAATCTGCGTAGACGGTTGCTCTATCAGCGGCTGACCGGACCACAGCGCAGGTTGGCCGGTGGGTTGGTCGACAGCTAGGGCGTTCTGGCGGGCTTCTTGGATCATCGCCGCGCCGAAAACCCCGGCCACCAATGCGGCGACCAACAGCGCTCGCATGCTGCAATGGTAACGGCTCATGCTCGCCTCCTTGCTTCGGACCACGTTCACGGGCCATTAGACCGCGGCAGAGCGGCGGGGTGAAGCGCGGCGAAATCCCGTCGGCCCGGTGCCGCTCCCCGCTCGGCGTCGGCCCGGTGGCCTTTGCCGCGCAGCTCATGGTGGAACTGCGGCTGCCGACTCGCGGGTTGGCTGGCGCTGCGAATGCCGATTCTGGGGCCGTAAGTCTAGCCCTTCTTCCGCCCCGCCTTCTTCTTAGCCGGCTTCGCCTTGGCCGTTGGCGGCGGGTTGAAATGGGTCGGCAACTGTTCGATACTCTGGGTCTCGAAAATTGCCCCAGGCGGCAGAAGACAACAGAAGGCGAGCATGAAGAACGACCTGTTCAGTCTGGCGAATGAGACGGCCGTGGTGGTGGGCGGCACAGGCGTATTAGGCGGTGCCATGGCCGACGCCCTGGCCGCGGCCGGCGCGCGCGTGGCCGTCGTGGGACGCAGCGCCGAGCGTGGTCACGCCCGTGTGCGCGAGATCGAAGGGCAGGGGGGCGAAGCGATCTTCGAGTCGGCCGACGCCGCGGACCGCGGTTCGCTCGAGCGCGCCCGCGAAGCGATACTCCAGAAATGGTCGACCGTCAGCGTGCTGGTGAACGCGGCCGGTGGCAATCGTCCCGATGCCACGCTGCCGCCCGGAGCGAATTTCTGCGAGCTGGGGCTGGAAGCCTGGCGGGCGGTGTTCGATCTCAATCTGGTCGGCGGCGTGTTGCTGCCGTGCCAGGTATTCGGCGAAACCATGCTCGCCTCGGGACGCGGCAGCGTGATCAACATCGCGTCGCTCTCGGGCATGACGCCCCTGTCGCGCGTGGTCGCTTATTCGGCGGCCAAGGCGGCCGTGATCAATCTCACGCGGTTCCTGTCGCGCGAGTGGGCGCGGCGCGGCGTGCGCGTCAATTCGATCAGCCCCGGGTTCTTTCCCGCCGAACAGAACCGCACTCTGCTGTTCAATCCCGATGGCAGCTATACTGAGCGGGGCGGACAAATCATCGGCCACACGCCGATGGCTCGCTTCGGCGAACCGCACGAGTTGGCCGGGGCCGTCGTGTGGCTCGCCTCGCCGCGGGCCAGCTCGTTCACGACCGGACAAAACATCGTCGTCGACGGCGGCTTCTCGTCCGTAACGATCTAGGACGTGGGCCGAAACCCTGGGAGCATACATGAGCAGTCTGAAAATTCGTCAGGATCAATGCGAACTCGATTTCCTTTCGTTGGGCGCGGTGGTGCACCGCCTCGACCCCGGGGTCATTCCTTTTCGCAAGGCGCGCTCGGTGGAAATCCACGTCTCCGGCGGCGAATACAACGTGGCCGCCAACCTCTCCGATTGCTTCGGCTTGAAGACGGGTATCGCCACGGCGATGGTCAAGTACCCGCTCGGCGAACTGGTCGAGGGGCGCATTCGCGAGACCGGCGTGAAGCCGTTCTATAAATGGTTCGAGCACGACGGCGTGCGCGGCCCGAACATCGCCACCGTCTACAGCGATCGCGGCCAGGGCGTGCGGCCGCCGGTCGTGTTCTACAACCGGGCCAACGAAGCCGGCGCGATGCTGAAGAAGGGCGATTTCGATTGGGGGGCCATCTTCGCCAAGGGCGTGCGGTGGTTCCACTCGGGCGGCATCTTCGCCGCGCTGTCGGAGACGACGTCCGATCTGATCATCGAAGGGATGCAGGCGGCCAAGGCAGCCGGGGCCATCGTCTCCTTCGACCTCAACTACCGCGCCAAGTTGTGGGCGTCGGTGGGGGGAGAGAAGCGGGCCCACGAGGTGCTGAATCGGATCGCCAGCCACATCGACGTGCTGGTCGGCAACGAAGAGGATCTACAGAAGGGGTTGGACATCGCCGGGCCCGATGTGCACCACAAATCGCAACTCGATCCGGAAACGTTCTTCCAGCTCATCGACCGCGTGGTGCAAAAGCACCCGAACATCAAGCTCGTGGCCACGACGCTGCGCGAGGTCCATTCGACCAATCGTCACGATTGGGGGGCCGTGCTCTGGCTCGATGGCGAGCGGTTCGTGAGCCCCACCTGCCAGCTCGACGTGCTCTGCCGCATCGGCGGCGGCGACGGGTTCGCCGCCGGGTTCATCTATGGCCTGATCGCCGGGCGACCGACGGAAGAGGCGTTGCGGCTGGGCTGGGCGCACGGTGCCCTTCTGACCACGTTCCCTGGCGATATCACGATGGCCAAGCTTCCCGAAGTCGAAGCGCTCGCCAAGGGTGGCTCGGCCCGCGTGCAGCGTTAGTCGCACCCGTTACGAATGGCACTCGCGCCAGCGGGCGCGCAGTTGCTCGGGCGAGGCGGTGCCGGTGGTGCCGAGCTGCTGCACCGTGATCGAGGCCACAAGGTTGCCGAGCGCGGCGGCTTCGGCGGGCGCAGCACCGCTCAAGAGGGCCGATACGAGGCCCGCCGTGGCGCTGTCGCCGGCGCCCACGATGTCGACCGGGCCGCTGACGCGATAGCCGGGCACGTGCGCCACCGAGTTCGGCCCTGCGAAGCCGACGGCCAACATGCCCGCTTCGCCGACCGTGCAGAAGAGCGGTCGGCCGGTGTGGCGGCTGAGCGCCAGGGCCGCCTCGCGGGCAAATGCCAGGTCGTGCGTTGTGGACTGTTCGTCGCGCCCGAGCGCCCGCAAACACTCGGAGACGTTCGGCTTCAAGAAGCCGAATTGAAAACGTCCGACGCTCCGGCGGCTGTCGACGAGCACGATCTTGTTCGGATCGCGGCGGCAGAGCGACGCCAGGTGCTCGCGAACGCCGTCCGTGATCACCCCCCAGTTCTCCTCGTTGACCTGATCGAGCACCACAAGCCCGTCGACCGTCGGAAACAGTCGATCGAGCTGCTCGATCAGCCGTGCTTCGGTGTCGCGGCCGGGCGGAGCGTTGTTGCGCAGATCGATGCGATTCAGCTCGTGCCAAGTACCGCTGGCATCGCGCCGCATCGGCTTGGTGTAGGTGGGAGTGAGCCGCGCCGCGTCTTGCACGATATGCCGTGTATCGACCGGGAGCTTCTTGAGTTCGCGCAACAGGTCGTAGGCCTGACCGTCGTCGCCCAGGATGGTGACGGGCAGCAAGCGCCCGACGCCGAGCGCGGCCAGATTGTTCATCACGGTGCCGAGTGCGCCCGGGTTGTTGCGCACACGCGTCACCTGATACGCCTCCAGCCCCGTCTCGATCGACGTCTCGCCGAGGTTCGGATCGAGATCGAGATAGCGATCCAGAAACAGATCGCCCACCAATCCGATGCGGAGTCGGGGCAGCGTCGCGAGAATCGACTCCAAGCGGTCCGATGAGATCATTGTTTTCGCGTGAGATCAGCGGTAGCCGCGGCCTTGGCCGGCGGAAACGCGATTACGGCCGGCGACCCGTAGGCGGCGGCGTGTCTCAGTTGCTCGCCACCTTGAGCGGGATCTCTTTCGCCGCGTCGTCCGGCTGCCGCTTCAGCAATTCACTCAGTTGGAAGGCAAAATACTTCTGCGTGGCGGCGGGTTGGCCATCGGGCGAGGCATTGGCCACCCAGAGCTTCGTCGAGCGCGGCTCGAACAGTACGTTGTGCAGATTCGATTTCATGGCCACGGGGCAGTCCATCAGGTGCAGCGCCCGTTCGGCGTCGAGCGAACCGGCTTCCTCGCGCACACGGCGGGCCAGTTCCTTGTAGCGGTCGCCGGCCGAAAGGAGCACGGTGTCGTTCGTCGGCTCGGGCAGCCGCGGATGGGCCTCGCCCGGCTTCACGAGTTCGAACGTGTTCCAATGCGCGGCCAGCCCGACGGCCGAGTTTTCGTCGCCGTCGGCCACGACGTAGTAATACTCGCACGTGCGTTTGCTGTCGCGAAAGATGGCCACCGCCTCGTCGAGCGTGGTGGCTTCTTCGAGCACACGGCGGACGAGAAACGCCATCGGCGTGCCTCCCCAATGGCCGCGTCCGCCGCCGCCCATCTCGCCGACCGAGACGTGCTCGGCGTTCATGCCCGTCACCGAGCCGATGAAGCCGGAATAGGTCACGTTGACGAACGGCACCCGCCCTTCGGGTTCGGCCACCATGAGCACGGCGTGCTCTTGGAGCTGCCAGTCGATGGAGTAGTCGAGCACGCGGCCGTGGTAGAGCGTGCCGTCGGTGGTCGCGCTGTTCATCACGGCGAAGCCGCTGCAATGGAACAGCTCGGGGATGAAATTGGCCACCATCGCGTCTTCGAGCGGGCATTCGGCACCGTCGGCCACGCCGCGCAGCTCTTCCAGGAATCGCTTGGGCATGTGGGGCCGCTGGATGGCGACGATCAACGAGATCAACTGCTTCGGGTCGAGCTCGACGCCCATGAACTTGAGCGCCTTCTGCTTGGCTTTGACGTTGAAGAGATAGTCGACGTTCTTCTGGATGTGCTCCTTCAGGAGCGCTCCGTGCTGGTAGCCCATTTCATAAGGGGTGCCCTTCACGTGCAGCACGCGGTAGCCGTCGATCTCTTCCAAAAAACCTTGACCGCAACGGGCCACGGTTTGGGCCGCGGCCGCGGAGCCGACCAGAAGCACGACCAGCCAGGCGAAGCAGGCGCGAACGACATACAACATGCAAGACTCCTTGCCGCAGCGGAGTTGGATCGGTCTGTGCCGCCGGAACGGAGCAACCTCCGCTCCCGGAATGCGTCCGCACAGTATAACACGCCCGCGCCGGCCGGCAGACGGCAATCGGACGCTATTTGGAAAGGGAGGTGGTGTCCCAACAGGTGCCTGGTGATCGTCACTGACCTGGCAACGGCATTCCGTCTGCGTCGACGATCCGATGCCACCTTGTGCCATCAGGCATTGTTGTTGTTTGTCTGAACGCACCTCGATCGTCTACTTGAATCCAGACGGTGCCGTCCCTCAACGTGATTTCCCCTGGGCGGAAATCGAAGGTACGGCGTTCCGCATTAGTCGACTGTGGTCCAAAGTACGCTGGATGCTCATTCCCCCCCAGAACGCCCCCACGACCAGCATGGCCACCAGCAACGCGCGGAGGGTGAACTGTGGGCGTGGCATTGGGCTAACTATTTGGCATTCTGATACCATCGATCACAGAGCACTTAGGAAACCTTCGTTGTAAGCGCTCGCGTACACCACGATCGAGTTCACTCCAGACGGCCAGATTGCATCCGTCGCAGATATGCTTCAACTCTGCAAAGTCCTCGTCGGTTTCGCAGTCTTCAAGGTTGATCCTCGCGCCGGCTATGTTTGAAAGGTGTGAGGCGATAACAGCAGAAGGGGGGCGCTCAATATCGACGATCACTGGCACTTCTCTCAGGTCAAGCAAAAAGTGGTTCGTCCCCGCCGAACGAATCCAGTTCCCATCGGTGAGCGCTGGTATCCCACCCCATAGCCCTCAGCCAAGATCGCTTCGATTGCCCTTCCGTGTCTTCGTGCCCGCCCGACAGGCCACCCCAGAAATACGCAAGCCGCGGTGAGCGCGACAAGCAACGCCCTCAAGCTGAACTGAAACGGTCGGGTCATGGGAAAGGTCATGGGGTAGTGCAGTCAAGGCTAATCCGGCGACGGCCTAAACCGCAAATCGAAACGTTCGCCCAGCATTTCCTTCCACTTGGCCTGCTGCTCCTCGGTCAGCGCAGCGAGCATCTGCGCCTTGGCCGCCTCCGTCGTTTTAACCTTCTCACGGGGTGCCGCAGTTCGGCGGTCTTTCACCGACTGCCGCTCGATCTTCACGATCTTCTGGATCTGCTCATCCGTCAGTTCAAGTTGAGCGGCGATGTCTGCCCGCCTTAGCGCAAAAGCTCCTAGTTGCTGTAGCCATATCTGATTAAGCCTGACGAACTGCCGGGGACTCAGGATCGCGGCAAGTCTTTTTTCGCCCTTCTCGTGAGATTCTTGTCGAAGCTTTTGCCGTTCCCGCAGATTCTCCATATCCACCCCCTTGTCGACATCCTCAGGCGTCCAATCTGTAACTTTGATTTCCTCATAAAGGCTATCGATGCCTTCGATTTGCTCTGCGCTCAAGTCAAGCTCGTCTTGAACTGCTCGGTTGTGGGCCGTTCTGGCGAGACCATATCGTGGCCCATCACGCAACCCCGGCGTTTGTCCGAATGCTGACGGCACCGCGACCAGCGTTAGGACAAACGCCAGCAAGGATTCGGATCGACCCATGTGAAGATACTCCCGCGATATGGTTGCCGCGCCGAGCCACTTACCCAGCCATTAGACCGCGCCAAAGCGGCGGGGCAACGTGGAGCGCATAAAAAACCCCGTTGGCGGAGAACAACGGGGCGGCGAATCGCGGGGGATGCCGTCGGCGAAAGCGCCAAAGGGCAGCCCGATACGTTGGTTATCGACCGGCGCGTAGCGGCCGGCCGACGTCATTTCGCGCGAAACCGAGCGGCAGGGCGCTCGCAGAGAGCCGAGCGCATAAAAAAACCGGCCGCTGGCGTGCGACGGGAACAATAAAAAACCCACGCATTTATAGACGTGGTTTTTTTATTGCGCCCCGGCTGAATAGCCGCCCCGCCGAGGCTAAGATAGGCGGATGGACAACGAAGCGGAAATCCGTAACATCTTGCTCAAAGTGCTGGAGCTTCAGCAGAAGCAATATGAGCAACATCAGGCAAGCGCCGCCCTCTATCGCGAACTCGCCGCTAGGCAAAAGAAGGTGCTCGCCGGCGCCGGATGCCTCCTCTTGTTGGTGATTGTCATCCTGGGTGCCATCTGGATCTTGATCGCTGCCCTTTTCAACGTGGGACCTGCCTAACCTCCCGCCCTGGTGTCCTGGCATGGACGAGAACCCGTACAAGGCGACCATCGCCACACAACCATCGCCGCGCGCACAGCCGCGAAGGTGGCTGCCCCGTGCCGCTTCCGAAGTCTTGTGCGTCGCTGCCCTGCTGGCGTTCGCAACGGCGTGGAACTACAAGGTGATCGCGGCCGTTCAGCACGTGCCACCGTACTTGATAGGCTCGGTAAGCCTGTATTGCATCGGTGCCATCTGCTTGGCCGGGTCACTAGTCATCTATGTCCGAAATAGGCCCCCTGCCTAAAATCCCGCACCCCGCTAGGCAGTCGTTTCAAGGTTTTTACTTGACGGGGTGGTAGCAACGCAGGTGTTGGGACACCACCGAAAGGGACAATCGGGTGGATGCGGCCCACCGACCTGCTACAATGCCGCGTATCGCCGGGCACTGCCCCACACGTCTTCGCGAGATCGGATATGCCGGACCCCATCCGCCCAGGCACGCACAGCGATAACGAGGCGGTCGCCGATCCAAGTGGCGCGATCGCATCACCGCGGAAGCGGCGCTTCTTGCAGTTCACGATGCGTCAGTTGTTGCTGCTGCTCGCCCTCTCGGGCGTGATGTTGGGCATCGTGGCACCGCGGGTTCACCAGAGGTATCGGTACTGGCAACTAGACCGAGACAACCTCAGAATCGTCGCCGCCAACAACGACCTGCAGCTCGCCGTGCGCACCAACGACATACCGCTCGCGCGCCGCGCGCTCGAAGCGAAAGGGGGTTTTAACGCTCCTTTGCCCGGCCAAGTTCGCCCCGTTAAGGGTCGCCTGCTCTGCGCGTGTGTCGCCAAGGGCCAGATCGAAATGATGAAATTACTCCTCGACTCCGGCGCGAGCCCCAACTGGAACGACGACGGGCTGCCGTTGTTCGTCGCCGTGAGTTGCGATCAACCGCCCGAGGTCCGCATTCAAATGGTTCGGATGCTTGTCGCGGCGGGCGCCGATCCTCACATGCGAGGCGGCGGCATCGCCGGAGGGATCGGCAACGCGATGGACCTCGCGTTCCAGAGAGGGGACGCACAGATGGGCGCCCTGCTCCGCGAGTATGGTCTGCCGTATGGGCCGCGAGAAATGGTCGCCTTCGATCGTCTCGACGAGTTGCGTCAGGCGGTTCGCGACGACCCCGAGCTGCCGAAGCGGCGATTCAAGAGCATGCTCGGCGCCACGGGGCCGGTTGAACAAGCGACGCTCCTCGCCATCGCGCTCTACCGGGGATACCGAGAGATGTCGCTCTTCCTGATCGACGCCGGCGCACCCCTCGACACTCGGCTACATTTCGGGCGCACCCTCCTGCACGTAGCAGCCATCGGCGGCGACCCCGAGCTCATCCGCCTACTCGTCGCCCGCGGATTGGATGTGAATGCCGTTGACGACCACTTCAACGACACACCACTGGAATACGCCGTAGGCAAGGATAAACGCGACGCGGTTGCCGCACTGATCGAGGCCGGAGGCGGTGTAAACCATCAGGACGGCAGTGGCCGCACGTTTTTACACGCCGCCGTCATGGGCAATCGCGTAGAAATCGCGAAGATGCTGCTGGCCGCCGGCGCCGACCCGACGATTGCCAACATCAAAGGTGAAACACCTTTGGATGTCGCGAGGGCGCAAAATCCAGCCATGATTAGCCTGCTGGAAGAGGCCGCCGAACGGTTATCGAAGGAGCGTTAGACCGGCTGACAGACCCGAAATCCCGAGCGCCTTGGGCGCAAGAATCGGCCGTGAAACGCCGATTCCTGTGAAGCTCGATCCGGTTTTGTCGGTTGCGGATCCAAGCTAGCAGTGGTGAGCAGCAGCTACGTGGCTTGCTAAGAAGTGTTCTATAGCGGCCTTGCGGTCGGGATCGACACGCCAGGTGGTGATGCCCCAGCGGCCCTGCAAGATAAGTGTGTTGGGATCGAAAGTCCCCCAGTGGAAATCACAAAAGTTCGCCCACGGAATCAACAGCGAGCCCCGCAAAAGGCCCGCATCGCATAACTCCAAACAATCGGCCCGCCACCACACTCGCAAGGCCGCGATTGCGAACATCGCGCCGTATTGAAGGCTCAAGAAACCAAGCCACAGTCCGCGCGCAGGGACACCACCCGCCCCCAATGCCATGAACAAGGAATAGGCGACGACCATTGCCGCCCAGAATAGTGCCATCAGCACGGCCGGCCACAGCGTCGAGCGCGGCAAGCGATAGCGCGCGGCGCCGGCACGCCTTTCGGCGCGGACGCGTCGTACACTCGCCACGACGACCGCGACGCCCGCGCCAACTCCCAAAGCGCACCAGGTCCAAAGGAAGGATCGGCGTTGTTCGGCCGTCCACTGCTGAAACCAGGGCGCGACCAGGGCCACACCGATGGCGATGAGAGTCGTACCCAACAGCACGCCGCGGACGGTGAACTGCACCCTCGTCTCGAGTGCCAGCGGGCGTTGAGAATCCATTATGCGAGCAACCGACGGAACCAGCTCGATGGCCGCTCCGAACGCAGCCCCAAAGACGCTCCATCCCAAGCCGGACGGAAGACATCGGGGCATTTGAAGGCATTAGACCGCGCCGGCATGGCGGAGCAAAGGCACGCGCTCGTCATCACGCATAGCCCCGCCGATTTTTCGCCCGCGGCGCTCCGGCTTCCGGGTTCTGTCAGCCGCTGTTAGGTTAATCGTCGAGGCGGTGTGGCGATCCCAATCGTGCAAGCGACGGATGCGACGAGGATGTGCGGACGGTTCACGCTCAGGTCGAACGCTCATCCTATACGGCCTTGTCGGGTCGGAACGCAACGTTGCGTCGGACTGGTGGCGATGCTCGCTTGCTTTCTCCTGGCAGTTGCCGGTGGTTGCCAACGGAGCTCGCCCGTATCGGGGGAGCGTTCGATCGCGGCACGGCAGCCCGGAGAGCCACTGTCGATCGCGTTACAACGCCTGGCCGACGCGGGGGCATCGGTCAATGTCCACGGTCACCACCGAGCGACCACGAAAACGGGAACGTCGGTCAAGTTCCACGACCAGGAAGTGGGCGCCGACCTGTTGGCCAATCTACGAGAGGTCGATGAGCCGCTGTTTCTGCGGTTTGAAAGGTGTCGCTTCGTGCGCGGTGCCTTCAAGACGCTCGATGGCCTGGACAATGTGGTCTTGCTGAGCGGTGACAGCAACCTGGCCGACGATGACATCTTGGCCGATATAGCGACCCTGCCCGGATTGGAGGTCATGAGTCTCTGGTTGAGTGGCATTACCGCGCGAGGTCTGGCATTCCTCGCCAGCGCGAAACCGCTCAAAGAACTCGAAATCGGCGGCAATGGAATCGACGATCGCGTGCTGGCCTTGTTGGCCGACCACGAGGAGCTGGTTTCCTTGCGGATTTCGTCGACATCGATCAGCGACGATGGGATGCGTCACCTGAGCCACCTGCCGCATCTGCATAGGCTGGCACTCGACAATTGCCAGATCACCGACGCGGGGTTGCAGCATCTGACCGATGATGGAGAGCTCGTCGTCTTGGAGTTGGCGGGCACACGCATCACCGGCACGGGTTTCGACAAGCTTCGATCGTTGCGCTCGCTACAACATTTGATCCTGAGCGGCTCGCCGGTGACCGATGCCGGACTGGCAGACATTGCGACGCTGAGCGGTCTGGAATCCGTGGATCTGAGTGGCAGCCAGGTAACCGACGCCGGCCTGGCCCACCTCGCGCAGCTCCCTTCGCTTCGGGCGATCGGGATTCGCAACACACGCATCACGAATGCCGGCATCGCCCGCTTGCCGCGGTCGTGCCAGTGGAATATCGACGTGCTCGACACGCAGGTCACCGCTGGGGCTCACCGGCTCCTGCCGAAAGCGACGATTTCGGTGGGCACGGGCCGACTACGGAAACGGCAAGAAGCAGAACCGGACGAGGAATGACTGCCTCATACATTCCCTCCCCTGCCGAACCGCAGAAGAGAAGCGGCAATCCTGCTTGCGATGGAACATAATGGGAGCTTACTTTCAGAGCAACCGACACGGGTTCTCAGACAGGCTCGGAGGAAGCGACGATGCGTTCCAGGGAATGCTTGTTGATTGTCGCGATGGGCTCGGTGCTGGTCGCGTCGATGTGCGGTGGCGCGAGGGCGGTCGAAGGCATCCGCGCATACAACCTGGTCGTCGGGCGAGAACTGCGCTACGAACGTCGTTTCGGATCGTGGATTGACCGCGCGGACGGCAAACCCGAGATCCCACGCGAGGACGACGGATTGCCGAAGGGCGAGAGACACGACCTGCGGCTGTTCGTCACGGCGAAGAACGACGACGGCAGCTTCCACGTCGTGATCGACACCCATTCGGCCGCCGACTATCCGCTCGTCACCCAGGCCGAACTCTTCCCCGATGGCCGAATCGTGCACGATCCCCCGTCGATGCCCATTCTGCCCGAAGATACGCTCCAGCTCCTGTTCCCGAGGCTGCCGGCGAACGAACACGAGCTCAAGAACGGTTGGCAGCAGGTCGAGAGCCGGACCGGCGTCCGCTGGAGCTACGAAGCCGAGGGTAACGATATTCGTGGCGGCCTCGCGGGGCCTCTCGACCGCGTCGGGCTCGGCACGGTGAAGATAACCTATCGCCTGAATCCGACGACCGCCCTGCCCGAATCGATCGAGGTGAACGGTCGTTGGCAACGTTACAAGGAGACGTCTTACGAACTCGTCCGTTTCAAGGAAGCGGTCGAGCACGACGAGAAATGGGCCGCGGGATTCCACGCGAGCGCGCGGCGATATTTCGATTGCATGCGAGACCAGCGGCGATTGCAGCGCCAAAACCTGGTCCCCTTGGCACGGGCTTCACAGACCGAGGGAGAGGCGGAGGCGGTTTTCGACAAGGCGCGGGCCGCACTCGTCGCCGCAAGAGATGAAACCGAGGAGCCTCTATTCCGCAGCCACCTCGATCGCGCACTGGCAGACTTCGACAACCGGCGCAAGCTCTATCTGGAGAGCGCCCAGCGTTTCGGTCGCATCGCCGGACTGCCTTCGCCGGCGTGGACCGCGGCCGACCTCGATGGCCGCGAGCATCGGCTCGATCAGTATAAAGGCCGGGTGCTCGTGCTCGATTTCTGGTTCCGGCAGTGCAATTACTGCATCCGGGCGATGCCGCAGGTGGAACAGGCCGCCGACCATTTCCGCGGGGCGAAGGCCGCGGTGGCCTTCTGCAGCGTGAACACCGACGAGGATCGGGCCGATCCGCGCTTCGTCGCGCAGGAACTGGCCTTGAAGGACCCCGTCCTGTGCTCAAAGGATATCGCGGAACGATACGGCATTCGTTCCTTTCCGACGTTTCTCATCCTCGACGCGGAAGGGACCGTGCAGGGGATTCTGTCCGGCTATAGCTCGACGCTCCGCGAAGACCTGATTGCTTGCGTCGAGGAGCTACTCGGCCGACGGCCCGCGAAGGGAAATTAGCAGCGGACGAAAGATAACTTCCGTGAATCACGTAGGCGAGCGGGAGGTGTGAGCCTCCCGGTTGTGCGTTCGGTTCGTCACGACCCGCACATCCTCCGTCTAACGAGGACCTACCGGCACGCTGACGCGTGCCGCTCGCCCTAGAGAGCCAAACGGGGAAGTTATTTTCCGTCCGGTCCTGAGCAGCGGCTGACCGAACTCGAACGCCCGCGCGCCGTGGGGCAAAAGATCGGCAGCAGCACGCCTATCTCTGTCGGGATTCGATCCAGTTTTGTCGGCCGCTCTAAGCAAGCTTTGCCAGTGCATCCACCGCACTCTTGGCAGCCTCGATTCCGCCAAGCTGATGTACGAGCTTCTTGGCGGCCATCAGAGATTCGAGTGTGAGCGTGGAAGTACCCGTCTCGGCTCTTGGCGATCGTCGCACGGGAGTTCGCATCTTTCCTGACGCTTGGGCCGGAGTCGCAGAAGGGCGACTGGCCTTTGCTGCCTGGTGCTTGACCTGCGAAACGAGCCCTGGCGTCACGTCGACCCCCGCATCGCGCTTTATGGCACGCACGATCTCCTGCCCGGTCGAGCGTGGGCTGCGGGCGAGGTACTTGCGGATGATCTCAGACTTATTGGGTTCGGCCGATGTGCGGGGCATTTTTGTGCAGTTTGTTGCTGACGGGTAGTTGGTTAGAAGTATATAAGGTTAATCGCGCGGCTTGTTTCTGACAACCGACGCGGTGTTAACGGCAGTGATACCATTTGCCCCTGCGCCAAAACAAAAACCCGAAAAGCGTGCCTAGCTAGCGGGGCTGCGCCTCTTCGCTGACCATGTGCTATTCAGTAGGTGGGGCGGACGGCCGATACTTGCTGTACGTGGACCAGTTAGGCAACAAGCGGTAACTGACGCCGTATCGACAACCGTTCGACAACCGACTATCCTCGAATACGTAGCGTTTATACGCGGGTTGTCCGACAACCGTGAAGGTGGTTTTCGAGGGTTTTCGTCTGCTTTGCGAGTACAAGAAACGTGACAAAAACGCCGTGTTTTTGCACATTTCCGAGGTTGTGTTAACACCGTAGAGCCATTAAAAGTCCGTTGCTCTACCGACTGAGCTACAGCCTCTCATGCCGCGTTTTGCGGCGTCTTGTCGATTTCCACGCGGCGGCCGGTGGCATTGACTACACCAGTTGCTATATCTTCCACGGCTTGGCAAGGCGCAACGGAAGAGCCGCAGAAGCCCTGAATCGGCCGCGTCTGCAACGTCGGGCAGGACAAAATGCGGCTGGCAGTCATCAGGGCATCTACTCCACCAGCGAAAGAAAGCCGAAGTGCCCAACCTACCGAACCAGAAAGCGGCCAACAAGGGGAAGGCCGAGATCAAGGCGCCGCGGAGACGCGTGGAACCAAGCGCAACGTGGGCTAGCGAGCCTGAATCTTTATTCGTTGCGCCTTCGTTTCGACGACAAGGTTGATGTTTCCCGTACTGGCACGCCGGCTTCTTCCACGATCCTCACGTCGACCTGCGGAAGCAGGTGTTGAAGGCACTCTGGCTTGCCTGGCGAGAGGTTAACCGTGGTCGGAAGCCGAAGACGCGACGCCGATGAAAGACGGTGCCGCATGATCAATGCCTTCACCGGTTCTTCTCGTGACAGGTATTCCTTCGTCACGGTCACGCGCGGCAAACCACCTGCATTTCGGGTCGATGTCGCGAACACAGATGGCGAGCGACACCCGGTCCGCGAGTATTCGGATCTTGACGAGACCAACCGACTCGCCGGTTGGTTCGGACGCAAGGGCGAGCCGCACGCCGAGGTCGGCCAAATCGCCAATCGTCAGTCGGCTACCGTCGTCGGCTGGCAATCTGCGCCGGCGCCCACCCAGAGGTGTGGCGAACTGTTCCTCGTTTGGAACTTTCTGGGCTGCATCGCTCCGCCTTCTGGATTCATCGAGCACGTGTAACATTTTCGGCTGCTCATCCACTAAGACCCCATCGGAACGTCACGGATAAGAGGCTATCCGTGAAACGGCAGGCAGGCGGGATGTCTACACCATCGCGCCAGTTTTCGGAATTTGCGTAGGAACAACCCGGGAAAACCGGCTGAGCTACGTCAGAATCGGCGTTTCGCCGCCGATTTTTGCGTAGGGCGCATCGGTCTGCGCGTCTTTTTCCGGCTGCTTTGAGGAGAAGAGATCTGATGTGTTTACGCGCGGCGGCATTTGCACTTGGCTTGCTCACCAGCAGTATCCTGATTCACGCGTTCGGCTATCTGGTGGTCGACTTACCGCCGTCCGCTGATACGGCGACCAGCGCGCGCGAGGCAGTACGAGAGAGCCCGCAACGCCACGAATGGTACATGATGAAAGCGTCGGAACAACATAGGCGTGCCGCCGACTGGGTTCGATCGGTGAGGGGATGACGGGGCGCTTCTGGCGGACAACTCGTGGGATGGTGCTCTTCTGGTCGCTGGGGGCCGTTGCGGGCTCCGCAGGGATGTTCATGATCGGGTTTCAGATCGGGAATCGGGCTAAATTCGACGGCAGTTGGCGGCAGCGGATCGTCGGCCCTGCACGGACGGTCATTCCCGTTCCCCCTCCGCTTGGCGTTCCGGGGTGTGTGCCCGGTGATGAACCGCCCCCGCTGCCCAGCACAGACTGGTTACGAGGAGAGGCGCGGACGTGGGACGATTTCAAGGGGCAGGTCGTTATCGTCGATGTGTGGGCAAACTGGTGTCCGTACTGCCAAGTCATGGCCTCTGACATCAAAGCCATCGGTGAGAGGTACGAGGCCAAGGGCGTGGTCGTACTCAGTATCACGCCCGACAACCGATCGACGGCCGACGCTTATTGCACGAATCACCGGCTTTCCGGCCCGGTCCTCTGCGACGCCGAACCATTCCTGAAAACGTGGTTGGCCGACACGTATCCCATGTTAGTCGTCATCGGCCGCGACGGGCGCGTGATCTGGAACGACGGTGGCGCCCGGTTACATCATCGTATCGATGAACTGGCGAAGACGCTTTGTGATGTCCTTGATCGCGGCTGCTGATCTCCCTTCGACCGTGGCCAAACTCCGTCGGGTGTTGCCGAAAAAGATCATCGGACCGTGACGCGTCGGCGCGGACGCCGGCCGTTGCCGGGTGCTTTCGCGCGGCGATTGCTTCAATTCGAGTCTACTGCAGATTGTTCCACCGCAAAGGGCCGGCGGGCTGCGGGGCCGGGAAGGCGTAGGGCCGAAAGGCGGCGACGATGGGAGGACTGCGGAGGTAGGCAGTCCAGAAGTGGTGGCCGCCGATGTAGGGCTCGACGTACAGGTAGCGCACGCGATCGCGATAGGGGCCAAGGCTGCCGGCAATGCCCGTCGCGCCGAGCGACCTGCTGGTGCCGATGTGCGCGGCCACGTAGAGCTTCAGCATGCGGTCTCTGGGGTTGACGGTGATCAGGATCTTGTCGACTGCCGAGAGGGCCTGCCCGTGCCGGCCATTCACTGATAGATACGTATTGTCCATCGTGCTGGCCATCATGGCGACCGAGGGTGGCGATCGCGTGGGATGCACCCGCGGCAACGTGCTGCCGGAGATCTGGCCGCCGCCCAGCAGGTGCAACGCTCCGGTCAAGCAGGGGGCGCCGAGGCTATCGGAGACAAACCCGATGGGAACGTCGGGATGCATCTGATCGACCATCCAGGCCAGATACCAGCCGTATTGTTCGGCCAGGCGGAGTTTTTCGCGCATATTGACCAGCATCCGTTCGCCCTGGTCGCGATCCGCCGGCCAGGCCCACAAGACCATGCGAAAGGGCCGGTCGCGCGGCGCCACGCGGTTGTAGATCAGCCAACCGCCCTTGGTGGCATTCTCGACGAATTCCTGCGGGTCGGTTTTACGACCGGGCTCGAAGCCTGGCAGGAAGAAACAGGTGGAAACATTCCCGTCGTCGCCTGCCAGAAAAGCTTCGATACTCGAGCGGACCCAGCGGTCGTGGCAGGCATCGTAGACAGAGAATTCCAGGACGCTGGGGTCGTAACATCCGCAGATCGGCGCGCAAAAATAGGTCACGCGCCAGTATTCGCCGCATTTTTCGCATCCCGGCGGCGGCGGACCGTCATCGCCGCGGCCGCCAATGGCCCGCGCGGTATTCGTTGCCGTGCAAACGAATAAGAGCAGCAAACCGAGGGTCTGGAGATTCATGGCGGACCACGACGCTTACGATGACGCCCATTCCCTTTTTTTCGGTTTGAATGCGTAAATTGTTGCGTATCGAAGGTGGGTCCCGCGCGACCGGATCAATTGCGCATCGCACGCCGGCGCACCGCTGCCGTGCCGGCTAAAGTTTGCCTGGTCCGAACCAGCCCGCGATTCTACTTCCGTGGCAATCTTTTCCTGCTTGGAACGAACGTGGGATGATTTCGTGATCGGCTGCGAACGCGAAAATGTGGTGCGAACAGTATCCGCAACGCTTTATCCTTCCGTTTGGGCGCGGTCTAATGGCCTTGTGGGTTGAGGGATCCAAGGAGCCACGAACATGAGAACGTCGATTCGACTCGCTGTCCTTGCCGTTTTGCTGTCTGTCGGTTCCTCACAACCGGCTATCGCTCGGAAGCCGTATTTCGAAGAGTTCAAAGAAAAGTATGCCAACGTAGGAGGTCCCGGTTACGCCAAGCTGCTCGACGAAACGAAATGTTCCGTCTGTCACGTCAGTGAGATGAAGAAGGAACGCAACTCCTACGGCATCGCTCTGAGCAAGGTCATTGCCAAGAACGAAAAGGCCAGAGCGGATATCGATAAAGCGCTCGGCAAGATCGAGAACGAGAAATCACCATCGGGGGAGACGTTCATCGAACTCATCAGGCAGGGAAAGTTGCCGGGCGCAAACGGCTAACAGCCCGACGACTCCTTCTCTGCCCGAGTCGGCTAGACATCGGCCATGCCAGGGACCGCTAGCAGGTTTCGCTTTACGCTCGGCTCGCTTCTCCTGCTGCCACTTCTGGTCAGCCCGATCCTGCTTTCGAGGATGTTCTTTCGAGATGCGTTGAATCCAAATGAAGGCGTCCGCGGCGCATTCACCTTCCTCAATATGCTTGCGCTGGCAATGATCTATGCTGCCATCTTCACGGCTTGTTCCGGGCGACGCCTTCGGCGTCATTCGCGTGGGTCGCGTCACGTCCTACCGTCGGCCTGGAAAGGCGCGGGCTATGGTGCATTCTTCATGGCCCAGATCGCAATACCATTTCTCATCGCGCTGGCGATCAAGGGTAACAAGCAACCCGGCGCATCCATGTATCTGCCGAACCTGATCCGACTGGTGGCTGGTGGCGGAATCATGCTCACGTTGGGCGCGGTACTTGGCGCCTTCGCGGGTGTCCTGATCGGGCTCGCTCGCGAGTGGCGGCTATCGCGCACCGGACGGGTGAAAGGCGCGCCGGAAAGCTTGTCGCCAGAAGCTGGTGATGAGGCACCACCTGCTCTAAGTTAATGCCGTTCAGACTTTCGGCGCCCTTTGCTTCCTCAGTCTTGCTGAGAATGCATGCCGTCGTCGGCTCATTCGTCCAACGTGCGATAGAGCGGGAGATGCCGGTAATAGACTTCCAGCATCAAGAGGTGCATTGCCGTCACGTAGATGCGGCCGCCTTCACGGCCCCAGCGATCGGGCACGTCGCCCAAGGGCTCCCAACTTCCGGCGAGCGGACCGTCGGAAATCTGCTTGTCGACGAGCAGCGGCCGAAGCCGCTCGTTCCAGGCGTCCCAGTGCGGCCCGCCCATCTGGAACATGACCTGCGTCGCGTAATACCAATAATACGAGTCGCGCTGCCAGTCGGGCTTGATGCTCCATTCGGGCAATTCGCGCAGGAGCAGATCGGCACCAGCCGTCATGAGAGGATTGTCTCGCTTCCAACCCAGGTATTGCCGCATGAGCAACGCCTCCGCCGTCATCACACGGCTAGCGGTTTGTTGATGCGCATGCGTCGACTTGGGACGATAGACATATTCGGCCTGGTTCGATTTCGCGCGAGCGCCATCGAGCCAGTGGCTGACCTTGGTGTAAGTGGCTGCGGGCACCCGTAGGCCGGCCAACTCGCCACTCTTGAGGGCCATGAGTTGCCAACCCGATACGGAAGTATCGCTTCCCTGTCGCGGAGAGTATCGCCAGCCTCCGTCGATGGGATGCTGGGCATAGACGATGAAGTCGAGCGCCCGCTGGGCCGGTTGGCCCAGTTCGGGATCGCGCGTCATGCCGTAGGCTTCGCAGAGTGCGATCGAGGCGATGCCATGACTGTAGAGCCAAACGTTGACATTCGACTTCCCATCTTGTGGCAGGAATAGATCGCCGTCGGCCCGTTGGTTGCCGAGCAGGTAATTCAAGCCGCGGGCCACGACCAGGCGATACTTCCCATCGGTGTGGGTGTAGCCCGCGCCGAGGAAAGCGAGCAGCCCCAGGCCGGTAGCCGCCGTATCACTCACCATCTGTCCGTCGCCGGAGTTTTCGTAACCCGGCCGTCCCTGCGAGAACTTTTGCAGGCTCCAACTTCCGTCGACATTCTGATGGCGTGCCAGGAAATCGAGGCCCATCTCGACGGCCCGCTCCGACCCCTCGCTACCTCCGCGCTCACGAGCGAGTTCTTCGCGGTGCTGACGGTCTCGCTGTCGGAAGCCGGGCACCGCCACATCTTGCACTCGGATCTCCGCGGCGCGATTCGCGCCGCTGCGCTCGAGAATCAAGCGCCCGGATCCGAGGTGGGCTGACTCGCTTTCGGGCCGTGCACGACGACTAGGCAACCCCAGGTCGAGCGCCAGTTCGGGGCCTAGTCCGCCCGTTCCTGGGGCCGCGGGCGCCAACACGGGCAGCGCGGCAGGCCGACGCGCGTGGCCGAGCTCATCCATCGTCGTCAACTCACCCTTGGCCGAACCGCCCGCGACCGATCCCACCAAAGCTTCGGGCACAGCGGTGTCGCCCGTGCCGGCCGGACCAGCCGTCCGCGCGCGGCTAGCACCGCTTGTCCCACCCTCGTCGATCGAGGGAGCGCCGACGGTTCGACGCGCCGAATTGCTGCCGATCGGGACGGCATTGGCCGCGAAGGGTGCTCCGTCGCCCATCTCCGTCGCGGTGTTTCGCGTTGGCAGGCCGGTCGTCGTTTGCCGAACGACGTCACTCGCCGACGCCGGTTCGCTGTCTCCCGGCTCGCCGGCTGCACCACCGGCCGGGCTTGCGACTTGAAACGCGGCAGCCAATTCAACCTGCCCGTCGACGTTTCCTTCGCTGCGTGATCGGCTCTCCGCGCCACGCACCGACGGCAGGCCTCCGTCGGGCGCTTGTTCTTGCCGACGCACTGAATCCGCGGCCACACCCACAGCCAGATCCGCGCGTTCCATCGATCCGGCCATCGTTCCGGCCGAGGCGATCGCGGGCGGGGCGGGCGCCGAGCGGCCGATCGCCGCCGTGGCAGGCATCGGTTCGGAAGACGGATTGCCGCCTGCCGATGCACCGGGAACGTCGACGTCGAGTGGTCGAGAGTTGCCGGCTACGCTGGCGGCCGACGCTGCTTTCGCTACCCTGACCGGCAAATCGTCGCGAGACAACGATGGTTCGCCGCCACCGCTCGTGCGGCCTTCACCGATCGGCGAACGAATCTGGGGCGAGCCTTGGTCGATCGTCGAAGCTCCGGTCGCCGCCGTGCGTTGGGCTCGCGGCGCGGTGGAAGCCATACGTGCGACCACGGCGCTCGAGCTTGCTTCTTGTTCTGCCGGCAGCTTCGCCCCAGCCATGTCGGCGGCGAAGATATCGTCGGCTGGCATGCTGGCCGTCGGCGCCTCGGCGGCCGCCCGCGCCTTGGCGACGCGAGCTGGGGCGCTGGGGGCACTTTCACTGCCGGCATCGAACGCCTGCGTCGCTTGAGGCCGGCGTGCCGCCGACTGGGCTTGTGCGGCCAGACCCGTGCCAGGCAACTCGGTATCGAGATTCTGCTGCCGGGTGAGCCCCGCGACGCCACCCGCCGCTTTGCTGACGCTGGCGGTCGCTGCTTCAACATCTGCCGCCGACGGGGCGGTCGACTGACTCGACGACGCTGTCGATTCCGCGGTCGGCATTCCGCCCGACTCCGGACCGTCCGACTCACGCTGCCCCGCCATCGACATACTGCGGGACGTCGGTCGAGATGGGCTCGACGAAGCAAGCGACGGCGCCTCATCAGCCATGCGTGGCACTGCGTCGCTCCGCATCGCAACGGCAGAGTTCGCTCTTGCCACAGAATCCGTCGATGGTTGAGCCGAGGCGTCGGGCAACGCCGCAGCGGTCCGTCCGACGTGTTCGACGCGCGTCTCCGTGGGCTCGCTTAGCGGCGCGGCCGTTGCTTGCCCCGCCGTGGCCGCTACCGTCGCACTTGCGACCTCCGTGGGCCGAGACGCGCGGGCCGGCTGTGCGCTTGCCCGTGAATCGACACGCGGAAGTGCCGGCGAATTTGGCTGACGTGGCCGGCGCTCCGCGGTCTCTACCGACACGACGGACGGCTCGCGGGTTGGCTGCGAAGGCCGTGCAAGGCGCGGCGACACGTCGGATCGCTGTACGTCGCGCTGAGCGGTGACCAAGGGTTGCACCTGGGCCGACTCCTTGATCGGGTCGGTTGTCGGGCGGGCGGAGTCACGCAGGGTCGCCGTCACCTGGGCACGCTGTACACTCATTGCCTCGGCCGCCGGAGCCATCTCCTGTGTTGCTTGGCGGGTCGGCGAGCGGACATCGGGTTCACTTGTCGGCAAGTTGGTGGCGATCTGTTGACGCTCTTGCTCCGACCGAGACTCTGATCGCTCTACACGAACGCTCGATTCCGTGACCTGTTCGCGGCCTTCCTCGATTTGCGGCATGGCTGCCTGCTCGCTGGTGTCGGCGAGCCGCCGCTCTTGCCGACTGATCTGCTGGCCCCCCATTTCATCGGCGCGACGCGGCGCCGACATCTCGGCCCGGTCCAACGACACGGTTGTCGGCAGCGCCCGCAATTCGGGCTCGATCTCCGCCGGCCGCTCTTGCTCTTTCTTGGTCTCTTCCGTCCGCTCGATCTCCTGTTCCGTCTCCGGCAACGGCATCTCGACGGGAGTGTTGAGCGTGGGATCGGTAATATCATCGGTCGCTTCTTCCGCCTGATGATAGTCCGGCAGTGTGACCGGAGCCGGCTCTTCAAGCACCGATTCCACCGCATCTTTCTCGCGCTGGGCGATGGCGCTCAAATAGACGTTGCAACTGAGCAATGACAACCAAAGATGCACGAGGAGGCTGAGAAAGACCCCCAACTGCATGCGACGCTGCCCGCGGCGACCGAGCCGCGCGATTCCCCACGCCAATGCCATTACGATCGCGGCCAGCGCCCCGAGATGACACCAACCGTTGGCCAACCAGCGGGGAGCAGCGAAATCGCTGTAGACGACGATCACCGCAGCCACGCAAGCGGCGAACATGAACAGCAGCACGTTGACGGGCCAGAGCTGCTCGTCGAACTCGGCGACACGGGGTGGCGCGTCGCCACGCGGCAACCAGGCCGGTGATTGCTTCTTCTGTGCCATACGCTCTGTTCCGTGCGGTCGATTCGGCCCCGCTAGAACCGGGAAGCAGAATTGCGGGAACCGTGCGGGCCGTCGCAGTTCCGGGTTCGGCCAACGCGCACCCGCCAAGACCACGGATCAGCATAGCACGCGCGGAGCCGTTTTGCACGCCGGCAGTTGGGCGCATCGTGGCTCGACGGCTGCCGCCGTCGGGGCGGTACGATTGGGAATCAACGCCGCGTCATTTGCGCGAGCGCGGCTTCTTGCGCGATGTCGGACCGCTTCCGTTGGACCCCGGCGCGGCCGGCAATCCCGATCCCGCTTCGCCGGACTTGGGCACGGGCTTGGGCAACAGTTTGCGTTCCGTGATGCCCCAGAGACTCGAGGCGATGAAATAGAGGCACAAGCCGCTGGCGACCTTGAAGAACATGACGCCCATGAAGACCATCATCCACTGCATCATCTTCTGCTGCATGGCGGCCTGCTCGTCGGTGGGCGGCGGCAGAAACATCTTTTGCTGTACGATGAACAGGCTGATCGTCACCAGCGGCAAGACATTCAGGTAGGGCCCCAACCAGCCGGCCGCCTCGTCGGTGAAGAAGTCGATCGGCAGGTAAGGCTTCCAGTACCAGAGCATATCGGGAGCGCCCAGGTTCGAGCACCAGCGGACCGACTCGCTGATGAGCGGCGCCTGCCGCAGCTCGATGTCGACTGCGAGAGACCGATATAGCCCCAGAAAAATCGGCAACTGCACGAGGGCCGGTAAGCAGCCGCTGAGTGGATGGTAATTGTGCTTCTTGAAGAAATCCCGCTGAGCCTTCATCCGCTCTTCGGGGTTCTTGTACTTGTCCGCCAGCTTCTTCAACTCGGGCTGAAGCTCTTGCATCTTCGCCGCGTTCAACGCCTGCTTGCGGCTGAGCGGGAACATGCACGATCGCACCAGGACCGTGAGCATGACGATCGACAGGCCGTAGTTGCCGACGATCCCGTAGAAGAAGTGCAAGATGGCCAACATCGGCCGAGACACCCAGCCAAACCAACCGTAGTAGACCAACTCGTCGAGCCCGTAGGGCTGGGCGTACCGTTCCAAGAGTTCCGGGCGCTTGGGACCGGCGAAGATTTGAAATTCTTGCACGAGCGGCTTTTCTGCCTCGACCGTGGCAAGCTCGCTGATCAAGCGGCAGGAAGTGTCGACCAGCTTCTTCTTGTTCTTCTCCGCCGGCACGGGCCCCACCCGCAACGGAAGCAATTCCTTGAACTTCGCGGGCGAGTCCTTCTCGTGTTGAGGAATCAGCATGACGGCGACGTATTGGGCGTCGACGCCGGCGTAGACAAGATCGAGATCGGAGTAAGCCTTAGGAAGATCGTCCTCGGCGAAACGGATCGCATTGACCTGATCGTACGCAAATCGGCCGTTGAGAATGCGGGCCACCGACAGATCGCGAACGCCGGGCGAGCCGGAATGACCGATCTTGGTGCTCATCGAATACCACCAACCCTCGGTTGGTAAACCGGTGGGGCCGTCCAAGCGGTAGGCCACCTCTTTCGGTTTCTTGCCTGTGTTTTCGACCTCGATCCGTAGGTTCAGGTGATAGGCCGGCGCGTTGATATCGCTCTGTTCCGCGCCTGACGCGCGCGATAACTGATACGTCTTGACGACGCGCAATTGGTGCTGTTCGAGTACATACTCGAAGGAGACTTCGTCGGGTTTGTCGGCGGCTCGATCCAGCACCGACCAATTCGTGGTCCGCATCCGCAGGCCCGGCAGTTCATCGGTCTTGTCCGATATCTTTTTGTTGCCGACCTGTTGCAACGTAAGCAAGAACGAGAGCTGATCGCGCAACTCGGGACCGAGACCGGCCGGCTCCGGACGGATCACCTCCAGCGGTCGTCGGACGAGCGTCGCCGTGAGTGTCTGCTTCTCGCCGTCGCGATCGACGACCAGTTCGACAGAATCACCCGGATTGTGCCGCCGCAAGATTTCGGTAAGCGTTTTAGGGCCGCTGATGGCTTCGCCGGCCAGCGAAGTTATGATGTCGCCCGACTGTAAGCCGGCCCGTGCGGCTGGGGTGCCCGCACCGACGACGCGGACCAGGCACCCGGCGCCATCGTTAGTCTCGGCCGGTTCGAGATGTCCGAGGTAACCACTCCGATCTTCGAGATCGTGGAACCGTGGGCTGTTGAGTTCGATACGTTCGATGGCGGCGCCGCGGCTGGTGAAGGTCACCAGCATGCGATAGGGAGATTCCGGATCGGCCGAGCCGAGTGTCTCCCAGGCGTCTTTCGCTTCGTGTCGCTCGGTGTCGGATGGCCCGGCGGCCTCTGGTTTCTCGTCCGGCGCGTCCTCGGCTACTTCGGTTCCCGGTCCTTTCCCCACCTTTTCGAGCTCTTTGGCCACGTCGGCGGGCTTTTTCACCGGCGCGGGGGGGCGATTCTTGTTCATCCACCACATGACCGTGATGTTCATAATCACGACCACGGTCGAGAGCATCAAAAAGGTAAGAAATCGCTTATCCATGCGGATTCTAGAGTGATAAACGGATTACGCTGAGTCGCCTATGGCGAGATCGAACGCATCCTAGGAGCCACCACAGGCAGAATCTATTCGTTGGACGCAGGCCAAATCTTGGGTGGCCGCCTGCTTTCCGTCAACGGCCCTCTCGCAGCCGGTCGCCCAAAAAGTTGTCTAGTTCCGGCGTGGCGTAGATCTTCTGAATCGTCTTTTCCAGCGGATATTCGACCCGGCGGAACTTGACCAGGTCGTCTTCCAGCACCACATAGCAGGCACGCGGGTCGCCGTCGCGCGGCTGCCCGACCGAGCCCACGTTGATCATCGTCTTATCCGGGGTCAGGCGGTACTGGTAACCGATCTCCTCGGGGCTGAAAAAGCTGCAACTCTGCGTGAAGACACCGGGCACGTGCGTGTGCCCTTGAAAGCAATGCTGCTCGATCAACGAAAACAACTTCTCGATCTTTCGTTGATTATAAATATCTTCGGGAAATACATATTCGTTCAACGGATTGCGGGCCGAGCCGTGAACGAACAGAAAGCCGTTCTCGCGACGGTTGCGTGGCAACTCGCCCAAAAAGTCCCAGCGGCGGGCGTTTTCGGTCGGATTGCCCGGCCCGCTTTCGAGCTGTTCGCGCGTCCAAAAGATCGCTCGCTCGGCGCCCGAATTGAACCCCTCCGGATCGAAGAGCGCACCCTGGTCGTGATTGCCCAGGATGCAGACGTTCATCTTCATCACCAGGTCGATGCACTCGCGCGGGTTCGGCCCATAACCGATAATGTCCCCCAGGCAGTAGATCTCCGTAATTCCCTGTTTTTCGATATCTCCTAGCACCGCCTCGAGTCCTTCGAGGTTGCTGTGGATATCGCTAATCAAGGCACGTTTCACGCCCGTAGACCTATGGATCGAGGCGCCTCGCGGTGCGGCGCTCGAGGCGAAGAGAGAGCAGTCGTCACAAACTCAATGCGCAGTCTAAGTTAGCATCGGTTGCCGGTCAAGCCGGCATACAACCTCTGCTAATTTGTTATTATACGCTGCCTGGGTTGCGACCATCAAATCGGAAAATATCGTTTGCGCATACTGGCGATCGAAACCAGCGGCATGGCCGGCACCGTCGCCGCCAGAGAGGGCGACGAATGGTCGCAAGAGCTACCGCTCGACCGAGAACATCGTGGCGCCCGGACCCTTGCTCCCGCACTGGCCGAGCTTCTACGGCAGGTCGGTTGGAAGCCGCGCGACGTGCAACTCGTGGCGGTGTCGGTCGGCCCGGGCTCATTCACGGCGTTGCGTGTGGGAATCACCACCGCCAAGACGTTCGCCTACGCGGTTTCGGCCGAAATCCTCGGCATCAGCACCCTTGAAGTGATCGCCGCCCAGGCGACCGGCGTCGCCGATGCCGCGACAATCGCCACGGCCATCGACGCCCAGCGGGGCGATGTCTATGCGAGCCTTTTCTGCCGGAGGTCCCGCTTGGACCACGAGGTACTACAACCGCCGACCATCCTGCGGGCCGAGGAGTGGGTGGCCGGTCTGACAGCGGGCACATTCGCCAGCGGGCCGGCACTTGAGAAACTTGTCGCTTCTCTTCCATCCCGCGCGCACGCAATCCCATCCAACGAGTGGTTCCCCAAAGCGTGCACCCTTGCCGAGCTTGCCGCCGCAAAACATGCTGCGGGAGCACGCAGTGACATCTGGCGACTGGCGCCACTGTACCTGCGCAAAAGCGCCGCCGAGGAGAAGATCGTTTAACGCGCGGCCCGTGCCTCTGTGCCGACGAGAGACACGAGCCGTTCGGGCCGGCTTACTTGTCCTCACGCAGCGAGTCGAAATACTTCTGCGTGTGTTCACGATAGCCGCGCGGCAACTGCTGACCGGTGAGCGGGTCGGTCTCTTCGGTCTTCACCGATTCGAACTCGGTCTGAATCTGCTGTTGGACTTGGCCCTTCATGTTCGGACCATTGACGAAATCGACCACCAAGGCAGCACCCTTGCCGGTCTGCTGCTTGACCTTCGTGTCGTAGAACTTCGAATCGGTCTTTTCTTCGGGTCGCGGACCGGTCCCGCGACCACGGCCCATACCCATGCCGGGCTTGCCGAAGCGGTTCTGTCCCATGCCCATGCACGCTTGGCAACCTTCGCCGTTGCACTCTTTGCAGTTGATCGAGTCCTTGGCCATTTCCAGCTCGCTCATCGCATCGTCGAGCATCGCCATCTCGTCGGCTTGCTGCTGAAGATCGGACAATTGCTGCTCTAGCTTCGCCATGGCCTGCGAAGCTCCGGCCTTGTCGCCCTGCTGCATGCACTTCGTGCATTGACCCATTTGGTCGGCCATCTGCTTGGCAAGCTGCATCTGGCTTTGTTGTTGCTGCATCTGAGCGAGCTTTTCTTCCAACTCTTTGGCCTGCTGGTTCTGACCCTTCTTCTTCAGCTCCTCGATCTGCTTCTTCAGGTTCTGCTGCGCCTTGTCATGTGCATCGGCCATCTTTCGCAGGGTGTTTTCCATCTGCTTGAGCTGCTTTTCCAGTGCAGCCTTGGCCTCGGCATCGAGCTTGCCGTTTTCGAGCTTGTCGCGGAGTTGCTTGAGCTCCTTCATCGCGACCTGGAAATCACCGTCCTTCAACGCGTCGGCCATCTTGTCGGCCGGCCCTTTGTCGAGATCCTTGAGCTGCTTGAACTGCTCTTTCATCTTTTCGGCTGCAGCCACCTGCTCGCGACGTTTCTCCACATCCTTCGCCAAGTCGTTCAATTCGATGAGCGCCTGCTTCTTGTCGACCGCGTCATTATTCTCCAGCTTTTTGCTGCTCTGCTCCAACTTGGCGAATACGCCTTCGCTCAGCAGGCCCTTGTCGCGCGCTTCTTTGCGGAGATCGAGCGACTTTTTCCGCAAGGCGGCCGTCGATGTCTTCACCTGCTTCTTCTCGGCTTTAGTTGCTACCGAGCCGCCGGCTTTGTTCCCGTCGACCCCCGGCTGGAGGAACACGGCGATCAAGAACGTGGCCAAGCCGGGCAATGCGGGGAGCCAAGACCAGCGACCGAGCTTCACGCGGAACTGCTCCGCGACGTGCAGCCGTTCCACACGCTTCATGGCATCTTCGACGAGTGCCCGCCCGGCCGGAGTTTCGAGCTGCTCGGCACCCAGTGCATAGGTGCTCGATACTCGTTCCTTTAGGCCGAAGCGCCGGTCGATCTCGATCGCCGCCTCGAGCTCGCTGCGGCGCGTGGCAAAGCACCAGATGGTGGCCGTCACCAATCCACCAACGAGGGCGGCAACGGGCCAAGCCCATTCGACGAGGCCGAGGGGCTTGAATTTATCGACCGTTACCACGGCGGTTGCGGCGAATAGCCAAGCGAACCAGCTCCAGCCGAGAATCGCGAAGAAGCGTTGCCAGGCCAGGCGACGACGAGCGCGGCGGACCTGTTGCTTGAGGACGTCCATTGCGGTTTCCTCTCTAGAGAGATGATCGGGCACCACGATCCGCCGGTATTTTACGGATTTGCGGCCCAAGATGCCAGCAGATTTTCGATCGACGCGTTATATTTCTGTAGTTCGACCAGCCAATCCCCCATTCTGTATGATCTCTACGCAACAAACCCCCCGGCAGTCGCTACCAACGCCCGACGAACGGCCGGGCGCCGATGTGGTGATCTACGACGGCCACTGCCGCATTTGTACGGCACAGATAAGTCGGTTGGCCCGTTGGGACTGGGGAGGCAGGCTCTCCTACCTCTCTCTACACGATCCACGCGTGGCCGAGCGGTACCCCGATTTGAGCCACGACGCCCTGATGAAGGAGATGTACGTCGTCGACGCGGCGGGTCGCCGGCGCGCGGGGGCGGTCGCCGTGCGTCGGCTGGCACGGCGTCTGCCGACCCTGTGGTGGCTCGCGCCGGTGCTGCACGTACCAGGGACGTTACCCCTCTGGCAATGGCTCTATCGGCAGATTGCCAACCGCCGCTACCGCTTCGGCACGACCACCGACTGCGACGACGGTGCCTGCCGACTTCACATCAGGTAACATCTTCCCGATGTCGGCCGGTTAACCAGCGAGGTCGGATTTCGAGGAGACAACCGTGACGGAACCGTCCGTTCCCGCGCGCCGCAATATCGAGCTGAAGGCGCGCGTCGCCTCGCTCGATGCGGCGCGGGAGATCTGCAAACAGTTCGCCGCGCTCTCGGCGATCGAGCGCCAGACCGACACCTACTTCCATTGCGGGCAGGGACGGCTCAAGCTGCGCGAGCGCGACGGGTTGCCGACGCAACTCGTCGGCTATGCGCGGCCCGATGCGGTGACACCACGCGCCAGCGACTATTGGCTGGTACCGGTGGCCGAGCCGGCGCTGTTGAAGGCCGCGCTGGTCGCCACGCTGGGCACACTCGTGGTCGTAGAGAAGGAACGCGAGGTCTTTCTTTACCGGAACGTAAGGATCCACCTCGATCGTGTCGTCGACCTGGGAGAGTTTGTCGAATTCGAAGCCGTCATGTCGCCGGCCGACAACGAGGAACAGGCGGCCGATCTCGTCGCGGAATTGGCTCAGCGATTGGGCGTGCGGACGAGCGATCGCATCGAATATTCCTACAGCGACCTGTTGCTTGTGAAACGGCGGGGCAAGGGATAAACTCGGTGCGTTGTTAGCTCTCCTGCCCAGGCCGCATAAAGGAACATCCGCATGAGTGACGTGGCCAGGCTCCGCATTGCCGACCAAGAGATCGAATTGCCGATCATGGTTGGCACCGAGAACGAGCGGGCCGTCGACATTTCGCAGTTACGCGCGCAGACCGGCCTGATCACGCTCGACGAGGGCTACGTCAACACGGGGGCGACCACCAGCGGCATCACCTATCTCGACGGCGAGAACGGCATCCTTCGCTACCGCGGCTATCCGATTCAGGATCTGGCCCAGCGGTGCGACTTTATCGAAACGAGCTACCTGCTCATCTACGGAGAACTGCCTACTCAGAAGCAGCTCGACGCCTTTCGCAGCTCATTGCGCCGGCACACCATGCTGCACGAGGACATGAAGGCGTTCTACAACGGCTTTCCGCGCGATGCGCACCCGATGGCCATCCTCAGCTCGGTCGTCGGTGCCCTGTCGACCTTCTATCAGGACTCGCTCGACCCCCACAGCCCCGAGCAGGTGGAGGTGTCGATCTACCGGTTGATGGCCAAGCTGCCGACGATCGCCGCCTTCAGCTACAAGAAGTCGATCGGCCAGCCGTTCGTCTATCCGCGGAACGACCTGAGCTACTGTCAGAACTTCTTGCAGATGATGTTCGCGGTGCCGAGCGAGCCGTATGAGCTCGACCCCGATTTCGTCGAAGCGCTCAACCTGCTGCTCATCGTGCACGCCGACCACGAGCAGAACTGTAGCACTTCGACGGTGCGGATGGTGGGGTCGAGCAACGCGAACCTGTTCGCTTCGGTCTCGGCCGGCATCTGCGCCCTCTGGGGACCGTTGCACGGCGGTGCAAACCAAGCGTGCGTCGAAATGCTGGAAAAGATCCGCGCCGACGGCGGCAACGTGAAGAAGTACATCGACATGGCGAAGGAGAAGAACAGCCATTTCCGGTTGATGGGTTTCGGCCACCGCGTCTACAAGAACTACGACCCGCGGGCGTCGATCATCAAGACGACGTGCGATCGCCTGGTGAAGAAGCTGAAGATCAAGGACCCGATCTTCGACATCGCCCAGCAGCTTGAGGCGGCCGCGCTCTCCGATCCCTATTTCATCGAGCGGAAGCTCTATCCGAACGTCGACTTCTATTCCGGCATCATTTACCGCGCGATGGGCATTCCCGTGCAGATGTTCACGGTGCTGTTCGCCATCGGCCGCTTGCCGGGTTGGATCGCCCATTGGGCGGAAATGCATCATTCGCCGACGAAGAAGATCGCCCGCCCCCGCCAGATTTATACCGGCCCGGCCGAGCGCGAGCTCGTGCCGCGTGAGAAGCGCGGATAGGCCGTCGGCGGCGTCTCGAACGGCCGCAAAATCTCGACACGCGTCTCGTCGGCTTGTACGCTGATAGGGTGTAGTTCCCTCCGGGCGTGCCGACATGGTCGCACGCCTGCCACCCCACCCGCCCGGTCCTCCCATGCCTGCACTACGTTTTTCGCGGTTGGGCTCTACGCGCTCGGCGCGATGTCTGCCGTTCGCCGTGCTCGCCGTTGCCTATCTCGTATCTCCGGCCCGCGCCGCCACCGGCACCGATCAATCGGCCAAACCGCCCGCCGAGGCCCTCGCGGCGCTCAAGACCCCTGAGAACCTCGTCGTCGAACAGGTCCTCGCCGAGCCCGACGTGCAGCAACCGCTGTTCATCGACTTCGACGAGCGGGGCCGGATGTGGGTCGTGCAATACATTCAGTATCCCTACCCGGCCGGCTTGAAGATCCTCAGCGAAGACAAGTTCTTGCGCGCCACCTACGACAAGGTGCCGCCGCCGCCCCCCAATCATTTCCGTGGGCTCGACAAGATCACCATTCATGAGGACACCGACGGCGACGGTAGATTCGATAAACAGAAGACGTTTCTGGAAGGCTTGAATATCGTCACCAGCTTCGCTCGGGGTCGAGGCGGAGTTTGGGTGCTCAATCCGCCCTACTTGCTCTTCTATCCCGATCGCGACGGCGACGACGTGCCCGACGGCGATCCCGAGGTGCATCTGCAAGGGTTCGGCTTGGAGGACACGCATTCGTGCGCGAACAATCTGCGCTGGGGCCCCGACGGCTGGCTCTACGCCTGCCAGGGAAGCACCGTCAGCGGCGACATCCTGCGCCCGGGCCTCGACAAAAAGCCAGTCCATTCACTGGGGCAGCTCATCTGGCGCTACCATCCCGAACGGCGCAAGTACGAAATTTTCGCCGAAGGGGGAGGGAACGCGTTCGGTCTCGAGATCGATTCCGTCGGCCGTATCTTCTCGGGACACAACGGCGGCGATACTCGTGGCTTTCACTACGTGCAGGGCGGCTATTTCCAAAAGGGTTTTGGTAAACACGGGCCGCTCTCGAACCCCTACACGTTCGGCTATTTTCCGGCGATGAAGCACGCCCCCGTGCAGAGATTCACGCACGCCTTCGTCATCTATGAAGGGGCTGCTCTGCCGGCGGAATACGACGGCCGCTTGATCGGGGTGGCGCCGTTGCAGAGCCATGTCGTGATGAGCAAGCTGCTGCCCGACGGCTCAACCTTCAAGACGGAAGACGTCGGCCATGCCATCACCTCGAGCGACGACTGGTTCCGCCCCGTCGGCATTACCACCGGGCCCGACGGCGCGATCTACGTGTGCGACATGTACGAGGCCCAGATCGCGCATCTTCGGCATCACGAGGGGAAGATCGATACGTCGACCGGCCGCATCTACCGCTTGCGGGCCAAGGATGCCCGGCCGCTCGCCCCCTTCGATCTGGGGAAGCTGCCGAGCGCGGCGCTCATCGAGCAGCTCAAGCACCCCAACAAATGGTTTCGCCGCACGGCCCAGCGGCTGCTCGCCGACCGCAAAGACACGACGCTCGTCGCGGCCCTGCGCCAGACGCTGACCGCCGATACCGGGCAATTCGCCCTCGAATCGCTGTGGGCCCTCTACACTTCCGGTGGTTTCGACGACGGAGCGGCCATGATTGGGCTGAGCCACGCGAACCCGTACGTGCGCGAATGGACCGTACGCCTGTTGGGCGACGCGGAGCAGGTATCGCCCGAGCTGGCTTCGCGGTTGTCCCAACTTGTATCGTCGGAACCGAACGTCGAGGTGCGCAGCCAGCTTGCCTGTACGGCCCGGCGACTGCCGGCCGCGCAGGGATTCGCCATCGTCCGTGGATTGCTCGGCCGCACCGAGGACAGCGACGATGTGCATCTGCCGCTCCTGCTTTGGTGGGCCATCGAAGCGAAATCGATGAGTGATCGCGATGCGGTCGTGAGCCTGTTCGCCGATCCGTCGGTCTGGCGGTTGCCGCTGGTGAGCAAGCACCTGCTGCACCGCCTGATGCGGCGTTATGCCGCGACGGGCAACCGCAAAGATCTGGTCACCTGCGCGAATCTGTTCAATGCCGCGCCGGGCGACGCGGAACGCAAGGCCCTCATGGCGGGCTTCGAAGAGGCATTTCAGGGGCGCACGATGACCGGTCTGCCCGATGAACTGGCCGAAGCTCTGAGCAGGTTCGGCGGCCAGTCGCTCACGCTCTCGTTGAGGCAAGGGAGAGCCGAAGCCGTGTCGGAGGCATTGGCCTTGATCGCCGATGGTAAGGCCGATGCGAATCGACGGTTGCAGTACATTCAGATTCTGGGCGAAGTGCGGCAGCCCGCGTCGGTACCCGTGCTGCTCGACGTCGTGCGCTCGACGCCCGACGACGGTCTGCGGACGGCCGCGCTCGCGGCGTTGGAAAAGTACGACGCGCCGGAGATCGCCGGCAGAGTGCTCGAAGGCTACTCGCAGTGGACCGACGATGTGCGAAGCGTGGCCCAGACCCTACTCGCCAGCCGCAAGCCTTGGACACTCGCCCTGTTGGATGCGGTCGACGCGGGCAGGATTGACGCCAAGACCGTTCCGCTCGAAGTCGCCCGCAAGCTCACCGTCCACCGCGACCCGCGCATCGCGGACCTGATCAAGAAGCACTTCGGCAGCATCGAGGGAGCGACGACGGCCGAAATGCAGGAGCAGATCGCCGAGTTGACCGACACGATCCGCGGCGGCTCCGGCAACCCCTACGGCGGCAAGAAGCTCTTTGTCGCCAACTGCGCCAAGTGCCACACGCTCTTCGGCCAGGGCGGTCAGATCGGTCCCGACCTGACCAGCTATAAACGCGACGATGTCTCGAACATGCTCGCGAACATCGTCAACCCGAGCGCGGAAATACGCGAAGGTTTTGGGACGTTTCAGGTGGTCACCGACGACGGACGCATCGTCAGCGGCTTTCTCGTCGATCGCGACGACCAGGTCATCGTCTTGCGCGGCGCCGACGGCCAAACCGTCTCGCTCGCCCAGGACGAAGTCGAAGAGATGGCCCCGATGCGCAAATCGCTGATGCCCGAGGGGCTTCTCGTCAAACTCAGCGCCCAGGACGTTCGCGACCTCTTCGCCTACCTCCGGAGTACCCAACCGTTGAACGAATAGGTGGGTGGCACACCCTGTGATCCTCCGAACGGCGTGTTTGGAGCCGCATACCAGTCCCTCTCGCTCGGCCATGTTGCAGCATCTCCGGCCTCCCATCCCGCCGTTTGATTGCCGTCAGGTGGCTGATAGAATCGGTCGAGTCTGAATCTCGCGTTGGGCGGAATTGCATCGACGGAGCGGTCGCAATGGGGTCGGCCGATCTCCAAGTTTTCCGACAAGCGGTGCGCCCGGTTCGCGACTTTTGTACGTTCTTGGACGGACGCACGCCACTCATGGCACGACGGAAAAACGGTAAGCCCAACGGTCCTGGGCTCTTCGACGAACAAGAGCGACAGCTAGAGCGGCGCATCCGCCGGCAGCGTGCCCTCTTCATACCGCGATTCTTGCGCGAGGCGGCCTCAAGCCTACACCTCCGTACTCCGGCGCGAGACAGGGCCTATGAAATCGCCACACGTTGGGCCGACTTGGAGACGAAGGGCCACCTGCCGCAATACAAAGAAACGTCGATCGACACCCAATTCCTCGATCAGCTTTTTGGTGAGGGACTCGGCTACCACGTCAAAACCGCCAACCCCGATGCGTGGCAACTTGAGCACAAGTTCACCGTCTCAGGCGTTGGCATCGCCGATGCCGCGATCGGCGATTTTCCAGGCTCTGCGGAGCCCGCGGCGATAGTCGAACTTAAGGGGGCGCTGACCGATCTCGACCGTGACCGCTCGAACGGCCGGACCGCCGTTCAGCAATGTTGGGATTATCTCAATGCACTGCCGACGTGCACCTGGGGTATCGTCTCGAACTTCAAGACGATTCGACTTTACCATCATCCAAAAGGAACGCTGTCGTACGAGGAGTTTTCGCTTCAAGAGCTGCGGAATCGCGAGCGATTCGACGATTTTTACTGCCTGTTCGAGCGAGGCGGCCTGCTGCAATCGGCAATCGGGCAGGCCCCGCGAGCCCTGGAGTTGCTGAAAAGGACGACCAACCGCCAAAACGAAGTCGGCGAGGACCTGTACAAATCGTACCACTTGCAGCGACTGCGGCTCATCGAACACCTGAACCTTAAGATGGGAAAGTCGTTGGACACGGCTATCCGCATTGCCCAAAAACTGCTCGACCGGATCATTTTCATTGCGTTCTGCGAGGATCGCGACTTGCTCGCGGAGAACTGCCTGAAGCGGGCCTCGGAGAGAGTCGCGGCATTTTCGCAGGCGCGAAACCCACTTTGGCAAAACTTTCTGGGCCTGTTCGCCGAAGTGGACCGCGGCGGAAACAACGTCGGTATCGACAACGGTTACAACGGCAACCTCTTCAAGCCTGATGCGGAGATTGACAACCTGCAGCTTGACGACGAGCCTTGGATTCGCGGTTTCAAGAATTTCGGCGAATATGATTTTTCGGAAGAAGTCAATGTCGAAGTGCTTGGGCATCTATTTGAGCGATCGATCACCGAGCTCGAAAAGCTCCGCGTCGGAGGTCTGTTTGCATTGAAGGCGGGCGGAGAAGCCCCGCCATCGACCGACGAACAGACGACGGCCGAAACGCGATCGCCGCTGTCGAAGATGCCCAAGAGCGCTCAGCGTAAGCGATTCGGAATTTATTACACGCCGGCGGCGTTCACCGGCCTGCTCGTTGAGCGCACGGTCGACGCGATTGTGCGTGAGCGCTTCGCCGCCTTGCAAGGCAGGTACAAAGTCGATCCGGAATCGCCCACGAGACAGAATGGCAAGCGGCTTCTCGAATATTGGCAAGCCTGTCTCGATGAACTGCAGACAGTGACCGTTTGCGATCCTGCCTGCGGCTCCGGCGCGTTTTTAATTCGTGCGTATGACGCGCTCGACGTCCAGTACAAGGGCGTCGTCCACGGCCTTGCGGGCGCCGGGCTGCGCGCCGACAAAGTTGCGTGGACAGAAGACGCGATCCCCGATCTGATCCTGAATAAGAACCTATATGGCGTCGACCTGTCGCAAGAGGCGGTCGAAATCACACAGCTCGCTCTTTGGATTCGCTAGGCACGGCGGGGAAAAACGCTGGCCGATCTCTCGAAGCACGTCATTTGCGGCAACAGTCTGGTGTCCGACGCCAGCGTCGAACAGCGGGCACTGGATTGGCAGGCGGCCTTTCCGGGAATCTTCGGAACGGATGGTGCCGGCGGTTTCTCGTGTGTCATTGGCAATCCGCCTTGGGAGCGGGTGAAGGTCCAGGACCGGGAGTTCTTTTCGTTGACGGACCCGAAAACGGCAGGGGCCGTGAGCGCGAATCAGCGCAAGCTGCGCATTGCCGCGATGCCGACCGATAATCCGGGGCTTCATAAGTCGTACTTGTCGGCCCGCGATCAGGCCCAGCGACTACTCGACTATGCACGCGGCTCGGGCGAATACCCGCTGACGGGACGGGGAGACGTGAATCTCTATATGCTGTTTGCCGAGTTGGCCTCAAAGCTCGTGGCGTCCGACGGCCTCGTCGGTCTGCTTGTCCCATCGGGCATTGCCACGGACGATACGACCAAAGATTTCTTCGGTTCCCTAACGGCCGGTAAGCGGCTCGTCTCCCTGTACGATTTCGAGAATCGCAAAAAAGTATTCGCCGACGTCGACGGGCGCTTTAAATTTTCGGCGATTGTCTTCGGCGGCGAAGCTAGACAGACGGAACAAGCCGACTTCGTGTTCTTTGCCCACAGCATCGAGGATACCGCCGCGGTTCAGAAGCAACGGCATATCCCGCTGAGCGCCGCCGACATGGCGTTGTTGAATCCGAACACCCAAACATGCCCGATTTTCCGCACGCGACGCGATGCTGATTTGACGAAATCGATCTACAAACGGATCCCCATCCTGGTCGACGAGAACCGTAAGCAGGGTGGCAACCCCTGGGGAATTAGATTTATCCGAATGTTCGACCAGACTAACGACGCCGAGCATTTTCAGCCGGCGAAGTTCTGGGAGAAGAGGGGCTATCGCCTGGACGGAAACGTCTACAAGAAGCAAAAGAAACGCGCGTTGCCGCTCTACGAGGCCAAGATGGTGCAAGCCTTCGACCATCGCGCTGCCAGCGTCTTGATAGACGAGGCCAATTGGGTCCGTCAGGGGCAAAAGGCTCACACGAGCTTAGTGCAGCATCAAAACCCTGAGTTTTGTGCTACGCCACGGTGGTGGGTGGATGAAGCGGCTATGAACGTTGCGCTGGAAGGCCATAAACGAGACTGGCTGTTGGCTTACAAGGACGTGACGAGCGCAACCAATGAGCGAACGATGATCGCATCGTTTTTGCCACGTGTGGCTGTGGTCAACTCGGCCCCCATTGTCTTCCTCGGCAGCGATATCGAGCCGCGCCGCGAGTGCTGTTTGTTGGCAAACCTCAACTCGCTCGTTCTGGATTACGTAGCTCGACAAAAGGTTGGCAGCGTTCACCTGAATTTCTTCATCGTCGAGCAATTGCCCGCCCTTCCCCCCGATGAATATGCGAATAAGTGCCCGTGGTCCAAACGAGAAACCCTCGAACACTGGATCAGCGAACGCGTCCTAAAGCTCTCGTGCACGGCGGACGATATGCGGCCCCTCGCCGAAGCCTGCGGTTCGAAGGTTCGCAAGGCAACGGGGTACACAAGTGGCGAATTGACGAACGAATAAAGCTATGCGCCGAACTGGACGCGGCGTTCGCTCACCTCTACGGCCTTCGTGAAGAAGAGTTTGTTCACGTGTTGGGGTCGTTTCCAGCCGTTCCAGACCCGGTGAAAGTTGCAACGCAGAATGCCTTTCGCGACGCAGAGCGAGGGCTGCTTCGATGAAGGCAGGCCAACTGCGAACATTTCGCCTCCGGAATTTCAAAGCCGTTCGGGACAGCGGGACGATCAAATTTGCACCACTGACGGTGTTCATCGGAAACGACGGGTCGGGCAAGAGCCGACGGGCTGAACGGCCACGGCGGGCCAAATTTGTCACCGGTGGCAGATTTCCATGACTCGGAAGGCAAGACTCCGGCGAAACTCCGTCCGAGGGGCAGGTCACTCCTCGTTGTCGATCGGGGCGAGTTCCTTCTCGAAGATCACGAGGTTGCGGCCGAGGTCGGGGTCCCAGCGAATGCCGGCGACGTCGTAGCCGCGGGCGATGGCGAGGTGCAGCATCGGGCGGTGCTCGTTCTGGCACTCGAAGCGGATCGAGGCGTAACCGTGTTCGGCCACCCAGGCGTGGGCCGCGTCCATCAACTGTGAAGCGATTCCTTTGCGGCGGAATTCCGGGAGCACGCCGAACAGCCAGGAGAAAAAGACGCTCGGCTTCAGCTCGAAGCCGAGAAAGAAGCCGATCGGCCGGTCGTCGAGCGACGCGACGAGCCGCAGACCGTTGTAGCGGCCCAGGAATCGACGGTGGAAGAAGGGCGCTTCCTTCGCGGGTCGGTAGATCTGGCAATAGAGCTCGGTGATGAGCGGAATCTCTTCCGGTCCGACGATGTCGATCTTTGCGGTAGCCATAACGAAAACGGGGCCTGGGAAAGAAGGCAAATCGCGACGCACAGGCACGCTGATTTTGGGCTCGAACCGCGATCGAGTGCAAGAGCACTGCGGCTCCGGAGCCGATACGACCATGCCGCGGCGTGTGCTCTCCCGTCGCCGCGTATAATGGATTGCTCGGCGGCTCATTTTGTCGAATCGATATCGGGTTACGCATGCCACCCGTCTACATGGACAATCATGCTACGACACGCGTCGATCCGCGCGTCGTGGAAGCCATGTTGCCCTACTTCACCGAACGGTTCGGCAACGCCGGCAGCGTGAGCCATGTGTTCGGTTGGGAGGCGCGCGATGCCGTCGATGCGGCCCGCGAGACGATCGCCAGCGCCATCGGGGCGCAGGCGCGCGAGATCGTCTTCACCAGCGGTGCGACGGAGAGCAACAACCTGGCGCTGCGGGGGTTGGCCGAGCGGCCGAAACGCCGCGGAAACCATCTCCTGAGCGTGACCACCGAGCACAAGGCCGTGCTCGACCCGCTCGAAAAGCTCGCTCGGCAGGGATTCGAAGTCACGCTACTGAACGTTGCACCCGCTGGGGAGCCGAACGCGGGGTTGATCGAGCCGGAGCAGGTGGCCCGCGCCCTGCGCGACGACACGATGCTCGTATCGGTCATGCTGGCCAACAACGAAATCGGCGCGATCCAGCCGCTGGCCGAGATCGGAGCCATCTGCCGTGAACGTGGAGTGTTGCTGCACTGCGATGCGACACAGGCGGTCGGAAAAATACCGGTCGACGTCGACCGGTTGAACATCGATCTGATGAGCTTTTCGGCCCACAAGATCTACGGCCCAAAAGGCGTCGGTGCCTTGTATGTCCGGCGGCGATCGCCGCCCGTCCGCCTACAATCGCAGATCGACGGGGGAGGGCAGGAGCATCGGCTGCGCAGTGGCACGCTCAACGTACCTGGCATCATCGGCTTCGCCCGTGCTCTGGAGCTTTGCCTCGCGGAAATGCCCGCCGAAATGCCACGCCTGACTGCTTTGCGCGACAAACTCTTCGCGGATCTATCAAAACACCTCGACGGGGTCTCGTTGAACGGGCCGGAGGTCTCGCGCGGCGATTGGCGATTGCCCGGCAACTTGAATGTCAGCTTCGCCTACGTCGACGGCGAGGCATTGATGATGAGCATGAAAGACGTGGCGGTCAGCTCCGGCAGCGCCTGTACCTCTGCCGAGCCCGAGCCCAGCCATGTTTTGCGAGCACTGGGACTGAGCGACGATCTGACGCGGTCGAGCTTGCGATTCGGCCTCGGTCGGTTTAACACGGTCGAAGAGGTCGATTTCGCCGTCGCCGCGGTCGCCGAGGCCGTTGTCCGCCTACGCAAACTCAGCAGCATGGCGTAGGTTTGTCGACGATGACCAGCCACGATCCCGATCCCACTCTCCAAAACACCGACGACTACGACTACGCGCTGCCTCGTCAGTTGATCGCTCAGTATCCGTTGCCCAAGCGCAGCGACGCGCGGCTGATGGTCGTCAATCGAGCAGAGGGCTCGATCCAGCATCGGCACGTGCGCGACCTACCCGATCTGTTGCGGCCGCACGATTGCCTGGTCGTGAACGACAGCCGCGTGGTGCCGGCCCGTTTGTTGGGTCGCCGCACGCTCACTGGCGGCGCATGGGAGGGGCTCTTTCTGTCGGCCGATGCCGACGGTCGTTGGCGGCTGTTGGCCAAGACCCGCGGCAAGCTGCAACCGGGCGAGACGGTAACGCTCACCAATCGATTGGGCGAGGAAGATATCCGGTTGCAAATGCTCGAAAAGCAAACCGGCGGTGTCTGGGTGGCCCGGCCGGAATCGCCCGACGACGTGTATTCTCTGCTCGAAAGGGTCGGTCGCGTGCCGCTGCCGCATTACATCCGCGGCGGCGAGATGGTCGACGAGGATCGCGGGCGCTATCAGACCGTCTATGCGCGTCAACCCGGCTCGGCCGCGGCGCCCACCGCCGGTCTGCATTTCACCGACGAATTGCTGGTCAGGCTGGTCGACGCCGGGGTCACGCCCGTGCGCGTGACGTTGCACGTCGGAATCGGCACGTTTCGACCGATCGCCACAGCGACACTGGCCGATCATCGCATGCACTGCGAACGCGGCGAATTGACGGAGACGGCCGTCGCCCGCATCGAACGTTGCCGCGCCGAAGGTGGCCGGATCGTGGCCGTAGGCACCACCAGTGTCCGCATTCTGGAAACGGCCGCCTGCTCGGGCACCCTCGTTCCATGGTCGGGCGAGACCGACCTCTTCATCCGGCCGCCCTACCGTTTCCGGGCCGTCGAGGCATTGATGACCAATTTCCATCTACCGCGCAGCTCGCTGCTGGTACTGGTGCGGACCTTCGGCGGCGATGAGTTGATCTCGCGGGCCTACGACGAAGCGATTCGCGAGCGCTATCGCTTCTACAGCTATGGCGACGCGATGCTGATCCTCTGACTTCGAATATGGGAATTCATCGTGGCGAAGATGTTCCGATCGCGCAACCATTTCCGGGGGGGACGACGATCGGCCGCAATTTCGCTACGATGCTGCTTTGTTTTCGCCTGGCAGTCCTAACCGACATCGAGAGTGGTACATGGCCGTCGAAGCTCCCAAATCGGACGTTCCGCCCCCCGCACCCAAGGCCGTGGACACGGCCGCTGAGCAGATCCTGGTGGTGCCTACCGCCGTCTTTCACCGTCTGGGACATTTCCAGGGTTTCTGTCCCGCGTCCGAGGCGGAGCGTTACCTGGCCGAGTTGCTCAAGCCCGAGCATATCAGTTTTCGCCCGCGCGGCGAGATGGAACAGGACCCCGGTTTCAAGCAGCTCATCCCGTATTGCATCTTTCGCCACGTTTCGGCTGACGGCGTCGAGAGCCTGTTCGAGTACACGCGCGGCACGGGCCAGGGAGAGGGACGCCTGCACCGCAAGCGGAGCATCGGCATCGGCGGGCACATTTCGTCGGAGGACGCCACGGGTGGCGATGACGATCTTTATCGCACGGGTATGCGGCGCGAGCTGGCCGAGGAAGTCATCATCGACACGCCCTTCTGCGAACACTGCGTCGGCCTGATCAACGACGACGAATCGGAGGTCGGCCGCGTGCACCTTGGCATCGTGCATCTGTTCGACGTAGGTCGTCCCGCCATTCAGCCGCGCGAAGACCAGCTCATCGCCTGTGGGTTCCGACCGGTCGCGGAGCTGCTGGACGACATGACCCGCTTCGAGACCTGGTCGAGTATCTGCCTCACGGCTCTATTCGGAGCGTCGGCCGGCACATAAGTGGCCGGGATGAGCGCCGTGTTCGTCCTTACGATGGCCGTTCCACGCGAACATCCGTCAAGGCCGCCCGGCGGTCGATCTTCGGCAACACCGAGCGTACTCCAAGTCGTCGGGTTTGGGCTCTACAATGGGGCTGATGCAGATTCCAGAGTCCGCACAACACCCCATGCCTGACGCCGCCACGTCGCCCGATTCACTGCTGCCGCGTTTCGGCCTCAGTAGTTTTCGGCCCGGTCAGCGCGAAGTGATTGAGACGGTGCTCGCCGGGCAAGACTGTCTGTGCGTCATGCCCACCGGCGGCGGCAAGAGTCTCTGTTATCAACTGCCGGCGTTGGCACAGCCCGGGGTGACGTTGGTCGTGTCTCCCCTGATCGCCCTGATGAAGGACCAGGTCGATCAGCTCCAGGCACGCGGACTCGGCGCCACGTTCATCAACAGCACCCTCGAGCCGGCCGAACAGCATGCCCGCTTGCAGGCGATGGCGGCCGGGGAGTATCCGCTCGTGTACGTCGTGCCCGAGCGGTTCCGCAGCCCGCGTTTCCTGGAGGCGGTCCGCGCGGCCAGGCTCAATTTGCTGGCCGTCGACGAGGCACACTGCATCAGCCAATGGGGCCACGATTTCCGCCCCGATTACGCCCGGCTCGGCCGCTACCGGGCCCTTCTCGGCATGCCGCCCACGATCGCGCTCACGGCCACGGCCACCGATGCCGTGCGGCAAGACATCGTCGCGCAGCTCAAGCTCCGCGAGCCACGTATCTTCGTCACGGGTTTCGTGCGTCCCAACCTGCGTTACGAGGTCCAACTTCCTTATGGCAAGGGACGCAAGGACCGTATCCTGACCGACTTTCTCGGCCAGTCTCCCGGTTCGGGCATCGTCTATACTTCTTCTCGCAAGCGGTGCGAGGAGGTCGCCGCCAGCATCCAACAGACCTCGCGCCGGTCGGCGGTGGTGTATCACGCGGGCATGGCACCGGACGAGCGTCGCGCCGCCCAGGATGAATTCATGCAGGGCCGGAGCGAAATTGTCGTGGCGACGACGGCCTTCGGCATGGGCATCGACAAGCCCGACGTGCGGTTCGTGGTGCACTACAACTTGCCCGGCACGCTGGAAGGCTACTATCAGGAGGCGGGCCGCGCCGGGCGCGATGGCCTGCCGTCGCGCTGCCTGCTGCTCTACAGTTACGGCGACCGCCGCATCCAGGAGTTTTTCATCGAGAGTGCCTACCCGGCCCGCGAGGTGGTCGAGAAGGTCTACGACTATCTGCGCCGCATCGATCGGGAGGTGATCGAACTGACGCAGCAAGAGATCAAGGACGCGCTGGGATTGCAGGTCAGTGCCGAAGGGGTCGGGGCATGTGAGCAAATGCTTGAGCAGGCCGGCGTGCTCGAACGGCTGGAGAGTCGCGAGAACCTGGCCCGCGTCAAGCTCGACAGCGACCTGCCGACGCTCGTCGACCTCTTGCCTCGGCAGGCCAAGGCGCAGCGTCGCCTGCTACAGGCCATCGAACGATTCGTGGGCTCGGTGCGGCACGAATGGGTCGACATACCGCCCCGCGAATTACAGGCCGCCGTGGATACCGACCCGGCCGGTCTGAGCCGCGCGTTGCGTGAGCTGCGCAATCTCAAGGCGTTCGACTACGTCCCGCCCTTCCGCGGCCGCGCGATCCGCATGTTCGAGGTCAACAGACCGTTTCGCGAGCTTCAACTCGACTTCAAGACGCTGGAAGAGCGCAAAGAGGCCGAGTACGAGAAACTCAACCGCATGATCGCCTTCGCCGAAACCTCGCGCTGCCGCGAACGCGAGATATTGGCGTACTTCGGTCAGGAAAACGCCGAGCCTTGCGGACGCTGCGACAACTGCCAGCGCCGCGGACTCGGGCGGCAGCGAAGCACGCCATACGATGCGAATGCCGAATTGGCGCAGGCCACCTCGCACGAGACGGATCGGCCAGAAGAGTCGGAGACTACATTCTCGCGCGACAGCCGGCCGGCGGCGGAAGAACACGTGCCCATTGGTGCGACCGCCGAAGCCGCGCCCTTCAGCGACGAGTTGCTCGATGCGTTTCGAAAGATCCTCAGCGGAGTGGCGCGGACGCGCGGACGCTTCGGTAAACAGATTGTCGCCCAGATGCTGTGCGGCTCGACCAGCGCCAAGATGCAGAAATTTGGCTTGCAACGTCTCTCGACCTATGGATTGCTCGGCCATTTCAAGCAGGACGAGGTGGGGGAGTTGATCGAAGCGTTGTTGATGGTCGGCTGTCTGGAGCAGGGGGGCGACAACCCGTTGCGGCCCACGTTGCGGCTGACCGATTTCGGCACGAGCGTGATGACGAGCCAGGCCCGGCTCGACCGGGCGCCTTCGCTTTCGCCGACGCTTGCCCGACGATTTCCGTTGCCGAGAACACGCGCCGAACGATCCGCGGCCACCGCTGGCGAAGTCGAACACGTCTCGCCACGCACGAACGCGGCCATGGCGGATGTGGCGAGCCCTGCCCGAGCGGTCGCCGGGTCCGCGCATCCCAACGAGCGAGCCGACGGCGTGCGGCCGCCGCATTATTGGACTTGGCGATTACTCGATCGCGGGTTCACCGCCGAAGAGTGCATGGAGATCCGCGGTTGCGAGCGCGATGTCGTGCTCGATCATGTGCTCCGCGCGGCCGAGGCCGGCTTGGCGGTGGACATGCGCTGGATGCTCTCCGGCGCGGCGATCGAGATGCTGGCCGCCGTCATCGGTCCGGCCGAGCCACCTCGCATCCGCCCCCTGTTGGCAAAGCTGCCCGGCCTGCGCTACGAGGAGGTGCAGCTCTACCTCAAATGCCGCTCGCTTGCGGCTGATTCGCCGACGCAAATCTAACGGCAACCGACAAAACCGGATCGAGCTGTAAAAAATCGGCGTTCCACGGCCGATTTTTGCCCCACGGCGCTCCGGCTTCCAGGTTTTGTCAGCCGCTCAAAGCAACGGCACCCGCCGCGCGACTGGCCTCGCCACTCCTACGCGGGCGAACCAAGATACTTCTTGGGCAACTCGGCGCCGGCGACAAAGCTGAGCTTGCCGACGCGGCACATCTGGTAGACGTTGATGCGAAAGTCGGGACAGGTGCTGACCAAACAGTAGGCATCCGTCGGCGTGAAGCCGTATTCGCCGATCAACCAGTCCATCAAGTGAAAGGTCGCCTTCTCGACGGCCGTCTCCAACGGGCGATCGGCCCAGACGGCCACGATCGACTCTGGTTTCTCGATGCGCAGCCAAGGTATCTTCTTCTGCTTGATGAGCTCGAGCTTGAGACGCACGGTCGCCTTGGTTTCGGCCGCCGTTCCCGTGAACTCGGTGTCTCCCTGGCTGGCGTGGACGTCACCCAGGTAAAACTTGGCTCCCTCGTGGTAGACGGTCAGATGCACGCGGTTGCCCGCGGCGACGTCGCGAATGTCGAGATTGCCTCCCCACTCGCCCTGCCCGTCGATACTGGTCGTCACCTCGCGATCGGGCGCAGCTCCCAGCGTGCCCACGAAGGGCGTGATGGGCCACGAGAGCCGGTCGCTGAAGTGCAGCGTCCCGTCGCGCGTCGTGCCGCTCGGGCCCGGCACGTGCTTGAAGATCTTGGTCGTGTAATCGCTCGACAGTTCCGGCCAACGGGTTGATTCGCCCAACGGGCCGCGGCGGGGGCCGATGGCCACCCAGGAGTAATCGTCGACGGTGATGCTCTCGATCGTTACGACCAGCACATCACCGCGCTCGGCCCCTTCCACCCACACGGGGCCGCCGATGGGGTTGGCCAACGGAGGGACGCGATCGAAGCCGGGCCGCCGCGCGGGAATCGCCTTGTCGTCGGCCGACTTGAAATAGCCGCTGCTGGCATCGTACGTTTCGATCTCGAAGCTTTCGCCCGGCTGCACCCGCAGCAACGGCTCATCTCGCCAATCAAAGGCATATTTCTTGGCCTGCTCCCGATCGATACGCTGCATGAAGGACGACTCCTATCGTCGAGCAACTGGTCACGGGATGTCGCGAAACGCCGACCAGCTCAGGTAGGCCAGGATCAGCGAGCACACGACGAACCCGATGTCCATCGCCATGTTCATCTGGTTAAAGGGGACTTTCAAAGCCAGATCGAGTCCGAAAAGCAAGAACAGCAGACAGGCCACGACCAATCCCGCGATGGTCAACGCTTTGGGCATCGAAGTGGTTTCCTCAGAGTTGCAAACGCCAGCGGCCTGATTCGCTGGCCAGCCAAGCGTCTCAAGTATAGTTAGAGCCCCCCCGCTATCACAGTAGGTGTCCGGCATGCCGGCGTGAGGCCGATTCCCGCGAGACCGGTCGTATGGGTTGCTCCGGCCTTCAGGGACGGGGGTGGCCGCTCGCACGCCAGTTTTGACCTATCCTTGTGGCATCGTTTCGAGGCGTTTTGGGAGGGTGAAGGCAATCAACAGGGGATTTCGGGGATTGCCACACGTCAGCTTGAGCACGAGGCGCACTTAATGGCCACCGCCATCGAATCGCTGCCCGAGAGCCGGCCGGCGGCGAATACCACGTCGATTGACTTCTTCGAGGTCCGTTCGGCAGCCGAATTGCGTGCCTACGAGAGCGCATGGCACGAGTTGGATCGCCAGGTGACCTCGCCCATGCAAACGTTTGCCTGGATCGAGGCCTGCGCCGAGACGTTTGGCGCCTCGGGCCGGGTCGAGGTTCTCGTGGGCCGCGCAGGCGACGAAATCGTGGCCGCCGCGCCCCTGCTCATTCCGAGCGGCTGGGCCGGACGTGCCGAGCTATTGAACTACTACCGCGTCTTTGAACCGGCCGACTTTGCCTATCGCGACGGCGAGGCGCTGGCCGCCCTGGCTCAAGCCGTGTGCGATCGGCGTCGGCCCTTCTTGTTGGAGCGTATCTTCGCGGCCGCGCCGACGGTTGCCACCCTTGAACGGGCCGTCGGCCCTGCCGCCTGGCTGACGGCCAGGCCTCAGTCCGCGACACCTTGGATCCCCCTCGACGAGAGCTGGTCGGCGCCGGAACAGAAGCTCTCGTCGCGGCGGCGTTCCGACTTTCGTCGCTCTTGGCGTCATGCTGAGCAGGCCGGTGCTGTGCGGACCGAACATCATGCGCCCGATCCCGATGAAGTGGACCACTTGCTTGATCTGGCCTTCGACGTCGAGAAGCGTTCCTGGAAGGGCGCGGCCGGCACGGCGCTCGCCGACGGTCGGCACGGAGATTTTTATCGGCGCTATGCCCGCAGCGCGGCCCTTGCTGGGAAGTTCCGGGTCGAGCTGCTGTACATCGGCGAGCAGATAGCCGCCATGCAGTTGGCGGTGGTCCATCAAAATCGATATTGGGTGCTCAAGGTCGGTTACGATCCCGACTTTCAGCGCGCCAGCCCGGGCATCTTGTTGATGGTCGAGGCCATCAAACGCGCGGTCGCCGACGAGCTTTCGACGTACGAACTGCTCGGCACCGTCGAGCCTTGGATTCAGGTCTGGACCGAACTGGAGCGGCCTTGCCTATCGCTGCGATATTATCCGGCCAATTGGCGAGGCGCGACGGCGCTCGCGGGCGACGCGTTGCGAAAATTCGGCGAACAGGGTAAGCGTCGGATTCGTCTCGCAAAGAAGGGTATCCGTTTCGGGAGACGCAGTAAGTGCCAAGATTGAACTCACTCCTGCGACGCGCAGCGAGCACCTGCTTGATGCCGCTGGCGGCCCGGGCGGCGCAGACGTATATCGCCGGCCCCACGCTCGGTGGCGCCCTACGCGTGGCCACTGGGCTTGCCGAACAGGGGTTTGCCACCACGCTCGGCTTTTGGGACGGCGCCGACGACACGCCCGGCTCGGTCTGTGCCGAGTACCTCGCCGCGCTCGATGCGCTCGGTCGGAAGAATCACGATAGCTACCTGTCGATCAAGCTACCTGCGCTCGGCCATTCGTCGGCACTGTTGCAACACGTGACCGAGCGGGCGCGGAGCGCGGTCGCCGGGGCGGAACGCGGTTCCGACGTGCCGACAATGACCGCCAGTCGTTTTGCGGGCAAGCTGCTAGCCAGCCACGGCGAAACCCATCCCCTGGAATCGGCCTCGGCCGTTGCCCTGGCGGACATAGACGAGGCGACGACAGAAAGAACGGTCCGGCCGCTGCGCATCCATTTCGATTCGCTGGCGCCAGAGGCGGCCGACGCCATGTGGTCGGCGGCTGTCGAGGCGGCCGAAGGTGGTGCGAACGTCAGTTGTTCCCTGCCGGGTCGGTGGCGGCGAAGCCTGGAGGACGCTGACGCGGCCGTAGAGGCGGGCATTGTGCCGCGCGTCGTGAAAGGACAATGGCCTGATGCCGACGATCCACAGGCCGACCTGCGCATCGGTTTCATGCAGGTCATTACGCGACTCGCCGGCCGCGCGCCGCATGTAGCGGTCGCGAGCCACGATGTGCCGTTGGCGCAGAAGGCGATCGAACGGTTACGAGCATCGGGTACGACGTGCGAGCTGGAACTGCTCTACGGGCTTCCCCAGCGAGCCTCGTTGGCCCTAGCCGCGCGCGAAAACGTGCCCGTGCGATTCTACGTTCCCTACGGCAAGGCCTATTTGCCCTATTGTCTGGGGCAGGCCCGCCGTCGACCGCAACTGCTCTGGTGGCTGCTACGCGACGCCTTGCTGCGATGTTGACCGATTGCCGGTCGGATGCGTAAGCCGGTTCGGTGCGCGAGATCGCGAAGTGCGAACCAGCCGAAGCCCCACGTCGGATAGCCCCGGCGATCGTCTTCCAAACGCCGGATCTCTCCGTTGGTGGCTGCCAGGCGGATATCATACGATCATGCGCCTGCCGCGTTGGCAATTCGGTGTGCGAACGATGTTGATCGCGATCACGGCGCTGATGATCTGGCTCGGTTGGCAGGCCGAACGGATCCATCGCCAGCGGGCCGCCGTGGCGGTCATCGATCGTCTGCACGGCTCGGTGGAATATCGCGATGCCGTGCCTTGGCCCGCGGTGAGCCGGCGCTTGGCGGCGTGTCTGGGCCGCGATGCCGTCGCGAACGTCGCGGCGGTCTATCTGGGCGGCACCTCGGCCGGCGACGACGAACTCGCCTGTCTACACGCGCTGCCGCGATTGCGCGTCTTGGTTCTAACAAGCTCCGCCGTGACGGACGCGGGGCTACCGCACCTGCATGCGCTCCGTGAAGTCGAGAGCATCGATTTGCGATTCACCGCGGTTACCGACGCAGGAGTCGCTCGGTTGCGCCGAGCGCTCCCACACACTCGGGTCCTCGGCAAAAGCGACATCGAGTAGCAAACCTGCCCAGTCTGCAACTCCATTCATCAGGTCAGCCGACCAGACCCGGAATGAGGCTCCCCTCGCGGACGATCATCACGGGACGGCCCGTGTTGGTGTGATACTCCTTTTCGTATTCGATGCCCAGCGCGTGATAGAACGACGCGGCGACCTGGTCGGGCGAGATCGGATCGCCCGCCGGACCCATGCCGTGATCGTCGCTGGCGCCGATCACCTGCCCGCAATGGACACCGCCACCGCCCATCAGTACGAACATGGCCCGCGGCCAGTGGTCACGCCCGGCGTTCTTGTTGATCTTCGGCGTGCGGCCGAACTCGCCGGTGACGAAGACCACCGTCGAACCGAGCAGACCGCGCAATTCAAGGTGTTTGAAGAGCGACGACAGACCGCGGTCGAGATCGGGCAATTGCTTGTCCTTGAGCCTGCTGAAGTTCTGCTGGTGGGTGTCCCATCCGCCGAAACTGACGGTGGCGAACCGTACACCCGCTTCCACGAGCCGCACCGCCAGCAGGCAGCTCTGGCCAAAAGCCGTATCGCCGAATTCCGCCGCGACCTCCTGTCTTTCCCGCGCGATGTCGAACGCCTGTCGCGCCCGGGGCGAACTGATGATCTCGTAGGCCTGCTCGTCGAAGCGGTCGAGGCCATCGACCAGACCGTTCGCCGACTCATAGCCTGCGAACAGCGTATCGAGGTCGGTCAGCAGTTTTTGACGACGGGCAACCTTCTCGACGGTCAGTCCGCCCGACATGGCCATGCCGCGGACATTGAACGGCTTACCGAGCCGCGGAGCCGATTCGGTCGACAACGGCGCATAGCGGATGCCCAGATACCCGGCGCGCTGCGGCGTGTTGGGGATCGCGACGAATGGCGGTAGGTCGCGCTCGCCCGTCAACTCTTTGCTGATCACCGCGCCGTAGCCGGGAAACTCCAGCGACGGCAGTGGCCGATTGCCGGTATTCAGATATTTACTGCCCAGTTCGTGGGCGGCCAGCGTATGGCTGACGCCGCGGAGGATGGCGAATTTGTCGGTATGGCTGGCCAGGTTCGGCAGATGCTCCGAGATCTGGATGCCAGACACGCTCGTGTCGATCGGCTTGAACTCGCCGCGGATTTCGTCGGGGGCCTGCGGTTTCGGATCGAACGTGTCGAGATGTGACGGGCCGCCGCCCAGATTGACGAAGATCGCCGACTTGGCCACGGCCGGCTTCACTTCCCCGGCGCAGCAGCGGCGCAGATAGCCAGCCAGGCTGAGCCCGCCGCCCAGCGCGCCCGCCTTGAGGAAGTCGCGTCTCCGCACGCCGTCGCAATACTTGTTCGTGGCCACAGATCGATCCTTTCTCGAGAAAACCAACTCTAACGGTTGACGATGAATTCTTTCGTGTTCAACAAAGCCCACAACAGATCTTTCATACCCGCCGCGATATTGTCGGACTCGGTCAGGTAACGCAGGGCGACTTGCCGCTCGTCGTCTTGCGGCAGGCGACTCAGTGTGCGCAGGTAGGCTTGGCGGACGAGTTCTTCCGGTGCCGCGTCGAGCACGGGCGTTGGGGAACGGCGCTGCTCTTCGCGAGCCACGGCTGTTGCGACCCCCTCGGCCTGCCGCCGCAGCCGCGTCAACGCGCGCTCGATCGTCTGCACCCGTTTCGGCTCTCCTTCCTGTTGAGCATCCATCAGCTTTCGCTCCTGCTCGGCGATGTCGCCGGCCAGTTTGGCCTGTTGCGCGGCCAGATTTTTGCGCTGCTGATCGCTGGCCGGATCGATCTGTTTGAGCCATCCATCGTTCCGATCCAGCAGCGCGAGCAGCGACTGATCGTTGCGCAGGTAGATTGTCTGCAACAGGCTGGGCTCGTTCGACCGTTCGCAATCGCAGTTGGTCGCGCGGGCCGGTTTGCCGAACAGACTCAACACGTAACTTCCGCCGCGCTTCAGCCCGGTGTAGGAGCTGGACACGCCGATCGCCCGATCCGTCAGGTTGTCGCGTACCTGTTCGACGTGCCCGGTCGCGGCCGTGGCTTGCACGACGGCGTCGTAGGCCACTTCGGCCGGCAAGCGGCGGATGATCGCATGGCTGAAATTGCGCGTGTCGAGCCGATTGGTGTCGTTGTGCCGCCAACTCGTCTGGTATGTGCGGCTGTTCAATATCTCACGGTGTAACCACTTCATGTCGTAGCCGTGTTCCACGAATGCGCTCGTCAGGTAGGCCAACAGGGGCTCGTTGCTAGGCGGATTGGCCAGGTTCATGTCGTCGGGCGGCTCGATGATTCCCACGTTGAAATAGCTCGCCCACACGCGGTTGACCCACGCCTTGGCGAAGTACGGATTGCCGTCGGCACGCATCCAATCCATCAGCGCCTGACGCGGGTCGGTGTATTGTTCGGCCAGCACTTCTTCGCCGCCCAGCAGCTTGGGGGTGATCACGCGCCCGGCGGGCCGCCCCGACTTCTTGGCCGCCTTGTCGCGTCGTTCCTTGCCGCCGCGCTGGGCCGGGTTCTTGAGGTAAACCTCGCTCCAAGGCAATACCTTGCCGTCGGCGATCAGCTTGGCCGCTTCTTTGTCCTTGAGCTTCTTCAGGCCGAGTCCGTCCTCCATGGCCTTTACGGTCTGTTTGGCATCGGGTGCGTAGCCGTATGCCACCCGATCGAAGAACGCGCTGAACTGCTCGAAATCCTGCTTCGTCCATTGATCGAAGGGGTGCTTGTGGCACTCGGCGCATTGCAGCCGCACGCCCAGGAAGGCGTAGCTGAACGTCATGGCCTTGTCCTTGGCCTGATTGAACTGCCGCCGCGCCCAGAAATGGGGCATGGTCTCTCGCGCGGCAAAGTCGGCCGGGTTCTCGGGCTTGTAGAAGGCGTTCGTCTCGGTCGCATACTCTTCGTAGGTCTGCCCGGCCTTGCGGCCGGTCGCCAGCACAATGCCCTCGACGAGCTTGTCGTACGGTACGTTTTGCTCGACGCGGCGGTAGACCCATTGATACCACTGCTCCGCTTGCTGCCGGCGGAAACGCCGTTCGCCCGCGTTCTGCTCATTGTCGCCCGTGATGTCGCACAGCTTCGTCGCCCACCAGGCGGCGTATGTCGGGCGGGAGAGAAGCTCGTCGATCTTCTTCGCGCGCTTGTCGGGCGAAGGATCGGCGACGAAGGCGGTCACTTCCTCCGGCAGGGGCAGCGTACCCGTGACGTCCAGGTTGGTCCGCCGCAAAAACTCCTCGTCGGTGCAGATGCCGGACGGAACGATGCCGAGCTTCCGCAGCTTACCGACGACCAACTCGTCGATCTTGGTCGGCGTCGGCACCTGGGGGTAACGATCGGCGAGCAGGTCCGAAACGGGCACCAATACCGGGGCGGTCACCACGCCATTGTCGTAGAACGCCACCACGTCTGTGTCTCCCTTGCCGACGACGGTCACGACACCGTTCTCATCGAGGGTGGCGACCGACTCGTCGTTGCTGCGGAAGCGGCAGAGCGGGGTCACCTCTTCGCGCGAACCGTCCGTCCAGCGGGCGACGACGCGCAGCGGCACGCGCTCGCCGCCGTTCGACGAGACGATCTCGCGCGGTTCGATCTCGAGCGCCGTCAATTCGGGGCCGTCGGTCGGTACACTCGGGGCGCCGCTTTCGATCCAGCGCCGCAGGATGTTGTATTGCCAGCTTCCCACGTCCATGCGTTTCTCGCCTTCGTGGTCGACCTGGAGTGTCGGCTTTTGCAGCAACAGGCTCGTGGCCGGGTCGGCGATGTTTGCGCGAGGCTGCTCGCCGCCCGTCATCGCCTCGTGGTCGGCGGCGAAGTCGTAGCCGAACAACGACAGACGGAATCCGCCGCGTCCCTGAAACGATCCGTGGCACGCCCGACCGTTGCAGCCGAGTCGTCCCAAGACGGGCAGCACATGCCGGCGGAAATCGGGCCGGGCGCTCGACTCGGCGGCGCACGCTTCGTTCGCCGGGCGTGCGACCTCATCGCCATGCAGGTTTGCCGCGAATGCCGAGATGATCCACAGAAGGGCAAGCGTCTGTTTCATTTTATTTCTGCACGGTTGGGATGCATGAAACGAAAGGGGACGGTGCGATATGGCGTCCCGCTCAGGGCTGATCGTCGGTCGCGGGCGCCGGTGCTGCTGCTTTCTTGCCGCCGGCTTTGGCCGGACGGACCTTGCGCGCCATCCGCAGAAGTCGATCGAAGGTGCGTTTGAGTTCATCGTCGCGGTTGCTGGTCAGGGTACTCACCTCTTCATCGAGTTTCTTCAGACGTGCGGTCAGGCGGCCGCGTTCGAGTTCTTTTTGTGCCAGACGCACGTCCGCCCTGTCCGCCAGCGCCGCCTTGAGGTCTTCTTGCAGCTCCGGCTGGTCCGAGAGGCTGAGCTTCGCCGTCAGCAACCGAATGCGCGAATCGAGTTGCCAGGCACGCAGATCTAGTTCGTATTTCTCCGCGTCGCGATCCTGCACCGCCGTCAACCGCTGGCTGTCGCGATACAACTCCTTGACGGCCTGTTGGTACTCCTTCGGCTTCGTCGATTTGAGCCGTTCCAGCAATTCGACGAGATCGACATGATGCTCTCGCACAAATACGAAAGCCGCTTCTTCCTGGTCCGACGCGGAAAGTTCTTTCTTCTCGGCCCGCTTCTTGATCGGCGCCTTCTTGTTGCCGGACGGTTTGGCAGCACCCTCGGCTTCCTTGTTCTCGGCCGATTGCTTGACCGGAGCCGGATTCTTTTTCGCGGCGTTCTTGTTCTTCTTCCCTGCCGGCTGCCGCTCAGGTTGGCCGTCCTTGACCGCCGGATTACCCACCCCGGAGTCACTGTCGCCGGAAGGTTGATCCTCGGCCCAAACAACGGTCGCGACGATCGATAGGGAAACGAACGATAGAATGCGCAACGTCGTCAGCATGGCACTCAGCCCTCCTGCGGTCTCGCGAGACCCGATGTAGTCGGCTCGGCCGGCGGCGCGGCCACCGCCTCGAAAAGCCAATCACTCTCCGGCGCCACGCCGGTCGATTCCGGAACACTATCCGTGTCGGGCGGAGCGAAATCGACGTCGCGCGGAGCGAATTCCTCTTCCTCCCCGACAGCCTCGTCGACTCCGGCAGCGTCTTCGGCCAAAAGAACATCCTCATCGAGCAAAGCGTCGGGTGAGTTGGCCAACTCCGAATTAAGCCATGCCACGGCCAACTGGTTGCCGTCGCCGTTCGGCGAGCCCCCCATTCCGTCAGCCGGTGCGAATTTACGGCCGATCCCCACCATGACGGCGATCAACAGGCTTGCCGCCAAGACAAACGTTGTCCACATCTTCGCGCGACGCGTACCTGCCGGTGACCATGGCACGTCGCCCGCGGCGGTCGATACGACGGGGGAACGTGCCGATTTGCTCAGGACTTCGCTGGCCGTTTGGCAGATCAACACGGCCTCGGCAACCGCTTCGCGTGCCGCCTGGTCGTCACGAAGCCGCTGCTCGAACGCCTCGCGCTCGGGCGACGGCATATCGCCGAGCACGTACAAGACGGCTTCGAACAGCCGCTTGTCAGCCGGATCTTCTTGCGTTCGGTCTTCTTTCATTCGCGCACTCCCGTTATTTCGCGGCCGGTCCGGCTTCGTCCCTCGGCCGCAACCTCTCACGCAGTCGCCCGATCGCGGCCTGCATCCTCCAGAGGACGGTGCCGAGCGGCGCATTCGATTCCCGCGCGATCGCGGCAAACGTCTTTTGTTCGTAGAGCCGGAGGTAGACCACTTGCCTTTGCTCGCTCGGCAGCGATTCGAGCGCCTCCTTCACGCGTTCCAATTCCTCCCGCCGGCTCGCGATATCGCATGGTTCACCGTCGCCTTCGGGCCCTCGTTGCCACCAAGCCACCTTGTCGAGCGCCCGCGTCTGCACACCCATACGCCGTCGCACGGCGAGCGCCTCGTTCAGTGCCACGCGAAACAGCCACCCCCGCAACGACTCGTCGGCCGTATGCCCTTGCTCGATGGCTTTGGCAAACGCGGTTTGTACCACGTCGGCCGCCAGGTGTGCGTCGTGCAACACCCCCAAGGCCAATCGGCGCAGCTCCTCGCCGCACTCGGTGTGGAGTTCCGCAATCCGGTCGGGATCGATTCTTCCCGCTTCGGCCAAAGTCAACAGGCGCCTCCCGCCGGCTGCCCTATTCGGGCCATTTCTATCGTTACGATGCGCGAGCCCGATCGTTTATTGGCGCGGCCAGCCGCCCAAAGACGAGTGTGCGGCACCGCAGCCGCTATAACCAGCATATTTTAGCGCCGGGCTGAGCGATTCTGCCCATTTTTTCCGGCCCTGCGACTTCCGACGTGCGCCCACGTCTGCTTAAGATAGCCAGTCGTCCAACCGTTCGCGCGCCAAGCCCTTGTCGAGACACACCGATGCTCTGGTTTTCCCGTCGGCCGGCCAAAAAGAGTTCCGGCAATTCTTCGCAATTTCGGCCAGGACGCGGCGCCCAGCATCCGCGGCGCGAATTCGAGCCACTCGAAGAGCGGCTTGCGCTGACGGCCCTGAATTGGACGGGTGCCGTCGACAGCAACTGGAGCACCAACAGCTCCGGCACGACGAACTGGAGCGGCAACGTACCGATCGACGGCGACACGCTCATCTTCCCGTCCGGTGCGGCCCACCTGGTCAATACCGACGACCTTCCGAGCCTGAGTGTCGGCTCGGTCACGTTTTCCGGGTCGGCGGGCGGCTATAACATCGGCGGCACCGATCCGCTGACGATCACGTCGGGCGTCGTGGCCAGCAACACGGCCGGCACGAACTCGATGGATCTGCCGATCACCCTCGGCTCGACGCAGTCGTTCACCATCGCGAGCGGAGCCCAGCTCAACGTGGGTGGAGTGGTGGGCGGCAGTGCGGGCCTGACCAAGGCCGGGGCAGGCACACTCGACCTGCTCGCGGCCGACACCTATAGCGGCGGCACCACCGTCAGCGCCGGTACGCTGCTCGTCGACGGGACGGTCGGCGACGTCAGCCTCACCGGTGGCTCGCTCGGTGGCACCGGCACGGTCGGTGAAGTGACGGCCACGAGCGGCTCGCTCGCGCCCGGAGGTGTCGCCAATCCCGGCGTGCTTTCTACCGGGGCCGTCACGCTTAATTCCACGACGACCTTCGACGCGTTGCTCGACGGCACCACGCCGGGCAGCGGCACGAGCAAGTACAGTCAGCTCAAGGCCAGCGGCGCGGTCAGCCTGGGCGGGGCCACGCTCGACGCCACGCTGGGCTTTGCTCTGACCACGAACGCCTCCTTCATCCTCATTCAGTCCACCGGCGCGATCACCGGCACTTTTGCCCAAGGGACCAGCATCGTCATCGGCGGGCAGAAGTTCCGAATCACCTACAACACCAATAGCGTCGTGCTGACGACGGCCAATACCGCGTCGACGGTCGTCGCATCGGCCAATCCGGCGCCGCTCGGCCAATCGGTGACCTTCACCGCGACGGTGGCACCGGTGACCGGAGTCACCGGCGTACCGACCGGCAGCGTCAACTTCTACGACGGCATGACGCTACTCGGTCCCGGAACGCTCGCAACCGTCAGCGGCCACCAGCAGGCCACCTTCAGCACCTCGTCGCTGGCCGTCGGATCGCATTCCATCACCGTCGTGTACGGCGGCGATACCAATTTCAACGGCTCAACGTCGTCCGTCCTTACGGAGAAGGTTTCGACGATCGCCACCACCGCGATGCTCTCGGCGCCGGTCAACGCGGTCTCGTTCGGAGCGCCCGTGACGCTCACGGTGGTCGTGACCAAGTCGAGCGGATCGGGCGCACCGACCGGCACGGTGACGTTCTTCGACGGGTCGTCGCAGATCGGCAATGCCACGATCTCGACCGTGAATGGCCAGCAACAAGCGAGCATCACCACCTCGTCGTTGAGCTTTGGCAATCGCTCGCTCACGGCCGTCTATTCGGGCGACTCGAATTTCGCCAAGAGTACGTCGCCGGCCATCGTCATGCTGGTCGGCAATACCACCCAGCGTTACGTCAACCAGGTCTACCGCGATCTGTTGAACCGCGACGCGGAGCCAGCAGGCTTGGTTTATTGGTCGGGCTTGTTGTTTGGAAGTACGACCCCCATGACCATGGTTTCGGCGATCATGGCCAGCCCCGAATACCATGGGATCGAAATCGTGTCGATCTTCGAAACGTACCTGGGTCGGCTCCCCGACGCCGGCTCCGTGAGCGCGTTCAACCACTACCTATCGAGCGGCGGCAACATCGCCGGCGCGACCGCGATCATCCTGGGATCGAACGAATACTATCAACTGCATGGCGGTAGCCAGAGTGGCTTCGCCAACGCCTTATACGAATCGCTGCTCGGCCGCTCCGCTGACAGCGGCGCCACGGCGGCCATCACGGCCGAGCTGACAGCCGGTGCCTCACGCACGACCGTCGCTTCGCAAGTCATGTCCGGCACGGAGTATCTGCAAGACGTCGTGGAGTCGTTCTACCAGCGTTACCTCGGCCGCGTGGCCGACACCCCGAGCCTGAACTACAACGTCGCGCGGCTCTCTTCCGGCGGGACCCAGGAGACGGTGATCGCCGGCATCCTCTCCTCCCAGGAGTACTACGACCGCATCGGCCCGTAGCGGCCGGCCCACGCGATGCACGGAAGCACGAGGACAGGCGTGCGTCAGTTCGCGGAAGGTTTGCGACGCGCCTGATCGAGCAAGTCGAGGTGCACCTTGGCGACGTCCCACATGTAGTGGCCGATCTTGTGATCCACGGCCGCCCGCAAATGTCGCCGTGCGTCAGTCTCGTCGCCCAACGCTTCTCGATAGAGCCCCAAATACAGCTCCGCGTAGAACTGCCGGTGGTGCGACTCTTCGGCCGCTGGTTCGCCGGCTTGCACCGCGGCCATCACATCGTCGGGTTTGGCCCGCCCGGCGAATAGCGCATAAATCTGCATCATGGGAATGCGCCGGTCCTGTTTGATTTTGAGCAAGTCGCCACGGGCCTTCTCCGGGCCGTCCTTACGGGCCATGCACAGGAAGCGCCAGACGGCGTTTTCGACGTCGTTGCCGTCGACCGTTTGATATCCCTCGAACTGTCGGCGGCCTTCGTCGTAGCGGCCGGCGTAATAGTACGAGATGCCGCGCTTCCAATGGCCGGGCTCGCGCTTGGGATCGAGCGCGATCTCCTGGTCGAAATCGGCGATCGAATCGGCGATGCGACCGAGCTTGAAGCGCTCGCTGCCGCGGTGCTCGTACGCCTCGGCGTCGCGCGGCGCCAACTTGATGGCCTGATCGAAATCGTTCACGGCCTCCTGATGCTTCCGTTCGTGTTCGTAGAGCGTGCCGCGAAAGAGATGCAGCCGGGCGTCATTGGAATCGGCTTCGATCGCTCGTGTGGCCAATTCGATGGCGCGATCGCGGTCGCCCGCGTTCCAGGCGGTCTTGGAATCGGCGAGCAATCGGTCAACCGTTTCGTCGGCGCGAGCAGGTGACACCGCTTGCGGCGCACAAAAAATGAATGACAACAAAAACACCCATATTTGGCGTCTCCCGCCTAAACGCGGCTCAGGCTGACGCAGCGATGAACCCAACCGGTCTCTTTCCATTTCCAGTCGCTCCCAGGCGGGGAAGACGATTGCATGTGGTACGCCGCCGACTTACACTCAGCGCCGGCTTTTGGAGCAAGCGACAGAGCCGGATCAGGTTTCAGAAAAATCCGCGCTTCACGGCCGATTTTTCTGGCGCGGCGCTGCGGCGGGTCGATTCGTTCCTGCCGCAATTTCGATTTTCGGAACAGGCTGTTACACAACTGGGAGCCTATTATGCGACGCATCCTGCTGTTTGTCACGGCGGTTTGGCCGTGCTTCGTAAACGTTGTGGCGGCCGACGAGCCCCAGACCGTGCGCGTCGGCATCATCGGGCTCGACACTTCGCACGTCGTGGCGTTCACCGGTCTGCTGAACCGGCCCGACAATCAGGGCGACCTGGCGGGCGTGACCGTGGTGGCGGCGTTTCCCGGCGGAAGCCCCGACATCGCCGCGAGCCGCGACCGCGTGGCCGGCTTTACCGCGGAGTTGCGTGATAAATACAAGGTCGAGATCGTTGATTCGATCGAGTCGCTGCTCACGAAGGTCGACGCCGTGCTGCTGGAAAGCGTCGACGGCAGGCCGCATCTGGCGCAGGCCAAGCCCGTGCTGGAGGCCCACAAACCGCTCTTCATCGACAAGCCCGTGGCCGCGTCGTTGGCCGATGCGAGCGAGATCTTCCGCCTCAGCGAGGCCACCGGCACTCCCTGTTTCTCCAGTTCTTCGCTCCGCTTCAGCCCGGGCATTCAATCGATGCGGGCCAACGACAAGGTCGGCAAGGTGTTGGGCTGCGACGCTTTCGGTCCCTGCTCGCTGGAGGAACACCACCCGGATCTGTTCTGGTACGGCATCCATGGTGTCGAGACGCTCTTCACCATCATGGGCACGGGCTGCGTCTCGGTCACGCGCACGCAAACCCAGGACACCGAGTTCGTCACGGGCGTGTGGCAGGACGGCCGGATCGGAACGTTCCGCGGCATGCGGGCGGGTAAGCATGACTATGGGGCGACCGTTTTCGGCACGGCGGGCATCGCACCGAGCGGCGGCTACGGCGGATACGAACCGCTGGTCGTCGAGATCGCCCGCTTCTTCAAATCGGGAAAGCCGCCGGTGAGTTCCGAGGAAACCTTGGAGATCGTGGCCTTCATGGAAGCGGCCGACGAGAGCAAACGGCAGGGCGGGCGCCCGGTCACGCTCGAAGCCGTACGAGACAAGGCGGCAAGCTCGGCCCATGCGGCAAAATAGCGGACGCTCGGGTTACCATTCGTCGCGGAACCGTCGCACGGCCAGGTCGAGCATTTCGCGTAGCGCCGGGTCGGTGACCAATTCTCGCGCCTCGTCGAGCGACGCCCACTTGCGACGGCGAAGCCCCTGTTCGGGCCAGTTGTCGTGTATCCGTTCCACGGCCATGGCAAAGACCGTGATCGAAAGTGCGGCGTTCCATTTCGAGTCGCGGTATTGGCCCAGCGAGGGTTCCAAAATCTTGCCTTCCACACCGGCTTCTTCGCGGGCTTCCTTGTGCGCTGTGATGATGTGGGTTTCGCCGGGGTCGACAACTCCTTTCGGAAAGATCCACCTGCCGCGCCCCATCGACGTGATGAGGCAGACTTCGATCGTCTGATCACGGTGTACTCGCAGCGGTACGGCGGACGCCTGCTCGATAGGCGTGGTAAGGGTCATTTCCGAAGAAGAATTCATACGACGATTCTAGCAAAGTCCTTCCCCTGGAAAACGGGGCAAGCGCGGCAGAACGGGATGATGGCATGCTTGTGCGTTGTCGTGTCCAGATGGCTCATTCTGATACACCCTGGGCGACCTGGGCGCTCTCTGACTGCGCGAAAATAGCCGATACCGCACCCATTAGAACGCCAGTAGATCGACGTAACTCGCTTTACGTCAATGAGTTTTCGCTGAAACGTCTCGGTGCAGCTAAGCCGATTTTTAGGGTTCGGTGCAAAAGTTGCTCAAAAGCGGGCAATCGAGCTGCCATCTGCCAAAACGCAGCCACAAGTGAACTCAGTCGACCCTGTCACGGAGGATAGACCCATGCTAGTGCTGAGCCGGAAGGAAGGGGAGCAAATCGTCATCGACGAGAACATCGTCATCACCATCAACCGGATCGCCGGTCACCGCGTGAGCATCGGCATCGAGGCACCCGCCGAGGTGCACATCAAGCGCAACGAATTGCGGTCGCATACCGACCATGAGTGCGGATGCGCGGTCGGGGCCGGTATCTGACGCGTGCGGCGGTCGTGTTGTGCTCCTCCCTTGGTTTATTGGCGACCGTGGGCTCATCGTTTGCACCACTGCTCTCCTGGCAGGATAGAAACCAATCTTCCGAGAGGAGGCACGACAATGAAACGCTTTACTGTCATGACCGCGCTTGGCGCCTTGTTGCTCTGCGGTACCACGGCCGTGGGGGGCGAAAAGATCTCGTTGCCCACGGGTAAGGCCGCCGCGAAACCGCAGATGACGGCAACGGCCGAGCGCGGCACCGCTCCCATCACCAACGTGCGGTATTACGGCTGGCGGGGCGGTCGACGCGGTTACTATGGCTACGGGGCCTACCGGCCTTATTACGGCGGCTACGGTTACGGCTACGGTGGCTACTACACTCGGCCGTATTACGGCTATTCCTACTACAGCCCCGGTTGGGGTTACGGCTTCGGTCCGGGCGTCGGCATCGGTGTCGGTCCGGCCTGGGGACCGGGTGTGGGCGTAGGTATCGGCCCGATGGCCCGCTTCGGTGGCGGTTGGTATTGGTAGACGAGCGGTCGCATCGTACGCCTGAGATTTGATTGCGGGAGGCGTCGTCGGCGCGCGGTTGGGGCAGCGGGAACCGCGAAGAACGCTGGCTATGCTTCCCGCTTTCGTTTTAGAAACAGGCGATCTTCCAACGCTGTGTTCAGTGGCGCGGCGTACTCGCTGATCTCGTAGACCTCGGCGAATTCGATCCGTCGGCCATGGCTCTCGCCGTAGCGGGCGACCAACTCACGGCGGTAGCGGTCGGCCTGGGGGCGCAGATGATCGAGGTACCATGTCTTCAGCCACGCGCGTCGAGCGCGGTCGCTGCCTGCCGTTTCTGCCTCAGGTACTTGATCCGCAATTCGCAGATTGAACGGCAGCCACTCGAAGAACTGTGAGCGGTGGCAAGCGAGCATCTCGACAATCGTATCGGCGCACTCACCGACGTCGAGCACGACATCGCCCGCCAGCGGCACCGGCTTCGTAAACCGATCCGGCAAGAAAGCGACCACGGGGTCGCGGGCGAGCGCCGGCGTATCCGCCGCGAGCGCCGGAACCGTGACCAGGTAGCAGGCGTCCTGTACCACCGTGCCGACGGCCCGATGGTCGGGATGGTAATCGTTCGTCCGATGCGTGAGCACGAGATCGGGCTTGAATCGGCGAATCTCGCGAACCACCTGCCAACGCAGTTCGAGCGTCGGTTGCAAGCAACCGTCGTGGTGCGACCAGACTTCGGCCGTGGCGCCAATGACCGCGGCGGCCTCCTCGGCTTCTTTTCGCCGCCGCTCGGCGAGTTGCGGCCCGGCGTGCAAGTGGTGACCGGCGTCACCGTTAGTGAGCGAAACGAACTTCACGACGCTTCCGCGCCGGGCGTGCAGCGTTGCCAACCCGCCGCCGAGAAACTCCGCGTCGTCGGGGTGGGCCACGAGGTACAGCAGACGCGCCGCAGCGTCAGCAGAAGGGATCGTATTCATTCGAAGCGCACGTCGTCGATGTAGAAGACGACTCCCTTTCCCTGGCCGGCCACAACCCAGGCGAAGCCCGTGATGATGCGTGATAGATCGGCACCAGCCAGATCGATCGAATACTGCTTCCAATCCTTCGTCAGCCGCACGTCGTCGATCTTGCCCTTGGCCGTGTCGTGAAAACGCTTGTCGGCCCCGAGCAGACCGAACTGGAAGCCGACGACTTCGTCGCCCCGTTCACCGCGGGTCCAAAAGGTGAGTCGCTTCGCGCCGGCAACATTCCAGCCGCCCGGTCCGTCTCCCCAGTTGTTGCCGGGATGTTGCCAGACGACGCCGCCCCAGCCGTTCTGGCCTTTGAATTCGGCTCGCAGGCACGTCTTGCCCTGATGGGGCTCGAGGGTACAGTCTTCGGCGAGCGCGATCTGCTTGGTGTCGCCCATCCAACCCGTGGGCACGTAGGCCGGCTTATCACGGCCGGCTTCGTCATAGATCACGAGCGGCAATTCCGCTTGGCGGGCGGCCTTCACGACAGGCTCTCCTTTGACCAACAGCGGCAGGTTCGCCACCGCCGCCCCACCGTGGCCGTCGTAAACATACGCGAACAGTCGATAACCGCCCGGGTCGGACGGCATTCTGACCTCCGCGTGTTCGCGATCGGCGGTGGTGATGGCATCGGGAAACGTCTCGGGCGTCGGCTCGGCATCACCACCGGTGCCGAGCGCCTGGGCTTCGCGGCTCAGCACCCAGCGCACCTTGAGTTGATCTTTCTCGGGATCGGAAGTTCGCAACGTCGCGCGAACCGTTGCCAGCGGATCGATCTGGTCCGGCCCGTCGAGCGCCAACTTTTCGATGGCGGGACAACGATTGGCGGGCGGCCGCTTGGGCGACCAGAGTTCCGCCAGCGCGTCGACCGCCGCGAGCTTGCTCCCATCGGGCAACAACATGCCGAACCACGTCGCGGTCGCTTCTTGCTTGTAGCCCCAAGCGAAAGCGTAGGAACCGAGGCACGTCCCCGGATGTTCAAGAACATTCTCCCTGTAGGCCCGACTGTAGTAGCCGGCCTTTTCCGTGCTTGTCAATTCCGGCGTGACGCCCCAGGCGTTCTTGGGCGACTCCCAAGTGCCCGGCGGACCGAACTCGGTGACAAGATACGGTTTCTTGCCACCGGCCTCGGCGTATCGCTTGGGGAGCGAAGCGACGCCACCGTAACTGTTGATGCCGATGATGTCGATTCGCGGACAGAGGCGGTGGATGTTTTTGACCCGGTTGCCGCCGATCTCGGCGATGACCGTCATCGTGGGATGGTTCGGATCGAGCTCCTTTGCCATCGCCGCGAGGTTGTTCACCGCCGACCAAATCGCCGCGTTATCACCCTGCTCGTATCCCTCCATTTCGTTGCCTAGACCCCAGAGCAGCACTGCCGGATGATCTTTATAGCGTTCGATGATCTGTCGCGCCTGCTCGTTTTGCGCGGCTACCTGATCGGCATCGTTGTAGTTGAACCCGTGCCGCTCGTGCCCCAGCCAGATGCCCACGGCCACCGATAGCCCAAGCCGCTGCGCCTCGTCGAGCTTCGCTTCCAGTCCTTCGGGACCCCAGGTTCTCAGCGAGTTGCCGCCGCATTCCGCGAGCAGGGCGAGAGAACCGTCTCCGCCGGCGCCGCGGATGACATAGGGTTTGCCGTCACGCAGCAACTGATATCCGTCGTCGGTCTGCTTGAGGCGGACCGGAATCGGCTCGGCCGCCGCGGACCAACACACCGCCATTACCACGGCGACGACGATGGCGCAGCGAAGAACACAGCAACGAAATGATCGTGCGGTACGAATCATGTTTGGCCTTTCAGAAATGCTGCCGGCAGCCAGCGAATGAGATCGCTGGCCATCATCGACACCTGGCCCAATTCCTCCGCCGCCAGATCGCCGGCCAGACCGTGTAGGTGCGCCGCGAAGTGGGCGGCTTCGAAGGGCGATAGATGCTGGCCCGCGAGCGCCGTGGTCAGGCCGGTTAACACATCGCCCGTGCCGCCGGTGGCCATGCCCGGATTTCCGGTCGTGTTGTGGGCCTGCCGTTCGCCGTCGGTGATCAGGGTGTGATGCCCTTTGAGGAGAACGACGATGCCGCATCGCGCCGCCAGCCGCGAGGCCTCCCGCTCCAATTCATCGCGCCCGGCCGATGGGTTTGCTTTGTCCGCGAGCAGTCGTCGGAATTCGCCCGGATGGGGCGTGATGATGCGCGGTCCACCGGGTTGAGCCAGCACATCAGGTCTGTTGGACAACGCATTCAGCGCGTCGGCGTCGAAGATGGCGATTTGCTTGAGGCTGGTGTACAGCCAGCAAACCAATTCCTCTAAATCGGCCGATCGACCGAGCCCCGGCCCACAACCAACGGTGCTCGCGGTCTTGCACGACTCCGCCAGGGTATCACGCGCACTCCGGTTGATTCGACCGGCGTCGTCACAGGGCAATCCGACCGTCATGTACGACGGTTCAAAGCCGGCAACGACATCCTGGCAGACGGACGGCACGGCGATCCGCACCAATCCCGCGCCACCGCGGAGTGCGGCCATGCCCGACAGTGAGATTGCGCCGGCCATGCCCCGCGAACCGCCGATGAGCAAGGCGCTGCCGAAATCGCCTTTGTGGCTATCGGCTTCGCGTCGCGGCAGTTGGGGCAAAGGGGGATGCGGCATCGCCAGAAGGTAGGCAACTTGGACTGCCCGATCAAACCTCGGGAATCTCACATTCTGATCCACCGCCCAGGTTAGCAAATCGGGCTGTTTCCTCCCAGCTTCACACGCAGTGGTGCGGAATTGGAGAAGTGGTTTCGCATTGACCGACGTAGGGATTGGTAACTATATTCCGCCGCCTTGGTTTGACCTCCTTGATTGTGGTGGAGGATTGACGACGTGCTCCGGCTCTATCCGCGGCCGTTGCTACGTGCCCTGATCTGCGCCGCCGCCGCGTTCTTCGTAGCGGGATTCTCGGGCTGCGCTGCCATCAAGGCTGCTCGCCAGCCGGACAAGAAGAATCTGGGGGTGCTGCACGAAGGGACTCCGCGCCCCCAGGTCATCGCCGAACTGGGTGCTCCCACCTACACCAAGGCCAAGCCCGACGGAACGGTCGAGGACGTCTTTTCCTTCAAGCAGGGGTACACAAAGGGCGTAAAGATGGGGCGGGCATTCGGGCACGCGGCTGCCGACGTGGCCACGGGCGGCCTGTGGGAAGTGGTCGGCATCCCGGCCGAAATCTGGGCCGACGGCACCGATGTTCAGGTCCTGGTCACCTACGACCAGGACGAGAAGGTGCGCTATCGACGTATCTTCAAGGGCCAGGAGGCCTTCAAGGACAAGCCGGCGTCTGTGGCGCAGGGCGACAAAGCCACGGAGACGGCCGCCAGGCCGGCCGCCGTCGAATCGTCGCGCCGGACCAGCGATCATCCCCCCGACGACGAGCCGTTCAACGGCAGCGGCTCGGATCCGTCGCTACGGCTATAAAGAGCAGACAGCAAAACGCGGAAGCCGTGAGCGCCGCGGCGACGATCGTCCTTGCCGCGCTCGTAGTCGGCTGCCGTTTCAGGCCGCGCGTGCTCTGTTGGCAGAACGCACGTAGGAATCGTTGGACGGGGGCAGCGGTTCGGTCTGAATCCGCGGTAATTCGCGAAAGGCACGGGTGATGACCTTCAGCGACGACCCCGTCGGTTGACCCCCGACACGTGGAAGATGCTCGACGGGGACCTCGGCGAAGCGAAAACCCGCCCTACGGCACTGACACATCAACTCGGCGTTGATGCAGGCCCCTGTGGCGGTGAGACGCAAACGGTCGACGACCTCGCGGCGAAAGATCTTGAAGGCACAATCCAGGTCGCGCGCCCGCACCCCATACGCCAACCGGACCAGCCGTCCCCACGCCCAGGCATTGAGCCGTCGGCGGACCGATTCCACGCGGCGATGGCGATAGCCGATCACGAAATCGTTGCCGGGCAGGCACGCGAGCAGACGTCGGACGTCGCCAAAACTGAATTGACCGTCACTGTCGGCGAACATCACAAGGTCGCCTCGGGCCGCGAGCAGCCCGCTGTTCACGGCGGAACCGTATCCGCGATTCTGCCGGTGGCGCACGAGGCGCACGCGTGGCTCGCCCTTGGCGACGGCTTCGACGCGCGCCGCCGTCTCGTCACCCGAGCCGTCGTCGACCACGACTACTTCCAGGGCCGCGCAGAGCGGCGGCAATTCCGTGAGCGCGGAACGGAGCGTATCGGTGATGCACGTCTCTTCGTTGTAGGCCGGCAGGCAGAGAGACAGCTTGCCAGGCCAGAAAGGCGGATCGATCGGCAGAGACGCTACGGTCCGATTCTTCGTACCCACCGCTGCTGCTGAGACACTCGGACGAGTCGATGCGGTCATTAGCGTGACGTTCTTTGCGAAGGGTGGTTTCCTAGTCGTCTATCGGCAGTCTCGTCGCGGCCGAGCAAAAGAAGTTCATCGCGTCGCAAAAACCAACGTCCTCGCGCGAGCACGGTCACATCCGCGGGCAACGACTTCGCGAGGGTCTCATATCTGCTGCCGGTGGTGAGCAGGAACCCGTGATAGGGCATCGCCCCGCAGAACTCGCGGGCTTGATCCTCGCGCATGATCTGCTGCACGGGTTGGCCGAGATAGTACACGAGGCTGGGACGCCAGTAGCCGAACGTGCGCAACACGGCCGGACCGTTCGACGTCTGGTCGAGTACCGCGTCGGCGAAATACCGGCTCGTCTGATGGCGGCCGACTTCGACCGAGCCGAGTCCGAACAGCGTGAGAGCGAACAACACGGCGCTGACCGCGAAGGTCACGGCAGCGCGGCCGGGCTGTTGGCGCCGGTGCCACCACCAACCGAGCGCACCGCCAACCGCCAGCGGCACCCCGATCAACGCCAACAAGGTCCCCTCGCCAAGGAGCTTCTGAGCCGCGATCGGCAGTGCGATCGCCAGCGCCAGGCCCATCAGCGTCAAGGTGATCCATGCCGATCGCAAGGCCCGCGCGGGAACCGGGCACGTTCCCGCCAACCATGCATCGATCCACGCGGCCGTCAGCAGTGCGAGCGCCGGATAGAGAGGCACAACATAGTTCGGCAGTTTCGTCGCGGCCGACGTGAAGAACACGAGATAGGCGACGATCCAACAAACCAGGAAACAGTACCGCTCGCGACCCGCTACCGACCTCGGCAGCCGCGACTTCACGAAGAACACGGTAGGACCGAGAAACAACGACCAGGGAAAGAACCCGATGATGACCGCGATCAAGTAATAGACGATCGGTCCGCGGTGGTGTTCGAGCGGATGCAGGAACCGCTCGAGATTGTGCTTGCCGAGAAAGCCGGCGAGCCATGCGCCATCGGTTCGCAATCCGACCGCCGCGTACCAAGGGCCGGCGACGGTTAGGACGATCACCAGTCCCATCAACGGGCGCATACCGTGAGCGGCCTCGAAGACCCGTCGTGGATGAAATGCTCGTAAGGTGTCGACGGCGAGTCGCCGGAGGGTTGCCAATCGCCCGCCTTCGCTGGCATCCACGGTCGCTTGTGCGGCGTACGGCGAGGTGACCAGCCTGAAGAGGCCGATCGCCATGACGGGCAAGATGAATCCGATCGGCCCCTTGGCCAGAACCGCCATGCCCATCGCCGCGTAGCTCCCCGCGAAGCCCCACCACGTCGTGCGACGGGTTGCGAGATCATCGAGATCCGCCTCGCGTGGGAACGCGAAGCATCTCGTGCCGGCCACGTAGCTAAGAAACGCCAAGGTGCAGAAGAAGGACAAGACGGCATCGGGGGTCGCCGCGCGGGCCACGACGTCGAAACTCAGACTGCTGGCGAGCACGACGCCCCCCCACAGTCCGACCCGCGGAGAGAAGAGTCGGCGACCGAGCACCCATGTGAGCAGCACGGTGCCGCAGCCGAAGCATGCCGATCCCACCCGCGCGGCGAAGTCGGTCGGCCCGAACAATTTGTAACCCGCGATCATCACCCAATACGAGAGCACGGGTTTGTCGGGGAGCATGCCGCCGTTGAAATAGGGGACGATCCATTCGTGGCGGGCCAGCATCTCGCGGGCGGCACCGGCGAAGATCGGCTCGTCTTCGTCCCAGAGGGCCGCGCCGCCCAACGCAGTGAAGAACAGAGTGCCGCTGAGCGCAAGCAGGCCCAGCGCCGGCCGAATCGAACCCTGCATTGAGAGGCACTCCTTTGCCTGGACCGCTCGCCCCGTATCCCTCGCGGTCCGTACGCGACGCGACAGGACCCGGGCCTATCCTCGGCCCACGAGAGCCTGTCGGCGGTTCCACGTATCGACCGGGGAGCAGTCTATAGTCTGCGCGGCCCGCCCAACAAGGGCAGAACGGCTGCGGCTGTAAAGTAGGTCACGCACCTGACTGAATTGACAGAGTGGCCGGCCCGCGCTATCCTTGTTTAGTCGCAATCCGCTCGAAAAGGCCGATGAACGTCTCCTTTGCCGCCGCCGAAAAGTTCCTTGCCCAGGTGGGGCTGCGCGGCATAACGATCGCAATTATTAAGGAGCACCGGCCTTAAGGGCGCCGACCGGTCCTGACCGTGTAGACGTGAACCCTGAGGCCGCCGGCCCCGGGGTTTTTTTGTTTCTGAATCGTAACCTTTCACACAACCGTCTTGCCAAGCGCCGCGTTTGCGATGTTCACGAACCCGCACGACAACCGCTCTTCGCGAAGACTCTAAGGCCAATTCCATGCGCCGCATCGAAATCTACGACACGACATTGCGCGACGGCAGCCAAGGCGAGGGTGTCAGCTTCTCGCTGCAAGACAAGTTACTCATCGCTCAGCGACTGCTGGAGTTGGGGTTCGACTACGTGGAAGGCGGCTATCCGCTCTCGAACGACAAAGACGCCCAGTTCTTTCAAAAAGCCTCGCGCGAGCCGGCCGCCAAGGGACGCCTCAGCGCTTTCGGCATGACGCGACGGAAGGGGGTCGCGCCGGCCGACGATCCCGGCATGAAGGCGCTCCTCGATTCGGGCACGGACGTCATCACCATTGTCGGCAAGACGTCCGACTTCCATGTAACCGAGGTCCTCCGCGTCACGCTCGAGGAAAACCTGGCGATGATTGCCGAAACGGTCGAGTTCTTCCGCCGAGCGGGTCGCAAGGTGATCTACGACGCCGAGCATTTCTTCGACGGCTGGAAGGCCAATCGCGGATACGCAGTGCAAACTGTCCAAACGGCGGCGAAGGCCGGAGCCGAACTCGTGGTGCTGTGCGATACCAACGGCGGCAGCATGCCCGAGGAAGTGGCCGAGATGACGCGGGCGGTGGGCAGAGAGCTGCCGGTGCCGCTGGGCATCCACTGTCACAACGATTGCGAACTGGCGGTGGCCAACTCGCTGGCGGCCCTCGACGCCGGCGCCGTACACGTGCAAGGCACGATCAACGGCATCGGCGAACGTTGTGGCAATGCCGACCTGATCTCCGTCATCGCCAACCTGGCCTTCAAGAAACAAGGGTACGAGGTGCTGCGTCCCGGCAGTCTCACTCGGCTCACCGAGCTCTCTCGCTACATCTACGAGTTGGCGAACATGAACTTTCGCCCCGGCCAAGCGTTCGTCGGCCAAAGCGCATTTGCCCACAAGGGCGGCATGCACGTCCATGCGGTGGCCCGCGCGGCCAGCAGCTACGAGCACATGGAGCCGGAGCGCGTCGGCAATGAGCGAAGGTTTTTGGTGAGCGAGTTGTCGGGCCGGTCGAACATCATGGCGCTCACCGCCAAACACCACTTGGAGCACGACCGCGAGCTGATGGACAAGATTCTCGCCCGAGTCGTGGTGATGGAGAACGAAGGCTATCAGTTTGAAGCGGCCGAGGGGTCGTTCCATCTGCTGGTGAAGCGCTGTGCCGGCACATACCGCCCACACTTCGAGCGGCTCAATTTCCACGTCACCGTCGAGGCCGGCGGCGACAACATGCTCACCACCGAGGCTACCGTGAAGCTGCGCGTGGGCGATGCGCTGCGGCACGAAGTGGCCGAGGGGGATGGTCCGGTCAACGCGCTCGACGCCGCGCTGCGCAAGGCATTGACGACGACCTATCCCAGCCTGGCCCAGATGCAACTCGTCGATTACAAGGTGCGCGTCATCAATTCCGAAGCGGCCACCGCGGCGGGCGTGCGCGTTGTCATCGAGAGCCGCGACGAGCACGATGTCTGGGGGACCGTTGGCGTCAGCGAAAACATCATCGAAGCCAGTTGGATCGCGCTGGTCGATTCGATCGAATACAAGCTCGACAAAGACGCCGCCAGAAACGGCTAGCGCGAGCCTGTCTTCTGGCGTTTAGGGCGGCATTCTGAGCGTCGCCCGACCATGTCGTATTAGCCATGCTCCTCGTCGGGCCACGCATGCACTCACTGGCATGCAAAGTGCGATTTCTCCAGCGGGGCGTAGTATATCCACATGGCGACTTAGGAGACGAGAACGATGAAGAAGGGCCTTTTTCTAGGGACCGCGCTGGCCGGCCTGTTGGCCACCACGCCGGCCTGGACGCAGGAAGAGACGTTCAACGAGAACGCCGCCGATAAGGTCGAAGGGCGCGTCGGACTGCCAGGCGAAACCGGGGTTCGGTCGAATGCGAATATCGGAGTCAATCCCGGCGCGAATGCCGGGGTGCGCGCCAACACGAATGTCCGTGCGGGTGTGGCGAACGGCGGTGTCGGGGTGAACGCGGGCGCCGGCGCCAATAATTGGCGCTACCGGCAGCACAACGGTCACTGGTGGTATTGGCACCCCAACAATCAGTGGTCGTATTGGAACGGCAACGCCTGGTCGAATTACACCCCTCAGAGCTATGGCCGTTGGTACAACTCCCAATTCCGGCCCAACAACGGGTACGGCAATGGCTACGGCCGATATAACACGGCCTATCGTGGAGGCATGTACGGCGGCAACGGCTACTACGGCAATGGGTACGGCAACGGTTACTATGGTAACGGCTACTATGGCGGCGGCCGCTATTACGGTAACGGTTACGGCAACGCCGGTGCGAACGTAGGCGGGGCCGTCGGCGGCGCCATCGGTGGCGCGGGTGGCGCTAACCTGGGTGCCGGCATCGGCGGAGCCGTCGGCGGCGCCGCGCGTGGCGGACGCCGATAGTACGCGTCAACCTGATCTTGTTATGAACAGGGAACCTCGCGGCGGCAAAACGCCGCGAGGCTTCTTGATTTAGAGCCTATTCGAGAACCGTCGTTGCCACATGTTATCGATGCGGCGAAGTCGGTTTTCGAATAGGCCGTTGTTTCGCTATCGCCCGAACATTCGCCGCCTGCCTACAACGGCATCAAAACAGAGCGGTGAGCGGTTGGCCATCAGCCAGACGGAACGGGCGATTCGTGGGATCGCGCATCTCCGACTCAGGATCGATGCCGAACCGCCAGAAGATCGTCGCCGCCAGGTCGGCCGGCGAGACCGGATCGCGGTCGGGATATGCCCCGATCTTGTCACTGGCCCCGTGAACGACCCCGCCCGGCAGACCACCGCCGGCCAGCGCGATCGAATAACAATCGGGCCAATGGTCGCGACCGGCGTTGCCGTTGATCTTGGGAGTACGGCCGAACTCGCCCATGGCCACGACTAAGGTCGAGGCCAGCAAGCCACGCGCTTCCAGGTCTTCGATCAACGCGGAAAAACCTTCATCGGCCGGGGGAATCAACTGTCGATGTCGTGGAAAGATCGTCTGATGGCTGTCCCAATTGGCATCCTGCCCGTTCCTCTCGCCGTCGAACACCGTCACGAAATTGACGCCGCTTTCGACCAGACGGCGGGCGAGGAGCAGGCTCTGCCCCAATCGATGGCGGCCGTAGCGGTCGCGGATGGCCGCATCCTCGCGCGCGAGATCGAAGCTGCGCCGCACCGCGTCGGACGAAAGCAGCTCGAAGGCTCGCTCGCGATAGGTGCACATCCGCGCGGGTGCTCCACCGGGCGGCAGTTGGTCGAGCTGGTGTAAAAGCTCCTTGCGCGCGGTGACGTCGAGCGTCGGGCGACCGGCGGGCGGCTCCAGCGCCGTGATACGAAAGTCGGGGGCGTTGGGATCGCTCGTCACCTGAAATCGGTCGTAAGCGCCGCCCAGGAAACCGGGCGTCTGCCCCGGCAGTTGGACCACGTTGTAGATCGTGTAGGGCAGGGCCACGAACGGCAGCGTGTGGGCCTTCGGACCCAGGGCGAAATTCAACGACGAGCCGAGCGTGGGGAACGAACGGGCCTCGTCGGCCAGCAGTTCCAAGTCGCCGCCAGCAGGCGTGCGCCCGGTGAAGACTTCGGCCGCGGCCGAGTTGTGGTTGCGCATCGGATGGTGCATCGACCGGATCACCGTCAGCCGGTCCATGATCTTCGCCACGCGCGGCATGTGTTCGCCGATGGCCACGCCCGGTACGGCGGTCGAAATCGTGGCATACTCGCCGCGAATCCCCTGCGGCGCAAGCGGCTTGGGGTCATACGTTTCAAACTGGCTGGGGCCGCCGTAGTGAAACACCACGATGCACGACTTGATGGGCGGCAGCGGCCGTGGCGCTTCGCCGGTGGCTGACGCTCGGCTGCTGGCGTTCAGACCCAGCGATGCGCCGAACCAGCCGATGCTGCTGACTTGCAGCCAACGGCGGCGGTGCAGATCTGGCGATCGGACAGATTGTGATCGGGTGTTTTTCATCCGTGAGAGCAAGAGGCGGGTGAGAGCATAAGATCAATGGCCGGTGGCTGGCGCGAGGTATTCCATGCTTCCAACCTCAAACTGGCACGGGATTTGGACTGCATGTCACCATCGCTTCCAACCCGTACAGTATAGTAACTACGGAGCGAATCTCCATGTTATGAGCGAGCCGGAAGCGAGTCGACGCAGTCCCAACAGGTTTCGAGAATCGAAGGACGCAACGATGCAGACAGCCGCTTTTCTTCTGGGAAGCTTGCTTGTGAGTCTCGCCGCAGCCGATGACAGGCGGCCGGCGGCACCCCTCGGCACTCCACCACTGGTCGAATCGACGATGCCGGTCGACGAGTCCGCGCCTTTGGACGGCGTACCAGGCAATCGTTGGCGATATCGGTATTACACCGGTCGCTGGTGGTATTGGTTGCCCGAAAACCGCTGGTCCTATTTCGACGGCGTTCGCTGGAGGACCTATCACCGGGCCATCAGCCGCGAACACGTCGATCCGGCGCTGCTGCGCCCCGAGTCGATAGAAGGTGTGCTCCGTCCACGGAACGCGTCGACTCCCAGACGCGGCGGAGGTACGTCGGCCGGTGGTGGCGCGGGCGGGACGATGTCGATGAGCGGCACGCAAGGGTCGGTTGGCGGCGCGCCAAGCGGTTCGTTTACCAATCCGGTGGGGGTTCCCAGTGCCGTTAACACGAGCACCGGAACATCGACGGATGTCTCTGGGCTGAACGGGCGCGCGTCGGGGACAAGCAACCCGGGAACGGGAAACGCACGAGGCCGATGACATGAATATGCGCCCCCTTCGCTTTGTCTTATTGGTCGTCCTGCTCGGCAACGGCGCGGCCTATGCCAACGCGGATGCGGCGACTAACCGTCCCCGAGGTCAGCCGCAGAACGCCTGGCGTTACCAGTTCTATAACGGGCGCTGGTGGTTTTGGGCCCCGGACAGCCGCTGGGCGTATTACGACGGTCGGCAGTGGATAACGTCGCCGGTGGCATCGAGCCGCTCGGAAGAAACCAGTCCCGATAACAAGGCGGAAGATGTTCTTCCCGTCGTTCGTGGCATCGATCCCACTGACGCCAACCGCAATCGCCGTTTTTACAGCCCATTCGTCTCCGGTTGGCAGAGCCCGGGTACCTCGTCTCCAGCACCCCTCGGTATTTCACCAATGCCGGTCGGACCAACGAGCGTCCCGGAGGCCAGTTTCGGCGGCACGCGCGCTCGCTCCGGAGACGCTGGGTCGGGCGTAGGAGGCGGAGCGGTCGGTGGCACGACCGTCACCGGCGGCCCGGGCACGGGTCTTGCCAAGTAGAGGCCGGATTGCGTCCGGTCCACCGCATTGAGCGGGTACGCCGCGAGATTTTGTCTTGACCAACAGGCTCAATCTCCGATATCATTTTTGAGCGATCAAAAAAACTTTCGAAGAGCCAAACTTTCGTCGAAGAAGTTGGAAAGCCGTCGATGTCTCGTCTGTGTTCCCTTAGCGGACTGGTTTTGCTGGCGATTTCCCTGAGCGGATGCCACGAACAGGCCGACGGCAGTTCCGCGAAATCGAAAGCCGATGTTGGCGGAGGGACCGCGTCGACGCGCGTGGTTGCCACCACGGGCATGGTAGCCGACCTGGTTAAGCAGGTCGGCGGCCCGCACGTCGAGGTGACGGCCCTGATGGGCGAAGGTGTCGACCCGCACCTCTACAAAGCATCGAGTGGCGATGTCGCTCGGCTCGGCCGGGCCGACATGATTTTCTATTCCGGCCTGCACCTCGAAGGGCGGATGGGAGATGTGTTATCGCGGCTGGCCCGGCAGAAGCCGGCCCTCGCCGTGACCGACGATCTCGATCGTGAACGGCTGCTGCGAGTGGGAACCGAGCAGTTCGATCCGCATATCTGGTTCGACGTCGCCCTGTGGCGCGAATGCATTTCGCTCGTCGAGCAACACCTCTCGGAAGTCGACGCGGCGCACGCCGACGACTATCGGGCCCACGCAGCCGCCTACCGCGACGAGTTGGCAGAACTCGACCGTTGGTGCCGAGACGAGATCGCCGCCATCCCGGCGGATCGCCGGGTGCTCGTCACCGCCCACGACGCCTTCCATTATTTCGGCCGTGCCTACAACATCGAGGTCAAGGCGATCCAGGGCATCAGCACGCAGGCGGAAGCCGGTGTCGGCACGATCAACGAACTCGTCGACTTCATCAGCGATCGCAAGGTCAAAGCGGTGTTCATCGAGACGAGCGTCAGCCAACGCAACATCCAAGCGGTCGTCGAGGGCTGCGCCGACCGTGGGCATCGCGTGCAAGTGGGGGGACAGCTCTTTTCCGATGCGATGGGGGCTCCGGGTACGCCCGAGGGCACTTACGTCGGCATGGTGCGGCACAACGTCGAAACGATCAGGCAGGCCCTCGAATAAGCCCATTACATCGCCTCATGAGTACGGTGGAACAAAATCGGCAATCCGGCGGGCAAGCGGCGGTCGCAACCGTCTCGGAGATGGCGCCGCAAGCGGGTGGCCGTGTGGCGTCTGCGGTGTTGGAGATCCACGACATGACCGTGGCCTACCACCGCCGTCCCGTGTTGTGGGACGTGGATCTGACGATCGAGCAACCGAGCCTGGTAGGAATCATCGGCCCGAACGGCGCGGGTAAGAGCACGCTCATCAAAGCCGTGCTCGGACTCGTCCCGCTGGCCAGCGGCAGCGTAAAGATCTTCGGGCAGGAAGCACATCGGCAACGCCGCGTCGTCGGCTATGTGCCGCAGCGGGAGAGTGTCGATTGGGATTTCCCGGTGAGCGTGCTCGACGTCGTGTTGATGGGCACGTACGGCCGGCTCGGCTGGTTTCGCCGCCCGAGACGGGCCGACCGCGATTGGGCGCTGGAATGCCTGCGGCACGTCGGGCTGGCCGACCTGGCCCGCCGACAGATAGGGCAGCTCTCCGGCGGACAGCAACAGCGAACCTTTTTGGCACGAGCGCTCGCACAACGGGCCGAGGTCTATTTCATGGATGAACCGATGGCCGGCGTCGACGCCGCCACCGAGCGCGTCATCTTCTCGCTGCTGCGCGAACTGCGCGATGCCGGCAAGACCGTGCTCGTGGTACACCACGATCTGCGGACGGTGCCTACGTATTTCGATCAAGTCGTGTTGCTCAACATGCGGTTGGTGGCCAGCGGACCGACATCCCAGATCTTCAACAACGAAAACCTGCGGAAAACGTACGGAGGACGGCTCGACATCCTGGAGGCCGCGGGCCAGGCCGTCGCCAGTCAGCGGCGGAGCGTATGATTCCGTACAACACGGCTATCGTGCTGACGGGCACCAGCTTGCTGGGAGCCACCTCCGGCCTGATCGGCACGTTTGCCTTGCTGCGGCGGCGAGCGCTATTGGGTGACACGCTTGCCCATGCTGCCCTGCCTGGGCTCTGCCTCGGATTCTTGCTGTGGCACCAACGTAGCTTGCCGGTCATGCTCGGCGGGGCCCTTGCCACCGGGGTCGCCGGAATAGGCGTGGTCTCGGGCTTGCGGCGTTTCACGCGCATCAAGGACGACGCGGCGCTGGGAATCGTGCTGAGCCTCTTCTTCGGCGCCGGTTTGGCACTGCTCAAGTTCATTCAACGGCATCCCGTCGGCGACAGCCCGGCCGGTCTCGATCACTACATTTTCGGCTCCGCGGCCGGAATGATCGCCAGCGACGTCAAGTTGATCGGCACGATCGCGGTGACCGGACTTCTGGCGATTCTGCTCCTGTACAAAGAGTTTCGCATGGTCTCGTTCGATGCGGCCTTTGCTCGCGTGCAGGGATGGCCGGCCTCGTTCCTCGATTTTCTGATCATGTTGCTCGTCTCGGTGACGGTGATCGTCGCGCTGCCTGCCGCCGGGGTGGTGCTCACCGCGGCGCAATTGGTCCTGCCGGCGGTCGCGGCGCGGTTTTGGACCGATTCGCTCGGTGTCATGCTGTTCCTCGCCGCTTCATTCGGAGCGGTCATCGGCGCGACCGGTACGCTCATCAGCGCGGGCGGCGGTGTGCCGACCGGACCGATGATCGTGCTGGCGGGAACGGCGCTCGTCGCGGTAGCCATGCTCTTCGCGCCGCGCCGCGGGCTGCTCGCGCGCACGATTGCCGACGGCCGCGCGCGGCGCCGCATCGATGAACAGAATCTTCTGCTGGCGATCGATGCGCCTGATCCGACGTCTGGCGGCGCGGCGGTCACGTTCGATGCACTCGCGGCGCGTCTCACGCAGCCTGTCGGACGACTGCGGCAGTCGTTGCGCGCCGCGCAGCGCGCCGGTTGGTTACGGCGGGTGAACGCCGACTCGTGGCGGTTGACGGAAACGGGGGTCTCGCGGGCCGCCGCCGTCACACGAGCGCGGTGCCTCTGGCGGCTATTTCTCACGGAGTATCCCGAATCGGCGTCGCTCTTCAACGACCTGGACGTGGAGCGGATCGACGAGGTCTTGCCGAGCGAGATCGTGGCCAAACTCGAAGAAGCCTCGCACAACTCGGCCCCGTCGCACGAAGAGAAGGCTGCCCCATGAAAGGCATCGACCTGTTCTCCGACGGCGGCCAGGCGCTGTGGACGATCAGCATCGCGGCGGCGGCCAGCCTGCCGTGTGCCCTGTTGGGTTGTTACTTGTTGCTGCGGCGTATGAGCCTGCTGGGCGATGCCTTGAGCCACGCCGTGCTGCCGGGTGTCGTCATCGGTTTCTGGATCAGCGGCTCGACCTCGTCGGGCTGGATCTTCGCCGCGGCCGTGGTGGTCGGCCTGCTCACCGCCGTTCTGATCCAATTGCTGCATTCCGTCGGCGGCGTGACGGAGGACGCCAGTCTGGGTGTCGTCTTCACGTCGATGTTCGCCCTGGGCGTGGTGATGCTGGTCAAGGTCGGGCCGCGCGTCGATCTCGACGTCGACTGCGTGCTATACGGTCTGATCGAGTCGGTTTGGCTCGACACCCAACCCATGCTGGGCTACGAGGTGCCGCGTGCTCTGATGTCGGTCGTGGGCGTGCTCATGCTCTCGCTCGCGTTCATCGGCCTGTTCTGGAAGGAGCTCAAGCTCGTCTCCTTCGATCCACGGCTGGCGACGTCGATGGGGTACCCCGCCACGCTAGTCCATTATTTGTTGATGGGCATGGTGGCACTCGCCGTCGTAGCGGGCTTTTACGCGGTCGGGTCGGTCCTGGTGATCGCTATGTTGATCGTGCCCGCCGCGACGGGGCACCTCCTCTCCGACCGCCTGGTGGGCACGATGGGCTGGGCCGCCGCCACTGCGATCGCTTCATCGATCTTGGGCTACTTCGGCGACCTGCGCTTCGAGACCGGCATGGCGCCGATGATGGCCGTGGTCGCCGGCGCCGGATTTACACTGGCGCTTCTGCTCGCGCCGCGACATGGCCTCGGCAGTCGGGCCTTCCACCGGTTCAGGCTTGCCTTGCGGATCGTGGCCGAAGATGTGGTTGCCGCGCTCTATCGCACCTCCGAGACCGACTCGGCCGAGCTGGGGCTGGCGTGGCGTTCCTGCTTGGCGGCGGGCGGAGGCGGCTTGCTGGCGCGGCTGGCTGTTCATGTTCTCTTCTGGCGCGGTGAAATAGGGTGGGTAGCCGATCGGCGGGTGCAACTCACGGCCACGGGCCGCGAGCGCGCCGAATCGTTGGTGCGCGCCCACCGGCTGTGGGAGGCCTACCTGGGCGAGAATTTCGATCTGCCGCTCGACCACCTGCATGAGCCGGCCGAACGCGTCGAGCACTATCTGGGCCCGGCCTTGCAGGAACAACTGGCGAGCGAGCTGCGGCGGGCCGATCTCGACCCGCACGGCAAGGTAATCCCGGGTAGCAAGCTCTCCTGACGCCGGCCATTTCGCCGGCGACATGCAAGAGGGTGCACGCCAAGTTCGGGAGGTTTTACACTGGTAGTTTAGATACTCTGGGTCGGCGGAGGAACGGATAGCCGGGACGATTTCGAAGATGGCGGACCAGTCGGTCATCGTCGCTCAGGGCCGCGGCGCGAACCTGTAAAATCGCCTCGGCTCCTTCAGGATCATTCCAGAACATCTCCGTTCCTTTTGCACGATAGTTGATCTCTTTCACCAGCGACTCC
>DASZTS010000034.1:0-6422 GCA_035547915.1 Pirellulales bacterium | reverse complement strand
GGCCCTGATTTTCCAACGGCTCGGCCTGATGCCACCACGCCGGCTCCGCCGGCTCGACGGCATCCAAATGTAGTGAAATAAACACCCCCAAATCGCACCTAAGTCCTTTCGCGAACGTCAAAACTCTCTAACTTGGGTTAGTGGCGCTTCCGCGCCGAGAACAAGTTCCACCGCACTGCGGACGTTGACAACCTGACGGTTCGCTAACCGGATAGGTTCTAGGCGACGTATTCGTACTCCTCGAGCGCTGCCTCGCATTCGTGCGCGCCGCGCCACACGACGTCGGCGAGTTCGCCGATGTCTTGGGCCCAATCCTCGAGATCGGCCCGCTGCGAGAACGGCGCGAGCACGATGAGCCGCTTGGCGGCTTTCGGCCGTCCGGGTTGCACCGCGTAGAATCGGTCGAGGTAGGTCGGCCGGTGAAAGCAGGCACGCAGGGAGGCATCTAACGTCGAAGTCGACAGCGATCGCGGGTCGGCCGTCGGCTCGAATACGACCGCCAGCGTCGTGAACGGGTTCTCCAGTAGGACATGCTCGATAACACGGACCACCCTATCGCGATCGCGGTCAAAATCCGGCGACCGTAACCAGAGGGTCAACGCCTGGGCAAGGCTCTCCGTAGGTGGAAGGGAAGGCGGGGTCGCTCGATCCAAGTCGAGCCGAATCACCGACAGCGGGGCGCAGCAGTCGTCGAAATCCAGTCGCGGCGGAGGCAGCGGATCGTATTCGATGTCCAACCGCTCCTGCGCCTCCCGCATCAACTCGTAAAAATCCTCCAGACCGAGCGTGGGTGTGCTCAGCACATAATACGGTGGTCGCGGCTGGAACTTCAGTCCCAGCAGATCGGCCTCTTGCCGAAACGCCGTCCCCGGCAAGACGGCGAGGTTGAATACCTGGAGTGACGAATAGAGCCCGCTCTCGCAGAGATAGTCGAGCCCGCGCCGCACCGAGGCGCGCGTGTCGCCTGGCAGGCCGACGATCAGATCGACCTTCACCTGGATCCCGACGTCGAGCAGCGCCCGCACCCCGCGCTCGAACGCCTTGAGATTGTTCTTGCGGTCCATCAATTCCTGAGCGGCGGGGTCGACCGATTGGAGGCCGATTTCGACCTCGGTGAAATTGGCCGTGCGCAGCATCGCAGCGATCTGCGGCGTGATCCCCTCCGCCCGCAATTCGCCGAAGTACGTGAACTGCCGGTCGTGGTTCCCCTCGATCAGCAGCTTCAAAAGCTCCGTGAAGTCGCGCCGCTGGTTCAGCGTCGGATCGAGCAACACCACTTCCTGGGCGCCGCGCTGCCGGGCGTGCTCTAAATTCGCGACGACTTTCTCCGGAGAGAGAAAATAGAGGCTGTCGTAGCTCTTGGGGTAGTAGCAGAATTTGCACTTGAAGATGCAGCCCCGTACCGTTTCCAGCAGCAGCATCCGTTCGTCGGCGGCGTCGAGGATGCCGGCCAGATAGGGCGACGAAATCACATCAAGCCGCGGCAGGGGCCGGCGGAAGGGGATCGGCGTCGATGGATCGCGCCCGCGCACGAACAGGCCGTCGATCGTTCGCTCGACCTGCGGCCGGACGGCCAGATCGGCGAGCAGCTCACAGAAGGTCTGCTCGCCTTCTCCGATGGCGGCGAAATCGACCGCTTCGTGCTGTAGCACCCAGGCGTTGTCGGCCGTTATCTCGGGGCCGCCCAGCATCACTTTGATGCCGGGCGCCAAGCGTTTCAGTTCACCGGCCAGCCAGAGCGTGCGGTCGACGTTCCACAGGTAGCAGGTGAAGCCGACCAGCCACGGCCGCCGATCGAGGATGGCCGCGAGCAACGCGCCGTCGCCGAGCGTGTTGGCTTCGGTCGCCGGAAAGATCTCGATCTCGTACTTCGATTCCAACCCGTGCTGGCGGGCCATCAGCTTGAGATAGCCGGCCGCCAGCGGCACGTTGCCGCGGATGGGCTCGTGCCCTACGGGTGGAATCGGCAGTTGGACCAGCAACACGCGGCGCTTGGGCATCTTGCCAATCTAGCAGCCGCGGACGCGGGCTCAATCCCACCACCAGGCCGAAGCGGGAAGCTTATCGGGCGCGGCGCGCTTCTGCTCGCTACCGAGTTCTCCCTTGCGATCGGTGGCGATCGCATCGGGCGAAACCAGCGAACGGCAATTCACGGTCACACCGCCGCTGATCGCGGCCAGGATGTTCACGCGGTTGACGACGCGGTGGTTCAACACCGTATCGACCTGGTTCGGTGCGGGACCGCGTGCCACGGCGTATTGGCCCGGGTCGCGCAGGGCAACCATGTGCCAGCCGACGCGGTCCGCCAGCCCCTCGCTCTTCAACAGCGAAGCGGTCAGCGCCAGGTCAAAGACGTTTTGCAGGTCCGCATAGACCGGGTACTTCTTGGCCAACGCCTCGAAATGCTTGGTGAAGTTGTGGGCGAACCGGGCATTGTTCGGATCGGATTGGCCGGTATGGACCTGCTCGCCCTTCGCCGTGAGCAGCTCGTTCTCGCTCAGTACCTTCACACCCTGCCCGCGCAATTCGAACACGTCGCGGGCCGCGCTCGTGGCCACCGCGTCGTAGTTGATGGTGAACCACCAACGGAGCACGTCCATCGGCCGGGCCTGGCCCGCCGCTGGTTTGATCATGTCGAGATAGCTCGGTACGTCGAGCGTTCCCTCTTCCAAGCCGATCCCCACCAGTTTCATGCGATAGTCGGCTTCGACGATGACGTGGGCGACGCGCGAATGGGGGTCGATGCCGAACACCTCGACATTCTGTCGGCCGAGTTGGTTGCGCAGATCGGCCAGCCATTTTCCCTTCTGGCCCGCCTTGAGCGGCTTCTTGCTCGATTCGTCCAAATAGCTTTTCGCGTTCGCCAGCCCGGCCTCGGTGGGCGTGATCGAGCAGCCGAACTCGCCGTCCGGCGTCGAGAAGAGGTGTCGGGCGATCACGACGAAGTCGTCCAACTGCACGACCGGCCGACCGCTGTCGACGCCGACCAGGCGGTTCTCGCGATCGAGCATCCAATCGCCCGCAGGCCCGGCCAGCACGACGTCGCCCGACTCGGGGTAGACGAACACGTAGCGAATCCGCTGCAGACCGGCCAACACGAGCATTTCGTCGTCGAGTGGCAAGCCGGCCGCGCGGCGCAGTTGAATTTCGCGTTCGAGGCGCGGCAGCGAGATCTTGCGGAGGGGTGACGATTGGCGCACGCGGTCGTTGGCCGTGACGTGGGTCACCGCCTGCCGCAGTTCGTTCAACCGATTGCCGCCGTCTTTGTCGACGACCGGGTGTACGACGCCGAGCGCGTCGACATACACACCGTTGCGATATTCCTTGATGGCTCCCGGGCCGCCCACTTCGTCCCACGAGGTGGGAGCGACCGTGGAAGTAATGAGGTCGATCAATTGGCCGAAATCGGCCATCCCACCGCCGCCGCGAGCACCCTGCGGAGCGGTCGCCGTTTCGGTCAGGGCCTGGCTGCGAGCCAGATCGTCGCGCATCGAACCGATCGTCGCCAACGACGCGCTGTGTTCGCCCGCCTGGGCCTGCGCTTTGGCTACCGTGCCGAGCAACGCGTCGCGCTGCTTGGCTGGGGCCTGGCGTGCGTCGTTCAAGGCCGGTGCGAATTCACCGGTCGCCAGTTGCTCGGCCAACAATCCGTCGTCGCCGGCGGCCACGGACGTGCCGGCGAAGGTCGCCAAACTACCGGCAAGGAGAGCCAATGTGACCCAGACCGGCCGCGTGGCCGAGAACCAACAGCCAACCATGTTTCGACGCATCATATTCGCTCTCCTCGCTCTTCTCCGTATCCGATACCCAAAAAACCAGCCTGTCTATAGATTCCAAGATGGGGCTGGCGAAGTCAAGAAAATTCCGCCGCCCCCAGGCCACTACGGAAAAAGGTCAGGCCGGCTCGACGAGTGGCACGCCGAGCCCTTTCAATAGGCCGATTGCGCGGCGTGCTGCGTACTGCTTGAAAGCTCGCTTTCGCTGATTGTTTCGAAGCCCGAGAGCGGACAAAACCAACCCCTCCGATCAAGGAAAAAACGACGGGGCGAACGGTTTCTTGAACGGCCGACAGCGGGCGATTCGGCTGGTCCTGTAGGCCGTGGTTTTGCGGCAAATTCTTGGTTACCGACGATCGGAAAAAGAAATTAATTCATGACTGCTTGACGCGCCGCCGATTGCCGATAAACTTCGTTGACTGTCGATGAATTTCCCATCGACGCTTGAGCGGCGAGGCCGCTCATCTAGCACCTGAAGCGTCTGCCAGCGGGTCGATTTGCTACCGGGCTGGAAGGGACGAAAAGGTGACTTCTCGGTGGACTTGTCCCCCATGAGGTCGGAGTAGAAGGCGGTCGCGTTTTGACGTTGGTGACCGCTTGTGACAGTTCGATGTTTTTTGGATGAAGATTTTTCAGAATGGCCCTTTACCGAAGAGGGCAACAATGCTAAATTCGGTGTTTCCCACTTGATTTCCGGTGGGTGCCAATGAGGGTGACCAGAGGACGCATTCGGGCCACGGAAAAAGGAGTCTTTGGCTTTCTTTTCCGGGCGCGGCGAATTCGACCTCTGCCCACTCCATAGGGATAGGCAGTCCGCCAATGGCGGGCTGGCCGAAGCGGCTGGTGAGCCTGTCTCGCCAGTGCGATATCGGCCGGTTGATCTTTGACAATTTGGTTGTGGTAACGAGTGGCATCTAATAGAAGGAGCCGCGCGGCGTGCGCTTGTTTTGCAGCACGTGGTCACCGTTTGGTGGCTGCTGGTTGCACGACGGGCGGGACAAAGTTCGGCTCGTTCTCACGGCACTTAGTACACGGTGGGTTTCTCGGCGGCCGAATCGCTTTGGCGAAGAGGGTGTCGAGAAGCAATAACCGAGGATCATAAAACGTTACTCGGTCGTCTGTCGTCGTTGCGGAGCGAAGTTTCTTCGTTCCGGCAACGGCAAATTCCCAAGACGACCGACGTAGCGACCACGTATCTGCGGCGAAGAGTTGTGGATAAATGTGGTCAAGCTACTAAGGGCACATGGGGGATGTCTTGGCGTCAGAAGGCTTAGAAAGGCGTGGAAGACTGCGAAAAGCTCGGGGGAGCTGTCAAACAAGCGTTGATCCCGAGGTTCCTGAACTGTGGCACACTGAATCCATAGGTGTGCTTCGCCAACGCGGTGAACTGAAACATCTCAGTAACCGTCGGAAAAGAAAGAAAACTCGATTTCCTCAGTAGCGGCGAGCGAACGGGAAATAGCCCAAACCGCGGTGGTTTTCCTCCGCGGGGTTGTAGGGCCCCTCACATGGGAGTTACAAAGTGGTCTGCTAGCAGAATCTTCTGGAAAGTTGAACCATAGCGGGTGACAGTCCCGTACGCGAAAGCGGTATCACCTCTCGAGGAGTTCCTGAGTAGGTCGAGTCACGTGGAACCTCGACTGAATCTACGGGGACCATCCCGTAAGGCTAAATACTCTCTGACGACCGATAGCAAACTCAGTAGGGCGACTGAAAGATGGGAAGAACCCCGGCTAGGGGAGGTTACTGAACCTGAAACCATGTGCCTACAAGCGGTCGGAGCGCTATGGCCTTTTGGCAATGCGTGACGGCGTGCCTTTTGCATAATGATCCGGCGAGTTACCGTCGGCGGCTTGGTTAAGATCTTAAGGATCGAAGCCAAAGGGAAACCGAGTCTGAATAGGGCGTAATCGGTCGCCGGTGGTAGACGCGAAACTGCGTGAACTACCCATGAGCAGGTTGAACCGCGGGTTATACCGCGTGGAGGACCGAACCCACTTGGGTTGAAAACCGAGGGGATGACTTGTGGGGAGGAGTGAAAGTCTAATCAAACGCAGAGATAGCTCGTTCTCTCCGAAATAGCTTTAGGGCTAGCCTTGAGCCACTACGCATCGGGGGTAGAGATACTGAATCGGTAAGGGGGTCTTTCCCGACTGCCCTGCTGAACCAAACTCCGAATACCGGTGCGACTATCTCAGGAGTCAGTCCGCGAGGGATAAGCTTCGCGGTCGAGAGGGAAACAACCCAGACCATCTGCTAAGGTCCCGAAGTAGAACTTAGTCACTAAGGAAGTTGAGTTGCAGTGACAGCTAGGATGTTGGCTTAGAAGCAGCCACCATTTAAAAAGTGCGTAACAGCTTACTAGTCGAGCAATTCTGCGCCGATAATGAACGGGAGTAAGTATTACACCGAAGCAATGGATGTTGCGAACCGCAGGGTTCGTAGCGTGGTAGGAGAGCGCTGTAGATCAGATACAAGCCATACCGTAAGGAGTGGTCGCGGGGTCTACAGGTGATTATGCCGGAATGAGTAACGATAAAGCAGGTGAGAATCCTGCTCGCCGAAAGCCTAAGGTTTCCTGGGGAAGGTAATTCCGCCCAGGGTTAGCCGGTACCTTAGTCGAGGCCGAAAGGCGTAGACGATGGA
>DASZTS010000033.1:0-3886 GCA_035547915.1 Pirellulales bacterium | reverse complement strand
AAACGGCCAGGTCGATGCCGTCACCATCAATGGCGACACGGCCGCCATCAGGCCCGTCGCCACCGGTCTCGACGGCCCGACGGCGCTCTCGAAGGTCGGCAACACGCTCTGGGTGCTGGAAGCGAGGATCAGCAAGATGGGGGACCCCAGCGAAGCCGGCCCATACTATATGATTCCCTTCGACCTCGGCGGCTGAGCCGGAACTTGCGACGGGATTGGTCAACCGGTGCGGGCAAGTCGTCTGGCGTCTCTCGCGAGGTGCCGAGCGGCATCAGGGGTCTTTCTTATCGACGGCAAGAGTCGATGTCCGGCCACGATGCGGGCCCCCTTCCATTCGGTTGGACCGAGCATGGGAATCGCTGGCTCATCCACGCCGAAACGCACGCTCGCCCCGTTCCGCCCCTGGCGGGGCCCGCGACCATCCGTCGTGTCGCGTTCATGAGTGCTGATCGCGGCCGAGATTTGTCTCTGCTGCATCGGCAGATGGCGGAACTGGGCGGAGTTCCGGAGGACAGCCTTGGTGCGGCACGCCAGCTCGAGTTCGAGCACGGCGGCCACAACGTCATCTGGGAGATGCACAACGAATTCGCGACGCTCACCTGGAGGTCGTTGCCGGGCGACAGCAGCCTCTGGCCCAATGGTATCGGACTCGAGCTTCTCGCCAATATTGCTCTGGTTTCGGCAATCCGCATCGACGTAATCGATGATGATACGGTCGATCCCGCCCGGTTGGCGCAACTGGCGGAGAACAGTCTCTGCTATTCGGCCATCTACGCCGGGCAGGCACGCATTGCGACCGACTTCGTTCCCGACGCCGACCGTTTCGTGTGCTTCGTCGTTGCAGCCCGCAGTTGCGGCGCGCAACGGCGCGGCGTGATCGTGCGCCGCCTGCTCGAGATCGAAACCTATCGCTGCTTCACGCTGCTGGGCCTGCCGGTGGCGCGCGATGTCGGTGGTCGGGTTCAGGGCAGTGAGCAAGCCCTGGCGACCATCATGACCGAAATAGGCGAAGGGTCGACACCGGAGGCGCACCAGGCGTCGCTCGAGGCGCTCCATGCCCTCTCGGTTGAAGTCGGCCGGACGGTGGAACAGACGGCGTTCCGTTTCTCCGCCACGCACGCCTACGGCCAAATTCTCGCCGAGCGACTCGCGCGCCTTGGCGAGACACCGATCGGTGAAAGGACGACGATCCAGAGATTTCTCGACAACCGGGTGCAGCCGGCGCTCGCCACCTGTCGGGCGATGGAGAAACGGCTCACGGATCTCGGCACCAAGGTGCAGCGTTCGATCGAGCTGCTCGACGCAACGATCACAGTCTCAATTCAGACGCAAAATCAGGAGGTTCTGGACACTATTCTGCGCACGGCGCAAAGTCAGTATCGGTTACAGGAGACCGTTGAAGGGCTCTCCATTATCGCGATCTCTTATTACGCGCTCGGTATCTTGGGCTACATCGCCGAAGGGCTGCATGAAGTCTTGCCGGTCGATAAGCCTTTGCTTCTGAGCGTCCTCGCGCCGGTGGTCATTCTCGTCGTTTTTTTTGGCATTCGGCGGTTGCGCCGCTCTATACATGGCAGAGTGCGGTCTGGCGTCAGGAACGATGGTCTAGACGGGCAACAATGAATGGCCGGGTTCGGGCCTCGGAAGCCGGCCCTTGCGGCCCATTCGCGTCGGGCCGCGATCAGTACCTGCTGATTCGCGGAGCTAACCCTACAGTGCGCCCCGCGCGACCCCGCGACAATTGTGACCTTGTATTGGTTTTTCCTATGAGATGTCGGTGGTATGACCTCTACGTAGGGCAGGGTCATGGATATCACTCTCAAGCAGCTGCAGATTTTCCAAGCCGTCGTGGTCGCCGGATCGATTACCAAAGCGTCGCGTCGTGTGGGCTTGTCACAACCGTCGATTTCGCAGCAGTTGGGTAAGCTCGAGGAGAAGCTTGGCGCACAACTGATCGCGCGGAACCGTACGGGAATTATCAGCCTTACGCCCCCGGGCGAGTATTGGTTCAAATTCTCCGAAGAGATTCTTCGCCGACTGGATCAGGCCGTTAGCGAGCATGAGCGGCGCTTCGTCGACAATGCGGTGACGCTGCGGATGGGCGCGCCGCCGACGCTTCGCGGCCCGTTCATCGCTGCGGCAGCGCGAATCGCCTCGACCACACCGGGCTTTGCCAAATTCGACTTGCGCTTTGCCCTGACCAGCGGCGAGTTGATCGAGCAGTTGCGCCTGCACCAGCTCAACTGCGTCATCGTGAACGAGGATGCGATCGCTGACGACCGTAGCTCCTTCGCGGTCAGTGACCTGTTCGTCGAGCCGGTGGTCTGGGCCGTCTCGAGATCGGTTTCTGACAGCGAAATAATGCGCGCGCTCACGCCGGCAAATTCGCCGCGAGCCTTGTGCGGTGCCTTGGCACACTATGTCGAGATTGACACCAATGTGCCTTTGCGCAGCCAATCCGAGGAGTGGTATCGCCACCACCTACCCGCGGCGACGCCGACCTTCTCGACCATGACGTACGCGGCGGCGATCGACCTCGTGGCTGCGGGACTGGCGACGACCCACTGCCCGTTGTCGCTGTTACCGGGCCTTCCTGAAACCGTCTCGCGGGACGTCCGCTACTTCCTGCTCGATGGCCTTTCTCGCCGTATCGTTTTGGCGATGCCCAAGCACCTGTTGTCGCTGGGCAGCTACGCCAACATCTTCAACAAGCTCGTCTCTTATGCTCGCGACGAGTACCGCCAGGACACGCTCCTCGAGCTCACCGAGAAACTTCCCCGGCCCGGGCAGGTCATCGAGATGCCGCGCCGCGCCTGAGGCGCTGAATCGCCCAGGAACCAACCCACGGAAAAGCCAATGGCCTTCATTGGTGTTCCAACGTTGACCGCCGAAAAATCACGCTGCTAGCTTCCGTCCAGGGTCGCGATCATGTCGGCGACCAATGCGCAATCACCAATGACAGCTGGCCGCCTTATGCCGCGGCCGCGCGGGGGAATAATGGTACAGACTGAGGCGGCAGGCACGGCAAGAACGACGCGTGGCGGCGCAGGGATACTGGTATGGATCTTCGACGTCCTGCTCGTCGCGGCCGCTGCTTTCATGGTCTACTCATGGTTTCAGCCCTGGTGGAGTGGAGACTTCGCCGTCATCCCCGGCGATATGGACATGGTGCTTCATCCCTGGGGCGTCGAAACGGCGTCCCAGGTGCGGACGAACGTCGATGAGGCGCTCTACTCCATGCCTTTCCCCGAGCTCTTTGCCGGCTTCATGTGGGTCTATCTCGTGGTCTGCATGCTGGGCCTCGCTGCCACCTTCTTCGTGACGAAGCGGTTCCACCTTGGCCCGATACCGGTGTCGGTTCCCGTGCTCATCATTCTGCTCGTCGGCATTTCTTATGCGGCTGCGGCAGGAATTGCCTATGAGATTGGTTGGCTCAAAGCCGGAGTGACGGGAGCCAAGTTCATCGGGAAATCGACCGTCCTCGAACCCGCGACGGGCGCCAAGGTGAGGATGGTTTCGCAATTGGAAGTCGGATTCTGGCTCGCGATCGCTGCCGGCGGTGTCCTGACATTCCTCGGTCTGGTGCGGCCCTTGTTTGTCCGCAAGCCAAAGGTCTGAGACGAGGGCCGTCCTGGCAACATTCTCGTCGTCGCGGACCGCGGGACGGGGCATCATAAAATATGTAGAACAACGCTCGGGCGCATCGCGAATTCGCGGTGCGCCCTGATCGTTTGCGGCTCTCGTTCGCTTGGCCATGTGCTTGCGCCCTGTGAGCAGCCTGCTCGGTCGCCACCTGGCGCCGCCCACACAGTCAGCACGAACTGCGAGACCCCCGTGGTGCGCATGCGCGCGATGGACTTTGGATGTTCCTATATTGAGGATTGGA
>DASZTS010000032.1:0-1654 GCA_035547915.1 Pirellulales bacterium | reverse complement strand
GCAACAATCGGAATTCGTCGGTCCGATCAGCGCATCCGAGCGGCCAGGAAAGTGTGCGTGAGCCGATCACGTCTTTTGAAGCTCCGATCGCAACTTTTTTTGTATCAATCAATTCCGCGCTGCACGGCAAATTGAACGGGGGGCACGGTTCAAATTGCCGCCTAGCAGTACAGCGCTGGTATCAGATGATACATCTATGCCGCCGCTTCTTGTGAGATTTCGTCGCCTGCTCGTTTCGCTTCTGGTGGTAACAGATGACTCTGCTCGTGTGCCGTCTCTCCGAAATGCCGCGACGACGGCGAAACACGATCGCGCATCGATGGTTCAGGGCCCGGCACACTTGTTCCGCCGTGAGCTTTGGATTTTTCCCCCCGCAGTCGCTCCGTGTGGGTAGCGACGAATCCCAGCACGAGCAGGGCCAGGATCAGGTGTCGCATCAGCCCTGTGTAGTTACGCCCCTCGTAGTGCATCAAGCCCGCTTCTTGCTTGCCCAAGCGAAACGCATGCTCGACCGTCCAGCGCCGAAAGGCGACTTTCAGCACGTGAGCGACGGATGCCCCCGTCGCGTTGGTCAGGAAGTACTTCACCTCGGCCGTCGCTTCATTGATTGCCACGATGAGAACGTGCTGCCGGCCAGCCACCCAGACCGTCGCAGAGCTCGCCCGCCACACCGAGTCAGGCACGGTCCGGTGCGCCAGCCGGTAGCGTTGCCCCGCCTTGGCGTCTGCCACCGTCAGCCGTTCGTTGGCCCGCTGTACCTTGCCACCCACACGGGCGCGGACGACGAAATTCACCGGCACTTCGGCCACGAACCGCTGCTCGACGAGGTTCAAGATCCACAGGAAAGGCACGGCGGCACCGTAGCCCTCGTCGAAGACGAGCCAGTCAAAAGTCAGGCCATTGCGTTCGAGGCGGATCAGCTCATCCAGCGCGATGTGCCACTTTGGTCGGTAGCGCACGTGGGCGGGAATGCCCGCCGCCTCACAGCGGGCGCGGTCCTCGTCCCACACCTTGGGCAGGTACAGATCAGCATCCAGCAGCGCCTGGAAACGACCCTTGGCCACTGCCACGTGGACCGTGACGATGCCGTTGTCGACCTTGCCGACGCAGCCCAGGTACTGCCGTTGCACGCCTGGTGTGTGGTCGCCCCATTTTTGGCAGCTCGTCTCGTCGATCACGCCGATCGTGCCGAGCTCATCCGCCCGCACCGCCCCAACGGCGGCCGCGAGATTTTGCTGAAGCTGATCCCGTGCCTGTTCGTGGTCCCAGCGCGCAGTAACGAGAAACTCCTGCAGCGTGCGTACGGCGGTGCCCGCCTCGAGCGCGATGGGCTCGACCGACTTGCGCGGCAGGTCGGACAGCAAACCGCGGCAATAAGTGTCGAAGTGCCCCATGGTTCGCTTTTGCAAAAAGCAGCCGCGGTAACGTCCGAGATACGCGGCGAAGGCCGGGCTGAGGCCGGCGATTTCCTGTTCTGTCATTGGGTTCCCTCCCGATAACAGATTTATCGGCATCAGGGAACCAGCGCTGTACTGCTATGCCATCTGATTTCAGTTGCGCAACCTGATATTATCATGGCCAATCGATTCAAGGGATGCCTCCTCTGGAGGTCTACCGAGGGACGGACGGAGAACTGGTGATCTTCGACGGCGTC
>DASZTS010000031.1:0-25253 GCA_035547915.1 Pirellulales bacterium | reverse complement strand
ACCATCGTGGCGCTCGTGCCGCCGGTGTTCATCAGCGTATCGTTGCCGCTGCCGCCGAAGAGCGTGATGCTCGAACCGCCGCTGTTGTAGAGAGCGCTGTTGCCCGTGCCACCTACCATCGTGACCATGGTGCCGCCCGTGCTCGACAACGAGTCGCTGCCGCTGCCGCCGTACATCGAGACGCTCGTGCCACCACTGCTGCCCAACGTGTCGCCGCCCGTGCCGCCGAACATCGTGATGCTCGAACCGCCGCTGGAATAGAGCGAGCTGTTGCCCGTGCCGCCCACCATCGTGCTCGACGTGCTGCCGCTGCTCGTCAGCGTGTCGTTGCCGCTCCCGCCATACATCGAGATGCTGGTGCCGCCGCTCGTACCCAATGAGTCGTTGCCGGTGCCGCCGAAGAGCGTGATGCTGCTACCGGCCGAGGTGTAGAGCGTTTCTGTGCCACCCGAGGTGGTCATGGTGTAGCTGCTGCCGGCCAGCAACGTATCGTTGCCGCTGCCACCGTAGATGGAGATGCCGGTGCCACCGTCGCTCGACAGGGTGTCGTTGCCCGTACCGCCGAACATCGTGATGCTCGAACCGCCGCTGGAATACAGCGAGCTGTTGCCCGTGCCACCCACCATCGTGGCGCTCGTGCCGCCGGTGTTCATCAGCGTATCGTTGCCGCTGCCGCCGTACATCGACACGCTCGTGCCGCCCGTGCTCGAGAGCGTATCGTCACCCGTGCCACCGAACATGGTGATGCTCGACCCGCCGCTGCCGTAGAGCGTCTGCATCCCGCCGCCCGACGAGAGCGTGGTACTCGTGCCGCCGGCCGTGAGCGAGTCGCTACCGCTGCCGCCGTACATCGAGACGCTCGTGCCGCCGCTGCTGCCCAGCGTGTCGTTACCGGTGCCGCCGAAGAGCGTGATGCTCGAGCCGCCGCTGGAATAGAGCGAGTCTGTGCCGCTGCCGCCCACCATCGTCGTCGTGATGCCACCCGTGTTGGCGAGCGTGTCGTTGCCGGTGCCACCGTACATCGAGATGCTGGAGCCGCCGCTGGACGCGAGCGAATCGTTACCCGTGCCGCCGAAGAGGGTGACGCTCGAACCGCCGCTGGAATACAGCGAGTCGTTGGCGCCGACGAGGACCGTCGCCATCGTGCTACCGGAAGGCATCAGTGTCTCGGCCCCACTTCCGCCGAAGATCGAGACGTTCGTGCCGCCGCTGGTACCGAGTGTGTCGTTACCGGTGCCGCCGAAGAGTGTGATGCTCGAACCGCCGCTAGAGTAAAGCGAGCTGTTACCCGTGCCGCCGGAGAGCGTCATGGTGGCACCGCTGGTGGCAGACAGCGTGTCATTGCCGCTGCCACCGTACATCGACACGTTCGTGCCGCCCGTGCTCTGCATCGTGTCGTTGCCCGTGCCGCCGAACAGCGTGATGCTCGAACCGCCACTGCTATAGAGGCTGCTGTTGCCCGTACCGCCCGTCAGCATGGCGCTCGTGGCGCCGCTGGCCATGAGCGAATCGTTGCCGCTGCCGCCATACATCGAAATATTCGTGCCGCCGCTGGCCGACAGCGTATCGCCGCCGCTGGAACCGAACAGGGTGATGCTCGAGCTGCCCGACGTATAGAGCGTGTCGGTACCGCCGCCGCCGGGCACCGTGTAGGTCGTGCCGCCGCTGGTATAGAGCGTCTCGGAACCCGTGCCGCCGGTCAGGGTGGTCGTCGTGAAACTGCCGCCGCCCGGCAGGATGGTAACGCCGCTCCCTCCCGTGCCGCCGTACAGCGACACATTGCTGCCGCCGTTGCTGCTCAACGAGTCGTTGCCGGTACCGCCGAACAGCGTGATGCTCGAACCGCCGCTGGAATAGAGCGAGCTGTTGCCGCTGCCGCCGGTCAGCATGGCGCTCGTGGCGCCGCTGGCCATGAGCGAGTCGTTGCCGCTGCCACCATATAGGCTGATGCTCATGCCGCCGCTAGCCGAGAGCGTATCGCTGCCGCTGGAACCGAACAGGGTGATGCTCGAGTTGCCCGACGTATAGAGGGTGTCGCCGCCACCACCGTTGAAGACGGTGTAGGTCGTGCCGCCGCTCGTGTAGAGCGTTTCGGAACCGCCACCGGCGATCTGGCTGACCGTGGTCGTGCCGCCGGCCAAGAGCGAGTCGTTGCCGGTGCCGCCATACAACGAGATGTTCGTGCCGCCGCTGGTGGCCAGGGAATCGTTGCCCGTGCCGCCGAAGAGCGTGATGCTCGAACCGCCGCTGGAATAGAGCGAGCTGTTGCCCGTGCCGGCCTGCATCATGACGGTAGCGCCGCTGGTCGACATCAACGAGTCGCTGCCGCTGCCGCCGTACATCGAGATGCTGGTGCCGCCGCTCGACATCAGGCTGTCGTTACCGGTGCCGCCGAACAATTGGACACCTTGCGCGCCGTTGGCTTCGAGCATGGCCGACTGTCCGGCGAGCGAGCCGGAGATGAGGGCGATGTTCGCGCCGCCGGCCATGAGCGTATCGTTACCGCCGCCGCCGTAGACGGTGCTGTTGGGGGCCGCAAAGAGAGAGTCGGCGCCGGAACTCCCCATCAGGTTCTGAAAGTTGCCGGAGAGCAACAACTGGTCGAGGCTGCTATCGATGGTCTGGGGGGCCGCGCTCGTCAGATTGACGTTCACCGGCACGCTCGACGCCGCGAAGCTCAACGTATTGCCGCTCGTACCCGCATTGATGGTCATCAGCGGATAGTCCGGCGCATTGGGCCCGGTCAGCGTTTGACTGTCGGTCAACACGTCGAACAGGTTCGTGGCACCGGTGCCGCCCGACAGCGAATCGCCGGGCGAGCCATACAACGTGTCGTTGCCGCTGCCGCCCTGGAGGGTGTTGAAACCCGAGTCGCCCTGCAACACGCTGTTGCCCGCGCCCCCGATCAGGCTGTCGTGTCCGCCCAGCGCCGACAACACAACGGGCGTCGTCAGACCGCTGGCGTTGATGGTGGCATCGCCCAAGGCCACCGCCACCAATTGCGTCGCCCCTTGCGGCACGTCGGCCGACGTGAGCGTAAGGCTCTGGCCCTGCGACACGCTGAGGATGGGTGCGCTCGTCGAGCCACTGCCGCCGTCGTTGTCGGTCACCGCCAGCGACACGGTATAGGCGCCTGCCGTGGTTTCGGTGAACGACATCGCAGCGCCATTGGCCACAAAGCCCGTGAAGGGCTGGCCCGACGGGCCGGTCACGCTCCACGAGTAGTGGAACACATCATCGTTACCCGGATCGGGGACGGAAGCCGTGAGATCGACGAACAGGCTCCCGGCCGCGTTGAGTCCCGTATCGGACACCACTTCGATCGTCGGTGTGGGCTCGATGTGTGTCACGGTCAACGTCTTCTGGCTCGTGGCGACGGCGCCCTCCGCATCGCTGACGATCGAGGTCACCACGTACTGGCCGGAATCGTTGGGAGTGAATCGCAGCGTGGTGCCACTCCCCGTAAGTTGATAACCGGCCGGGCCGACGACCGCCCACTGATAGCCCAGCGGGTCGTTCGCGCCCCCCGCATCGCTGCTCGCGGCCGAGAACGTCACGGCACTCCCCTCCGACACCGACGGGTTCGACGAGATGTCGGTACCGCCGCTGGTCACGGTGATGACGGGCGGGCTCGGCGCCTGATTGCCGGCCTGCACCGAGACACTCGCCGTCGTGCTGGCCTGCGAGTCGGACACGGTGACGGTCACCATGTATTGACCCGGTGTCGGCGGGATGAACGTAAGGACGGAGGATCCTTGGCCGCTCGTGGTCACGGTCGCGGGCGACGACTCGTTGACCACGGTCCAATCGTAGGTATAGGTGACGCCGGAGATGGGGTTTTGCACGGTGGCCGTGACCGGGGCGCCCACTCCCTGTTCGGCGTTTGACGGCGGCGTGAGCGCGACCTCGATCACCGGCGACACGACGTTGAAGGCGACGCTGCTGGCGGCGGTCTCGGTACCGTCGGCCGCCGTGAGCGTGACCGTATACAGGCCGGCGGTTGCCGGCGCGAAGCTGAACGCCGATGCGTTGGTCACCGTCCCGGCCGGTAGCGAGAACGGCTGGCCGTTGTCGGTCACGCTCCAAGTGAGGAGCGGCGCGTCGTTGGTGCCCGGCGTGCCGGCGGCGCCGGCCAGGTTGATGGCCGTGCCCTGCGGCAAGTTGCCGGTCGGCGCGCCTGTGATGGAGACGATCAGGGGCGCGTCGACCACCTGGATGCTCACCGGCGTGGCCGAAACACTGGTCGTGCCGTCGCTGACGGTGAGGGCCACGGCGTAGGTCCCTTCTTCGGTCGGCGTGAAGGCGAAGTTGGCCTTGTTGGTGGCGACGCTGCTCGGCAGCGAGTAGGCCCCGCCGTCCTTCGTCACGCTCCAGGAGTAATTGAGCGCGCCGCTGAAGCTGCCCGGCGTGATCGCGTTGGAGAGCGAAATCAGCGTCCCTTCCGGCGAAGTGAGGGGAGAGCCCGTGATCACGGCCGTGGGCGGAGCGGTGACCGTGATGGTGGTAATGCTCGTCGCCGTGGGGTGCTGGCCGTTCACGAGAACCGCCGTATCGGTCGCGGTGAGCGTAACCAGATAGAGGCCGGCGGCCGTGGGGGTGAAGTTGAAATTGCTGCCGGTGGCGGGTGTGCCGCCGGTGAAGGGACCACCGCTGATGCTCCAGGCGAGCGTCGTCGTCTGCGAATCGATGGTGTTAGGTGTGCCGCCACTCCCCGTCAGGTTCACCGCCGTGCCGGCCCGCACGCTTACCATGGGCGCACCGCCGATCGCCGCCGAGAGAGGCGCGTCGGATACGGGAATGGTCACGGAGGGGGCGACGCCGCTCGATGTGCCGTTGCTGACACTCAGCGAGACCACGTAGGAGCCCTCGTCGTCGGGCGTGAACGTGAACGCGGCCTCGTTGGTCGGCGTGCCCGGATCGTAGGTCTGGCCGTCCTTCGTCACGGTCCAGGCGTAGGTTAGGTCGCCGGTCAGGCTACCGCTGGTGATCAGGTTGGCCAGCGTGAGGGGCGTTCCCTCGACGGCCCAACTCGGCACGTTCGTGATCTGGGCCACCGGCGTGCTGCTCGTGACGAGCAGCGCATCGATCGCCGTGGTCGAGAAACCGTCGGCGTCGATGGCCGTCAGTTGGATGGAATAATTACCGGCCGTCGCGGGCGTGAAACTGAACAGCGGGCTCGACGCGTTCGCCACCACACGGCCGGTGCCATCGGTGACGCTCCAGCTATGCTCCGCCACCGTATCGCCCGTGGGCGCAAGGATGGCGGCTTGGAGATTGATGGGAACGCCCGTCACGCCGACGCCGGGTGCCGGCCCGGGCGGGGCGGTCGACGTCGCGGGCTGAGTCTGCATGATCAACGTCGGGGCGGGGGCGGCAATGAGGATCGTGGCCACGGCCTGGCCCGCCGCGCCCAAGCTATCGGTGACCGTCAATGTCACGTTGTAGGTGCCCACCTCGGTCGGGTCGAACTGCAACGTCGGCTGCGTGGCATCCGGCCCCAGGTCGAGCGGCGCGCCGGTGGGAGAGGTTACGCTCCAGTTGTACGTGAGCGCCGTGCTGCCGCTGTTGTCGGTGACCGTGCTGGTGAGTTGGAGCGTCGGCCCCTCGGAGGCCACGGCCGGCGCGTGGATCGCCACGACAATCGGGGGCTGCGGGAAATCGGGGCCGAACTCAGAGGTGTTACCGTTGGGGTCGGTGGCGATGGCGCTGAAGGCTGGTTGTTGTCCGCCGTTGGCCGCCGCCGTGCCGTTGTATGCGAAATCCGCCGTGAAGCTCGCCGTGCCACTCGCGTCGGTCACGAAATAGGCCGAGCCGATGTCGGTCTGCCCCTGGCCGTAACCGCTGGGATCGCTCGCCGGGTTGGCGAAGAAATCGACCGTGTACTGTGTGTTGGGCGTGCCGATGAGCGTGGCGGTGATGCTCGTCAAGGGCGCTCCGCCCGGCTGCACGCTGTTGCCGACCGCCGTGATCAGCGGATAGTTCTGATAGTCGTTCGGGCCGGTCTGACCGAGGGTCCCATTCACCACCGGCGTGCCCGTGCCGCCCAGGTCGATGCCTAGCTTGCCGTTGCCAAAGATGAGGTTGCCGCGCAGGTTGTCGCCGGTGGTGGTCGCTCCGGTGACGGCGATGCCGTCGGCGACGTTGTGAGCGATAATATTGGTGCTGCCCGCCGCCGTGCCGCCGATGGTGTTGTTGGAACTGACCATCTCAATGCCGTTTCCGGCATTACCTAGTGCAATGCCGCCGTTGGCGCTGGTACCGATATCGTTGCCTAAAATGTTGTCATTTGAGGCGGAAACATAGATGCCGTCGCCGGTGTTGCCCGAGATCACATTAGCATCACCGGGCGCACTGCCGCCGATGGTGTCGAAGCCACCGAAGTCGTCGATGCCATTGGCCGGATGGGCGGTTGTGCCGTTGGGCAACGCGGAACTGCCGGCAGCGTTGGTACCGATGTAATTAGCGACAATGGTGTCACCGCCGTTGTCACTCGTTGGGATCAAAATGCCGCCGGCATCGTTGCCCGAAATCACGTTGCCCGCGCCTGCCTCGCCGATGATGAGGAAGATGCCTCCCTCTTCAACTCCGTAGCCGCCATTCGGCACAGCGACCGCGCCGGTGGCGTCTGTGCCGATGTAGTTACCTTCGATGGTGCTGGCGTTGAAGTTGCCGTGAAAGACGCCATCGCCGGCGTTTCCTGAGATGACATTACCGGCTCCGGTTATTTGATGCGTGATTGGGTCGACGGAGCTGATGCCGCCGATCGTGTCATTATTGCCCTCGTCATCGATACCTTCATTGAGATTGCCGAGGGGGGAGCCGCCTTGTGCGTCGGTTCCGATGAAATTGCCTTCTACCGTGTTTCCCGTCGTGCTGCTCGATGTTAGGTCAACTCCGTCGGAGACGTTCGCCGAGATAGTGTTCCGCGCGGCGGCGGTCGTGCCGCCGATGGTGTTGCCGGTGCCCGCGGTGATTGCCACGCCGCTGAGCTGATTGCCCTGGTCGCTGGTACCCGTGGCATCGGTGCCGATGTAGTTGCCCTCGATGACGTCACCGGTGGTCCCGGCGCCCGAGATTAGAATGCCATTGGCTGAGTTGCCGGAAATGGTATTTCGGGCAGCGGCGACTAACCCGCCGACGGTGTTGTTGCCGGTGCTGTTGTCGTTAATTCCATTGCCGCCGTTCGGTAGCGCGGCGGTGCCAGCAACATTCAGGCCGATGTAGTTGCCGGCAATCACATTCGATCGGGTGCCTGCGCTGGTCAAGAGGATACCGTCCGTGGTGTTGCCGCTGATGACGTTGCGCTCGTCGGCATCACCGTGGCCGTCGCTGTTCGTGCCGATGATGTTGTTCTGTGAGCCCGATCCGGTGTCTTGAGTGAGAATGATGCCCGTGGCGCCGTTGGGTAAAGCGGCGGCGCCGGTGACGTTGGTGCCGATATAATTGCCGGCGATGACGTTGCTGATCGCGTCTTCCAAATAAATGCCGTCAAGATTGTTGCCGGCGATCAGATTGCGCTCGTCAACGTCGAGGGCGCCTTTGAGACCGTCGGTTCCGATGCGATTGAAGGCCGCGCCCGTCGTGATGGAGACGGCGGAGTCGAAGTTGGGCACCGCGTGCATGCCGGTCTTGTCAGTGCCCAGGTAGTTGCCGGCCACCACGTTGTAGTCGGTGCCGGCACCCGATATAGAGACACCGTCGTATTGAACGTTGCCGGAAATAACGTTCCGCTCATAAGTGTCGGATACGCCGTCGGCATTCGTGCCGACGAGGTTGTGTTGGGCACCCGCGCGTATTGCCACGCCGCCGTGGTGATTGGCAATGGCCGTGGTGCCGGTAGCGTCGAGACCGATAAAATTTCCTGCCACGACGTTGTTGTTGGTGCCTGCGCCGGTGATGAAGACGCCGGAGGCGGTGTTGCCGGAGATCACGTTGCCTTCGGTGGCATCGTTCACTCCGTCGCCGTTCGTGCCAATGACGTTGCCGCTCGCTCCGGAATTGATGGTCACACCGCCGGTCCCGGCGGGTCCGTTATTGGGCAAGGCCGCGTTCCCCGCCGCGTTGACACCGATGAAATTGCCCTCCACCTGATTGCCGGTGGCGGTCGAACCGGTGATCAACAGGCCGCTGTTCACATTTCCCGAGATGACGTTGCCGGTGCCTGCGACACCGCCGCCGATGGTATTGTTCGGGCCTTGGACTTCGATGCCCGTGCTGTTGGCAATCGCAGACGTGCCGCTGGCATTCGTGCCGATCAGATTGCCCGCGACCACGTTTTGATTGCTGAGGGCGTCGATTACCACGCCTATGCCGTTGCCCGAGATCTGATTCCCCTCGTACGCCGCGCCGATCGAGCCTGCTGTGACACCGATGGTGTTATCGGTGGCTCCGTCGTCCACCCACACACCCTCGGTGCTGCTGCCCAGTCCCGCCGTGCCCGCGGCATTCGTGCCGATGCGGTTTCCGGCCACGATATTGCCGCTGGTCTGGCTGCCCGAGATCGCACCTTCGATGAAGACGTGGGCGGTCGCCGTGCCGGCGATGACGTTCCCTTCCGTAGCGTCGTTCACGCCGTCGCCATCGGTGCCGATCACGTTGTCGGTCGCCTGATCGCCCAGCACCAAGTCGTAGCTACCGCTTCCCAAACTGTGCGTTCCGCTGATATCGGTTCCGATGTAGTTGCCCTGCACACGGTTGCCGATGGCCGTATTGCCGTCGATGGCCACATTGAAGGCCGTATTGCCGGAAATGATGTTGCGGGCACCGGCCGTGCCACCGCCGATGGTGTTACCGGGACTCGTGATGTCCACGCCGTCGACATTCGATAACACCTGGGTGCCCGTGTAGTCGGTACCCATGACGTTGCCTTGCGCCACATTGCCGCTCGACGTGCCTTGAACCCACAAGCCCACGTCCTTGTTGCCGGAAATTAGGTTGTCGTCGACGGTGTTGCCGGAGGCGTTGTCGATATCCACGCCGCCCGAATTCCCACTCGCGTCTCCGGTGGTGCCGTTCGGCACGGCTGCCGTACCGGCGGCGTTTGTGCCAATGTAGTCGTTCTCGATCAGGTTGCTCGCGGCGGTGCTGCCGGTGATTTGCACGCCGTCCTTGGCGTTGCCGCTGATCACGTTGCGGTCGGCTGCCGTGGCACCGCCGACCGCATTGCCCGCCGAGTTGGAGATGGTGATACCATCGCCGCCGTTGGCTAATGCCGCGCCGCCCGTCGCATTGGTTCCGATGAAGTTGCCCTGGATCGTAGAGCCGCCGAGGCCTGCCGCTTGCAGGCTATCGATGTTCAGGACTTGCCCTGCGCTCAGCACGCTGTTGTAGACGGATACTTGTTCGATGTCGCCGTAAAAGGTGTTGAGCAAGCCGTTGCCGCTTGCACCGATAACGGGGTTGGTGTTGAAGACGTACGTGGGATTGTACGCCTGCGATCCCGCGGCAACACCGTCCACATAAAACGTCGCGGTTCCGTTGTTCAACGTCACGGCGACGTTATGCCACGCGGTGTCAGTGACCAACGGCGAGGATCTGACGCTGCTGACGCCGACATCGCCAAGGAGTACGCTTCCATCGTCGAGCAGCGCTAATACATAACCGCCGGTACCGTAGCCGAAGATATACCCACTGGGTCCATCAGTCTCATTGTTGCTCGCCACGGCGGTGCTGGCGCGCTTGATCCACGCGTCGATCGTGAAATTTTGCAGTTGCAGCGCGGACGTGTTCGCCAGGGCGACGCCTTGGCCGTTGCCGTTGAAGCTGAACGCCTGCCCGGAAAGTCCCGGCACGAATGTCGCGCCGCCTTGCAGCGTGCCGTTGTTGCCGCCGACGGAATCGTTGGCGTCGCCGTTGCCCGTCCACCAGCCTACTGTTCCGGCCAACGCGCCGTTGCCGCTAATGTGAACGCCATCTTGCGTATTGCCGGAGATCGTGTTGCCGAGCACGCTGTTGACCGAGGCGTTTTGCATGTCGACGCCGTCTTGCCCATTGGCGAGCGAGGCCGTACCGGCGGCATTCGTGCCGATGTAATTTCCTTCGATGATGTTGCCGGCGGCGCTCGTCCCGGTGATGAGCACACCGTCGTCGGTGTTGCCGGAGATGACGTTCCGTGCGCCTGCTTGGGCGCCGCCGACGACGTTGTTGTCGCCTTGGATAAAAACGTTCCCCTCACCACTCGACCCGTTGCCGAACGCCATCGTTCCGGAAACATCGGTGCCAACGAGGTTCCCCTCGACAGTGTTGTTCGATCCGATGAGGCGAATTCCGGTAAGACCGTTACCACTGATCAGGTTACCGGCGCCCGTTCCGGGCGTGTTTGTCAGCCCCCCGATGAAGTTTTGGCCGCCGAACACCGAAACTCCCGAAAGTCCATTGCCCACAAGTCCCGTTCCCGCCGAATTAGTGCCGACGTAGTTGCCGAGCACCATGTCTCCGCTGCTTCCGGTATCGAGATAGATACCGGCCCGCACGTTGCCACTGGTCACGTTGCCTTCGATCGTGTTGCTGTTTGCATAGACGCCGATGCCATCCCAGTGGTTGGCGAGCGCGGCTGTGCCGGCGGCATTGACGCCGACATAGTTGTCCTGGATGGTGTTGTTCGTCGAATCGACGTAGATGCCGTCGCCGACCGTGGCACTGGTGGCGCCAACGGCCCCGGCGACAACGTTCCCCGCGCCGGTGGCGCCCACGATATCTCCGCCGCCACCATAGAGCTGAATATCGGCCTCCCCGTTACCGATTGCGGCCATACCGGTCACGTCGGTGCCGACGAAGTTGTTTTCGATGGTAACGCCGGTCGTGGAGGCCCCGGTGACATATACGCCGCCGCCCCCATTGCCGCTGATGATATTACGTGCGGCCGCCGACGCACCGCCGATGGTGTTGTTCGGGCCGGCCACCTGCACGCCGTTACCGGTGTTCGGCAGCGCGCTAGTGCCTGCGGCGTTGGTGCCGATGTAGTTGCCCGCGACGGTGACGGACGATCCCTGAATCGAAATCCCCAATCCGGAGTTGCCCGAAATCACGTTTCGCTCGGCGGCATCGTTCACACCATCGGCGTTGGTGCCGATCAAGATGTCACTCGGCCCGCTACCAACCCAGATGCCGCCCTGGCCGTTCGGCTCGGCCGTAGTACCGGTAGGATCGACGCCAATGTAGTTGCCGTAGATCCAATCGTTCGTGGCGTTGCTGGTGAACACTCCGATACCGAAGCCGTTGCCGTTCACCTCGGGATAGTTGACGATGTCGAAGCCCCGCACCACCACATCGGGCGCCTGGATGTTGAAACCGAACGAGCCGATGGTCGGGTCGTGGGCGTCAACGCCGTCCATCTCGATGAGCGGCGCCCCGGAGTATCCCGCACCTCCCTGGCTCCAACCGTCGAGCACGACAGGGCTGGTGATGAGGGGCAACGAGATTCCGCCGCCGATGTCGTTGGGCGTGATCGTCCACACGCCGGTGGTGGCGTTGTATCCGGGGTCGCTGGTGGGAATGTCAAACTCGATAAAATCCATCGGGCTGTTGGCGCCGTCGGCGTCTGTAATGGCTTGCCGCAAGCTCCCGGCGCCGCTGTCGGCGGTGCTCGTCACCGTGTACGTCGTCGTTCCCGTGGGTGCCACCAACAAGGCGTGTGGCAACACGAGGGAAGTCATCCCGCTGGGCACGTTGACCGAAGAGAAGCCCCCACCCGCGGAACCAAAGTCCAGCGGCTCATAGGTGTCGCTGGGTCCGGGAGAGTAGCCGTTCGCTGTCGTAACGTTGACGGTTCCCGAGAGGCTGTTGGACTTGGTTTCCAGATCGAGCACGCCATAATCGATGCCCGCGCGCGTGCCATCGAGCGTGAAGTCGAGGGAGCCGCCCGCGCCGAGCGTCACGTTTCCCGTGACCGCAAGCATGCCCGAGACACCCGGCGAGAGCGTGCCGCCGTTGAACAATCCGCTGGCCACCGTGCCGTTGCCTGAGAGCATACCGCCCAAGATAACCGTATCGTCGTTCGTCGCGGAAGAGCCGAGCGTGCCGCCTGCCAGCGTGGTTATGCCGCTGTTCTGCTGATAGTCAAATCCGGCGGCCGGCCCGGAGAGCGTGCTTCCGGCGCCGATGGTTACCGAGCCCTCGTTCGTCAGAGTCGAGGAGCTCGTTTGTAAAACGTAGCCGTTTTGGATCGTGAGGCTGCCTCCGCTGGCGTTGTCGGAGAGCCCCGCCAGAGCGTTATCGCCGGTGAGGTCATCGTTGATGGCCGAACCCGCCCCGTCGACCGATAGGGTGGCGTCGTTGGTCGCGATGTCCCAATTCTTGAGAATGAGCGTGCCGCCGCCGCTCGCGCCCCACTTCCCTCCTGTGAGCGTGCGTGAGCTCGGGTCGAAATTCCCAGAGCTAGCTCTGAGGGTCAACGTGCTCGAGTTACTGGCCAGCAGGTCACCGTCGTTGGTGAGGGGGCCGGTCAGCATGACCGCGGTTCCGGCCCCGCTCGTCACCAACGCGCCGGCGATCGACGCCCCATCGCTGGCGGTAAGCTGGGCGCCGCCGTCGACCAGCAACGAGGCGCCGCTCCCCAGGCTCAAGTAGCCCACGCCGTCGGTGCCGGAGTCGAACGAGACGTCGAACGGAGAATCGATGACCGCTTCCGCGGTTGCGTTGGGCACACTGCCGGTGCTCCAATTGCCGGGCGTGTTCCACTCGCCGTCGCCGGCGTTGCCGGTCCAGGTATCGGCCTGAAAGTCCGTAAGTTCGATCGTGGCCCCGGCATAGTTGGGAAAAAGCGTGTCGCCGTCGCCCAGCGTGGCGTTGATGGTATCGAACGTGTCGGTGACCGAAATTGCGGACCTGACTGGTTGATAAACATCGCCGGGCGCGGAAGTGAAGCCACCGGTCGTGAAGATGTTCAAAGTGCCGCCGAAGGTGGCGTTGCCGCCGACGACCAATTGGCCATAGCCGTTGCCGGCCGTGTCGCCGGCGAGCGGAACATCCAGCACACCGCCGGATTGCTGGATGTAGCCGCCAGTGATGGTGATGATGTCGGTAGGACCGAGCGTCACGGTGCCACCGCTGGCGGTCGCCAGATTTCCATCAATCGTACCCGAACCGGTCAGCCCGCCACCATCGATGTTCACTCTGCCACCGCCCGTCCCGACCGTGAGCGTGCCGTTCAACGTCGTCGTGCCGCCGGACTGGGTAAACGCGCCCGCACCCGCGCTGTAAATGCCGCGGACTTGCGTCGCAGAGAGCGCGGTACCGTTGTAGACCTGAACGTCGTCGATCCGGCCGTTGAACGAGGGTACGGTCAGCACCGCGGGCTCGGCACCGATATTGAACGGGTGGCTGACATCGAGGTTGGCGACGCCGGCCGAGTTCGCGGTTCCAACCAGCCCACCGTCGATGTAAACCGACAGCGTGGTGCCCTGCCGCACGAGCGTGACGTAATGGAAGGCGCCGTCGTTCACCGTCTGGCTCGTGGTGATCGCGGCGTAGTTGGTGCTGCTGCCATCCTGATCGATCTCCGCGAGCAGTTCACCGTTGTTCATTCGCATCTGAACAAAGTTGCCGTCGGCCGGATCTGCCCGGTCGCCGATGACGGATTGGTAGCCGCTGTTGGTGGTGCTGAGCCACAATCCGATCGTAAAATCCGAGGTTCCGAAGGTGATCGGGGCGGCGGCCTGGGCGTATTGAAAATTGGCGGGTGTGCTGGAGCCCGCCAGGTTGAGCGCCTGGTTGATCTGGCCCAAGCCATAGGTAGGGCTTCCCTCGAGCGTCAGGGTGTTGCCGCCAACGCTGTCGGTCGTCGTATTGTCGAGAACCCAGTGGTTGGTGATACCGTTCGCGGTCGTGCTGGCGCTCGGCACCGTTAGGGCGCTGCCCACCGACAAATTGCCTGCGTTGGTAAATGCCGGAGCGACCGTGAGGCCGGCGCCATTCTGGATTGTCAGGCTGCCGCCCGGAGAATTGGTCGTCAATCCGGCCAGGGCACTGGTTGTGCCGTTGGTGATGTTGGTGAACGCGCCGTCGAGCAAGATCGTCGCGTCATTGGTGGTGATGTTGTCGCCGTCGAAGACCAAGGCGCTGCCCGAACCACCGCTGGCGATGGCTTCCCAGGTGCCGCCCGTGAGCGTGCCAGAGGAGAAGTTGCCAAGGGTGCCTGGGTCGACCGTCACGATGCCATCGTCGGCTTCGACAGTGCCCGTATTATTCAGGTCGGTCCCTGAGAATTCGAGCGTTCCGCCGCCGGTCGCTTCGATCGTACCGCTGTTGCTGCCGCCCTGGCCGAATCCGATGCTGAGGTCGTTGGTCGAACCGCTGGCAATGAGCGTGCCTTGGTTGACGATGGTAACATTGGTCGCGGCGCCGATCGCACCATCGCCGCTGATTGTCACGCCGGGACCGATGGTCAGCGTCCCGCTCGAGATGAACGGGCTGTTCGCGGCCCCTCGGCCGAGCACGCCCCCCCCACCGAGCACGATTTGCCCGCCGCCGTCGGTGTCGATGGCGGCGTTGCCCGAAAACGTGATGAACCCCGGCGTGGTCCCGGCCGCATTGCCAACTTGGAGAGTCGTGTCGAGCGTCAAGATGCCGGTGATGTTGAATCGAACGCCATTCGGGTCGCTGGACAGATCGATGGGCGTTTTCAGCGTCACGTTGTCGAGTGTGCCGCCGGCGTTGAAATCGGCGACCGTCAGCGTGGCGCTGCTGCCGGCGGCTTGCGAAATCGTTCCGCCGCTGATGACGCCTTGGTCCAACACGATGGTTCCCAATGTGTCGTTCAGTGTCAGGCCGCCGGTGAGTGTGCCGTGGCCATCGATGTAGATCGTGCTGGCCGCATCGCGGACGATGCTCGCCAGGTTCGCTTGGGTAAACGTGCCCTCGAGCGAGATGGTCGAGGCCGTCGTTTGGATTGTTCCGGCGCTCGACAAACTACTCGGATCAAGTATCAAGTCGCCGCCGCTGGCGATGCTGATGGTGCCGGTGTTCGCCGCGGGGCCGATCGACAAGTCAGCGCCGTTTGTCGCTTCGATGAGCCCGTTGTTCGTAGCACCGACGTTGGCGCCGCCAACGACGAACGTCAGGCCGGGTGTATCGGCATCGATCGTGCCGTTGTTCGTCAGCCCGTTTGGTGCGGCGACCGTTGCTTGACCGCCGCTGATTGTGATGTTAGCGCCGATTGTCAGCGTATTCGTGCCGAGCAATCGGTTATTGCCGTCCCCGAACACGATCTGGCCGGTTTGACCTGAACTGGCGCTTAGCGACTGGCCACCCTCGAACGTGAGCGTGCCGGCCGTGCTCCCGGCGGAATTGCCGATGTCGAGCGTGGTGTTTAGCGTCAAATCTCCGTCGACCTCGAGAGTGGCGCCGCTGTTGGTCTGCATGTCGATCGGGCTGTTGAGGATGTATCCTCCCGCCAGCAGACCGCCGAAGATCGTGCCACCGCTGGCGGTGGCGTAGAGCGTGGCGCCGCCGCTCGCGGTAAACGTGCCGTGGGCGGCGGCATCGATGGACAGCGTGCCGCCCAAGATATTCCAACTTCCCGTCGAAGCGTCCAGAGCGAGGTTTCCCGAGAGGGTTCCCGTCAGATTGACGGTGCTACCGGTCGTGGTGAAGCTGCCCCCACCCGCGGTCAGGGCTTGCTGCGGAAAGGTGCCGCCCAGATCGACCGTGGAATTGGTAACGCTGATGCTGCCGCTGTTGCTCCAGGTATCGTTCGTGTTGGTGTCGAGCGTGAGCGTGCCTCCGCCCGTCATGCTGATCGACCCGGTATTGGTCCAATTGGCGCCCGACAATCCCGTGCCCGAGATACTGAGATCGCTGCCGCCAAGTCCTGCAAACGATCCGGTGTTCTGGGCGATCCCCGTCACGACGGCGTCGGCGCCGCCGCTGGCCTGCATCAAATTTTCGTTCATGCCCCCGCTGAAATTGGCCGTGAACGTCGGACCGGAGGCGGTGATGGCCACGATCTCCCCCTGGTTGATGAGCCCGCCGCTGCCCATGATCGACCCATTCCCGCCGAGCAGCGAAATGCGGTCTCCGATCGTCAGGCCGCCGCTGTAATTCAGCTCGTCCGACGCGCCGTTGTTGTTACTGACGGTGGGTACCATCGCCACTATCCCGTTGCTGCTGCTCGAGGGAGCGATGGCAGCGATTCCCACCAAGGCCAATTCGCCGCTCGTCGACGTATCGCCGATGTTGATCGTGCCGTCATCTATCAGCGTGGCGGAGTTGCCCGAAGAAACGGTGAACGTGCTGCCGCTGTTGATCGTCAATGTGGCGTTGGGCCCGAGGCCCAGCCCTGCGACGGTGACCGCGGCCGACGAAGTAACCGTCGCATTGCTGCTGATGTAGGGAACGTCGTTCGATCCCGGCACGGCGTTGGCGCCGGTGCTCACCAGTTGCCAGTTGCCGGCCGTGGCAAAGTTGCTGTCGACCCCGCCCGCCCACCAGATGGTCGTGCCCACCGGCATTGCAGTGAACATTACCGAGGTGAGCAAGTAGTTGGGGATCAACGACGCGCCGCCGGAGGCCGGCTGCGTGATCTCGGCGAATCGGCCGCTTTCCACGGTCGCGTTAGGCGAGCTGATGGGAACATAAGTCGCGCCGATCGGCGGACTATAACCGCCGAGCACATCGAAGCTAACTCCCCCGTCCACCGTGCGTGATCCGGTGCCGTTCACGACGAGTTGGTCGTAACCCGTTCCGGGGTTCGGTCCGCCGATGTCGATGACGACGGCCCCAAACGCGTTTTGCGAATAGTTGCCGCTGATGGTCAAGGTGGCGATGGTGCCGGAGCCGCCGGGGGAGATAGTCCCCGCGTTGGTCACGTTGCCGCTGATCGTGCCGTTGGCGTTCAGGTTGCCGTCGTTCGTCAGCGTGCCGCCAGTTGGTGCGATCGCGTAGGCGGTGTTGTTGATGGTGAGCGTGCCACCGGAGGCGATGGCAGCCAGATGGACCAGCGCATCGGTGGTGCCACTGGTGCCGGCATAGATGTGCGAAGAAGAATCCTCGACCGAGATGATGGCCGCGTCGTCGCCGACGCTGTCGGCGGTGCTTCCCGTGGCCAAGCGTAAGATGCCGCCGTTGAGCACGTCCCATTCACCGCCCGTCAGCGTGCCACCGTTGCTGGCGGAATAATTGGCGAACGTCGTTCCGCTCGTGGGATCGACCACGACGGTCGCCCCATTGGCCGTGATGACACCGGTGTTGTTGAAACTGACGCCGTTGAAGTCCAACGTACCGGAAGTGCCAGTGACCGTTCCCCCATTGTTGAAATTGCCGAACGTGGCGATCACGGCGCTGGCTGACTGACCGATCAATGCCCCGGTCGTTTGATTGGTGAACCCCGTCGTGAAGTTCGCGTTGGTGGTCGGTTGCGCGTAAAAGGTGGCACCGTTTTCGTTGGTGAACGTCCCGCCCGACACGTTGCCGCCCGTCCACGTCACCGTGCCCTGATTCATGATCTGTCCGAGAGTCACTCCGCCGCTGATGGTCACTTGCCCCAAGGAAGTGATGTCGATGGCGTTCGAGCCGCCCACCGTGCCGCTCGACCAGGTCGAGCCCGTGCCCATGATCGTCAGGCTCCCCGTACCGTTCAGCGTGCCGCCGTTCACGACGAGCGCGTTTATGTCGTTGACCGGAGTTGTATTCAGCGTGAGGGTGCCCGCGGAGACGGTCACGGTGTTGCCCAGACTGACCAGATTGGCGTCGGCGTTGAACGTCACGGCGGTGAAACCGTAGGTGCTGAGACTCGTGCTGCCGGAAATGTTGTACGTGCCGTCGATCGTTGCCGGGTCGCCGCCTTGAAAAGAGACCGAGCCCGCTCCGGTGAGCGACGATGTGGAAGTTAACGCGAAGGTGCCGAGTTGTGCTGTGAAGGTCGCGCCCGAATTGACCGTGATGCTGCCCTGGACGGTGGTCGGGCTGTTGTAGAAGGTCATGCTCCCGGAATCGGCGAGCGTGGCCGTCGTGGTCATGACATTCGTGCCCCCGTATCCGATGGTCAGCGTCGCTCCGGTACTGATGCTGTAGGCGCCGCTGCTGTCGGTGCCGCCCTCCATAGCGGTCGAGCCGGAAGTGAAGTTCAGCGTGCCTTCATTGCTGAACATATCCGAGAAGGTACTGCTGCCACTCACGTTGAACGTGGCTCCGTTCTGATTGTCGAACGCGGTACCGAAGAAGGTGCCTGCCGTCGTGAACGCGCCCTGGTTGACGAACACGGCGGGTATCGCAGTACTGCTCGAGAACCCGGCCGTGGCCGTGGTGATGCCTTGGCTGACGACGCCCATGTTGAGGGTCTTGGTACCGCTCGTACCCGTAAGAATCGATCCACTGTTGCCGACCGTGAGAGTGCCGATGCCGCCGATGAGGCCGCTGGTCCAGCTCAGCGCGCCCGACACACTCACGTTCGACGCATCGGTGAAGCTGCCCGTATCGACGCTGAGATTGGTGAGCGTGGAGGGCGCGCTGAGGAACAGCTTGCCGGCATTCTCCAACTCGATCGGCGCGGAACTCATGACGCTGTTCACGGTGTACCACGACGGGTTCGATTGGGTGTTCTGGGCGATCTCCACGCCCGTTGAGGCAAAGCTGGCGGGAATAATGGCATCGGTCGTGCTGGTCGGCACCTGGCCGGTGCTCCAATTCAACGGATCGCTCCAATCGGGCAGACCGCCCACCATGCCGTGGCCGCCGGTGAAGATGTCGGTGGTCGTGGCCTGGGTATTGATGGTGTAGCTCGTCGCGCCGGCGCTCGACGATAAGGCCACGCCGACGGCGCTTTGGAGATTCGTCGTCGAAAACGACCCCGTTAACGAGCTGTAGGTCAGCGGAATGAAATTTTGCGGCGGGGTTGGTGTAAAGCTGTCGATCAGCCGCGAATTGAACGTACCGTTCACGCTGGCAGTGCCGCTGATCGCCAGGTGGTCGTACTGCGTCCCGCTGACGGGGCCGCCCAAGTCGATGTCGAGCGTGCCTCCACTGCTTTGCGTGTAGTTGCCGTTGATCGACAAAGTGCCGCTCGTGCCGGTGCCGCCGGGCGTGACATGACCGTTGTTGGTCACGTTCGCCGCGACCGTACCCGCTCCGTCCAGTTCGCCGAACGTGTTGACCATGACGCCGGTGGAGGCGGACACCAAACCATCGGCCGTGAGTAATGCCTGTGGACTGGAGGTCGCCAGCCCCACGGTGATGCTGCCGGTGACACCGAGGGTGGCCACGGGTGCGACGTCGAGGGTGCCGTTGTCCGTCGCCCCGGCAGTCACCGCTAGGTCGGCAGGGCCGGCGATGACGAGCGTTGCCCCCGCGTTCACGGTCAGCGACGTAATGGTGGTTGTGCCGGAACTCGACAGCGTGACGGTGGCGTTGTTGCCGATGACCGCGGTGTCGCCCGTGCCAGGCGCGGCGCCGTTGCTCCAATCAGTCCCGGTCGTCCAGTTGCCCGACCCGCCGATCCACGTATCGGTGGCCAACAACGCGATCGGCTCCAGCCGCTCAAACGGCCAGCTAGCCGACTCCCGGTACATGTCGCGCGCACGAAGAGACTTGGGCGGACGGCTGCGCGAAAACCATAGTCCGCCGCGGCGACCTCGCCGCACTCGCAACGTCTGCCAACCATCGGCGGACCAAAGACGACCTAGGCGCGTCAACCAAGCGCGAAACAGACCCATGGTGGCACTTCCAGCGTTGGAGAAACCATCCGCGGCCGCCAAAACTGATACATAGATTTCGGCAGTGCCCGCACACCCGCAAGGGGGAGTTTAACGCGGATACCAGCCACTTCAAAACAAAATCCGGAGGGTTTTGTCGCGCCCCCGGATCCGCTGCCATCTGCCAGGGAGAAATCCGAACTGTGGCCTAATCGAAACCTAACAAGCCGGGGGCTGGCGTTTGGAAGAAGAGCGCACGGCCGAGCAAGCCGCCTGTGAAGGGGCCACCCGCTTCGCGAGGTTGCCCGAACGGCTTTCCGCATGCGCCTCGATAGAGAAAGGCGCCGCGTCTAACGCACACCGCGTGTCTAACGTGCCTGTCGCGACGACGTGCTGGCTACGCCGTGTCGTGCCCGATCGCGTGTTCGTCGGAGTGACTGCCATTGCCGTGGGTGCCGTTGCCGTGGCCGTTCCCGTGATGGCCGTTCCCGTGGTGGCCGTTCGCACCGTGTTCGTCGCCGTGTCCCTCACTGAGAGGTTCCGCCGTCTCGTCCTTGAGGAGTTTGCCGTCGCCGGCAAGCCGTGCGAACAAGTAATAGAGGCCGGGAATGATCAACACGCCGATGACGGTACCCAGGAGCATCCCGCCGACGGCGGCGGTACCGATCGTGCGGTTTCCGATGGCGCCGGGACCGCTGGCACGGATCAAAGGCACCAGACCGGCGATGAAGGCGAACGAGGTCATCAGAATGGGCCGGAAGCGCAACTTGCCGCCTTCGATGGCCGCGTCCTTGATGCTCACACCCTCATGGCGTCGCTGCACCGCGAATTCGACGATCAGAATCGCGTTCTTGCCCAAGAGACCGACCAACATGACCAAGCTGATCTGGGCGTACACATCGTTGGCCAGACCGCTGGCTTGCAGGAACAGGAAGGAGCCGAAGATACCCACCGGCAGCGACAGGATCACGGCCAGCGGCAGGATGAAGCTCTCGTATTGGCCGACGAGCACCAGATAGACGAACGTGACGACGATCAAGAAGATGAAGATCGCCGTGTTACCTTTCTTCGCTTCGTCGAAGGTGAGGGCTTCGTAACCGAGGCCGTAACCGTTAGGGAGCGTGTCTTTGGCGACCTGCTGGATCGCCGCGAGGGCTTCGCCGCTGCTGTAACCGGGGGCCGGCGCGCCTTGGATGGCGGCCGAGGGATACAGGTTATAACGGTTGATCTCGTTCAAGCCCTGCTGCTGCTTCAGCGTCATGAACGACGACAACGGGACCATGTCACCCTTATCGTTCTTGACGAAGATGTTTTCCAGATCGTCGGGGTAGCGCCGGAACTGGGGCTTGGCCTGCACGAAGACCTTGTAGAATTGGCCGAAGCGGACGAAGCCTTGCTGCCACGTGCTGCCCACGAGGGTGGAGAGGGTGTCGAGCGCGTCGAAGATCGTCACGCCCTTCTGCATGGCCACGTCATTGTTGATGACGATGTCGTACTGCGGATAGTTGCTGGCGAAGAACGTGAAGAGGCCCTTCACTTCCTTGCGCTTCCCCAATTCCTCCAGGAACGTCTCGGTCACTTCGCCGAGCGCCAGGTAGTCCATCGTGTTCGTCCTATCGAGAACACGAATGGAGAAACCACCGGCCGCACCGAACCCAGGAACGGCGGGCGGCTCGAAGAATTCGAGCTTCACGTTAGAGATGGCGCGGCCTTCGTGCTCGAGCACCTGGATGATCTGCTTCGAGGTCATCTTGCGCTCGGCCCAGGGCTTCAAGTTGATGAGGCACGTTCCGGCGTTTGAGCCGCGGCCCTCCGTCAACACCTCGTAACCGGCCAACGACGAAACCGAGTTGACCCCATCGATCTTCTTCGCGATATCCTGGAGCTCGTGCGACTTGGAGTTGGTGTACTCGATCGTCGAGCCGGGCGGCGTCTGGATAATCCCGTAGATCATGCCCTGGTCTTCGAGCGGAATGAAGCCCGACGGAAGCTGCGTGTTCACCAGGAAAATGCCAACACCGAAGCCCGCGATGACGAGCATCGTGATCAGACGCAGGCTTACCACCGGACGGAGGAAGGCAGCGTAACCGCCCGTGACCTTCTCGACGCCGCGGTCGAAGACATGCAGGAGCAGCCCCAGCGGCCCGCGCTTCTTCGCGCCCGTGTGAGGCTTGAGAATCAGGGCGCAGAGGACCGGCGTCAGCGTCAGGGCCACCACGCCGGAGAGCACGATGGACGTGGCCATCGTGATGCCGAACTGCCGGTAGAAGGTACCCACCGGACCGGTCATGAACGTCACCGGAACGAACACCGCCGTCATCACCAGCGTGATGGCGATGATGGCGCCGCTGATCTCGTTGATAACTTCCTTGGTCGCGCGATAGGGCGAGAGGTGTTTTTCGTGCATCTTGGCGTGCACCGCTTCGACCACCACGATGGCGTCGTCGACCACCACGCCGATCGCCAAGACCAAGGCGAAGAGCGTGATCAGGTTGATCGAAAGGCCGAGAATCTGGAGGAAGAAGAAGGTACCGATCAACGATACCGGCACGGCCAGCGTGGGAATCAGCGTCGAACGCCAATCGCCTAGGAAGAGGAACACCACCAGCGAGACCAACACGAAGGCTTCCAACAGGGTGTGGAGCACCTGGTGGATGGAGGCTTCCAAGAAGCTGGAAACGTCGTAGCTGACCTCATACGTCATGCCCGGCGGGAAGCGCGTCTCCTTGAGTTCATTGAGCTTCTCCTTCACCTCTTCGATGACGACGGCGGCATTGGTGCCGGGGAGTTGCTTGAGCACGACGGCCGCCGAGGGATGGCCGTCGATGTCGGAGTAGATGTTGAAGTACGAGGCGCTCATATCGACTTCGGCCACGTCTCTGAGCTTCAGCACCTCGCCGTTCGGGTTAGCCTTCAAGATGATGTTTTCGTACTGCTCCGGCCGGTTGTAACGTCCCACCCAGGTGAGCACGTACTCGATCGTTTGCGACCTTCTGCCGGTCGCCTGGCCGAAACGTCCGGGCGAACCGATCATGCTCTGTTTGCCCAACATCTCCATCACATCTTGGGCAGACAGGTTGTAGGCACGCATTCGATCTATATCGAGCCAGATACGCATCGCGTATTGGCGGCTGCCCAGAATGTAGGCCATGCCGATGCCGTGGATGCGCTTGATCTCCGGCAAGATGTCGACGAAGGCGTAGTTGTAGCAGAAGTTCTGGTCGTGGTTGGGGTCGAGGCTGTAGATGTTGACGTACATCAACATGCTCGTCATCGACTGCATGACGATGATGCCTTCCAACTCCACCAGGGGCGGAAGCCGTTGCTTCACGGTCTGGATGCGGTTCTGCACGTTCAAGACCGCCACGTTGGGGTCTGTGCCCGGCTCGAAGATGATCATGATCGTCGCTTCACCGGCGCTGGTGGCGGCGGAGACCATGTACCGCATGTCCGGCACGCCGTTGATCGCCTGCTCCAAGATGATCAACACCGAGTCGACCAACACGTTGGCGCTGGCGCCGGGATAGGCGACCGTGACCATCACGGCCGGCGGCGCGACGTTGGGGAACTGCGAGATGGGCAGCGTCTTGATCGACAACCCGCCCAAGAACAAGATGATGATCGAGATGACGATCGCCAACGCCGGTCTTTGGAGGAACTTCGCGAACATAATGCTGAAAGCCTCTGTCCTGAAAGGCGACCGGCGCCCCGGACGATTGCGCTAAATCCGTTGGTTGCCAGCCGAGGTGAAGGGCGCGTCCCCTCTCCGACCACGGTCCGGTTCGTTTCCGTACGTCAGTACCGGCGGCTGCTATTCCGCGTGGTATTTCAAGTTGGCGACGACCTCCTCGGGCTTACGATCCTCGTATTCCACTTTGTCGCCGTCACGAATCTGCCGGATCCCCTCGAGAACGATCTTCTCCGACACTTCAAGTCCGCTCTTGAGGACGAAGATGTCCTCCAATTCGTTGTCGATCATGATCTCGCGCTGATGCGCCACGTTGTCGTCGTCGATGACGTAGACGTATCGCTTGGCGAGCACTTCGAACGTAGCCCGTTGCGGAATGACGACCGCGTCCTTCTGCACCTTGCTGATCAAGACGGTGCCGGTCTGACCGTGACGCAGCAGGCGGTTCGGGTTCGAGAAATCGGCGCGGAAGGGGATGTTGCCCGTCTCGTTGTTGAAGTCGGCTTCGATGGCACCGGCCTTCCACGAGGTGCCGTCCCAGACCATCTTGCCGAGATGGTCAAACTTGTTGCCGTTGGCCAGCACGAGTTCGATCTTCAGCTCCTGATTCTGTTTCAGGTTGGCCATGTATTCGAGATAACGCTTCTCGGGCACATTGAAGTAGACCCACATCACGCTGTTATCCGACATGGTCGTGAGAACCTCGCCCTCTTCGACCAGGCTGCCGTGCTGGTGGTGCAGGCGATCGATGATGCCGTCGAACGGCGCCTTGACCGTGGCGAAGTTCAATTCGGCCGTGGCCAACTCGGCCTTGGCTTGGGCCCGGGTCCACTTGGCCTGGAGCAGCAACACTTCGTTCTGCGAGACGACTTTGTCTTCCCACAGCTTCTTGGTGTACTTGTATTCCAACTCGGCGAGCTTGGCCTCGGCGATCTCAGCCTCGGCCTTCTTCTGATAGAGGATGGGGATGACCTTGAACAGCAGGTCGCCTTCCTTCACCTGCTGACCTTCCTTGACCGTGATCTGCTCGAGGTAGCCCATCTCCAAGGCACGCACCCGGATGTGGCGCTGCGAGTGGATCTGGCAGACATACGGCTGGGTGAGCGTAACCTCCTGCGACTGCGGATACGTGGCCACAATCGTGTGAGCTTCCTGGTGGTGCTCTTCCTTGTGCGCGCTACACGCGGGCACGGAGAGACAGATCATCGCCGCCAGGGTGGTCCGAATCGGTGAAACTTTCATTTTTCGCCTTTGATTGCCTCTCAGTTCCGGTTTGGATCACTCAGCGTGGGCCGAAGGGGGGAAGGAAGAAGACGTCCACGCACATCTTCTCTTAGCGCTCGCAAGCCGGCATAGAAGAGGGTAACCACCAACAGCCGTACCGCCACCGGCCCAAGCAGGCGGGCGACTGGATCCGTCGGCCGGTTCTACCTCGCGACGAGATAGCGTGCGCATTGCAGGTGACCCACATAAGCCGAATTGTATTACACGACACGATAGTCGTAAATTTGGCTTAAGATAAATTTTCTGTGAAATGGTGCGGAAGGCTTACAGTTCCGCCAGGATCGGCGATCGATTCTTACGGAATCGTTATCAAACAGGCAGGCCCCGCAGGGCAACCATAAAATTGAGATACTTCCCCGAAGTTTGTCAGGGGGTGATTTTGGCTGCCTGGAAGTAGCAAGAATCGCACTTTTTACACCAGCACCCTGCTGAACCAACCACCGCGACAACAGCGCTCCCTCTATTATCCCATGCGCTGAACATCGCGCCAACGGAGATATCCGACGGCGCTTGCTGGGGGGTGCATAAGGGGAATTGCGCGCGGAGCAGGTCGCCCGGCGCGTGTCAATCGGAGAGTTAGCGTAATTTTTGGCGCTTCCACCGGAAGTTAGGTGGGCTGGGAAGTGCGAGGGACAAACTACCACACGCTGTTCCGG
>DASZTS010000030.1:0-1696 GCA_035547915.1 Pirellulales bacterium | reverse complement strand
ACTCAGCCACAGCTGTGGCGCCAGGAGCACGCCGGAAACGGCACGCAAGCCGATGATTCTCCATCGCTTTTCGACCGTCTATGGAGCTGGTTCAGGGAGTTGACAGGGGCAAGAAATTTGCGTTGACTGCCGTCTTTCGGGCCCAGCTTTGCGCTGTCGCGCCAATTCGACCTAATTGTCGAAATCTGATTTCTTCCGGGGGCGGACACCGCTTTGGACAAGATCGACCGTAAGATTCTGGCGCTGCTCCAGAAGGACGCCACCACGCCCGTCGCCGAAATCGGCCGCAAGGTCGGCCTCTCCACCACCCCCTGCTGGCGGCGCATCCAGAAGATGGAGGAGGACGGGGTCATCAAGGGCCGCGTGGCGGTGCTGGATCCGGTCAAGATCAACGCCGGCGTCACCGTCTTCGTCTCGATCCGCACCAACGAGCACAACGAAGCCTGGATGCGGAAATTCGCCGCCGTGGTCGACGACTTCACCGAGGTGGTCGAGTTCTACCGCATGAGCGGCGAGGTCGATTACCTGCTGCGGGTGGTGGTGCCCGACATCGGCGCCTACGACGCCTTCTACAAGAAGCTGATCGCCCGCATCGCGCTCACCGACGTCAGCTCGTCCTTCGCCATGGGCCAGATCAAATACACCACCGCCCTGCCGCTGGAATTCGTCTCGGTCGCCGACGACGACAAGTAGCGTGATGGCTGATCGCTCGCCGCGCCTCGCTGTCCTGATCGATGCCGACAACACATCGGCAAAGATTGCGCCCGGTCTGTTCGCTGAGGTCGCCAAAATAGGCGAGGCGGTAGTGCGCTGGATCTACGGCGATTTCTCGAGCGCTCGGTCGAAAACGTGGGCCTCGGTCTTGGTCGAGCACGCCATCGTCCCCAAGCAGCAATTCGCCAATACAACCGGCAAGAATGCGTCCGACATCACACTTGTCATCGAGGCCATGGACCTGCTCCATACCGGGCTCTACGACGGCTTTTGTCTAGTGTCGTCCGACAGCGACTTCACCCGCCTCGCCTCGCGGTTGCGTGAGCAGGGGGTGGCGGTCTACGGTTTCGGCGAACGAAAGACGCCCGAAAGCTTCCGGCAGGCCTGTAGCCGCTTCATCTATACCGAAAACCTGATGGCCGCTCCGTCAAGCAGTTCGGCCCGTGCCACAGAATCCGGCAAACTGGATCGGCTTGAAACGACGATCGGCAACATCATTTCCGAGGCCGAAAGCAACGACGGCTGGGTATCGCTGGGAGGTGTAGGAACCCGGCTTGCCAATCTGGCTCCTGATTTCGATCCGCGCAGCTACGGTTTCAAGAAGCTCAGTGATCTCGTACGGAGCATGAGCACGCTTGAGCTCTCAGCCGAGGGGACACACCCGCGCCTTCGTCTGCGGCCGGTCAAGGCGAAGCCCAGGCCGAAGCGGCGCTAACCTCCCGTCACGTTCATGTGGCGCGCCAATGCCGGCCCCGTGTGGTCGCGGTCCAGTACGAAATCGTGGCCCTTGGGCTTGATCAGCATGGCGCGGTCCAGCGCCGCATCGAGCGTTTCGTCGCTGCCGCCGCGCAGCACCGCCCGCAGATCCACCATGTCGTCCTGCCCCAGGCACAGGTAGAGCTGCCCCGTCGCCGTCAGCCGCACGCGGTTGCAGCTCTCGCAGAAGTTGTGACTCATCGGCGTAATAAACCCGAGCAAGCCC
>DASZTS010000029.1:0-265360 GCA_035547915.1 Pirellulales bacterium | reverse complement strand
GCTGTCGACCACCGCACGGCGACATCGGCATCCTTGTCGATCACACTCATCGCAGCCTCCTTGCTACGTGGGACTTATGACATCCCCATCGTCGCAGGAGGCTGCGAATTCTCTTAGATCAATTGAACGGTATTGGGGTTAATCCCCACGGGACCCCAGCTCGCCTGCGCGCTGCCCCTGTGACCCGCTTGCCGGGCGGCGATGGCATTCGCTGACGCGAGAAGTTTTTGCCGCCCAGCTTCGCTTTCGCTCGGCGGCCGCCCGTGAGGCTGAACCGCTGCAAGTAAAGGCACTTCCCATGACACATTCCAAGGCCAGGCTCAGGCCGAGCGTAGCCCTACGGCACGTCTTGATGGCCCAAAGGCATCTGGCGACCAGGCTGCCTGACGGGGAGAATCACCTGCAGGATACCCTGATGCGGACCGCCCTCTCCTTGGCGCAAGAAAAAGACACCTGACGGCCATCATCAGGTGCCCGCAGGTGATGACAGGGCCATCATGACCAGGCCAGCCTTTTTCCTTATTTCCTCTTGAGCACGAGGAGCATGTTTTTCGAGCCTTTGATCGACTCGAATTTGGTTGGGCGCTCCCCCTCTTCATTGACGCAAAGCGTCAGGGTGTCGCCCTCCAGCTTGTAGATTCCCAGTCCGCGCCTGTCGTCGTCGGGGATGTCGATGGTCTTGGCCTTCTTGTCCACCATCACCGTAAACACTTTTGGCGGTGAAAACCTCCCCTCTCCAAGTGTTTCGACCGAGGTCATTTTATAACCGTCGAATGTAAGGCGCAAGTCACCGTCTTCCATGTGAATGGCCACCCCATCTCTTATCCCCGCGACGGCCCACCACGTCCCGTCCAGACCACGCCAAGAAGCATTGCCGAACATCATCGCCGCGCCGACTACGAGTAATGCCCCAGCCGCCATCAAGATTTTACCCTTCATTGTTCAGGCCCTCTTCCCGATCAGAAATCCCCCCGCGATGAAGACGACGCCCGCGCCCCCCATCAGCAATGCCCCGACGCCGAACACTGCGGCTTTCGTTTCGACGCCCCCGATCTGGTTTTCTGCGACCTGAGATGCCCCGCTCATATCGTTAACCACCTTCGTCCAGCCGGTGTTCACCTGGTCGACCTGCTGCCGGGCTATCCCGGCATCCATCGCCGCACTGAGGGCGATGCAGACCATGACCCCGGCGATCAAAAGGGCAACGCCCCCCAACACTCCCCCGACGATTTTGGCGTTCATCTCGTAGGTTCCTCGGCACGTAGATCGCGTGCCGGGACACCTCAGAAGCGCCCCTTGGGAACACGATATCTATAGATAGCCTTGTTATAGATAGTCGCGTTACGGATCGCAAGATGGCAAGCTCTCGGCATGGCCAAGAAGAAACCGCACTCCCCCGAAGCCGTCAGGCTAGGGCAGGCCATACGCCGCCGGAGGGAAAACCTGAAGCTCAGCCAGGACGTGTTCGCCGATGTGGCGGGGATGCACCGCAGCTATGTCGGGTTCATCGAGCGCGGCGAGCAGAACCTCACGCTCGACACGATGACCAAGGTTGCCGGGGCGCTCAAAGTGCCACTCTCGACATTGTTGAAGGAAGCTGGGCTTTAAAGCTTCGGCATCTAGCCGCGGCCTTGGGCGGCGCCGATGCTTGGCGGACGGCGGCTAACTTTCCACGTTGTGGGGACTTGACGACGATCTTAAAATTGTGGCAACGACTGGCGGGACGGTGGATTACTGGGCCATAGCCATGCTTAATGCAATTGGAAGCCGATTCGAACCCTTTCTTGGGCGGTACTTTGCAACGCGGCAAGAGTATCTTGACCTGCTGGCAAGCTGTTGGTTTCGTATCCACGAACGGATTTCGCGCAAATCGTGGTGTCCCGACTCAATGTGGAGATATCAGAGGAGAATTGCCTTTCATCTCGTGAAACCTCGGGACCGTCGTGGGGCAAAATTTCCACGGATGCGCGGCGCTGGAATGCGCCCGGCCCAATTCGCTCCTTTGTTGTCTGATTTTTGTCTGCGCGTCATCGATCGCTCAATCGCTCTCTGTGAGCGGCGCAGCGTTCTTCTCTTGGCGATCAGCCAGCGACGCGCGCTCTAACTGCGTGTCGTCAACGTTCGAGCGCTAGTGGCATTATGGCCGCGCGACCGGCTGCGCCCTCTGTCGATTGATAATCGCGAGGCCCCTCGGTCCGCGTGCGGTTGCCCGGCGCCCCAACACGTTCCGTTTCTTTCCGCCTAACGGAGACACTTACCATGCGACGCGATACCAGTGGCCGATCGAGCAGCACAGACTTTATCGTTGTGGCCGCCCTTGCTGCCGGCGCCTTGATTATCTTTCTGGGTTGTTGGCTGTAGCCGGACGCCCTTATTGGAACCATCATCCGCTACCGGCCGCATTTAGCCGTATCTGCGCGCGCTCCTGGCAGGCAGATAAAGATGCTTTTCGGAATCCTCGGGCTTCCAGATTCCACTTGCCTTTCCGCGCGTTATGATCGCTGACCCCAGAACTCCTAGCCGATGCACCGCAAAAAGGAACTTGGACGCGATGAACAGGCACCGGCATTGCGAACCTCACGTAGGATCAACCTCATGGCCACCTCCTATCGGCGGAATAAGGACGCATAGTTTTGATTCCTTGCAGCCTGCAGGATATTCGAGCCTGCGCCGCGATCGTTGATCTACTTCGTGATCTACTAAAGTGTCAAGTCCGTGAAAAACCTCGGAAAATACCGCAATATCTGGAAGTGGATCGCGGGCGTGGAAACGCGAAAAAAGCCTAGAAAACACGAGAAAAACGCCTCCAGAGACGCTCATTAAGAGTCAGATGCTCTAACCGATTGAGCTAAGGAGGCGGTGGTCGGGCGAATCGCGGTCTGCTCGCGCGCGAACGACAGCGATTGCCAAAACAATCGAGGCGCGTTTTCCCGAGGTGCCGAGACGGTCACGGACAACCTCCAAATAATCGTAGCGGGTTTGGTGGAGCGCTCAAGGGCAAATCGTGCCGGCATCATTCTCGCCGCTGCCGTCTGGAAGTAGATGCCTGGCGGCTGCTGGCGGCTGCAAGTCGCTTGAAACGGGCGGGTGGGCGTTTTATAGTGGTCTCTTGTCCGTTGGCAGGCGATTTATTCATCCGGCGGGCAAACTCAGACCGCGGTCAAAGCATCGGCGCCGTGGCCGGCGCCCCCGTCTAGCCTTGCGCCTCGTGGTGGCGGACCCTGGCCAGACCGGCACAAGCTCGCTCGGTTTGCCGGTTTGCGGGAAAAGTTTGCGCGAACCCAGGCCGCGAAGTCTGCGTAAGACATGCAATTCGTGGTTTCATTTAACTGAAGGCAGTCATTCATGGCATCGCAGGCCGTCCTCGACCCCGCAGCCTCCGCGGCAGCCCAGCCGCAAACCGACGTCATTATAGAAACCCGTAATCTCTCGAAGGTCTATCGAGATTTCTGGGGCCGGCAAAAAGTGCGTGCCCTCAAGGCCCTCGACCTGGAAGTGCGCCGCGGTGAAATCTTCGGCCTGTTGGGTCCCAACGGCTCTGGCAAGACGACGACCATCAAGCTCCTGCTGGGCCTGCTCTTTCCGACCAGCGGTCAGGCCCTCGTGTTCGGAAAAGACGCCAGCGACGTCACGAAGAACGAACGTATCGGTTACCTGCCCGAAGAGTCGTATCTGTATCGGTTCTTGAACGCCGAGGAAACGCTCGATTTTTACGGCCGCCTCTTCGACATGCCGGCCAGTGTACGCCGGCAGCGGATCGCCGATCTGATCCATCTGGTCAAGCTCGATTGGGCCAAGCGTCGGCAGCTCAAGGAGTATTCGAAGGGCATGACGCGGCGCATCGGTCTGGCCCAGGCCCTCATCAACGACCCCGAGTTGATCGTGCTCGACGAGCCGACAACCGGTCTCGATCCGATCGGGTGCCGCGAAATGAAAGACCTGATCATCGACCTCCGCGAGAAGGGGAAAACCGTCTTGATGTGCAGCCACTTGCTGGCGGATGTACAAGACGTCTGCGATCGCATCGCCATCTTGCACCAGGGCGAGCTCAAGGAATTGGGACGCGTCGACAGTCTGCTCAAGATCCGCGATGTGACCGAAATTCGGGCCTCGGGCCTCAGCGACGCCGCTAAGGAGGAGATCAAGGCGGTCATTGCCCGGCACAGCGGAAACCTGGTCTCTATGGACAATCCCACCAGCACGCTGGAAGAGCTGTTCCTCAGCATCGTGCAAGACAGCGAAGCCCGGCCCGGTCGGCGGGCGCGCGTGGAAGGGTGAAAGACCTTTTCTTCGTCGTTCATCCCTCACCCTGAATCGCTCTGACTTATGGTCCTGGAAAACCAATATCCTCCGTACCTCGAGTGGCTGTTCTCCGCCGGCGTGTCGCCCGGAGCCTTTTGGATCTGGCTGATCACGATGACCGGCGTCATCCTGGGCGGCCTTTTGATCGCCTGGGTCTTTTCGTCCATTCGCTACGGACCGATGAAGGCGGGCGACCTGATCTTTAGGACGCTGGTCGGCCTGGTCGGGGATCTCACTCATACCTCGCCTCGGCGCGTGTTTGCGCTGGCGCGGCTGGCCGTGCAGGAGTCGATCCGCCGCCGCGTCTTGGCCGCCTTCATCGTATTTATCGTCATTTTGCTGTTCGCCGGCTGGTTTCTGAATCCGGGCACGACCGACCCGGCCGAACTCTATCTGAGTTTTGTGCTGACAGCCACGACCTATCTGATCCTGTTCATGGCACTGGTGCTGAGTTCCTTCAGCCTTCCCAGCGACATCCAGAACAAGACGATCTACACGATCGTGACCAAGCCTGTGCGACCAACCGAGGTCGTGCTGGGGCGAGCGGTCGGGTTCTCCGCCGTCGGGACGGGCCTGCTCGCCCTGATGGGGTTGTTCAGCTATTTCTTCGTCGTACGCACCCTCGATCATACGCACGAGTTGACCGCCGACGACCTTGCACCGCGGGCCGCGGGGCCGGGTGGTGTAGCGCGGCCTGGGTTGGAAGGTGATACGGGTTTTACTCGCAACCACCGCCACCACATCGTGCTCGATGAGAACGGTCATGGGTACACCGAACCGTCGCAGGACCATTTCCATGAAGTGACGGCGACTACCCGTGACGGCCAGACCGAATATCGGATCGGGCCGGCGCTCAATCAACTCAAAGCCCGCGTGCCCCTGTACGGCAAGCTTTCGTTCCTCGACCGCGGCGGTCGCACGACCGATAAGGGTATCAACGTGGGCAACGAGTGGGGCTACCGCAGCTATATCGAGGGTGGCTCGCAAGCGGCAGCTATTTGGCGGTTTTCGGGGCTCAGCGCGGCCGAATTCCCGGAGGGCATCAATCTCGACATGACGCTGCGGGTGTTCCGAACGTTCAAGGGAGATGTCGAGAAAGGCATCTCCGGCTCGATCACGTTGCGGAACCCGCAAAATCCCAAAGTAAGCTACCTGCTGCGCAACTTCGTGTGCAAGGAATTCAGCATCGACCGGCAGAATATTCCGCTGAAGTTTAAGGACAAGGACAAGGAGGTCGACCTTTTCCGCGACGTTGTGTCGGATGACGGGCAGTTGGACGTGATCATCGGCTGCCTGGAACGGGCTCAGTTCTTCGGCATGGCGAGGCCCGATCTGTACCTGTTTAAGCGGGAAGGCACGCCCTGGGTCAACTTCGTGAAAGGGTACGTTGCGATTTGGCTACAGATGGTGCTGATCACGACATTCGGCGTGATGTGGAGCACGTTCTTGAACGGTCCGATCGCGATGCTTGCCACTGTGGGCACGATGGTAGGCGGCTACTTTGTCGGCTTTTTGGAAAGCCTGGCTACCAACCAGGCATTCGGCGGCGGCCCCTTGGAAGCTACGTATCGAATCGTCACTCAGTCAAACCTGATGTCGGAGTTGGAGAAGAACGTCACGACGATAACGGCGATCTGGGCCGACAAGCTGTTGCGAATTCCGCTCTGGATCATGGCCAAACTCCTGCCCGACTTGAGCTCGCTGAGTGACGTCGATTATGTGGCCGACGGATACAACATTCCGCTCGATGTGCTGTCGATTCATGCCACGATGAGTTTGGGCTTTCTGGTTCCCGTGCTCATTCTCGGATTCCTCTTCTTCAAGATGCGCGAGGTGGCGCGATGAACCGCCGGTCATTCATACGCAAAGTGATCTACATCCTTTGCATCGGCCTGTTACTGATCCCGCTGTCGTACTACAGCCAGCCGGCTTCGGTCGGTGCGGCGAACCAAGCGGTCGGTGCCGGCAAGTTGGCCCAATTGCGCGAAAAGTACAAGATCAGCGAGGCGAGCCTGGGTGAGGTCGATCCGGCCGGTGAGACGATCAAACTGGCAACGCTCGGCTTGCGCGGCGTCGCAGTCGTCATGCTCTGGGAGAAGGCCAAGACGTCGCAGATGAAGGAAGATTGGGACGGCTTGCAAGCCACGCTCGATCAACTCACGAAGCTCGAACCGCACTTCCTCACCTTTTGGCGACACCAGGCCTGGAACGTTTCGTACAACATTTCCGTCGAGTGGGACGACTATCACGACCGCTACCGCTGGGTGAAAGAAGGGATCAAGCTGCTGTTGCAAGGCCGGCGTTACAACGATCACGAGCCGCTGCTGATTTACGATATCGGCTGGACGACCGCGCAAAAGATGGGCACGGCCGATGAAAAGGTGCAGTATCGCCGTCTGTTCCGCGAAGACGATGACCCCGAATTCCCGAATCATCGGTTGCGCCCGCAAAACCGACGCGACAACTGGCTTGTCGGCCAAGAGTACTACAACGAAGCGGTCCGGTTGGTCGAAGACCGCGACGCGTCGATCCACCGCATGAACCCGCTCGTCTTTTATAGCGAGCCGGCCATGTGCCAGATCGATTACGCGATTGCTCTCGAAGAAGACGGTGTGTTCGAAGAGAAGGCCAAGGTGGGCTGGATGGAGGCGGATGAGTATTGGACGAAGTATGGGGCGCGGGAAATGAGGTCGACCATCGGCATCCAATACCGCTTGAACGACAAAGAGGAATTGGAAGAAAAGATCGCGGAGACCGCCACGGAGTTGGAGGCGATGGCACCGGATCTTCGCAAGACGATCTCTGACGAGCGTTTGGCAAAACTGCCGGCCGAGGAACGCGAGGTGCTCGAGGCACCTCCCGATCGGCGCGATCCCTGGCGTGCATTCGGCATCATGATGAAGCTGAACGTCAATCACAGGGATTTTGCCGAGCGAATCACCGGACCGCAACACGACAAAGCCATAGAATTGGCCGACGAAGTGACCCGAATGCAACAACTGGCGGAGTTGATTAACCATGAACGCGAGGTTGTGAATTTCGCCTATTGGCGTTTGCGATGTCGCGCCGAAAAGACCGACGCGGCGTTGGAAGCCCGCCGGTTGCTCTACGTGGGTAAGGGGCTGTACGAAAACGCGCAGTTTGAAGAGGCCCGCGAGAACTACGAGAATGCCTTCTCCGAATGGCGCAAAGTGGTCGATGAGTTTCCCGCCATGGTCGACGACACCATCGGCGGCACAAGCTTGGAGGAAGCGGTCAAGGGTTACGTCGACGTGCTGAAGCAGCTTGACGAACCGTTCCCCAAGAATTTCCCCATCAAGGATGTCGTGGCGGCGATGCTGCGCCGAAGCTCGTTGCCGATTCCGCCCGAGTTCCTCCAGGATGCGGTGGGAACGGAATTGGGCAACCCACCTGCCCCGCCCATCAGAGGGCTGGACATGAAGGATGGGGGCAATAAGGAAGCTGGCGAAAAAGAAGCCGAGGCGAAGGGACCGGATAGCAAGGAACCCGCCGGCAAAGAACCGTCAAAGGACGATGATAAGCAGCCGGAGGCGAAGAGTGAGGCGTCGAAAGATCAGGCCGAGGCGTCCAAAGAGAACCCGGCCGAAGGCCAAAAGCCTGAGGCGGACAGCGCCAAAAAGCCCGAGGGTGACGAAAAGGCCGAGTAGTAGGCGATAATACTACAACCGGCCCGCTGTGTCGCTCGGGAGTACGTCATCGCTGGGCACGGTCTTCCCAACGGGGATCGCATCGAGCATCCCCGGCTAGGCAAGCGGACGCTGGCCCCAAGGAATCGGCATCGTGGGGGGCCTTCGATGGTGGTCGCCGCGTCGGTCCTTGGGACGTCCATGGAAATAGTGGACGAATCGCACGAGCTGTTTCACGGCTTCTTCGTAAGCTTGCTGTCCCTTTTCGGCGGTCGCCAACTCTGCCTCGCCCAACACGCCCGTTTCTGAGTAGCTGCTCGTCCACGAAATCACGGTGGCCGGGCCGGCACCGAACAGGTCGACCCAGTTGAAGGGGCTTTCGTCCGCGTTGAAGCTGATCGTGCCGTTCTTGATCAGATCCTTTCGCACGTTGTCACCGTCGAGGTAGAGGTAAAGCGACGTCTCCAATTCGCAGGCGTGGGCGCAACCTCCGGGGAACTTGCTCTGGCGCCAGCGCGGCAGAAACTCCTTGTCGACCGTCAGCAACAGCCACCAAGCCGCGAGCACGCATTCGGCATCGGTCTCTAAATTGGTGCGGCGGGCGACGAGGTCGAGGTTCGGCATATTCGAACCGTGTCCATTGAGCAGTATGATCTTCTTGAAGCCGTGATATGCCAGCGACTTGGTGATGTCGAGCACATGGTGCATGAAGTGCTCGAAATCGTTGTTGATCGTGCCGGGAAAGTCCATCACGTGGCCGGTGTAGCCGTAACAAACCGTGGGCAGGACCAGCATCTTATCGGGGGCTTCGCGGCCGGCGCCGCGGGCAATCTCCGTCGGGCAGATGAGGTCGACGTCGAGCGGCAGATGCGGACCGTGTTGTTCCACGGCCCCACAGGGGAGAATGCACACCTTGCCCAATTCAACCGCATCGTTGATTTCGGGCCAGGTAAGCTTCTCGTAGCGATATTCGGTCTGGGCGCGCGACATGGGTTGAGATGTTGGTTCGGGTTTTGAGTTGCAGAAACCAGGGCGGCAGGGCGGCTCGCAGGCAACGAGCATTATGGCGTCCACCTTAGGTTGCCGCCACGACCCGATTCTAAAGCATTGTCAAACCGATCGGCCGACCACGCTTATCTCGAATTGTCGGCGGGGTTTGATCGCCATTTCGAAGGACGCGGCCGTTCTGTGTCGCCAGAACGACGTGCTGCTCGGTCTCCGCGACCTCGCTGAACTTCGATTATGGGTGCCGCGGTGCTCCCTTTCCGTATATTATTGAAGGATGGAACTCAGCTTTTCTTGTTCTCGGTGTGAACAACCTGTTAGCGTGAGTGTTCACCCCGGCGACTCGTGCGTCACCTGCCCGAACTGCCATTTTGAAATCGGGCAACCGCCCGACGCCTGGGACCAGGGGCGTCTGACCCGCTGCCTGGTCTGTCCGAGCACCGATCTGTTCGTGCGGAAGAACTTTCCGCAACGGCTCGGGCTGGCGATCGTCACGCTCGGATTCGCCTTGAGTTGCGTAACCTGGTTTTTTTATTGGACCACGCTCACCTTCGCCGTGCTCTGTGCGACGGCGCTGGCCGACTTCGTCTTGTACCTGGTCGTCGGCGACGCTCTCGTATGCTACCGTTGCGGTGCTATGTATCGTCGATTGTCGTCACCTTCGCCTCACGGCGCTTTCGATCTGGAAACGCACGAGCGATATCGGCAGCAGGCGGCGCGATTGGCCGCCAGTGCCGGCCCTCAACGGTCCCCGGAGGGAGCCGTGGTCCGCGGTCCGACGTCCGCTGTCCGTTACGACGGACCGCAGACGATGGACCACTGACAAGCCCTTTATGGATCAACAGCGCGAACGGATCCAAGAAGATCTGCGAGGGCTCGTTACGGGCGAAGTCCGTTGCGACGACGTCTTCTTGCAGCTCTACGCCAGCGACGCCAGCATCTACCAGATCAAGCCGCTGGCCGTGGTGCGACCGCGCACGCAGCGCGACGTGGCCGCCGCGTTGGCTTACGCGCGTGAGAACCAACTTCCGGTCCATGCGCGTGGCGCGGGTACCGGCTTGGCCGGCGAGTCGCTCGGGGCCGGCCTGGTGATCGATTTTTCGGCCCATTTCCGCCGTGTGCAGGCCACCGAGGGCAACCTGGTGCGTCTGCAACCGGGCGTTGTTCTGGAACGGCTGAACGCGCACCTGCGATTGCACGGCCGAGTGTTTGGGCCCGATCCGGCGATGAGCCACGTGACGACGATGGGCAGCGTGGTGGCGCTCGACGGCTGCGGCAGCCATTGGCTTAAGTACGGCTCCGCGCGTCGGCACGTGCGCCAACTCGATGTCGTGCTGGCCGACGGCACAACGCTCCGCGCGGGTCGCGAGCCGCTGGTCGACAACCTCAGCCAGGATCCCGACCAGCGGAAACGCGAATTGATCAACTCGCTGGTCGCGCTGTTGATGCGAAACGCCGACCTGATCCGCCGCAACCAGCCGAAAAGCGTCGTCAACCGCTGCGGATATCAGGTGGCCGATGTGCTCGCCGACGGCCATCTCGACCTGGCAAAACTGCTGGTGGGTTCCGAAGGCACGCTGGCGTTGACCACGGAGATGACGCTCGCTACCGAAGCGTTGCCGCGGCACCGCGGCGTCGTCTTGCTGTTGTGCGATCGCCTGGAAAGTGCCGCCAGGGCCGCGCAGGAAGTGCTGGCTTTCGACCCGTCGGCTTGCGATCTCATGGACCGGCGCCATCTGGCGCTGGCGCGCGAAACCGATGCCCGTTACGACGTGCTGATTCCCACGGCCACGGAAGCCATGTTGCTCGTCGAGTTTCACAGCGACGAGCCGCTCGAGTTGCGAGAGCGGGTGCGTCAGACGGTCGACCGTGTGCGACGGCGCAAGAAGCTGGCCTTCGACGCGCGGCAGACCTTTGCCCGCGACGACATGGACTTCTACTGGCAGTTGGCCCGCAAGGTCGTTCCGACGCTCTATCGCATCAAGGGCCCGACGCGCGCCTTGCCGTTCGTCGAAGATATGGCCGTGCCGCCCGACGTTTTGCCCGCCTTTTTGTTGGAGATGCAGAACATTCTCAAGCGTCACCAAGTGACGGCGACGCTGTTCGCCCACGCGGGACATGGGCAGCTCCATTTGCGGCCCTTCCTCGATCTGTCTGAGCCGGAACACCTGCGGACGATGGAAGCGCTGGCCGAGGATCTGTACGAAGCGGTGTTCCGCGTGTCGGGCACGATCAGCGGCGAGCATGGTGTCGGCTTGAGCCGCACGCCCTTCATGCGCAAGCAGTTCGGCGACCTGTATCCGCTGTTTGTCGAGATCAAGCGGCTGTTCGATCCAGAGAGCATTCTCAATCCGGGCAAGGTCGTCAGCGACGCGCCCGCCCCACTCACCTCCTGCTTGCGGGCCTTCAAGCCGCCGCAAACCGCCGCCAAACCCGAAGAAGCCGCCGCGGGCAATGGTGCTCCGCGCGAACTCGTTGAGCTGCAATTGCAATGGGGCGCGGGCGAGATATTGCAGATGGCCCGCGCCTGCAACGGCTGCGGCTCGTGCCGCGCCCAGGATGCCAGCGTGCGCATGTGCCCGATCTTCCGCTTCGGTCAGGTCGAAGAGAATTCCCCTCGCGCCAAGGCGAATCTGATGCGCGGTATCCTGTCCGGTCAGCTCGATGCGGACCTGATCAAGACCGACAGTTTCAAGGATGTGGCCGATCTGTGCGTCAACTGTCAGCAGTGTCGCTTGGAATGCCCGGCCGGTGTCGACATACCTAAGTTGATGCTCGAGGCCAAGGCCGCCTATGTTGCGAACAATGGTTTGCGGCTGCGCGATTGGGTCGTGACACGGCTCGACTTATTCAGCGCGCTGGGCTGCATCGTCAGTCCGTTGGCCAATTGGGCGCTCGGCAACCGGCAGGCTCGCTGGTTGCTCGAAAAGATGGGCGGCATCGCTCAGGGCCGCAAACTGCCGCGGTTTGCGCCGCGGCCCTTCATGCGACGGGCCAGCCGCCGGCGGCTCACGCGGCCCACGCGGCGCTCGGGCCGCAAGGTGCTCTATTTCATCGACACTTACGCGAATTACCACGATCCCCAATTGGGCGAAGCGATGGTCGCGGTGCTGGAGCACAATGGAGTGGCCGTCTATGTGCATCCCGACCAGACGCAATCCGGGATGGCGATGGTGTCGTTGGGCGCGGTCGACCTTGCCCGCAAGGTGGCGGCGCGGAATGTTGCCATCCTGGCCGAGGCCATCCGGCAAGGCTACACCGTCGTGGCCAGCGAGCCTTCGGCGGCCCTTTGTTTGACACGTGAGTATCCCGACCTGCTCGGCGACGACGACGCCCGGTTGGTGGCCGAGAACACGAGCGAGGCCTGCGCCTATCTCTGGAACATGCATACGATCGGCAAGCTGCAACTCGACCTGAAGCCGGTCAACGCCACGGTCGGTTATCATATGCCGTGCCACGTCAAAGCCCTGGGTATCGGCTCGCCCGGCGAAAGCCTGCTGCGGTTGGTGCCCGGCTTGAACGTGTACCGCATCGACAAAGGCTGTTCCGGCATGGCCGGCACCTTCGGACTGCGGAAAGAGAACTATCGCAACAGCCTGAGGGCGGGGTGGCCTCTCATCTCGGCGATCCGCGAATCGAACTGGCTGGCGGGTACCACCGAGTGCAGCGCCTGCAAGATGCAGATGGAGCAAGGCACGAGCAAGCCGACGATCCATCCGTTGAAGCTCCTTGCGCTCTCCTACGGCCTCATGCCAGAAATCGCCTCGCTGGTGAACGCCCGCGGCAAGGAACTGATCGTGACATGAACGTCCATGTGCAAATGTTCGCGCGGGCCAAGGAACTGGCGGGCGGAGAGAGAGTCGACCTTTCCTTGCCGGATGGCGCCACCGTGCGCGACGTGCGGCGCGCGCTCGCCGAGGCGGTCCCGCCCCTGGCGGCGCTATTGCCCTTCTGCATGTTCGCCGTGGATATGGAATATGCCGACGACGACGCAACGATTCCGGTAGGTGCCGCCGTGGCCTGCATACCGCCCGTCAGCGGCGGCTAGTGGGCCATCTGCCCGGCCTCGGCCGAGACTTCTCGGTGACCGTAGAAGCAATAGAGCACCGGCATCAAATAGCGGGTCAGGAAGAGGGTGGTGATCATGCCGCCCACGACGACGATCGCCAACGGTCGCTGTGTTTGAGCGCCGATCCGCGTCGACAGAGCGGCCGGCAATAGACCCAAGATGGCCGTCAGGGCCGTCATCATCACGGGCCGGACCCGCTTTTCGGCCCCTTGCATGATGGCCTCGCGCAGTGGCAGACCGTGATAGCGCAACTGGTTGAAGTAGGAGATCAAAAGCAGCCCGTCCATGATCGCCACGCCGAACAAGGAGATGAAGCCGACCGCGGCCGATACGCTGAAGTGCGTGCCGGTCAGCAGCAGCGCCCAGATGCCACCGACCGACAGGTCGAGCACGTTCGACAACACGACGACCGCGTCGAGCAGCGAGTGCAGCGCCAGATAGAGCATGATGAAGATCAGGCCCAGCGAAATGGGAATAATGTACAACAGGCGGTGCTCGGCTTCTTGCATTTCCTGGAATTCACCACTCCACTCGGCCCGATAAGGTGCCTCGAACAGGTCGGCCGATTTTTCTTGGGCCTCGGCCACCGCACCCGCCAGATCGCGGCCGCGAACGCTGAACTTGATGGCGATGAATCGCTGGCCTTGCTCGCGATAGATCGTGGATGCACCCGAACGAATAAAGCGCCCGTCCGGATCGAGTTGGCCCTTTTCGTCGAGGGGAGTGACCAGGTCGCGCAGGCGCCGACGCGGCGTACGGTCCAGGTTCGTCTGAGCGGCCCCGAACTCGCTGCCGGTGAATCTGGGTGGGGTGATGCTGGTGCCGATGGGCGCCAAGTTCCCTGCGGCCGAGGTCTCGTCGCTGGGAAGGTCAGATGAAGAATTGCCTGCGGTCTGATTGTTGGAGACATCGACCGGAATGTTCAGAATCGTGTTTACGTTGTCGCGCAGCCGCGCGGGCCAGCGCAACGTGATATCGAATCGCTTTTCGCCTTCGATCATCTGCGAAAAGGCCTTGCCCCCGATGGCGATTTCGACCACGTCTTCCACGTCGCTCACATTTACGCCCCAGTAATTACACTTCTGCGGATCGACGGGAATCTCCAGGTTCGGTTGACCTTTGACACGGAAGACGCCGACGTTGGTGATGCCGGGGATGCCCGTGAGGCGGATCTTCACCTTATCCGCCAGTTGCTCGAGCTGGTCGAGGTCGGGCCCAAAGATTTTGACGGAATTGTCCCCCTTCACGCCCGAAAGGGCTTCCATCACGTTGTCGCGAATGTTCTGCGAGAAGTTCCAGTTCACACCGACCATGCTTTTGGTCAACTCACCGTTCATCTCGCTGACCAGTTCGTCTTTGGTCCTCGATCGCTTGGCGCGCAGCCAACGCCGCAATCCCGTGTTTTCTTTGACGGCGGGCCATTCGCCGCGAGGTTTCAGCGGCACGAAGAACTCGATATTGTAAAAGCCGGTCGGGTCGGTACCGTCGTCGGGCCGGCCCGTTTGCGCAACGACGGATTCGATCTCTGGATACTTCTGCATGATCTGGCGCGCGGCGTTGGCCTTCTCGGACGCCGCGGGCAACGAGATGCTGATCGGCAGGGTAGCCCGGATCCAGAGGTTGCCCTCCTCGAGTTCCGGCATGAATTCGCGCCCCAGGAACGGCAGCAGGCCGCCCGTCAGCGCGATCAACGTAATCATGGCGGCGAGCGTGACCCAACGGTATCGCAGGCAGAGATCGAGTTGCCACAAGTAGCGGCGTTTGAGGAAACGAACCATGAAGTTGTCGGGCACGGGCTTCAGGTTCTTGAACATCAGGAAGCAGAGCACCGGAGCGACCGTCAGCGCCAAAAGTAGCGCCCCGCCCAGCGCGAAGGCGTAGGTATCGGCCATCGGTCCGAAGATCTGCCCTTCCGGCCCTTTCATGGTGAACAACGGCAAGAAGGCGCACACCATGATGGCCGTGGTGAAGAACAAGCTCCGCTCGACCTCGCGGCTGGCCCGCAGGATGCGATCCTTGAGGGGCAGATCGGCGTATTCTCCCGAGCTGAGGTGGCGATAGATGTTCTCCACCATGATCACCGACGAGTCGACGATGATGCCGAAATCGACCGCCCCGATCGAGAGCAGATTGGCCGATTTGCCGCGGAGAAACAGCACCGAGAACGCAAACAACAGCGCCAAGGGAATGTTGATGGCCACGATGAATGCGCTGCGCACGTTGCTGACGAACATGAGCAGAATGAGCGACACGAGCACCATGCCCACCAGGAGATTTTCCTGCACGGTTTCCGTGGTGATGTCGATCAGGTTGGTGCGGTCGTAGTAGGGCTGGATCTTCACGCCGGGCAGCAGCTTCCCTTTCGACGTATTCAACTCATCGATCTTGGCTTCCAACGAGTGTAGCGCCGGCAGAGACGCCTCGCCCTTGCGCAACAGGACGATACCCTGCACGCGCTCTTTCTCGTCGAGCCAGGCCGGATTGCCTGCCGAGTCCAATGCCCGTTCGCCATCGTCTTCCAATTTGGGCACGCTGGCACTGATTTGCCCCAAGCGGGGCTGGTAATACACGCGCACACCGCGCTCTCCGATCTCCTTGCCATAACGTAGCGGCCCACCTTCGACCACGTTCTCGACGCGTACCGGTACATTGTCGTAAGCGGTGATCACGGTCTGGCGAATACGATGGATGCGCCGCTCCTCTTCGTCGCGGAGAAAGGCGGCGGCGTCTTCCGGGCTCTTGGCGTTAAGTACCTTCAGCGATCGCGTGGGATCCTGGCCCAGGCCGATCAGGCCGATGCCCCGCACGTTGAGCATGTTGTCGCCTTCGAAGATGTAGTTGCCGCCGACGTTCGCGTTGCTGTTGGTGATCGCGCTCTGCAATTGGTCGAGCGTGACGCCATAGTTCATCAATTGCTCGGGATCGGGGCGGACTTCGTAGCGCTTGACGGTGCCGCCGCTGCTCACGACGTCGATGATTCGCCGCACGCGACGAAACTCGCGTTCCAGCACCCAGTCTTGCAGGGCCTTGAGGTCGTTCAGTGTATAAAGGTCGTTGCCCGCTTTGTCTTTCGGGCTTTCCAGCGTGTAGCGCAGGATTTCACCGGTGGGACTGGTCGGCGAAATGTCAGGGTCGACCGAGTCGGGCAGTCCGCTCACGAACTGCAAACGATTGATCACCTCCTGCCGTGCCCAATAGTAGTCGATACCGTAGTCGAACTGGTTGCGCATGTGCGACAGGCCGAAGAGCGACTTGGTGCGCGTGAGGGTCAGGCCCGGCATGCTCGCCATGGCGACCTCGAGAGGGATCGTTACCTCTCGCTCGATTTCTTCGGCACTGGCACCAGGGTACTTGGCGATGACCTCGATGATGGCCGGGGCCGGGTCGGGATACGCCTCGACATTCACGTGGATGAACGAATACGAGCCGATTCCCGCCAGCGCGAAGGCCAAGAGGATCACAACCAACTTGTTGTTCAAGGCCCATTGAATGACGCGGTATGCCATGGATCGAACTCAGGTTTCCGGATCTGGGGGCTTGAGTTGGCGGGGCTTGGATACCGTTGAGGTTCGACTGCTCCGACCCGCGCCGCAGGACTATTCTTCCACTTCGTCGTCGGGCGACGACTTGAGATTCGTGAGTTCGTCGTTGAGCGCCAACACGCCGGACATCACCACCCGCTCGCCAACTTTCAACGGCAAGGCTCCCTCTTTGCGTTCTTCCGCATTGGGCTCGGCGCGGACGAAGACCATCTTTTCTCCTCGCCGCGTGACGGCCACGATGCGGCGGGTCACTTGGTGGGGGTCGGCGCTCGTTTCCACAAAAACGGCCGCCGTGTCCCCCTCCTCGAACAACGCAGATACCGGTAGGTTGACCATCGCCGGGTCGGCCGGCAACTCGATCGTGGCAGTGACGAACTGGTTCACACGGAGCTTACGATCGTGGTTGTCGAGCCAGCCAACGATCGGCGCGGTACGCATCGTCTGGTCGATGACGCTGCCAATCAGCGAGAATTTACCCGGCCGCGGCTGATCGTTGGGATCGCTTTTCAAATCGATCTTCCAATTCCGCTGCGCGGGGCTGAGATGCTCGATCGCCGGCAGGTCTTCCTCGTAGACGTACGCCAGCACCTGGATGCTCGACAGGTTGGCAATCTTGAAGAGGTTGTCGCTGGTGTCGACCACCTCGCCCACGTTGACGTTCTTTTCCAAGAGTACCCCGTCCGTCGGTGCGCGGATCGGCAACTCCGACCACGTCTTAGCGGCGGCGGTCTGCTGGCGGTCGTCGCGCAACTGCTTCGCCTCTTCCACGACTTCGTTGATTTCCTCGTCGGTCAGTCGCCAGGACTTCAATGTTCGCAAGGCCGAATTGACCAGGATCTTGTCGGCTTCGACGTTGCGTTTCGCCTCGTCGATCTGCCGCGGCGGAACAGCAGCGGCACCGACCGCCAGGTAGTTGTTGAGAATCGTTTGATCGAGCTTCAACTTCGAGAGGGCGTCGACCAATTCACCCTTCTTCTGCCCGATGTCCGTGCTCCAGACCATTGCCAGGAGTTGCTCCCTTTTCACGTCGTCGCCAAAACGCAGCGGACGAGGGTGCCGCTGGCCGGCTCCGTCTAACTCCTCCGTCGTGCCGAGTTGCACCACCTGGCCCGGAAAGCGGCTGTGGATCGGCACGAGCGTATTGGGATCGACCAGCAGGTAACCGGGCAGCCTCAACGGTTCAGGCGCCGGAGCGTGCTCGACCGTTACCAACTTGAGGCCGATGCTGGCCACGGCCTCGGCCGACAATTGCATCGAGTTGTCGTCGATCAACTTGAACAGGGGACTGCCATGACGATGGACGGCCGCGGGCGGAGGCTTTAGGACGTGCACCAGCCTTGGATACGCGATGGCGGCCGCGATGATCAGACCGCCGACCAGGATCAACGTGATCAGGCGATGACGAATTTGAGCGAACGCGGACATGCTGGCTGTCCTCGGTGATGGGCCGGACGCGGGATCTTCGCGACCTGTTGGAGCGTACCACACGGCGGTAAACGCCGGCAAACCGTAATGGTCATCGGATCGGGCAACTCGAAATAATCGCCAGTTGCCGCAAATTACAAGGTTTCTTCGATAGATTGCGAAACCGTCAGGAACGATACCCGCTCGGCGGTCGCCTTATCTTTTTGTACGGTGATGCTGCGAATTTGGGTCGCGGCACGCTGCGGATGTCGCCGCCGCCGACATCGCTGCGCGGCAACGGCATGAAGGACATCCGGCCAGCAGTTGATGGCCGTGCCGATCCCCATTTTCTCCATTCCCCGACCGCACTGGCGATCAAGCCTGGTTCGCCGCTCTAGTCCATGCAATCGGCAGGTTTGTTATAGACCGCCGCGATGACGGCCGATGTCACTAAACAGGCATGACGGCAAGGAGGCAAGAACGCATGGTACGGAAACCCGCACGGCAGCAACCCGGCAGTGTGTCGACGCAGGAGGGCGAATCGCCCGCGTGCCCGACCACCGTCAAAGTGACACTGCATCTCAACGTGGCGACGGCCCAACGGCTCGGCGTCGAGTCGGCCATGCGTCGAGTCTCGCAGTCGGCGATCGCCGAAGAAGTGCTTTCGGCGTACCTCAGTCGCTGGCAACTTCCCGAGGTACCCGATGCGGCCCGCAAGGCCGGGTGAGATGATCGACAGCGGTCGGGCGCGGGAAGCCGTCGTCGGCCCGCTGTAGCCCGTCATGGTTTGTGTTGGAACGACCAATGACGAGAATGCACCAGACGAGGCACATGGACTGCCGGTGATGTTTCGACGTCGGCTACTTCTGTTGGCTGGCTTGCTGCTGGTGACCGGCTGCACCTGGCCCGTGCGCCAGCGCACCAACCAGACGGTGTGCCGACTGGCCAACCAGCCGTACGACGTGCGTCCCGACAACAACGCGCAGATTTCTCAAGCACCGACGGAAGGGACGCTAGCCGGCGGGGCATCTCGCGGCGCACAAAAGCCGACAACTTCGGCGACATCTGGGATCGCTGCTCAACCGGCGCCGACAACTCCGGCCCGCGCGGTCGAGGTCGAGCGGAAGCAGCTTGGCTCCGCGACTGGCCAGCAGAATGAATTGCGATTTTCAGATGCGCGGCCGGCGTCTACGGACCTGCCGCTCGACGCCGGGGCAGAGACCTGGTTAGAGCCCCCGGTCGGCCTGCCAGCGGCGGCCAAAACAGACGGCGGGGTTCGTAACGCGAGCGGTGGATCGCCGGGCACGGTACGACCGGCGGCCTGGTCGCAACCTGCGCTCGGCGACAGCCGGATCGACGTCAGATTGCCGCTCAGCATCCCCGATCGGTTGCCGGGATCGGAGACGCCGGCCGTCAATGTGCCGGATGAAAGGGCGGCCTTGGCGCATGCCATCGAAGGGATTTATCCGGCATTACCACCCTTACCCGTCGAGCCGCGCATGGCGCCGGGGCCGAACGGCAGGCCCTACACGTTGACCGAGTTGCAGCGCATCGCCGCCGCCAATAGTCCGCCGCTGCGTCAAGCCGTGGCTGACGTGCAAGCGGCCCAAGGACGTTTGGTGCAGGCCCGCACCTACGTGAATCCGAATGGCACCTATTTCGTCGACCCGACCAACAATAATGCCACGACCGGCGTACAAGGTATCGGTGTCGAACAGCTCATCAAAACGGGCGGCAAACAGAAGCTGGCAGCCGCCGCCGTTCAGAAAGATCTAGAGAATGCCGAGCTGGCACTGCGACGGGCACGCAACAACCTGGCGACGCAGGTGCGGCAGGCCTACTTCGCCCTACTCGTCGACAAGGAGACGCTGGCGGTTACACGCGCGGTGGCGAAGTTCACCGACGACATTTACCAGCTCCAGGCACAATTGGCCAAGGGATCGGGCGTCGCGGGTTACGAACCCGCCTCGCTGCGCGCGCAGGCCTTCACCACACGCCTGGCCTACCAGCAGGCGATTGCCACGTATATCTACGACTGGAAGGCGTTGGTGGCGGCGATCGGCGTGCGGCAAATGCCATTGACGCAGGTCGCCGGTCGGATCGACCAGTTCATTCCGTATTACGACTACGACCAGGCGCTGGCCCACATCCTGAGAAACCACACCGATATTCTCACCGCGCGCAACATGGTGCCGCAGGCCAAGTACAACTTGAAGGCGGCCCAAGTGGCCGTCATTCCCGACCTCGACATTTCGTACAAATACGCCCGCGATTTTACGGTAGCCCCCTTCGGAACCTACCAGCAGTTTCAGATCCAAATGCCGCTCGCCGTCTGGGATCGGAACAAAGGCAATATCATCGCCGCACAGGCCGCGCTGGTACGCGCCACCGAGCAGCAGCACAACACGGAACTCGATCTGACGAATCAACTGGCCGACGCCTACACGACCTACCAGAACAATCTCTACGCGATCGAATACTACCGCAGTTATATCCTGCCCGATCTCGTACGTTACTATCGCGGCGTCTATGCGCGCCGGCCGGTCGACAGCGAGAATATCAACGTTGGCGATCTGGCTTTCGCGCAGCAAAGTTTGTCGCAGAACGTGACCGCGTACCTTGGAGTCCTGGGCAGCCTGTGGCAATCGGTGGTCGCCGTCGCCGACCTTTTGCAGACCGACGACCTATTCCAGATGGCCACCCCCCGTACGTTGCCGGACCTACCGAACTTTGACGAACTCGGCCGCTGGGCCTGCGGCCACGACCATCTGGCAGCGTCGTGCGGGGTGCCGAATGGCCTGCCGGCGAGACAACCCATTGCCAGGCCTAATTCGCCGCCGGCGCCAAACGTGCGCCCGACGGCGAGCACCGGCCCTCGGAATCGAGACGAAGCGACGATTCGCCCTGTGGCCACTCCGCCGCGCAGCGCGGCAGCCGCCAAGGCAAGCGATCGTGCAACTGAGGATAGATAAGGACCACTTTCATGGCGCGTATGGCTAGACCAATACAGACACTGGTGCTGCTGATCGCGGCACTTGTCTGGCCAGCGGTCCCCGCCTTGGCGCAGACGCCTCCGTCGGCTCCCGCTGCGCCACGTCGGCCGGCGGTGCAATGGGCGCCGAAAGGGGCGGGCGATCCCGCCGGTCCGAAAGAAGAGGTTTCGGCGCCGACGCCGGACCATAACGAACCGGAGATTTTGCGATCGTTGCCGCGGCCGCCGGACCAGCCGGGCTCGCTCTTCGACGAGGCGCCGTCGTTCGGTGCGCCTGCGCCCGATTGGGAACATCCCTATTTCGAGCGCGACCCGCTGCTCGATCCGGTCGATTGGCCGGCGCCGGGCTGGTTCTGCCAGGCCGAAGTCGGCGTCATCAAGCCGCACGTCAGTATTCCGATGATGGCGCAGTTTACGACGGCCTTGGGAACACCGGTTACGGTGCAGACGAACAGCGCCCATTTCCAGTGGACTGCCGCACCGCGAGTGGAGATCGGCTATAGACTCCCCTCCGGCTTCGGCGAGTTCTCCCTTTCCGACCGCTACTACAACGCCTTGGGCAACAGTACGGTCGCCGGGCCGAACGGCCCTGGCGCGCTGCATTCGGAATTCATGGTCAATTATGCCGATCTCGACTATGCCAGCCGCGAACTGACCCCGAACACCGGTTGGGGGTTGAAGTTCCGCGGCGGCGTGCGAACGTCGCAGACTTTCTTTGGTAGCCGGCTCGACACATCGTTCGCGGGGGCATTGGCCGGTAACCAGTTATTTGCCGAACGCGAGACGAGCCGCTCGACGGGCGTGGGGCCGCACTTCGGCGTCGAAGTAGATCGTCGCTTCGCAAGGCCCGGTTGGTCGATGCTGGCCAACGCCGATATTGCCGAAATGTTCTCGAAGGTACGAAACACCTTCTATGGCGCGACCACGGTGCCGATTCCCGTGGGCGGCTTCGAAACCTTTGCGACGTCGTCGCACTTCATCCAAGAGATCCCCGTCCTGACCGCCCAACTTGGCCTGAGCTGGCAACCTCAGCGTCTGCCAAACAGCCGATTCTATGTGGGGTACTTCGGCCAGTTTTGGTACAAGTTCGCCACGAACTCCAACGCCGGCGTAGGCCCCTTCGGAACACCGATCGAGACCCATTTCGACAATCAAGGGATTGTCTTGCAATGGAGCCTCAATCTATAGGGCGTCGGCAAAAGCCGATTGGCCCGGTGCACGAAGCTAGTGGCTTTCCGGTGCTGCCGCAGCGACGATCTCGTCGAGCAGCGAGAGCGCGGTGGTGATCTGATCGGCCGTCACGCAGAGTGCCGGACAGAAGCGAATCGCCGTGCGGCCGCAGCCCAAGAGTAACAGGCCCCGGTGAAACGCCGCGTCGAGCAGCGCGTTGCGCAGGTCCGGATCGGCGCCCTCGTCGCCCACGACGTCGATGGCCCGCATCAATCCCAAGCCGCGTGGATGCGCGAGCACGCGATGCCTTCCGGCCAGTTTGGCCAGCCCTTCGGCAAGCTGGTCGCCGCGCGCGGCGGCGTTGGCCATGTATTCCCGCTCGATGAGGTCGAACGTTGCCAAGGCGGCGCGACAGCTCACCGGGTTTCCGCCGAACGTCGAGGCGTGGCTACCGGGCGGCCAATCCATGATGTTTGCCCGCGTGATCAGTGCTCCCAGGGGCAAACCGCTGGCAATGCCCTTGGCCAGGCAGACCATATCGGGGACGACGTCGAAATGGTCGATCGCGAACATCTTGCCGGTTCGTCCCATGCCCGACTGCACCTCGTCGGCCACCAGCAGGATGCCGTGCCGGTCGCAAACTTGCCGCAACATCGGTAGGAAGCCGGCGGACGGGACGCGGTAGCCGCCTTCACCCTGGATCGGCTCGACGAAGATCGCGGCCACCTCATTGGGCGGGCAGACGGTCGAAAACAGCTCTTCGAGTTCCTCGGCTGGGCAATCGAAATGGATGCGGTAGACGCCCGATAGCAACGGGCCGAAACCCTGTTGATGCAGAGCCTTCGACCCGCCCAACGACATCGCCCCGTAAGTCCGCCCGTGAAAGGCGCCGTAACACGAAATCACGCGCTGACGGCCTGTATGATGGCGGGCTAGTTTGAGCGCCGCCTCGATCGTCTCTGCGCCGCTGTTGGCAAAGAAGACCTTCTTCGGCTCGCTACCCGGAGCGAGCGCCGCCAGTTTTTCGGCCAGTTCGATTTCGGGCGCATAGTAGAAGTCGGTGCCCGACATGTGGATCAACTTCTTGGCCTGGTCGATGATGGCCGCCACCACTTCGGGATGCGCATGTCCCGTAGCATTCACGGCGATGCCGGCCGTGAAATCGAGGAACAGATTACCGTCGACATCCTCGATCACGCAGCCTTCGCCCCGCGCGGCGACGAGAGGGTAGCCGCGCGTATATGACGGCGAAATGACCCGTTCGTCGCGGGCGATCCATTCGGCCGCCTTGGGGCCGGGCGGTGGCGTGATCAGGCGAGGCGCTTCCATACTGCACTCAAGGGGCCGGTTACTGGGGGCCGACGCCGGTTATGGGGTATCGGGCGTTATTGTGTATCGGGCACGGTCGCGCTCATACCCTGGGCCATGGTGATGCCGCGCTGGTGGTTTACGGTAAAAGCCACTCGATGCGTCACGGCATCGACCAGCGCGGCAGCCGAGGGCTGACCATTGCCGCTACGTTTGACGCCGCCGAACGGCAGATGAACTTCGGCCCCGATGCACGGCAAGTTCACGTAGCCCATGCCGTAGTCGCACTCGTCGCGATATAGCCGCCAACGGCGATAGTCTTCGGTAATCACCGCGAACGAGAGGCCGTACGGCGTATCGTTATATATGCGGATCGCCTCTTCGTCGGTCGCGAACGGAACGAGCGCCAAGTGGGGGCCGAAAACCTCTTCGTGGATCGTGCGCGCGTCGGGCCGATACGATTGGCGGTAGACGAAGGGCGACATGAAATGGCCGGCGCGGTGTTCGCTGTCCATCATGCGGCCCCCATCGAGCAGCACTTCGGCGCCTTCTTGCCGCGCCAAGTCGTTGTAGAACGCGACCTTCTCTAGGGCTCGTTGATTGATGAGCGGTCCGGCAAAGGCGCCGGGCGTAAGCGGATCGGCGAAGCGCACACGTCGGGCGCGCTCGACCAGCGCCGCCGCCAGTTCGTCGAGTCGCCGCTCGTGTACCAGGATGCGGCCCGCCGAAACGCACCGTTGGCCTGTAGTCTTGAAGGCACTGAGGACGGCGGCGTCGACGGCCAGGTCGAGCGCGGCATCGGCGCAGACGATCACGGCGCTCTTCGAGCCCATCTCCAACGCACAGCTCTTGTGCGGGTGGTCCGCGGCCAGCCGGCGAATGTGCGCCCCGACTTCATAACTGCCCGTGAAACAGACGACATCGACGTCTGCGTGGCGCGCCAACGCATCGCCCGCCACGTCCCCCAGGCCATGCACCAGATTGATGGTCCCGGCGGGAAAACCGGCTTCGTCGAACAACCGCACCAGGCGTTGGCCGATTTCGGGTGTTTCTTCCGACGGTTTGAAGACCGTCGTGTTCCCCTCGAGCAAGCTGGGAGCCAGCATCCACAACGGTACGGCGAACGGGAAGTTCCACGGCGTGACGACCGCCACGACCCCGCGCGGCTTGCGGCGAACGTATAGATCCTTGGCTTCGATCTCCGAGTCGATCACCTGCCCGCTGGGCTGACGGGCGGTGCCGAAGACGTATTGCACCATGTGCAAGCCTTCGACGACCTCCGCGCGGGCTTCGTCGAGCACCTTGCCGCTTTCGCGCGCCACCACGCCGGCCAGCGAGTCGAGGTCGCGCTCGATCAACGTCGCCAACTTGAGGAACAGCTCGCCCCGCTTCACGCGGCTGATGCGCCGCCACGGAACGAAGGCCGTCCGAGCTGCTTTGACCGCGGCATCGACGTCGGCCGCGGTGCCGGACGGATAGTGGCCCACCACCTCGTCGGCTCGGGCCGGATTGAAACTCTCGAACCGGTCCGCGCCGGCTGGCAGCCAGCGGCCGGCGATGAAATGCTCACCGGTCCAAACCTCATTCGCGACGGCATGTGCCATAATGCGCCTCCTACCAGAAAGATACGCCCGGCCTGCCGCTTTCGGCAAGCCGCAACGGTAGGCGCACTCGACCGCAAGCCTATAATGTCCGCGTAGGTCCGGACCGTTTCTAATCGAAGGAACGGCCGATCGGGCGAGTGCCTGCAAGGAGTTGTCAACGTTGGCTGAAAATGTTGTGATTGTCGGCAGTGGGCCGGCGGGCTGGGCCGCCGCGATTTATACGGCGCGGGCGGCGCTCAAGCCGTTGGTCTTTGAAGGTGCGATAACCGAGGACAACCGGATTGCCGGAACATTGCCGTTAGGCCAGTTGGCGCTGACGACCGAGGTGGAAAACTATCCTGGCTTTCCTCACGGCGACTTGGAGTCGTACCTCGATCATTCGATCGACAAAGCTCAGCGGCAATTGATGGGCCCGCATACCAAACAGGGTGTGAGTGGGCCGGAGTTGATGGAACTGATGCGCCAGCAGGCCAAGAACTTTGGCACGCGGATCGTCACCGACGATATCGTGGACGTCGATTTCTCGAAACGGCCCTTCAAGCTCATTCCGTCAGACGGCGAGGCGGTCGAAGCGCAAGCGGTGATTATCGCCACCGGTGCCCGGGCCAACTATTTGGGCATGCCATCGGAAGATAAATACAAGAACTTCGGTGTCAGTGCCTGTGCGGTCTGCGACGGCGCGCTGCCGCGGTTTCGCAACAAGCCGCTGGTGGTCGTCGGCGGTGGCGATTCGGCCTGCGAAGAAGCCAGCTACCTGTCGAAATTCGCCAGCCAGATTCATATGATACACCGCCGCGATACGCTGCGTGCGTCGAAGATCATGGGCGATCGCGTGCTAAACGACCCCAAGATAAAGATGGAGTGGAACAGCGTCGTCGACGAAGTACTGGGTAACGAGCGCGACGGTGTCACGGGAGTGCGGTTGAAGAATGTTTCGGGTGACAAGACTCGCGACGTGCCGGCCACGGGCATGTTTTTGGCCATCGGCCACACGCCGAACACGCGCTTTGTGGAGGGGAAGCTCGAACTGACGCCCAAGAAGTACATCAAGTGGACCGTTCCCTTCCGCACGAACACGAGCGTCGAGGGGGTGTTCGCGGCCGGAGATGTGGCCGACGATTATTATCGCCAGGCGATCACCGCCGCCGGCAGCGGCTGCATGGCCGCGCTCGACGCCGAACGATGGTTGGCCCACCAGGGGCATTAGAACGGCTGACAGAATTCGGAAGCCGGAGCGCCGGTGGGGAAAAATCGGCCGTGAAACGCCGATTTTTCAAAGCTCGGTGGAGTTTTGCCGGTTGCTCTTAGAAAAAAATGGCGAGCGTCTAAACGATGTCGACGGAATGTATTAGCGTTGCCGAGGCACGGAAGGCCGAAGCCGTCGGCCGCGAGGTGCGGCTGCAAGGATGGGTGCGAACGCGGCGTGACTCCAAGGGCGGCTTCAGCTTCTTGGAGATCAACGACGGTTCGTCTTTCGGAAATGTGCAGGTCGTCGTCGACGGCGCCCTGGCGAACTACGAAACCGAAATCAAACGCCTGGGCGCCGGCTGTAGTGTCAGCATCGAAGGGCTCGTGAAGGCTTCGCCCGCCAAAGGCCAGTCGACGGAGATCCAGGCGACGGGCGTCGTCGTGCACGGTTGGGCCGATCCGGAATCTTACCCGCTGCAAAAGAAACAGCATTCGTTCGAGTTCTTGCGCACGCTCGCGCACCTGCGGCCACGCACCAATACGTTCGGTGCCATCGCGCGTACGCGGAATACGGTCAGCCGATCGATCCACGCCTTCTTCCAAGAACATGGTTTTCTCTATGTCCACACGCCGATCGTAACGGCCAGCGACTGCGAAGGCGCCGGCGAAATGTTCAAGGTGACCACGCTCGATCTGGCAAATGTTCCCAAGGCTGAAGGCAAGGTCGACTTCACTAGAGACTTTTTTCACCGGCCGGCCTATCTGACGGTCAGCGGCCAATTGCAGGGCGAAATCTTCGCCTGCGCGCTGGGGAAGGTTTACACATTCGGGCCGACGTTTCGCGCAGAGAACTCCAACACCTCGCGCCACCTGGCCGAGTTCTGGATGGTCGAGCCGGAAATGGCCTTCTACGAACTGGCCGACAACATGGACTTGGCCGAGGCGTTCTTGAAACGCATTTTCCGCGACGCGCTCGAACAGGGTGCGGAAGATTTGCAGTTCTTCAACGCCCGCATCGACGACACCGTGATCGCCACGTTGGAGGCGATCGTGGCCAGCGAGTTCGTGCGACTTTCGTACACCGAGGCCGTCGAACAGCTCGTCAAATCCGGCCAGACGTTCGAGTATCCCGTCGAGTGGGGCCGCGACCTACAGGCCGAACACGAACGCTACCTGACCGAGCAGGTCTATAAGCGGCCCGTGATCCTCTACGATTACCCTCGCACGATCAAGCCGTTCTATATGCGGGTGAACGACGACGGCAAAACCGTGCGGGCCATGGACATTCTTGTTCCGAAGGTGGGCGAGATCATCGGCGGAAGCCAGCGCGAGGAACGCTTGGACGTGCTCGAGCAGCGCATGGGCGAGCAGGGCCTGGCCAGCGAAAACTATTGGTGGTATGCCGACCTGCGCCGCTATGGCACCGTGCCGCATTCTGGCTTTGGACTAGGCCTAGAACGGGTCGTACAGTTCATCACCGGCATGGGCAACATTCGCGACGTCATACCATTTCCCCGTGCCCCGGGCAGCGCCGAGTTCTGACACGCGCTGCACACCGGCCGCGAACGATCGCTCGTCAGCTTCAAACGGACGTATCGCGCCAATTGAAGCCGGCGATCCCGTTTCTCACAAGCGGCTCGTCTAGCCGCCCTCACTGGAATCGTTTGGCACCTTCGCGGCCTGGGTCGCCGGCGAGGTTTGTAGATGCTCTAAGAGAGAATGCAACCGCGTCTGATTGGTTTCTTCCTGAAACGGATTGGATTCATCGTCCGCAGCACCACCTGCTGCGCCGCCAGCACCTCCCGCCCCACCACCGCCTCCGGCCATCCCACCGGGCGCGCCTCCCATACCCGGCCGACCGGGAGCCGCTCCGCCTGCACCACCACTGCCTCCACCCTGGCCTCCGCCTTGTCCGCCACCGCCGCCTTGCCCACCGCGAGGACGAGGCAATTCGAACAGGGCAAGCGTATTTTTTTGCGCATCCGATAGGACTTCTTCTAACGCATCACAGCGCTCTTGCGCTTCCTCCTGCGTCATCTTTTCCGGGGCTTCTAGGTCGCCCAGTTGGGCCGCCAGCTTCGCGGACTGTTCGCTATCGAGCTGAAACACTATCCCCTTGCTCGCCAGATCGAGCTTACCGACCAGCGTCGTGAGATTCCGTTTGCCGCGTGATCCACTGCCGCCACCGCCTCCCATGCCACCACCGCCACCCATACCCATACCGCCACCGCCCATGCCGCCACCGCCCATGCCGCCACTCATCCCACCGCCACCACCTGGCCCGCCACCACCCATGCTGGCGGCCATCGCGCCGTTCGGCGTACCAGCGTCACCTCCAGCTAATGCTTCCGGGCTGTACCCATAGTACTGAAGCCCCAAAAAAGTTCCCCCTCCCCCCACAACCAGGCCCACGAGGCCCGTGACAATCCAAAACGGCAATGGTTCTTGAAGGGGCTTTTTTTTCACTGTGTTGGCGGCATTGGCCATAATCGGGCTCCGGGCATGAACGGGGAAAAGGTCTCTGGATGGCGCCTTGCTCTCGTTCCGCAAAAACCTGGCGCGTCGTCGCGCTTCTGCGTGACGCAACACCATGAGCTACTCATCTTCAAAACGTGCTTCGGGTCGAATTCCCCGATACCAGGCTTTCCAATAGGCGATCGCCTCCTTTTGCGGATCGTCGCCGCTAAACTGTCCCGCCGGTTTGAATTTGCGAGAGACGAACCTCAACGCGTCGCTCGCGGCGAGGAAGACCTGGCCATCGTTGTCGCGTAAGGCTTCGATCAGCAAGGGCACGTTATCTAGGTTGCGGGTGCGCCCCAACAGCTTCAGGGCGGTCGCTCTGGCCTCCGGCGACTTCCCTCCAGCCAACACGCGCAGCCGCTTTTGCACATCGGTCAACTGGTCGCCTTCTTCGACAAGGCTTTGCTCTTCCATAGCACGGGCCGCTTCTTCGAACTTCGGGTCGTTCGGGTCGAGCTTCTGCATCAACTCACTGAAGGGACCCTTCAACGGCTTGGCACGTAGGCTGCCTGCCTGCAACTCGAGGTCGGTCGCGTTTTCCGGCAATCCTCGACCGCCTACCAGCAGGCCGCCACCGAATGTCTTAGCGCGCAAGATAATCTTCTGCGTCGAACGCATCAGGAACAAAACACAGAAGGCGGTATCCACGACCGCATGTTCGCTGTGGCCGATGTCCCAAGATCCGTTGGGAGCCTGTTCTTTGGAGAGATAGTTGAAGCCGTCGTCGTACCATTTGCCGTCATCTTTTTCCTTGGGCATCACCAGCGACAAGAAGGCCTTGTAACGCTCGAAGGCATACATGTAATAGGCGGTATTCATGGGCGGCGACATCTTGTAGTCCGGCGTGTAGTTGGCGCTGAACCAACCGTGCCCGCGGCGCAACGTCTCGGTGACTCGCGGCGGTTCGATGCTCGTCGCCGGCTTCTCGACCGCCTTAACCACGCGCGTCAGTTGCGATGGTCCGGTGCGGTCGACCTCTTCGGTCCTGAACAATTTCAAGCTTTCGGCGCAGATGCAGACACTGGCCAGCCCTGCGGCCGACAAGCTGGGCTTCACGTCTTGCTGAGCCACTAGGCTAAAGCTGCCCGGATCGACCCCCTGATATCCATAGCCTCCCGACGGGTCCTGGGTGCGCAGCAGCCAGTTGAGCAGTTCGTCGAAGTGCTTGGATTCCACCGGGATGCCCGCGATCTGGGACGCCCACATGCACAAGGCCGCATATTGCGTCATGGAGGTATCGCCCGTCATCGCGTAGGGGTAGCCGAAACCGCCGTTCGGTTTCTGCGCGGCGAGGAGCAGCTTCAGCAGATTCTCCATCTCGGTTCGGTATTCGCCCTGCACACCCAACGTGTCGTCGCTGTCGAGATCGAGCAGGAAAATCTGGCAGATGCCCACGTTGTAGATGAGCTGCTCCTTCGTCATCGAGTTCTTCGCCAAACACTCGCGGATGTAATCGACCGCGTCTTTAACTTTCGCGTGGTTCTTCCCTTCTTTGCCATAGTGCTTGAGCATGCACATAGCGACTAACGCTCTCGCTCCCGGGTGGTTTTGATAGTGGCCCTGGATTGCGGTCTCAAGATAGGGGATGGCCTTCGCCACAACCTTCTTCACTTCCGGGCTCTCCGGCGTGACCGCCAGGGCGGCGTGCCCCGAAACCGACCAGGCGAAAAGGAGAATCACCGAGACAGCGAAAATACGGCAGGCGGGCATTTTTTGCGCCCAGTGCCAGAGTGCACCGGCGCCGAATGAGGTACGGATCATGAATCGGCGGGAAGAAGAGGGGAGAATTTGCGCCAATCAACACCCTCGATCGTAGGCGCACCACAAAGGGGGTGTCAAGCGGGACACAATGCGCGAGCGGCCCCCTGCCGTGCGGCCGACAATTCGGGCCTGTGGAGGCGGCCGAAGAATGCGAACTACGGTGCCGTGACGGTCACCTTCAAGGGCTCACTGGCATAGGTGTACTTCATCACGAAGTTGATCGACACGTTGGCCATCAAGACGATCTGCTGGTTCTCGACCGGCTTGGCGTCGGCGGTGGCGGTCAGGGTGATGTACCCTTGCGATTGCTCGCCCGAGAGCAACGTCTGGCTCTGCTTCTCGTCGATTTTCACGCCGGGTGGCAGACTGTCGCCATAGATCGAGCCGAGGTGTTGATAGAACACGTCGAGCGTGACGTTGCCCTTCTTAAAAGCGTCGCTGCGCTCGATCGTCACGTCGATCTTCTGCGATTCCCCCGGTTTGAGGCTCACGGTATTGGTGCTGATCTTCACGCTCTTGATGTCCATCACATCGCCGACCGAGACCGTGTGCATGTCGACCGGGTAATGATACCGGCCACCGCCGGGCATGTAGATCTCCTGCAACGGCTCCGCGACGGCCATCAACTGCCGCGGCGGCTGGGTGGGGTCGGCGGACGGAATGGTGGCTGTGCCGGTGATCTTGATGTTCGCGGCCTCGCGCGGGGCGTCGGCAGCCGCCTGTAAGATGATGCAGCCGTCTTTGCCAGCGGCCAAGATACGACCGCATGTAGCTGTGACACCCGGTGGCAATCCCTCGACCCCGAGTTGTACTGCTCCGGTAAAGCCGTTCTTGTGATAGGCCCGCACGAAGATTGCTCCCGCCGTGCCGGGAGCGAGCAGCGTCTTGTCTGTGTCGGTTTCGAGAACGAAATGTGGCTCGGCCTTGGTCACACTCAGGAAATAGACGAACTGCGCGCCACCACGGAGGTGCAGGTCGCGCACCTCCACGACATACTTGCCGTCGGCCGGTGCCGTCCAATCTTCCAGCCGCGAGTCGGAATAGATGAAGCGGCCCGTGTTGAGATCGTCGTTTTCCAGCAAGGGGCCGCCCTGCTCGTTGAGAATTCGCAGGACCGGGTCGAGCATCGATTGATTCCGGCGCGAAACGATCTCGAATGAAAATCGCTCGCCCTTTTTGCACTCGAATTGATAGCAATCGATGTCCGCTTCCCGCTCGACGCGGCCGCTGATGCCGGCCGGCACAGCGATGGGTTGGGCCGCGGCGGCAGTGTTGTTCTCGCTCTGCCCTTCGATCACCTCGGGCAGACGACTGACGACCACGGGCGCCGCATTGCTGGCGGTCCCGGCCAACGGCAGAGCGATGTGTTGCAAGCCGTCCGGAGCATCCGGCGGCAACGTGACGAGCGCCGTCGGATCGGCGGGCAGGTTGAAACCCACGAGTTCCAACCGGGTGGCCGTGCCCGGAGTGATGCGTGAGGGAAAGACACTTGTCACGAACGGGCGGTTGTTCGCCTCGATGGCGTAATTCCAATCGCCGTTCCCCTGATAGCGCACATCGCGGATTTCGAGGTAGTATTCGCCGGCGGCCGCGAAGTGATAGTGCAAGAGCGGGTCAGCGAAATAGTAGTTGTCGCTGGCTGCCAGCACGGTTCCACCGGCGTTGCGTAGCGTGAGGATCGGGTCGGCATGGACCTGCAGGTCGTGGATCTGGTTCTCGCAGCGCGACGACCAAACGTGAAACGTCCAATCGCTGTTTTCCGGCACCGTGAATTTGAAGTAATCGACGTCTTCTGCTTTCTCGAAAGTGCCGCACAGTGTCGCGGGCAGGGTTACGCCCTGTGCACTCGACTGCACGTCATTGTTCGCCTGCTCCGTGACGATCGGATCGCGCACCACCACCAGCGTACCGACCGTCGAGGCACCTTGGGCGGTGGCCAAGCGGAATGTGCGCACACCCGGCACCGCATCGGCCGCGGCCGTGAAGCGGAGTTTGATCTTCGGAAGCTCGGGCTTCTTCTCCATCGGCTTATCGTCCGGCTTCGATTCGGGCGGCACGACTTCGCCGGTCACGCCCGACCCGCTGACGAACACCTGAAAGGCGCCGAACAGGTTGTAGCGGGCCGAGACTTCGCACTCCGTCGTCGCGCCCACCTGCACCGCCAAGGGCTTCAGGCCCATCAGCATCGGGTAGGAGCTTTGGCCCATGCCGCTGGATGGAGGGAAGGCGAGAAAGAGCAGTAGCGCGATTGCGAGCCATCTACCGGCGAAGCTATGCGAGCGGTCTGTTTTCAACTTCTCACCTCACGTACAGAAACTGCTTGGAGTTCAACAAGGTCCATAGCAGGTCTTCCAAGAAGGTCTTTTGATCGGGGCTCTGGTCGGCGAACGACTTGCAAACCGTCAGCTCTTCGGGCGTCGGCCGCCGCGACAAGGTCGCCAGATACAGGTCGGCGACGTTCTCTTCCCAGGGTTTGTTCTCGGGCAAGAGCTTGGCCAACCGGCCGTTAGCGTCGGCGATCTTCTGTGAGAGCGTGTCGCCATTGAGCGTGTGCAGTGCCTGGGCGAGGTTCGCCTGCGAAGATCGTTCGCACTCGCAGATGCTCACCCGCCGCGGCTTGCCGAACGTTTTGAGGAAATAGTCGGGATAGTCGCCATCGGGCAAGTCGATCGCCCGCGCGCCGAGCGGCATGTTCTTGAACTTGGTGACGGTGCCTGTCGACGAATTGATCGCGTCGAGCAGCGGCTCGGCCGCCAGCCGTTTGACGTAGAAATGGCTGTAGTAGCGATTGTCGTTGGCATTCGCCGCGAGCGGTTGTGAGTCGAGTTGATAGAGCCGCGAGACCATGATCGTGCGCAACAGCCGCTTGATGTCGAAGCAACTCTTGGAAAACTCTTGTGCTAACGCATCGAGCAGCTCGGCGTTGCTGGCCGGGTTGGTCGCGCGCATGTCGTCGATCGGCTCGACCAGACCGCGGCCCAGCAGATAGGCCACGTAGCGGTTGACGATGTTGCGGCTGAAGAACGGGTTGTCGGGACTGGTCAACCATTGGGCCAGCGGCTGGCGACGATCGGGCGCTTCGGCCACGGGTTGGCCTTCCAAGGGGGTCGGCTTCATGATTTGGCCGGTGCGAGGATGGCCGATCTCACCGCCCGACCCGACCAGCACCACCTGCTCCCCGCCGAAGAGGCCGAACTCTTGGCTCCCCTTCACGCCCACGCGCGCGAAGAACGCCGCGAATCCATAGTAATCCTCCTGGCCGTACTTCTCGAACGGATGGTGGTGGCATTTGGCGCACGCCAACCGTACGCCGAGGAAGAGCTGGCTCGCGGCCTCGGCCCGATCTTGCGGGTTGTTGGCCACGCGGAAAAAGTTGGCCGGCCCACTGCTATACACGGAGCCCTTGGCCGTGATGATTTCGCGCACGAACTGGTCGAACGGCTTGTTCTGCCGCAACGATTCGCCGATCCAATTGTGCAGCGCCCACATCCCCTGCTCGCCGATAGTCGCCGAATTGCAACGCAACAAATCGGCCCATTTCAGGGTCCAGTAGGCGGCGTATTGGTTGTTGTAGATGTCCTGTGCCGGGTCGCCGGTCAGGCCGAGCAGCCGGTCGACCAGCTTCGTTCGTTTGTCGGCCTCGGTCGAATCGAGAAACGCTCGTGCTTCCGCCGGCGTGGGCAACGTGCCGATGCTGTCGAGGAACGCACGGCGCAAAAACGTTGCGTCGTCGCAGAGGGCCGACGGCGGGATGCCCAATTCGCGGAACTTGCGGGCGGCCAAGGCGTCGATGAAGTTCTGCTCGGTCCAACCGGCCAGGTCGACGTTTTCGGCAAACGGCACGATCACCGTGCAGATGGCCGCCTGCCCGGCGAAACGCACCATCACGTGCGACTGGCCTCTGCCGGCCGCGGTAAAGAAGCCGTCCGAGGTGACACCGACAATACTGTCGTCGAGGCTATCGAAGCGAGTCCAGCAGGTAACGTCGCGCGTCTTGCCGTCGCTGTATTCGGCCAGCACTTGGAGCTGCTGCGTCATGCCCTGCTGGCCGACGCGGCGCGGCGGGTAGACACGTAGCGACTTGACCTGCGGCTCGTTTGCCTGCGGGCCGGGCGCCCCGCCGATCAGCCACGTTTTGAGGAGTTCGTAATCGACGCTCCCCACGGTCAGTCGCTGGCCGCCGCCGTGAGGCACAGCCAGCGTGGGTTTCAGCAGCAACAGGCTGCGCTCCGGATAAAGCATATCGACGCGGCGGCCCTGTCGGTCGCGCGTCATGGCCGCATGGTCCTCGTTCGGTGCAAAGCTGAACACCGAGAGCTTGAAACCGCCCTTGCCATACTGGCTGGCATGGCAGGCACCCGCGGCGCAGCCCGCCTTGTTGAGCGCCGCCAGCACATGCGTGGTGAATCCGAGCTGCGGCTGGGGAACGACGCCGCTGACTTTGACCGGCACGCCCAGCGTCTCGCCGCCGAGCGACACATTGATCACCGCCTCGCCGTCGCCCACAGCCAGCAAAAATCCAGGCCGCAGCACCGTGACGATCTGCGGGTTCGACGAACTGTAGCTGGCCTGCGGAGTCAGATCGGCCGAGCGATCGTTTGCCGTGCCGTCGGTATTGACGCCCGTGACCACAAGCTGGGCGCGGGCGAAATTGCCGTCGAGCGTGACCGCGGCCGGTTCAACGCGAAACGTTGCCGCAGCGGCCACATCGGGCACGCCGGCCCAGAGCAATCCGCTCAGCAACGACAAGCAACACAGCCGAATTCCGTGCGCCAGCATCTAGCGAGGCTCCATCGGTCGGAAGTCTTGGGCGGCTTTTCGGTGGGTCGAAACGAGGGGCCGCCGGGCGGGAACGCATCAGCCGATCATTATGCACTTGAAAATCCCCGTTGCCAAGCTGAGGATGCCCTAATCCTAACGGGTCGAGCGGTGTGATCGCAGCTCCGCTTGCCGCATATAATGCTGGCGGCTGTGTGGCATGACCAGCTATTGCAGCGGGGCAACAATGTTCCGGTCTCTGAGTCGGTTGCACAAACGGCGCAGGGAATCTGCTTGTTGCGGCCTCGATAAGCAGCGGAGGGAAAATGAAGCTTTTGAAGCGCATTCGTCATTTCCTGGGAGTCGCCCCCGACGTTGTGGCAGGCAATTGGTGGACCGTCGGTTTTGCAGCGACCGCTCTGACCCTGGCCACAGGCGTCGTGTCTCCCGTGTCTCGTGCGGACACGCCGACCGCCAAATCCACGGTCAAGGTTCTAGTCACCAAGCCGCGCACCAAGGATGTCGCCATCGCCGAGCAATATGCGGCCAGGATCCGTGCGATCCGGCACATCAGGATTCGTTCCCTGTTGCAGGGGCAACTCCAGAAGATCTCGGTTGCGGCCGAACAGGAGGTGAAGCAGGGAGATGTGATGTTCAACATCGACCCCGAGCCGTATCGGGTAAAACTCAATCGGGCAAGAGACCAGGCGACGATGGCAGAGCGGGCGCTTGACGACGCCAAAAAGCTGCGCGACGACAAGGCGGTGTCTGCGGATGGTCTGGCATTGCTCGAAGAGAAGCTCGTCAAGGCGCAGGCGGACCTGCAACTTGCAAAAGTCGAACTGACGTTTACGGCGCTGAAAGCCCCTTTCGAAGGCACGATTCTTAGCGTTGACCAGAAGGCCGGCAACCAGGTCAAGGAGGGAGAGGAGCTGGGTGTCTTGGCAGACCATAGTCAGATGTGGGTCTATTTCACCGTCCCCGAAACGCGCTACCTCGAATACCCTAAGAAGCTCGACAAACTGACCATCGATCTTATCTTGGCGAACGACGGTAAATTCGAACAGGTCGGACACATTGGTGCGATCGAAGCCAACGTCAAAGACGAAGCCGGGAACATTCCCTTCCGCGCGGACTTTCCGAACCCGGATCGCTCGCTACGTCACGGCATGAGTGGCACCGTGGTGGTGAATCGAATCATCCAGGGGGCCGTCGTCATTCCTCAACGGGCGACGTTTGAGAAGCTCAACAAGCGGTATGTGTATGTGGTCGACAAGGACAATGTGGCTCATCAACGCGAGATCGTCGTCCACGACGAATCGGACGATCTCTATGTCGTCAAGAGTGGTGTCGGTGTGGACGACCGAATCATTCTCATCGGGATACGACAGGTCCGCGATGGCGATAAAGTGGAATGCGAAGAGCTGTGAAGAGACCGCCGAACTCTGCCAGCAAGTCCTGACCGACCGGCTTCGCTACCGCGCTGCGGCCGAAAAATCACCGACCAGGCGTAGAAACACCTCGCGCGTGACCTGGGCAGGCAACGGCTGGCGGACGTCGCCGGGCGCTTTGGCCCAGCGGCAGAGGCTGAGTTCGCCGCCACGACGCACGAGCACTTCGTAGTAGCTCGTCACGTCGGCTTCGCGTTGCGGGGGTACGGAGCGCATCTGGATGACGCAGCCCTCGGCGTCCTGTTCGATCGGCCGGATCGGTTCGAGCAGATACGTCAGCCGGCTGGCGAGCGTCTCGCTGACCCGTTTGAGTTGGTCTATCGTGGCGGCCGATAGGTGGTCGGCGTGTAACACAAAGCGCGTGAACTCGCAGCCGACGCGATCGAGCGTTGTCAGTTCAGACTCCAAGCGCTCGCCCGTGTCGGCGACGGCGAGAACGTGCCGCGAGGCGGTAAAACTCCCCATTCCCGTTAATGCTTTCTTGGCCTCTTCGACTAATGACATGGCCTTCTCCTTCCCCGTGTTTCGATCTGTTCCGCTTCTGTTCTCTGTCGATTCTCTATTTCGACGGCTTGAACTGCTCGATGGTGTGTTCGCGGCCGTCGTAGGACAAAATCGTTTTCACCCCGCCAAGCGCCGTTTCGATGTGTACCGGACGCATCCACAACCGCTGTAAGTTGGTCAGCGTGTCGCGGGCGTAGTTCGTTTGCAATTCGATGCCGTTGAACTCGTGCCCCAAGAACAGCTCGCCGCGATTCTTGTAGTTGCCGTCGCGCACCGTGATGTGCGGCTGCCCGCGATTCGTCAGGCTGAACAAGAGCCGCTGCTTGATCTTCGGGAATTCGCGGCTCTCGATCTCGTAATAGTTCGTGTCGTCGTTGTAGCCGAACGAAAAGAGCTTGTGCTCGCGGCAGAACTCGAGCGTCAGGAACGTGTCGATGAACGTCAGATCGTTGTGGATCTTGCGGACCTCGAAGATCTTCTGGCGACCGAGGTTGGCGCCGGTGTTCCATTTGCGGCGCGTGTCGTAGTCGTCGCACTCCTCGTATTCGCGGCCGAAGCGGCCCTTGTTCCACCGATCTTCGATGTCGCGCAGCAATTCCAGCCCGAGCTTGTATGGGTTGAGCCGAGCGCCGCTGGTGGCCATCGTGCCCGAGTGATGGTCGCAGTAGTTGACCACGTCGGCGCCGGTCAGCCCCTGGCGCGTCATGATGGTCGAATGCCAGAAGCTGGCCCAGCCCTCGTTCATGATCTTGGTCTGGGCCTGCGGGGCGAAATAATACGCTTCGTCGCGGATGATCGACAGCACGTCGAGCTGCCACGGCTTGAGCGGCGCGTTCTCCAACACGAAGAGCATCACGTCGCGCACCGGCTCCTTGGGGAATTTTTCCTGCACTTCCTGCTGCTTGCGGCGTTTCTCGGCTTCGGCGGCCAGGGCGTCGGGCGGATTGACGAACTGGTCCATATAGTCCTTGGCCTTGAACTTGCCCGGCGGCTCGAGTTCGTCGACCTCATCTCCACCGCGAAAGCGATTCTGCATCGGCTCGTCGAACCGCTTGATGAACGGCGAATAGACGTCGATCAGGTCTTCGATGCTCAGGCAGCCGTCGATGAAATCTTCGACCTCGTTGACACCGAAGCGATCCATGTACCGCCGGATGCGGTTGCCATGATTGGCCATGTGGTCCATCATCTTCCGGTCGGTCTTGCTGAACCAGAAATTGTTCTTGAAGAAATCGCAATGGCCGTAGACGTGGGCCATCACCATCTTCTGGTCCGTCAGCCCGTTAGACCGCATCAGGTAGGCGTAGCACGGATCGTTGTTGATGACGAGCTCATAAATCTTTTGCAGTCCGTAGGAATAACCCTTGGAGAGCTGCTCGTACTCCATGCCGAACCGCCAATGCGGGTAGCGCGTGGGAAAGCCGCCGTAGGCGGCGATGGCGTTGAGCTGGTCGTGATCGACCACCTCGAAGATCGTCGGATAGAAATCGAGGCCGTAGCCGCGCGCATATTCCTCCATCTGCCCCTGGATTTCGGCCAGATGCGGAGGGAGCGGTTCGACGCGACCGAGGGCCGTGCTCATTTGCCTTTTCCCAAAAAGAGCTTGATCGAATCGTAAATGCCGTCGCGGTCGCGAATCTCCGAGAGGACCAGGTTCTCGACCTCGCGGTCGATGCCGTCGCGCAGGGTGCGGAAGTACTCGCCGCTGCCATACGGGCTTTCCACCTGGCCGTAACAGAAGAGGTTCACTGACGGCAGGATTTGTTCGCGCAGCAGGCGCAGGCTGGCAAGGTTATCTTCGCCCCAGTTGTCGCCGTCGGAGAACTGGAACACATACAGGTTCCAGTCGGTGGCGGGGAAGGCGCGGTTCATCAGTTCGACGCACACCTGGTAGGCCGAGCTGATGCGCGTGCCGCCGCTCTCGCGGGTGTGATAGAACGTATCTTCGTCGACTTCCTTGGCCGCCGCGTCGTGAATGATGTAGCGGCGTTCCAGTCCGTCGTATTGGCTGCGGAGCCAGGTGTCGATCCAAAATGCCTCGGTGCGGACGATCTGCTTCTGCTCGTCGGTCATCGAGCCCGACACGTCCATGATGTAGATCACCGCGGCGTTGGCGTCGGGCTGCGGATTAGTGGTCCAAGAACGATAGCGTTTGTCGTCGCGGATCGGCACCACCAGCGGCCGCGAAGCGTCATACGTACTCGACGAGATCTGCCGTCGCAGCGCCTCCATATACGTCCGCTTGAAATGTCGCAACGATTCGGGGCCGGTGCGGCGGATGCTCGTGTACTTGAGCTTCTCGTCGGTGATGTTCGCCTTACCCTTGGGCTCGATGCGCGGCAGTTCGAGTTGATCGCCCAGGATCTCGGCCAGTTCTTCGAGCGAGACTTCGACTTCGAGGATATGGCCGCCCGGGTCGCTGCCGGCACGGCCGGTGCCTTCGCCCTCGTCCGGATCGCCCTGCGCGACGGGCGTGCCCTCTTCGCCCTCGCCCTGGCCGACTCCGCCCGAACCATTGTGCCCATAGCGGAAATGCGGCACATCGAGTTGGGGAATGGGAATGCTGACCAGGTCGCGTCCTTGGCGGCCGATCAGTTCGCCGTGCGTGACGTACTTCCGCAGATTCTCGCGAATCTTGCCTCGTACGATCTGCTTGAAGCGCGATTGATCGCGCTCGATTTTCGTGTACATAGGCTGGTAGGGGGCAGGCCGCGGCAGCGCGCCTCATACGGCGGCACCTTGCCGGCCAGCCTCGATTTCCCGTGGTCTCCTGAACTCGCCTCCTCGGCCGTTTGCTGTTCGCGATTCCCTATCCCGAAGTCGCCCCTGTGCCAGCTCTCGCTTAGTGCTTGGTGTCGCCCCTGGCGAAGATGCTGGCCACGTAATTCAACACGTCGGTGGCACTCTCGTCGTCGTAGCCGTAGTCGCGGATCAGCCGCTGCTTGACGACGTCGATCTTGGCTTGCGTATCGGCGTCGACCACCTTCGACACCAGGCTGGTGAGCTTGATGGTGTCTTTCTGGTCCTCGAACAGCTTCAGCTCGAGGGCCTTGTTCAGCCGTTCGTTGGTCTTGTAATCGAACGTCTTGCCGTCGATCGACAGCGCGCCGATGTAGTTCATGATCTCCCGGCGGAAGTCGTCCTTGCGACTGTCGGGAATGTCGATCTTCTCTTCGATCGACCGCATCAGCCGTTCGTCGGGCTCCTCGTACTGGCCGGTGAACTTGTTCTTCACCTTCTCACGCTGCGTGTAGGCCTTCACGTTGTCGATGTAGTTGCCGCAGAGACGCTTGAGCGCGTCTTCGTCGGCCGCGATGGCCCGCTGCACCTCGTTCTTCACGATGTTCTCGTACTCTTCCTTCACCACGCCGAGCAGCTCGCGGTAGTGCGTGCGAATCTCCTCGTTGGTGATCAGGCTATGGTGCTTCAAGCCCGATTCGAGTTCGTTGAGCACCATGAACGGATTGATCGACGAGGCATCGGAATGGGCCACCAGAGCGTTCGAGATCTTGTCCTGCACATAACGGGGCGAGATGCCGTGCATCCCTTCGTTCGTCGTCTGCTCGCGCAGTTCCTTGATGTTGTCCTCGGTGAATCCGGGCAGCGTTTTGCCGTTATAGAGCTTGAGTTTCTGGAGCAGGGTCAGGTTCGCATTCTTCGGCTCCTCGAGCCGCGTCAGGATGGCCCACATGGCGGCCATCTCGATGGTGTGAGGAGCGATGTGCTTGCCGTGAACCTTGGCCCGGTTGTAATCCTTCTCGTAGATGCGGATCTCATCGGCCAGCCGCGTCACATAGGGCACGTCGATCTTGACGGTGCGGTCGCGCAGCGCCTCCATGAACTCGTTGTTCTGCAAACGGCGATATTCGGGCTCGTTGGTGTGTCCCAGGATCACTTCGTCGATGTCCGTCTGGGCGAACTTCTTCGGTTTGACCTTGTGCTCCTGGCTGGCGCCGAGCAGATCGTAAAGAAATGCCACATCGAGTTTGAGCACTTCGACGAACTCGATGATGCCGCGGTTGGCGACGTTGAATTCACCGTCGAAGTTGAAGGCCCGCGGGTCGCTGTCGCTGCCGTATTCGGCGATCTTGCGATAATTGATGTCGCCGGTCAACTCGGTCGAATCCTGATTCTTCTCGTCCTTCGGTTGGAAGGTGCCGATGCCGATGCGGTCCTTCTCGCTGAGGAGCAACCGTTTGACGCGCACGTCCTGGATAACGCGCGTCCAATCACCGGCGTAGTGCTTCAGCCGGTCGTTGTAGACATATCGGCAGAATGGGCAGAGCTCGCCCACGATCCGCACGCGGTAGCTGTCGGGCGGTTGGTCGAGGTTGAGGCGGGCCACCACGTCGTCGCGGAAACGGCCCGGAATGAGGTGCAGCGGCTCCTCGTGCATCGGGCACCAATACATCGAGTCGGGTTTCTCGAGATCGACCCAACCGAGTGTGAACAGCGCACCGTCATCGGAGTGCGAGTACCGTTCCATCCCCTTCTTCAACAGCCGGGCGACGGTGCTTTTGCTGCTTCCGACCGGTCCGTGCAACAACAGCACGCGTTTTTCGATACCGTAGCCCTTGGCCGCGCTCTTGAAGGCGTTGACCAACGCGGCCAGCGTATCGTCGAGCCCGAAGACCGCGTCTTGGCCGTTTTGGTCCGGATCGTCGAAGAACCGGTAGCGAGTGCGCTTTTCCCGGGCCTTTTCGTAATTCTCGACGCCGTACGAAACGACCATGTCGTACACGCGCTCGAAGGCGTTACGAGTGACCTTGGGATCTTTTTTGACGACGTCGAGATATTCCTGAAAAGACCCCTCCCAGTTCTTGCGGCGGAACTGTTCCAGGTCCTGACGTTCTGCGACCAGCGAGATGATCGAGTGTCCTTCACTCATTGAGGGATCTCCTCCGACAATTAAAAAATTGAGTCGGCCTAAGCTGCCCTGCGGCTTGCCCTTCCATCCGATCGATGTGGCTGCGTCTCCTTACGTCAGTTCGAGGCCCAGAAGCCTGTCGAAAGGGCGGTGGGCGCCCTTATTTTCGGCAGGCCCCATTCGACATCACCGTTCGGTACCGGGCGCGTGCAAGCAAGTTCCATTCCGCATCCCGCCAAAGATTCGCGCAGGCGCAAACGCTCGGCCAAGCGCGCCTATCGGCAGGAGGAGCCGCCCAGGATGCGCCGCCAAAAGTTAGCTTGCGGGTCTGGCGGCCACGTCGCGAGAGCGACTCAAGAGAGAAACTTGCTAAAGAACACCCGGAACTGAGGCGAGGCGGGTCTCTGGCGTACTGGTGCATCTTCGCGCTCGCCAGCGTGCAAGATTCCTTTTCTCGCACCTCTGCCACCGTAACCTAATTCCAGTATCTCCTCAATTCCGCCGCGCGGCAATATCGAATTTGCCTACTTTCTCAGCGGTTTTATTCGATCGGCTGGGCGGCGAGCCACGTAACCGATTGTGGGGATAGCAATTAGCGTGCCCGTGACGTCAAATCAATTTCGTACGCGCTCTTTGTTTTTTTCCGACCTGCCAGCCGGACAAACCGGACTACCGCGCTAGCGGATACCGAGTCGCACCCATTGCTGGCTGGCCAGAAAATCGAGCAGCCACGGATGCACCCAAGGGTTCCATGTCGGATAGCTGACGGACAGCACGGAACAAGCAAGCAACACGAGCGCCAGGCCGCGCGACCAGCGGCGTGCCCCCAGTACGTCGGCCATCGGCAGCATGGCCACCAGCCAGAGCGGCGCCAGCCAGAACACCCAGCGAAAGCCGCTGCTCATGCCGCCGTAATTGCGATCGTCCTGCGGCCTGAGCAGGTAGAAAGCGATGCACACCAGCGAAACCGATGTCAGCAACAGTCCCAGCGCCCGCCAATCGGGGGCGCGGCGCCGACACAACAGGCCCATACCCAGAAAGCTAAACAGCCAGATGGGGGTGAGCGAAAAGATGCCGTGGTGGCCGACGAGCGCGTGAAAGGCATAGATCGATCGATCCGGCTCTCCCTGGTCGATCGGGCTGCGGGCCTCGGGGTGTGACCAGTAACTATCGCGAACCTTGCCGTTGCGGATGAATTGATAATCGTACCAATTGTCCTCCGCCTTGCGGTGGGCATAGGGCGGGATCCACGAATGGTGTGCGAGATAGGTCGTCCCCTCGGCAGCAGCACCGACCAGGAGAGCGGCCGGCAAGAAGGCCTTCAGCGTATTCCAGGGAGCCTTGTAGAAAAGCCCCAGCGCCACGGCCGCCGCAAAGGCCAAGGCCGGCAATTCGTTGGCTACGGCGAACGCCGCAAAGAAACCGGCTACGACGAACCAACGCAGCCGCTGTTCGCCGTCGTACCAAATGCGTAACGCCGCATCGAGAGCGATGGCGGCGCACACAGCGGCCGACAGATGATTATTGATCGAGACGGCGAAGGTCGTCAGAAACGTTCCCAACGCGGCGCACGTCATCACATACGCCCGCCCCCAGTCGGTTGTGCCGAAACGCTCGACGAGTCTGGCGAGCACAAAAAAATAAATAATCAGCGGCAGCACGTTGAACAACATCAGCAGGCCGCGGCCAATCGAGAACGGGTGCTCGGCCAGCGTCGCCCCCGTGAGCTTGTGGATCACCCAATAAGGGCCCGCCAGAAGCGTCGCCAAGAGCGGTGGCTTGCTCGAATAGAGATGCCCTTCGTCCGGTGCCGGCGCGGCCCGCCCCTGATCGTCGTGCTTGACCATGTCGATCGTGTCCCAATTGGGCTGGCTCACGATCTCGTCGATCTGGTAAGTGCCCAATTCGACGAGCGATCTTACGGTCGCCCAGCGGCTGCGATCGTTGCTCGACAAAAATGGTCGCTGTTTTTGCCAATCCTTTCGGCCCTGGTCCTTGAGGTGCTTCTCCAGCCGAATGTTGTCGACTGCGTTGACGGCGAAGATGCGACCCACCGTGCCTCCGATGCTGACGGCGATCAACAGCGCATAGATGCTGCGCCGCAACGGCGTGCAACGATCGGGAGCGGTCTCGGCGGAATCAGTCATGGCTGGGAGTTTGCTCGGCCACCGAATAGGTTTCGCTGTCGCGCCCGGTGTAAGCGATGATCAACTCGGCCAGAAATCCGATCGAGATCAACTGGCCGCCCAGCAAGAGCGAAGCCACCGAATAGATGAGCGCGGGGCGTTGGTGCAGCGGCAGCGGCGTTTCGGATGGCCAGAGTTGGGTGCGCAGCCAATAAAGGGTCAGGTAGACCATGCCGCCCACGCCGAGCAGAAAGAACAGCAACCCGACGGCCCCCAACGCGTGTTGCGGCCGTTGCCCGAAGCCGGTGAGAAACTTGACCGTGAGGAGATCGAGAAAGCCGCGCAAGAAGCGGCGGACTCCGTACTTCGAGTGGCCGAACCGACGCGGCCGATGTTGAATGACGACCTCGCCCACGCGGAAGCCGCGGGCGTGCGCCAGCACGGGCACGAAACGGTGCAACTCGCCGTACAGCCGCACCTCACGAAACACTTCGCGGCGATAGCACTTCATGCCGCAGTTGTGATCATGCAGGGCTACGCCGGTGAGGCTGCTCACGAGCCAGTTGAAAACCCGCGACGGCCAAACCTTGTGCCAGGGATCGTGCCGGATCTGCTTCCAACCGCTGACCACGTCGAAGTCGTTCGTCATCTGTTCCAAGAACCGCGGGATTTCGCGGGGATCGTCCTGGAGGTCGGCGTCGAGCGTCATGATCAACTCGCCGCGGGCTGCCTGAAAGCCGGCGCTGAGTGCCGCGGCCTTGCCGAAGTTCCGCCGAAAGCGCAGGCCGCGCACGCGAGGGTCGGCGGCGGCGAGCGTCGCAATCGTCTTCCACGAGCCGTCGGTCGAGCCATCGTCCACAAAGACGAGGTCGAGATCGTAGGCGTGCTCGCGAGCCACTGCATCGAGCTCGCGATAGAGATTCTCCAGGCTATCGACTTCGTTGAAGACCGGAATGACCGCGGAGAGCATCGCTGGCGACGGTAAATCGTGTGCCGAAGCAGGCCGGCGACGAACGGGCTGCTTTATGCCCGACGCTGCGGCGTGGGAAAGGATACAGGATACAAGAAATCGCCGCGCAAACCACTGCCCGGGGCGGCACCCGGCCAGCCTGCTGCGGGAAGCCGAGGCGCCCGCATCAATTCGCTACCTGGTGCTTCACCTTGCCGCCGACGATCACCGTGTCGGCTCGACCGCGCAACTTGCGGCCGCCAAACGGCGTGTTGCGGCTCTTTGACTTGAAGCGGGTCGGATCGACGATCCATTCGCGGTCGGGTTCGATGATCGTCACGTCGGCGTCGGCCCCGATGGCCAGCGTTCCCTTATTGATTCCCAGGATGCGCGCGGGGTTGATCGTCATCTTCTCGATCGCCTCGGCCCAGGTCAGATGGCCGGGGGCGACGAGCTGCGTGCCCACGAGTCCCAGCGCGGTTTCCAGACCTACGATGCCGAACGGCGCGCGGTCGAGTTCCTGCATCTTTTTCTCCGCGGCGTGCGGTGCGTGGTCGGTACAGATTACGTCGATCGTGCCGTCGACCAGGCCGTGGATGCAGGCTTCGACGTCTTTCGCCGCTCGCAGGGGCGGACTCATTTTGCAGTTCGAATCGAAGGATCGCAGCGCTTCGTCGGTGAGCGTGAAGTGATGCGGACAGACCTCGGTCGTCACGCGAACGCCGCGGCGCCGGGCCCGGCGCACGAGTTCGACACTGCCGGCGGTCGAAATATGCATGATGTGAATCCGGCCGCCCGTGGCCTCGGCCAGCACGATATCGCGGCCGGTCATCACTTCTTCGGCCGCGGCGGGCATACCAGGCAAGCCCAGGCTGAGCGATACCAGCCCCTCGTGCATCACGCCGCCGCGCGTCAATTCGAGCACCTCGGCGTGGTTCAAGATCGGCTTGTCGAACATCAGGCAATATTCGTATGCGCGGCGGAGCAACTCGGCGTCGTAGACCGGTGCACCGTCGTCGCTGAATGCGACGGCTCCGGCTTCCACCAATTGGCCGATCTCCGCGAGTTCCTTCCCCTCGCGATTGCGGCTGACGCAAGCGACGACGAAGACGTTGCAGTTACCCGCCAGTGCTGCTTGATGCCGCACGAACTCGACGGTGGCTTGTGTGTCGATCGGCGGCTCGGTGTTGGGGATGCAGGCGATGGACGTAAATCCACCTGCCAGCGCCGCCGCCGTACCCGTCTTGATCGTCTCGTCCTCTTCGCGGCCTGGCTCGCGCAGGTGCACGTGCATGTCGATGAGGCCCGGTGCCACGATTTTTCCGGATGCGTCGATCGTCACGTCCTGGCCGTTGTCGCTGGCGTCGTAGGCAGCGACCCGACCGTCGCGCAAGAGCACATTCGTGACGCGATCGAGCTGCTGGCTCGGATCGATCACCCGTCCCGATTTGATGAGGATTGATTCCATAAACGCACAATGGGCTTGGGCTTCCGCTCGCCGGCTCGGGTCAAACTCCCGCCGGGACCTAACACCCCGATACCAGCCAGAGCACGGCCATGCGTACGGCCAAGCCGTTGGTCACCTGCTGGAGGATTACCGAGTGTGGGCCGTCGGCCACGTCGGGTGTGATTTCGACTCCCCGATTGATCGGTCCCGGAGCGAGGATCAGGATATCGGGCTTGGCCCGCTCGAGCCGCTCGCGGTTCATGGCATAGAGATGGGCGTACTCGCGCACCGAGGGGAATGGCCGGGTCGATTGCCGCTCGAACTGGATACGCAACAGATTGAGCACATCGCAACGAGGCAGAATCGCATCGAGGTTGTAGGAGACTTCCACACCCAACTCCTGCCAACGGGGCGAGACGAGCGTGGAGGGGCCACAGAGGATCACGTGGGCGCCGAGTTTCTTCAAGCCCCAGATGTTCGAACGGGCGGTGCGGCTGTGGAAGATATCGCCGACCAGTGCCACGGTGAGTCCGGCCAGGTTGCGCCGATGCTCGCGAATGGTCATGATGTCGAGCAGCCCCTGCGTTGGATGCTCGTGCGGACCGTCGCCGGCGTTGATGACCGAGCAGTCGAGGTTTTGGGCGAGCAGGTGCGGCGTGCCCGGCGTGCGGTGCCGGACGATGACCACATCGACCCCCATGGCTTCGATGTTCTTGGCCGTGTCGATGAACGTCTCGCCCTTCGATAGACTGCTACCCGAGGCGGAGAAATCGAGTGTATCGGCTCCCAGCCGCCGAGCGGCCAGCGCAAAACTGGTGCGTGTGCGGGTCGAGGCCTCGAAAAACAGGTTGGCGCACGTTCGCCCGGCGAGAGTCGCGAGCTTTTGGCGACAGCCCGCGGTCGTCTCCTTGAACATCACGGCCGCGTCGAGGATGCAATTCAACTCGTCGGCCGAGAGATCCTCCAGGCCCAACAAATGCCGGCGCGTCCAAAGTGCCGGGATGTCGCCAATTTCGCCGACGTCGATGCTCATCGAGCATGATCCTAACACTGCCGAGCGCGCCTGCCAACTAGCGCAAAAGTCGCGTTGGAACCGTCGCCGAAGGAGGGATTAAATGTGAAACGTCGAACCTCTGTCGAGGTTCGAAAGACAGCATTTCAAGCGAGGGCAGCCGACGGCGGAAGAGCTTACCCGCCTTGTTTGAGCTTCTCGAGCTCGGCGGAAACGTTCTCGACTTCTTGCTCCAAGCGTTTGACGTCAGCGGGGTCGTCCATCTGCTTGCGCGCGCCCGAGAGTTGTTGGCGAAGCTTTTGTAGGCGCTGGTTCAAGAGGTCGATTCGTTTCTTCGCTTTTTTATCCATAGTGGTCGCTCAGGCGCTCGTGAGACGGCTGCGATGTCTGAGCCGCGGGGGACGTCGCCGGCTTGCTGGGAATGAACCGCATCACGCCCGAGATACAAACCACGGTCACGGCCAGAACCACATTGACCGTCAACCAGAATTTGCGGTTTTGCCGGAACCGTTCAAACGCCGCGGCTCGCCCGGTGAGAGCGCTGGCCAGGAAGAAGATGACGAGCGCCAACAGAAACTTGACGCCGAACAGCAGGTGATAGAGTTTCTTGAAATCCCCCTCGAAACCCAGATTGTTACGGCGGAGGAAATTGTAAAAACCGCTGACGAGCAGGAACAGAATCGCGCCCATCACGAATTTGACCCACCGCGACCGCACCTGCTCGTGTAGCGCCTTGCGCTGCTCTTCGCTCAGCACGGAGATCGACGGCAGGAGTGCCGCCCGCATGAAGATCGTACCACCCACGGCCGTGATCGCCGACAAGATGTGCAGCCAGCGGAACGCGATGCCTAACCAATCAAGTTGCATGAATACCCTGTTCGTCCCCCAACCAACCGGCCTCGCTGATCATCCCGGCCGCGATACGATGTGCGCTCGAAGACTCTATTCGTTTTCAGCCAAATCGGCTTCGGTGATCATGGTAAAATTCTTGTTCGCCAGCGTCTCCAGCCCCATTTCGAGGTTGTCGACCATCAATGCCACACAGGGCCGACCGTGTGGTCGCAACAACAAAGGGTAGGCCTGGATGATGTTCACTTCGGCCTGCAAGAGGGCGGTGCAGACTCGCAGCAAGGCTTGCGGACCATCGGGCAACTCGACGCCGATCAGGTCGCTTTCGATCATCGCCAGTCCGGCGCGTTCCAGTATCTCGCGTCCCTGCTCAGGATGGCTGAGCAGGAAGCGGACGAACGCACATTCGGCCGAATCGACGATGGAGAAGGCCACGATGCGGACCTTACTCCCCTCGAATCGCCGTACCACTTCCAGCAGTTGGCCTACGCGGTTCTCGAGGAAAACGGTGAACTGCCGGATAGACGGATAGTCTCGCTGACGAGCAGTCGGAATATCGAGCCCCGTTCCTTCGCCGATGCTCATGGCACCTCACTCACGCCAACCAACTCCTAGCCCGAAGGCCCTTTTCAATACCTGCCGCCGGCGGTTATTGTGCAGCAAAAAGGCAGCCGGCGGGCACCAGAAAACGGGCTAACTATAAGCAACGCTGATGCTTCCGTCAACTATGATACGCGAATACGAAATCGAGATCCGCGTCCGCTATCAAGAGACCGATGCGATGGGCGTGCTGCACCACGCCAACTATTTCACTTATTTTGAAATGGGACGGACCGAACTGCTACGCGCAAACGGGCACAACTATCGCACGATCGAAGAAGGCGGCATCTTCATGGTCATCGTGGACGTTTCGTGCCGTTATCGGCGCCCCGCGCGTTACGACGACGTGCTCCGGTTACGGACACGGTTGAAGCGTGCCACACCCGCCAAGATCGAGCATGAATACGAATTGTTTCGCGGCGATGAGTTGCTCGCCGAGGCACGTTCGGTGCTGGCTTGCGTCGATCGCGAAGGAAGGCTGTCGCGCGTGCCCGATTGGCTGCGGGAAGAGCAGTAGGCCGTGCGGTTCTCGTCGCCGGGAAGTGCCTGTCGTTCAACGCCCGACGCGACTGACGATGATTTCTTTGACGAACAGGTTCGCATTGGGAACGAGAACCACTTTGCCCTCTTTTTCCAGGCTGGTGTAGCGAAAGTCGATGGCCACCACCGTTCCTTCCAGGCCCGGTGCATTGGCGATGCTCACGTAGTCGCCGCGTCGGAACGGTTCATAAACCAGGATCAGCACGCCCGAGAGCCAGTTGGAGATGATGTCCTTCAAGCCGAAGCCGATCGCGAAGCCGGTGAGTCCCAGTCCGGCTAGCATGGCACCGACATCGATGCCGATCGTCCCGCAGGCGGTGACGACTCCGACCGACAAGAGAACGATCTTGCCACTCCAAGCCAGCAATCCGATCACGTCGGGATTGATGGCGGCGCGGGCGCCCATGCGGCGGATGAACCGTTCGATCAGCGTGCCGGCCAACCAGAAGAAAAGCAGGATGAAGACACAGATGACGACGGTCGGCAGCTTGAGTGCGATTTCTTGCACCATGGCGCGCCAGGCCCGCTCCAAAGCGGTGAGGTCGTGTTCGGCGCCGCGCAAAGTATCCACTCGTCGTCTCTCCGCTGCCGCATCCTACGATTTGCGCGGATCTTATCACGACCCGCGGTGAAACGGCCAGTAGCATGAGGTCTCAGAAACGATGAACGATTCTACCGGCAGCCGCTTGAATAAGCCGCGCGAAGCCGCCGCCGATCTCGGCATCCCGAAACTGCGGCGCCATATCTTCCTCTGCTGTGAAACAGACAAGCCCCAATGTGCAGGCCGCCAGCAGTTGGAAGCCTCGTGGAAATACCTGAAGTCGCGTTTGAAGGAACTGGGGCTGGCGGACCGTGGCGGTATCTACCGCACCAAGGCGGCCTGCCTGCGAATCTGCACGGGAGGACCGATCGCAGTTGTCTATCCTGAGGGGGCGTGGTATGCCCACTGCGACCCGCCCGTTTTGGAACGAATTATCCAAGAGCATCTCATCGGCGGACGGCTTGTGATGGAGCACTTGATCGTGGCGCAGCGGCTTGAACAACCGACTCCAATCGATTAACGTAAGTTGAAGTGAATTATAAGGATATTGTTAGCAAGCCCACTGCACTCGATGGGAGGAAGCGGGCGGTTTTCATTGATTGCGGATATCTCCATGTGGCGGCCGCCGGCAAACTTCCTGTTCTGCCTTTGCCTGATTCTGCCGCTGCATTCTGGCGTGGTTTGGGCGGACGCCGAGGACGGTGACCCTTCCGCTGCTCGTCATCTGCTACTGACCGGGAAATATGCCGAAGCGGCTGACGCTTATCGAGCGCTGGCCGCTCAGGAGCCGATCGCGTCTGCCGTCGGGTTGTCGCGTTGTCTGGTGAGCCGCGGTGATCGCGAGGGCGCGGACGCCCTCTTGCTGAAAGTGCTCGAATCGCGTCCGCCGGCGGCCGAGATTCTCGCGGAGCGGGCGGGGCTCGCGTTCGAACGTGGCGACTACGAGGCCGCCGCTAGCCAGGTGACGGATGCCCTCAAGGCCGACCGCGACTCGTTACCGGCTCGCTGGTGGCAGGCCGAACTTCACCGGGTTGCTGGCCGGTTGGATGAGGCCGAGGCGGCCTACAAGTGGTTCGTCGATTATTACAACGACCAAGACGAGTTCTCGGCCGAAGATCTTTATTGGATTGGCCAGGCGGCCGGACAGTTCGCCCGGTGGCGTCGGCTGAGCAGCCAGTTTTCCTTCTTGGTCAACGAGCTTTATCCCGACGCCTTGAAGCAGGACGTCGACTATTGGCCGGCCCGCTACGCATCGGGCCTGCTGTTCCTGGAAAAGTACAACGAGCCGCAAGCGACCCGCGAGTTGAAGGCCGCGCTGGCGGTCAACCCCAACGCGGCCGAAGTCCATGCCGCCCTCGCGGCGTTGGCGCTGCACGACTACCGGCTCGATGAGGCGGGCCGCCATCTCGACCGCGCCGAAGAGACCAATCCGCGGCTGCTATTGGCCCGCCAACTCCGCGCCGATCTACACCTGACGAATTTTCGCGCGCCGGCCGCAATAGAGGTACTCGAAGCGGCCCGTGAGCTGAACCCGGTCGACGAGGAGACGCTCGGCCGGTTGGCCGCTGCTTATGCCGTGGTCGACGGGATCTCGGCCGACAACGAGCCCTCGCTGCGCGTCGCCAAGATCATCGACGACGTCAATCAACGCAATCCGCACGCGGGCACGTTTTACTATACGTTGGGAGCGACGCTCGATCTCGCGCGGCGTTTTCCCGCCGCCGCCCGCTTCTATCGCGAGGCGCTCGACCGCATGCCTCAGTTGACGGTAACGCGCGGTGCGCTGGGGCTGATGTACTTGCGCTTGGGCGAGGAGGCCGAAGCGAAGCGGCTGCTCGACGAGTCGTTCGAAGTCGATCCGTTCAATGTGCGCGTTGCCAACAGCGTCAAGGTGCTGGAGGTGCTCGACGGCTACGCGGTGCTGGAAACCGAGCATTTCGTACTCAAGTTCGATCGGGGGCAGGATGAACTCTTGGCCCGCTATGCCGGCCGTTACTTGGAGGAAGATGTCTACCCGACGCTCGTCAAGCGGTTCGGCTTCGAGCCGCGCGACAAGTCGCTGTTCGAGATCTTTTCGCGAGCCCGCAACAGCGATGCCCACACGTGGTTCAGCGCACGGATGGTGGGCCTGCCCTATGTGAGCACCGTCGGGGCCTGCGCGGGCAAGGTCGTGGCTCTGACCAGCCCGCGGGAATTGGCCAAGAAGTTCAACTGGGCTCGTGTGTTGAAGCACGAGTTCGTGCACGTACTCAATCTGCAACAAACCGACTTCAACGTGCCGCATTGGTTCACCGAAGCGCTGGCGGTGGATGTCGAAGACCATGCGCGGCCCCCGGAATGGAACGCGTTGCTCGTCGCGCGCGTGCCCAAAGGTGAACTGTTCAACCTCGACACGATCAATTTCGGCTTCGTGCGGCCTCGCTCCGCCGACGACTGGCAGATGGCCTATTGCCAGGCGCAGCTCTACGCACATTACATGCTGCGTACCTACGGCGACGACGCGTTGGCCAAGATGCTGGCGGCGTATTCCGAGAATCTCGACACGCGCGCAGCTTTGCAACGTTCGTTCGGTGTCGAGCAGGAGGCGTTCGAGGAAGCATACGTACTATCGCTCAAACAGCTCGTGGCGGAGCTTTCGCCACCACAGGCCGAGGACCGGCTGACGTTCGATGCGGCCCAGAAGCGCGCGGCCGCGTTGGCGGGTGATGCCGCGTCCGCGCAAGAATTGGCCGCGGCCTGCGAGGCGGTCGCCAAACTCGCGCCTCACGACGTGCGATGGATCAAACTGCTGGCCCGGCTCTATTTGCAGAACGGTGACAATGAGCGCCTGCTGGCCGTGCTGAAAAAACTGGCTCACAACGATCCAGACAACCTGCTCGTGCGTAAAAAGCTTGCGCAGATGGCGCTGACGGCCGACGATTTCGTCGAGGCCGAACGCTGGGCGCGCGACGCGAGCCAGACCGACCTGTGGGATGCCGAATCGCACCGCCTGTGGGGTCAAGCACTCGCCGGGCAAAAGAAATACGCGGCGGCGATCGAGGAACTCGAAGTGGCATTACGGCTTGATTCCGATAACGCGCCGGCACGGGACGCATTGGCCAGCGTTCGGCGGCTGGCGGAGAAACCCGCCCCGTGAACGACGCGCCACCTTCGACTCCCACCGCGCCGCCCGATCCGACGTTGCGGCAATTCCAGCACCTCATTCGTGAGATGTATCTGGAAAAGGATCTCGCGCGCGGCATCGACGGCACCTTCATGTGGTTGATGGAAGAGATCGGCGAGTTGGCGAGCGCGTTGCGCGGCGGAACGCACGAAGAGCGCCTGGGTGAATTCGCCGACGTGTTGGCCTGGCTGACGACGATCGCCAATGTCGCGGGTGTCGATCTGGCCGAAGCGATTACGCTGAAGTACGGCGCCGGTTGCCCCGGCTGCGGCCGATTTGTTTGCACCTGCGCCGACGCGGAGAAGCCATGAGGCCGTTCTTTATGCGGGTTTCGCGTTCCGGATGGTCATGGCTGCGGGCTTGCGCCCTGCTGCTTGTCTGGTTGGCCAGCAGTACCGTTTGGGCGGACGATGGACCGGTCATCGCCGGCCTTCGTGTCGGATTCGCCGGCCACTACCGCGTCGGGTTCTGGACGCCAGTTGAAATCACACTCCGCGGCGGGAGCGAGCCGCTCGCCGGGCACCTGGCAATCTCGGTCGTCGATGGCGACGGCATGCGCTGCGAGCTGCTATCCAAACCAGTCGAAGTGGCGGCGGACTCCGAGAGCCGCGTGACGAGTTACGTCAGGTTGGGCAGCGCCCGTGGCGACCTGGAGGTATCGTTGCACCGCGGCGAGTCGGTGTCTGCGGACGCTGGTGAAACGGCGATTGCCGAGCGGACGTTTGCGGTCGGTGAAAAGGGAGACGACGTCGAGTTCAGCGAGGGCTTCGCCTCGACACAGGGGCTGATTCTGACGCTGGGCAATCCGATCGGCATCGAAGAAGCGGTGGGACGCGGGCGCGAAACGGCCGAGAGGGTCAACGTGGTCAACGTACCCGACGCCCGACGGCTGCCCGATGAGTGGTTGGGCTACGAGGGAGTCGATCAACTCGTGGTCGGTCCCGCGCCGGTGGGCTTGGACGATGCCTGGGCCAGCGGTTCGCGGCAACTGGCGGCGCTCGATCGCTGGGTTGCCGAGGGCGGCCGGCTGGTGCTGGGGCTCGGCGCCGACAGCGAGCATTATCTGGCGCCCGATCGCCCCTTGGCCGCCTTCCTGCCCGGCAAACTGGAAGGCACAACCAAGCTCACCCGCACGACGGCCCTGGAAATGTTTGGCGGAACCTACGGCGGAGCGCCGCTACATTGGCGACGCGGTGAACGGCGGGTGCTGGAAGCCGCGCGCCTGCTCGATGTGTCGGGCAGCGTGGTGTTGAGTGAAGGCGATTTTCCGCTCCTGGTGCGCCGTATCTACACGTTCGGAGAAGTGACTTTCACGGGCGTCGACTTCAGCCAGTCACCGCTCGTCGATTGGCCGGGCCGCAACCTGTCGATCAAACGGTTACTGGGCCAACGCACGAAGGGGGAGAAGGAAGACCTGGATATGGCCCCTCCGCCCGCCGCCCACTTGGGCCTGATCGACCTGGCGGGCCAACTGCGCAGCGCGCTCGATCAGTTTCGCGGCGTACGGCTCTCGCCGTTCTGGGCCGTGGCCGGGTTGGCGGCGATTTACATTGCCCTGGTCGGACCGGTTGATTTTCTGCTGCTGAAGACAGTCATCCGCAGGATGGAATGGACCTGGTTCACCTTTCCCCTACTGGTGCTCATCTTCTGTGGCGGGGCTGCCTGGGCGGCCCGCCATCTGAAGGGCGACCGCTTGTTATTGAACCAGGTCGATCTCGTCGATGTCGACATGGCCAGCAGCCGCGTGCGGGGAACGACCTGGTTCAATCTCTTTAGCCCGGAGACGACGACCTACAACCTTTCCCTCGAGCCGCAACTGCCCAATCGACGGCCCTCAGCCGACGACGCGGTGCTTCTCTCGTGGCAGGGCCTGCCCGGCAATGTGTTGGGTGGCATGGACCAAAACGTATCGGGACTCGGTTCGCTGTCGCAGTCTTACCAGATCGCTGCGGGCCGCGACGCTGTCCACGGAGTACCGATACCCGTTTGGTCTACCAAGAGCTTCGTCAGCCGTTGGCGCGTCGACGCGGCGCCGACCATTGAATTCCATCTCAGGCCGGGCCGCGATCGTGTTGTCGAAGGGACGATCGAAAACCGGCTGGGCTTCGGGCTCAAAGATTGCATGCTCGTTTCGGGACGCTGGGCTTGGCAATTTGCCGAATTGCCGCCCGACGCTCCGGTGCCGGTGCGATCGGGCGAACAGCGCGACCTGTTCGCATTGCTCAAAGACTTCAAGCTGATCCGCGAACGGACCAAAGACACACTCGTGCAGGTGGCGACGCCCTACGATCAATCCAGCTTCAATATCCGCTCGATCGTGCAGCAGATGATGTTCTACGACGGGGCCAACGGCCGCACCTATACCGGCTTGCTCAATCGCTACCAGTCTTACATCGACCTGAGCGGCCACGTGGAACTGGGGCAGGTCATCTTATGGGGCACGGCTGACCGGCCGGCCGCCGCCGTACAGCGAGACGGCCAACCGCTCATCGGTGCCGATGACGACCACACCACGTTCTATCGTTTCCTCATCTCCGTTCATTGAACCTAGCGCTTAATCGGGAGCCAGCGGCGTGATCGAAACTCGCGACCTTACCAAGGTCTATGGCGACTTACACGCCATCAGCCACCTCGACATCAAGCTCGATGCGGGGGACGTGTTCGGCTTCATCGGGCCGAACGGCTCGGGCAAGACCACCACGATGAAGATCCTGGCGACGCTGCTCAACCCCACCTGGGGCGAGGCGTACGTCTGCGGTTACTCGATCTATACGCGGCCGAAGGACATCCGCCGGGCGATCGGCTACATGCCCGACTTCTTCGGCGTGTACGACGACATGAAGGTGATCGAGTATCTGGAGTTCTTCGCGGCGGCCTATCGCATCAAGGGTGCGCAGCGCCGCAAGAAGTGTGACGAGGTGCTCGATCTGGTCGACTTGGGCTACAAACGGCAAGCGCTCGTTACCAGCCTGTCGCGCGGTATGACGCAACGCTTGGGACTGGCGCGAGTTTTATTGCACGATCCACAGGTCCTGTTGCTCGATGAGCCGGCAAGCGGACTCGATCCCCGCGCTCGCATCGAAATCCGCCAGTTGCTCAAGGAACTGCGGAAGATGGGCAAAACCATCATGGTTTCCAGCCATATTCTGCCAGAGCTGGCCGATATCTGTAACAAGATCGGCATTATCGAACGCGGTGAGCTGCTGGTGAATTCCGATGTCGAGGAAGTGATGCGCCGCGTGCGGCGGCAGCCGACCCTGAAGATCGGTCTGGTGGGAGATAGCGCCTCGGCGGTCCGGTTGCTCGAAGGGCAGCCGAAGGTCGAGCGGGTGGCCGCCACCAACGGCGTGCTCACCGTGACCATCGCCGCGGGCGAGACCGACTATAGTCACTTGGCGGGTGCGCTGATCGGTGCCGGTTTTCAACTCACCCTCTTCAAAGAAGAGGAAGTCAACCTAGAAACGGCCTTTATGGAGCTAACTAAGGGTATCACCGCCTGATAGAGTCTAAGCTACAATAGTCTCATGGCCGAGAATCTCCTTACCGTCGCGGCTCTTCGCAGCACCGGCGAAGCTGATTTGATTCGCGGCAAGCTCGAAGCGGCGGGCATTCCGGCTGTGCTGAGCGAGCCGGAGAAGGGCGCCGACGGCGCCCCCGCCGGACGTGTGCAGGTGCAAGTGAGTCCGCCCGATTTCGAACGGGCGATGCAGCTTCTGTTTCCGATTCCCAAGGCCAAGCCGGCAGCCAGACCGGCGCCGCCGGCGTGGAAATGTCCCAAGTGTGGCGAACAGGTGATGGGACAGTTTCCGGCTTGTTGGTCTTGCGGCACGATGCGCGAAGGAGCGGCTCCCAAGATCGCTCCTGCCCCGGGACCGGCGTCGTTGGGCACGCCTGCCGCGGGGGCCGCGCCGGCGGTCAGGGCGCCGAGGACGTTTCCGATGCCGCCCCCACCGACCGTTGCACCCGCGCCACCACCCGGAGCGCCGGCCCGTGCCGCTGCCGCACCGGCCGCTTCGCCGATGCCGCCCCTGACTCTTCCGCCGTTGCCTCCTGTAGGTCCGGCCGTGAACGCACCTTCGATGAACGGAGGTTCGGCGACGAAGGTTGCACCGCCCCTGCCCGCGCGGGTGCCGCGTTCGACAGAAGACGAAGATTTGAAAATCGTCGTACCGGCGTGGGGCGGTGCGTCGACCGCCGGTGCCGGCCAATCGAAGGGCCGGAAGGGTAGCGCGACCGACTACGACGACCGCGCGGCGCGCCGCGCCTGGTGGACGGCCGTTTTGGGCATTCCCTGCCCCCCGCTATTGATTTATTCGCTGGGCGTCGTGCTGTTGCTGGGATTGTCGAACCGCCCGCTCAGTGCGCGCGGCAACCGTTTCTTCTACGGCGCGCTGGCCATGAACGCGCTCATCATCGCCGGGTACTTCGCCGTGCTCGGCATGCGGCAGTAGGCCGCACGGTAAAGGGCCGACCGGTCTTTAGGCAAGCTGATCTTGCACCGGCGAGCCCGCCGAACGGACGGTCAGAACGATGCACACGAAACCTCGCGCCGCGGAGCCATCGCGAACCATATTAGCCGTCAACGGCGGTTCCTCGAGCATCAAGTTCGCGTTGTTCGACGTCACGGACGAGCCGCGGCGACAACTGTCGGGAGCCATCGACCGAATCGGCTTGGCCGACGGCGCGCTCAACGCCGTCGATGCGGAGACGGGCAAGACCGTCCGTACGCCTCTCGTCACCGGCGGACATGCCGAGGCCGTCGGGCAGCTCGCCAATTGGCTCGGCGCGCGGACCGATCTGCGCGGCTTGTCCGCCATTGGCCACCGCATCGTGCATGGCGGCCCGACGTTGATCGAACCGTGCTGGATCGATCAGAAAGTACTCGAAGAGCTGCGGCGCATGGCGCCTTTCGACCCCGAACACCTGCCGGGCGAGATCGAGTTGATCGAAGCGTTTTCGAAAGCGACGCCGCACGTGCGCCAGGCTGCCTGTTTCGACACGACCTTCCATCGAGATCTGCCGGTCATGGCACGGCTGCTTGCTGTTCCCCGTAAATATGCCGAGGAGGGTATCCGCCGTTACGGCTTTCACGGCCTTTCGTACGCTTACCTGATGGACGAGTTGACGCGACTTGATCCCACCGTAGCAGCCCGACGCGTCGTTTTGGCGCACTTGGGAAACGGGGCGAGCATGGCCGCGGTTTCGGGTGGTAAGTGTATCGATACGACCATGGCCTTCACGCCCACCGCGGGGTTGGTCATGAGCACGCGGTCGGGCGATTTCGATCCGGGGCTGGTGAGATACCTGCTCGATGAGAAGGGGCTGTCGCCGGCCGAGTTTCACGAGATGGTCAATCGGCGTTCGGGTCTGTTGGGCATCTCCGAGACCAGTTCTGACATGCGCGACTTGCTCGCGCGGCGGGAACACGACGAGCGGGCCCGGGACGCGGTCGCTCTGTTTTGCTATCAGGCTAAGAAGACCGTTGGCGCCTTCGCCGCGGCGCTAGGCGGCATCGACGGACTGGTATTCTCGGGTGGCATCGGCGAGCACGCTGCTGAAGTACGCGCCCTGATCTGCGACGATTTGTCGTTCTTGGGCATCTTGCTCGACGACCGCCGCAATCACGCACACGAGCCGATCATTTCGGCGGATGACAGCTCGGTTCCGGTTCGTGTGATCCACACCGACGAAGAGCTGACGATCGTGAAGTTGGTGGCCGGCTTGGAGCCGAGTTGAAAACCCTCTTCGTAAAGTTGGATGGCTCCACTTATCAGGACCGACTGCTGGTCCGAGACGCGCCGGCGGCCCTCGACAGCAAGAAACTTGCTATTCACGATCTCGGCCGATACGATGCGGCGCAGGCCGTCAAGCGGGAGGAACTTCTGTATGCCATCGAGTCATCAGCGGGCGGATCGATCGGGCCGAAGCTTGCGGCGGCGCGATTTCGTGAAGCGGGTAACCGTCGGCGCAGCGGCGACGTTGATCGCCCCGGCCGTCGTGCGCGGCAGGAATTTGAATGAGAAGCTGAACGTCGCGGTCATCGGCTGCGGCGGACGGGGCGCGGCGAATCTCGAGGGCGTCGCCGCTCAGGGCGAGAATATCGTCGCGCTCTGCGACGTGAACCAGAACAACCTCGACTCGGCGGCGGCCAAGTATCCGCGTGCCCGCAAGTTCACCGACTTTCGCCGCGTGTTCGAACGAGCGCAGGAATTCGACGCCGTGGTGGTCAGCACGTGCGAACACACGCATGCCTTCGCCACGCTGCCGGCCCTGCAACTCGGCAAGCATGTCTATTGTGAAAAACCGCTGACTCACAACGTCTACGAGGCGCGTCTCGTGCGCCGCGCGGCGGCGCAGGCCAAGGTCGCTACGCAGATGGGCACGCAAATTCACGCTGGCGACAATTACCGCCGCGTCGTCGAACTGGTCGAAGCCGGCGCGGTCGGGCCGGTGCGCGAGGTTCACGTTTGGGTATCGCGGGCCTGGGGCTGGCAATCGCCCGAAGAGGCCGCGAAACACGGCGATATCGTCTCGATGCAGGACCGCCCGACGACGGGCGAGCCGATACCTTCGTGGCTCGATTGGGACCTGTGGCTGGGGCCGGCGCCGCAACGGCCCTTTCACAACGTCTATGTGCCCGGCCCGAAATGGTATCGCTGGTGGGATTTCGGCAACGGCACCATGTCCGATCTGGGCAGCCACTGGATCGACCTCCCCTTCTGGGCGCTGAAACTCGACCAGCCACTTACCATCGAGGCCGCGGGTCCGGCCCCGCATCCCGAACTGGCGCCTGCCTCGATGCAGGTGACCTATGAATACGGCCAGCGCGGCAGTTTGCCGCCGGTGCGGCTGACCTGGTACCAAGGCACGAACAAGCCGACCGTCCTCGGCGAAGGGCGCATCCCGCACTGGGATAACGGTGTGTTGCTCGTCGGTGACCGCGGACTGCTGTTGGCCGATTACTCCAAACACGCGCTGTTGCCCGCCGACCAGTTCGTCGGTTTTCAGCCGCCCGAACCTTCGATCCCCAGTTCGCCCGGACATTACAAGGAGTGGCTGAACGCCTGCCGGACCGGCGCGCCGACCACGTGCAATTTCGAATATGCCGGCCGGCTGACGGAAGCCAATCATCTGGGCAACGTCGCCTTCCGCGCCGGCAAGCGGTTGGAGTGGGATGCCGAAAACCTGCGCGTGACCAACGCCCCGGAAGCCGACGCGTGGATTCGACGTGAGTATCGGAAGGGCTGGAACCTGGTCTGAAGCCAACGAGCCGGGGCAAACCGCACACCTTTTCAGAAGCCGCACCAACGAGGCGACCCGATGCCGATGTACCGTAACCTGCTCGCCGGCCTTTCAATTTCCCTCTTTCTCACAGTCGCTCCCGCCGTCGCCGACGAGGCCGAACTGCGCAAAGCTTTCGTCGACGGGCAGGGGCCGGGATGGAAGGCGCTCGGCGAAGAGGACTTTGTGAACGTCAACTGCAATGCAGAGACCTGGTCGTGGCAGGATGGACTGATCCGTTGCACCGGCCGCCCCGTGGGCGTGATTCGCAGCCAGAAGCCGCTCACGAACTTCGAGTTGGTCGTCGAGTGGCGCCACTTGCAGTCCGGCGGCAATTCGGGAGTGTTCGTTTGGGGATCCGAAGAATCGCTAAACGGCCTCAAACCGGGCGACCTTCCCGCCGGCATCGAGGTGCAAGTGCTCGACCACGGCTACACGGAACTGTTCGAGAAGCAGACCGGGAAGAAGGCCGATTGGTTCACCACCAACGGCGATGTCTTTCCCACGAAGACGGCGAAGATGACACCGTTCGAACCGCGGTCGCCCGGCGGTGAGCGCAGCTTCCCGCGCAAACAGCTCAGCAAGGGCGTGGGACAATGGAACCACTACTACGTGCGGGCCATCAACGGCGAAGTGCGGCTGTGGGTCAACGGCGAAGAAGTGTCAGGCGGCACCGGCTGCGAGCCCCGCAGCGGCTACCTATGCCTCGAATCGGAAGGCGCACCGGTCGAGTTCAAGAATCTTCGGGTGCGCGAGTTGCCGTAGGCGGCGGAAGAGTTCGAAGTGCGAAGTCGAATGGCGTTCGACGAGAGCTAGACAACGCGGTCGCGATTGTTGATCTCAGATGTCGTCCTTGAAACGATTCCGCTTTCATCCGGTGACATTCGCGGTAATGAGCGTCGCCATCGTCGTGCTCGCGTTGATGAACTCGCGTTGCCACGTGTTTTTCGGTGCCGGTTCGACGACGATTCTCAAGTTTGGCCACGGCTGGCCGGTCCATTTCCAAGAGGGGCCAGTTCCGGGGCCCGGACAGCGGAGTCCGAATGCCAATAATATCATTCCCAACTATGTTTGGGGGTCCCCTGAATTCAACCGCGATCCGAAGATTATGGCAAAATACAACGCTGAACTTGTAGGCATCTCTCGCACGCCATGGGGCCTTCGTGCACTCGCAAAACTAAGTGCCTTCGGGATCGTTTTCGATCTACTCGTGGCGTTTGGCATCCTTGTTGTCTTGTCGTGGGTGGTTGAAACGGCTCTTCGTTCGGCCAATCTCTAGACCAACATATCGGGGTGCCCAAGAGCAGGCCAACTGCCCTCACCCCAGCCCTCTCCCGGAGGGAGAGGGGGCTGTCCTGTCCTTATTGCTCCATCGCGTAGAGCACGAGATTTAGGCCGATTCTCGCGGCATCTTCACGCACATAGCCGGGGCATTCGAGCGACTCGTGCCGCTCCAGGGCGCAACTGATGTCGAGCGGCGAGAAGAGGATGACGAAGCGATCATCGAGCTTCAGTCCCTCCAATTCCGGCTGGGCGTTTTCGATCGCCGACTTGAGCACGCCACTGCCGCGGTGCGGCTCGCGCCGGTGTACGCTCTTCAGATCGAAACCGCCGTATTTGGTCGTGAACAGCGGGTGGTTGGCGGGAACCGGTTCCAAAGGCTTTCCGAACGTCTGCTGTATCTCGGCGCGGAACGCTTTGACGAACGCGTCGCTGCCGCAAACGGCGTCGGCCAAGATGACGCAGCCGCGCTCGACATACGTCTTGAGCTGCTTGCGTTCCTCTTCGCTCAGGCGGAAAGCGCTGCGGCCATGCATATAGAGAATGGGATACTCGAAGATCTTGGGATCGGCGAGTCCGACCTCGCGCTGGTCGGTACTCACGCGCAGGCCTGTCTCGCGGCTGACGACTTGCAGCAAGTTCATGAGCGCGCCGGGCGCGGCATTCCAGCTTCCGCCGTGCTTGACCTTGGCGACGTAGAGCTTGGCTCGCTCGAAGGGGTCGATCACCTGTTCGGTGGCAATCTCGTGGGCCATGTCGAGCTTGTATCTCACCTCGCGGTTGGTCGCGTAGGCCAGGATGTTTGCGCCCAGCGATCGGGCCGCATCGATCTGCGACTGCACCGTCGGCGAGAACCCCTTTTCACGGCCCGGCCGGGCGAGTTCCCAGAAGCAAGACAAACGCAGCTCGGCCGGTGCGAAGATAACGCTCGTGCGGCAGCCGACATCGATGCCCTTGAGTGTGCGATTGATCGGAAAGACGCTCGTATCGACCCGTCCCTCGGCGGTGTACGCCGGGTGGTCGAGCGGCAGGTCGTGCAGGCGATACTCCGGTTCGGGGAAGACCCGCTTCATGAGTGCTTCGAATCCGTTTTCAAAATCGCCTCCTTCGCAAGTCGCCTCGGCCAGGATAAAACCGCCCTGATTGACGTACTCGCGCAGCCGCTCCACCTGCTCGTCGCTGAAGCGGGGTGGTGAACTGCCGCTGAGATAGATCACCGGCGCCTCGAGCAGATCCTCCGTGTGAGCCGTCCCCGCGTCGATGACCTGCCAGGTGAGGTCTCGTCCCCAGCGCGTCTCGACGTACGAGGTGAGGTTGCTGAGATCGCTACGGTGGCGGTTCCAATCGTCGAGCGGTTCGTGTTTCAGTTTGGCGCAGAGCACCGGCCGCCGCCCCTTGGCCAGGAAGAGTAGCGCCAGGGCGGTGCCCAGATGGGGATCGTCTTCGGCGTGGCCTGTGCCTTTCCAATAGCCCGATAGTTCGTCTTGCAGGCCGACGAGCAATTCGGCCCCCTCGCGATACCAATCGTGGCCGCCGAGGAACCGCTGATTCGTCAACCTGCCGGCCCGCTCGACGCCGTACAGGTAGTAGAACAACCATCCTTGATTTCCCTGGCTGCCGGGGTTGGAGTGTACGGAGAAATTGCGCCCCATCCAATTCAGGGCTCGGTCGAGGTTGCTGTTGTCTTGTTGTTCGCCGCAGCAGGTAACGTGATCGCCATCGGCCTCGGCATCGCCCTGGTTCAGACGATCGCTGGAAATGACCAATGCCGCGATGCCGGCGCAGGTCATGCTGCCCGTGCCGCTCAGCGTCGGTTTGTAGCCCCAGGAACCATTGGCGTTCTGATTCTGGACCCAATAGTTGCGGGCCAACTCCCAGGTGCGGTCGTTCACTTCGGCCCCGACTCGCTCTGCCTCGTGCAGCGCGAGCAGCGCGAACTGACTGTTCGAATTGTCGCCCTCGGCCTGCGGATAGCCCCAAGCGCCCATCATCGCGCCGGCCTTCTTCTGGTTCTGCTCCAGCCACAGGGCATTCCTCTTGATGAGCGCCAGGTTGGTGGCGGGCTCCGCGGCGCAGAAGACCATCGTTTGCAGCGCCGTCGAGTAGGTCATCTGCGGCTTGCGTTTTCGCAGGTAGTTGAGCGCGTTCTGTACGTGCTCATCCTTCGCCGGCACGCCGCAGTTCAAGAGCGCCAGCGTGCAGATCGACGTGATGCCGCCGGGATAGCCGACGGGGTCGGGCCAGGAGCCGTCTTCGCGCTGTTCGTGCTGGAGATAGCTTACACCTCGATCAATGGCCACGCGCACCTTTTCGGCCGTGATCTCCGCGCGCGTTTCGATCGGCAGTAGACCGGCCCAGACCGCCAGCGCAACGAACAACGTCCGCGGCTGCATATTGGTTCTCCGCGCAGAAACGAAGTGCCTCCGATACGGCTATTTTACCATTTCGGGGCGATGGTCGCTCGGAGTTCTAAGAGCGGCTGACAGAACCCGGAAGCCGGAACGCCGGTGTGCAAAAATCGGCCGTGAAATGCCGGTTTTTCGGAGCTCGATACAGTTTTGTCGGTTGCTAAAAGGTCCGCTAGAAACCGGTACTGGCCACCTCGTTCCTTCCGAGCTGCCGCGAAGGTTCCTGCCGCCCTCTAACACGAAAGGGCCGCCGCCCCGCGAGCAAGCCGGAGGCAACGGCCCTTCTTGTTCGGCAATGCGAGATAGCCGGCAGACGAGCGATCGTGATCACTCGATCGGCAGCTTGTAGGTCAGAGCACCGGCCACCTCGCCCACCTTCCAGGTCGGATGGCAAAGGATGCATTTCTGATTGACCACCGGCACGACCGTCGCCGCGAGCAGATACGGTTTTCCCTTCTCCGTCTTGATCTCGTCGACGTACTTTTCACCGGCGAGGATTTTCTTGACGGCCGCCTTCTCGAAACCGTCGCGCGGCGCGTTTTCGTCGTTCGTCGGGTGACCGGTCGCGTCGACCAACCGTGCGTCGTGCCACCCTTTCTCGCTCATGGCCTTGAACAGGTCGCGGGCGATTTCACCGGCAGCAACGTCCTTCCCGCTATCGACATACGTGTTGGTGATGAACACGATCGTCGTCTTGTAGAGATCGTCGAGCATTTTCACCTGCTTACGCGTCCGCTCGACGGCCGGATCCTTCTTTTCCGGTGCCGGATCGGCCGCTTGCGCCGCCGGCTCAGGCAAGGAAACAGCGAGCAGCCCGGCAAGCGCCAGACCGAAACCGAGGGCCGCGACGGTCGCGAACTTTTTCTGAACCATGACTAAAAGATCTCCAGGAAGGACACAGGGCGGGAAATCGGCACGCGGGCGACTTGCCCGGCGGCGGCCAGTAGCGGATAATTGTGTCCAGTTATCCGTTGGTCCTCAGGATACCTGGCCAAATCTGGATGTCAAGGTCCAGTTGTCCTTTTGGAACAGCCCGTCCCTCGGTCGCGCCGCAACCGGCCGAGACCCGTTCTTCGAATAACCGAAAACAGCCGATGATTTCGCAAACTGCCGAGTATGCCCTCCGGGCCATCGTCTATCTGGCCGATCGAAACGACGCGCCGCAGACTACCCAGCAAATCGCCGAAGTGACCCACGTGCCGGCCGGATATTTGGCCAAGGTGATGCAGGGACTCAGTCGAGCCGGCCTGGTTCACGCCCAGCGCGGCCTGCACGGCGGCTTCACGCTGGCGAGACCCGCCGCAGAACTCACGGTGCTCGACGTCGTGCAGGCGGTCGATCCTCTACAGCGAATCAAACATTGCCCGCTGGGAATCGAAGGCCATCAGTCGCTCTGTCCGCTGCACCGCCGGCTCGACAACGCCGCGGCGATGGTGGAGCAGGCGTTGGGCGAATCGACCATCGCCGAGCTGCTGACCGAGCCGAAGCGAGGCAAGATACCCAAACCGCTCTGTTCCTGGACGGATTCTGGTAATGCCTGAGGGATACGCCGGGGCCGACGTTAGCGGGAGAACAACATGATGCGAGAGATTCGCTGGTGTCTTGTGTTCGTCGCGGTACTCTGCCCCGGTGCGGCAACTCGTGCCGAACTCCCCTTCGAGCGAGAACCGATCAACTATCTCACGGCCCCGGTCGACAACCGGGTGTCGCGATTGCAGACCAAACTCGACGAGGGCGAGGCGACCCTGGCGTATGACGACGATCGCGGCTATCTGGCTGGCCTGCTGGGCGAACTGAATATCTCGCCGTCCTCGCAGGTGCTCGTGTTTTCGAAGACGAGCTTCCAACGCAGCAAAATCTCGCGCCGCACGCCGCGGGCTGTCTATTTCAATGACGACACGTACATCGGCTTCTGTCAGCAGGGAGAGGTGATCGAGCTGTCGACGGCCGATCCGCGGCAAGGCGCCGTCTTTTATACCCTCCGCCAGGAAAGGGACGAGCAGCCGACCCTGCAACGGCAAACGCACGATTGCTTGCAGTGCCATGCTTCGTCGAAGACGCAAGATGTACCCGGCCATCTGGTGCGATCCGTCTTTCCCGATGCGCTCGGCATGCCCGTCTTCAACGCGGGCACATTCAATACCAGCCATGAAAGTCCGCTCGCAGAGCGGTGGGGCGGCTGGTTCGTGACGGGTCTTCACGGGCAACAGGCGCACATGGGGAATGTTACCGTCACCAATCGCGAGCGGCCCGAGTTGCTCGACACGGTGGCCGGTGCCAACGTCACGGATCTCGCCGCGCTGGTCGACACGGCTCCTTACCTGACGCCTCACAGCGACATCGTGGCGCTGCTGGTGCTGGAACACCAGGTGAAGATGCACAACCTCATCACGGCGACCGGCTATCATGCCCGGATGGCGCTCTACTACGAGGCGTCGATCAACAAGGCGCTCGGCCGACCGTCCGACTCTCTTTCCGAGAGTACGCAAAGCCGCTTCAAGAGTCCGGCCGAAAAGCTGCTCCGCTATCTGCTCTTCGTCGAGGAAGCACCTCTGCAGGGTCGTATCGTCGGCACGTCGGAGTTCGCCAAACAGTTTGCAGCGCGTGGACCGCGCGACCGCCAGGGACGATCGCTGCGCGATTTCGATCTCGAACGTCGGCTCTTCAAATACCCGTGCAGCTACGAGATCTACTCGGCCGCCTTCGACGCCCTGCCCTACGTCGTCAAAGAGTACATCTATCGCCGCCTGGGTGAGATTCTGAGCGGCAAAGAGCAAGGCGGCGAATTTGCCCGCCTCACGGCCGCCGACCGTCAGGCGATTCGCGAGATCCTGATCGACACGAACACAGATCTACCCGCCGATTTGTTCCGCTGAGGCCGTCGTCTTGCCGATGCCGCCAGCGACGTCGCCCCGAGCTATCCTTCCTTGCCCTCCGTGCCGACCGCCGTTGGCTGCCGATGACGGCGCAACTTCGGCATGGGCAAGCGGATGGTGGGTGCCTCGGCTTGGGCTTCTTCCACGCGCCGTCGGTAGACCGACAGAATGTCGCTGCGCGTGAGCATGCCCAACACGGCGTGCGGTTCGACCCGCGACACTACGGGCAACCGGCCGATCCCATGATTGACCATATGATCGGCCGCCTGCCGCACCGTGCAATCGTCGTAGACGTATTTGGGGGTGCGGACGACGACGTCGCGGATGCGCTTGCCGTCGGGGGCTGTCAGCTTCACCAAATCACGGCGTGTTACGACGCCGACCAACACGCCCCGCTCGTCGAGTACCGGAAAGCCTTGGTGCGTCGTGCCTTCGGCCCCCGAGGTGAGCCACTGCTGGACGTCGGCGAGCGTGTCGCCCTCCCGTAGCGAGACGACACCGCTGGAACAGACCTGCCGCACCAGCACCTGTTCGAGCAGATCGGCCACGTATTCGGCAGGAGGAGAGATGCCGCGGCGGGCAATCTTCTCGGTCATGATCGAATTCCGCATCAGCAGGCAGGAAATCAAGTACGAGGCGGCGCAGCCGGCCAGCAGAGGCAGCAAGCTCAACGGTTGCAGCGTGGTCTCGAAGGCGAACACGGCCGATGCGAGCAAGGCCCGCGAGGCGCCCGCGAAGAGGGCAGCCATGCCGACCAGTGCCGCAATCCGCACGTCGACCCCTGCCTCGGGCACGAGCCATGCCGCGCCCGTCCCCAGTACGGCCCCGAGTCCGCCACCGATCGTGAAAATGGGTGCCAGCGTGCCGCCCGACGTACCGCTCCCCAGCGAGATCGACCACGAGATGAATTTCATCACGCAGAGGAAAACGACGGCCTGTAGCGGCAATTGATCGGAAATGATGTCGCGGATGTTGTCATAGCCGACGCCCAGCGTGCGCGGCGCGAAATATCCCACAACCCCCACGGCGACGGCGCCGAAGGCGGGCCACCACATCCAATGCACGGGCAAGCGCTCGAAGGCATCTTCCACGGCATAGACGGAACGCGTCACCAGCACGGCGGCCACGCCCATCACGGCGCCCAGGCAGATATAGACCGCCAACGCGGCCGGGCTGGGGTGTTCGAGATTGGACATCTGGAAAACCGGCCTGACGCCCTCGAAGAGCATGCGGATGCCGGCGGCCGCCGAACTGGCCAGGGCCACGGGAATGATCGATCGCGGGCGGAATTCAAATAGGAGAAGTTCGATGGCCAGCAACACAGCCGAAACAGGGCTTCCGAATGTCGCGGCCATGCCCGCCGCCGCCCCGGCCGACAAGAGCGTCTTGCGCTCGGCCGGTGTGGTGTGCACAATCTGTCCGAGCAGCGAACCGAGCGCGCCGCCCGTCGCGATGATCGGCCCTTCGGCCCCGAAAGGCCCGCCCGTGCCGATCGAGATGGCCGCCGAAACCGGTTTGAGAAAGGTCAGCCGCGCCGGAATCCGGCTCTGATTGACGAGTACCTGCTCCATCGCTTCGGGAATGCCGTGGCCGCGGATGGCCTTGGACCCATAACGGGCCATAAACCCGACGAACAGCGCGCCGATGATCGGCACCGGAATGACCCACAGGCCGAGCTCGTTTTCGGCGGGCGAGGCATCGCCGATGCTGAACCGATGGAAGAAAGCGAAGTTCGTGATGAGGTCGATCAGGCCGACCAAGAGTTGCGCAACGAACCCGGCCGCCACACCTAGCCCCAGGGCGATTCCACAGATGCCGATCACCCGGCGATCGACGAGCACGTACTGGGCCGGCACCTGCGCCGACTCGAGAACCATGTCGAGCGCGGGCGAAAGAGTCAGGCCGTCGGTGGTTGCCGATCGGGCCGTTTCAACGTCACTCATGCACCAGAACAGAAAGAAAACCGGAAGGACTTACCCACTTTTAGCCCAGCCGCGCCGAAACTGCAACCGAGAAGGTAGGGCCCAACGCCTGTGGAGCGCGCCTTGCCGGGGAGAATTAGCGATGAGCCGGGAGGGAGTCCGGTAAACCGCTCCGCGACATGGAGGTTTCGAGAAGGAGTTTGTCGGCGAGCAACGCTCTGGGCCACCCACAGTTCCGCCTGCTCGAAGCGGGCGCTTGCCCGCGCCGCGGTGCGGGCGTTACCATCAACCGCGGCGCTTCCACCCCGGAAGCGAGATCGACATCGGGAGAGTTTGGCGGATGCAGCCCCTGCGGTACGGAATTGTCGGCGGTGGATTCATCACCCTGTTTCACCTTCGTGCGCTGGAACAGGTGCGCGGAGTCGAAGTGGCGGGCCTCGTGTCGCGACGGCCACCCGAACGGGCCGCCGCGATGGTGCGTGAGCGGGGCTTGGGCGAGGGACGGATCTTTCGCAGCGTCAAGGAAATGGCGCCGCACGTCGACGTCATCGCCATCTTCGGGCCGAACTTTACCCGCCTGGCGGTGGTCGAGGAGATCGTCGATGCGGTCAAGGCCGGTGCGGCACTCAAGGGAGTCATTTGCGAAAAGCCGCTCGGCCGTAATCTGGCCGAGGCGCGGCGGCTCGTCTCGCTCATCGACGAAGTCAAACTGCCGAACGCTTACTTCGAAAACCAGATCTACATGAAGTCGGTCCGCTCGGCTCGCGAACAGCTTCGGCCCGTCGTCGAAGCCATGGGGCCGCCACTGCTCACGCGCTCGGGGGAAGAACACGCCGGTCCGCACAATTCCTGGTTCTGGGACCCCGTGCAACAAGGAGGCGGCGTGATGAGCGACATGGGCTGCCACTGCCTGGGAGTCGGCTGGTATGCCCTCACTCCGCCCGGCAAGGGCGTGCGGTTCTTGGAGCCCGTGTCGGTCTCGGCCGACCTGGCGCTCTTGAAATGGGGCCAGCCTCGCTGGCGGCGCGAGCTGCTCGACAAATACGGCGTCGATTACGCCAAGACGCCGGCCGAAGATTACGCCACCGGCATCGTCACCTACCGCAACCCCGAGACCGAACAGCGGGTGCGCAGCCAGTTCTCGGTCTCGTGGATGTTCGATAAACAGGGGATGCGGCTCGCCCTGGAAGGTCTGGGGGCGGGCTACGGCTTCGACATGAGCACGCTCCGCTCGTCGCTCGACGTCTTCATCGGCGACGTGGCGGCCGCCGGCGTGGCGGATGCCGAATCGGCGCTCGAGAAATCGCAATCGAGCCGCGGTCTGCTGTCGGTGCAGCCGAACGAAGCCGACCTCTATGGGTACACCGACGAGAACGAAGACGCGGTCGTTTCCTTTCGCGCCGGCCGCGCGCCGCTGCTGGACTGGAACTACGGCGTCGAGATCGTCCGCCTGACGATGGCGGCCTACCTCTCCTCCGAACGCAAGGCGACCGTCGATCTCACCGACCCCGCCACGAACCAGTTCTTGGAGACCTACGTACCATTGATCCAACAAGGCCGCGGCGCCGAGGTTTTGTAGAGACCAAGCGCGGGCAGCCCCGAACCACGCTCCGACGGATAAACCAACATGGTCAAAATCGATATCGCCTACCAAGGCGAACTGCGCTGCGAGGCCGTGCACGGCCCCTCGGGCACAAAGCTTTCCACCGACGCCCCGAAGGACAACCACGGCAAGGGCGAATCGTTCTCGCCGACCGATCTTGTGGCGACGGCCCTCGGCACGTGCATGCTGACGGTGATGGGAATCGTAGCCCAGCGTCACAATCTTTCGCTGGCCGGCGCGACGGTGAACGTCGGCAAAGAGATGGCCGCCGCCCCGATACGTCGCATCGGCCGGCTGACGGTAGAGATCCGCGTACCCGGAGAATTCGACGAGGCGCAGCGCAAGCTGTTCGAAAACGCCGCCCACACCTGCCCCGTCCACAAAAGCCTGCACCCCGAGATTGACATCCCGGTCACGTTCCACTGGGGTGGTTAGGCCATTCGGGCTATTCAGAGCCTGTCGCTCGATCGCGGTTTTGAGCCCAATCAATGGGCTCTACGCCATCTCCGCGTGGTAGCTCAGCCAGAGCCGCTTGGGTAGAGAGCCCACGCCAATGACGGCCAACTGGCTGACGACGAAGATCGCGAGGGCGAGGGCGACGCCCTCGGTAAAGCCGTAGGAGTGTAAGCCGGCGCCGAGTTGATTGACGCCGAACCAAGACCAGCTCACGGCGATGTTGCCGGCCACCGCCAGCACGGCGAGCCCCCGGTCTTTCACCATGCCGTCCCAGCGCGCGTGCAGGACGAGCGCGTTCCAGAGGACGATGATCAAGGCGCCGTTCTCTTTCGGATCCCAACCCCAGAAGCGGCCCCATGAGTCGTCGGCCCACAGTCCGCCGAGCACGGTGCCCCAGAAACTGAAGAAGATCGCGAAACAGAGAACGCCGTAGATCATGCGTGTCAGGTCGCGCCGCAACCGGCCGTTCAACTCGCCGGTAAAGACGCCCAGGAGGATGTAGACCAGCCCGAGCAGGCCGGCGACGTAGGTCGTGGCGTAGCCGAATGTGATGCACACCACGTGCGTCGCCAACCAGAATTGCGTGTCGAGGACGGCCTGCAAGACGGTGAAGGTGTCGCCGTCGCCCGCCAGTCGGTCGGCGATGACGAGCGTGCTGAAGCCCGCCACCGAGGCGATCACGTTGCCGATGCCCAGACCGAAGATGAACTCCAAGAAGATGCCCAGCACCACCGCGCCCCAGCCGATGAACACGGCCGATGAATAGAGGTTGGTGACCGGCGGCCGGCCCGAGATGTAGACTCGCGCCACGAGCGCGAAGGTATGCACGGCGAGTGTCAGCAGAATAATCGCCAAGGCCGCCCGGTTGAACGGCCGGTTGAAAGCGAGCCACGCCAACGCGGCCAGTACGAAGGCGACGCAATAGGACCACTGGCAGGCGAAGAACGGCTGACAGCGGTTGAAGAACGCCTCGAAGTCCATCTTCCGCTGATCGAGGGGCGCCGCGCCGCCAGGGGCCGACGTGGCGCGCGGCTGCTCGGCCTCGCGTCGCTTGAGCAGCTCTTCGTATTTGCCCAGATGCTCGTTGAAGTCCGTCGCATCGTCGCTCGCATAGGCGACGAGCATCGAGCGGAATTCGACGGCTTCGGGTTCCGGTTCTTGCTCGGTCAGGGCCATCGCCAACGCCCGCAGAATGCCGAGCGTGTAGGGCTGCCACTCCTCGTCCGACTCGGCCGGCGGAATACAGAGCGGCAGCGCGATGCGCGATTTCATTTCGTGCACGCGCTGGGCCGTCTTCATCAGGTCCTGGCCCGGGTTCTCCTTGCCCATCCTCGGCTCCTCGAACGCGGCCCGCAGCACCAAGAACAACCGCAGGCGATGATTCAGTTCGAGCACCTTCTTCTGGAAGATGTTCTGATCGCGGGCCGGGGCCTGCTCGGCCAAGTCAACCTGTTTCTCGAACTCGGTCAGGTTCTTTCGCAATTCCTTGATCGCGTAGCGGTAGCCCTCGCGCTTCTCCAGACCGAAGATTTCGCGTACTTCGGGGTTGTAGATGCGCACCACCGGATAGTCTTCCAGCTTCGGCGCATTGGCGATGACGTCGAGCAGCCACTTGACGGCCGGCTGTTTCTTGCCGCCCGTCTCACCCGTATAGAAATACTCGCGATCGGAGATCACCCGCAGGCTGTTGCGAGCCAATGTATCGAACGGTTTGAGGCGTCCTTCGTAGACCAGCGGCAGTCGGCCGAAGCGATCGAGCTGCATGGCCTCGGGCGGGGCCCGATGAGGCGAGACAAAGCCGCCGAACCAGAACAGGCCCAACGCCAAGACGGCGGCCGGCGCCAACCAGCGGCGGGCCCGACCGGTCGCTTCGGCCGCGGACGAACGCTCACGCTCAGCCACGTGCGCCGACTTGCCGCGGGCCGGAGCCGACTGACGACCGATGAATCGCAGCAGGCTGACCTCGAACTGGGCCAGCATGCCGAACACCACGATCATGCAGCCGACGTAGGGAATCATCCAACCGGTGTTGGCCACCACCTGCAATCCCGTGACTTCCTTGCGGCTCACCGGATCGACATGGAAATTCGACTGATAGAAGGTTTCGCCCGCGTAACGGAGCGGATTGTTCATCCAGATCTTCACATGGCGGTCGACCTTTCGGCTGGGATCGATCAGACGCACATCGGAAGAATAATTGCGGGCCGTGTTAGTGCCCATGTATTTGTCGAACCGCACGTCGACCAGGTGCAATGCGTACGGCTTGTAGTCGCGCTTGAACCGCAGCGTCACGTTGTAGTTCTTGTCGCCCACCTGGACCTGTTCGTTGTCGAACATCGGATAGAGCGAGAGCAGGTGGGTACCGAGCGAGTCGCCGCTCTTCTTGTCGATGAACTTGACGTAGGCGGCCGACATGTCGACGCCACCACCCATGTCGGTGCCCGAACTGGCCCGGGCTTCGTCGACAGTAAAGTTCCTCCCCTGGCCCGCATCGGCCAGATTGGCCTCGTCCGCCTTGATCTGCCGCAAGTTGGCGTTTTGCAGGAACCGCACCAACTCGACGTCGAACGGAAGTTTATCGTCGCGAATCACGCTCTGCGGCTCGCTCATGACAAGCGAAGCGATCCACTCCCCGAACCCACCAAAATGGCCCAACGTATTTCGCAGCCCCGGTCCCTGCCCACCCCGCAAAACCGACTGCGGCACGACTACGACGTCGTCGTAATCGGCGTTCGACCGATCGACGACAGCCAGCTCCAGCGAGCGGATGTCCTGTACGTAATTGACCGTTTCACCTTCGTGAATCTGCATCTGCCCTTCGCTGTGCAGCGAGTAGACGACCAGCTCGTTGAGCATCATCAAACCGACGCCCGCGTGCAGCAAAACCACGCCGGCCCGTTTGCGAAACAACAGCGTGCAGCCGGCCAACAGCACCAGGGCCACGGTGCTGGCCTTGATCAACTGAAAAAGAATCCGCATCGACGGGCCACTCAAAAAGGCCCAGGCGGAGAAAGATTCGCCCGCGATCGCCTCCTTGTCGGAGCCGCCGTTGACCACCGCCCAGCCGATCAACACCCCCAACCCGACGACCGCCAGGCCACCCCAGAGCCGCGCGCCGCGGGCCTGCACCTTGAAACGCAGAGCATGCGCGGCGAGCAGGTTGACCAGCATGATCGATCCGATCAAGAAGCCGCCCGGAAACGGGAAGCCGCCCGACACTTGCATCGAGCGCGGCAGGAAGATCTGTAGCGGTATCCAGGCGATGGAAGTGCGGAAATATTCGCCCATCACTTGCCAGATATCGTGATCTATCTGTGCGAGCGTGCCGGCGAGGATCAGGAAAATGGCCAGCGCGAAGCTGACCACCGTGATCTTCAACGATGCCAACGGCGACAATATGCTCCGCAGCCCCCGGCCCCACGGATCCGCTTGCGGCGCCTCGTGGTCGAACCGATCCGAATCTGTTACTTCGGGCAGCGTGTTAGTTGCCATCTTTGGCTCCTGCGGCCTCGCCGATCGTAAGTGAATGGACGAAGCCCTTAAAGTGGTCGCGTTGTCGCTCGACAAGCCCCCTGTCGCCCGACATCTTGATGAACCAGGCGCGCCCGGCGGCCTGGCAAATGACGGCGAACGTCGCCTTGTCTTCGCCGATCATTTCGATGTATCGCCCCTCGTGCCGGCCGACGCCGATCGACTCGACGTGCTGATCGACGTCGAGTTGCGTGGTCGGCTCCAACCCGATCATGCCCCGCCAGCGGTTGATGTTGGGCAACAGATCGCCCGCGGAAGCATCGAGATCGCTCACGAGCACCTCGCCCGATTCTCCACCGTCGCTGAGGCGAAAACTCGCCTTGCGAAAGCCCGTGGCCGGCTCTTCGTGCCAGCCCTCGGGCACATCGTATTTCAATTTCGAACCGGCCGATGTCCCGTCACGATCCGCTGCCGGTGAGGAGGAACGCCCGCTACTGCCGGCGAACGGGGGCGACATCGATCCTGCCTGCGCCACGCCGACGAGGTCGACGAGCGTCGCGGGGGCGCCGTTGAGCTCAACTTGCTTCGTCTCTCCGGCCAGTTCGTTGGGAGCGAGGCTGGCCAGCCCGAGTTGTCCTCGCCAACGGTTGACGTTGTTGAGCACGTATTCGGCGTCGTCCGAGTCGCCCCGCGAGAGGGTCGTCACGGTGACTTCGAGCGGCGTGCCATCGATACTTAGCGTCGCGTAGCGCATCTGGTCGCCGGGCCGTTCGGTCCAACCGGCCGGCAGCGACCACTGAGGTGCGCCGTCGCTCTCGAAGTGCAACGATTTCAAGAAGTTGTTGAATTCGTCGGACCGGGTGTCGACAATCGTTTCCGGCCCGAGCAATTTGAAGAACCACGCCTGCGAGGGTCGCAAGACGATGGCCGCTAGCATCCGTTTGGGTCCGGCCGGCTCGTCACTGCCGCCGGCCAGCCGGTCGACTTCCGCCTGCTTGGGGACGGTATAGTGCCGAATCTCGTCTTGCCGGCTGCAGCCGACGGTGCAGACGACCAGGCCGATGAGCGGCGAAAAAAAAGTCGATAGACGGGCCATCAATCCGGCACTCGGAGAAGGAAAAACGGGGCGATTTTTGTCGATGATGCGCGGTGCGAACCGCCATCGGGCGGGAACAACTCAAGGCGGGAAAGCCGCCGGGCGCTGCATGCGATCCTTCGACCACCCGGCAACTTGCGTAAGTTCCTACCCCTTAGCCAGTAGCCTCTTCGTCCGAAAGTGACGCCCGGCAACCTTGTGATTTTGGAGGTTGAGTTTGAGTTTCGCCCACCAACTCAAGATTATAGTCCGCCTGCCCGGAAAAAGTACAATCGGTCAATGGAACAGAAAGCGTCCAGCGAACGCACGACGCATATTAACCGACAGGGTTCCAAAAGACGCGGCATCACACCATCGGGTGGGTCGACAAATCAATCAAAATGCCCCCGAAGCAAAAACGGCCAGTCATCGAACCAATTCCAGAAGTGTTCGCGCAGTTCATGCGCGACGTCGTTGCGTTGATCGACGCAGGCGACGAAGCCGCGTGGATGCAATCCGACGATCTTCTCCAATGCGAGAGGATCTATGGAGGCTTGTACGACGAGACTCAGGGTCGATACGGGTTCACCTACTTCGCCAATGACGAGGAACGGGACGACGAAGAGGAATTCGACGTCTGCTGGGAATTCGACCTCGATCGGCAGCAGATTCGTGACATTGCCAGCGGCAAAACCACGCAGACCCAGATGTGTCGTTGCGACCCCGATTGTGGTCGGCGGTTTTCCGGGGGTGAGGGCTATTGTCCGGCGTGCGATTCGCCGACGCCGACTGACAATCTCCAACTGATCGGCTGGGCGATGTACCCATTCGCCAAAGTGAACGGTCACTTGCCGCCCCGGGCGATTTTCAAAGATGGTAAACCGCTCTTGAGTTGGCGGGTGGCCCTGTTGCCCTACGTCGAACAAAAGTCGCTTTACGAGCAGTTCCGTTGCGATGAACCGTGGGACAGCCACCACAATCTCGCCCTCGTCCAGAAAATACCGCCCGCCTATGTGAATCCGAAGCTCGATGCCAAGCTCACGCGAGCGGGACGGACGAACTACCTGGTACCCACCGGCCCTGGAACGCTGTTCGACGGCGAGCGGGGAACAAGAATGACCGACATCCGCGACGGCACGTCACACACGTTGCTGATCCTCGAAGCCAACGCCGACCGCGCCGTAATTTGGACCAAGCCGGATGACCTGCAGATCGATCCGGATCGACCTCTTCTCGGCCTGGGACAATTCCACCCCGGATTCTTCATGGCCTTGTGTGCCGACGGACGCCTGCACTCGATTCGGAACACGATCGACCCCAAGACCCTTTCGAACCTGTTTAACCCGTGCGACGGAGAAGTCGCGGAGGCGCGTTAGGCGTGTGGCTGCACGCTGCCGCGGTTGAGGCAGTCGATCAATTGACGCAAGCGGCCGAGGTTGCGGCGGTTGAATTGCATCACGAGGCGGGGAAGTTTCTCCAGCGCCGGCTCGTCCTGTTCCTCGGACAAGGGACCGCCCACGGTGAACTTGCCGTTGTGGGTGATGTCGCCGAAACGTTCGTGGATCTCCGCCAGCAACTCCTCGCTAGGGGCCGATTGCAAGCGCAGCACAAGCTTGTTGCGCACGAAACGCATGCTGTGGTAGACGCGGTAGAATTGAAGAATCTCGGCCACGGCCTCGTCGATCCGATCGGTAAGCTTGTAGAGCGCGAGATCCTCCGGCGAGATCATGCCCCGCCCCAGCAGGCGGTCATCGACGAACGATTGCCACGCCGACCAGAAGTCGCCCCCCGGCTGATCGAGGAACACGACCGGCACCATGTCGCGCTTGCCCGTCTGGAGGAGCGTGAGAACCTCCAAGCCTTCGTCGAGCGTGCCGAACCCGCCCGGCAGGAGGCACACGGCGTCGCACTCCTTGACGAACATCAGCTTGCGCGTGAAGAAGTACTTCATGTGCACCAGTTTGGGGTCGCCGGCGATGACGGGGTTCGCCTCCTGCTCGAAGGGGAGCATGATGTTGAGGCCCATCGAGTTCTCGCGTCCGGCGCCGAGATGCCCGGCCTCCATGATGCCGCTGGCGGCGCCGGTGACGACCAGCCATTTCGCCTCGGCCATGGCCTTGCCGAAGTCCACGGCCTGCTGAAAGGCAGGATCCTCGGGCCGCGTTCGCGCGGAGCCGAACACGGTCACCTTGCGGCGCATGCGATAGGGGGAGAACACCTTGAAGGCATAGCGCAGCTCGCGCAGCGTGCGACTGAGGATTTTGAGATCACCGCGACTGGTATGATCTTGCGCGAGTTTGTCCGCAGACTCTTTGATCAGATCGATCAAGTCGGCCACGCGGTCGGGGCCAACACTGTCAACCAATCGAGCCGCGGCCTCGACCGCGGCGGGATCGAGCGTCGGCGAAGAATCCGCCGAAGAATCAGGAATCGACACTCCAATTGCCTCAAACAAGGTTCCGCACGGTCGGCAGCTCGGTGAAGCCCGTTCACCGCCTGTTTCCGACTGCCTACCACGAGCGACTCCGTTCGGTCGCCCATCGCTTCAACCGCTTTATTATAACTCACGACACCGGGCAGACGAGAACAGTCGATATCACACGCAATATCGGCACAATTCAAATTGACAGTGCCTACTTATCCGTCCTAGACTGTCCAAGTCGGAGTTGCTCACGACGGGCAATTTTTGAGACGCTATGAAAGCTCCCGTGCCGCTTGCGCACGGCGGAGCTTTTTTTGTTGGCAGCAACCCGCCTCCGCGTCTGTCCCGCGAAATCTCCGCTACCGCCTCGTGGACGGCAGAGCTGTTTTCCCAAAGGCAACTTCCCCCACCTCTTCAGGATATCGAGGCTTCCTCATGGCAACGGTCGCTCACGGCAAGGGTCTGTCGACGAATGGCAATCAGGGCGACAACAAGAAAGCTGACCGCGCGAGCCGCGCAACGAACGGCAGGAACGGCAACGACATGGGGACCAACGGTAACGGCCATCTCGATACCGAAGGCCAACTCGATAAGAAAAAGCTCCTGGCCGCGCTAACCGCGCTGAAGAAGGGTGATTTCCGCGTTCGCCTCCCTTCCGACCTGACCGGCATCGACGGCAAGATCGCCGACACGTTCAACGACGTCATCGAGCTCAACCAGCGGATGGCCAATGAGTTGGAACGCCTCAGTCGGGTCGTCGGCAAAGAAGGCCGGCTGACACAGCGCGCCAGCATCGGTTCGCTGAGCGGTGCCTGGGCCGATTCCATCGACTCGGTCAATGCGCTGATCGGCGACCTGGTCTATCCCACCACGGAAATCGCGCGCGTGATCGGTGCGGTGGCCAAAGGCGATCTCTCGCAGACGATGGCCATGGAGACCGAAGGCCGACCGCTCAAGGGCGAATTCTTGCGCACCGCCAAGACGGTGAATACGATGGTCGAACAGCTCAGCTCGTTCGCGTCGGAAGTGACGCGCGTGGCCCGCGAAGTGGGTAACGAAGGAAAGCTCGGCGGGCAGGCCAAGGTGAAAGGCGTGGCCGGCACGTGGAAGGACCTCACCGATAGCGTGAACTCGATGGCCGGTAACCTCACGGCCCAGGTGCGTAACATCGCCGCCGTGACCACGGCCGTCGCCAACGGCGACCTTTCCAAGAAGATCACGGTGGACGTGAAGGGCGAAATCCTCGAGCTGAAGAACACGATCAATACGATGGTCGATCAGCTCCGTTCGTTCGCGTCGGAAGTGACGCGTGTGGCGCGCGAAGTGGGTACCGAAGGGAAACTCGGTGGACAGGCCGACGTACCCGGCGTGGCCGGCACGTGGAAGGACCTCACGGATAACGTGAACTTCATGGCCGGTAACCTCACGAGCCAGGTGCGCAACATCGCCGACGTGACCAAGGCGGTGGCCGCCGGCGACCTCTCGCGCAAGATCACGGTGGACGTGAAGGGCGAAATCCTCGAGTTGAAGAACACCGTCAATACGATGGTCGATCAGCTCAGCTCGTTCGCCGCCGAAGTGACGCGTGTGGCCCGCGAAGTGGGCACCGAAGGAAAACTCGGCGGGCAGGCCGACGTGAAGGGCGTGGCCGGTACGTGGAAGGACCTCACGGACAGCGTGAACTTCATGGCCGGTAACCTCACGGCCCAGGTGCGTAACATCGCCGCCGTGACCACGGCCGTCGCCAACGGCGACCTCTCGAAGAAGATCACGGTGGACGTGAAGGGCGAAATCTTGGAGTTGAAGGACACGATCAACACGATGGTCGATCAGCTCCGGTCTTTCGCGTCGGAAGTGACGCGTGTGGCCCGCGAAGTGGGTACCGAAGGCAAGCTTGGTGGACAGGCCGACGTGCCCGGCGTGGCCGGTACGTGGAAGGACCTCACGGATAGCGTGAACTTCATGGCCGGTAACCTCACGGCCCAGGTGCGTAACATCGCCGACGTGACGAAAGCCGTGGCCGCCGGCGACCTCTCGCGCAAGATCACGGTGGATGTGAAGGGCGAAATCCTCGAGTTGAAGAATACCGTCAATACGATGGTCGATCAGCTCAGCTCGTTCGCCGCCGAAGTGACGCGTGTGGCCCGCGAAGTGGGTACCGAAGGAAAACTCGGTGGACAAGCCGACGTGCGCGGTGTGGCCGGTACGTGGAAGGACCTCACGGACAGCGTGAACTCGATGGCCGGTAACCTCACGGTGCAGTTGCGCGACGTGTCGAAGGTGGCCACCGCCATCGCCACCGGCGACTTGACGCAGAAGATCACCGTGGACGTGCGCGGCGAAATCTTGCAGATCAAGAACGTGATCAACACGATGGTCGATCAGCTCAGCTCGTTCGCCGCGGAGGTGACGCGTGTGGCCCGCGAAGTGGGTACCGAAGGGAAACTCGGTGGACAGGCCGATGTGCGCGGCGTGGCCGGTACGTGGAAGGACTTGACGGATAGCGTGAATTCCATGGCCGGTAACCTCACGGGCCAGGTGCGCAACATCGCCGCCGTGACCACGGCCGTGGCCAACGGCGACCTCTCGAAGAAGATTACCGTGCCGGTGCGCGGCGAAATCTTGGAGTTGAAGGACACGATCAACACGATGGTCGATCAGCTCAACTCCTTCGCGTCGGAAGTGACGCGTGTGGCCCGCGAAGTGGGTACCGAAGGAAAACTCGGTGGACAGGCCGACGTGCGTGGTGTGGCCGGTACGTGGAAGGACCTTACGGACAGCGTGAACTCCATGGCCGGTAACCTCACGGGCCAGGTGCGCAACATCGCCGCCGTGACCACGGCCGTGGCCAACGGCGACCTCTCGAAGAAGATCACGGTGGACGTGAAGGGCGAAATCCACGAGCTGAAGAACACGATCAATACGATGGTCGATCAGCTCCGTTCGTTCGCGTCGGAAGTGACGCGTGTGGCCCGCGAAGTGGGTACCGAAGGGAAACTAGGCGGTCAGGCCGATGTGAAGGGTGTGGCCGGTACGTGGAAGGACCTCACCGACAGCGTGAACTTCATGGCCGGTAATCTCACGGGCCAGGTGCGTAACATCGCCGACGTGACCAAGGCCGTGGCCGCCGGCGACCTCTCGAAGAAGATTACGGTGGACGTGAAGGGCGAAATCCTCGAGTTGAAGAACACCGTCAACACGATGGTCGATCAGCTCAACTCGTTCGCCAGCGAAGTGACGCGTGTGGCCCGCGAAGTGGGTACCGAAGGGAAACTGGGCGGTCAGGCCGACGTGAAGGGTGTGGCCGGTACGTGGAAGGACCTCACCGACAACGTGAACTTCATGGCCGGTAACCTCACCGGCCAGGTGCGTAACATCGCCGACGTGACCAAGGCCGTGGCCGCCGGCGACCTCTCGCGCAAGATCACCGTGGACGTGAAGGGCGAGATTCTGGAACTGAAAGACACGATCAACACGATGGTCGATCAGCTCAACTCGTTCGCCAGCGAAGTGACGCGTGTGGCCCGCGAAGTGGGTACCGAAGGAAAGCTCGGTGGACAGGCCGATGTGAAAGGTGTGGCCGGCACGTGGAAGGACCTCACCGACAACGTGAACTTCATGGCCGGTAACCTGACCAGCCAAGTGCGTAACATCGCCATCGTCGTGACCGCCGTGGCCAACGGCGACCTGACGCGCAAGCTGGCGGTCGATGCCAAGGGCGAAATCGCCGCCTTGGCCGATACGATCAACGGCATGATCGATACGCTGGCCACGTTCGCCGACCAGGTGACCACGGTGGCCCGCGAAGTGGGTGTCGAAGGAAAGCTGGGCGGTCAGGCGAGCGTGCCGGGTGCCGCCGGTACCTGGAAGGACCTCACCGACAACGTGAACCAGCTCGCCAACAACCTCACCACGCAGGTGCGTGCCATCGCCGAAGTGGCCACCGCCGTGACGAAGGGCGACCTGACGCGCAGCATCACGGTGGAAGCGTTCGGCGAAGTGGCCGAATTGAAGAACAACATCAACGAAATGATCGTCAACCTCAAGGACACGACGCTCAAGAACAACGAGCAGGACTGGCTCAAAACGAACATGGCCAAGTTCAGCCGCATGTTGCAGGGCCAGAAAGACCTGCTCGCGGTGGGCCGTTTGATCCTGTCGGAACTCGCCCCGGTGGTCTCGGCCCAACAGGGCGCGTTCTACACGATGGACGCGTCGGGCGACGAGCCGATGCTGAAACTGCTGGCCAGCTACGCCTACAAGGAACGCAAGAACATCGACAACGTGTTCAAGATGGGCGAAGGACTGGTCGGCCAGTGCGCCCTCGAGAAAGAAAAGATTCTGCTCACAAACGTGCCGCCCGACTACATCAAGATCACGTCGGGACTGGGCGAAGCGTCGCCCCTCAATATTATCGTCATTCCCATCGTGTTCGAAGGTTTGGTGAAGGCCGTGATGGAGCTGGCCTCGTTCGACCGGTTCAGCCCCACGCACGAGACGTTCCTCGACCAGTTGACGGAAAGTATCGGCATCGTGCTCAACACGATCGAGGCCAACACCCGTACGGAAGACCTGCTCAAGCAGTCGCAGTCGTTGGCCCGCGAGCTGCAAACGCAGCAGCAGGAATTGCAGCTCACCAACCAGCAACTCGGCGAAAAGGCCCAGTTGCTCGCCGAGCAGAACGTCGAAGTGGAACGCAAGAATCAGGAAGTCGAACAGGCTCGCCGGGCCTTGGAAGAAAAGGCGACTCAGCTCGCCCTGACCTCCAAGTACAAGTCGGAATTCTTGGCGAACATGTCGCACGAATTGCGCACGCCGCTCAACAGCCTGCTCATCCTCTCCGACCAGCTCGCCCGCAATTCGGATGGTAATCTGTCGCCGCGGCAGGTCGAGTTCTCGCAGACGATCCACGCCTCGGGCAACGACCTGCTCTCGTTGATCAACGACATTCTCGACCTGTCGAAGATCGAGTCGGGCACGGTGGTGCTCGACGTGGGCGAGATCACGTTCCGCGATATGCACGACTACGTCGAACGCAGCTTCCGCCACGTGGCCGAAAGCCGCCGGCTGGGCTTCAGTCTCACGTTTGCCTCCGACTTGCCGTTCGCTCTGCAGACCGACGTCAAGCGATTGCAGCAGATCATCAAGAACCTGCTGTCCAACGCCTTCAAGTTCACCGAGCGTGGCGTGGTGTCGTTCCATGTCTCATCGGCCCGCTCGGGATTCAGCACCGAGAACGAAACGTTGCGGCGAGCGCCCTGCGTGCTGGCGATCTCCGTCTCGGATACGGGCATAGGCATTCCGACCGACAAGCAGCAGCTCATCTTCGAGGCGTTCCAGCAAGCCGACGGCAGCACCAGCCGCAAGTACGGCGGCACCGGTTTGGGGCTGGCGATCAGCCGCGAGATTGCGAACCTGTTGGGCGGCGAAATCCGCCTGCAAAGCGAGCCGGGTAAGGGAAGCACCTTCACGCTCTACCTGCCGCAGGTCTACGTGCCGGCCAAACCTCCCCGCCGCGATTTCTTGCCGTCGATGCACAAGGCCAAGGCCTCTCCTCAACTCATCGAGGCCGAAGCAGCACTGGCGGCCGAGGAGTCCGAACAGCTCCCGACCATCATCGAGATCAACGACGACCGCGATCGTTTGCAAGTCGACGACAAAGTCGTGCTGATCATCGAGAACGATCCCGTCTTCAGCCGACTCATGTTGGAGACGGCCCACGAGAACGGGTTCAAGGGCGTCATCGCACAGCGCGGAGCGGAAGGGCTGATCGCGGTGCACAAGTTCCGCGTGCATGGCATTACTCTCGACATCCACTTGCCCGATATCGACGGCTGGCGAGTGCTGGCACAACTGAAAGAGGATCTCTACACGCGGCACATCCCGGTCCATATCGTCACGACGGAAGAAGACCGCAGCCGCGGCTTGAAGATGGGAGCCGTCGGCGCGCTGGGCAAACCGTTCAAGAAGCGGGAGGAACTGATGCCCGTCTTCGAGCGATTGCGGACCAGCGCCGCGCCCGGCATCAAAACCCTGTTGGTGATCGGCCCCGAAGACCAACGGCGAACCGACGTGGTCGAAATGGTCGCGGGCAACGACATCCAGACGATCGCCATCGGCATGGGCGAAGCGGCACTGAGCGCCCTGCTCGAGAAACGACCGTCGTGTGCGGCCGTGCTCACAGCGCCGATCGCCGATGCGTTCGAATTCTTGGAAGAGATTCGGCGCCTGCCGGAGTTGGAAACCCTGCCGATCATCGTCTATCTGGAAGACGACTTGTCGTCGGAAGACGAACAGCGATTCAAGCGATTCGCCCAGAGCATGGTCGTCAAGGATGTGCGCTCGCTGGAACGGCTGGTCGACGAGGTGGCCATGTTCTTGCACCGCCGCATCGATCAATTGCCGCAAGAGCGGCGCGAGATGCTGGAGCGGATTCATCAGCCCGAGACGGTGCTCGCCGGCAAAAGGGTCCTGCTCGTCGATGACGACATTCGCAACATCTTTGCCATGACGGGCGTGCTCGAAAGGCATGCTATGAATGTCTGTTCGGCCGAAACCGGCAAGGCGGCCCTCGAACGATTGGAGGAGATGCCCGACGTCGACGTGGTGCTCATGGACATCATGATGCCGCACATGGACGGATATGATACGATGCGCGCCATCCGGACCATGGAGCAGTTCCATGCGTTGCCGATCATCGCCCTGACCGCCAAGGCCATGAAGGGCGACCGCGAGAAGTGCATCGAGGCGGGAGCTTCTGATTACATCGCCAAGCCGGTCGATGTCGAACACCTGCTGGCGATGCTGAGAGTGTGGTTGCACCGGTAATGTCCGACGAAGACCCAGGCATCCTGATCGTCGACGATCGCCGCGACAAGCTGTTGGCACTGTCGGCGGCGTTGGACGGCGTTTGCACGCATATCGCCACCGCTACGTCGGGGCGCGACGCGCTCAAACTGCTGCTCGAACGCAGCTTCGCCGTGATCCTGCTCGACGTGAACATGCCGGGCATGGACGGCTTCGAGACGGCCAGCCTCATCCGCCAGCGCGAGAGCTCGGAGTCGACGCCGATCATCTTCATCACTTCGTTTGGCGACGATATGCACGTCAGTCGCGGCTATTCGCTGGGCGCCGTCGACTACATCCTGGCGCCCGTGGTGCCCGAGGTGCTGCGCACGAAGGTCTCCGTCTTCCTCGACCTGGGCCGGAAGACGCGCGAGGTGGTACGGCAAGCGGCGAGGTTGCAACAACGGGCCGACCAGTTGCACAAGCTATCGCAAGCGTCGCTGGCCATCCATTCGGCCATGTCGATGGACAAGATGTTGCAGGTCATCACCGACATGGCCCGCGAGATTATCGGGGCGCACCGCGCCACGGCCGTCACCACTTGGGATGAAAACTGGGCCCGCTGCAAGAAGACGCTTTCGCTGTCACCACAACTCGAGGGCCGACGATCCCTGCTGTCGCCCGCCAGCGGATCGGAATTGCACGCGCTGTGGCTGGCGCTCGGGCGCGCCGGCAGGCTCTGCCCGTCCGAACTCCAAGCGCATCCGGCCTGGCAATCGCTCGGCCGGTCGTTGTGGGACTCGCACGAGGCGCCCGATTGGCTGGCCGCGCCTCTCACCGGCCGAGACGGTCGTGACATGGGTTTGTTGCACGTGTGCGGCAGGATCCAAGGCGAATTTACCGCCGAAGACGAGGCCGTGCTGCTACAGCTCGCGCAGATGGCGTCGATCGCCATCGAAAACACGCTCAACAGCGAAGCGCGAGAGGCGAACCGCATCAAGGACGAATTCCTGGCGACCCTTTCGCACGAGCTGCGCACGCCGTTGACGGCCATGCTCGGCTGGACACAACTTCTGCGCACCGGCAAGGTCGCCGCCGAGGAAACGGCCCGCGGGCTGGAAGTGATCGAGCGGAACGTACTGGCCCAGGCCAAGCTGATCGACGACCTGCTCGACGTATCGCGAATCATCACCGGCAAGCTGAAACTGAGCGTACGGCCCCTGTCGCTGGTCGAAGTGATCGAAGCCGCCATCGATGTCGTTCGGCCGGCGGCCAATGCCAAGGGCATTCAGCTCGTGCCGGACCTGGATGCGGCGGCCGGGCAGTCCAGCGGCGATCCCGACCGGTTGCAACAGGTCGTGTGGAACTTGCTCGTCAACGCCGTGAAGTTCAGCTCGGCGGGCAGCCAGGTGCGAGTGACGCTCACGCGCTACGAATGTCGTTCGCGGATCGAGGTCGCGGATGCCGGCGAGGGAATCGAAAAGGAATTCCTGCCACACATCTTCGACCGCTTCCGCCAGGCCGACAGCAGCACCCGTCGGTCGCACGGCGGCTTGGGATTGGGACTCGCCATTGTGCGCCACGTGGTCGAGCTACACGGCGGCAGCGTGCGGGCGTACAGCGATGGGGCGGGACGAGGGTCGAAGTTCACCGTCGATCTGCCCGCCGCCATGCCACTCGCCGATGGAGGCGATGTGCGGCCGGCAGTGTCGGCACCACGTCCGGCGACCGCGCCCGCCGTCGACTTCAATCTGGCTGGGTTACGCGTGTTGGTCGTCGACGACGAACCCGATGGCCGCGAGACGATCGCCAAGGTGCTGACCGTCTACCAAGCGGAGGTCACCAGCGCGTCATCGGTGGCGGAGGCGCTCGTGGCCTTCCACAAGTCGCCGCCGGACGTACTGGTGAGCGACATCGGTATGCCCGAGCAGGACGGTTACGACCTGATCCGCGAGATACGACGGCTGCCGCCCGAGAAGGGAGGCCGAATACCCGCGATGGCCCTTACGGCGTTCGCCCGCGAGGAGGATCGTTTGCAGGCGCTCGCCGCCGGCTTCCAGACCCATGCGACGAAGCCGATCGAGCCGGCCGAATTGGTCGCGGGCGTGGCCCGGTTGGCGGGCCGCACGGCTACCGCCGCCAGCCCGAACGGCAATGGCAGCTACGCGTCGCACCCGCTCGTGGCCACTCGGTAGATTCTTCGGGCGCGGGCGAACATGGGCCGGCCGGTTATGATACGGCCGCTTTCAAGGCGCGCCGCAGTGCACGGCTTACCATGGATTCGACCAGTCACCCCAGCGGTCGAGGTACAGCCGGTAGGCGGCCACTTCGCCGGATCGCTCCTCCAGCCATGTTTTGGTGTCCGCGATCAGTTTCTGTTCGTCCTCGAGAGAAATCTTTCCCACGAGCACGCGGGTGCGTAAGAAGATGAAGTACGTGTCGAGTACATCGCAACGGCAGTAGTCGTTTATCTCGGCCAGCCGCCCCGCCTCGTACATGTCCTGCACCATGTAACCTTGCACATCCATCTTGCCCGGCTTGCCCAACAGATTGGCGGCCAGATTCAACCCGCCGTTGAAGCGTGTCGATCCGAAGTTGGTGAGCAGTTCCTGCATGTCGAGGTGCGACTCGACGTTGTATCGGTTGCGCGGTTGCTCATAGGTCTTCGCAGTCAGGTTGTACCAGCCGGCCAGGCTGATGCCATAACGGAAGGCCGCCAATTCCAACAGCGGCAGATCGAAGGAGCGGCCGTTGAAGCTGACCAGCGTCGGCCGGCCGTACCGTTCCCAGCCGCGCCAGAAATGCTCGGTGATCACATGGGGACGATAAGCCGGCTCGTCGAGCACCACCAGATCGAGCAGGCGATAGTCCACGGCCACCTTGGCGATGGCCAGCGACATCGGCACCTGAAACGTATAAGGAATGAAATCGGTGTCGAACTTGGCCATCAATTCGGCCCGATAGCGGGCCACGGCCGCGGCCGGCGGCAGGTTTTCACCCGGATAGCGCAGCCGCGAGACGAGATCGCCGTCGGCTACGCTCTCGATATCGAAGACCAAGTAACGGACGTCGGACATGGCACGTTTCGATCGAGCACGAAGAACAAGATGTCAGGTTGGCACCAGAAATGCGCAAAAAAAAGGCCCGCGTAGGCGGGGCAGGAACCTACGCGAGCCACTAACTTGGGTCTCGTCGCAGGCGGGGCAGGTACCTGCAACGGACCAACGCCTGTCAATGTAGCAATGCGTTACGCCATTGCAAGAGTTTTTTCGATTTTTTCCCCAGTTCAACCGAAGCGCAAGCAACCACTCGCGATCGATGGCGGCTTCAGCGAACCGTGCGTGAAGCCTGCCGCGAGGCCAACGCGCCGGCACCGCCTTCGACGAGCGAAAATTCGGCCCAGATCGGCAGGTGATCGGAGATGGCAAGGGCGTCATCCATCGTGATGTGGAATTCGTTCATCAGGTCGAAAACACCTGCGCGACGGTCGTATTCCACCGTGGCGCGCGAGTCGAACACGATGTTGTCATATAAATGCGTGCCGCGTGTATTGGTCGGCATGCCCGTGATGACCCACGTGATGTAACCGACCTGACCGAGTTCGCCGAAATGGTGATCGTCCGAGTTGAGGTCGCCCAACAAGATGACATCGTCTTCGCCTCGGCCGTCGTTGCGTACGGCGCGGAATACGTCGTCGAGTACGTTCAGTTCGGCCTGTGCTTCGTCGGGATCGGTGTGGATGTCGATCAACGTGAACGTGAAAGCTTGCTCCGGCGGAGGACCGCGGACGCGAAACCCGGCCACGAGCGGTTCACGGTGCAGCAGGTCGTCGGGATCGTCGACGGTGTAAACATTCTGGCGATCGCATTCAACACTGGCGGCGTTGTAGATGAAGGCGTATTGTTCCTTGCTGTTGGTACGCCCCAGGCGTGGGCCAATGACATAGGTGTAGTGCGAGCCGTCGGCGTTGACCAGCGAAAGGAATCTCGCGAGAAAATCGTCGTTGGCGTCGCGGATCTCCTGGATCGCCACCACGTCGAAATAGCGAATCACGCGTGCCAGCACCTCGGCCACGTCACGCTTAGCCAACTTTTTCTCGCCGAACACCTGGATGTTGAACGATGCCATGCGAACCGTGTTGCCCGTGCGCTCGATCGGCGGGACGCTCGACAGCGTGCCGCCGGCGGCACCGCCCGACGACAGCAACCGCCGCCAAATGCCCTCGGGAAGCTTCGAATGGCCATACCAGCCCGCTGCCGCCAACAAGGCGGTCAAAAAGGCGATGACTTTTTTGCGCACGAATTTCTCCCACTTGCGCACGAATCCCTCCCGGTGCCCCCGGCTTCGAGTCCGATTCTTCGCCGATCGGGCCTACAAGGATACAGGAATCACGCATTTCGGCCCTAGGGCAGTTGGCTAAGATAAGGTGACGGCGCGATCGATCGTGTGGGCGCATCGCGGCCCCCAGTTGACCAAGCTTTCCCATTCCCGCACTAGATTGCCCGGCCCTCATGAAGTTTGCCCTGCTCGCCTGCGACCCCGACACGCTCGAATTGGCCCGAGAGGTGAGCCGTGCCCCCGACCACACCCTCGTCTGGGCCTGTCAACTGGGCGAATGGGAGCAGGCCGTTCGGGCGGCGGCACCTGGTCTCGTCGTGGCCGAGCATTGGGAACACCTGCTGGGCGGTACGGTGGCCGACGTGGTGATCGTCTCGCGGGCCGACGACGAAGAACAGCGGGCCGAACAATTGCGCAAGCTGGCGCAAGCCGGCGCGGCCATGATCGTGTCGCATCCGGTGGTCGACTCGATGCTCGTCTGCTATGAGCTCGACATGATCCGACAAGAGAGCCGGGCCGGCATGGTGCCGTACGTTCCGGCCCGCTGGCATCCGGTGTGGCTACGGTTGAGCCGCCTGGTCGCCGAAGGGGCCACCGGGCCGCTGGGCGTCATCGAGCAGGTCGTGGTCGAACGCATCTCGCCCGAGCGCGGGCGACGCGAAGTCTTGCGCGAGTTCGTGCGCGACATCGAATTGGCGCTGCCATTCTGCGGCAGGTTGAACAACGCATCGGCCATGACCGCGGCGGGGGTGCGCTCCGCGGCCGATGCGATCAACTACGGCACGCTCAGCGTGCAGATGGCAAGTCTGTCTAAGGTTCTGGTGCGCTGGTCGGTAGCGACGGCCGAACCGGCTAGGGGCCGATTCACCTTGATCGGCACACGGGGTAGCGCGACGCTCGTCGTCCCGCATATGGGTGCCTGGCGGCTCGATGTCAACAGCGAGGGCCGAACGGCTAGCGAGGATTTCGAGGAAGCGCCGCTCGCGGCGATCGCTTTACCGAGCCTGCTGCGGGGGCTGCAACTCGTGGGGGCAACCGCCGGCAACCCAGAAGTCGATTCGCCGGCTACGGTGCCCGATTGGCTCGACGCCTGCCATACGATGGAGTTGGCCGACGCCGTGCAACACAGCCTCGAACGTGGACGTGCGATCGAGCTGCATTACGAGGCTCCTTCCGAGCACGCAACGTTCAAGGGCCTGATGTCGGGCATCGGCTGCCTGCTGCTTATCGTAGGTCTGCTCGTGTTGGTCGTGGCCACCACGGCTGTCAACGCGGGAGTACCCCTGGCCGACTATTGGCCCCAGATTTTGCTGGGCGTTCTCGTCGTCTTTTTGCTACTGCAACTGTTGAGGCTCGTCTTTCCGAGTCAGTCGTCATAAACCTTACGGCCCCGTAATTCGGCTTGTGTCGGCCGGCGCCCGCGCCGCAACTGTTTCCACCGGTGTCGGGCCGCGGTATGCTGGTACGTTGAGGCCATCTGATGAGATCGGCGTCGACAAGCCGGGAAAAACGGCCTGCCGACGGATTGGCTGGCCCACCTCGAAAACATCCGCTAACGGAGCCGGCCATGACCACTCTTCGCCGACCGTCTTGTGTGCCGCGCGTCTCCTCTCTCATCAGCGGCATGTTGCCTGTGATGCTGGTGATGGGTGCGCTGAACACGAATGCCTATGGACAGGGCATGCAGTCGGCGCCGCAGCCGAGTTACTTTCTGCTGTTTCCGACGTTCTACGACGGTCAGTATACGGCCACTCTCCAGACCTTGGCCGGCTTATCGGGTGGCGCCATCAAGAATCCCGCGGCGGGCGGATTCTGGATCGATTCGATCTGCTACGCCACGATGACCGGCGAATGTTATTACCAGATGGGCAATCATGCCTTGGCGAGCCAACACTACGCCAATGCGCTGCGTTTGCTCATGCGATTCAACAACTGGATGCTGTCGGTCCAGTTCCCCCTGGCGATCACGCCCATGCCGCCGCAGCAGCGCATCGTGGTTCCCTGGTATGTCTCGCAACGTGCGACCGTCGTCGGCGCCTATCCGCCGACGATGAACATCTTGCAGGGCAACATCAACAACAACGCCGCCATCATGAACGGCGGCGTCGTTCAGCAGGCGGTGCTCATGCCGCTCTATGCACAGGAGATCGTGCGCTGTAGTTGTCTGGCGATTCGTCGCTGGCGCGAGCTCATGGGACCGGCCTGTCCTCATAGCGATATCACCAAACAGTTGGTGCAGGTGCTCAGCGCACGCCCCGCACTTCCCAACCACTGGTCGGAAGCGTGGGTCGACACCCAGTTGGGCTTGGCGTACTCGGCGGCAGGCAAGGTCGAGCAGGCTCGCAAGACACTGCAACAAGCGGAGTTGGCCGGGGGCGCGTTCGACCATCCGTTCACGGGTACGGTGCTGCTCGAGCTGGGGCGACTCGATCTCGCCGCAGGCGATTTCAAGTCGGCCGAACGAAACTTCTTGGAAGCATCGTGGGCGGCGGCGAACTACGCCGATTACACGGTGATCGAGGAGGCGCTGCGCTACGGCGCCCTCAACCACTTCCTCGCGAAAGGCAACGAACCGTATGGTTACTTGGCTCCGGCCACCGCGTGGGCGACGGCACAAAGCATAAGTCAGTTGAACGCCTCGTTGTTGTTGTCGGCCGCTGAGAATCTCTCGTACCTCAATCAACCCGAGGCGGCGGCCGCCTCGCTCAACCTGGCGACCGGGGTTACGGCGCGCACGAACATGCTGCTCGGCAAGGTCGGCGCCCGCATGAATTATCTCAGGGCGCTGGTCTCGTATCAGTTGGGCCGGGTAGACGACGGAAATGTCGCCTTGGCGGCCGCCATGACGTTTCAGATGGGCGGATCGTTATGGCTCTATCATATCGGTCTTGTCGATGGGCTTTGGCTGAGTAACGACCTGACCGAGCGCACGGCCGTCGACCTCTACACGAACGTGCTCCGTGATCCGACGCCCGGAGATTGGTTGACCGAGCCGCTGGAATCGTTGTCGGTTCTGTCGATCCCTCATGTGTTGTCGTACGAGCATTGGTTCGAAGCCGCGCTGGCGCGGAAGAGCAAGGATCACGAGTTGGCGTTCGAGATCGCCGACATGACGCGCCGGCATCGCTTCTTCACGACGCTCGACGCAGGTGGCCGACTGCTGAACCTGCGCTGGCTGTTGGAGGCGCCGGAGAAGGCCCTGGACCAGACGGCCTTGCTGCAACGCCAGACCATTTTGGCCCGTTACCCGGCCTATTTGCAGAAGGCGCAGCGCGTTCGCGAGTTGCGACAAGAATTGAAGCAGTTACCTCTGCTTCCCGAGGAAAAGGAGATCGCCGACCAGCAGGGGCAATTGCTCGCCGAAATGGCCACACTCAGCGGTGAGCAGGAGACCCTTCTGCGGCACATGACGGTGGCCCGCGAGCCGGCCAATCTCGTCTTCCCGCCGTTGCGAACGTTCAAGCAAGTGCAAGGCTCGCTCGCGGAAGGCCAACAGTTGTTGGTGTTTTTCACCACCAGCCGTTTCTCCTACAGCTTCCTGTTGGGCAAGGAGAAATACGACTACGCGGAGATCAAGCCACCCAAGAAGTTCCCGGTCGACATCACCAGCATGCTCCGCAAGTGGGGCAACTTCGAGCAGAACAAAGAGATGAAGCTGGACGACTTGGTCTCGGGTGCCTGGCAAGGGCCGGCGCAACAGATCTTGAGCGTGTTGGTGAAGAACTCGAAGACGGATTTCACCAAGACGACCGACGAACTGATTATCGTTCCCGACGGCGTACTCTGGTACATTCCGTTCGAAGCCTTGCCTGTTTCCGAGGGGAGCCACAGCGAATTGCTCATCAACAAGATGCGCATCCGCTACGCTCCGACGGCCGGACTGGCGGTGGGCGAAACCCGCCACCGCAGACCCAACGGCAATATGGCGGTCGTGCTCGGCCGGCTCTTTCCGCGTGACGCCCCCAACCTCATCGACCGGCAGTACGAGGACCTGGCCCGCGCCATGCCGGGAACCGTCGCCATTCGGGGCAAGCTGCCCGCCCACGGCGGTATCTTTTCGTCGTTGTTCGACCGCATGATCGTATTGAACGAAGTCATGCCGGGCACGGCCTACGACTGGTCGCCGCTGCAAGTCGACAACAAGACGCCTGGTGGCACGTTGGCTCAATGGCTGTCGCTCCCCTTTGGCGGGCCAGATCAGATCATCCTGCCGGCCTTCCGCACGCCGGCCGAACGTGCCTTGAAGAATGTGGCGAACGAGACGATGGGCAACGACGTGTTCCTGTCGATCTGTGGTCTGATGGCCACCGGGGCGCGAACGGTGCTCATCAGCCGTTGGCGCACCGGCGGCCAGACGAGCATCGACCTGGTGCGTGAATTCGCCCAGGAGCTTCCGCACACGACCGCCTCCGACGCCTGGCAGCGCAGTGTGCAGGTTGTGAGGCACAGCCAACTGAATCCTGCCGCCGAACCGCGGATCAACCTCACGCCAAAACAAGAACCGCCCACGGCCGATAATCCGTTCTTCTGGGCCGGGTATCTGCTCGTCGACACCGGCGCCTTGCCCATGACCGACGGCGAGGAAGAAGAGGTCGCGCAAGTAGTCGTGGTAGCGCCCGCGGCGAACCCGAACGGCAAGATGCCGGAGGCGGGGGCCGTGCCGCCGGGTGGCGTGAATCCTCCGAGACAACCGGTACTCGCCGACGGCCGGGTAAAGCCCGGCGTGCTCAAGCCCGCGGAGAAACCGGACAAAGAGGGCGAGGCCGACCCGGCCGGTTCGAGCGACGTGGCTGGCGATGCGGCCGACAGCGATTCCAAAACAGCCGGCTCGAAAACAGCAAAGGCCAAGCGCGTCGTGGTGCCGCGCAAGGAGCCCAAGAAGCCGGTCACCAAGAACAAGCGTGCTCCGAACCCCGCTTAGGCTTAGAGCGGCTGACAAAACCCGGAAGCCGGAGTGCCGCGGGCAAAAAATCGGCCGTGAAACGCCGATTTTGTGAAGCTCGGTCCGGTTTTGTCGGTTGCTCTTAGAGTTCTCTAGCCCGCGGGATTGCGTCTCGCTTGTCTGAGCTACTGCCGCTCCGAGCCGGTCGGTCGCGCCGCAACCTCAGCCGAGGGGCGGCTGGCGAGCCAAGGCGACAGCAGATCACCGCGCAAGCGGGCGGTGAACGCCTGGGCGCCCTCGGGCAGGAGGTGTTGCCCATCGCAAAACTGCCGATCGTCGCACCACAGCCGACAATCGAAGACTCGAATCGCAAAACGCTGCCGTACGTCTTCCAAATAGTCATCGAGACGATTCAAGGCAGCACGAGGATAGCGCCCGCGAAACAGCTCGCCTTCTGGCATCAGCACCAAGGCGGCATCGATCTGCTCGCGGCGGCAGATCGTGAGCATCTCGTCGACCGCGTCTCGTACCAGGCCGCTGACTTCGAAGTCGGCCAACGGCCCCTTATAGAGGTCGGCGCATAATCGGCCCACCCGCTGCCGCTCGGCGTCGTCGGCCGGCCGCACGGGAAATCGCGACCAGCCGAGCCCGTCGGTCTCGGCCAACATCCGTTCATCGCGGCGGCTAACTTCTTCGAGCCAGCACGGCATCGCGCGGCGCAACAACTCGGTGCGGTACGAGTACCAGGGCGAAAGTCGCGACACGATCCAGCCCCACGCCAACTCTGCTGGCTGATAGGCATAGCGGCACAGCACCGCCAGATCGTGGCCGTCGAGCTTGCGAACATCGACACCGCGGGCCTCGCACCAACCGGGCGTTTGGTGCAGAAAGGCAGGGTGGATTTCGATGAGCAATTGGGCTGGCCGCACGCCCGCCGCCAGCAGCCGACGCAAGCAGATCAACTCCTGCACGGGGCCGATTCCGGTCAGGCCGAAGTTGAACTGCCACGCCGCCTGATCATGGCCCGCACCCGGGCAGAAGCCGAAAGCGGTCCGAGAGGTACCCAATGCCAACAACAGAGGGCTCTCGGGCCGCTCGGCCGCTCGGGTCTTGATCAGCGACAGCTTGCGGCCGTATTCGGGATGCCGGATGTCCGGACACCAACGGTCAACGACGACGCCGAATCCGACTTGCAGGATCGCGAAACAGAGCAGTCCCCAAATGAGCGTATCGCGTCCCACGGACGAAAGCCGGCAGACCGTTAGCCGATTCGTTCGTTCCACCGCCCTGCGGCCCTTCGGGTCTCTTTTGGGGAAAGCTTGAGATTGCTCGGCGCGCCGCACCGTCGGCACCAACGTCTCTTTACGGCGCCCCTTCAAGGCCGACAGAGTCTAGTGCGGGGACCGTTTCCGTCAATCCCAGCTCGTTTTACTCATTTACCCGCTTTGCCACCAGTCGGGCAAGCGAAACGGAAGGCGGTCATCACCGCTTGGCGGCGGCTCGCCGAGCGATCTCCTCCGGAGAGACATCTTCGATGTGCGTCGCGATCCACCAGAGGTTGCCGCACGGATCCTTCACGCCACCGTGCCGATCGCCATAGAATTGGTCGGCGGGCTCGCTGATCGAAGTGGCTCCCGCGTCCAACGCGCGACAGTAAACGGTGTCCATGTCGTCGAGGTAGACATAGAGGACGGCCGGCATCGGCGGTTGGTCACCCATCGGTTCGCCCATCATGATCGGCGAATCGCCGATTTTCATCTCGGCATGGCCCACGCTGCCGTCCGGCCGCGACATGCGATGTATCTCGACCGCGCCGAACGCTTGCTTGAGGAAGTCGATGAGGCGGTCGACACCCCGGACAACCAAATAGGGTGTCACCGTATGGTAGCCGGCGGGTACCGGTTGGACGGGCATGAGCGTCACCTCGGAAAAAGATAGGTTCACGGCTCGCGTGAGTCGCGGTTGCCGCCTCGGGCATTGTTGGTTATGGTCGGCGGCATAGCAAGAGAACGGGTCGGCGAACGTGAAACGAAGCGTGTACACGACGGTCTCGCGTCCGACGTCGCTGCCGCGACGGTTGGTCGACAGCGCCGTTCTGACCACCGTCGGGTTGGTGCTGGTCTCGACCTGGCACATCCAACCGTTCGTCGTCTTTGGCCCCTCGATGGCCGAGACGCTCGTCGGCGAGCACCACCGGTTGACCTGCGACGACTGCGGCTACACCTTCGTTTGCGGTGCCGATAGACCGACGATGGCCGGCAAGCAGGCGATTTGTCCGAACTGTGGTGCTACGGCGGGCCGGATCGACCTGGCCCCGTGCCTGCCGGCCGACGCCGTGTTGGTGGACCGCAGTGCGTTTGTGTTTCGGCAGCCGCGCCGGTGGGATCTGGCGACGTTCCGCGGCAACGGCCCAAAGTCCGAGATCTACGTAAAACGGGTCGTCGGCCTGCCTGGAGAGACCGTCGAGTTGAGACATGGGGATGTCTACGCCGATGGCGTTGTCCAGCGCAAGAATCTCGCGCAGCAACGAGCGATGGCTACGCTCGTGCACGACAATTCCCATACGGCCCCCTCGTTGGCTTCGCGCTGGCTTCCCGAAACGGCCGACAGCGGCTGGCGACAAGCGGGCGCGCGGTTCTGGCGTGCCGCGACGTCGGGGAAGTCGGATGATGAGACGATCGACTGGCTGAGCTACCATCACCGTCGCCGCAGACCGGGCGAGCCCGATATTGCCGATGAGTTGCCGGTTTCCGATGACTGCGGCTATAACCAGACCCTCCCCGTCACCCAGTCGCACCTGGTGCGCGACCTGATGGTCCGTTGCCGGATGCGCGTCGCCGACGCGCCGACGGCCATCTGGCTGCTGACCGACGGCGTTTCGCAGTTCCTGGTCGAGCTTGATTTTACCCAATCCCAGGCCAAAGTGACGCAAGATGGCCGGCGCCTCGGCGCCACGTCGTGGCCGACCACCAAAGCAGCCGAATCCGTGCTCATCGAGTTGGCCCTCTGCGACGAGCAGGTACTCCTGGGACTCGATGGCCAGGAGGTGCTACGTCTGGCATGGATTCCCGCCGACCTGCCATTGCGGCCCACGTCTCGTCCCATTGCCGTGGGGACGCGCGGCAACAGCTTGGAAATATGGGACTTGGTCGTGCTGCGCGACCTGTATTACGGTCCCGGGCACTTGCAGGCCCCCGCCGAACACCAATATCTGCTGGCCGACGACGAATACTTCGTATTGGGCGACAATAGTCCCGACTCGCTCGATAGCCGCAATTGGCCCCAGCCTGGCATCGCGATGCGTAACTTCATTGGCAAGCCGCTGTTAGCGTACCCGGCGGGCCTGCGGAGCAACGGGCCGACGGGTCGATTCCAAGTTCCTGATCTGGGCCGTTTCCGATATATTCACTGATATGGCTAAGAAAACCCCACCGCAGCTCCGGGGCAAACTCGACCCCAAGAACGATAGCGCGAACAAGACGGACGCGGCAAAGACGTCCCCGCGCGACAGTTTGCGCGAGATGATCGAGTCGGTGGTCATCGCCTTCGTGCTGGCGTTTCTGTTTCGCACCTTCGAGGCAGAAGCCTTCGTGATACCGACCGGTTCGATGGCTCCCACGCTGATGGGCCGCCATAAGGACCTAATCTGCCCCAACTGCGAATTCCCTTATCGCGTGAGCGCGAGCGACGAGGAACCGCGCAACGGCGAGGCTTGGCAGAACAGCGCCGAAGAAGAAGCCAACAAAGTCGTCGCCTCGATCTGCCCCGTCTGTCGCTACCAGATGAATTTCGGACCGAGCGGCGCCGACTCCGACGAGCGGCACGCTTCGTTCAAGGGCGACCGCATCCTGGTGGCCAAGTTCCCCTATGAGTTCGCCGATCCGAAACGTTGGGATGTCGCGGTCTTCAAAAATCCCAGCAAAGCCAAAGAGAACTACATCAAACGCGTTGTGGGGCTGCCGAACGAAACCGTCGTCATTTGCCACGGTGATGTCCACACCACGCAAGAGGATATCGACGGTCCGTTGAGCGCGGCGGCGGTCCTCGAATTGCAACAGGAAGGCACCTTGCACATCGAGCGCAAGCCGCCCGCCAAGGTCGAAGCCATGTTGCAGGTAGTACACGACAACGACTATCTGTCCGCCAACATGCCCTTGCGTTGGGAACCACAGACACCGGGTTGGCAGACTCTCGAAGAGGGTGGGCAATTCGCGTACGACGGTAAGGCCGGCGGTGATGCCTTGATCGTCTATAACCATCTGATTCCTACCCCGGGAAATTGGCGACGTGTGCGAGGCGAGCCCAAACCACAGTTGTCAGACAGAAAAGTGCCGGCACAGTTGATTACCGACTTTTACGCGTACAACACCAACATGGCGCGTGAGAGACTGAAGATGGGCCTGGAAGATGATGTGTTGGGTAACCACTGGGTGGGCGATCTGGCGATCGACTGCCGAATCGAAATCGAAGGCAGCCAAGGCGAGGCGATCCTACAACTCGTCGAAGGGGGTGTCGTACTGGAATGCCGCATCGACGTCGCCACGGGGCTCGCCAAGTTTCAGATACCGGGCGATAAAAAGGCCCAACGTGAAGTTGCCACCAGCGTACGCGGTCCGGGCTCCTATCGCCTTCGTTTTGCCAACGTCGACGACCAACTCCTGCTGTGGGTCGATGGGAAGATTGTGCCGCTCGACGGGGCGTATGGGCCGCTCGGCAACATTGTGCCGAACGAGGATGACCTAGCGCCGGCGCGGCTGGGCACCAACGGCCTGGCCGCACGCTTTAGCGAGCTACGTGTGTTGAGGGATGTGTACTACATCTCGATGGGCGGCGGCTATGGCGACGTGCGGCGGAGCCCCGAGTTTTTCGCCGACCCCTCCCGCTGGAAGGAACTGGGCGACGAGCCAGGTGATGTGTTCTTCTTGGCGGCCGATCGCTTCATGGTGTGCGGCGACAACAGCCCGCGCAGCTACGATAGCCGCATGTGGAGGGCGCGTGACGACGAAGGCGGCGTGGAATACTACGTCAAGCGCGAACTGCTCGTCGGCAAGGCCGTCTATATCTACTGGCCCCACGCGCTCGATCACCTGCCGTACTTCGACGTGTGGTTCCCCTTCTTTCCGAACTTCGCCCGTATGGGGTTCGTGAGATAACACCGCTTCCTGGTCAAGGAGGACCAATGAACGACGTCGTGCTTTCGGTTCACGGCCTGGTCAAGATCTATGGCCGGCGGCGAGTGGTGGACGGCGTCGACTTCGACGTGCGCCAAGGCGAGATCGTCGGCTTGCTGGGTCCCAACGGTGCGGGCAAGACCACCAGTTTCCGCATGGCCTGCGGCATGATCGAGCCGAACGCCGGCAAGGTGGATCTGAACGGTCTCGACGTCACCGGTTGGCCCATGTATCGCCGTGCCCGCGAAGGAGGCATGGGATATCTGGCGCAGGAATCGAGCGTGTTCCGCAAGCTGTCGGTAGAAAACAACTTGCTCGGCATGATGGAAATGCTCGGCTTCGATCGCAAACGGAGGCGGCAGCGCTGCGACGAACTGCTCGATAAATTCGATATCGCCCGCTTGCGAAAATCGCTGGCCATGTCGCTCTCGGGCGGTGAGAGGCGACGCTTGGAGATCGCCCGCTGCCTGGTGTCCGACCCGCGCCTGATCCTGCTCGACGAGCCTTTCACGGGGATCGACCCGGTCACGATCGCCAGCATCCAGCAGATCATCCGCTCGCTGCGCGACGGCGGTATTTCGATCCTGATTACCGACCACCAGGTGCGTGAGACGTTGCAGATCACCGACCGCAGCTACGTCATCCGCGGTGGCCGCGTGTTATGCCACGGCCGTCCACACGAGGTGCTCGCCAACCCCGAGGCGCGCAAGTATTACTTCGGCGAGGGAATGGACGTCGACCTGCCCGGCCCCAGTGCCGCGGCGTGAATCACGTCTCCTCGTCTTTCAATCCCAAACGGCTGAGCCACCGACCGCGCTGCGGTTTGGCTGCTTTGTCGACCTCGGCGTCGGGGTTCGGTTCGCCATCGGGTTGCTGCGTCTGTAGCGTGCGCTGTCGCTCTTCGATCTCGGCCCGCTCGCGGGCGATGCGCGCCCGTTGTACTGAGAGATCGATCTCGGCCTGACGTAGTTTCTCTTCCCACTCCTGCTGCAATTGCTGGAGCCGCTCGCGTTCGGTGCGAACGATCTCGTCCGACGATAGCACGTCGGCCAGCGCAGCGGCACCGACGCTCACCTCGCCGATGTTCGCCGATTGCGCGGTGAGCAATTCCTGAAGCTCCTCGATCTCGTGGTCCTTTGCGGCGATCGCGGCGTCGGTGCGGCTGATGACGTCGCGCATTTTCATCCGTTCTTGGTGGCGTTCGGGTTCGTCGTCCTCGCCGCAGTCGGCCTCGAGGGCGGCGAGCAACCTCTGCTTCTGCGTCTCCCAGTCGAGCTTGTCGCCGGGGTCGGGAAGGCTACGGGACTGGGCCGGCGCTGCCGGCCGCTTCTCGAGTTCGGCCACGCGAAGCTTCTGCTCGCGCAGATCCTCCATGGCCATCTCGTACCGGCGCTGCATATCGGCCAGGGCCTGGCTCTGATCGTCGTCCGATTCCGCCGGAGGACGCTGTTCGAGCGTCTGCGCTCTCGCCTCGGATTCGGCGAGCCGTCGTTCTGCCTCGGCCAATCGACGTTGTGCATCGGCGAGTTGCCGGGCAAGTCCGTCCGGGTCGGCGACCGCGGCGGGGCGAGCCTCCGTTCCCACACGTTCGCGTTCGCGAGCGCGGCGCTGCTCTTCACGCTGCGCTCTTAGTTGGTGGGCGATGCGCCGGCGCTGGCTGTTCGTCTGATTGGTGCACTCGTCGAGTTTTTCCCGTTCGAGATCGAGTTCGACCAGTTGTTGTTGCAGACGCTGTCGATGGTATGCCAGTTCGTCGGCGTTGGCCTGGTTCTCCCGGCGCAATTGCGCCAGACCACGTTCATCGAGCCGTAGCTTCTTGGTAGCTGCCTCCAGTTCGTTGCGGCCCTCGATGAGCCCGGCCTCGATCTCGAGCGCCGATTGACGCGCCAGGTTGATCTCCCGCCCCATACGGTCGATGCGCTCGGTCAGCGAGGCTTCGATCTCGGCGAGTCGGCGACGTTGTGCCGACATGAAATCACGCGCCTGCTGGCGCCGCGCTTGCCAGAGGTCGGGCTGTGCAGCATCGCTGCTGCTGTGAAGTTCGCGCGAAGTATCTTCCATGGACTTGGCACTTTGCCACTGGCCAGCAGTTGGGGCGCGGCTCGATCGCCAGAGCCATGTCGCCAACGGCCCTGCCCAGCGCCGCCGAGGTGCGAGAAAACAACATCTCTAGTCCTATACGACATGCCCGGCGACTGGTCAAAGCACAGCGCACGTTTGTAGCGGCTGCATCGGTCGAACCGGTCGAATGCGAGAGAAGGACAACGAGGGCCCGACCTTCGTCCCCCTCTTTTCATCTTTTCTCGTCCACTGCCTCGCGGTTGACCACATGCTGCGGTGTTCTTCCCAAGAGCGCGTCGGCCACCTGTTGCGAAGCCCGCCGTCGCAGGTCTGTGACCGACTCGACGGAATAGAAGGCGGCATGGGGCGTGACGATCACCCGCGGATCGTTGAACGGTGGTCGACTCAGGTCGGGCGGCTCTTGTTGCTGCACATCGAGCGCGGCCCCCGCCAGGCGGCCAGCAGCCAAGGCCTCGGCGAGTGCTTGTTCGTCGATGAGCGCCCCGCGCGACGTGTTGATGAGGTATGCCGTCGACCGCATCAGCGCGAGCTGAGGGGCGCCGATCAAATGCCGGGTCTCGTTCGTGCTCGGCAGATGAAGCGACACGTAGTCACTGCGGGAGAGTAGTTGCTCCAGCGGCGACCACTCCACGGGCGCGGTCACCGTCTCGGGCCGGCGCGTACAAGCGATCACGCGGAAGCCCACGGCAGACGCCTTGGCGGCTAGTCGTCGTCCGGTATTACCGAAGCCGACGATGCCAACCGTCTGACCCGCGAGCCGCCGCAACGGTGAACCGGCCGACAGATCGTAATGCCCCGCCTTCGTCTGCTGATGGTAGAACGCCACCTTGCGACCCAGCCCGAGGATGAGCGCCAGCGCGTGTTCGGTCACTTCCTCCAGACAGTAATCCGGAACGTTGGTCACGAGCATCCCCTGGCGCGTGGCGAATTCGACGTCGATGTTGTCGAGGCCGATGCCCAACCGCGCGACGATACGGCACTTCTTGGCCGCTGCGAGTACGGTGGCCGGCACACGTGCCCAGTTGGTGAGAATGGCATCCGCGCCTTCGGCTAAGCGCGCCAACGAGACGGCATCGGTCGATTCGGCCACGATCAGTTCGGCGTCTGCGGAGGCGAGCGTAGCCCGCTCGATGTCGAGTTCGGGCCACGCGTAATCGGTCAACAACACTTGGTAACGGGCCATGATGAAATTCTTCAAAATAGTTACTGGGGCCACATCGAAAAGATCAAGGAAAACCACCGAAAGAACAAACGGGGCCATCTTCGGCTCCGTTGGCCACGTCGCATGCTAGCAAAACGATGCTAGCATGAGGCCTAAAAAATCCGTCCACACAGCGAGAAATCGCTTCGCATTTGCCGCCGAGTTGGTATATTTTGGCGTGCGGCAAACAAGGGAATTGCCGCCCACGGTCCGAACCGCCCCAGTCTCTTCGGGCCGTCTCACTATCACCACATTCTTGTATTTGGGAGGGAGCCCATGACGCGCATCCGACTCAGCACGGCCGACGAATTCGAGAAGGGCCTCAAGGAACGCCTCGAGATGAGCACAGCCGAGATCGGCCTCTCGGTCCGCACGACAAACTGTTTGGAGGAGCGCGGCATCTTCACCGTCAATGATCTGTTGCATTGCACGCGCGACGATCTTCTGGCCATCTCCAATTTCGGCGAGAAGACGCTCGACGAGGTTTATAAGGCGCTCGAGGGGGTCGGCTTTTACCGCAGAAGCCGCCAGCCGGTCGCCGCCGAGGTCGGTTAGCTCAAGCGGCTCGCAAAACCTGCAAGCTGGATCGCCGATTTTTCGGAGATCGAGCCGGTTTTGTCGGTCGTTCTTAGACTCAAGCTGCCAACCGGGCGGCTCACGATAGGCGAGGCAAGGTGCCATTCAGCGGTGACGGTGACCGGCGACTCACCGTCGCCGTTGGCGCCTGCAAAGCCGATCTGACCGAGGGCCGAGATTCCGCGTCTGCCCAATGGCCCCGCGCGACCCCAGGCTCATTCGGACTCGATGCAATAGAGGCTCTTTTTCGTGCGCAGAAACAGGGCCCGCCCGGCAATGGCGGGGCTGGCCATGCAACCATCGTCGAGGTGGTTCGTGGCCAGCGGTCGATACTCGCGCGCCGCCTCGATGACGGGCAGGTCGCCGTCTTCGCTGGCAAAATAAATATGCCCGTCGGCGTAGACGGGCGACGCGCTGTAATGGCCTCCCAGCCGATGCCGCCACACGAGGTCGCCGCTGGCGGCGTCCAGACAACTGAGGATGCCGGCCTCGTTGACCATGAACAAGAGATCTCCGACGAGCAGCGGTGCGCAGCGCACCGGCATCGCCTGCTGTTGCTTCCAGACGACGTTCGTCTCGGTAATGTCGCCCGTTCCCTCGGGCCGTAGAGCGAATTCGCGAAAACCGCCGTCGGCCGTATTGAGATAGATAACGCCGTGGCCGATAAGCGGCGGCGCGGAGGCGTTCATTCCTCCGTGCTGTACTCTCCAAATCTCGTCACCGCTGAGCGGATCGTAAGCGATCGTGGCGCCGGCCGCGGGGCTGACGAGGAGCGGTCGGCCGGCTACCTCGACGACCGTGGGCGTGGCATAGGCTTTCTTGGCGTCACCGTCGGTGGTTCCGTAATCGATCTGGCGATCGTGCTTCCAGACGGTCTTACCCGTCGCCTTATCGAGCGCCACCACGTACTGTACATCGAAGCCGTCGAAGTCGATGAATAGCGAGCGACCGAACAGAATGGGCGACGATCCCGCGCCGCGATGGTGATTGCAGGGCAAATCCTGCCGCGTCCAGATCGTGGCGCCGCTGTCGGTGTCGAGGCAGGCGGTGCCGTGGCTCCCGTAGTGGACGTAGATCCGCCCCTCTTCGACGGCCGGCGTCGACGACGCGTAGCTGTTAAACGGATAACAGAACTGCGGCTCCGGAATATCGAACACGACCTTGTCGAGGAGAATCTTGCCGGTCGCGCGATCGATCTTGAGGGCCGATAATTGTTTGCCGTCGGGTGTGGCCGTGGTCAGCCAGACCTGGTCGTGCCAGACGACGGGTGACGACCAGGCTCGTCCGTGAATGGGCGTCTTCCATTTCACGTTCTGAGAATCGCTCCACTCCGTCGGCACGCCCTTGGCATCGGAGATGCCCTGGCCATCCGGGCCGCGAAACTGCGGCCAGACGTCGCTCTCCATGGCCAGGCAACGGGCCGTCAACAAGAGGAATACGGTTACACTTGATCGGATCAAGGCGCACCTCTTCACCTGCGTTGAAGGGCCGGCCGAATCTCGGCCGGTCCTTGGAGTCTATCCGAAAACCGCTAGGAAGGCAGACGATCCGCACCCCGGTGGCCGTTTCGGCATGGCGCTTCGGTATCGGGCCGTCGAGGAGGGGTTACTCGATCTCCACCCACCGGCCGGTCTTGGCGCTGGCGAGCACCGCATCACACACCTTTTGCGTTTGCAAGGCGCAGCGGAAGTCGGGCTGCACCGGTTTGCCGCTGTCGAGCGACTCCAAAAAGTCGGCGAGCGCGTTGATGAAGGTGTGCTCGTACCCGATCGTGCATCCGGGGACCCACCAATTCTTCATGTAGGGATGCTCGAAGTTCGTCACGTGGATCTTTTGCCAACCCGTCAGGTGGCTTTCGATCTTCGATATCTTGGCCTTGCCGCCCGCAGGGGTGCCGGTGTCGTGGCTCGGCTGCGGATTGGCGTAGCGGAAGTATTGCAGATACTGAGGCTCTTCCAGGTCGAAAAAGACGCTTCCCGCTTCGCCGTTGAGTTCGAAGGTGTTGTAGTTCTTGCGGCCGCGCGCGTAACGGGTGCTCTCGAAGGTGCCCATCGAGCCGTTGGCAAACTGGGCCAGGAACATGCAGGCGTCGTCGATGCCAACGGGCTCCATCTTGCCCGTCTCCTGATGCAGACGCTGTTTAACGAACGTCTCGGTGGCGGCCGTCACGCGGCGGATCGGGCCGTTCAGCCACTCGGCCGTGTCGATCGAGTGAGCCAGGAGGTCGCCCGTCACGCCCGAACCCGCTACGTTGACGTCGAGTCGCCACAGAGCAGCGCCGCCCTGCGGCACGTCTTCGGCGATCGTCCAATCCTGTAGGTAGGTGGCCCGGTAATGGAATGGCCGTCCGACACGGCCTTCGTCAATGACCTGCTTGGCCAAGGCGATGGCGGGCACGCGGCGATAGTTGAACCAAACCATGTTCGGCACGCCGGCCTTCTCGACCGCCGCGACCATTTCTTCGCCTTCCGCGACACTCATTGCCAACGGCTTTTCGCAGAGAATCATCTTGCCCGCCTTGGCCGCGGCCAGCACGATCTCGCGGTGCGTGTTGTTCGGCGAGCCGATATCAACGACATCGATATCTTTCCGCTCGATCAGCTTCCGCCAATCGGTCTCGTACGATTCATAACCCCAGTTCTCGGCGAACGCCTTGATCTTCTCTTCGTTCCGAGCACAGCAGGCCTTGAGCACCGGCCGACGCGAGTGGGGAAAGAACTGGCTGACCTGGCGATAGGCGTTCGAATGGGCCCGGCCCATGAAGCCGTAGCCGATCATGCCGATGTTCAATGGCTTGGTCATAGCAAATCTCTGAGGGAAAAGATTCGTTTCGGGGCAACCGGTGGCTTGCCGGCAGGAGATGTGGTCGCTCGGGCGTACGTTCGATAACGCTCGCCGAAGGTAACTCGTGTCTTACTCTCGCCAACCATGCGCGTCGCGGACGGAAATCATGGCGGAGAGGATGCTGTTCCAGGTATCGGGCTTCATCATCACGGCGTTGGGGAACATGCAACCGTCCCAGCAGATGTGGCGGAACTTCTTGGTGAGTTGACCGTGTTCGTCACGCAACCAATGGCCGGCATCGCGGGCGATATTCAACTTGCCCTTGGGATCGTTCGGCAAGCAGTGCCGCCCGGTCTTGTCGTGCGAACCCGAACCGAACACGGTCGCATCGTTCTGCGCCACGTGGAAGTCGATCGTCCAGGGACGCAGCGCGGCCGTGAGCGTCTTCAGGCCCTCTTGCAGTTTCTTGTCATCCTGCCAATCGAAACCTTCGGGCAAGATGGCGTCTTCCGGGGCGTTGTAACCGAGCAGATACAGGAGCGTGTGGGCCATGTCGGCCTGGAAACCGAGTGTCTGGGGCCGGTCGACCATTTCGAGCAGATGCACCATTGTGCGCCAGCTATGCATGCCACCCCAGCAAATCTCTCCCTCGGCCGCCAACCGCTCACCAAAATCTTCAGCAATGGTGCAGGCCTCGCGCAAGGTATCGGCGATCCGTTTCGTGTTCCCTTCGGGGTCTTTGCGCCAGTCTGATGGGCTCGACGCCGAATCGATCCGCACGATGCCGTAGGGCCGCACACCTAGTTCGCGTAGTCGCTTGGCAATACGGCATCCCTTGCGGACTTGCTTCAGAAACCGCTTGCGATCGTCCGGCCCGCCCATCGCGGGTCCGCCGCCCGTCGGCGGCCAGATGGGTGCCGTGACGGTGCCATAGACGAGGTTGCGGACACGCGCCTTGTCGGCGACTGTTTTCAACTCGTCGTCGGAAGCGTCGATGTCGATGTGCGGTGCGAAGAGGAACAGATCGGCACCGTCAAACTTGATGCCGTCGACTTCGGCCGCGGCCGTCAAGTCGAGCATCGTATCCAGATCGATCGCCGGTTCCGAATCGGGACCCTTGCCGACCACGCCCGGCCAGGCGGCATTATGGAGTTTGGGGAAGTTGTTGGGGTGGTTGGCCATGGGACGGGCGATTTTTGTTTGGGGTTGAGAATTCTTTGCGGAACGGAAGGTTCTGCTGCCCGCGGTCGACGACGTTATCGCAGGTGATCGCCCACCTTCGGCAGATTCTTGTGTACGTCGGGCCCGAAATAACGCAAACTCACGAGCGGCTCACTGCCCGTGTTCTCGATCTCGACGCCGGCGGTCGCCGCCTCGTGCGAGATGAAGACCTCGTCTTCGGTCTCCTCGCCGAAGTGGATCATGGCGGGGGTCTGCAAGGCGAGCTTTCCAATGCGACCGCGGCCCTGCACCGTGATCCAACCACTGGCACAGCCATCCTTCAGCACGCACTTTGCGCCGGGGGCCACCGTCAACTCTTTCGCGCTGAAGAGCTGCTGGCCGTCGATCGTGCCGTAGACGATCCAGCGATCGGCGACACCGGCGGCCGAGACGCTTTTGTCGACGATCGGCTCCAAGTAATTGTGCTCCTTGAAGTGCGTGTCGACGTTCTTGTCCCAATCGAGCTGCCCGATGATGAAATCGAGGTCTCGGTGCTTCTCCTTGGGCATATCTTTGACCAGCAATGCCCAGGGCACCTCGCGCCCCTCGACCAGCGATTGGAACATACCGAACACGTCGGACCCCCACTGCGGCTCGTACGTGCAAAGCGAACCGGGAGCGTGCAGCACGCCGGGCGGAATCAACCAACCGGTGCCCCGCTTCAAGCGGTAGGCCCGCGACAGGTCGAGAATGCCATTGTCACCCTTGTCCCAATCTTCCAGGCATTTGCGAAGTTGCTGTTTCGTGGTGCCCGGCTCAAGCCCCATGAACGTGTAGGCGAAATTGTTGTCGACGTTGTTCAACTGCGGTGGGAAGTAGTAGCTCTCCGGCTTTCCTTCCTGCCCGGTCAGTTTGGCATCCTCGAAGCCCTGATGCATGTGATGGGGAATCGGCCCCATATTGTCGAAGAATTTTGAATAGACGGGCCAGCGACGGTATTTGTCGAACATCGGCTTGCCGATGAGCCGGCCGCCGGCCTCGGCCACCGCGTCGCGCAGGGTGAATCGCTGGCCCTCGAAGGCCACGTAACTCAGGCCTTCGTCCGGTGTGCGGTTGTCGTTGGCCGCCTCGGTGGTGCTGGCGAACCAGCGCTCGTCGATGCCCCCGCGATGCGCCCCGTAGGCATACCAATCGGTGGGTGCCAGCTTGATCCGCTTTCCCGGGTGCAAGAAGCTGCGTGGAACCCAAGTCGGCGTGAGCCGCAGCACTCCTTGGCCGGCATCGATTGCCCGATCCAACAGCTTGCCGATGCTGTCGCCGGCGACGATTTTCGAGGTAGACATGGGAACCGACTCCGGATTGGGCGCGCAACGAGACACAGGGAGCAAACGACCCTGCGACTGTTTTATTCGGTCCCAAGTCGGGTGGCAAGTCGCCTGCATATTTGTAATGCCGATGCATCTCGCTCTGCTTTTGAGGCTTGCGGAAGTGGTCCAGCGCTCCCCATTTGGGCACAATCGACTACGAGTCGTGATGCCGTTTCAGTCGGCATAATAGAGCGACGTTCTCACTTTTCAGACCGCGGTCTGCACGGATATACTGATAATCTGTCCAGACAATGCTCCGAAGGAACGCGGCTAGGCGCACGGATGACCCCTTCTGTTCTTGTTTCTCCAAAAAGTTTCTCCCACACGTTGATTCGCGCGTCCGCCGGAACAGGTAAGACGTTCCAACTCTCGAACCGCTACTTGGGATTGGCGGCAGCGGGCACCCCGCCCGACCAGATCCTGGCGGCAACGTTCACGCGCAAGGCCGCGGGGGAAATTCTCGAACGCATTCTGACCCGCCTGGCCGAGGCCTGCGACGATCGCGAGAAATGTGGTCAGTTGGCCCGCTTCCTCGAACGCCCAGATTTCGACCGCCGCCAAGCCCGCCAGACGCTCGCAGCGCTGGTACACCAGCTCCACCGCCTGCGAATCCTAACGCTCGATGCGTTTTTCGCGCAACTTGCGCGCAGCTTCGACCTGGAGTTGGGCTTGGTTCCCGGCTGGCGGATTATCGAAGAGTCGGCCGACGGGCGGTTGCGCAGGGAGGCCATCCAAGCCGCCTTGGCCAGCGGCGAAACCCACGAAACACTCGCCCTCTTGCGTCTGCTGACGAAGGGCGAGGCCACGCGGTCGGTCAGCGATCAGCTTCAATCGCTCGTGACGGGACTCTACGGTTACTACTTGGAGACGACGGCCGAGGCGTGGGATTCGTTGCCCCGGCCACCGCGTCTGACCGACGAGAAACTCTCCGAGGCGTTGGACGCGCTCGAACAATATCCGCTCGCCGACGAGAATCAGATGGCCAAGGCACGGGCCGGCGACTTGGCGGCGGCGCGGGCCGGCGATTGGCCCACATTCATATCCAAGGGGCTGGCATCCAAGATCAATGCCGGCGAGGAGACCTACCATAAGCGGCCGATCGCAGAGCGCTTGGTGGAGGTCTATCGATCGCTGCTGCGCCACGCGAGGGGCGTTCTCGTCGGTCAGCTTGCCGACCAGACGCAGGCCACCTGGCAGTTCTTGGACCGCTTCGATCGTGAGTATCGCCGACTCAAGGTCGCCCGGCGGGCATTGCGGTTCGACGACATCACGCGCGCACTGGGCAACTCGGCGCTCTGTCAGCGCGTGACAGACTTGTCGTTCCGGCTTGATACGCGGATTGCCCACGTGCTGCTCGACGAATTCCAAGACACGTCGCTGTCGCAGTGGAACGTGCTGCGCCCGCTCGTCGCGGATGTCATGGAGGGGAGCGAGCCTTCGGAGTACGACGGGTACGCGACCGACCTCTTTTCGAAAGCAAGTTCATTCTTCTGCGTGGGCGACGTCAAGCAGGCCATCTATGGCTGGCGGGGCGGAGTGGCCGAGCTGTTCGATGCGTTGGGCCGTGATTGGCCGCATCTCGAGCAGCCGAGCCTGACGTGTAGCCGCCGCTCGGCCCAGCCGATCATCGACACGGTGAATCTCGTATTCGACGCGCTCGCCAGCAACCCAGCGATCGGATGCTTCGGCGGCGCGGCGAATGTCTGGCAACATGGTTTTGAATCGCATACCACGGCGCAGCGGCATCTTGCCGGTCACGTGCGCATGGTTGCCGCCGACCGTTGCGACGAGGATCAGAAGCGCGCCACGCTCACCTTCGCGGCCGACGAGGTTGCGAGGTTGGTCGCGACAGCGCCAGGCAAATCGATCGGTGTCCTGGTCCGCGACAACGACGCGGTGGCGACGCTCATCTATGAGCTGCGCCGCCGTGAGGTCGCCGCTAGCGAAGAAGGAGGAAATCCGCTTACTGATTCGCCGGCCGTCTCGGTCGTGCTCTCGCTGCTCACCGTCGCCGACCATCCGGGCGACACGGCCGCCCGATATCATGTGGCGAATTCGCCGCTGGCCGCCTACCTCGGGCTGACCGAGCAGACCGATTTCGACGACGACGGCCGAGCGGCGAGGCTCTCGCTCAAGATTCGCCAACAACTGCTCACCCACGGTTACGGACCGACCATCTGTCTGTGGTCTCGCAAGTTGGCTCCGCATTGCGACTCACGCGATTCCAGCCGGCTGCTACAGCTCGTCGAGTTGGCTTACCGTTTCGAGCCCGAGGCCGGCTTGCGGACGCGCGACTTCGTCGAGTTTGTCACGAAGCAGCGGGTCGAGGCTCCGTCGCCCGCCGATGTGCGCGTGATGACCATCCACCAGGCCAAAGGACTGCAATTCGACATCGTGGTGCTGCCGCAACTCGACGTCGGCCTCAAAGGGCAAACGCCGCCGGTCGTCGTCGGCCGCCCGGAGCCGACCGCGGCCGTCTCGCTCGTCTGCCGCTATGCCAACGAGTCGCTGCGCAGCATGCTACCCGACGAAGTGAACAAGGTTTTCGATCGCTGCACCGAGCAAGTCGTGCGCGAATCGTTGTGCGTGCTGTACGTGGCCCTGACGCGCCCGATCCACGCCCTGCACCTGATCATTGCACCGTCGAAAGAGAATGAGAAACAACTCCCCGCTCTGTTCTCGGGGATGCTGCGCGCGGCACTGACCGACGGTGGGCCGATCGCTCCGCGGACGGTCGTCTACGAGCATGGCGTACGTGAATGGCATCGAGAAACGACCGAGGACTCGCTGCTCTCTGCTCGATCTGACGCGCCGGACGATGCGGCCCGCACGTCGTCGTTTCGGGTGACGCTCGCCCCCTCCGACCGCCGCCGTCGGCGAGCATTGGAACGAGAAAGCCCTTCCGGGCTCGCACACGCGGCGCATGTCGACCTGGCTGCGCGGATGGTGCTCGACGATGGCCGGGCCGCCAACCGCGGCAGTACGTTCCATGCCTGGTTCGAGCAGATCGAATGGCTCGACGGCGGCGAGCCCGACGACGCGACGCTGCGGCACATCGGAGCCTACGTCGGCGCATCTCCGAGAGAGATCGACGAATGGTTGGCGCAGTTCCGTACCAAGCTGCGGAACCCACGGCTGCGTGCCGCCCTTTCGCGCCGCTGCTATCTGACCTCGGAAAACGCGCCCTGGTCCGCTCGGCCCGAGATCTGTGCCGATCTGGCCACATTTCAGCCCACGCTCGAGATCTTCCGCGAACGGCCCTTTGCGGTCCGATTGCGCGATACGCTCCTCAGCGGAACCTTCGACCGGCTGGTTCTCGTGCGTGGTCCCGCAAGGCTGGCGTCGTCGTCGGGCACGGCTGCTGGAAAAGAGCGGACGGAGGCTACGACCGCTGCGACGGCGATCGTGGCCGCCGAGGTGCTCGATTTCAAGACCGATGCCGTCTCGCCGACCGATCCACAAGCGGTCGAAAAGATCGCGGCCCGTTATCGGCCACAATTGTTGGCCTACCGCGAAGCCGTTTGCACCATGTTCGGCTTACCCATCGAGCGTGTGATCGCGAGGCTCATGGTGATCGAAGCCGATCAATTAGTGGAAGTCGAATAGCGGACCGGGTGCGGACGGTTCCTTCAAAATCACACCATCGCCTTCAGCAGCCCCAGACAGGCGTCTACCTGTTCGTCGCTACCGACGGAGATGCGCAGGCCGTCGCCCCAGCCGGCATAGTTCATATAGCGCACCAGCACGCGGTTGGCCTTGAGCTGCTCATAGAGCGGCTTCACGGGCACCTCTGAGTGTGGACACCAGACGAAGTTCGATTGCGACGGCACGGGGGAGAAGCCCAGCTCGCGCATGCTCGACGTCAGCCGCTCGCGGGTGGCAATGATCCTGGTGCGGCTGTCGGCCAGCCAGGGTTGATCGTCGATGGCCGCCGTGGCGGCGGCGATGCTCAGCGCGTCGCAGTTGTACGAGTCCTTGATCTTCACCAATCCGGCGATGATGTGCGGCTGCGCGATCAGGAATCCGAACCGCAGGCCAGCCAGGGCATATGACTTGCTGAGCGAGCGCGAGACCAGAATCTTGTCGCTCTGTTTCACCAATCGCACGCAATCCTCGTCGGCGAAGTCCACGTAGGCTTCGTCGACGAGCAACGGGCACGGCAGCCGTTCGGCCAATTCGAGGACACGCTCCGGCGGTACGAGCGTGCCCGAGGGACTGTTCGGATTGGGCAAGAAGGCCAGCCGTAGATCGTCAGCCGGCGAGGAAAAAGAGTCACCCAGACCCCACTCGCGGTCGAAAAAAATCTCTTGGCTCCGGGCGCCCTGAATCTCGGCCAGCGATTTGTAAAGGATGTAGCTCGGGTACGGCAACCGCAAGAGCTGCCCTTCTCCGACGAACGCGCGGGTCACGATCGTCAGAATCTCGTCGCTGCCGTTGCCGCAGAGGATCCAATCGGGCTCGACATCGAACAGCTCGGCGGCGCGCTGGCGAAAAGCCGTGGCCAGCGGATCGGGGTACCGTTCCAGCCCACGTTCGAGCGCCGCCAACACGGCTCGCTTTACCGCCGGCGAAGCGGGATATGGATTTTCGTTGGTGTTGAGCTTGATGAACTTTCCGGCTTGCGGCTGTTCACCCGGCACATAGCCGGCCATCGCGTCGATGGCGGAACGGAAGTACGACATGCAACGAGGTTTCTTTTTTCGAATTCTTTGAACTTTCCCCGGCATTCATTCGGGGAGCCTGATATCGACGCTTGCCCGATGGGCTGTCAGCCCTTCGGCATCGGCAAGCGTACGTACATCGCCGGCGAGTGCAGCCAATCCTGCGGACGTGCAATGGATGACGCTCGTCCGGCGCAAAAAGTCGTTGGCGCAGAGTCCGCTCGCCCAGCGTGCGGTGCCGCCGGTCGGCAACACGTGCGACGGCCCCGCCACATAATCGCCCACGGCCACCGGGCTGAAGTTGCCCAGAAACGCGGCCCCCGCGTGTGGGATCTTGGCAAGCAGCGATTCCGCATCGTCGGTGGCCAGGTGCAGGTGTTCCGGAGCAATTTCGTCGGCGAGAGCACAAGCCTCGTCTGCGTCGCGGCAGAGCACCAGCGCACCGAATTCCTCCAAGCACTGCCGCGCCAAGTCGCCACGGTCCAACGTGGCAAGCTGCTTGGCCAGTTCGGCGGCTGTCGCTTCGAGCACGGCTAGGCTCCAGGTGATCAAGACACTCGCCCCCGGAGCATGTTCGGCCTGCGCGATCAGATCGGCGGCCGTGTAGTCGGGCGGTGTGGTCTCGTCGGCGATGACAACGACCTCGCTCGGACCGGCGATTGAATCGATATCGACCTCGCCATAGACGTGCTTCTTGGCCAGGGCGACGAACAGGTTGCCCGGCCCCACGATCTTATCGACGCACGGCACGCCATCGACACCGTAAGCCAGCGCCGCAATCGCCTGCGCGCCGCCCAAGCGATAGACCTCGCGGATTCCCAGTTCATGGCAGGTGGCCAACAGCTCGCGGTTGAAGGCGCCAAACTTCGTGGGAGGAGCCACGACGGCGATCTGGTCGACTCCGGCCGCCTGGGCCGGCACCGCGGTCATGAGCACGGTTGAAGGGTAGGCCGCAGCGCCGCCCGGGACGCAGATACCGACGCGCCGCAGGGGCAGGTAACGTTGCCGCAGGTAGCCACCGTGAGGTCGTTCCAGCCGCGCGTCGCGGTGCAGAATCGCCGTCTGAAAATCAAGAACGTTCTGACGTATGCGGCGTACGCTGGCCAAGAAATCGGGAGAAACGGCGGCATGGGCCGCGCGCAGGTCGTCGTCGGGTACACGCAGAGTGTCGGCGGTCAGTTCGGCCCGATCGATCCGCGACGAATAGTCGAGCACGGCTGTCAATCCACGCTCACGCACTTCGCGGCAGATCCGTTCGACGACCTGCACCGGCGAGAGCGGTTCGCCGAACACCTCGACTGTTTTCCGCCTACCCGCCTCGCTCACCACATTGCCACGCGGACTGAGCCGCTCGCGCAGACCGGCCAGCGCCGCGCGAAAGTCGTCGCGACGTGTGTCGATTCGCTGGATCGTCAAGGGTTGGACGGGCATGGTCGAAAAATCATCGGACGGTGCGTGTGTTACCGTCCATTCTGTCTGCCTCATATCTCGATGGAAAGGGCATTTGCCGGCGAACCGGCACACGATTCTCGGTGTCTCCTTTCGGCAGCCTCAACGCACGCAGTGAATGCCGCTTCGAGAGCCGCGCGTATGACCGCGCCAGCGAGTTTGCCGGCGCGAGCATCCGCCGTTAAAATCAGCCGTTTCCTCGGCTCCCGAGACCGGCGAGGAGGTTGTCTTTCGCTGTCCGAAAAGGCCTTCGTCGCGACCCTCGATCCGTCTCAATAAACAAAACGTCCGCCCTCGTCATGCCGCGTTACAACCCCGCTACGATTGAGCCAAAGTGGCAACGATATTGGGAAGAGCAGAAAACATTCAGCACGCCGCGGCTGCCCACGAGTCGTGAGCAAAAGCTCTATGTGCTCGATATGTTTCCCTACCCGAGCGGCGACGGGCTGCACGTAGGGCACCCCGAGGGACAGACGGCCACGGACATTCTCTGCCGTTACCACCGCATGCGCGGCAGATGCGTGATGCACCCCATGGGCTGGGACGCCTTCGGTCTGCCGGCCGAACAGCATGCCATCAAGACCGGCACCCATCCGCGCATTACCACCGAAAAGAACATCGCCAATTTTCGGCGGCAAGAGAAGATGCTCGGCTTCAGCTACGACTGGGACCGTGAGCTGAGCACGACCGACGTCGAATATCTCCGTTGGACACAGTGGATCTTCCTGCTGCTCTTCGACACCTGGTTTGACGAACGAGAACAGAAAGGCCGACCGATCGCCGAACTAACCATTCCGGCCAACGTGCAAGCCGCCGGCGACGAAGCCGTCCGCCGTTATCAGGACGAGCATCGCCTGGCCTATCAACTCGAAGCGCCGGTCAATTGGTGCCCGGCCTTGGGTACGGTGCTCGCCAACGAAGAAGTGAAAGACGGGCTGAGTGAGCGCGGTGGGCATCCGGTGACGCGCATTCCCTTGCGGCAATGGATGCTGCGCATCACGGCCTATGCCGACCGGCTAGAGAATGACCTGGCGGGCCTCGACTGGTCGGAGAGCATCAAGGCACTGCAACGAAACTGGATCGGCCGCAGCACCGGTGCGGAGGTCGATTTTCATCTCGGCGATGCTGTGGGTTTCGACAACTGGAAGTCGCTCCGGGCCAAAAGCGGTTATCCGCGCAAGGCCGACGACGATGTGCTGCGGATCTATACGACGCGGCCCGACACGCTGTTCGGCGCCACCTACATGGTGATCGCGCCGGAGCATCCGCTGGTCGAGCGCCTGACGACGGCGGAACAATCGACGGCCGTGCGCACCTATTGTGAGCAGGCGGCGCGCAAGAGCGATCTCGACCGTACCGACTTGGCCAAGGAGAAGACGGGGGTGTTCACCGGCGCTTACGCCGTCAACCCGGTCAACGGCCAGCCGGTGCCGATCTGGGTGGCCGACTATGTGCTGATGGGCTATGGAACCGGCGCCATCATGGCGGTGCCCGCTCACGACACGCGCGACTTCGAGTTCGCCGTGGCCCATAAACTGCCGATCAAGCCGGTTGTCGATCCTGGCCGCGACACGGAGGAAGGTTCGCGCGAACACGTGCTGGCCGGCACTGCGGCCTTTACGGGTGAGGGTAAGGCGATCCATTCGGGCGCCTACGACGGGCTGCCGACCGCTGCGTTCAAGTCTCGGATCACCGACGACCTGGTGCGACTTGGGCTGGGCCGTGCGGCCGTCAATTACAAGCTGCGCGACTGGCTCTTCAGCCGTCAGCACTTCTGGGGCGAGCCGTTTCCCATCCTGCACGAATTGGATTCCTCCGATCGGCCGACGGGCCTGTTGAGGTCGGTGCCGCCCGACGAGCTACCGGTCAACCTGCCCGACATGTCGCACTTCAAGCCGCATGGACGGCCCGAGCCGCCGCTGGAGGAAGCGCCGCAAGATTGGCTGTACCCGGTCATCGACGGCCGCCGCTATAAGCGCGAGACGAACACCATGCCTCAGTGGGCGGGAAGCTGTTGGTATTACCTGCGGTTCCTCGACCCGCGAAATGACCGTGCCTTTGTCGATGCCGAGGTCGAGCGCGCCTGGATGCCCGTCGATGTCTACATCGGCGGCGCCGAGCACGCCGTGTTGCACCTCCTCTACTCGCGCTTCTGGCACAAGGTGCTGTACGACCGCGGGCTGGTGAGCACCGCGGAGCCGTTCCAGCGGCTGGTGAACCAGGGAATGATCCTGGGCGAGATCGAGATCACCGGGTATCAGGTTGGCGACGGTCGCTGGACGAGTGCCGCCCGCGTGAGGATGCAGGAAGGGAAGCCGGTTGACAAGCAAACGGGAGAAGAACTCAAAGCCGTGCGAGTGTCACCGGTCGATGTGGAGAAGCAGGGTGAGGCCTTCGTGCTCAAGCAGGATCCCTCGATCCGCCTCGACGCGCGCGCCTACAAGATGTCGAAGAGCCGTAGGAATGTCGTCAGCCCCGACGAAGTGGTCGAAGACTACGGTGCCGACGCACTCCGTCTGTATGAAATGTTCATGGGGCCGCTGGAAGCGACGAAGCCCTGGAGCATGGAGGGCGTCAACGGCGTGCGCGGGTTCCTCGATCGCGTGTGGCGCATGATCGTCAACGATCGGGCGGAAGGCGTCGAACTGAACGCGGCGGTGCAGGACGTGGAACTGACCCCCGAGCAGAACCGCGTGTTGCATCGCACCATTCGCGAGGTGACGCAAGACGTCGAGCGGCTCAGCTTCAATACGGCCATCGCCAAGATGATGGAGTTCACGAACTATTTCTTCAAAATCGATCCGCGTCCACGCTCCGCGATGGAGACGTTCGTGCTGCTCCTCTCTCCCTTCGCCCCGCACCTGAGCGAGGAGTTATGGCAGACTCTCGGTCATGCCAAGACGCTCGCCTACGAGCCTTGGCCGGCCTTCGACGAGAATCTTATCAAGGAGGATACGATCGAGGTGCCGGTGCAGGTGAACGGCAAGGTGCGCGGCCGTGTGTCGGTGCCGGCCGGTGCCGACGAAGCGGCCCACGAAGCGGCCGCCCTCGCCGATGCCAAGATTGCCCAGCAGCTCGCCGGCAAATCGATCGTGAAGAAGATCATCGTGCCGGGGCGCATGGTCAATTTTGTGGTTAAGTAGATCGCGGCTTCCCCTGGCCCTCCCTGCCGGGCGCACCCCTGCTCGCATCGTAAATAGCGACCTCGGCCGTCGCCGCTCCGGCGGCCATTCAAACCTTTCCTGCCCGGCGACGACGGGGTATGCTCGCTTCATGGAAGAAAACCCATTTCAATCGCCACAGGCGCTTTCCGGCGAACCGGCAGGGAGCACCGGTGGCGGACTGGCAAGACAGATACCGGTCGTTGCCATACTGCTCATGGTGCAGGGAGCGTTGGAGCTTCTCGTGGGCGGCTTCTTTCTCTTCTTCGGCGGTACGGTCGCGCTCTTCGCGAAGCAAGAAGCGGTGCAACAGGGCATGATCTTCGGCGGCGTCTCCACCGCGATGGGTGCATCCGGAGTTCTCGCCGGGGCGCTCCATGCCATCGCCGGTTGGCAAAACTACTTCTATCGGCGCCGGTCGCTGGGAATCGTGGCGCTCGTCACCGGCCTCGGTTCCCTATTCACCTGTTATTGCTTTCCCACGGCGCTGCTCTTGATGGGTTACGGATTGATCGTGTATTGCAGCGCACAGTCGGCCTGGGCGTTCGCGGCCGCCCAGCAAGGCATGTCTCGCGAACAGATCTGGACCGCTCTCAATACCTGACGTGGCTGACCCGATGACCAACCCCATTACACCACGTCCCGGCGGGTTGACCGCGCTCTGCATCCTGGTCATCGTGCTCGGCGCGCTGGGCATTCTGACGGGGTTGATGGGCATCTTGGGAGCGGTCTTTCAGGACAAAATGCAAGCGACGGTGGCCCAATTGCAACCGGCCGGAGACAAGCAAGCGGCGCGTATCCAGGAGCAGATCAACCAAGAAACGCGCGATTTCCAAGCGAAACACGTCATTCGGAATGGAATCTTGCTAGCGGTCCGCCTCTTAATCGCAGGCTGCTTGTTGACAGGCGGTATCTTCTCGCTACGACTACATCCGTTTGGTCGCAAAACGCTGCTCGCTGCCTTCGCCGCCGGCATTGTCTTCGAAATCGTTATGGTCTGGCCGACCGTCGAAGCGATCCCGCTCACACAACGTGCCATGCAACTCAGCATGGAAGCCCAACAGCAGGGTCCTAACGCCGCGGACATGAAGGCCATGCTACGCGTCATGGGCAAAGCGATCACCGCATTGCAAATTGCCTTGATCGCGGCAATGCTGTTGGTTAAATGCGGCCTTTATGCCTTCGGGCTGCGGTATCTGACCAGGCCGCGCATAGCCAGTCTCTTCGTCCGGCAGGCGACCGCCGATCCTCAGTGGGCCTAGCGATGGAAAAAAAGCGCGACTCGCGGGTGGCCGTCTATACCGGCTCCTTCGACCCGATCACGCTCGGCCATCTGAACATCATCGAACGGGCCAGCACACTGGTTGACAAGCTCATCGTCGGCATCGGGATCAACGCCGGCAAAGACCCAATGTTCACGCCCGACGAGCGGGTCGAACTGGTGAAGCGCGTCACGCGCCGATTCGAGAACGTCGAGGTGAAGAAATTCTCGGGTCTAGCGGTCAATTTCGTCCGCCGTTGCCAAGCGAGGGTCATGATACGCGGAGTACGGCCTTTGACCGACCTGGAGGCCGAGCTCACGATGATGCTCGCCAATCGGCAACTCGATCCGGGCGTGGAGACCGTCGTGCTCATGGCCGACAAGGAGTTTTCTCACGTGTCGAGCACGCTGATCAAGCAGATCGCTCCGCTGGCCGACGACGAGGAACTCGCTCACTTCGTGCCGCCCGAGGTGATCGCGGAGCTGCGCCGCCGGCTGCCCGCCCAACGCGAGGAAAGCGACGGCTGAGGCGTGCGGGGCCTATCTCGCCGAGGCCTGTCGGCCTCTATCTCCAGGTCCAATAGCCGCCGTACCAATCTGGCGGATAGCCGATCTGGTAGTCGTAGCCGCCGAAGAAGGTGCCGCCGGGCGCTGGTGCGAACGAACCGGCCTGTCCACGGAAATACGTGCTCTGCGTACCGTAGCTGGGGGTCGGACTCACACCGGAATAAGCAGGATAGCTCGGCAACTGCGCCCGGTAGGGCGCGTAGGTGGCATAGGGTGAATAGGCGGCGGACGGCGCGTAATAGGCACCATACGGGGCGTAGCCGGTATACACTCGGCCATAGGCGGGCGCCGGGCACTGAGCCTCCGCCCGAGCCGTCAGTCCAGCCAGACAAATTACCAAGGAAAACAGGGCGATTCGCATCGAAAGCCTCGTGCTCGCAGGAGGAAGCCGAAAACCGCCGGCCTACGCAGATTGGTCTGCCGTGAAGTGGAAGACTGATTGCAATCTAGGTCATGGCCTGCGCCGATTCAAGTACGCGAATTCGGCTAAAAGCGGCTGACAAAAACCGGGAAGGCGGAACGCCGTGGGGCAAAAATCGGCCCGTGGAACGCCGATTTTTTGCAGCGATCCGGTTTTGCCGGTTGCTCTAAAAAGGTTTTTCCTCTGTAGCCCGCCCGGGTCGTAGCGATGACGACAACCTCGGCAGGCCCGATGGCAAAGACGCGTGCCGCGACGTGTATAATTCGTAGTCCTCAAACCGTCGCGGCAAGAGACAACCTTCCGAATCGACCTCATGGCAACTCCCACCAAACCGCCGGCAGCGCCAGCCGTTGAGACGGCAGACGAGAAGGCCGGCGAACGCCAGGGCACCACACCGCGGCAAAACGCCCCATCTCGCGCCGAGCAGCGAGGTTCGGCCGCGCCGCATTACCGTCGGCGCCGGATCTGGCTGCGGGTCGTATTCCTGCTGTTGATCGCGGGCGCTGCGGCGGGTGGCGTGGAGTACTACAACATCCACAAGCCGCCGCCCGATACCAGCCGGCTTGTGCTGGAAGGCAACATCGACGTGCGGCAGGTCAACCTGTCGTTCAAGGTCGACGGTCGCATCGAGACCCTCGCCGCCGACGAAGGCGACTCGGTGACCGCCGGGCAGGTGCTGGCCACGCTCGACAAGCGTTACTTCGACGACGATCTGCGGCTAGCCCGCGCACGGCGCGACGCCCAACAAGCCACCGTCGACCGCTTGAAGCATGGTTCGCGGCCGGAGGAAATCGCCCAGGCCGCTGCCAGGGTCACCGAACTAAAGGCAGCGGTCGATAACGCCAAGCGCATGTACGATCGCGAGAAAGAACTCGTTGATCGGGGCTCTGTGTCGCGTACCGAGTTCGACAACACGAAAGCCAGTTTCGACGAGGCGGAGGCCCGTTTGAAATCGGCCCAGGAGACACTGCGACTGGCCGAACTGGGACCACGTCAGGAAGACATCGACGAGGCCCGAGCCCAACTTGCCGCCCAGGAAGCGACCGTGAGTCAGTCTCAGCGCCGGCTCGCAGACGCGGAGTTGGTGGCGCCCGGGCCGGGCATTATTCTCACTCGGGCCCAAGAGCGCGGCGCGATCGTTTCGCCCGGCGAACCGATCTTCACGCTCACGCTCGCGTCGCCGGTATGGGTGCGCACCTATGTGAACGAGCGCGACCTCGGCCGGATTAAACCGAACATGACCGCGCAAGTCACGACAGACAGCGCGCCAACGAAACCGTATCGCGGTCACATCGGTTTCATCTCACCGACGGCGGAGTTTACTCCCAAGACGGTCGAGACGCGCGAGCTACGCACCGATCTGGTTTATCGGCTGCGTGTGATCGTCGAGAACGATGATGGGCTGCTGCGGCAAGGGATGCCCGTCACGGTCACCATCGATTTGCAGTCGGCCGAGTGAGACTCGATGTTCGGTCGCGTCGTAGCGTTCACGAATGAGCGAATCAGACTTAGTCACGGCGGAAGGAATCTGCAAGCGGTTCGCCGAGAATGCCCGTCCGGCGCTCGACCGGCTCGACTTGCGCGTGACGACCGGGCAGGTGACCGGCCTTGTCGGGCCCGACGGGGCGGGTAAGACGACGCTCATGAGGCTGCTGGCAGGACTACTGCTGGCCGACGCAGGCAAACTCACGGTCTGTGGCTTCGACCCGGCCAACGAGGCCAGCGAGTTGCGCGATGCGATCAGCTATATGCCCCAACGCTTCGGGTTGTACGAAGACCTGACCGTCGCCGAAAACCTCAACCTCTACGCAGATCTGCGCGGGGTGGCCGGGCGCGATCGCGAGGAGGCGTTTGAGCGATTGCTGCGCTTCACCGGGCTCGCGCCCTTCACTGACCGACTGGCAGGCAAACTCTCGGGCGGCATGAAGCAAAAACTCGGACTGGCATGTGCCCTGGTGCGCCGGCCGCGACTCATGTTGCTGGACGAACCGAGTGTGGGAGTCGATCCGATTTCGCGCCGTGAGCTCTGGCGAATGGTTTATGAGTTGGTCGACGAAGGCATCGGCGTGGTATGGAGCACCGCCTACCTCGACGAGGCCGAGCGATGTGCCTCGGTATTGCTCTTAAACGAGGGGCAGGCGCTCTACCACGGTCCGCCGAAGCAACTCACATCACGCGTCGCCGGGCGTAGTTATCTAGTGCAAGCCCCCATCGCGAACCGGCGACAGATTTTGGCCGAAGCCCTGAAACGCCCCGGTGTGATCGACGGTGTCATTCAAGGCAGCAGCGTGCGGCTGGTCATCCAAGAGGGAACGAACCCGCCCGACGAACACGATCTGGGCGCGGCCATTGTGCCGACACCGCCGCGATTCGAAGACGCCTTTGTCGATTTGCTGGGCGGTGCACAAAAGGTCGAATCTCCGCTCGGCAAGAACGTGCGGTTGGACAGCATAGCCAAGACAGGTGCTGCCGAAGCCGTGGTCAAAGCCCAGTCGCTCACCAAGCGATTTGGCGATTTTTTGGCGGCAGGGCAGATAACGTTCGAAATCCAACGCGGCGAAATCTTTGGGTTGCTGGGGCCGAACGGGGCCGGGAAGTCGACCACGTTTAAGATGATGTGCGGCTTGCTCAAGCCGACGGAAGGTACGGCCGAGGTGGCTGGCGCCGATCTCTATCGAGCGGGGAGCGAGGCACGCGCCCGGCTTGGTTATATGGCGCAAAAATTCTCGTTGTATGGCGACCTGAGCGTGCAGCAGAATCTGCGTTTCTTCGCCGGTGTGTACGGCGTGCCGCGGCGCCGGCGCGGCGAGACGATCGACCGCATGCTCGAAACCTTTGCGTTGGCACCTTACCTCAACACCAGCGCGGGTGAGTTGCCGCTTGGATTCAAGCAACGGCTCGCATTGGCCTGCGCCGTAATGCACGATCCGCCTGTACTCTTTCTCGACGAGCCCACGTCGGGCGTCGACCCGCTCGTGCGACGAGAGTTCTGGTCGCACATCAACGCCATGGTCGAGGCGGGCGTGACCGTGATGGTCACGACACACTTCATGGACGAGGCGGAGTATTGCGACCGTATCGGTCTGGTCTACCAGGGGCACCTGATTGCCGAAGGCTCGCCCGACGATCTGAAAGGGCGCGTGCGCGACGACGATCGGCAAGAACCCACGCTGGAAGATGCCTTCATCGCGCTCGTCGAGGAATATGACCGCGGTTGAGCGTGCGCGGCGTCCGTGCCAACGGCTAAGAACGGGCCAACTCGTCTTGCAGCCAGTCGAGGTAGGCGGCGTTGCCCGTTTCTATGCGGGTCACCAGAATCTCGGGCACATCGTAGGGATGGACGCGGCGGATCGCCGATTCGACCTGCTCATATAAGCCGATGCGGCTTTTGGCCACGCACTGCCACTCGACGGCGGTCTCCCGTTTCCCTTGCCACCAGAAATGGCTCTCGATCGGGCCGACGATCTGCACGCAGGCGGCTAGCTTTCCGCCGAGCAGGATTTCGACGATCGATTGGGCCACTTCTTTCGTCGGCGTGGTAGTCAAGATCTGGATGTAATCAGTCATAGGATGGGTAGTTTGTGCTGATTTCGGGCCACAAAGTGGCATTGGGGCCAGCCCGCCCGACAACAATAATGTCGCCCCGAGAACACACGTCTCACGGCACCCCAGTGTAGGGAATACACATCCAATGCCCAACGGCTCGGTTAGCCTCGGTCGTCGTGGTACACGTCTCCATTCAGTCTTGAGCGTAAGCCCAGATTGCGCGGCACATCGCGTCTGGCCATGGCGGAAACGTATCGCCTCTGCGGCCAGTCGACGTATGCGCGCCTGGTGGCGGCCGAGGCGCGTCCGCTCCCGACCGTTTGCGGTTGAGGCGGCCGTCGCCTGGGTATGCCGACAAGGCGGCCTAGAGGGTGTACCAAGCTGCTCCGGAATGCCCGATTGTCCCGGCACGACCGCCGCTCTCCTGCCGACGTTGGTGGAATACGGGCAACTAGAACTCGCTCATCGCTGGTGTGATCGGTTGGTTGCCAGGCAATTAGCGGACGGCAGTTTTCCACGATCCGGCGGCGCCGGTGGCTCGCTCTTCAATACGGCCCAAGCCGTCGCGGCCTTGGCCGAACTTATCGCCGCAGGAATCGTTATCGACGAGGAACCCGCACGGCGAGCCGCCGACTATCTGGCCTCGCGAGTGGCGACGAATGCTGAGATCTCGCCAGTTAGGACGGGCGGCGTCCCCCAGACAGTTCAAGCTGTCACGGAACTGGGTTGCCTCGCCGCGCTATCGACAGCCGCACGACGATTTTTGGTGCCGGACTGGCAGCAAGCGGTAGAACGCGCCGCAGGCCGCTTGCGGCGTCTCGTCGAATGGAGCGGCTGGCGCGACGCCACGAGCATGTTGCCCTATGCCGCCAACGCCTGGCTGGACCTCGGCGATCCGGAATCGGCGCGCGACATGCTCGTGCGAGCATCGGCGATTCAGCGGCGCGATGGCGCGGTCCCCACGAATACGGGGGGCAGTTGGGGTAACAATGCGGCGCTGGCCCACCTGGCGTTGGCGTGGTACCGCCTGGGCGAGCACGAGCGAGCGGACAGAGCCTTGGTGTTTCTCGACACTCACCAGTCTCCCCTCGGTGACTGGCTCGGATACTGGGGTCGACAAGGCACGATTCGGGAATCGGCCTGGGTCGTCAAGTATTACCTCGATGCCGTGCGTCTCCAGGTAACATCCTCGTTTGCCGGCAACAACCGCGCCCTGCCGCGCGCCATCGACCGCAACGACGGCCGCTGGCGTGCCGTCGAACATTGGATGGCCGCGCTGGGGCATGCCCCGAAGGTGGCCGACGTCGGCTGTGGATCGGGCCGTTTCTTGCGTGAACTGGCGACGTGCTTCCCTTCAGCACATCTGGTCGGCATCGATCCGGCAGCATCCTTGTTGGCATACCTGCCACAAGGAGTCGAACCGCGCCGCGGCGGGTTGTTGCGCATCCCGGCAGCCGATCATGAATTCGATGGTGTGCTCGCGGTCGAGTCGTTGGAGCACTCGCTGCTGCCACAGCAAGCCGTCAAGGAACTCTGCCGCGTGGTCCGACCGGGCGGACGCATTTGTATCATCGACAAGCACGCGGCCCGGCAGCCGCTTTCGCTCTGCGAACCCTGGGAGCGCTGGTTTTGGCCGGAGACGATTGCTGATTGGCTGGCACCCTATTGCCGCGACATTAGCAGCCGTCCGGTAGCTCACGGCCCCGATGCCAACTCGGACCGACTATTCCTCGGTTGGGAAGCAACTCGACGCGGCTAGCGACGACGAACCTGCCGATCTGCCGGCGTGTCGTTGGGATTGCCGCAGGGCACCGCCAGGGGGCCCCCTCTTTGTTCGTGACACACACAGCCGGGCAAGTCGCCCTATTTTCCGAAAGCTCCACCGTCGTTATACTTTGCGTGCTGAAATAGGCGGCCGGTTGGCGGCCCGGCTGGTAGGAAACTGGGAGATTTATGCTGAAAGTCAGGCTTCCGGACGGAAGCGTTCGTGAATATGCCTCGGGCGCCTCTGCCCGAGATGTGGCTGAGGATATTTCACCTCGTCTGGCCAAGGCTGCGGTCGCCGCTCAGGTAAATGACCGTACCGTCGGACTCGACTACAAGTTGTCCGATGGCCCGCCGTCACCAAGCGGAGAAATCGCGCTCCGCCTGCTTACCAAGAAAGATCCGGAAGCACTCGCGGTCATGCGCCATTCGTGTGCGCACGTGATGGCCCGCGCGGTCATGCGGCTGTTCGACGGTGTGCAGTTGGCCTTCGGCCCCACGATCGAGAACGGCTTCTATTACGACATCGGCCTTGATCGTCCGCTCAGCGAGGCCGATTTTCCAGCGATCGAGGCCGAGATGGCCAGGATCGTGAAGGCCGATGAGCCGTTCGAGCGGCTGGTCGAGCCGCGTGACAAAGCCGTGGCCATCTGTAGCGACCTGCATCAACCGCTCAAGGTCGAGCATATCGAGACGGGTCTGTCCGGCCAGCCGACGTTGTCGTTCTATCGGCAGGGTGAGTTCATCGACCTCTGCCGCGGACCGCATGTACCCAGCGCCGGCGCGATCGGCCAATTCAAGCTACTGTCGGTGGCGGGGGCGTATTGGAAAGGGGATGCTTCGCGACAGCAGTTGCAGCGACTTTACGGCACCGCCTGGTTCAGCAAGCAAGAGCTGGACGATTACCTGCGGATGGTCGAAGAGGCCAAGCGCCGCGACCATCGCGTGCTCGGCAGGCAGTTGGAGCTGTTTGCGACGAATCAGCTTGTCGGGTCGGGATTGATTCTGTGGTTGCCCAAGGGTGCGATCGTCCGTGGCCTACTCGAATCGTTCATCCGCGACGAGTTGTTCAAGCGAGGTTATGAGCCGGTCTATACACCGAATATCGGCCGCGTCGAACTCTATCAGATTTCGGGCCACTATCCCTATTACGCCGACAGTCAGTTCAAGCCGATCGTGATGACCGAGGATGAGAAGTATCTCCTCAAGCCGATGAACTGCCCGCATCACATCATGATCTACAAGTCGAAGCCGCGGAGTTATCGCGACCTGCCGGTACGGCTGGCGGAGTTCGGCACCGTCTACCGCTACGAGCAATCGGGCGAGTTGGGTGGCATGACGCGCGTGCGCGGTTTCACGCAGGACGACGCGCATCTGTTCTGCACCGAAGAACAGGTGGCCGACGAGTTCCGCGGCTGTCTGGAAATGACGCAGCACGTGCTCAACGTACTCGGGCTGACGGACTACCGCGTGCGGCTCGGCTTCCGCGATCCGAAGAGCGATAAATACGTCGGCAGCGACGAGAGCTGGCAGCGAGCCGAGGAAGCCCTCGAATCGGTTTGCCGCGAGATGGACTTGCCGCATTTGGAAGTCGCCCGGGGCGAGGCTGCCTTTTATGGTCCCAAGGCCGACTTCATGGTGGCCGATTGCATCGGTCGCGAGTGGCAGTTGGGCACGGTGCAACTCGATTACAATCTGCCCAGCGCGGAGAGGTTCGCGTTGGAGTATGTCGGTCAGGACAATACTCCGCATCGGCCGGTGATGATCCACCGTGCGCCGCTCGGCTCGATGGAACGGTTCATCGGTGTCTTGATCGAGCACTTCGCGGGTGCGTTCCCATTGTGGTTGGCGCCAGAACAGGTGCGCGTGCTGATCGTCAGTGAAAAATCGGAGGCCTACGCCCGGCAGGTGGAAGCCCGCCTGAAGGAGGCCGGATTCCGTGCGACGGGGGACTATCGGCCCGAAAAACTGGGCGCCAAGATTCGCGACGCCCAGCTCAAGCTGATTCCCTACATGTTTGTGGTGGGCGAAAAGGACATGGCTGCCGGGACGGTCAGTGTCCGCGACCGGATCGATGGCGATCTGGGTGCACTGTCAATCGAAGCCGCCATCGCCAAATTGCAAGAGGAAGTCCGTGCCAAAACCATCCGCCAGCAAGCTAAACTTGTAAGTGCCGGATTGGCCGGCAGTGCCGAACAAAACGAGTATTAAGCCCGCCCCAAACGTCGAGCTTCTTCTGTTACCTTCTATCCAGTAACCCGGAGGACATCAGCGATCGAACGGTCACAAAGGATCAACGAACAGATCCGCATTTCTCCCGTCCGCGTAATTTCAGCGCAGGGAGAGCAACTTGGCGTATTGCCCATCGAACAGGCCCTGGCCGCGGCCCGCGAGGCCGATCTCGACCTCGTGGAAGTGGCGCCCGACGTGCGGCCGCCCGTCTGCCGGATCATGGATTTCGGCAAATTCAAGTACCAGCAGCAGAAGCGCAAGCACAAGGCGCATCAGATCAAGATCAAGGAGATCCGGCTGCGGCCCAAGACCGACGAGCACGACTTGACGGTGAAGCTGAACCACGCCCGCGAATTCCTGGAACACAAGAACAAAGTGCTTGTGTCGGTGGTGTTCCGCGGACGCGAGATCGCCCATATTCAGGAAGAAGGGCAGCGCATCGTGCAGCACATCATCAAGAACCTGGAAGACATCGCCAAGGTCGAAACGCCGCCCAACACGCAAAACAAGCGTATCACCTGCGTGCTGTCGCCGAAATGACGTAGTTGGCGACGTCGAAAAGGCCCAGGCTCGCATGAATCGAAGATTGCGTGGGTTGCAGCGACAAGCCTGGCTTTTGCGGCCGCTGCGGGCCGCCCGCAATCTGACTCGCTTCAAAATCCCGCTTCACCTCGAGCGTCGCTTTCGGCATCTCGCGCCGTCGGCGACCGAGGAGCTGAAGACGAGGCTGCTTGAATTTCGCCAGGCGCCGTCCGATCGGCCGCAGGAGGACGAAGACCTGCACAACCATCTGTTCCGCAGGCTGGCGGAGAATCGGCGCCAGATCGTGCCCTGGCTCGATGCGGCGAAGCCGCTCGAGGGCACGACGATCCTGGAAATCGGCTGTGGTACCGGCAGCGCCACGGTGGCACTCGCCGAGCAAGGCGCTCGTCTGACGGCCATCGACGTCGACCCCCGATCGATCGCTGTCGCTGAAGAACGTTGCCGTCTGCACGGGGTGCAAGCAACGTTCCTGGTGGCCAACGCAGCCAGACTGGATGAGGTGCTCTCCGCCGAACGGTTCGACTTCATCATCTTCTTCGCGTCGCTGGAGCACATGACGCACGCCGAACGGCTGGCCGCCATGTCGCATACCTGGAAGATGCTCCCTTCCGGCGGATTGTGGTGCGTGGTGGAAACGCCCAATCGTCTCTGGTACTACGACCACCACACGGCGCATCTCGATTTCTTCATGTGGCTCTCGGACGAGTTGGCCGCCGACTATATACGTTTCAGTCCGCGCGAGGATGTGCGCGACCAGATCGAGCGGGCCGACGATCGACAGCATGCCCTCTGCCGAGCCGGACGGGGCGTGAGCTTCCACGAATTCGATCTGACGCTCGGCAAGGCCAGCGAGTTGCAGATCGTCAGCAGCATGCCTCTGTTCTATCGCCGCCGCGACCCCGCCCTGAGGCTCCTTTGGCGCCTATCGGACGATTATCGATTCGAGAGGTTTCTCGCTCGTCGTTGCCCGCAGATTCATGCCGCGTTTTTGCAACCCTCGCTCGATATAATCGTTCGCAAGCCGTAGGCGCGCCGCCGTCTTGCGACCGTTGACGGGGTTATCTATGATGCGACAAGATCAATCGGCCGGCATTGATGCGTTCGACCGGCTCCTGCCGCACTGCCTTCCTCAACCATTCCGGGTAATCCGATGCTGACAATTCTGGGCAAGCAAACGGGCGGTTTTTGCGATGGATTCAGCCGGCGTAGCTTTTTGAAGGTCGGCGGTATGGCACTCGGCGGGTTATCGCTGCCGCAACTGCTGGCCGCCGAAGCCAAGGCTGGCGTCGGGCACTCCCACAAAGCGATCATCAATGTCTTCTTGCCTGGTGGGCCTCCACATCTCGATATGTGGGACATCAAGACCGAGGCCCCGGCGGAAATCCGCGGCGAGTTCTCGGCCATCCCCACCAACGTGCCAGGCATCGAGATCAGCGAGATGTTTCCGCGCATCGCCTCGATGATGGATCGGTTCATCCCCATCCGCACGATCGTCGGGTCGTTCGGCGGCCACGACGGATATCAGTGCATGACAGGGCGCGTGCCGAACAATCCGCCGGGCGGCGGCTGGCCGGCGATGGGCGCTTGGGTGTCGAAGGTACAGGGCCCGGCCAGGCCCGGCGTGCCGCCGCACCTGTCGCTGATGTACAAGACGGGCGCCACCGGTTGGGGCGAGCCTGGCAACGGCGGCTTCTTGGGGGCCGCGCATGCACCGTTCCGCCTGGTCGGCGACGGCGGACAAAAGATGGCCTCCGACATGGTGCTGGGTGGCATCACGCTCGACCGGCTTCGCGACCGCACGCAACTGCTGGGTGCCTTCGATCAGTTTCGTCGCCAGGCCGACACGAGCGGCGTCATGGAGGGTCTCGATACCTACGGCCAACAAGCGATGGGCATCCTTACCTCCAGCGGCTTGGCCGACGCGCTCGATCTGAGCAAGGAAGACCCGCGCATCGTCGAGCGATACGGCAAGAACGATCCGACGTATCAGCGAGACGGCGCGCCGCGGATGGTCGAGAACTTCTGCATCGCGCGGCGGCTCGTGGAAGCCGGTGCGCGTGTGGTCTCGATGAATTTCAGCCGCTGGGACTGGCACGGCCCCGACGGCATGAACTATGTCCAAGGACGGATCGACATGCCGCTATTGGACCAGGCTCTTTCGGCCCTGGTAACCGATCTTCACGAGCGCGGTCTCGATCGCGACGTATCGGTCGTGTGCTGGGGCGAATTCGGCCGCACGCCCCGGATCAACAAGATGGCCAGCCGCGATCACTGGCCGCAAGTCTCGTGTGCCATGATGGCCTGCGGCGGAATGCGTACCGGCCAGGTCGTCGGTCGCACGAATCGGTTGGGCGAATACGCGGCCTCTCGACCGGTGACCTTCCAAGAAGTGTTCGCGACGCTCTACCACAACATCGGTATCGACGTGAACACCGTTACCGCGCTCGACACCCATGGGCGGCCGCAATACCTCATCGACAACGGCACCCAGCCGATGTCCGAGGTGATTTAGAGCAACCGACAAAACCGGATCGAGCTTCACAAAATCGGCGTTTCACGGACGATTTTTTGCCCGAGGCGCTCCGGCGTCCGGGCTTTGTCAGCCGCTCCTGGGGCGATCGACAAAGCCGCGATGCGCACCTAGCGGTTCGCCGCTCCGCCCGCGGGCAGGCTGTCGAGAATGGACAGAAATCGCTGTTCGCTATCGGCATAGGCCGTTCCTTCCGCCGACTCGGGCGTGGCCTGGCAATTGGCCAGCATTTGCGAAAGTTGCGTCCCCGCTTCGGCAAGCTTGCTGGCCGTACCGTCGTTGGACAAAGCCTGCACCTGCTTGCGCAAGGCGCCGACGGTGCGAGAACACTGAAACTGCAGTCCGGCGGCCGAGTTCGATCGTGGCGCGTCGCGGTATTGCTTGATCTGCTCATGAACCTGGCGGTAGAGCACGGCAATCTGCTGGTAATCGGGCCTGGCCGATCCCGCGCGACCGATCAACTTCCAACCGGCATAGCCTACGCAGCCGACCAGCAGCACCCCCGCCAAGACGGCGACCATTCTGCCCGATACCCGCATACCGATCCTGACCTGTGGGCGACCGGCAGCCTTCTTCGGGCGACTGACAGGAGTGGGCTTAGCCTTGGGCGATGATGTGTCCTTGATCGATGCCGGTGCCATCGCGGCCGGTGCGATGGGTGGAGTATCGACGACGTGCTCGTCCGGTTCCGACCCTTCCGGCTGAGGGGATTGCAGCGCGGGAGCGGGCTCGAACGAAGCGAGGGGCGCGCGATCAGAATGAACGGGGCCGGAAGGAACCGTCGCAGGAGGAGCAGCAACGGGGGCGGGAGGCACAGGAGCAGGATCGGAACGCAAATCGGCAAGCAGGTCGCCGAACAGATCGTCAGCCGCGCCCGCTGTGACATGCGAAGCCCTCTCCGCCGTGTCAGATGAACGAATCAGTCCGCTCACCGATTTTGCAGCCATCCAGGCCTCGTCACCGCGGCGAACGGGGGCATCACTCCGCAGCGTGCCACGCTCAGCCAGTGCGAGAAGATCATCCCAAGGCATCGGGCCGAGCTGAGATCCCAGCACTTCGCAATACCATGCTGCCTCGTCCGGCCGCTCGGCAGCCTGCAACGGGAACAGCCCCGGCACATCGCTGGCCGGCACAAAAGGTCCCGCCTCGCCTCGGCGAACCTGGCTCCGATACTGCAAATCCCCGCGTGCCGCGCGCTCGAGTAGATCGTCCCAACTCATCGGGCCAAGCTCGACGCCAAACGCCAAGAGATACCAGTTCTGAGACATCGGCGGCACCATAAAGCGAACTATGCGATCGTCTCAAATTGGTTGAGAAACGCGGCATCCTCCAGTGATTGCCACCACTCGTCAGCGACCGTCTGTCGCTCTCCACGAGTGTAGACGTTGCCGGCGTCGTCCGTGACACGCTCAAACGGGCCTCGATAAATGACGGTTCGCTGGCGACCGCCGGGCGAGGCGACACTCGTTTTCGTTCCCGATAGTCGCATCTCACGCATTTCGACTCCTTCGAAGGTGAAGCATGGTTGATCGCCCAGCTTGTCATACTTCACGCCTTGAAAGCCAATTCGCTCCAAGTCGTGCAAGATCTCGTTCTCCAGCGGAACGTGCTTGATAACCGCGGCTGGGCCCGGCAACGTTGGCACACCGTTGGCGAATTGCCAGCTCGCGACCAGGTTGTGTACGTGGACTTTGCCGCCGGGCCTAAGCACTCTCCACACCTCATGCCACAGCGCTTCGAGCTCTTGCGGCGTTCGTTCGTGGCCGAACGTTCCCTCCAACCGCACCTCATCCAGCGTGGCCGTTTCGTGCGGTATGCGGTCGGGGAGAGGCTGCGTAAGTCGGTGCTCCCAGATTTTCTTGATCGCGGCGGCCGCGACAGGCGGCTCGACGACGCGGGGCGGCAAGTCGATGCCGTGATACTGTAGATCACCGGCAACGACATACACCTCCCACAGGTTGAGATCGGGATCGGTGACCCAGAACTTTGTCTGCCGCGCATAACAGCATTCGACGCCGTCCTCGCGTTCGGTGCGCACGCCCCCTTCTTCCAAGCGCCGTTGCATGTCGACCAAGGCCGCGCCGTCGGGCATACGAAGCCCGAGATGCGAGAGAGTGCCGCCGCGCAGTTGCGAGTTGGGCAAAAGCGACATCACCAACGGCGGATCGCGCAATTCAAACTTGGCATAGTCGTCGAGGAACTTACACGGCGGCAGGCCGAAGAAAAGCGAATAAAAGTCCACTGATCGCTGCAAACTGGCTACGTTCAAGCCGAAATGGAACTTGTCGATCGAGGTGTCGGACGGCGTGAAAACGGAGGGCATATAGATCACCTATTGTGAACGGGCGCGTTGGCCGTCTCGACGGGCTCATCCGCCTTGTGCGTCGGCCGCGTGTTGGTTGTCACCGCCGCAGGTACCGATGGCCCCCTTGGTGGCGAACATGAATTGATCGGCGAGCGGCCCACTACGAAGGTTGCCGAACGTCCGCTCGGTAACGGCGGTGCGCTCGCCCCGTCGATAGACACGTCCGGCGCTATCTGCGACCTCGCGAAACGGACCACGATACAAAACTTGGTTGTCGGCTTCACCTACGTCCGCTGCATCGTCCGAGGAACATTCGCCAACAGTCGGTGCGTCGGTCGGCACCAACTCGGTCAAGCAAGCCCGCACCCGATTCGGATCGACGTCGGCCTCCAGGACGTAGATCTCCCAATAGTTGTTATCGGGATCGGAAACCCAGCACTTCGACTGCCGAGCATATCCGCAAACGACGCCCTCCTGCCGTGAAAAGGGGATTCCTGCGGCCTGCAAACGATGCTGAATCTCGAACACCGCCTCCGGCGAAGTAAATCTCAGCCCGATGTGGCTCAGCGACGCTCCCGGCGGCCGAGGTCCCGGCTGCAACGAAAGCACCACCGGCGGCATGTCTAATTCGAACTTGGCATAATCCTCGTGGCACTTGGCGGGCTCGATGCCCAACAGCACGCGATAGAAATCGATGGCAGCCGACAAGTCGGCAACGTGCAGTGACATGTGGGCTTTCACCACGGACTGCTCGATTACGGTGGACATGGTCGACCTTCCTTCATTCCGCGGCGGCCGCGACGGCAACGGCCGGTTCCAAAGATGTCGTGGGTTCGTCGGGCTCGCGGCTCGGTTCCGACTGCGGGAACGGAACCACCCATACCGCGAGGGCAAGCACCGCCGCCACGAGGGCGCTCACGTAAAAAAATGGACCGTATTTCCCGGTCGTATTCAAACTCCATACCATGACCTTTGGGCCGCCGGCCGACGACAAAACATGGCAGACGGCCACGGCGCCCTGGATTTTGCCAAGATGCAATCGGCCAAAGACACGCCCCCAGATCGCGTTCATCGACACGGAGATCACGCCGCATGCCAGTCCCCAGACGGTAGAAAAGAGGATGATACCTAAAGACGTCTTGATCATCGGCAAAACGGGCAAAGAAAGCGCCAGCAAACACATGCCGATCGCATTCAGGCGCCGTAACGACCAGGCGTTGGCAAACCACCCCGTCAGCAAGTTTCCCGGCAGCGCAGCGAAGGTGGCAATGACCATCATCTGCACAAAGACTTCATCTCCCAGTTCCAATTGCCGCACCAAGGACACGCCGAACAAGCCAATGCCCGATTGGGTCAAGCTATTCAACGATAAGGCGAGCGCAAGTACCCAGAACGCCGGAGTGAGCAAGGTCTCGCCCAACGTAAGGCTGAACGATGATTCGTCCGCCTCCGACTCCGTCGCGGTGCCCACCGATTCGCCGTCGATGCTGAGACCGTATTGCTCGGGCGTGCTGCGGGCGAAGATCCATCCCAAAGGAGCCAACCCAGCGACCAGCAGCCAACCAGTCGCGCTCCACGCCGTCCGCCAGCCAAATTCGTTTACCGCGTACCCAAGCGCCCGCTCGGCGGCCGCGAAGCCGAGAATCATCGTCACCGCCCAAGCGGTCATGGCCGAACTGACGCGGCGATGAAACCATTTGCCGATCAGCGCCACGCTGACAATCGACAAGGCGCTCTGTCCGAAGGCGCGAGTCGACAACACCAAAGGAAACAACCATCTCGTGTCGGAAACCCGGCTCATGGTCACGACCGTGACACCCAAGCCGAGGGTGACCAACGTGAGCACAATCCGGCAACCGAAGCGGTCAATCAGCCGTCCGACCGGTAAGCAGAAGGCAGCGCCAAATATCGTGGCCCAAAAATTCAGATTGGCGTATGGATCCCGCTCTAACCCCAGGTCTTTCAGCAGGGGCTCGGTAATCAATCCCAGACCCCAGGTACGGCCAGGCAGCGTGCCGACTATCGCCACGACAGCCACCGCCAGATTCACCCACCCGTAATAGAACGGCAATCGTCGCATCAAGACTGGAGTGGCTCGCTCGGCGGGCATTGGCAATCGCGCTTTCGAGGCTGGCAGGAAACCCTTCCGGCGATTCGGAAACTGGGTTAAACGGAATTGACTTCGGACAACCTCTTAACGAAATTCGAGGACCGGTTTGCCGTACTCGACCGCCATGTCTCGTTTCCATTGATGGTAGTATTCGTAATATGCCAACCGCATATCTCCGCCATCGGAGGCCGCGTTGAAGCAATAGAACAAGGTGCGCCGCCAACGGTCTCGTGAGCGGTTCGGACCGGAAACATGGGGCAGCAAACAGCCGAACACCGCGGCATCGCCCGGCTCAAGCTCGAGTCGCGCACACGGTTTCCCGACAAACCGATCGGCCGAAAGATGGTGAAAGGCATTGTCCGCCGGCGTCAGCAATCCGTCTTGATGGCAGCCGGCATAGGCTTCGATGCAACCCGTCTCCTCGTCGCTCGGGTCGAGAGCGATGGCCACGGTATGAAAACTTTTGGGGAAGATCGGCCAGCCGATATAATCTTGGTGCAGGTCATACCCCTTCGAGCCCGGCGGCTTATAGATCAATTGATTGTGGCAGACATGCCCCGGCTCGCCATAAATCTTGTACACCATCTCGAGCAACTTCGGGTGCTGCGAAAACTCGGCAAAGAATGGCGAGATGTCGAAATAGGGATCGAAACACTCGAACAGCATTTCGCCCGATTCATAATGAGGTTGCCATCGGCAGCGTGCGTTGTCGCGCGAAATCAGGTCCGTAAGCGTCAGCAGCCGGTCGGCTTCGCACTGCAGCTCCGCCACCTCATCGCGGTCGAAAAGGCCACGCTCGATGTGGTAGCCGCGCTCTCGCAGCCCTTGCAAGTCGGCGTCGGTCACGGGGTCCTCACTGGGCGACTGATCGCATCCGGCCACTGATTACGCGCTACTGCATCGTAAGCGATTCTTTGCCGGCCCGGGTTGCCATGCCGCGCCAGATAAAGGCGTTGATGTCCGTCGACGAGAATTGCACCGAGCCGTCGGCCATCGTCACGTTGACGCCGTTGGGGTGGTTGCTGCGGGCCGCGTGCCAGCCGGTGGTCGCATAGCCGTTGTTCGTATCGAAGCCGATACAATCCCAGATGATCTGATTCGGCGTGTAATAATGGTTATACGACGTGCAGCGTAGCTCGCCGGCCAGCCACAAGAAGCCCTTATTGTTGTCCACGTTCCATAGCCCTGCCGACGCACAGGCGGAATCGCTGATAGCTCCGGGGATGTAGGCGAAGATCGACTGAACGTCATTACCGGGCGCCGGCCCACTGGCGTTCTCGGGCCCCGTTCCAAGTCGGCACTCGGAGAACGCCGCCGTATTGCTCAAGCCATCGAGCAGATCGGCGGCCGATGTCGACGACTGAGCGTAGAACGGACCGTCGGTGGCGAAGGGGGAACCAAAGTTGCTGCCCGTGCCGATGCAGGCCGCATAGTTCACAGGCCCCAGATCCGTTACCCCGTAATCGGAGCTGACCGCCTTGAAGAGGTCGCTCGGGCAGAGATACATCGGCACCAGTGTCGCAGCGGCGCGCACATTGATCGGCGCGATGCTGTAGCCGGAGCTGCCCGATCCTCCAGGCACGTAAATCGCCTGCCGGAAATCCATGGTGTTGTAGATATTCCCTCCCTCCATGTTCGGCATCAACAACGCGAGCGCCCCGTAAGCGTAGAACTCGCCCAAGGTGCCGTTCTCGTAGCCGCTCGACTGTGGCGTAGCCTGCATCGTCGAGGGAGGAAATTTCTTACGCGCGTCGAGGTAGTTGTGCAGAGCGATACCGATCTGCTTCAGGTTATTGACGCACTGCGTGCGACGGGCCGACTCGCGCGCCGCCTGGACGGCGGGCAACAGCAGGGCCACCAGAATCCCAATAATGGCGATGACCACCAACAACTCAACGAGCGTGAACCCCTGCGAGCGAGTGGATCTCATAGCACACGTCCCTATTTCAGAACCCCTACCAGGAGAATCAAACGTTCAAACACTCAAACGTTTGTCAGAGTGTAGCAGGTCGCGCGCGCTTTGCAAGCGGCCGGACGTTCGCCTCGGAGCCGCTCATTCTTTGAAGATGCGAAAGCGTGCCCGGAAGGGAATAATCGCGAGCGCCGGCGAGACCAGAGCTCGCCACGGCGCGTTCAGCGCCCCGAAATAGAAAAGAAGGCGAGACCGGCGGCACTTAGCCCGATTCCGACCAGAATCCCCAAGAAAAACATGACATTGGGATCGAGCCTGTCCGAGGGGAATAGAGTCACGAACACGCTCACGAACCCCGCCCACAAATCCCTCATCGAGATGGTACGGCCGACATTCTGATCGCTGAACGCGCTCTTCCGCGCCAAAAAAAACCGTCTCAGCAGACCACTCGCAACGACAGGAGCTGGTTCCGCCGATTTGGCCGTTGAGGCGTACCACGGCCGGACGACTTTTGGCGAGTCGGATTGCATGTGACCGCCCAGTTCGGCCGTGGCGGCTGGTTGCGATAGCTTGGATGGTGCGGAGATGGGCCACGACGAGCCGCCTGGCGATTCGGATGGCGCCGTGCCGAAATCGTTCACCTCAGCCGCGGCGACTCGTTCCGCTTGCTCGACCGGTGCGGTGAGAGGCCACGCTGAAGCCATTGGCGATTCGGAATGCACATCTTTATGCTCGTGCAGGTCGACGGGCGCGACGGGCTCTGCTTGCTCGACCGGTGCGGTGAGTGGCCAAAGGGAGGCCTTTGGCGACTCCGTTCGCGGCTTGGCCAAATTCGAATCGGCCGGCGCGCTCCAGCCGGCGACGATTAACGATTGGTACTCCAGGTCGGCTTGATCAGACGCGACGGAAACAGGGCGTTCGACCCGTTCTGGAAGTTTATCAACCGTTTTCGCTTCGCCGGGTGCTCGTGCTCCCACGCCCGGCACGCGGTCGTTTTCCGTCGCTGGCGCACCTTCAATCTGCAATTCGAAGTGCAGCGGTCCGAATTCCAGCCGGTCGGCATGGACCAACCGGCGACGATCGACGACCCGGACTCCGCTGACGACAGTGCCCCCTCCATAATCGCGCAGCGAAATACCATCGTCTTCCCAGAGGATCGCACAATGATACTGCCTGCCCTGACCTGGCTTGAGCTTGAGATGGCAGTCGTCGGCACAGCCGATGAGATATCTGGGGCCCCGGATCGGAATCTCTCGTCCGGCATGTTTGCCGGTCTTGATAAGCAAGCTGCAACGCATTTCTGCTTACCCGCCGGGAAAGTCTGGGAATTTGAAACTTCATTCCCCTCCCATTCGAACGCAGTCTTCCAATTCCGTCGATTGCACGCTTGGGGGGTCATTAAAATCCCCAGAAGATATTCAGAAACAATCAAAACTTTGTTTTGATTTCGTGTGGGACATGACGGAACGACGGCGCCGATCGCTGAGAAGTCGATAGAGCGAAATCTGCGCGACGAAGAAGAGTCTTGCTCATCACGCCGACAGAGCGGCGTCAGGGCAGTGGAATCCAATTCGCGGCAAAGACGCCGATCGCAGCCAATACGAAGACGGCGACGACGCGGCGGCTCTCTAGAAACGACGACACCACGAGCAGTAGGCCAGCACCGGCGGCCCAAAGATGGCTGACGAGCGCCGTGATGGCCGTCGGCACCAAGGGAATCTCCAGCGGCTTGGCCTCGCGAGCCCGGGCCAACCATGAACCGGCCAACTCTTTCGTGGCTTGCACTTTACCTTCGTCGAGCTGCGCTTGTTCGGCTTGTTGCTTGGCACTCTCGACCGCCGACTTTATTTCCTCGGAGCGGATGAGGTGGTTCTGATGCGCCCAGAGGAGGCTGCAAGCGAGAAGCGCGGCACCGCCAAAGAAACGCACCTCCGGACCGACCAGCCTAGCAAGCGGGCGCGCCCAAGGCTTTCCGGAAGGTTCCTCACTCACCTTGACACGGGTCGATTTGACCTTGGCGATGAGGACCTTCGTCTTCTCCTCAGCCAGTCGTTTCGCTTCGGCCGGGTCGACACCGGTGGCACGTAACCCCATCTCCTCCATCGCCGCCAGGTGGCGACGTTCGCGAGCCAGCTTCTTGGCCGTCACGCGGGCATCGATCCAACGCACGACCGGTTCGCGCCAGGCGGCAAATTTCGGTCGCGCCGTGCCGCGATCGACCAGGCCCCAGCGGGAGCGAGCCGACAACTTGGCCTCATAACCGAACAGCGCCTCGTAAAACTCCTCCCACTGCTGCCCCGCATACTTGCAAATGAATTGCCGCAAGGCGTCTTCTTCGAGACCGTTCAGTCGCAGCGTCTTGAGGAGTTGCTCGGACTTTTCGATCGATGGACGTCGGGCGCGCTCGAGCGACCGGTCGACCACGGCGTAATAGCCCAGAGCGAGCAGCGCGGCCAGCAGTCCGGCCCCGATCCAGATCCAGAGCCAGCCGAGCGCGTACAACACGACGAGCAGGACCAGGGCGGCCATCGCGCCCTTGAGCCAACCGCCGATACCGCTGGTGAAAACCAGTTGTCGCGTCTTGGCAAAGATGAACGTCTTTTGGGCGATGCCCACGATGGCCAAATGGGCGAGCGGCGTCATCACCATCAGCCCCAAGCAGCCGATAGCCAACGATGGCCGGAACCAGGCAAAGACCAGCGTCGCCAGCAACAGAACACCGAAAAAGGCCAGCACCGCTTTGCCGCGCAGCCGGCCGACGGCCGGCGCATAGAAAGCGGCCGCGGCTTCTTCCAAGGCCGTCGCATGTTCCTCACGCGGCGAAAACGGCTTGCCGCTCTCCACTCCCAAAAAACCTTCCAGCGCGCGGATGACTTCCGCCATGTTCGCGTAGCGGTCTTCGGCCTGCTTGGCCACCATCTTCAAGAGGATATCCGATAAATCCTTGGGTACGCGCTTCACGACGGCGTCGGGCGGGATTACCGGCTCGGACGCGTGCTTGGTGATGACCTCGATCGCCGTCTTGCCCGCGAACGGCGGCCGACCGGTGAGCAGCATATAGAGAGTGCAGCCCAACGAATAAATGTCGGCACGGGCGTCGACACTGGCCGAATCGCGTGCCTGCTCCGGCGCCATGAAATGGGGCGTGCCCATCGCGACGCCAGCCATGGTGACGGCACTCGACGCGGAGGCCGTGAGAGAGCCCGCTGAAGCGCCTTGGGATGCCGCCTCGCCCTCCTTCGCTGCACCGGGAACCTTGACGATTCCCAGATCGGCAACTTTGACAATACCGTGACTGTTGATGAGCAGGTTATCGGGCTTGATGTCGCGATGCACCATTCCCTGTTGATGCGCGAACGCCAAGCCGCGTGCCGCCTGGAGGATGAAGCCGACGGCCACCTGCGGATCGAGTTTTCCTTGCTGGGCGATGAGATCGGACAGCGACTTGCCGTCGACCAACTCCATGCTGAAATAATTGTTCTGCCGCTCCACCCCGATGTCGTAGATTTGCACAACGTGGTGATGGACCAATTGTGCGGCCGCGTAGGCTTCACGCGTGAAACGGGCTACGAAGATCGGATCGCGAGCCCAGTCGGACCGCATCACCTTGACCGCCACATTGCGATCGAGCGACACCTGTTTGGCCAGATAGACCGCACCCATGCCGCCACGGCCAAGCTGCTTGAGCAATTGATAACCGCCGAGAGAACCCGACAATTGACCAGCGGCAGGTTGTTCTTCGGCCACTTTGAAACCGGTCGTGTCGTCGCCGCCCTGCGGCGAGGGCGGCGCCGTGGGCGCGAGCGTGGCGGCCAACCCTTTTGAAGACGAAGCACTCGTTGCCGGGTTACGAGGAGCTTGCGTCGCGGCCGGCTCCCCTTTCGAGACCGCCGGCGCAGCCTGCGGAGAGGAAAACTCCGCCGTGGCATCCAAATTCTGCCGGCGAGCTGCCGGAGCTACCGTTTGGGCCGGCTCGGCCGCCGCCTTTGGTTTTTCCTTGACAAGTACGACGCTGGGCGCCACCGAGGGATCGTCGGAAACGACGATCAGCAAGCGATGGCTGCACTTGGGGCACTGCGGCGTGTACCGGCCGGGCTTCGGCTGGTTCATCTTCATTGCCTGTTGGCAATTGGGGCACACAATCGACAAGTTCGCCTCACAATTGCCCGCGGCAGTATGGAATTATTGCGCAAAGAAACAATTTAGGCGCGGTGACGATCGATACCAGCAGTGTAACGATGAGAAATCCGTTAAACCACCATTTGGATCGCATTGGAAGCGATTCTGGCGGCGCCGTGGCTTGGCGGATCAGGTCTCGCGGCAGAGCACGGTTCGAGTTGCCGGTTACTTGGCAGGCGCGTCGGATCGCAGATAGGCGAACAGGTCGCAGATCTCTTGAACGCTGAGTGTGTCTAACAACCGTTCCGGCATGAGCGATGTCGGCAATGGTTCCAACGCCTCGATCTCGTCGCGCCGAAGCGTCGTGCGCACATTCTTGGCATCGAGCAGCGTCACGCTTTCGGGATTGGAGTTCGCTAATAAGCCGTCGAGCACGCGGCCGTCAGCGGTGTGTGCCGTATAGGCAACAAACTCTGGACGGATGATCGCGCTGGGATCGATGACATTCGGCAACAAGACCGTGAGGTTCTTGCGATCGGCGGTGCTCAAATCGGGCCCGATCTTGTTGCCCTCGCCAAAGAACGTATGGCAGATACCGCAATGTTTGCGCACCAGCCCTTTGCCGACGGCCGCATCGCCTGGGTACTTGGATAGCATCGTCTGCACGGCGCTGATCCGTCCCTGCTTCTCGCGGGTCGTCGACGGCGTCACCTTGCCCCACAATGCTTCGATTTGCCGGTTCAGATCCTTGTCTTTATGGACGAGCATCTGACGAACCTGCGCTGTATCGACGTCGCCCACCGCGATTCTTTTGCCGCGCACGGCGTCGATGAGTGTGTGCGCCCAACCAGCCCGGCTGACGAGTAGCCCGCGTGCTTGCGCGCGAAGTTCCGGCGTCATGTCCGCATAGCCTGTCACCAGTGACTCGCCGATCTCCGCATCGCCATACGCTTGTAGGGCCGATAGCGCGGCCGCTCTGATCGCCAGCGGCTCTTCCTTCGACAGACATTCGAGCAGCGGCGGCACGCACTCAGGATGCCGCGTGGCGCCGATCGTCGCGATCAGCCCCGCCCGATCGTCGGCCGACGCCGCACGGTCCGCAACGAGGGCGAGCGCCTTCGGCAGAGCGCCGGCAATTTGCAGCCGCAACGCCAACCGCAACACAGCGGGGCTCGCCGTCGGCTGTGACAGCAAACCTTCGATCAGTTCGGTGAGTTCCTTCGGCGGCGTCTCGAGCCGGCTTTCGGCCAACTGCGTGTCGATGGCTGCGATCAACCGATCCCGCTGAGTGGGCTCGGGAACGGCATTCAGCAATTGCACACAGGCGGCCCATCCGGCCGCTGAGTGTTCGCCGACGTAACGCCGCACGAGGCGCTGGGCGAGCGCATCGCGTACGAGCGGGTGTTGCCATACCGATCGATCGGCAAACAGGCCTAGCACGTCGCCTCGGTCGGAAACCGCCTTATCTTCCAAAGCCCACCATACGAGGAGCGGCAGGTGCGTGTCGTTCGCATCCGCATCTCGCTCAAGCATCCGTTCGACGATCGGCAACGCCTGTTTCCCCGGCAGTCGTTTCGCCGTGCAGGCCAGTTGGCTGCGGACAGACGGGTCTGGCTCGTCCCGGGCGATCTCGATCAACTTGGGATAGAGTGCGGCCGGAATGAGCCCCTCGTCACCGAGCAGCCGTATCGTCCAGGCGCGCACGGCGGCCGATCGGTGGGCTAGCAAGTCGGCCGCCAGCGCGTCGTCGAGTCCGTCTGAGACATAGGTCGTCCAGAGCGCTTCGAGGGCCAGGTGGTCGTCGGCCGTGGCGAACAAGAGTGGCCGCAGCGCCTCGACAACCGACCGATCGCGGCGCTCGCCCAGAATCCGTAGCGCCTCGCGCGAGTACCAGGCATTGCGATGCATCAACAACTTCAACAGGTCCGCGCTTGCGAGTTGTTCGAGTCCCAACCGTTCCATGGGTCGAGGATTGGTACCGGCGGGAACGAAACGCCAGATGCGTCCATCGGTGCGGCTGGGCGGATACCATTGGCTGCGGTCCGTAGGGTTGGTATGGCTGATGTTGATGTCGCACCAGTCGGCCGCATAGAGCGCGCCGTCGGGGCCCACCAGACAATCGACGGGGCGGAACCAAATGTCGGAACTGACCGCGAAATCCTCCTGGTAGTGCGACTCGAAGGTCGACCCGACCGGCACCAGCCTCGCTACGCGCATCGCGTTCGCCCGCAGGTTCGGGTAAATACAAGTGTCGTTGAATCGCTGCGGAAACAGCCCCCCCTGGTAGATCACGCAGCCGCCGGTCAAAGCCGTTCCCAGCAGACCGACGTGCTTCACCGGGTTGAAATAGCCGAACGCATAGGGGTTGTGCAGCGGCCCATGCTTGCCGAACCCCTTGATGTAGTAGGCTCCCTGCACGTGGTGACAGAGCGGCTCGGTGGTGTTGCCGCCGGCGAACAACTGGCCGTTGCGATCGAAATCGATGCCCCATGTGTTGCCGCCCCCTTCGGCGAAAAGCTCGAAGCGCTTCGTCGGCACATGGTAGCGCCAGACGCCTTGTTGAAATCCGATGCCGCGAATGTCGGCCGTCACCGTGCTGCCCTGGGCGCCGTAGAGCCAGCCGTCGGGTCCCCACGTCAAGGAATTGGCAAACGCATGCGCATCCTCCATGCCGAAACCCTTGAGCAGCACCTCGGGATCGCCGTCGGGCACGTCGTCGTGGTCGCGGTCGGCATAGAACAGCAGGTAGGGCGGTTGGGCGACAAACACGCCGTCGTAGCCCAGCGCCATTCCCGATGCCAGGTTCAGCCCGGTCAAAAACTCCTTGGCCCGATCCGCCCGGCCGTCACCGTCGGTATCCTCGAGGATGGTAACGCAATCGTTTCCCTGCGGACCGCGCGGTGGCGGCTCAGGCACGCGGTCGTACTTCGTTCGCAAGTACTCGTCGACGGCCGTGGGATTCAGACCGTTCGGGTTCGGATACTGGATGTACTCCAGCACCCACAGGCGCCCCCGATGGTCGAAACTCATGCTGACTGGCTGCCGCACGAGCGGCTCGGCGGCAAAGAGCGCGATCTCCAAATCCGCCGTCACTTGTATCTTCTTGGCCGCCTCCTCCGGCTGCGGCGGCCGCGCCGGTTCATCGGCCGCTACCGGCCAGAATGAAGACGATGCAAGCAGAAGCCAAAAGCCCGATAAAACCAATCGTTGGAATGTCTTCATCTTCTCAGCAAACCCTCACGAAAACGAGGCGGAGAACGGAATAATTGTCGATTCCGCCGAACCGCAGTTCAAGAGATGTGAGCATTCGATGACCATCGCGTTAACGGAACCATTAACGAGCTTTCGGCAAAGTGCCCTTTCTGCGACAATCAGACGAAGAATAAACGATGTTTGATAAAGAGGTTTGTAAGCGTGGTTAAAGAGCAGAAGCAGCGGTTCGCCGTGATGGGCGACTTGCATTACGAGGCGCCCGAAGACGGAGACTATCGCGCGGCCCGAGCCCAGGCAGTGGCCGCCAAACCCGATGCGGTCTTCCAATTGGGCGATCAGGGCGGCTACAGCCACTGCGGCACCTGGCAGTCGTTCATGGAAGGGCTCGATTTCTTGCAGGGATTCGATCGTCCCTTCGCCACGCTGATGGGCAATCACGACATGGAGGGCCCGGAGTATGCCTCCGACGCCGAGACCGTGGCGGCCTGGTGCGAGGCGTTCGCAGCCACAACGCCCTACCGCGAAGTCGACTTGGGCCATGCCCTGGGCATCTGTCTGTCGACCACACGTTTCCGCGGCAACCGCGGCTGCTGCCACGAGGTCTATATCGACGATGCCCAACTCGCTTGGTTCTCGGCCACGCTGGCCCGTCATCGGCAGCGCCCGACGTTTGTCTTCTCGCACGCACCGATCATCGGCTCGGGATTGCGGGTCTTGCAGAACATCCATCTCAAATGCCCGAATGCCTGGTTGAACCATACCGATCGGCCGGAACGGTTCATCGAGATCGTCCGCGCCAATCCGCAGATCAAGCTCTGGTTCTCGGCCCACAACCACCTGGGACAAAACTATCCCGACTCATTTTCTCGTGTCGGCCAATGCACCTTCGTCCACACGGGCGTGATCGGCAGCGTCTCGCGCGACGGCGCCCACCACAGCCGGGTGGTCGATCACGATCGCCAGGGTTATGTCCTATCGACGCTCGATCACGGCACGGGCGAGGTCGTGGCCAACCTTCGCTTCGATTACGCCAGCGGGGCGAGTGAGATTCTGTCGCCCCACGAGGGAATGAACGGCGAGGTTCACTTCGCGCCGCCGCCGTATCCCAGCGGCAAGCCCTTGTTCGAAATAGGCCGCAGCGCGTTTCTCATCGAGCGCGGGATGCTGGTCGAATACGACACGGTACTCCGTGCTCCGCTGGGCGTCGTTGCCGAGGGGATCGGAGAAGCACAGGTGCGCGTCGTGGCCGGTGAGTTGCAACTCGTTGGAACGCGGGGCACGGTGCGTGTGGTGCGTCCCAACGCGGCGGGCCGATTCTTGCAGATCTTCGAGCCCAATCCGCTGCGCGAGCAGCGCTTGTCGGCCTGATGTAACTGTCGGCCTGATGACGCCGCGGGCCTGACGTTATCCGGCCGTGTCGAGATACGGATCCTGGCCCATCTGCTTTTGCAGCTTCTGGCGTTCCTTCTCGTAGTACATCAGCACCCGGCGGTCGCGGAAGTGGCGCCGCTCGATGATACGCTGCGCCTTGCGGAACAGGCGGCTGAGGTGATCGAACGACCCCGCCGACGACTTCCCTAGGTCCTTGAGTTTTTCGGCCTTATCGGGGCCAAGCCCGGCCAGCAAGATATCGTCGTCGAGCGACAAATACTGCCGGTACGTACCGGGGTCGCCCTGTCGTCCGCAACGGCCGATGAGCTGGCGGTCGATACGCGCCGAGTCGTGCATCTCGGTCAGGATCACGTGCAGACCACCCAGCTCGGACACGTTTTCGCCCAACTTGATATCGGTGCCACGGCCCGCCATGTTGGTCGAGACCGTGACGCGTCCCTTCAAGCCCGCCCGCGCGACAATGTCGGCCTCGGCTGCGATCTGGTGGGCATTGAGCACCTGGTGTTCGATGCCCGCCTTCTTGAGCAATCCCGCGAGATGTACCGATTTGTCGATCGAGCGGGTGCCGATCAGGACCGGGCGGCCTTGGTCGTGCAGCTCGCGCACCTCGGCCACGATCGCTTCCCACTTCTTATCTTCCGTACCGAACGTGCGGTCGGGCAAGCGGCGGCGGATGGCGGGCCGGTTTGTGGGAATGGGAATCACATCGACTTCGTAAATCTTGCGCAGCTCGCCGGCCGAACTGATCGCGGTGCCCGTCATGCCGGTCAGTTGCTCATATCGCAGGAAGAAGTCTTGCACGGTCACGCGTGCCGCTTGTCCGGTCGCCACGGTCACCTCGACCGATTCCTTGGCTTCGATGGCCTGGTGGATGCCATCGCGCCACTTGCGCCCCTCCGACAACCGGCCCGTATATTCGTCGACGATCACGATCTCGCCGTCGCGCACCACGTACTGCCGGTCGAGCGTGAAGGCCCGATTCACCTTGATTGCCCGTTCGATGTATTCGTAGATGGTGAACATGCCGACGGCGTCCATGGCGGGCGGCTTGGGCAGCGTCCGCACAAGTTGCCGCCCCTCGGGGGTCAACTCCACCGATTGCTTCTCGTGATCGTAGGTGTAATGCTCTTCGTCCTCGAACTCGCCAGAGACTTTGGCGCTCCAGCGGTAGCATTCGACGGCGATCTTCTCTTCCTCGGTGGGCAGGGCACTGATGATGAGCGGTGTGCGGGCCTCGTCGATGAGAATACTGTCGGCCTCGTCGACGACGACGAAGTTCGCCGCCCGCTGCACCGGCTCCTCCGCCGTGGGCCCCTGCTGACCGAGCATACCTCCCAGGAAATCGGTCAAACCCTCGTTGATCCGTCGCAACAACAGCCGGTCTCGCAAGAAGTCGAACCCGAACTCCTTGGCCGTGCCATAGGTCACGTCGCTGGCGTAGGCCTTCCGCCGGGCAGGCTGAGACATCTGGCTTTCGATCACGCCCACCGACATGCCGAGCATGTCGTAGATCGGCCCCATCCATTCGGCGTCGCGGCGGGCCAGATAGTCGTTGACCGTCGCCAATTGCACGCCACGGCCCGTGAGCGCGTGGAGATAGACGGGTAGGGTTGCGGTGAGCGTCTTTCCTTCGCCCGTTTGCATCTCAACGATGGCGTGGTTGTGCATCGCGATGCCGCCCAGGATCTGCACATCGAAATGTCGCATATTGATCGTGCGGCGGCCGGCCTCGCGAACGAGTGCGTACGCTTCGGGCATCAGCCGATCGAGCGGCTCCTGGCTCTTGGCCCGGTAGCGTAGCGAGAGGCTTTGCTTGCGCAGTTCGTGGTCGGAGAGGCGTTGCAGGCCCGTCTCAAATTCGGTCACCTTGGGTAGGAGGGCTTGCCAATTAGACAAGCGCCGCTGCACCGAAGCGCCCCTGAGGGCATTGAGTGGAAGGGCGAAACTCACGATCGGTTTTCAGCAGAGGGGAAAAGGGGCGTATTGCGCTCCGCGCCAACTTCACCCATTTTAGGCCCGCCTCCCGAAAATGGCACGCCTCGTCCGACGAGATTGTCGATCTCTCGCGGCGGTTGGGCGGAAAAGTCGTTAGGACCGGCCCAGTCGATCGACCTATTCGACGCGGTCGCGCGTATCGTTGACCGGGGGTAGGTCCATGATATCGATGGCACCCATTCCGCCGTCGTCGGCCGCCTGTGCCGGCGGATTCGAGTTCACGCTCCCCCGCCGCCCGCCACGCTCGTAGACCGGAGACGGCTGATCGTCGACGGTCGGCACATATTTGGAGCGTTTGGATTGGGACGGCTGGCCTGCGGTTGAAGTGCCGGCTGCCGTCCGATATTGGGCCAAAGACACGTTCCCCGTCGGCTGAACGATGCCCGCACCCGTCGGCGCGGGTCCGGGTACATAACCGCCCGAGCCCGGGGCGGGCGTCGGGGACTGTTGATAGGGGAACCCGCCCGGCGGAGCATAGCTACCGCCCGCGGGCGGCGCCGAGGGCGTGAAGGGCGGCGCCGGACTTGTATAAGACGCGTCGGGAGCGCCGGTCGCGGCGCCTGTGGGCGGAGGGGGAATGCGTGTCTTGGGAAAGAACGGGTCGAAGGTCGGCTGCGTGCTATGACAGCCGGCCGTGACCAGGGCCGCCAACAGCATGGCCGTCGGCCACCGCATCGCTCGACTCCTTGACTGGAAGCGTGATATGAAAAATGGGAAGGGGCGGCCAGCTTAGCGTTTTCCTTGCCCGCGTAAAGGCCAGCTTGGTCGGCTTTTAGGCGCTCCGCACCGGAAGACACGTTACGCCGATTGTTTTTTGATCGTCCGAGGTCTCCTCCCGCGGTGCCGCGGCGATCCCGGCTGTCTCGAAACAAGTGGATGCCTACAATGAAATCTCCGCGGATTATACGAGCTTGTCCGCGCAACAACCGGTTTTCGGAGACTCTGAGAGCGGCCGAGACAACCTAAAAGCACGAGCTCGATTCGGTTCTGTCGGTTTGCTCTAAAAAAGCGTTCATGTCTGAAGAGAACGATCTCCAGGAAGGGCTTGTCGAAGCAAGCAACGACGGCACCCAGTCGCTCGGCTTTCGCCATGCCGCGGCCAAGGTGCGCGAGTTCCCGCAGAAGCCGGGTGTCTATTTGATGAAGGACGCCGCGGGGCGGGTCATCTACGTCGGCAAGGCCAAGAATCTACGCTCCCGCGCCGGCAGCTATTTCTTGAAGGCCGCGGCCGAGGAACGCCGCACCGCCGAGCTGGTGCGCGAAATCGCAGATATCGATTTCGTCGAAGCCGACAGTGAAGTCGACGCCCTGCTCGCCGAAGCGCGGCTGGTCAAAGACGTCCAACCGAAGTTCAATCAGGAGCTGAAGGACGACAAGACATTCCCCTATCTCGAAATCTACACGCGCGAAGATTTCCCACGGGTTGAATTCACTCGCGAACCGAGCGAGCGCGGCACGAAGCTGTACGGGCCGTTCGCCAGCGCCAGCGGCCTGCGGGGTGCCATCCAGGTGCTCCAGAAGATCTTCAAGTTCCGCACGTGCAGCCTCGACATCGACGAGAACGATGAGAAATGGCGGTGGTTCCGCCCATGCCTGCTGGCCAGCATCAACCAATGCACAGCACCCTGCAATCTGCGCATCAGCAAAGAGGAATATCGCCGTGATATCGGCCGGCTGCGTCTGTTCCTCGAGGGGAAGAAGAGTTCGCTGCTGCGACAGATGCGCAAGGAAATGACCGAGGCTTCGAAGGCGCTGCGCTTCGAGCAGGCCGCTCGCCTGCGCGATGAGATTCGCATGCTCGAAACACTCGACGAGCGGGGCGAACTCGACACCCACGTCCAGCCCGAGGTGTTCTATATCGATCCCAAGAAGGGGCTGGCCGGATTGAAAAAGGTGCTCAAGCTGGCCGAGGCGCCACGGGTGATCGAAGGCGTCGACATCGCGCATCTGAGCGGCGGCGAAACGGTGGCCAGCCTCGTGCAATTCATCGACGGGCTGCCGTTCAAGCCCGGCTACAAGCGGTTCAAGATTCGCTCCGTCGCCGGCGTCGACGATTTCGCCAGCATCCACGAGGTCGTCGCGCGACGATTCCAACGACTCGATGCCGAAGGAGAAACGTTCCCCGACTTGTTGCTCATCGACGGCGGCAAGGGGCAACTCAACGCGGGGCTGGCCGCCTTCGAGGCTTTGCAAATCAATCCTCCCACCGTCATTTCACTCGCCAAGCGCGAGGAGGAGATCTTCGTGGCGGGCGGCGATGAGCCTTTGCGGCTCAGCCGACACGCCTACGCCTTGCGGCTCCTGCAATATGTGCGCGACGAGGCGCACCGTTTCGCTCAGCACTATCATCACCTGCTGCGAAGGAAGAAGACCCTCGGCGAGTAACGCCGCGCCCGCGTGGCATGCAATTTGCCAATGCGTTGTCCGTGTGGCCCTGGAGCGTGTGGACCCCGGACATGAAACCCGCGATGGCTCTCGACGATGGACGCAGGCGAGTGGTGATCGCGCAGGTGCAACCGCAAATCGACGGCGGTCGCTACGCGATCAAGCGCATCGTGGGCGAGCAGGTTGCCGTGCAGGCAGTGGCCTTTGCCGACGGCCATGATCTGGTGCGCGCGGTGTTGCGCCACCGCCACGAATCCGAACACGACTGGCACGAAGTCGTCATGGAACCGCTGGGCCAGGACCGCTGGCTGGGCACATTCAACACGGCGCAGGTTGGCCGACATTTTTACACGCTCGCCGCCTGGGTCGACCGCTACGACACGTGGTGCCGCGACATGCGCAAACGCATCGACGCCGATCAGGATGTCGGCATCGAACTGCTCGTCGGCGCCAGACTATTGCGCGAGGCGGCCGAGCGAACGGGAGGTCATGAGGCGGGCCGGTTGGAAGATGCGGCGGCGACTTTGTCGGCCGATCGCGGCGTAGCCTCCCGCGCGTTGGCGGCACTCGACCCGGCGCTGGTCGAACTGGCGCGAAAGTATCCCGACCGTTCGCGGCAGACGACCTACCAGCACGAACTCGCGGTGGTCGTCGATGGTCCCAAAGCACGGTGCAGCGCCTGGTACGAGATGTTTCCCCGCTCCTGCGCTTCCGAACCGGGCCGGCACGGCACCCTTAAAGACTGCGCGCGGCGTCTCCCCTACGTCGCCTCGATGGGCTTCGACGTTCTTTATCTACCGCCCATCCATCCGATCGGCACATCGTATCGCAAGGGAAAGAACAATTCCCCGCAGGCCGAAGCGGGCGACGTCGGTAGCCCGTGGGGCATCGGAAGCGAGGAAGGTGGACACAAGGCGATCCACCCGGCGCTGGGCACGTTCGATGATTTTCACGAGTTGGTCGAACAGGCTCGCACATTCGGCATCGACGTGGCCCTCGACGTCGCCCTGCAATGCTCGCCGGACCATCCGTATGTGAAAGAGCATCCTGAATGGTTTCGGCTGCGGCCCGACGGTTCCATCCAATATGCGGAGAATCCGCCCAAGAAATACCAAGACATCTATCCAATCGATTTCGAGACGCCTCAATGGCGCGAACTGTGGGATGAACTGAAGAGCATCTTTACCTTCTGGATCGGCCACGGAGTGCGCATCTTTCGCGTCGACAATCCGCACACCAAGCCGTTCGCGTTCTGGGAATGGGTCATCGCCGAGGTGAAGCGCGACAACCCCGACGCGATCTTCCTGTCGGAGGCCTTCACGCGGCCGCAAGTAATGTATGAGTTGGCCAAGCGCGGCTTTACGCAGTCGTATACCTATTTCACCTGGCGTAATACGAGCCAAGAGCTGAAGAAGTATTTCACCGAACTCACCTGCACCGAGGTGCACGAGTTCTTTCGTCCCAACGTCTGGCCGAACACGCCCGATATTTTGCCCGAGTATCTGCAAACCGGCGGACGGCCCGCGTTCATGTCGCGGTTGGTGCTGGCCGCGACGCTGGGCGCCAACTACGGCATCTATGGACCGGCATTTGAGCTGTGCGAAGGCCGTCCGCGCGAGCCGGGGAGCGAAGAGTACCTCAATTCGGAAAAGTACCAACTCGTCGAATGGGACCTTACGCGGAGCGACAATCTGGCCCAATTTATCGGCCGGGTGAACCAGATCCGCCGCGAGAACCCGGCGCTGCAGTCCGACGGCGACCTGCAGTTTCACGACACAACGAACGAACAGCTCCTCTGCTACAGCAAACAGGCGGGCTCGAACCTGGTCATAGCGATCGTCAACCTCGATCCCTACCACAAGCATTCGGGCTGGGTGGAAATCCCCGCGGCCCGCTTGGGTCTGGAAGCGAATCGCCCTTACCAGGTACACGACTTGCTCGGTGAAGGACGTTACCTGTGGCACGGAGAGCGGAACTATGTCGAGCTCGATCCGCGGATCGTGCCGGCCCATCTCTTCCGCGTACGACGGTGGGTAAGGACGGAGCACCAGTTCGAATACTTCTTGTAACGCTCTCGCTGGCTGCGAAGTTACCGCGACAATACAGGTTTTCTACCGATGCGTAACGGCAAGAATGGACATGTTTCGACCCTGGCGGTCGATCCGCTCTGGTACAAGGATGCGGTCATCTATGAACTGCACGTGCGCGCCTTTAGCGATGGCGACGGCGACGGTATCGGCGATTTTCAGGGGCTGACCGAGAAGCTCGATTACTTACAAGACCTGGGTGTCACCGCGCTTTGGTTACTGCCGTTCTACCCTTCGCCGCTGCGCGACGACGGTTACGACATAGCCGACTATACCGATGTGAATAAGATCTATGGCAATCTGCGCGATTTCAAAACATTTCTGCGCGAGGCGCACGATCGCGGCCTGCGCGTGATCACCGAGTTGGTCATCAACCACACGTCCGAACAACATCACTGGTTCCAACGCTCGCGGCGGGCGCGGCCCGACAGTTCTTGGCGAAACTTCTATGTGTGGAGCGACACACCGGTTCGCTATCCCGAAGCCCGCATCATCTTCAAGGATTTCGAGCATTCGAACTGGACCTGGGACCATGAAGCGAACGCCTACTACTGGCATCGCTTCTATAGCCATCAGCCCGACCTGAATTTCGACAACCCACGCGTCCGCCGGGCCATCTTTCAAGTGATGGATCGCTGGCTCGACATGGGCGTCGATGGTATGCGGCTCGACGCGATTCCCTACCTCTTCGAGCGTGAGGGGACAAACTGCGAAAACTTACCCGAAACGCACGATTTTTTGCGCGAACTGCGGCGACACATCCAGGAGAAATACTCGGACCGCATGCTGCTGGCCGAGGCGAACCAGTGGCCCGAAGACGCGATTGCCTATTTCGGTAAGGGAGACGAGTGCCATACGGCCTTCCACTTCCCTCTCATGCCCCGCCTGTTCATGGCGACACAGATGGAAGACCGTTTCCCGATCATCGATATTTTGCAGCAGACCCCGCCGATTCCGGCCGATTGCCAGTGGGCCCTGTTCTTGCGAAATCACGACGAGCTGACGCTGGAGATGGTGACCGACGAAGAACGCGATTACATGTACCGCGTCTACGCGCACGATCGGCAGGCACGCATCAACCTGGGCATCCGCCGCCGGCTGGCGCCGCTGCTCGGTAACAACCGCCGCAAGATCGAGTTGATGAACGGATTGTTGTTTTCGTTGCCGGGCACACCGGTCATCTACTACGGCGATGAGATCGGTATGGGCGACAACATCTACCTCGGCGACCGCGACGGTGTGCGCACGCCCATGCAATGGAGCCCGGACCGCAACGCTGGATTCTCGCGAGCCAATTCACAACGCCTCTATCTGCCGCCGATCATCGACGCTGAATACCACTTTCAGAGCGTCAACGTCGAGACGCAACGGCTCAACCCCGAGTCGCTGTTGTGGTGGACCAAGCGGCTCATCGCCCTCCGTCAGCGGCATCCGGTTTTCGGCCGGGGCTCGTTGGAGTTCTTGGCACCCGACAATCCCAAGGTATTGGCTTACATCCGGGCCGACGAGCGCGAAGATGTGTTGGTCGTAGCCAACCTGTCGCGTTTCGCGCAGTGCGCGGCGATCGACCTCTCGCGCTTCGACGGCCGCGCGCCCACCGAGATGTTCGGCCGCACACCCTTTCCACCGATCACCAAGGCCCCGTATTTCCTCACTCTTTCGCCCCACGGCTTCTATTGGTTTGCCATCGAGCGACAGGCCGCGGCCGGTGATGGCGCCACCGCCGCACCGGCGGCCGACCTACCCTTGCTGCGCGTCGACGGTGAATGGACCGATGCTTTCACCGGTCGCGCCAAGTCGCGTCTGGAAAGTATCCTGCGCGACACGCTCCGGTCGCGACGTTGGTTCGGCGGCAAGGCGCGGCCGGTGCAAAACGTGCAGTTCTTCGATGCCGTCGTCATGGAATATGTTGGCCCGGGCGAGCCGACCGTCGTGGCCATGATGCAGGTCGATTACGTCGCGGGCGAGCCGGAGCGGTACATCTGGCCCCTGGCTTTCGTGAAAGGGCAGGCCGCGATCGACTTGCAGTCGAAGTCTCCGACCGCCGGGGTTTGTCGGCTGCAATTGGCCGGACAAGATGAACCGGGGATACTTTACGATGCCCTCTGGCAAAACGAATTCACGACCGGCCTACTCGACGCCATGCGCAGGCGGCGGCGCTTCAAGGGCCGCAACGGTGAGCTGGCCGCGCATGGTGCCAGAGAACTGCGCAAACTGGGTGCCGGGCTCGACGCGTCTGCTACGGCGACGGTGCTCAAGGCCGAGCAGAGCAACAGTTCGCTGGCCTACGGCGATCGGCTGATCTTCAAGTTGTTCCGCCGCGTCGAAGCGGGCACGAATCCCGACCTGGAGATAGGACGGTTTCTGACCGAAGATGTCAAATTCGGGCACGTGCCGCCGGTGGCAGGGTGGCTCGAATATCAATCGCGACACGAAGAGCCGCTCGTGCTCGGCATTCTCAACGGGTTTGTGCCCAACCAGGGGACGGCCTGGCAGTATGCAATGGAGGTCCTGGCGCGCTATTTCGAGCAAGCGGCGGTCGCGCCGATGGAAATTACGAGCGAGGACGAGATGCACCCGGGCGAGTCGCTTGTCGATCTGGCATCGCGCGACATTTCGCCGGTTGCCACGGAGCGGCTCGGAGTGTTCCGCCAATCGGCCGAACTGTTAGGACAGCGCACGGCCGAGCTCCATCTGGCACTGGCGAACGACACGGCCCGGCCCGACTTTTCCGCCGAGCCCTTTACGCAGCTCTACCAGCGGTCGCTCTACCAGTCGATGCGCAAGCTGGCCAGCCAGATGCTCTCTCTGCTTCGCCGGCGATTGGGCGGCCTGCCGGAGCGTGTACAAGCGGAAGCAAAGGTGGTTCTCGACCACGAAAGCGAGCTCGGTCGCTGCCTGCACTCGATCATGAACCGACGCATTCGCGCCACGCGCATGCGCACGCACGGAGATTTTCATTTGGGGCAGGTGCTGTTCACCGGCAACGATTTCGTCATCATCGACTTCGAGGGCGAGCCGGCCCGCTCGCTCACTGAGAGGCGGATGAAGCGTTCACCCATCCGCGATGTGGCGGGCATGATCCGATCGTTCCATTACGCGGCCTACTCCGCCTATTTCAAGCATGTCGAGCAGTTTCCCGAGACGCGCGAGCCGCTGCGAACCGCCGCCCGCTTCTGGTATCTCTGGGCCAGCGCCCGTTTCTTGAACAAGTACCTGGAAGTTGCGGGCAAAGCCGCGTTTGTGCCCGCCTCGGCCGACGAACTCAAGGTCCTGCTCCACGCGTTGCTCTTGGAAAAATCGATTTATGAATTGAGCTACGAACTGAACAACCGGCCCGATTGGGTCGAAGTGCCGCTATTCGGAATCCTGGACCTTGTCGAATCGGCCCAATGCGCGGCGGCCAAATGATTGCCGAGATCTCTACCCACACCAAGGAAATGACGGAACGATCATGGGCACAGCCGTAATCGAAGACCGCGGCGCCAACCAGGCAAGCCTGCTCACGTCCGACGACCTCTATCTGTTCAATGAAGGAACCCACGCCCGGCTCTATGAGAAGCTGGGTGCACACCCTGGTACCCTCGACGGTGCTCCGGGAACCTTCTTCGGCGTGTGGGCACCCAACGCCCGGCAGGTAACCGTCGAAGCTTATGGGCAACGGAGTTTTTCGCTGCGATCGCGAGGCAACTCAGGCATCTGGGAAGGGTTCGCCGCCGGCATCGGGCCGGGCTCGATCTACAAATATCGCGTGACGTCGAACTACGCAAACTACCAGATCGATAAGGCCGACCCCTTCGCGTTCTATGCAGAGGTGCCGCCGAAGACGGCGTCGGTTGTGCAATCGCTCGACTATGGATGGGGCGACCATGAATGGATGACGTCGCGCCAGCGGCACAACAGCCTGGATGCGCCGATCTCGATCTATGAAATGCACCTGGGTTCGTGGCGGCGGAAACCCGACGGCACGTGGCTCGGCTACCGCGAGTTGGCCCCGCAGTTGATCGAGCACTTGCAACGTTGCGGCTTCACGCACGTCGAATTCCTGCCGGTCATGGAGCACCCCTTCTACGGATCGTGGGGTTACCAGACGACGTCGTATTTCGCGCCAACCGCCCGGTACGGTTCGCCGGCCGACTTCATGTTTCTGATCGACCAACTTCACCAACATGGCATCGGCGTCATTCTGGACTGGGTCCCGTCGCATTTCCCCACCGACGGCCACGCCCTCTCGTACTTCGACGGCACGCACCTCTATGAGCATGCCGACCCGAAGCAGGGTTTTCATCCCGACTGGAAGAGTTTCATTTTCAACTACAGCCGTAGCGAGGTGCGCAGCTTCTTGTTGTCGAGCGCGCTGTTCTGGCTCGACAAGTATCATGTCGACGCTTTGCGCGTCGACGCGGTGGCCTCGATGCTCTATCTCGACTATTCGCGCAAGCCTGGCGAATGGGTTCCCAACGAGCACGGCGGCAACGAAAACCTGGCGGCCATCGGATTCTTGCGGGAGTTCAACAAGCAGATCTATCAGGCCTATCCCGATGTGCAGACCATCGCCGAGGAATCGACCGCCTGGCCGATGGTCTCGCGGCCAGTCTACGTGGGTGGCCTGGGCTTCGGCCTGAAATGGGACATGGGCTGGATGCACGACACGCTGCGCTACATGGCAAAGGACGCGATCTATCGCAAGTACGAGCACAACTCGCTCACGTTCCGGGCGATGTACCAGTACTCGGAGAACTTCGTCCTCTCGCTGTCGCACGATGAGGTGGTGTACGGCAAGGGCTCGATCTGGGACAAGATGGCGGGCGACGAGTGGCAGAAGTTCGCCAACCTGCGGCTGCTCTACGGTTACATGTACACCCTGCCTGGAAAAAAGCTGCTGTTCATGGGAGACGAGTTCGCCGAGCGACGTGAATGGAACCATGAAGGACAGCTCGATTGGGAAGTGCTCGGCGACACGCGGAACCAGGGCATTCTCAATTGGGTGGCCGATCTGAACCGCCTTTATCGCCAGGAGCCTGCCCTTTATGAGCAGGACGTCCAGGCCGGCGGTTTCGAATGGATCGACTGTTGCGACACCGAAAGCAGCGTGCTCAACTTTGTACGGATCGGCAAGAGCGATCGGACGGGAATCGTGGTCGTCTGCAACTTCACTCCCGTGCCGCGGCACAACTATCGGTTGGGTGTGCCGCGAGGCGGTTGGTGGCGCGAGATGCTCAACAGCGACGCTCAGTATTACGGCGGCAGCGGCATGGGCAATGCCGGCGGTGTCGAAGCCGTTCCGATTGCCGTCCACGGTCGGTCCCATTCGTTGAACGTCACCCTCCCGCCCCTGGCGATCGTCGCGTGGAAACCGGCCGAGCACTCGTGACGCTTGGTCTAAGTGTCGCGGCCCACCGCCCACACGCCTCGATAGAACTCAGTGAAAGGAACGTGCGGTATGTTCAAGAATTCTCTCTGCGTCGCCTCGATGACTGTCTTGTCAACGTTCGCCCTGTTTGCCCAGGCACAGGAAAATAAACAAGCGACACGGAAAAAGGCGCCTCGCGATGCCGTGGTCGATGCGCAAACGTCGGCAGAAGTGCCGATCGAACGGCCCGAACAGAAGAAGACCAAGCACGATCTGTCCGACGTCTTCGGGCGGAGCAAGGCGTTGCCCACCACCAAAGATCTGTCCGACCAGCAGGACGAGGGGCAGATGCGCGGTTTCGATTTCTATCGAGACTCGCTCGGCGCCATGAAGCCAGGGATGACGTTCGAGGACGTCTACAAGATGGGCGTGGAGGGCAAGCCCAAGCTCATGGCCACACAAAAGAAACTCTTGCAGGCCCGCTATCACCTGGAGCCGAAGCTCGATCCCGAAGCGAAGATGACGCGAGGCAAACCGCTGCCGGTCGGTCCGACCGCCAAGTTGCCCAAGGGGGTCGATTGGGACGCACTTGCGGGTATGGACGCCGACGATATCCGCGAAAAAGACATCTTCCCCTACAAGGCGCTACCGCATCCCGCGCAAGGCGGCGGCTTGGGCGGGCAGGTCTTTCCGGCGATGCAGATCAAGATGTTTCCCCGCCTGGAGCGCTACGACGTCGAATTCGATCTGCCCGAGGCCTTCTTGCCGGAATTTCCGCCGGCCATGTACCTACAGAACCGCCCTGAACTGGGCGACGTCTCGCGAGGCGAAGTGGTGTCGATCAACAACTACTACGATCTGTTCGCCGACCTCTTGACCGCGGTTCAACTCGACGGCTTACGGCTGTTGGTCACTCCCTTCCCGCAGGAAGAATTCAATGCGACGGGCGATCGCAAGACGCTTCATCCGAGCCTCGGTGTGACGTGTTTCGACTGCCATACCAACGGCCATACGTCCGGCCAATTCCATATCAACCCGGACACCCGCCCCGAAGAGCGACGCATGCGGCTCGATACGGTGAGCCTGCGCGGCGTATTCAACCAGCAGATCCACGGCTCGAAGCGGAGCCTGCGGTCGGTCGAGGATTTTACCGAGTTCGAACAGCGGACGGCCTACTTCAACGGCGACCCGATCCATGCGATGAAGAAGGGGATGAACGTGCTGGACCGCATCCAAGTCACGCACATGGCGCAGTTCCAGAACATGCTCGATTTCCCGCCCGCGCCCAAGCTGACGCTGACGGGCCGGCTCGATCCAGACAAGGCGACCGAGAGTGAGCTGCGTGGCGAGAAGCTTTTCTTCGGCAAGGCACAATGTTCTGTCTGCCATCCGGCGCCGTTCTATCTCGACAACAACCTGCACGACCTGCACCTCGAGCGGTTCTTGAAGGACGAAGCCGGCGATGGCCCGATGAAAGCCTTCACGCTGCGCGGCATCAAAGACAGCCCGCCCTACCTGCATGACGGTCGCTGCCTGACGCTGGAAGACGTCGTCGAGTTCTTCAACATCGTGCAGGGTCTCAAACTCGAAGAGCAAGACAAAGCCGATCTGGTGGCCTTCTTGCGCCAGTTGTGACGCATACGGGGCAGAGATCGCCAAGCCGCCGAGCCAACCATCTTCGTATTGCGACCGTCGTGACAACGCGTTCTGATAAGGCCATGAAGGCCGCGTACATCGAACGAGTCGGCGCACCCGATCAGATACGCTACGGTGAACTGCCAGTGCCGAAAATGGGGCCGGCGGACGTCCGCGTGCGGGTCGATGCGGTCACGGTCGATCCGATCGACGTCTACATCCGCTCCGGACAGTTCTCGATTCCGCTGCCGTTCCCGTTCATCGTCGGACGAGACATGGTCGGCAGGGTGGCCGAGCTCGGCCCCGCTGTTACGCGCTTTCGGCCGGGCGACCGGGTATGGTGTCACAACCAGGGTTACGATGGCCGCCAAGGGACGTTCGCGGAATATATCGTCACTCAAGAGACGTTGCTCTACGCCTTGCCAGCGGGCATCGACGCTCAGGAGGCCGTGGCATTCGTTCATTCCGGATCGACCGCCTGCGTCGGTCTACAACGGGCGCGGCCGGTCGAAGGCGAGACAATCTTCGTGAACGGCGGATCGGGAGGCGTCGGCTCCGCCGTCATTCAATTGGCCAAGGCACGCGGGCTACGCATCTTTGCGACGGCCGGCAGCGCCGATGGTCTCGAATGGTGCCGATCGTTGGGTGCAGAAGCCGTTGCCAATTACCGTACCGACGACGTCGCTCAGGCGCTCGCGGGCTTTGCACGGGAGGGCGTGAACATCTACTGGGACATGTCGGGTAAGCCGGACTTCGACGCGGCGGTGGCGAGCATCGCACGCGACGGCCGACTGATCCTCATGTCGGGCCTGACAGCCCGCCCAGCGTTCCCCGTCGGGCCGTTCTATGTCAAGGGTTGCACGATGCACGGGTTCGCGGTCACGCACGCCACGCCGGCCGAATTGGATGCGAGTGCCGCGGAGATCAACGGTTGGTTCTCCGCCGGCAGGCTGCGAGTGCGCATCGATCGCGTCGTGCCCCTTTCGGCGGCGGCCGAAGCTCATCGCCTGGTGGAAGAGAAGACGCCTTTGTCCGGGAAGATCGTGCTCACTCCCTGAAGACTTTTCACACGGCCTAAGTGAGAGCTACTACGTCACACTCTAGTCACGGGACGGTTCGAGTTGGCGTAGTATTGGGCGCTGTTGAGCATTTCGAATTGCACGTCGTCCCATTGGGCCCCGCTCATCAGGGCCACGTAGAACACGTCATTGGCCTGCGGAGAGCCAGCGAACGGCCCCTGGAAGTACAAGCTCTCCCAGCCGTCGCCCGTGATGATGGCCAGGTCCGACGAACCGCTCGGCACGCCCGTGCCGGGCACCGGCAGCGGATTGTTCGCCGTGCCACCCGCTGCCGGATAGAACGTGTCGAGCAGCAGATGGTTGAACTCGGGGCTGTCCAGAATCTCTTGCACCACCGCTTGGCGGTTGCCGGGCTGGGCGGTCAGCGCATTGGACCAAGAGGCGAGACCGGTGGCATCCGGTGACCGACCCAGCAGGTCATTGTAAAGGGCGGTCACGAAACCCTGTGCGGTATTGCCAGACCTGATATAGAACTCGTCGGAACCGAGGATCGCGGTGAGTATCGACTTTTCGTCCGCGCCGCCGTCATGACTGCCGGGCGTGGCCGGCGAGCCCATCAACTGGGCCCAGTATTGCAATCCTCCCGCCTCCGGTGCCCGGCCCAAGAGGGTTTCGTAGACCACTGCCACCCAATGCAGCTTGTATTCCGCCGAGTTCAAGAACGAGGTGATCACCTGCTGCCGCGCCGAGGCCGTCGAGTGTTCGGCCAAATAGACCGTCCAGAAGGAGAGTCCGGCGCCGTCTGCTTGGCGTCCGAGCAGCTCTTGGTAAAGATTCTGGATGAACGTCTGAGCCGACCCATCGCCCGGATTTCCCGCGAGGTAGCCGATCGTCGGCAAGCTCTGCGTCGTCGGATTCGAGGGGCCCGTCGGCTCCGACGAAATCGTGGCTGGCACGACGGTCAGGATAAACGTCTGCGTGGCATCGGGCAGAGCACTGTTGTGGGCCGTGATCGTGAGCGTGAAGTTGCCCGCCGCGCCGCTCGGCGTGCCACTGAGGGTAGCCGTGCCGTTGCCGTTGTCGACGAACGTCACCCCGGTGGGCAGAGTACCGCTCGCGCTCAATGTGGCGGTAGGACTACCCGTGGCCGTGACTGTGAAGGAGTTCGAAGAACCTTGCGCAAAGCTCGTCGCATTGGCGCTGGTGATGGCCGGTGCCGCATTCACGACGAGCGTGAAGCTCTGCGTGGCGTTGGGAGCGACACCGTCATTCGCCGTGATCGTGATGGGATAGCTTCCCTGTGTGCCGGCCGCCGGTTTGCCGCTCAGCGTAGCGGTGCCGTTGCCGTTGTCGACGAACGTCAGTCCGCTGGGCAAGGTCCCCTTTTCCGTGAGCGCTGCCGCCGGCGTGCCCGTCGTGGTCACCGTGAACGTTCCCGTCGAGCCCACCTGAAAACTGGTCGTGCCGGCACTGCTGATCGCGGGCGGTTGATCGACCGAGAGAGTGAACGACTGCGTGGATACTCCGGCATAGCTCTGAGCAGAGATCGCGATCGTGTAGACGCCGCCGCTGCCGCTATCAGGAATACCCGTCAGCGTGGCGGTGCCGTCACCGTTGTCGGTGAAGCTGACGCCTGGCGGCAAGGTGCCCGATTCGCTCAACGATGCCGTCGGGCTCCCCGAGCTATCGACCGTAAAACTGCCCGATGTGCCGGCAGTGAACGACGCGGCATTGGCACTCGTGATCGTCGGCGCGGCTATTGGCGACGAGACGAGAACGCGATCGTGGAACAGCCCGTCATTGTTGTCGGTGTACAATTGCTCGGCCACATAGATCTGGCCGCTCGTGCTGATGGCGATGCCGCTGTAGCCGGCATCGTAGCCCTGCGAATCGGGCGTCGTGTTGGCATAGGCGCCCTTCGGGCTGTCGGTGATCGTGCCGGACAACGAGAGGTCCGACGTATTCAGCACAGCGATCTCGGAATCGGGGCCGAGGTATTGTGTGACGTAGAGTTGTCCGCCGTCGAGGGCGTCGTCCATCGCGCCGCTGACCGAGGCCGTGCCTTCGACCGAGAGCCCGTTGGGCGAGATCTTGAAGACGGTGTCGCCGCGGTCGGTCGTGCTCACGCCGCCCGTGGCGTAAATCGTGCCGTCGGTGTCGACCACCAGGCCGTTCACGTAGCTGTTCGCACCCAGGCCGAATGACGACGATTGCAGGTCGATGATGCCGTTCGTGCCCCAACTCGTATCGAGAACCGGGTCCGATGGATCGTCGACGTTCCAACGCTCGATCGTCCCCGCGCCCTTATTGCTGCTGATGTAGAGATAATAATGCCCGTCGAGCTTTTGCACGGCCATGCCGGAGAGCTGTTTGGGGTCGGTTGTGGCCGACATGAAGTTCGTCCCGGAGACCGGAACGAGGTCGCTGCTGTAAATCATCCAAGGTTGGCTGGTCGCCGCGCTCCCCGTATTCAACGTCGCATAGACGTTACCGCGGTCGTCGGTGGCGAGCCCCTTGGGCTGCTCATCGGGAGTGGAGACGCTGGCGCCCACGGCCGAGTTGGTCGTGGAGATCTCGTCGATCCCCGACGAATGGATGTAGCCGGCATAGAGGTTCGAGCCGTCGTTGGAGAGGGCGACCCCGCGCAGACTGTAGGGATCGCCGGGCGACGAACCGGTCGTATCCGAGAGTACGTTCCAACTCACGGCCGAGAGGAGCGTTCGCCCTTCGAGCAACTCGGTATCGCGCCGCACACGATGACGAAAAGATGTTCGCCCAGAGCTGCGTCGCTTGGCCGAAGTCTTCGAGGCGCGCACGATGTCGATGCCGGCGGGAAAATCCATAAGCGATGATCCGGTGGATTCGGTGAGCTGGAGAAGCTGAAAAGCAACCACCGGCTTCGTGGAGCCCTCAAACGGGCGATGCCGGCGAATGCTCGATGCAAAAACGTCGTTCAGGGAGGGACGTCTTGCGAGACGCGCAGCGGGTTGCGTGCGGAATTGCCCAAAGCCAAAACAACCCGGCGTTCTTATCCCCCTGCGAATGCATTTCGGCAACTTTTGCGTGCCTGCTAAACACATCCTTAAAGAACGAATATTCCGGCTTGCGTTTGGGCCGTATGCGAGAACTTGGTGAACTGGTGAATCTCAGTTGAGCGTCCTTGCTTGATAAACGTGCGTCCGCTCGACGCGTTGAGCCGCAGAGCATACCACCAGAGAAGTGCAATGCAGGTCACCACGGGTCTTAGGCGTGCGCCTCGCGCAGCGCCTGCGCATTGACACTCATTGCCGAACGGCGCAAGGCGCGCGCGATGCGTGTGATGGCGACGTTTCGATCGAGCGCAGAATTCGCTGAGGCGACATCCGCAGCGAGTGCCGTCAGCCGTTGCTGTACGTCACGAGGCTCGAGCGACTGCGTTCGTGGTAGCTATCACGTTACCTGCACGCGATTGAAATATTCTAGGGAGCCGACCGTCTGGGCGATCAACCCGGCCGGCGACATGCCGAAATCGAGCTCTTCGAGTGCAGCCGCCATCGCCGTCGGGTCGGCGGCACGACCGAGATATTCTTGGTAGATGCCGTTGATCACGTCTTGCCGGTACTCGAGGCTGTTCAACACGCCCCAGACGATCGCCCCACGCGACACGCCCGAGACGAGCTCGTTGGTGAAAAAGGTCTGGCTCGTCGGATCGATGCCGCGTCCGAGCGCGTCTTCGAACAGGGCGTTCAGGAAACCGGCATTCGTCCCTCCGCCGCGCACCTGAAAATACTCTTGCGAGCCGAGGATCGCGATGTCGAGCTGCTCGAGTGTGGCACCATGCTGGAGCAGCGTTACAAAGTTGGTAACCGCGGCAGGATCCGCCTCGCGCTGCAAGTAACGCTCGAACGCGGCGTTGACCTCGACGGTCAGATATTCCGTGCTTGCCTCCAACCACAGAGCGACCTGCGTGCGGCTGGCACCGTTAGCAAGCTGATTCGACCAGAAGGTCAATCCACCCGCATCGACATGCCGGTCGAAAAGGGCCAAGTAGAGCGCCGTCACGAATCGCTCGTTGGGCGTGAGCACCACGGGCGCCGACGAAACCCCTAGCGTGGTTGGCGCCGAGGTGACCGGCGCATTGAAGCCATCGCTCACCTCGACAGCGAGATTGGCGGTAGTGAAGGGGCCCGTGATGCCCAGCGCGTTCAGCTGGCTCCACGTGAGCGTGGGGCTCGCGCCCGTGGCGTCGCCGAAGGTGCCGTCACCGTTGATGTCCCAACTGTAGGTGAGCGAATTGCCGGTGGCCACGGCATTGAGTTGCAGTGAGCCGCCGACATAGATCTGATACGGCCCACCCGCACTCGCGGTGGGTGCCGGGTCGATCTGAAACGCTCCGATATCGACGCTGCCGTCGGTGATGCGCGGCGCGCCGCGTTGGTCGGTGGTCAGGCCGGTGGCCGCCGCGACGTTGCCCACCCCCGCGGCCGAACTGCCGGCGGCAATGGCCATCGTTTGCGTCGGCCCACCGTTGCTGGCCAAGGAACCCAGCCCAGGGTCGGTGCTGCTGACGACCGTCCCCACGAAGCCCATGGCCGAACCGATCAGGTCGCCAACGCCGCTGGTCGTGTTCGTGCTGCCACCCGCACCGCTGATTTCGGCAGTCAGGTCGGCCGTATTGGCACTCGTGTCGCCAAAAAGAATCGTGTTGGAGACGGCGAGTGTCGCGGTAGCACCGTCACCCAGATTGTAAATGCCGCCGCCGTCGAAGTCCGCCGAGTTGCCAGAAATGGTAGTGCTCAACACCGTGACGGTGCCGTTATGGTTGAAGAGGGCACCGCCGAGTCCTTCGCCAGCCTCGGAATCGCTGCCGCCGGCAGCGCCACCCGTCGCGGTGTTTGCATAAAATGTGCAGTTGGTCACGCTTACGGTGCCGGCCTCGTTGAATACGGCGCCACCCATGCCCGCGCCGCCGCCGCCCGAATCGCCGAAGCTCCCTCCGCCGCCCGCGCCACCACCGAATCCGCCCGCGCCGCCAATTCCATCCACGCCGGGACCTCCCACTGCGGGCCCAGCGCCGCCGCCACCACCGCCAAATCCGCCCGCTCCGCCGTCGCCGCCGAAACCGGAAGTTGGCGGAATCCCCAAGCCCTCGCCTGGACCGCCGCCGCCGCCGCCGCTGGCGAACCCACCTGCGGTGCCGCTCTGTCCAACCGGAGATCCAAACGCTCCGCCCGCACCACCGTTGGGCCCGCCGCCGGCAGCGCCGCCAGCAATTCCCGCGCTCGGGACAGTACCGCCGGCTCCCCCCTGGGCCCCGTTGCCCGTGAGTGTGTCCTGCACCAGGTTCAGCGTTCCTTCGTTGAATACGGCACCACCCAGTCCCGCGCCGCCGCCACCCTGGCCGCTCGCGTAGCCGGTATCGCCGCCATCCGCTCCCGTCGCCTGACCGTTGGCCAACGTCAGAGATTCGAGTGTCAGGCTGGCGCCCGCCGCCACGTTGAAAAGCCGCAGGTTCGCGACCGAAGAATCGCGCTCGATGGTGATACCGCTCGAGCCGCCGTCGATGGTGAGTTGGTCGTTATTGTCGATGATGAGAGCGCTGGGGCCGAGCGACGTGTCGCCCACCTGGCTCAGATCGATGGTACCGCTCAACCCGGCCGCGAAGACGATGGTGTCGTTGCCGGTGCCTGTCTGTCCGAGCGCCGTGGTACCGCCGGTCTCCGACGCGATGATCGCTTGTCGCAAGGTCACGTCACCAGCCGGGGGCGAGACGGCGTCGGAGAGCGAATTGACGGTCAGCGTGGCCGGCATATCGCGGCCTTCAAGCGCCTCGAGCGTGGCGCGCCGCAGGCGGTTCCGCCGCGGACTCTGGGAGTTGCTGTTACCGCGGAAAAAGAACCCTTTGAACGAACGGCGAGGCTGCCCCATGTGGACGATCTTCCTGGTGAAAAAAGACAACTTTCGACAAATTTAGGCTAGGTCAGGAAACGCGCAAGGGTGTCATCAGCTAGCGATTGAACCCTCGACGAGAGGGGGAAGGGCCTATCCGAGGCAGCCCGATCGGTTTTTGCCGACCTTCGAGAAAAAAGTAAAGAAACCGTCGGCGGAGAAACCGTCGAGCCATGATGGGCAACCGCCGAGGTGCGAAGCCGTGTGCGCCGTAGCACCGGCCTGTGGGTGACTCTTGGGAGCGACGGTTTAGGCCAGGAGCGGTCGGACGATCTCGCCGTGGACGTCGGTCAGGCGGTAGTCGCGGCCCTGGAAGCGATAGACGAGCCGCGTGTGGTCGAAGCCGAGCAGGTGCAAGATCGTGGCTTGCAGGTCGTGGATGTGCACCTTGTCGCGGGCCACGGCAAAGCCGAGTTCGTCGGACTCGCCGTGCGTGTAACCACCCTTCACGCCGCCGCCGGCCAGCCACATGGTGAACACGTCGGGATAGTGGTCGCGGCCCAACAGGGCGCTCGCCGCGGTGCGACCTTCGCGGAACGGCGTGCGACCGAACTCGCCGCCGCAGATAATCAGTGTCTCGTCGAGCATGCCGCGCTGCCGGAGATCCTTGATGAGCGCCGCCACCGGTTTATCCATGGTGGCGCACTTGTTGGTCAGACCGTCCTTGATGTCCGAATCGCCGCCGGTGCCGTGAAAATCCCAGCCCCAGTCGAAGAGCTGCACGTAGCGCACGCCCTGTTCGATCAGTCGCCGGGCGAGCAGGCAGTTGTTGGCGAAGCTCGCCGCACCGGGCTGTGCGCCGTAGGCGTCGATCGTAGCCTGTGTTTCGCGCGTGATGTCCATGACCTCGGGCACCGCCGTCTGCATGCGAAAGGCCAGTTCATACTGCGCGATCCGTGTGAGCGTCTCGGGGTGGCCCATGTCGCGGGCCTGCATCTCGTTCAGATCGCGCAAGGCATCGAGAGTTTCGCGGCGCACGCTACGATCCATGCCAGCCGGATCCGACGCATAAAGTACGGGGTCGCCCTTCGAGCGGCACTGTACGCCCTGGAACACAGAGGGGAGGAACCCGCTACCGAACGAGTTCTTGCCGCCGTTGGGCTGCACCCCGCTGGAGATGAGCACAACAAAACCGGGCAGGTTTTCGTTCTCGGAGCCGAGCCCATAGGTGACCCAGGCCCCCATCGACGGCCGACCCGAGCGGGGTGAGCCGGTGTAGAGCAGCAATTCGGCCGGCGCGTGGTTAAACTGGTCCGTCGTCATCGAACGAATGATGCATAGCTCGTCTGCCACCGTTTGCAGATTGGGCAAAGCGTCGGATAACCAAACACCGTTTTGCCCGTAGGGGGCGAATTCTCGCGGCGTGCCGAGCAGCTTCGGAGTGCCCGAAGTGAACGCAAACCGCTTGCCCTTGATCGTCGATTCGGGGCACGGCTGGCCATCGAATTTGACCAGCTCGGGCTTGTAGTCGTACAGGTCGAGGTGTGGCGGCGAACCCGTCAGATGCAGATAGATGACTTGCTTCGCCTTGGCAGCAAAATGCGGCAGCCGCGGCGCCAAGGGGTTGACGACGCCCGTTCCCGCGGCCGCCGAGCCGCCCCCCAACAGCGACGACAGCGCCGCCGCCCCCAGACCGAGCTGGCAATCTCGCAAAAAATGCCGGCGGGTCTGCTGGTGCACATGCTCAAGACGGAATCGCTCCGTGTCGGAGTTACAGGACGACGATGCCAGCGATCGGCGGTCGGCGTTCATGGACGGCATCCCAGGTCGATCGGACCTTGTTTTATACGTTGGCGGCGGGCTTGATGCGGCGAGCTTAGCGCGGCGGGGACTGCACGCGCTTATGCGTATTCTAAACTCTCGCCCGCCGGATTCAACTTCGTTGTCCCTCTGCCGCCGGATCGCCGGGAGAGGTTAGGGGAGGGCGACCGAAACCACGAGGTTCATTTTGGATTCCGCGACGATCTCTTCTTCTTCACCGCGGGACGTTTCGGCCGGCTGAGAAACTGCTTTAGTGCTAGAGCGCCGCTGTGCTCTTCGTCATGCGCCGCATACACCAACGTGACCTTGGCACCCCGCCCCTTTGTACGAAGCTCACTCACCGCCTCGCGATCGGACCGTAATTCGGCCCAGTAGCGACGGCGGAACTCCGTCCACCGGTCCGGATCGTGTCCGTACCACTTCCGCAATGCCGCGCTCGGCGCGATGTCCTTGAGCCAGAGATCGATCGCTGCCCGATCCTTGCTCACTCCCCGCGGCCAGAGACGTTCGACGAGGATGCGGCAACCGTCGTCGGGCGAAGCCGGCTCGTAGGCGCGTTTCAATCGGAACATGGTTCACCTCGGTTCATACCTGACTGACACAGCAGCTTGACCCACGATGGTGCATCGGCGCAGGTACACCGTGCAACAACAATGCCGCCCCTCAGCGGTAGCCGGGGCACTAGCCGCACGGCGAACGACCACCGGTCGAAGGCAACTGCAAATAGCACTTCCCAGCCATACCTTCGAACCCGGAAAATTTCCCGATTTATATTTAACATTCCGACGCAACACACGGCCAAACCCAATTCAACCGAGCGAGGGGAAAAAAGACCGCCGGCAGGAGCGGCAGAAGAAAGCCGGTTCCATCCAACCAACCTCGCCCCGATCGGTCTGTAGCACACGAACTTCATCATCCGGCAGACGCGTGCCCGGTCGCTGACAACTTGGACAAGGGTTTTCCGCTGAGCGACCCATCGCTCGATCACCCCGGCAGTAAGCAGGTCACCCGCTTCGATGCACTCGTCTCCCAATTCTGAAAACGTCATCGGTCGCCCATCCGGATGGACGCGCCCGCCCATGATTTCCTGCACTTCCGCGGCAACCTGCTTCAGGCGTTCCCTCTTGCTCGCAACAAACTCATTCTCGAAACCTCCATGTCGAAGGGCAGTTTACCGGGCTCCCTCCCGGGGCATCGCTAATTTCCCCGGCTCCGACGACGAACGCCATGCCAATCGCAAACCGCAAGGTGCGCTCGCAGTCCACACCGTGTCGCGCTTGACCTTGACGGAGGCCGGCTATGGCGCTACTCTGACCTGATAGTGGCGCATCTCTGCCGCCCGTTTTTGGCAGGTTCTCGTCGGTCGGACCTGTGGTCGAAGGCGGATGATCGGCGACACGCAATTGGGGAATGGTGTAACGGTAGCACGAATGGCTCTGGACCATTTAGTCTAGGTTCGAATCCTAGTTCCCCAGCTCTTCTTTTCGTTGCTGTCGAGAAGATGGGCGTTGAGGGGAACGTGCGGCGATCGGAACCGTTCGCAGGCTCAACTCAAGATGGCATTGATCGGGCCTCCCTCTTCGACCAGCTTCATGGTTCGGCCGAGGACATGGACCGCCATTTTCGTGTGATCGAGGCCGAGTTGTCGCAGGATGGTGGCGTGCAGGTCGCTGTGATAGTGCCGGTCCTCGACGGCCTTGTAGCCGAACTCATCGGTGGCTCCGTGCACAGTGCCGCCCTTCACGCCGCCGCCGGCCAGCCACACGGTGTAGCCACGCGGATTGTGGTCGCGGCCGGTGGTATTCTGTGACCAAGGGCTGCGGCCGAATTCGCTGGACCAGACGACGAGCGTTTCGTCGAGCATGCCGCGCTGCTTGAGGTCGCTGATCAGCCCGGCGATCGGCTTGTCGGTCGCTTGACAAAGCGGGCCGTGCGATTGGATATCGCCGTGGGCGTCCCAGGCGCCGTTGCCGCCGCCGGCGTGACAGACCTGGATAAAACGTACGCCGCGTTCCGCCAGTCGCCGGGCCAGCAAGAGTTGCCGACCGAAATCGTCGGTGGCCGACTCGCCAACGCCGTACAGCGATTGCACGTGCTGCGGCTCGTCCGAGAAATCGACCGCCTCGGGGGCGGCAAGCTGCATTCGGGCCGCGAGTTCGTACGCCTTGGCCCGCGCGGCGATGTATGAGTTCGCGGCGTAGCGCTCGCGGAATTCGCGGTTCAAATCGGCCAGGGCCTGCATCTGCCGGTCACGCTCAGCGGACGACGTGCCGGAGGGTGGATAGAGGTTCGGCACCGGCGTCGCCCCCGGCTGAAACGGAGTGGCCGCAAACGTGGCCCCAAGATAGCCTCCGGTCAACTGCACGGGCGACGAAGGCCGGCCGATGTTCACGAACGTCGGCAAGTTGTCGTTGGCGCTACCCAGCGCATGAACGATCCAGCTTCCGAACGCCGGATGGTCGAATTGGCGGCCGCGGTGACCGCTACAGGTCTCGATGACCGCCGGAAAATGGTTGCTTTCATGGCACCACATCGAGCGCACAACGGCGATTTCGTCGATTACACCGCCGATGTGCGGGAACCAATCAGAGACGGGGATACCCGACTCGCCGTATCGGGTGAAAGTGCGCGGGCAATGGATCACGGGCCGTTTCATCTCGGCACGGTTGTCGCCGAAGCCGACCACGTCGATCAGTTGGCCCGCGTACTTGTTCCCCTTCGGATCGAAGGTGTCGATATGGCTGACGCCTCCGCACATAAAGAGGAAGATCACGGACTTCGCCTTGGGCGGCAACTGCGGTTCATGCCGCGCATCAGCGATTTCTCCGGCCTCGGCCCAGAGGCCGCCGAGCGCGACGCCTAAAAAGCCGCCGCTCGCTTGGTGGAGCATCGCACGTCGAGAAATCCGGCCACAAGGGTAAAGGTCCTTTATCGTCATGGCATTACCGCACGTAGAGAAACTCATCGAGGTTGAATAACAGCCAAGCGAGGCCCTTGAGGCGGCCGGGATCGTCGCCCAAGTAGGAGAGTGCCCGCTCGCGCTCGAGCGTCGTGGGACGGCGAGCGAGCGTGAGGCGATACGCCAGGTCTACGGCGTCGGCTAAGCCGCCGGCTGCCTCCTGCTTGACCCGTTCGGCCAACTGCGTCGCGGCCCGTTCGATGGCGTCGTTGTTCATCAGAAAGAGCGCCTGCGGCGCCGTCACCGTTTGCGTTCGCATGGGACAGGGCGCGCGGCCATCTTCGACATCGAACGCCTGCAAGAAATGCGGCACCACGTCGCGGCTGGTCGAATAACCGCGAACCATATAGGCTGCGCGGCGGCTGCCGGCCGGGGCCCCCGATGTTCTGGACTCTCGTCTCCGCCGATCTCCAGAGGGGCGAACATCAAACGACGGGCCGCCCATCGACAGATCGAGCCTTCCGGCCGCCGCAAAGATCGAGTCCCACACCGCCTCGGCTTCGAGCCGCCGCAACGGGAAGCGCCAGAGATGCCGGTTGAGCGGATCGATCTTTTCGTTGACGGTCACCAGTGCCGGTTCGGCCGCCGACGCTCGTTGATACGCCTGCGACGTGACGATCAGCCGATGGATCGTCTTCATGCGAAAACCACATTTCATGAACTCGGCCGCCAGCCAGTCGAGTAACTCGCGATGCTCAGGCGCGTCGGGCAGGTTGCCGAAATCGCTCGGCGACGCGTGCAGCCCTTCGCCAAAGTGCCACTGCCAAATGCGATTGACGGCCACGCGCGCAAAGAGTGGATTCGCCGGGTCGGTCAGCCAGTCGGCGAAGGCCTCGATCTTCCCCTCGCGAAAGTCGATCTGTGACGGCGCGAATGGCCAACCCGGCTCGACCGGCTTGTCTTTCTCGGGCCGCTCCGAGTCACCGCTGGTCAGCACATAGCTCGTCTCCTCGGCCTTCTTCGGATCGACCTCAACGGTCCAGAAGGCAGGCAGCCCGTCCGAGCGTCGACCGCCGCCAAGACCGTCAAGCCGCCGCTGAAGTTCCTCATATTGCTTCCGCGTCTCGGGCGGCATGGTTTCGGCCAGCTTGCCAGAATCGATCCGCAGAACAGGATAGTAATCGTCGGCGATCTTTTGTTCGGCGAGCGATCGCTCCTTTTCCGACTTGCGAATGATCGCCTGCACGTCGCCTGGCAGCATGGCCACGCGCTCATCGTAGAGCTTTTGATGATAGGGCGCGATCAACGTTTGCAGCGGACCCTCGATCGCCGCCCGTTGGGCGTCGAGCGCATCGAGCGCGTTGCCGTGCTCGATCATCTCGGCCGGCGTCGCCAAGAGCACCTTGCGCAAGACGAGGGGATCGAACAGCGCCTTCATGGCGTAGAAATCGCGCTGCGTGATCGGATCGTAGAAGTGATTGTGGCACTTGGCGCAGCCGACGGTCAGCCCCATGAACGCCGACGATACCGTCTCAACCGCGGACAGCGCCAGCTCTTGGCTGCCGCCGCCGTCGCGCAGCACCGCGCCGCGCGCCAGAAACCCCAGCGCGAACAGGTCGTCGGGCCGGGGCTCGACGCGAAAACGTTGGCCGGTCGCTGTCATCGCCGTCCGACTGGTGGTGCGATAACCGGTCAACTGGGCGCGCACGAACTGGTCGTACGGCAGGTCGTTGTTGAGAGCACGAATCACCCAATCGCGCCATAGGTGAATGCCGGGGGCGGCGCGCATGTTTTCGTCGGCATCGGCGTAACGGAGCACATCGAGCCAGTGGCGGCCGTAGCGCACGCCATGCTGCTCGCTGGCGAGCAAGCGATCGACCACCTTCTGATAGGCATCGGGCGATTGGTCATCGAGAAAGGCCGCCTCATCGGCCGGGCTCGGTGGCAGACCGATCAGATCGAGGTAGACGCGGCGCAATAAGCTCGCGCGGTCGGCGATGCCGGCTGGCTTGAGCGCGTGGGCCTCCTGGCTTGCGGCGAGGAAGGCGTCGATGGGGTTTGCCACTTCGCTGGCGGTCGCCGGAACGCGAGGGTCATCGAGTGCTTCGAGCGACCAAAGCGGCGGCACCTCCCCGAAAGCCGGCAGGCTGACGGCGAACGACAGCAAACAGAATAGGCAGCGCGCCAGGACGCTCACGGGCGAAGTCATCAAATCGTCTTTCTTGCCGGCCAGTTGCCGATCGGGCCCCGCATGAGTCGGACCAACATGGCACACCTAAGGGCCGGCCACCGTCGTAGTTTTGCTCGCCCGCCGACAGTTGGAACGGACGGGGTGGCAAATGTTGATCGATGTCGTGATTAAAGAGACCGTCAGCCGAGAATGTCAGCGGGTTATTGTGTTCAGCGTACGCGGGTGTGGCGACGAAATCCAGGGAGGGTCTCGCCGTACTCGCGTCGGCGGCTGCTACAATGCGCGGGTGCTGTTTTCTGCGGACGGGGCGGCGGTCTTCGGAGAATCGCTTGAAAACGAAACGCGAGCCCGATTTCGCAATCAACGAATCAGGCAGAGGCGGATTTCTAGATATGAATCGACAGCTCGGGTACAAGATATTCTGCGGAGTAGCGCGCAACGTGTTGCTCCTGCTCATTGTCGGGCAGCGCGTTGCTTGTCTGGCTGAAGCGGCTGAAGCTTCGAAGGACTGGCCACAATTCCGCGGCCCAAGTGGCTCCGCGCACGGCTCCGCAGCACTCACAGACGAGTGGGATCCTACCCGGCATGTGAGGTGGCGCTACGAACTGCCAGGACCTGGCGGATCGAGTCCGATCGTTGTGGGCAACCAGGTTTTCTTGACGGCCTACAGTGGCTATGGGGTCGATGAACGTTCGCCCGGCGACCCTCGGAACCTGGTCCGCCACTTGGTTTGTGTCGACCGCCATGACGGGCAGCGGCTTTGGCAACGAGACATACCGGCCGAGGAAGTGGTCGACAACTACGCCGACTTTCGCCGGCAGCACGGCTACGCGACCAGCACGCCCGCTAGCGACGGCCAACGGGTCTATGCTTCGTTTGAGAACTCGGGGGTCTTTGCCTTCGACCTGACAGGCAAGCAACTCTGGCATCATAGGGTGGGCAGCCGGGTTCATAATTGGGGTTCGGCTGCCTCGCTGACGGTCGACGACCGCTTCGTGTTCGTCAATGCGGCGGTGGAAGAAAAGGCGCTACTGGCCCTAGACAAACAGACGGGGGAAGAAGTTTGGCGATTCGAGCGGGTGATCGGTTCCTGGAGCACGCCGACGCCGGTGGATCTGCCTGATGGCGGACGGGAAGTGCTGCTCAACGTAAAGCAGCGCCTGCTGGGATTAGATCGCGAGAGCGGGCGACAGCTTTGGTTCTATCAAACCGACGAGTCCGTCGCGGCTTCCACCCCCACCGCGGTCGATGGCGTCGTCTATCTTTCGAGCGGCAACCCAAGATTTGTGGCGGCGCTCCGAGTGGCAGATCGCAGCGACCCGAATCGACCTTCGCTAGTCTGGCGAACCGACGGCATCGGGTCGGGCATCTCTTCTCCGCTCTTCTACGATGGGCGCATCTATGTCGTCGATCGCAGTATCGCGGCTTGTCTCAACGCCGCTACCGGCCAAATCGTCGCGAAAACGCGATTGACGCCGAGCGAGGCGACCTTTTATGCCTCGCCGATCGCGGCCGGCAAAACGATCGTCGCCGTCTCTCGCGACGCGGGCGCCTACATCTTTTCCGTTGCGCCCTCGTTCAAGATGGTGGCGAATAACCGTCTCGACCCGAGCGTATTCAACGGCACGCCAGCGGTCCACGACGGCGAGTTGCTCCTCCGTTCTGACGGCTACTTGTATTGCATTGGCGGCCAACCACGCGAATAGCATCTGGCATGCCCCCTTCCGCGCTCGCCGGTCTCTGCATCGTAGAAGGACATCGTTCCCGCCGTAGCTGCCGATACGAAGAACTTGCCAGGCGTTGCCCGCGCGGGCCTCGTCAACTTGTTCGACGTTTTCGAGCGACTAGAATGGCCCTTGCCCCTTCCCACGACACTGCCACTCCCCCGCCGGTCGTCATGATTCGCCAGCCTCTTGCTCGCCGTAGGTTTGCCCATTTCTGCTCAATTCTGATCCTCTGGAGCCTCGCGTCGAGTGCCGTGCCAACGGCCCACGCCGCCGAGCCATTGCGGGTGGCGACGTTCAACGTCGACGTGACGCCACCGCTCGGAGCGCCGCTATGTGATTCGTTGTGCCCGCCCGCCAGCCAAATCGTCGATCCGCTTTCGGCGCGCGGACTTGTGCTGGTGGCCGACGAAGCGCCGATCGTGCTCTGTGCCGTCGACTGGGTCGGCATCGGCAACAGTGCTCACGACGCGTGGCGCGGAGCGATCGCCAAGGCGGCGGGTACGACGGCCGATCGCGTGGCGGTCCACTGTTTACACCAGCACGATGCGCCGGGTTGCGACTTCGAAGCCGAACAACTGCTCGCCGCACAGAACCTCTCGGGTGCTTGCTTTCATGTGGCGTTCGCCCGCGAAGCGATCGTCCGTGCGGCCGCCGCCGTGCGCGAGTCGCTGGGCCGGCTCGAAACGGTCACGCACATAGGCACCGGGCTGGGGCGCGTCATCGACGTGGCCTCGAATCGCCGCCTGCTCGGACCCGACGGCAAGGTAAGATTCGTCCGCTATAGCTCCTGCCAGGACGAGCAGGTGCGGGCCGAGCCGGAAGGAACGATCGATCCCGATTGCCGGCTGGTCAGTTTCTGGAACGGCGATCGGCCGCTCGTCTCGGTCACCTATTACGCCACCCACCCGCAGAGTTTTTACGGGGCCGGCGGCGTGAGCGCCGATTTTGTCGGCATGGCGCGGGCGCTCCGCGAAAAGCAATCTCCCGAGCTGGTGCACATCCACTTCAACGGCGCCAGTGGCAACGTGGCGGCCGGCAAGTACAACGACGGCTCGCCGGAAATGAGGCCGGTCCTGGCAGAGCGGCTGGCCGCCGGCATGCGCAAAGCCTGGGAAGACACCAAACGGTTTCCGATCGAGGCGGCCGCGGTCCGCTGGCGCACCGCTGCCGTGGCCCTGCCACCGCGCGACGCGCTCGACGACGCACAGCTTAGCGCCACCTTGGGCGATCCGCAGGCCGACCCGCGCGAACGCGTCCGGGCGGCGCGCGACCTGGCCTGGCTGCGTCGTTGCCGTGCCGGGCACAAGATCGAGCTGAGTTGCCTGCAACTCGGTCCCGCGTACCTCGTACACATGCCGGGCGAACTGTTCATCGAATATCAACTCGCCGCCGAAAAACTGCGGCCCGATGCGCTCGTTTGTATGGCGGCCTACGGCGACTACGGCCCTGGCTATATCGGCACCGCGATCGCCTATTCGCAGGGGGGCTATGAGACGTCGCGTGTCGCCCGGGTCGGACCCGAAGTCGAAGGCGTGTTGATGGGGGCGCTGGCGGAGTTGTTGAAATGAGGGTGTCCAACATGTGCACTTCCCGCATCCGAGGGATCGTGACAACAACGGGCTTGGCGATGCTGTGCGCGCTCGTTCTGTCGCTGGGCGCCGAGTCGTCCGGCGATGACGGGCCGGGCGATCGTATGCTGGCCGATTGCTTTCGGGCCGAGGCGGCCGAGCTGGCGAACGATTGCCTGGCAGATGTGAAGACGCTCGAGGATTGGACTTCGCAACGTGCGGAATACCGCCGGCAGCTCGCCGAGATGTTGGGGCTCGATCCGCGGCCGGAACGGACCGACCTCGAGGCGACGATCACCGGCCGGCACGAGACCGAGTGGTTCACCGTCGAAAACCTGCACTTCCAATCGCGGCCCGGCCTGTATGTGACGGGCAATCTCTATCTGCCCAAGCGACTCGACAAGCCGGTACCGGCCGTGCTGTACGTTTGTGGCCACGCGCAGGTGAAGAAGGACGGTGTGAGCTATGGCAACAAGACGGCCTATCAACACCACGGCGGTTGGTTTGCGCGTAACGGCTATGTCTGCCTGACGATCGATACCCTGCAACTCGGCGAGATCGAGGGTTTGCACCACGGCACCTACCGCGAGGGGATGTGGTGGTGGAACTCGCGGGGCTACACCCCGGCCGGGGTCGAGGCCTGGAATTGCGTGCGTGCGCTCGACTACTTGCAGTCGCGGCCGGAGGTCGACGGCGAACGACTGGGCGTGACGGGACGCTCGGGCGGCGGGGCCTATTCCTGGTGGATCGCCGCCCTCGATGAACGGATCAAGGCGGCCGTGCCCGTGGCGGGCATCACCGACCTGCAAAACCATGTGGTCGACGGCTGCGTGGAAGGGCACTGCGACTGCATGTTCATGGTGAACACCTATCGCTGGGATTATGCGCAGGTGGCGGCGCTTGTGGCGCCTCGCCCCCTGTTGATCGCTAATACCGATAGCGACGGCATCTTTCCGCTCGATGGCGTCGAACGGTTGCATGCGAAGGTGCGACGCATCTATCGGCTGCATGGCGCCGACGACAAGCTCGGACTGCAAATCAGCGCGGGCGGGCATAAGGACATCCAGGAATTGCAGGTTGCCGCCTTCCGCTGGTTGAACCGCTTTTTGAAGGGGGACGAAGAATCGCTCGTCGAGAACACGGGAGTGAAGTACTTCACGCCCGAGGAGCTCCAGGTATTTCGCGACGGTCCGCCGGCCGACCAGATCAACACTCGCGTGCACGAAGTCTTTGTTCCGTCGGCCGCGGCGCCGCCCGTGCCCGAGAACCAGAATGAGTGGGTTGCCCTACGCGACGGCTGGCTGACGTCGCTCAAGGAAAAGAGCTTTCGGGGCTGGCCAGCGGAGTCTCAGCCGGCCCGGCCGACCGAGGTTGCCGCCGCCGGCGAGGGCAACCTGGTCGCACGGGTCTATGACTTCGAAAGTCAGCCGGGCTTGCCGCTGCGCCTGTTTGTCTGCCGTGACGTGCCGTTGAAAAATGGGACCGATGTCCATGTCTCGATCGGCGTCGACAATCCGCTGGGGCAGAAGATGCTCGCACGGCTGCGGAACGCTTTCGGCGATCGGGCCGACACGGTCGGTTTGCCGCCCGTTGTCGAGGGGACCGAGTCGGCCGCGTTGCCCGACAATGCCCTGGCGGTCCTCTTCTTCCCGCGCGGGCTCGGCCCGCATGCCTGGAATGCAACCGAACAGAAACAGATTCAGAACCGGCGGCGCTTCATGCTGTTGGGGCAGACGCTGGCCGGCATGCAGGCCTGGGACGTGCGCCGCGCCTTGCAGGCGATTCGCTCGATGCCGTCGGAGCCGAGCGCGACGACGGGCCGTGCCAACACGTATGCCGATGCGCGGCTCGCATTGTTCGCCGGCGCGGATACCAGCGTGCCGACCGTGTATGCCACGCTCTTCGAACCCCCTGTGTCGTCGCTGGCCTTGTTTAATCCCCCGGTAACGCATGCTGCTGGACCCGATCTGTTGAACGTCTTGCGCTTTCTCGACCTGCCGCAGGTCATGGCGCTGGTTGCCGAGCGGGGAGTGGCCATCGAGCTTTTTGCAACCGACGCGGACCGCTGGCGATACCCGGCCGACGTGGTTGAGCGATTGAAGTGGCCGAAAGCGGCGTTCTCGGTCGGTGCTACGGAGAAGGAGAAAACGAACACACTCAGATGACCATAAAGTCCGTTGCCGCCCCAGGGGGTCGGGCCTTGCGAGTTGTTCGAACGGGTCAGAACGCCCACCGGTGGCTGCCGATTTGACGGCCCGGTGGAGGGACGTAGAGTTCTGGTGCACGATAACCTCCAGCGGCCCACCCCCTCGTTTTATGGCTGAAACGTCGCCCGACAGCCTGCTGCAAAGTCTGATCAGTAAAACCGATGCGACCGGCGCCGACGCCTGGGCGGCCCTGGCCGCCACCGAGCCGAAAGCGGTGGCCGTCGCGCCAAAATCGGCCAATCGTCAGCCCGAGGCCGACCAGAAGCTCGACGAGTTGCTGGGGCGGGTGAAGCGGATGGTAGCCCCTGCGACGAATGAAGCGGCGGCGCCACCGGGCGAATACCTGCCGCTCGAACCCGCGTCGCTGCGCGAAGCCGGCGTGAACGACGGTCTGGCCGAAGCGCTGGTGATGAAATTCCTGTTGGCCAGCGGCACGGCCAGCGGACGAGACGTGGCCGCGCAGATCAGGTTGCCGTTCAAGATCGTCGAGGAGGTGCTGCGGCAACTCAAGACCGATCAGCTCGTCGTCTATCGCGACACGGCGCCGATGAACGACTATCTGTATCAGCTTACCGACCTGGGGCGTGAGCGAGGGCGCCGCTATGCCGACCATTGCACCTATTTCGGTTCGGCGCCGGTCGCCCTGGAAGATTACGTAGCCAGCGTCCGCGCCCAATCGCTCACCCGGCAACGCCCGACGAAGGAAGACCTCGAACGGGCGTTCGCCGACCTGCTGCTAAGTCCTCGCATGTTCGCCCGGCTGGGGCCGGCCATCAACTCGGGCCGTGGCATGTTCTTGTACGGGGCGCCGGGCAACGGCAAATCGAGCATCGCCGAGCGGATCACGCGGGCCTTCGGCAGCCACATCTGGATCCCCCGGGCGATCATCGTCGAAGGCGAAATCCTGCGGCTGTTCGACCCCAGCAATCACGAAGAAGTTCCGCTCGAAAAGGCCGACGGGCTGATCGACAACCGGCAGATCGACAAGCGCTGGGTGCGCATCAAGCGGCCCACGATCATCGTGGGCGGCGAATTGACGATGGCCTCGCTGGAAGTGACGCTCAACGCGGGGACGAACATCTGCGAATCGCCCTTGCAGCTCAAGAGCAACTGCGGCACGCTGGTGATCGACGACTTTGGCCGCCAGCGGATGACCACCGACGAATTGCTCAACCGCTGGATCGTGCCACTGGAAAAGCGCTACGACTTCTTGAACCTGCCGAATGGCAAGAAGATCGAAGTGCCGTTCGATCAGCTCGTGGTCTTCTCCACCAACCTCGAGCCGAAGGACCTGTGCGACGACGCCTTTTTGCGCCGCATTCCCTACAAGATCGACGTGATCGATCCGACGGAGAGCGAGTTCCGGCAGTTGTTCCGCGTGCTGGCACCCAAGCTGGGCTTCGAATTCAACGGGGACGCCGTCGACTACCTGATTCGCACGCACTACGTCGGCCGGCCGTTCCGCTGTTGTCAGCCGCGCGACCTGCTACTGCAGATCAAGAATCTCTGCGACTTCCAAGGGGAGACGCCCCTCATGTCGCCGGAGAACTTCGATTTCGCCGTCGAGAACTACTTCGCCGTGATGTAATTCTTCGCCCGTCGGCGTTCGGCAGAGCCGACCCTACAGCGATTTCTCGGCGGGTGCTTGTTGTTCCGGCAACCGCACACCGTAACTCTTCAAGGCCGTCAACTGCTCATTCTTGGCGGCATCGCTGAGCGGATTGTCGGCCAGGTAAAGACGCAGGTACGGGGCGAAGCGTTTCTCTCCCTCCGCATCGGCCTTGGCCGATGCAACGAGCGGCGACAGATCCTGAATCTTGTTCCGTTCTAGGAAGAGCATGCCGAGCCGCTTGAAATTACCGATCGTCGAGATGTCTTCGATCTGGTTGTCGTTCAGCCTCAGGAGCGACACGTCCTTCAGCTCAGCGATCGGGGCCAAGTTCACTACCTGGTTCTTGGCCAGATCGAGCGATGAGAGCTTGGTGAGCTTGCCCAGCGGTGCGAGATCGGAGATTTTGTTGCCGGCCAGGTAGAGGGCCGAGAGCTTGCTGAGCGCTTCGAGCGAGGGGAGCGACGCGATCTGGTTGTTCGATAGCTCGACATACTGCAGCGCCTTGAGTCCTGCCAGCGGGCCCACATCGGCTAGCTTGTTCTGCGACAGGTCGAGCGATTGCAGATTGGCCAGATTCTTCAAAGGGTTGATGTCGGCCACTTCGTTTTGGGCCAGGTTGATCAGGGCCAGATTGGTACATTTCTCGAGGCCGGTGAGGTCGCGAATCTGTTTGCCCTTGGCTTCGAGGATGAACACCTTGCGGAGGTCATCGTCCGTCAACTCGGTATTCGGATCGCGTTTGTCGAACAACGTCGCACGCACGGCCGTTTCCAGGTTTTTGTCGGGGAACGGTCCGGCCAGGGCCGCATCGGCCGCGACGACCAAGACCCAGGCCACCGCGAGCGAAAGGGGGCATACGCGCTTCATCGGGAAGTTTTCCTCTTTTGCAGAATGAACCGACATCTCTCGTGTGCCGGCGACCGTGCGGGTTTTGCGACCTGTGCCGGCGGCACCAGAACCAGCGTAATAGGTTGGCATCCGGCCGGCAAGTTTATGCGTCGCAAACGGGGCCGAGCGGCTGTTGTCGTTTTGAGGGCGCTTCTCTGTGAAGTCCGGCGGCGACCGGTGAACCCGACCCGCAAGATTGCCGTGAATTGCAGGCTTCTTTCCGTCCCCGGAGATGTTGGCATGCCCCTTGCTTAGACAAAGTATCGGAAAACGAGAGAGTCGGCGAGGGTCGCACGGCCCGGCCTCGTTATCAGGAGGAACCAGTCATGAAACGCTTTCTACTACCGGTTGTTTTAGTGGCCACATTGCTGTTTGGCGCCGCGCCGGCTTGGGCCCACCATCACCATGGCTTTTATGGGGGCGGCTATGGCGGCGGTTACGGCCGTCATTACGGTTACTACGGAGGCGGTTACCCATACATGGCCCGCTATCCGGCTTACGGTTATGGCTACGGGTACCCGGGCATCTACGGTTATCCGGGCGCCTACGCGCCGATGTACGGCTACGGGTACGCCCCCTCGGGCATTGGCTTGGGTGTCGGCGGTCCGGGATTTGGTATTTCGGCCGGGTTCGGCGGTGGTTTTTAGTCAGGTCGATTTGCCCCAACGATTCGTCAAGAGACTTGTCAGAGCTTGTCTTTCAATCTGGCTAACTGACCCGATCGATCGAAGCGATGGAGTAGGAGGCGGCGGAGCGTCTCTCTTTGACGCCGCCGCCTTCGTGGGGCCGGTGCGATTCAGACGCTGATGCAAGTCGAGCGCTCGCTGCCCTGCGTTGCCCGCTTGTCAGCGCGGATTGGCCCCGTCAGAATGGCGACCTGGATCAATCGGTCGCCACGGCCGGCAATATTCGGCATCGTGGTGCCCGCCGTACCGGAGCCGAACCGATGCCCGCCACTCGGCAAGCAATATCCATCTCTGACTTGCGCCGCGCGGTGGAACGCTTGCCGCGCGTGGCATTAGCCCATCTACCGACCCCGCTCGAAGAGTTACCGCGCTTCAGCGCCGCGATCGATGGGCCGCCCGTTTGGATCAAGCGCGACGATTGCACCGGGCTGGCGTTCGGAGGGAACAAGGCGCGGCACAACGAGTTCCTGCTGGGACACGCGCTCGAGCAGCGGGCCGAAATGTTGGTCTGGGGGGCGGGAGTCCAATCGAACAATTGCCGCCAGACGGCCGCGGCCTGCGCCAAGCTCGGTTTGCCTTGCCATCTGATGCTTGGCAGCGGTGGCCACGCCGTCGACGTACAAGGCAATCTGCTGCTCGACTACTTGCTCGGTGCGACGGTCGAGATTGTCGATCTTCCGCTCGGGCCGGAACTATATGAGCGGATCGCGGCGAAGGCGGACGCGTTGCGTGCGGAGGGTAAGCGCGTCTACTGCTGGGAGAACGACGTGGTCAAGCCGCGGGCGGCGGCCAGCTATGCACTCTGTTTCGCCGAGATCGTCGAACAGTGCCAGCGCGAAGGGATCTCTCCGAGTGCGATCTACGTTTCATCGGCAGGCTCCACCGCGGCGGGCCTGTTGCTGGGCAAGGCGGCACTCGGTTCCGAGATCGCCATCCGCATCGTCGCGCCCCTTCGCTGGCCGTGGGACCATGCGACCGATCTGGCCCACACGGCCAACCAGACTGCCGAACTCATCGGTCTTCCGCCGCTTGTCGAGCCGTCCGACGTGATAACGACGCTCGACTATATCGCGCCGGGCTATGGCATTATCTCGCCGGCGGGCCACGAAGCGTTCGACCTGCTGGCACGAACGGAGGGTATCCTCGTCGATCCGGTTTATACCTCGAAGGCGCTCGCCGCTCTGGTCGATGATGCGCGAGGTCGTCGGTTGCCGGCCGATCGCCCGGTGGTCTTCGTCCATACGGGCGGCACGCCCGCCCTTTTTGCCTACCGCGACCAGCTCGTTGCCTCGACGCCGGGCACGAAGTTTGCGACATCCTAACTAAAAAGGTGTCGCTTCGATTCTTGCGGATGACTGGCTGCACAAACTGCGGCTGCGCGTGCAGCAGCCCGCGGGCCTTCGTGGCGGCGCATCGCTGATCCGTTGAAAACACCGAGAAACGCGGAGCGTTCTCCCTTTGCGCATACAGGAGACGAACCATGGCTGAAGAAATGATTCAACCGGAAGACACGCAACTCAACCAAGGACATACCAAGGCAATCAACCCGGACCCGATCACCCATGAACCGGGTTCGCATCCGATGGGCGTGGGGCTGGGCGCGACGGGCGGCGGCATAACTGGGGCGGCCATCGGCGCCGCAGCCGGACCGGTCGGGGCGGCGGTCGGCGCGGTGGCCGGTGCGATCATCGGTGGCATGGCCGGAAAGGATATCGCCGAATCGTACAACCCGACGGCCGAAGACGCTTATTGGCGCGAACATTTTCGCACGCGTCCCTACGTCGGATCCGAAGATTCGTACGAACGCTTCGAGCCCGCGTATCGGTACGGGTGGGAATCGTGGCGGACGCACGCTGGGCGCACTTTCGAAGAAGTCGAGCCCGATCTACGGCAAGGCTGGACCACCGCCACGCCGCATCTCGGGTGGGATACCGCTCGTCACGCGTCGCGCGATGCCTGGGATCGCCTCGACGCGAGTACGATCCGACCGCACGGTGCGGCACCCGGTTCGCCCGCGCCCGATGTGGTGCCCGAGCTGCGCGGTATCCCGCACGCGGGCCACCCATCGACCGCTCCTCTCGACGAGCGAGAGAAACCGGATGACCGCTCGTAGGGGGCCTATTGCTGCGGACGTTCGACCAGTAATTCGCCGCTCTGCGGATCGTATTTGTACTTTGAACCGGGCGGGAGTTGCGGTAGGCGAATCTGGTTGGCTTCGATGATTTCCTTCATGAACGCCTCTTCGGTCTTCGGTTTGTGGCCGTGGTCGGCTTCGTAGATCTGCATGACATGGGTGACCGTGTCGAAGATGAGCCGTTCTTGTGCCTGAAAATAGACGCTGATAGGCGTCGTCACCACTCCGGGGCCGTAATTCCCCTTGCCCGTTGCGCCGGCCTGCGCCTTCTCGGTCACAACGTTGGGCTGCGATTGACCGGGCAAATTGACACCCGGCAACCCGGGTAGCGATCCGCCTTCGCCCGCAGGCGCGGGATTGACGCCTGGTAGATTTGGGGGCGGTCCCGCCATCGACCCGGCACCTGGGGGCGGCCCTGACATCGAGCCGGGCGCCGACGCGTCGCCCGTGACGGCCTGTATTCCAGCCGGAGTCGCCGCCGCCGGTGGTGTCGACGTGGTCCCCGCAGCGTTGGGATCGGCGCCGACCAGACCCGTGCCGGCCACGCTGCCGCTCGCATTGCGGCGGTTGCCTCCGATATCGCCGCAACCGGCGCAGATGATCAGACCGAGGGCGATGAAAGACAACTGACTTCTCATGACTCGTTACTCCAGCGCGGCCAAGATCGATCGTCCGTTGCGCCGGTTCCTACGCCTGCCAGGGCGGCAGGGGAACGGACCAGCGCTCCATTTCGGCCAGGACGGTCCGCTTCGTCAGGTCGAAGTCCAACGGAGTTAGTGTAACATAACCGGCGGCCAAAGCACTCAGATCGGTCTCGTGCTCGGTGCGTGGCGGGGGCGGTTCGTTGACGGCCCAGTAGTAGGGCCTTCCGCGCGGGTCTTGTCGCTTTTGGTACTTCTCGCCGTATCGCACCACGCCCATCGGCACGACACGCAGCTCGGGAGGCCGCTCGAGGGCGGCCGTCGGAATATTCAAATTGTAGAGCTGCGGCGACGGTCCTTTCTTCCGCAGGATCTGTTCGATCACCTCGCGGGCCAAACGGGCGGCCCGATCGAAGCGTGCGTGCTCGTTGAATTCGAGCGATACGGCGATGCTGGTGATCTCGAAGAACGCACCCTCGATCGCCGCCGCCACCGTTCCCGAATAGAGGACATTGATCCCGGCGTTGAGCCCTCCGTTGATGCCGCTCACCACCAGGTCGGGCCGATGCGGGCAGAACTCGAAGATGCCGAGCTTGACGCAGTCGGCCGGGCTCCCCTCGACGGCCCACCCGCGACGGCGGTCGCCGTCGAAGAATTCCTTGACCACGAGCGGGCTCAAGAAGGTGATCGAGTGCCCGACGCCGCTCTGTTCGACCGCGGGTGCCACCACGCACACATCGCCCAGGCGACGCAACTCCTGTTCGAGCGCGGCCAAACCCGGTGCATAGATTCCGTCGTCGTTGGTCAGCAGGATTTGCAAGGACTTTCCGTCTGTTTCGAGGCCGCCGGGTCTCAGTCCGGAATATAACGGGCACGGGCGTTCCGTGCGACTGCCTCGCCGCGCCCTAGCGTGCGATCGATTCCGTGCTACAACGGCGGTGAGCGATTAGATTTTCCCAGGTTCGCGCCAGTCGATTCACGGATGATGCCGCCTTCAACCAGACCGTCCTTGGCGGGCACGCGAGATCTGTCGGTGGCCGTGGTAGGTTATGGTTCGATCGGCCGACGGCACTGCGACAATCTCGCTCGGCTTGGTGTGGCCCGGCGGGTGGTCGTGCGGCGACAGGATGCGGTGAATCCCGCGTTTGTTCCGCCGGCCGACGTGCTCGTCGTATATTCGGTGCAGGAGTCGATCGAGGCCGGCCTCGATCTGGCCGTCATCTGCAACCCGACCTCGTGGCACGCGACGACGGCGCGGCAGTTTCTGGAGGCCGGTGTTCCGGTGTTGATCGAAAAGCCGCTGGCCGCGCACATGGGCGAGGCGACGCAGTTGGTCGACCTGGCGGAGCAGACCGGCGTGCCGGCCGGCGTGGCCTATTGTCTGCGCTATCATCCGGCCTATGCGCTCACGCACGAGTATGTGCAGCAGGGAAAGCTTGGCAGCATCGAACGCGTCGCGGCCTGGTTCGAGAGCTACTTGCCCGAATGGCACCCCTGGGAAGATTATCGCCAGGGTTATGCCGCCCGCGCCGATCTCGGCGGTGGCGTCTTGCCGACACTCGACCACGAGATCGACTTCGTCTGCTGGTGCTGCGGACCGCCGGAGAGTTGTGCCGGCGCCTCGTCGCGGAGCGGTTTGCTCGACTGCGATGTCGATGACACAGCCAATCTCGCGCTGAGCTACCCCGATTACACTGCGGAAATCGAACTCAGTATCTGCCGTCGCCACCGACGACGTGGATTTGAATGGGTCGGCGACCGGGCGGTGCTATCGTTTTCATTCGAACAGCAGTTGCTGCGGCGGACTGACCGAGACGGCACGGCGTCCGAGATAATCTGGCACCGGCCGGAATTCGATCTCAATGATATGTACGCCGCCATGCTGGGCGACGCGTTGCGGGCGGTGGCGGCCAAGGAACCGCTGCCGATACCGCTGCGCGCCGGGCTCGACGCCCTGCGCGTCGCCGCCGCGGCGACTCATCAAGCAGAGACGCGGCGCCAAAGCCGGCCACGAGATCTCGCCCGCGGCAAGCCAACCTGATTTACGGCGAACCCATCGTATGCCCGATCCAACGCCGAATTCGCACCCCGACGGTGAACCCGCGTTCCTCGAAAACCTCTTCGGCCTGCGCGGCGAAGTGGCCGCCATCGTGGGCGGCGCGGGACGGATCGGCAAGGCGCTCGCACGGGCGCTGGCATCCGCCGGGGCGAGCGTGGCCATCGTCGACCTCGATTCGAACGCCGCCGAAGGGCTGGTCGCCGAACTGCAACAGTCGGGTTGCCGAGCAATGGCCGTGGCGACCGACGCCACGAACGAAGAGCAGCTCGCGCAAGCGGTGGAGACCATTACCCATGGCCTCGGACCGGCGTCCTTGCTGGTCAACTCAGCCCAGTTTCGTGGCACCGGGTTTTACTCGTCGAACGTCGAAGACTATCCCCGTGCTGCCTGGGACAGAGTCGTCGAGACGAATCTCTCGGCCGTCCATCTGGCCTGCCAGGCGTTTGGCCGTTCGATGATCGACCACGGCGGCGGGCGGATCGTCAACCTGGCTTCGACCTACGGCGTGGTTTCGGCCGACCCGCGCATCTATGGAACGTCGGGGGTCAATTCTCCCGTGGCATACGCCGCCGCCAAAGCAGGCGTGATCCAACTCACTCGCTACCTGGCCGTCCATTGGCGGGACCGAAACATCCGCGTCAACTGCCTCGTGCCGGGGGGGGTGTTCGATGGTCAATCGCCCGAGTTCGTGGCCAATTATTGTGCTCGGACACCGCTCGGCCGTATGGCCGCCGCCGAGGATTATCGGGGAGCCGTCTTGTTCATGCTTTCGCGGGCCAGCGATTACATGACGGGGGCTGTGGTGACCGTGGACGGGGGGTGGACAGCCTGGTGATTTAGAGCAGCCGACGAAAACCGGCTCCGGAAAAAATCAGCGTTTCGCGCTCATAGGCAATCTGCGGCATAAGTCGCTTTTTATTTGCGTTGCTGCCGGCCCACTAGGTAGTCTTTACGCCTAGTAGATCGGCGGAGGGCGTTGGCCGCTCTTCGCCAGGCGCCAGGAACTACCCCCGATGGCCAGTCGGAGAGCACCGCCCGCCGGCGCGCGGACGCGCGCAATGCGTAGCCGGAATTGGCTGCGCCGAGCCGTCGAGGCACTCGAGCCGCGGTGGTTGCTGACGAGTGGTTACCTGTCACTGAACCTCGTCAGCGATCAGCCGGCGACGGCCCTGGTGCAAGATCCGAACCTGGTGAATCCCTGGGGGTTAGCGCTCAACTCCAGCGGCGGCGACCTGTGGGTCGCCGACAGCGGTACGAACCTCGCCTCGTTGTATGACGGTGGGGTGGGCGGACTTACGTCGCAGTCGAGCAGCCCCTTCGCGCTCGATTCACCGGTGGTGAGTATCCCCGGCGGCAGCCCCACGGGCGTCGCGGCCAACGGATCGACGAGCTTTCTCGTGGGTGCCGGCGGTTCCTTCGGGCCCGCTTCGTTCCTTTTCGCTTCGTTGGGTGGCCAGATCAGCGGTTACAACCGGTTCGTGCCCGCGCCGGCCCCGTCGACGCAGGCGGAGCAAGTGGTGACGGCGGGGGACGCGGTCTACAGCGGCTTGGCGGTCGCCAACAATGCAGGTCAGAACTTCCTCTACGCGGCCGACTTCGGCGACAACCGCATCGACGTCTTCGACACCAACTTCCATTCCATCACCACGCTGGGCGGTTTTGCCGACCCCAGCTTGCCCGCGGGCTACGCGCCCTACAACATTGTGAATCTCAACGGGCAACTCTACGTTGCCTATGCGAAACAGGGAGCGCCCGGCCAAGGCCCAGTGGCGGGAGCGGGCAATGGGTTCGTCGACGTATTCAATGTCAACGGGGTGCTCCAGAAGGAACTGATCGTCGGTCAGCCGGTCAACGGCGCAAGCGCGCTCAACGCACCGTGGGCCATCGTGCAGGCGCCGGCCTCCTCGTTCGGCGATTTCAATGGCGATCTGCTGGTCGGCAACACGGGGGATGGGCTGATCCATGCCTTCAATCCGCAGACCGGTGCACTGATCGGCACGCTGGCGCTACCGTCGGGACAGGGGCTGGCGATCAGCGGATTGCACGGCCTGGCGTTCGGCAACAGCGTCTCGACCGGGAACGGCAACGTGCTGTTCTATTCCGCCGGTATCAATGACGGTGCGGACGGACTGCTGGGCACCATTCAAACCGCGCAGGGTGTTTCGCTCGTCGCGCAGGGCGGTGTCGTCGCCGCCACGGCAAACGAATCCTTCAGCGGCACACTGGCCGTCTTCGACGATTCCCAAAATCTGCCGGTCGGCGGTTTCACCGCGATGATCAATTGGGGCGACGGCGGTTCGGCCACGCCGGGCAACATCACGGCCCTGCCGGGCGGCCAATACGCCGTCAGCGGCACCCACCTGTATACCGCGAGCGGCGCCAAGAGCATCACGATTCAGATCCAGGATTCGTTGAGGAACCAGGCCACCGCCAGCGCCCTGGCTCAGGTGGCCATGGCGGGCCTTGCGGTCTCGGGGCTGACCTTTACGCCCACGGAAGGCATCGCCTTCACACGCAGCGTGGCGACCTTCACCGACGGCGACGGCAATCAGTCGCCCGCCGTCTATCAGGCGATGATTGCCTGGGGCGATGGCGTGACGACCGCCGGGACGGTCTCGTTCGCCGCCGGCAAGTTCACCGTCGTCGGCACGCATACGTATGCCGAAGAGGGAACCGACACGGCCCTCATCACGGTCAACGACCTCGACGGCACCTCGGCCAGCGCCCATAGCACGGCCAAGGTGGCCGACGCTCCGCTGACCGGTGCCGGAGACAACCTTGCAGCCACTCTCGGCGTCGCCTTCAACGGCGGCGTGGCGTCGTTCACCGACGCCAATCCCAACGCCACGTTGGCCGACTTTGCGGCCACGATCGATTGGGGCGACGGCATCACGACCGCCGGCGTCGTCACCGCCGGGCCGGGAGCGGTCTTCGACGTGGCGGGAAGCCATACCTACGCGGCCTCCGGCTTGGAGGCGGTGACGGTCACGATCAACGACGAAGGAGGCAGCCAGGCGATCGTCCACGACGACGCGACGGTGACCGACATCGACGTGCTGGGCGCGACCCTGATGGGCATCGCACCCACGGAGGGTACGCGCTTTACCAATAGCTTGGCGGCGATCGTCGATAGCAACCTGCTCACGCTGGCCGGCGCACTGGCCGCCACCATCGATTGGGGCGACGGCAGTACGACGAGCGGAACGTGCACTGGCGTGGCCGGGCAGTTTGCCGTCGCCGGCTCTCACCTCTATCTCGACGAGGGCTTCTATTCGCTGACCATCGTTGTCGCTCACGTGGGAGGCACGGCCGTGACGACCGCCACCGGCACGATCACCGTGGCCGACACAGGCACGTTGGCCGTGAATGGCATCGCCGTGACGGCGACCGAGGGAGCGAAATTCAGCGGTGAAGTGGCGACGGCCAGCGACACCTACGCCGCTCCCGTGGCCGGCTTCACCGCCACGATCGACTGGGGCGACGGCACCGTCAGCGTCGGCACCTTGGCCGGGCCGAACGGGCAATTCACCATCAGCGGCAACCATGTCTACAAGGAAGCGGGTACCTACTCGCCCGTGGTCACGATCGCCGACATCGCTCCCGGTCAACTCTCGGCCACGGGCACGGCCACCGCGATTGTCGCCGACGCGCCGCTCGACGCGGCCGGCACGATCGTGAAAACGACCGAGGGCCAGACCTTCGCAGGCATGGTCGCCAGCTTCGACGACGCGAATCCGTTTGGGGTGTCGGGCGATTTCACCGCCACGATCGATTGGGGCGACGGCACGGTGAGCGCGGGCACGGTATCGGGCAGCGGTGGTTTCCAGGTCTCCGGCACGCATGTCTACGCCATCGGCGGCACGTACAGTGCGACCGTCACCATCGCCGACAAGGACGGCGGTACGGCCGACGCCACCTCGCAGATGCTCGTCGCGGATTACCCGCTCCTGGGTGCCGGTGTATCGATTGTGGGGAGCGAGGGACAATCGTTCTCGGGCACGGTCGCGACGTTCGTCGACACCAATCCGAACGGCGGAAACCTGGCGAGCTACTCCGCCACCATCAACTGGGGCGACGGGACCACGACCAGCGGTTCTATCTCGGGCTCGGGCAGCGACTACACGGTCAGCGGCATTCACGCCTTCGTCGACGTCAGCAGTGCCGTCGTGATCGTCATCGACGAAGTCGGCGGCGCATCGGTCACCGTTACCGACGCCGCGAGCATCGCCGATGCGAATACGCTCACACCGACTGGTGCGACGCTCTCCACCACCGAGGGGCAGACGCTACGGGGCGTGCTCGCGACCTTCGCCGACACGTATACGGGCAATCCGGCCAGCGACTTTTCGGCGATGGTCGATTGGGGCGATGGTCAGACCACGTCGGCAACCGTCACCGGCCGGGCCGGCCAATTCACGGTCAGCGGCAGCCATGTTTACGCCGAAGCCGGAAGCTATACGGCCAGCGTCGCCTTGAGCCACAACGCGCCCGGCACGGCAGCCGCCACCGCGATTACGGACGTGCACGTCGCCGACGCGCCGTTGACCGCCAGCGGCACGCGCCTAAGCTCCGTCGAGGGAAGTATATTCAACGGCAACGTGGCCTCCTTCACCGACGCGAACCTGTTCAGCGTGGCGGCCGACTTCGCGGCCACGATCGATTGGGGCGACGGCACACCGGAGACGACGGGTACCGTGACGCTCACCGCGCCGGGCAGCTTCTTGGTCAGCGGCACGCACCTCTACGCCGACGAGGCTCAGGGATTGCCGGTGACGGTGACGATCAACGACGTCGGCGGCGGTCGGGCGACGGCCATCGGCACCGCGAACATCTCGGACGCTCCGATAACCGCGGGCGCGGTACAGATTCGGACCACCGAAGGGGCCGCGTTCGGCGGCGAGGTGGCAACCTTCGTCGACGGCAACTTGGAATCGGTAGCGACCGACTTCACGGCCACGATCGACTGGGGCGACGGCACGCCCGCAACGGTGGGCACGGTGAGCGACGTCGTTGGCGGCTTCGTCGTCACGGGCGTACACACGTACGCCGAAGAGGCCGCGAGTCTTGCCGTGAAGGTCATTATCAACGACGTCGGCGGCAGTTCGGCAACAGCACCGTCGACGGCCGTGGTAGCCGATGCCCCGCTGACCGCGAGCAAGGTTACCTTCACCGCGACCGATGGGATCGCCTTCACCGGCAGCGTGGCCTCGTTCAGCGACGCGAATAGTGCTGCCCTGCCCAGCGACTTCACGGCCACGATCGACTGGGGCGACGGGACGTCGGCGACCGCGGGCACGGTCATCGCTGCCGGCGGCCAATTCGCGGTGACCGGCAGCCACATCTATGCGAGGCCGGGCAGCCTGCAAGTGACCGTCACGATCAACGATAAGGGCGGCAGCAGTGCTGGCGTCACGGGCGAGGCGGACGTGCTCCCGGCGCCCCTCTCGCCCAACCCGCCGCTCACGCTGCCCGCCGCAACGCAGGGGGTCCTCTTCAGCGGTACGCTGGGCTCCTTCACCGATTCGGACCCGAACGCCCAGAAAACCGACTTCACGGCCACGATCGATTGGGGCGACGGCACCCCGACGAGCGCCGGAGCGGTTCTCGCGGCGCCGAATCAGTTCCTCATCAGCGGCAGCCACATCTATGCCAACCCCGCCGCCACATACGCGATCACGATCACCGTCGAGGCGGCGGATGGCGCGCAAGCGACCGTCGTCGCGTCGATGCGCGTCGCCAGCACGCATTTCACGGCGGGTGGAGCGACCCTCGCCGTCATCGAAGGGGCCACGTTCAGCGGGGCGGTGGCCGTCTGCAACGATGTGAACCCGAATGCGGCCGAATACGGAGCCACGATCGCCTGGGGCGACGGCACCACGACGGCCGGCACCGTCGTGGCGGTGGCCAACGGCTTTGTCGTCGATGGGACGCACGTCTTCGCGCATACGGGTAGCCAGCGAATGTCGGTGGTCGTGACCAATCCCTCGCTGGACGTGCTGACGGTCTCCAGCCTGGCCAACGTGTCGGACGCACCTCTCACCGCCGCCGCGATGCCGATCGCCCCGACGCGCGGCATGGTCTTCAGCGGCGCGGTCGCCACGTTTACCGACGCCGATCCCGGCGGCGTGGTCACCGATTATTCGGCCATCATCAACTGGGGAGACGGGGGCACCTCGTCTGGCACGATCACGACGACCGGCAACGGTCTTTTCACCGTCGTCGGCTCGCATACTTACGCCGAAGCGACGCGAGGCCTGACCGCCACCATAACGATCAACGATGTGGGCGGGGCGAAGGCTTCCGCCACGAGCACCGTGAACGTGGCCGCCGCCCCCTTGAAGATCGTGCCGGCCAGCGTCACCCTTTCGGCCGGTGGTACGACGAACGATCCCTTGTTGGCGACCTTCACCGACCTGGGTGGCTCAGAGGCATTGGCCGACTACACCGCCACGATCAACTGGGGCGACGGCACGTCGCTCGCCAGCGGCACGATTACCTCCTCTTCCCCCGGCTTTGCGATTTCCGGCAACCACGACTATGTGTTGCCGGGCGACTATACGGTCGGCGTCGTCGTGAGCGCGGCGGGCGGCAGCACGGCGACGGCTTCGGTCTCGGTCAGCGTCACCCCGACGGCCAATCAGCTCTACACCGAGGCGGTCTATCTCGACCTGTTGGCTCGTGGGGTCGATAACGGCGGGCTGGTCTACTGGTCGGGCCAGCTCGACTCGGGCCTGTCTCGCAGCGTCATGATCGCCGCGCTCGATCACAGCGCCGAATACTTCGGCAACATCATCATCTCGCCGGCATACCAGCAGTATCTCGGCCGCGCCCCCGATGCGTCCGGCCTGGCCTATTGGATCGGCCAGATGCAGAACGACGGCTTGACCGACGAGCAACTCGAAGCCGGGTTCATCGGGTCGCCGGAGTTCTATTCCCGCGCCGGCGGCAACGACAAGGCGTGGGTCGATGCGATGTACGAGGACCTGCTCGGCCGCGACCCCGACCCGGCCGGCGAGTCATACTGGGTCGATCGGCTGGCCGCGGGCATGAGCCGAGCCGATGTGGCTTACGGCTTTGCCGCCGGGCAGGAACGAGAATCGCAACTGATCACGGCCGACTACATGCACTATCTGGACCGGGCTCCCGATGTGCAGGGCCTCGACTATTGGCTCGCTCAATTTGCCGCCGGCGTCACCAACGAGGACGTCATCACCGGCTTCGTCGCCAGTGACGAGTATTTCGATAAGCATTCGTCGTAGGGATCGAAAGCGGCCGGCGATCACATCGTGCCACCCCGAATCGCTCGCGACGTGCTATGATGAGGCCCCGCACGATACCGACCTTCGCGCCGGAGCTCTCTTGCCGGATACGCCTGAACCCTCGCCACCGCCTGCCGCAGCCAGACGACTGCCACGCAACGTCTGGCTGTTGAGCTGGGCCAGCCTGATCAACGACACGGCGAGCGAGATCGCGGCGCCGCTCATGCCGTCGTTCCTGATCGGCGCACTACGCGGCAGCGCCGCCGACCTGGGGCTGATCGAGGGCTGCGCCGACAGCACGGCCAGCATCCTCAAACTCTTTTCCGGCAGTTGGTCGGATCGCGTGGGGCGGCGGAAGGGGTTCGTGGTCTTCGGCTACGCCGTGCCCGCCTTGGTCCGTCCGCTGTTGGGCCTGGCCGCCGCGCCTTGGCATGTCTTGGCCATTCGTATGGGCGACCGCCTCGGCAAGGGCGTGCGCGCCGCGCCGCGCGATGCCCTGATCGCCGATTCGACCGACCTGAGCATGCGCGGCCGCGCCTTCGGGTTGCACCGCGCCATGGATCATTTCGGCGCGGCGTTGGGGCCGCTGGCCGCCGCGGCCTATCTATGGATGTGGCCCGGCCAGTTCCGGCCGCTCTTCTTCCTGGCCCTCATCCCCGGACTGCTCGTGGTCTTGTTGACCGTCGTGGGCTTGAAGGAAGAGCCGCTCCGCGCGCAGGCGGGCAAACCGCTCGACTTCGGCCTCCGCCATTACTCGCGCGACTTCCGCCTATATCTGACCGCTTTGCTGGTCTTCACGTTGGGGAATTCCAGCGACCTGTTTCTCTTGCAGCGGGCCCGCGAGCTCGATGTGGCCGAGCCGCTGTTGCCCATCCTGTGGTTCCATTTCCACATCGCCAAGAGTATCGGCAATATCCTGGGCGGCCGTGCCGTCGATCGGCTGGGAGCCAAGCCGCTGCTGGTGATCGGTTGGCTCTGGTACGCGGCGGTTTACCTGGGGTTCGCGCTGGCCAGTGCGGCCTGGCAAATCTGGGGCCTGTTCCTGCTCTATGCGGTGTACTACGCGCTGACCGAGCCGAGCGAAAAGACGCTGGTGGTGCAACTCGCCGGCGGCCAGCGGACCGGCTTGGCGTACGGCTGGTACAACCTGCTCATGGGCATTGCCGCACTGCCGGCCAGCTATGTCTTCGGCCTGTTGTACGATGGGGCCGGACCGCTGGCCGCTTTCGGCTGCGGCGCGTCGCTGGCCGCCGCCGCGGTCGCCCTGCTGGTCTTCGTGCGATCGTCGCCCTCGTCCTCGGTCGCCTGATACGGCGTTCGCTTAGTGCGCCTAGCCGCACCCTATAATGGAGAGGCGGGCAGAATGCGCCGGTAAGCCGCGATTCTCCTGCTCCGGGGGGCCGTTTGCCGGCCGCTTCAGGCGCAAAAATCGTATTAAAAACCTCCGATCGTCCGTGTCATGAGTCAGCTCGAATCCCACGAGTCGTCCGCTCCCCCCTCGGCCCATCGGGCGGGCGAAGTGGGCGCGTTGCGCGTGGCCGGGCACGATGTGACGATCTTCGAGGAATCGCCCCCGCTGATCGCCGCCATGATCGAGGACATCGAGCGGGCGCGACACCGGGTTTGGCTGGAGAGCTATATCATCGCCAACGACACGGCCGGACGTGCGCTGGGCGAAGCCCTCATCCGCCGAGCGGCGGCGGGCGCCGACTGCCGCGTGATATACGACTACGTGGGCAGTGCCAGCACGCCGGCGTCGTTCTTCGCCTGGTTGGCCCGATCGGGCGTGCAGGTGCGCGGCTATCGCTCGTTGTGGCAGGCCATCTGGCGATTGCGTTCGCTGCGCTGGTTTCACCGCCGCGACCATCGCAAACTGCTGGTGATCGACGACCGCGTGGCCTATTTCGGAGGCATGAACATCGTCGATCAGAGCGGCATCCATACCGTCGAAGAAGCGCGCGTGCGCCATTTGCCGGCCTCGGCCGGATGGCGCGATGTCCACCTCCGGTTAGAAGGGCCGCGGCAGTGGGAAGTGGCCGACGCCTTCGCCCGACTCTGGCGCCGACCACGGCTGGCACGGCTCGTACGGCGGCGCCGACGCTGGCCGCGCTGGCAGATTCGCCGCATGTTCGCCGAGCGGGGAGAAGGGATCTACTTCTTCGATTGTCGGCCGCAACTCCGTCACCGCCGACCGACGCGCGTGCTCGTGCCCCTGTTGCGCCAGGCGAAGCGGACGATTACCGTCTCGATGGCCTATTTCATCCCGCAGGGGGCCGTATTGCGTGAATTGCTGCGGGCCCGTCGTCGTGGCGTGAAGGTGCGTGTCATCCTGCCGGGCAAGAGCGACGTGCGCACGGTGCGCTGGGCCAGCCGTCACCTGTACGACAAGTTGTTGCGACGCGGCATTCGCATCTATGAGCGCAAAGACCTGATGCTGCACAGCAAGGTGATGGTGATCGACGACGAATGGTCGCTGATCGGTTCTTGCAATCTCGATCCCCGTAGCCTGTGGCACAATCTCGAATTCTTCGCCGTATTCCGCTCGCGGACGATGGCCGCTGACATCCGCCGCATCTGTCGTTTCGAAATGCGCAACAGCCGCTCCGTGACGCTACTCGATAGCCTGGGGCGCCCCTGGTGGCAGCGGCTGCTCGATCGCTGCGCCTGGTCGCTTCGTCATCTCCTCTAACCGTTATTCTCGTACGCGAAGCACCCTTTGTGAGATCGAACTGGGTACGCTCTTTGCGGCGCCCCCCTTGCGTTGGACAAATTTCTCGATCAGGGATGCCTTTGACCCGGAGCAGTACCATGCGACTTATCGGTTTCGATGCCATCGAATATGCGGAGAAAGAGGGGCTGCGTTTGAATAAGAGGGCCGATCATATCGACGAGGCAAGATCGGGTCTGACCATCGCCGAGGCCGAGGCGATCGCCACGGAAGACCCCGAGTCGATCTGGCTCAAGGTGCCCGACAGCGAATACTACGGGCGGCCGAAGAACATGTTGCCCGAACGATAAGCCAACAAGGGACTTGGCGGCCTGCGGTCGTTATCGAGAGCGGGGTCGGAGAAAGTCGACGGACCTGGAAAAACCCGGGGGAACTGACCTTTACCCCGCGGCGCGTTCGCGGCAAAATACCGCCCGCAATTGACCCCCTTCCGCATTTCCCCTCAGTGGTAAATCGGCGCGTGTGGCCCGCGATCGGGCCCGCACGAAGGTCAGGAAGACCGTGCCGAGCAGCAAGGAGTGCAAAACCGTGAAAAGAAGTCTCTCCCTGGCCGCCCTCGTGGCAGGCCTGAGCGTGGTGCACTTTGCCGCGCCCTCGGCATACGCCCAGCAGCGATCTTCGAGCGTGCCGCAAGTCGCCATCATCGACCTGGCATATATCTTCAACAACCACGTGCGGTTCAAGGGACTCAGCGACGAATTACGGCGCGATGTCGAGGCGGCCGAAAACGAGCTGAAGAGCAACAAGCAGTCTCTGCAAAAGATGGCCGAGCAGCTCGAGAGCTTCAACCGCAACTCCCCCGAGTATCGCCAGACCGAAGAAGACATCACCAAGCGCTCGGCCGACCTGCAAGTGCAGGTACAGTTGCAGAAGAAGTCGTTCTTCGAACGCGAAGCGAAGATCTACTACACCGTCTACCAGGAAATCATGGAGCAGGTGAAGTATCATTCCGACAAGCACGGCATCGTGCTGGTGATGCGGTTCAACGGCGATCCGCTCGACGAGAACGACCCGCAAGGCATTCAGAAGGAACTGAACAAGGCCGTGCTCTATTACAACAAGGTGATCGACATCACGCCCATCATCCTCGACGCGGTCAATCCGCCGCGCGGGAACAGCCGACCGGTCCAAACGACCAACCGCCCCTCTCGGGCGCCGCAAGGGGTGCCGCCCAGCGGCGGCCTGCGGTAGTAGGCTTGCGAGACAACCGGTGCACCGCGCCCGGACCCCTGCGAGGGGCCGGGCAGCGGGCGCCTGTCTGGCTCTACGGCCGAGGGAAACAGATTGGACGGCGGTCGGTAGCCGCACGATGGACATCGTTGGTTCTGGCTTTTGGGAATTATGGTAAACCGCTTCACGGATGATGTACGCCGATCGTTGCACGCGTCTCGCCGCCAGCATTCGATCGCGCGTGCGGCGGTGGTCGAAGGATTCGGCTATTGGAGCGGCCGGGATGTGAGCGTCGAGTTTCGCCCAGCGGCGGTCGACGCGGGCATCACCTTCGTACGTGGCGACCTGACGCGGCCCGTGCGGATTCGCGCCCTGGTGAGCAACCGCGTCGAAGCGCCGCGTCGCACGACGTTGCGCTCGGGCGGGGCCAGCGTCGAAATGGTCGAGCATATCATGGCCGCGCTCGGCGGATTGGGTATCGACAATTGCGAAGTGTGGGTCAATGCCGCGGAAATGCCCGGGCTCGACGGATCGAGCTTGCCCTACGTAGAGGCCCTGACCGCGGCCGGTCGCGTCGAACAGAACTCGGTCCGCCCCACACTCTTCGTCCGCGAAGTGACTCGCCTGGGGAACGAAGAGAGTTGGGTCGAGGCCCGTCCTAGCGTGGCGGGCGGGTTGACGCTCAAATTTCATCTCGACTACGGTCCCGGAAACGCCATCGGGCGGCAGACGCTCAGTTTGCCGGTCACCCCCGATTCGTTTCGCCGCGAACTGGCTCCCAGCCGTACGTTCATGCTCAAGGCCGAGGCCGATTGGCTGTTGGCCCAAGGGTTGGGCCGGCGGGCGTCGCTCAAGGATCTGCTCGTGTTCGACGGCGAGGGGCCGATCGACAACGAGCTGCGCTTTCGGGACGAATGTGTGCGGCACAAGGCGCTCGACCTGGTGGGCGACCTGGCCTTGGCGGGCTGCGACGTGGCGGCCCACGTGATCGCCTATCGCAGCGGGCACCGGTTGAACGCCGAACTGGTGCGGGCCATTTTGACCGAGGGCGACATGGTTGGTGGATTTAAACGCAGCGCGTAACGGAGCGTTCGAGTATGGCTTCTGTCGCCGAGCACGCCGTGATCGATCCCCGTGCCGAGATCGACGCGGACGTCGAAATCGGCCCCTTCTGCGTCATCGGCCCGCACGCCCGCATCGGTAGGGGGTGTCGGCTGGAAAACAACGTGACCATCATGGGCCACGTGACGTTGGGGGAAGACAACCACCTGTATCCCGGCGTGGTGATCGGCGGTGAGCCGCAAGATCTCAGCTATCGTGGCAGCGATACCCGGGTCGTCATCGGCGACGGGAACACCTTTCGTGAGTGCGTCACGGTCAATCGGGCCACCGAGAAGGAAGACGGCGTAACGGTCATCGGCAGCCACAACTACCTGATGGCCTGCACGCACGTCGCCCACGACTGCCGGCTGGGCAGCAACATCATCATCGCCAACGGCACCTTGCTGGGCGGCCACGTCCATATCCACGACCACGCTTCGCTCTCGGGCGGTGTGGCGGTGCACCACTACACGACCATCGGCAGCTACAGTTTTGTTTCGGGCCTGAGCCGCGTGCTGCACGACGTGCCCCCGTTCATGCTCGTCGAAGGTCATCCGACGAGGCCGCGCTGCATCAATGTCGTGGCCCTGAAACGCAACGCCTTTCTGCCGGAGGCCATCCGCTGCCTGGCCGAGGCGCATCGTCTGCTTTACCGGGCGCGGGTCGGGCTCGACCACGCCCGCGAGATTCTTCGCACCAACGCCCAGCTTCTGCCGCAGGTGAACGAGCTGCTCTCGTTCGTGCAGGTGCAGCAAGAAGGGCAGCATGGCCGCGGGCGCGAACGCAGGAGGGCCGCTTGAAAAGCGTGCGAGTCGCCGTCATCGGGGCCGGGCATCTGGGGCGCATTCACGCTCGCATCCTGGCGGGGATGGAAGGGGTCACCCTCGCGGGCGTCGCCGATCCCGTGGAGACTAACCGCCGGGAAGTCGCCGCGGCCTACGAAACGGCCGCTTGCGCGGACCATCGCGAATTGATCGGACGGATCGACGCGGCGATCGTGGCCACCCCCACTCGCTATCACCATCACGTCGCCCGCGACCTGTTGTCGGCGGGTATTCACGTGCTGGTCGAGAAGCCGCTGGCGGCCTCGACCTCGCAGGGCAGCGAACTGGTCGAATTGGCCCGGCAGCACGCCCTGGTGTTGCAAGTCGGTCATGTCGAGCGGTTCAATCCGGCCTTTGCGGCGGCGCAGCCCTATCTGCGCGAGCCCAAATATATCGAGGCCGTGCGGCGCAGCGGATTCAGCTTCCGCTCGACCGATATCGGCGTGGTGCTCGATCTGATGGTCCACGATCTCGATCTTGTCCTCTCTGTCGTGCGATCTCCGTTGCGTCGCGTCGACGCGCTGGGGGTCGCTCTGTTCGGCAAGCACGAGGACGTCGTCAATGCGCGGCTGACGTTCGAGAACGGCTGTGTGGCCGCGTTGAGCGCTTCGCGGGCTAGCCATTCAGCCGCCCGCACGCTGCACGCCTGGTCGAGCCGGGGCATGGCGGCGATCGATCTGGCTGCGCGTTCCGTGGAGGTCGTTCGGCCTAGCGCGGCCGTGCTGCGCGGCGAAGTGGATGTGGAATGCATGACGCGCGACGAACAGGAACGCCTCAAGCAATCCTTGTTGGCCGAGCATCTACCCCGCGAGCCGTTGGCCGTCGAGGCAGAGGATCCGCTGAGTTGCGAATTGGCCGATTTCGTAACGTGCATTCGCACCGGCCGCGCCCCGCGCGTGACCGGCCAGGCCGGGCTCGACGCCCTCCAGGCGGCCGAGCGCATCCTGCTCCAGGTAGAGACGCACGCCTGGGAGGGTAGCCCCACGGGGCCCGTCGGACCCCGCATCGCCGCCGCGCCGCAGATTCTCCGCGGACCGCATTGGCATCTCAAGCCGAGCGACCAAGAGCAAAAAGCTCCCAGCCCTCTCCGCCGCGCCGGCTAGCCTTTTGCTTTGAGGGCTGGCGTGACCTATATGCCGACAGGGGATGTCGCGCGCCGTTTTCGTCCGCAGGCCCTGTCATCGGCATGATCGTTCTCATCGCACTCGCTGTACTCGCCGGCGCCGTCTGGCTGGCCGTCTTGCTCTTGCGCGGGGGGCCGCTGGCGGGCGCCCTGCTCGTGCTGTTGGCGGGCATCTGCTTCGGATATTCGTTCTATCACGTCGACGGGGGGCCGATTCCGCTCACGGCCGACCGTCTGCTGTTCGTCGTCGTGTTCGCTCAATGCGCCGTTCTGCGACGGCTCGGTTGGGTTGACCCCAAGCCGATCGGCAAGCCCGAGATCGTGTTGGGGGCGTTTGTCGGCGTCCTGGCGTTGAGCACGTTGCTGCACGACTGGTCGTACGAGCACAATCAACCGCTCTCGCGGTTATTGTTCTACTATCTGATGCCGGTGGGCATGTATTGGATCGCGCGGCAGATTCCGCTCGACGAACGCGGTGCCCGGGTGTTGTTCGGGTCGTTCGTGTTCTTCGGTATCTACCTGGCCGCCACGGCAGTCGCCGAATTCATGCGCTGGCGCGGGCTGGTGTTCCCCGGCTACGTGGCGAGCACCGACTACTATTCGTTCTTGGGTCGCGCGCGGGGGCCGCTGCTCAACCCGATCGGCAACGGCTACCTGCTGGCGATCGGGTTCTGCGCGCTGTTGATGTGGTGGCCGCGGCTGCGGCGTCCCGGCCAGCTTGTCTTGCTCGCCGGCTCGGCCCTGTTCCTCGCGGGCATCTACGGCACGCTGACGCGCTGCGTCTGGTTGGGAGCGGTGACCATGCTACTCATCGTGGCGGCCTGCGTATTGAACCGCGCCTGGCGGCTGCCGCTGATCGGTGGCGTGATTCTCTCGCTCTTGCTGGTGGGAGCGACGCAATGGAACAATCTGATGAATTTCAAGCGCGAGGAAGGGCGCGCCGCCCAAGAATCGGCCGAATCGGTGCAGTTGCGGCCGATTCTGGCCACCGTTGCCTGGAAGATGTTCTTGCAACGTCCACTATTGGGGTGCGGCTTCGGCCACTATCGCGAGCGGTACGTCGATGTGCTCGACGACCGCGATACCGACCTGGCTCTTGATAAATCGCGGCCCTACGTGCAGCACAACGTTTGGCTCGGCCTGCTCACGGAGACGGGCTTCGTTGGCGCGGCCCTGTTTACGCTCGTCATGGGCTATTGGCTGCGCGATGCCTGGCGGCTCTGGCGATCGTCGGGCCCGCTCTGGTCGCGACAGATCGGCCTCTTGTTCATGGCCACGTCGGGCAGCTATTTCTGCAACGCCATGTTTCAGGACCTGGCGATCATTCCCATGGTCAACATGGTGCTCTTCTTCCTGGGGGGCCTTGTCAGCGCGTCGGCGAGTCTCGTCTCGCTTCCGGCGACCCGTGTCGCGATCGCGCGAAAGGCGGAGCAGACCGCCTGTCTGACGCCCGGCTATGCGCCGGCTGGACAGGGTTAGTGTCCTCTCGCTGGTCGTTGACGCACGCGTGCCGAGCCACTAAGGTCGTGCCGGTGGGCATCTACTAGGCCCGCGCGACATAATGGGTGTTCGAATGGACCGATCTAAAGAACACTCTCCGGCCGCAAATGCTAAGCAGGCTACGCCTGTTGTGGGCACCATTCACGCTGCGGCGCGCCAACACCGCTTGCGTCGGCTCGCCGCCCGGGCAGGGGATACGCTGCTGGTCCTGCTCCTGCTGTACTTTCTCATCGCCTACGGCATACTGCCGCTCGCTTGGCGACACTTCGATCACCACCCGCCGATGGCCGCGGCACCTAAGACGGCGTACACGGTCGACGGAATCCCCGGCGATCCGCTCAACGTCGCGCTCGTCGGCGAGCAAGACGAAGTGGTGGCCGCCATGCTCGCCGCCGGTTGGTTTCCCGCCGATCGCACCACGTTGCGCTCGAGCGTGCATATCGCCACCAGCGTGGTCTTCAAGCACGAATACGACACGGCCCCGGTGAGCAACCTGTACGTCTGGGGCCGGCAGCAAGACCTGGCATTCGAACAGCCGGTCGATGAAAACGCGCGGCAGCGGCACCACGTGCGGTTTTGGAAATCGAGTGAGCTGGGCATGGGCGACCGTCCGCTTTGGATTGGCGCGGGGACGTTCGACCGCAGCGTCGGTATCAGCCACCTGACGGGCAAGATCACCCACCATATCGCGTCCGATGTCGACACCGAACGTGACCACGTGATCGAGACGCTTTCACACGCCGGGCAGCTCACTGAGGTTTTCCAGGTGACGGGGGTTGGCGCCACACTCGACGGCCGCAACGGCGGCGGCGACCGCTATTTCACCGACGGAGAATTGACCATCGGCGAAGTGTCACCCGCTAACGTGGTGCAAAAAGAGCCGCCTCGCTTGTTGGCGAATCCGGCCGGCATTCAGGCCAAGAACGACGCGATGGCCCGCCTTCGGCCCCTGTTGCAGTAGCGCCCGCCGACGAAGCAGCTCTAATCTTCCGCTACGAGCGCCACGATGTCGAGCGAGCTGACGATGCCCACGGGCTTGTCACCTTCGACTACGACGATGCGGTGGACGTGGTGCCGAACCATCTCCGCCGCCACCTGTGTTACGGGAGTTTCGGGCGCGCATGTCATGACCTGTGCCCGCATGGCGTCTTTGACCTTCAGGTCGTTGAGGCGCCGCCGGAAGCCGCTGAAGCCGTCATTGTTCTTCTCGTCCGCGGCGTGGTAAAAACCGTCGGTCTGATGTTCAAATCGCTCCTCTTCCGATACCTCGGAGTCGAGCGCCACGACGAGTTCGGCGACGCGCACCAGGTCGCTGCGGCTGACGATCCCCACCATCCGGCCCGCGTCGACGACGGGGACGCCCGAGATGTGCGATTCGATGAGCAGGTGGCGCAACTCGGCGAGCGACTGCCGGGGATGCGTGGTGATCAGATCGCGGCGCATAATATCGCGGGCCAGGACGCCGGACAAAGGGGGCATGCGGTTCTCCTTAGCGTTCGGTCAACGTCACGCGCCGCCTGGCGCGAGCACACTTCCATTTTAGCCCTTGCCCGCGATTCCGACGTCTTCGGCTAGCCGGTCTTTTCTTCGCTTTCGACCGGATCGGCCTGCCGCGGAAGGCCGAGCAGGCCTTCGACCTCTTCGGCCAGCGCGGTCATCCGCCCGAACATGCGGGCGTACAGCCGCGGAAACCCTTCGACGACGGCGCTACCGGCCGATAGGACGGCCGACCAATCGCTTTCGTTGAACGCCTGCGGCAGGAGAAATTCGGAGAGCGTCGGGTCGGCCTTGGCGTGATGGAAGGGATATCGCACGTGAGACAGTTCGTTCTGAAAATCACGAATTTGCCGTACAAGCAGGCCGATGTTCTTTTCCACCGATCCGAACAGGCTGGCGTTGTCGCGGGCCTCGCTCAGCCTGGGCAGCAGCGTTGAGAGCACGGCCATGCGATTGCGCAGCGCCAACCAGACGCCGACTTGCGCGCTGGCGACGGCGGCTGCGGTGCGAATCCGTTCGCATTCTGCCAGACGCTCTTGTGCGGTGGAAAGGCGTGCGGCAACCTCGTCGCGCTGGGCAAGCTCCATGGCCAGCACCAGCCGTCGGATGGCCAACTCCTCGAGCGGCACAAGCTGACCGGAAATCTGCTCCAGTCGGCCGCGGGCGGCTGCGCGGGCTTGCAGGGTTTGCTGCGGGCTGGTCAACGACTGTTTGAAATCGCTGGCTTTGACCTTGACCCGCGCATTGAACAGCGCATCGGCCATTTCGGCTTCGAGCCAGTCGGTGTCGGCCTGGTCGTACGTGGTGAATAGGCGCTGGTGCTCGGGCAATTGTTGCAGCATGCTCTGCCGGGCTCGCTTGAGCTCTACCACGAGGTGGGTGGCGGGGGCACCCTCCGTCAGCGACGACTGAGGTAGGCGAAGCGGCCGCAGCAGGCTGAACGTGTTTTGGAAGAATCGTTTCAGTGATTTGATGTCGTCGGCGAATTGCTCCTGCTTGGCCAAGAGTTGCTCGACCGGGTGCAGGTCGGTGAGCTTGACCTGTTTGCCGAACAGCGATCGATACAGATCGAGTGTGCAGGTCTTGGAGAGCGCCGCGAAATTCTGGAAAAGGTCCCTGGCCGGTCGCTCGACGTGGAAGATGCCCGGCGCCGCTTCTTCGTGCGCATGTGCGATGCGGTCGCGCGGAGCCGGATGCGTCGAAAACAGCCCCTCCGACTCCTCGTCGATCCTTTCGTCGACCCATTTTGTCGCCTGCGGACCGATCTGGCCGGCATTGGCCACGATGAGCCGCGGAAAATCGTCGCTCAGACGCCCTTCCTTGCTGAATTCGCCTAAGTCGGCGAAGGCACCTTGCGTGGCGACATCGAGCAAGATCAGGCGGCGCATGGTCGACTCGAATACGTCGCTGCCGACCAGCCTCGTCTCATAGCAATCGGCGTCGTATTCCATCTGCCGCAGCAGGATGCCGCTGACGAGGTGTCCCAACATCATGAGCAGCCATAGCGTCTTGCGCGTGAGCCACACGAAGAGGCGGGCGAACAGAAAGATGATGCCGATGCGAATGTCGAGTCCCTGCGACCAGGCCACGAGGCGCTCGTCCCATTCATCGCGTTCGTAGACGACGCGCGTTAGCCAGAAGCTGAGTGTGCGGACGAGGTAGCTCAACCGCATACCGGCTCCTTGGCTGAAGTGGCCGAACTCGTGGGCCACGACGCCGGCGAATTGTCGCGTATTCAGACCGGCAACCAAGGGGAGCCCGAGGGTGAGCACCAGGTCGTTGCCCAGCATGCTCCACATGCCCCGGCGAAAGCTGGCCGAGGCGTTTACATAGCAATCGACGTCGATCCGCGACGGGGCGGGCGCATTGACGGCCTCGCAGACGCGGTCGACGAAGGCGAACAGGAGTGGTTCTTGCTCGCGGTTGAGCGATCGCGGCTTGCCCTGCTTCATCGGTCGCGCCAGCAACGGCTTGAACATGAAGAATACCAGGATCGCGCCGGCGAGCAGGGGCGCCGAATAGAGCATGACGGCGAGCAGCGCTCCGCGACCGCGGCCCGCATGCAAGAGGGCCGTGTCGTAAACAGCGTGCAGACCGAGCAACAGGCACACTAATCCGATGAGTGCGACGTAGAAGACCGGCAACAGCACCATGAACCCGAGCACGAGGACCACGGCGAGTCGGTATCCACCCGCGCTGCGCACGGGCTCGATCGACCCTTGGAATGCGTTGAGGATCGAGGCGGGGTTGTAGGTCGAGCCTGCCGCGGTCGCTTGCGCGGCCTGGCCGGCGCTGACAGCCGGCGCGGGGACGCGGCGGGCGGTCGGAGGACCCGCCGGGGCGCTTTTCGCCGCACTGCCGGCACCTACTGCCGGCTGCCGACGTTGCGCCGGCTCTTCGACAAGGTTGGCCGTGATGGTCGCCGGAGCCGACGGACCGGCTTCGGGAACGATAAGTTCGCTCTTGCAGTTTGGGCACTTGCCGCGTCTACCGGCATCGGCCTCTTTCGCGCCGAAGGTCGCCTGGCAGTTACGGCAGGTGACGACGATAGCCAAGGGCCTGCTCCCATTAAAGGCGTTGCGATGAATCGGAAGTCTATCGCCTTGACCGGCTGCCGGCAAATTTTTCAGTTTACCGTCGTACTCGGTGGCGACCGCTAACGGCGGACCTTTCGACCAAGCGAGGACCGAAACGAGATTGGCGCCATTTTCTTGCAACCGGAGTCAGGCACCTCTAACATGCCGATTCGTTCGTTCCCGTCGGGGACCGGCCAACTTGTTGTTCTCGCGGTCTGGGTCGACGGTCCGTACCGACGACCTACCGGCAATACTGAGGGAGGTGCAATATGCCGATCGCCGTTCAGTGCCCGGGCTGTGGACAATCTTACTCGCTGAACGATCGGTTCGCCGGACTGACCGCCAAGTGCAAACAGTGCGGCGGCCCGATCGCGGTCCCTGCCCCGCGCGGAGCGACACAGCGCGGAGCAGCAGACCGCGGACAAGTGCAGCCGACGAACCTTGCCGGGCCCTTGGACGAGATACTTCCTCCACCGGGCAGGCCGGCGGCCGGCCCGCCGTCTCGCGCGCCCGTTACGACACTAGCGAGCAGCCGCCCCAAAGCGAACAGGTCGGGGCCGTTGAAGGTCGTCATGAGCATCGCGAGCACATGTTTGGTAATTATTCTGGCCCTTTCGTCGGCCTACTTCCGCTACGTCCGCCGCGTGCAAAGACGAGAAGCTGCGCCAAGGCAGCAGGTACCCCTTGTTCCGAACGCGAACCCAGCACCGATCGGCGCGCCTGCTGCTCAGCCGAGCCCCAAAGCTTCTCCCGTTACGCCTCCGCCGCCACCAGCCGGATCGAGTTCAGCGGTGACTATTCTCGTTCAGGGGCTCGTCTCAGGGCTAGGATCGACGGTCACCGATCGGTTGGGTGCGCTTTCCGGCGCAACCCAAATGTGGGCGACGTCCAACAATGACACAGAGACGACGGTCACGCTCACTACCGCGTCGGACCTACGCGCGCTGGCTGAGAAGATCGACTTCGGGAAAGTGACCGAAATCGACGAGCGCGGTCGACGGCTCGTCGTGCTCGTGGACCCCACGAAACTTCCGCCGCCAGAGATAACGGATAAAAACGCGCCTGGATTTTATAGTCAGAACCTGGCCGACTTGAAGTCTCCCGACCCGAAACGCTGCGAGCGTGCTGTCAGGCGATTCAAGATCGCACCTCCCAAAGAACTCAAAGAAGAAATCGCCGCCGCCTTGTTGGATTTGTTGGCACAGTCGAACAACGCCCGCATGCGCATTGAAATCGTGGAGTTGCTGCCCACGTGGTTGAGCAGCGAGCAGGCCGTTCCGGCGCTCATCGTGCTGTTGGCCGACAATGACGGTTCCGTAGTTCGCGCGGCCGTCGAATCGCTCGAGCCATATAACGATCCCCGTGCGGCCGGACCGCTTCTGGGCTTGGTCGAACACCACGGATTCCAGGTCGACCACGCGCTAACCAAGATGGGCGCTGCTGCGGAACCGGCTCTGCTCGAACACCTCGACGAAGCGGACGAGAAGACATGCCTTTTGATCGTTAAGGTCCTTGGTAAGATCGGCACGGAGAAAAGCATAGCGCCGCTCACCCAACTCTCCAAAAGCAGCAACTCCTCAAGGATCAAGAACGACGCCGAAGATTCGATTCGTAGGATTCGACAGCGCTAAGGCTAGCGCCTGCCACGCACGCGTGCGCCGTTCAGTTCGGGACAGACGAACTGCCCTCGCACCCCGAACCTTCGTTCCTGTCCCGTGTCTGCCTCGCATATGGCCGAAGCCCAATGCGGGTTTCGTCGACGCTTCTCCCCATCAGCGCTGCAAAGGGATCTCCACGCTCGCCAAATCGCGCCAATTGTTGTCGCGAATGGCGCTGGCCGTGCCGCTGGGCGAGGGTTGACCTCGAGTCGCTCGGCAACGCGGTAAACGTCGTCGCCGTTGCCAGAACTGAGGCTGGGTAGCGGCCGCGCGTCCGGCGACCGTTTCGGCCCCTGTGCCCGTTCCTTCCCGCGATTGTGTCTCGCTGCGCCGAGTGTCTGTCTTCGCGCGCCGCCAGCACGTCGCTCGATCTCTGCGCGTGAGTATTGTTATGTTTCGCCAGACCATCGTTAGACCCCGAGACATCCTGCTGGCTCGCGTCTTGCATGCGCGGCTTTACGTGAACGTCGAAGGTCGTGTCTTCGTCGTGAGCGGACAGGTTGCGCACGACAAATTGAAGCAGACGCTCGCGCACCGTAACCGCTGTCCGTCGATGGCAGAATCGCCAACCCCCAACGATTTAGGTTGTCCCTGCGTCGACGGTGAATTGAGCTTCCGCCGATTGGATGGTATCGGCCGCGCGCTGAACGCCTGGCGTAAGGATCTTGCCGCGGAGATGCGGCTAAGACCTGCCAAACGACGCAGCACCGCGCGGCTGGCTCGGGAGAGGCAGGAAATCGCCAGGTTAACTTCCCGACTGAAGACCCTACGAAGATGGCGTGCTGCGCTGGCCAGTGGACGAGAGCCGACAGGAGCCCCCTACTTTCTCGATGCTGCCGCCGAAACATCGTTGCGGGCTGCTTTGACGCATGCGCGGCGCGAATGCCCCCTGACGCCGCTCATGGCCTGGCAAGCCCGCGTCGTGTATTGGCTCTCGGGAGATTGCGCCACGCGACGCTTCTTGTCGGCGGTGACGCGGTTGCTCAGTGCGTGTCCCAAGACTTCCTGGTCCGACCGGGTCCGTGGTTTCCAGCAGGCGGTGCTCGTATGGAAGCGGCGCGGTGAACAGGAATCGATCCGCCACCTTCTCGTCGAAATGTCTTTGCATCTCCGACGGCTTCCCGCCAGCGCCATCCGCGCCGGGCAATTCTCGGCGCGGCTTCGTGGCCGCACGTTCCGCGAACACTGCGACTTCTTGCTGGCGAGTTGTACGCAACTGTTGGAGGACGCGCGGCGGGGCCGCTGGCTGGTTCCGGCGGCATTGGCGGCACTCGCCGCCGCCGATGGCAGTGCGACAGCCCTGCCGCACCAATGCTTTAAGGTGCCGATCGGACAGGAAGACTTCAGCGGACTCTTACTCGCCTTAGAGAGGCTCGCCGCGCAGATCGGCAAGCCCGGATACGACGCGCTGCTGATCGCCATGGATCAACTAAGTGTGTTGCCACACACCAGCGAGTTCGAACTCCTTTGTCAGTTGCTCGGACGAGGCAACTCGGTGAGCGATGCCCTCTGGGCCGGCGAGCACCATCTAATGTATCGCATCGCGAGTTCCTGCTTGAGCGTTCCCGTGGTCCGACGCCTCAGTGAGATGTTTGCCGAACACGGTTATCCATTGGATTGGGACGAGTTGGGCGAACTGGTGGGCCGGATTCAAAAGGAGGAGGATTTGAAGCCCGTTCGTGCCTGGCTGGCATGGCTGGGGTCGGTGTCGCCCCGCGTCATCACGCCGCGGATGCGCAAACTGCTGGACGTCGCCTTTTGGAAGAGATACCTGCCGAGCGTCCATAAGCACGGTTGGTTCGAGCAACTCGCACCCTGCCTCTCCGCCGTGCGCCGTGAGAAAGCCCCCGAGGATTGCCAAGCGTTGCTCGACCGCATTGCCGCCCAGCAGCGGTTCATCGGCAAAAACGAGATGCTGCCCAAGTCACTTCGTAAGTTGCTGGACCTGCGCGACCGCCGAGAGCGGGAGCGCCGTGCATTGTGTGCCCAGCGGGCAGCCGGCACCCTTGCCGGAGTTGCCCTGCCACGATTGCAAAGCCTGGAACGCCAGCATGGCGCATCGCCCGATCCTGCCAAGATCCGCCGGTTTGCCGAGGAGGCGTTTTTACAGCTCGGAATCGAGAGCATGGACGTCGTGACGCGCCAACTCGCGGCGGCGGCGTGCCGTACGTATTTGGGCAGCGTGGCCGAGCGGATCGCGCCGGACCGCCACTGGGACTTCGCCGCTTGGGCAAGGGCGGTGACCGAGTTGGAGGGGGATCGGCTGCGCGAGCTGATCGTGGCTCGGGAGTGCCACGGCCCGGAGTACAAACGCCATCTGTCCGAGAACCAGGATTGGCTCGGCGAGGCGGCGGTTCACGGCGTCGATTTGGATCGTTGGCTTTCCGCCGAGCCCGATACGATCGTCGTCGGTGGTCGAGCGATGGATATTGGGCTCGCCAGCGACCTACACCACCTCTTCTTGATGGGAAACTATTTCCACACCTGTTTGACCCTCGGCGAGTGCAACGATTTTTCGGTGCTCGGCAACGCCTACGATGCCAACAAGCAGGTCGTCTTCGTGTTCACCGACGACGATGCCGCTCGCAGGCAGGTCGTTGCCCGACAGATCATTGCCGTCAGCTCGGACTTCAAACTGCTCGGATACCGCTGTTACGTGGCCTCTCGTTTCGTCGAAAAGGGGAATCGTGAGGAGATCATGAGGGCGATGGCGTCTTACTGCGGGCGGCTGGCCGCGCGATGCGGCCTGGAACTCACCGCTGAAGGATGTCCGCAGTCGATTGCAGATCATTTCTGGTACGACGACGGCGCTTGTGAATGGCTTGCCGCCGCGCGGACGGCTTGGGCGGAGAGCACGCAAATGAGAGAGGAGACGGTCGTTTCGTTGTAATAAGCTGCGAATCCGTCTTCCGATCACACCCGCCCCGCCGATCTTTCTGGCCCGCCGAAGGAAGTTTGGCGCGGGGGACCTCGTTGACGCTACGGCCCCGGGCCGGCTAAACTTTTACGTTTTCCGAAACCAATGCCGGTGGCCAAGATCCGTTCAGAAGAGGAAAAGATGTCGACCGATACCATCAGCATCGAGCAGCTCTCGATCAACACGATTCGCACCCTGGCGATGGATGGTGTGCAGGCGGCCAACAGCGGGCATCCCGGTACGCCGATGGCCCTGGCGCCGGTTGTCTATGCCCTGTGGAACCGCGTGCTGCGTTACGATCCCGACCAGCCGCTTTGGCCCAACCGTGACCGGTTCGTCCTCTCGTGCGGTCACGCGTCGATGCTCCTTTATTCGACGTTGCACCTGGCACAGGTCAAACAAGCCGGGCCCGACGGGCGGCCCACCGATGCTCCGGCCATCTCGCTCAACGACCTGCGACGCTTCCGCCAACTCCACAGCCGTTGCGCCGGACATCCGGAACATGGCGAAGCGAGCGGTATCGAGACCACCACGGGCCCGCTCGGCCAAGGCATCAGCAATAGCGTCGGCATGGCGGTCGCCGCACGCTGGCTGGCCGCGCAATTCAATCGGCCCGGCTTCGAGCTGTTCGACTACAACGTCTACGCGCTGTGCAGCGATGGCGACATGATGGAAGGTGTCGGCTCCGAAGCGGCCTCGCTCGCCGGCCATCTCAAGCTTTCCAACCTGTGCTGGATCTACGACGACAACTCGATCACCATCGAGGGTGAAACGTCGCTGGCCTTCAGCGAGAACGTCGGGCTGCGGTTCGAAGGGTATGGATGGCACGTCGTGCATGTCGGCGACGCCAACGATCTCGAAGCACTCGGCGAGGCCTACCGCGAGTTTCTTTCCGTCGAAGACCGCCCGACGTTGATCATCGTCAAGAGCCACATCGGCTATGGCTCGCCCCACAAGCAGGATAGCCACAGCGCCCATGGTGCGCCGCTGGGCGAAGACGAAGTGCGGCTGACCAAGAAGGTGTATGGTTGGCCCGAAGACGCGAAGTTCGTGGTGCCGGACGAAGTGCTGGCCGATTTTGCGCACGGCGTCGGCCAGCGCGGACGCCAGCAATACGACCAGTGGCAGACGCGCCTGGGCGACTATGCCTGCAAATTCCCCGAGCCGTTCTCGCAGTTGCAGATGATCATCAAGGGCGAGTTGCCGACCGGCTGGGACGCCACCTTGCCCGTTTTTCCGGCCGATGCCAAGGGCCTGGCGACGCGCGTCTCTTCGGGCAAGGTGCTCAACGCCGTGGCTAAGCAGGTGCCGTGGCTGGTCGGCGGCTCGGCCGACCTGGCGCCCTCGACGATGACGCTGCTGGAAGGCACCGACAGCTTCGAGGCGGGCAGCTACGGCGGGCGGAACATGCACTTCGGTATCCGCGAGCACGCCATGGCGGCGGCGGTGAATGGCATGGTGCTCAGCGGCTTGCGCGCCTTCGGCTCGACGTTTTTCGTCTTCAGCGACTACTTGCGGCCGTCGCTCCGGTTGGCGGCGATCATGAAACTCCCGTCGCTCTTCATCTTCACCCACGATTCGATCGGCGTCGGCGAAGATGGGCCGACGCACCAGCCGGTGGAGCATCTGGCAGCCCTGCGGGCCATTCCTTGGTTGGTCACGTTGCGCCCCGCCGATGCGAACGAAGTGACGGAGACCTATCGCACCGTGCTGGGTTGGAAAGACCGCCCGGCGGCCCTGGTGCTCACGCGCCAGAACCTGCCCACATTCGACCGATCGAAATTCGGCTCGGCGGCCGGTGTCGCGAAAGGAGCCTACGTGTTGGCCGACTCTCCCGGCGGCAAGCCGGCAGTTATTCTCATCGGCACGGGGAGCGAAGTGGCGCTCTGCGTCGCAGCCTACGAGCAACTCCTGAAGGAAGGAATTCGGGCCCGCGTCGTGAGCATGCCCTCGTGGGAATTGTTCGACGAGCAGGATGCCGCTTATCGCGAGCAAGTACTGCCGTCGTCGGTCAAAGCACGTGTGGCGGTCGAAGCAGGCATCAAGCAAGGGTGGGAAAAATACCTCGGTCCGAGCGGCCTGTTCCACGGCATGAAGGGATTCGGTGCCTCCGCACCGTTGCCCGACCTGGCGAAGCATTTCGGCTTCACCGTGGAGAACGTCACACGCCTGGCCAAAGAAGCCATGGCCGCTTCCTGAGAAGCATCAAAACACAACGGCGGTTCGCGCTCTGTGAATCAGCTCGCGTCGTCTGATCGCTCCGGGCGGAACTTGGCCGCCCGCCAGAATTCGGAATCGGTCTGGTGCCAGTTCTGGTTACCTGGCAGGACCATGGTAGCGGCGACGGCGCCACTGGCGGCCAGGAAATCGATCGTGCTGCCCACGCCTTCTGGCGACTCGGTGGCGGTCGGTTCGTCAGATACTGGAGAGACGGCGAGGTCGGCTACCGTCTCGTCAAGTCGCGGTTGCTCGGCCATTGTTTCGTCGACCGCTGCCGTGTCGAGATGGATCGCCGGGCGCTCATCCATCACATGGCTCGCCGGTACCGTTGCGAATTCCGGCTCTTCGTCCATCGGGGGCGAGGTCGATTTGCTCTGCTCGCGCGGTTGATCTTCAGCAAACGACAGAGCGTCTGCCTTGTGGTGAATCGACATCGTGGGACGGATCAATGGCGCACGGGCGTCGGTTTCCGCCACGTCGATATTCGGATCAAAATCGTTCGTCGGCAGGTCTGCCATCGGCATGCCACGCCCGATCCGTACGGCAGCGCTGTGCGCGGCACTGGTGTTCGGTCCGATTTCGAAGTTCCGTATGCCGTAGGCAGTGCTCGCCACTTGATTGACATTCTGGGGCAAACTGTCGCTCGGCTGCGACGTGCTGGGGAACGGAGGCCGGTCATCCGGAATCCATGAAGGAGTATTGAAGGCCAAGAGGGCCTGCGTCGCTTCGGCGGCGGCCGTGTTGGCCACACCGGCGGCGCCGGCGAGCGTCGGGTCGACCGGGTTGCTTCCAACCGTCGGGGGCGCCGCAGTCGGGGCCGCATCCAACGGCAAACGGTCTTCCAGCCGTTCAAACCGTGCCGGGTGTGAAAAACCGCGGCGCCGATTGCGCTCGCTGCCATCGTTCTTGGTTCCGGCTTGCCGCGTCCTGACAATGCTCCACATGGTTTTTCCCCCTCTCAGATTCGTACATTCGCTACAAAACCAGCGGGAATGTCATGCCCACCGTGAAGAATTCTAGGGGTGCCAGGAAGCGAAGGGCTTCCTGCCGATGGGTTATCCGACAAAGGCTGCCCGGCAAAAAAAGAAGCCGCCGTGATTATCTCACGGCGGCGTGCGTTGGGGTGACGCAGGAAGGGACCGTCATCATCCTCCCCGCTGCCCACGATGTCGAATGAGTTTCGGATTAAAAGGGCGTAAGCGTTGTACTGCGCCCTTGGCTACCGATCGCACGTTATTGGTCTTCCGGGGAATAACTCAGCACGTAATCGTCGAAACGGATCGAACGCTCCTCGGTCGGCACTGCCTGAAAGACTCGGCCGATCATCTGTTGGAACCGTTCGGGTACGACGCGGTAGTAGTTGTGTTTTCCTTCTCGCCGCGACTCGATCAATTCCTTCCCTTTGAGCAGCGCCAGGTGGTGGCTGACGGCCGGCTGACTCTGGCCCAGGATTTCGCAGAGTGCGCGGACGTGCAGTTCGCGGCTTTGCGAAAGGAAGAAAAGGATACGTAGTCTCGTTTCGTCGGAAAGCAACTTGAAGATGCCTACCAGGTCCTGAACGACCGTCTCCGAGACGTCGGGCAAGGTAGCCGTCGATGGATTGTTATCGCTAAAGGGTCTTAGTTTGCTGATCATGTTCTCCTCCGGTTCAAAGAGTCGCGATTACGGTGACCTTCCTTGCTGTTCGTCCTGGCGAGGCAAAACCTCCCAGGCACGACCGAAACACGACGTGTTGCTAACGCTGCTCCATGGCGGTTGGGGGCGCGGAACGGCCACCCTCCAAGTGCCCCCCTGCGGTTCCGCCGATTGCAAGGAGAACGAAATCGAAAGTCTAAATTGAACGTACTTCGCCCGAACGAACCATGGAAGTGAGCCTCGTGCCCAGCGCCGGCCATACCGCACCGCAGAACGCGGGCAGTGCAAATTTAACCCGGCGACGCTAGGACCTAAACGTGACGCCCGTATTCTAGCGGATCCTAGGCAATTTTAAAAGACTGCGGGACGGGCGCCCGCAATATACGATTCTGTAAGCTCACCGCCGAAACGCCGGCGCCGCTTTAGAGCCGATCCGAAAACCTCTTGGTGAGTCGAACCATTACTGTCGCAACATCGGTTCTCGGATAGGCTCTTACACTTACAACCGGCTGGAAAAGCTGTGCCGCCGCTGAACAACAAGCTCTAGGGCAACCGACAAAACCGGATCGAGCTGAAAAAAATCAGCGTTTCACGGCCGATCTTTTATCCACGGCTCTCCGGCTTCCGGGTTTTGTCAGCGCTCTCAGTTCTCGTCGCCCTTCAGCCGCCGCAGCGCGGCGTCCCAATTCAAGCGAAGCTGGGGACCCGGCGGATCGAGGTCGCCGGCCTCGCCCCCACGTTCATCCCGCCGTTGGCAACGATCGACTTCCTCCTCCAAGGCAATCAACCACGCCGGCACGTCAAGTCCTGACCCCGAAGGAGTTTCGGTGAATTCCGCCAACTCTTGCTCCAACGCGGCGAAGCTCTGCCCGGTCAATCCCTGACGGGCTTCGTCGATGGCCGGACAGATCAGCGCCCGCACCCGGTCGATCGCCAAGGGGCGCACGAATCGCTCGCCGAGCCGATCGCTGATCGTCGGCAGCTTTATTCCGTAGTTCCGATTCAACTCGGCCAGACGCTTCAAGTGCCAATCCGCGATATGCGCGGTACGTTTGGCGACCCCGCGGCGCCACAGTTCGGCGGCCGACGGCCAACCGCGACGGGCGAGCAATTCGTGAACCATCACTACCGGCTTGATGTTCCATGCCACCCGATCGTACCCGGTCTTCAAGCGCAGCAGGTCGAGCAGGACGTACAGCAAGTCGCCCCGGTCCGACTGGGTCGTGGTACTGTTGAAATCCTTAAACTCCGCATAGTTCTCGACGATCGCCTCGATGGCCAACGAAAGTTGCTCGACGGCCATCGTCCGCTCGATTCGTTGCCCCAGATCCTGCACGAGCGGCCACTCCTCGGCCAATTCGGGATCGTCCTCGATGCTCGTCAGATAGGCATCCATTCCGCGGTGCAAGATGGCCCGGAGGTTGCCGAGGTTGAGGAAGCGCGGTGTGAAGATCTCGCGGCCGTAGCGTTCGATGAATTCCTTGAGTGATTGCCAGCGATCGTCGTCGGTGACGCGCTCGATCACGGACAGACGCAACGAACGGCTATGTGCCAACCAGGCCTTGAGCTGCGGCTCGCTGGCCGATTCGAGCACCTCGATCAACTCGGCATCGTTGACGGCCGGCGGTTTGCCGGCTGCCGCGGCCTCTTCGTTCGCTTCGGTCGCCGCCGCCACGAGGGCCTCGGCCGCTCCACGAAAACCGGCCTCGAAGAGCCGATCGAACTCCGTCACCGCGCCTTCGCCGGCCGGCCGATGGCGCTCCATCGTTTGGGCCGCCGCGAGCAACTGGCCCGTCTCCGTGAGCAGGCCCAGTTTGACCAACCCGCGCAACAGCGCGTGTAAGAGCTGCTGAACAGTCTTAGCCGTGACGATTTGTAAGGGTTCGCCCTGGCGCGACAACGGAATGTACAGAATCGGCTGTTGTTCCAAGGTGGAGAGGAACTGCGGGAATTGCTGCTGCACCTTCCGCCAGTCTCCAAGAAACATGTCGTGCAAGACGCTGATGGCCGCTCGCTCCCACTCCGGCAACACGCGGTCGGAGGGGGCCGATTCCAATGCGGCCGAAAGCCAAAGTCGGGCCGAGCAGGTTTCGACCGTGGCGATGACGATGCGGCCGAGGAGCGTTTCTTTGGTGAAGCGGCGCCGGTCGTATTCGACCAGCGATTCCTGGCTGCCGATCGGCGGCGGAACCGGAAAACGGTGCACGACCGAGAGCAGCGTCTTCAGCCGGTCGAAATTCTCGCCGGCGCGGGCGCACCATCCTCGCAATGTCGCTTGCTTGTCGAGCTGCTCGTCGGCGGCGACCGCGGCACCGGTGGCCCGTTTCCAAAGTCGCGCTACGGTGATCAGGAACTCGAGTCGCTTGCTGATGCGGTCGGCCTCGGCGTCGAGCTCGAAGTCGCTGGCGGCGCCGCGCCCTTCGAGCATGTCGGCGTCGTAACCGTCGTCGGTGCTGTCGCGATAGGTCATCTCGTCGTACGCCGCGCGATAGAGATCGTCTTCGCCCTCCTCGGGATCGAGGGGCGAAGCCTCGTGCGCGGCGGCCAGACCCTTCCGGTCGGCCAGCTCCAACTCGGGTACGTCCCAAAAGTGCTCGGCGTTTGCTTCCAGGTAATCGAGGAACTTTTTGGCCAAGGGCCACAGCTCCGCCGCCGCGCCGGGCGTCGTATCGTCGTTTTTCGCGGCGCACGCAAACCAACGCAGCGCCAGGTCGTGGAACGAGTGGTCCCCTTCCGACAGGGCGACTTCGTCGGCACGGGCCACCCATTGCATCATGAGCGCCATCGAGGCGACCAGATCGCCCTGTTCCAGCAGTGCCGCCACCACCAACGCATACGCCTTGGGCGAGTCGAAGGCAGCCACTTCCCCGCGCCAGAAGGCCAGGTCGCCGGCCGCCGCACCCGCGGCGCGCCAGGCCGCCAGCGCGCGGGCGACGTGCGCCGCCGACTCGTGCGCCTCGCGGCCCGAAACGTGTTCGATGCCGCCGACTTCCAAGGTGGCGAAGCGGTCCCACCACCGGGCCAGCTTGTTCATGCCGGTCGACAGTTGATCGGAGAGCGCCTGTTCTTGGCGAGCTGCGGCTTCGCCCCAGGTGCGGGCATAGAGATCGAATATCTGCCGCACCAACTGGATCAGCACGTCGACGCGGTGGTCGCGCACGCTGTTTTCGAGGGCGGGAAAGAGGCTGAATTGCCCCTGGAAACCCAAAACGTTCCAGGGGTCGATCAGCGCGCCGCATTCGATGGCGTCGCGCAGCGTATGCTCGACCTCGGGCAGAGACGCGGCGGCACGCGCCACATCGCCGCGGTCGAGCGCGTGGTGTCCGGCCGTCAACTTTCCGCTGATTTCACACAGCAGGCGGGCCGACGGCACGGCGACGATCTCTGCCTGGCGCGTGCTCGCCTCGGGGTATCCCATGCGGGCGAAAATCTGCGCCAGATGCACGTGCTGCAACTGCACGGCCCGTAACCGGGCCAGACACTGATTGAGCTGCTGCCGCGCGCCGGCGAGCGGTTGGTGCCGTGCCGTGGCCTCCTCGCGCAGGCGATCGCCTTGCTGTCCGGGTACCTTGACCAAGAGCCGGCGATAGTACTCGTCGCGATAGGCCGCGATGCGCGGCACCAGCTTGGCCAGCGTCACGCTCGAATCGTGTGTTTCGGGACCGCGGCCGCTGACACCGGAGGCCATCAGGATCGTACCCGCCAAAACGGCGGCGCCTTCGAAGAGCAGTTCTTCGCGGGGTAGGTCCGTGACGGAACGAATCCGTTCATCAAGCGCGGCAAGGGTGATTTCTTGCACAACGAAGCGCCGATATCGCCCCTGGTTGTCGATTGTGTGCGGATCGAACTGCCCGAACTGATAATTCGGCCGTTTGTTGACCGGGTGGTCGAAATCGTACGCCCGCGGGTCGAAAGCCAGTTCGTCGAGCAGATCGGGACTGAAGTAAGCCTCCTCCAGGATGTCCGCATCGGTCGTTTGCAGGATCGCGAGGGCAGCTTCGACCAGTTCGCGATAGGGGCCTACGCCGACTCCCGCGCCGCGCAGATAGAGAGGCACGGGGGCGACCCACTCATGTGGATAGGGTTCGGCGTGCCGCGGGGTTCGCAAGACGGCGATAGGCCGGTGGCCGATGAACGAGTTGAGCTGCTTCAACGCGCCGGCGCCGATCCGCTCGGGCTCGTCCCAGGGCCCGCCTTGTGCCAGCACGGCCTCGCAGACTCGCGCCAGAAAGAAGGGCCGAAACAGGTTCTCTGGTCTTTGGTGCCAGAGTAGTTCGCGATGGAAACTTGAGTAATCGGTCAACACCCGATCGAAGGCGAGATCGATTACGGCTTCAGCCTGCTCGGTGTCGGAGAAAGCGGCGGTCGTGCCGCGTAAGGTTGCCAGGCGATCGTGCAACGTCCGGCGGATGGCTTGCCAAAGGGGCTCTGCCTGGCCGCCAACCTCCGCCAGCAACATGGCAAGCTGGTTCAGGTTTCGTTGGAAGCGAACATCGGCTGAGCCAGCCGACAGATTGAGGTATCCGAGGAGTTCGTCTACGGCCGACAGAGCTTCCGGGCTCGATTCTCGCGGATCCCTCGATGACACGATCCTGCCTCTCTCCGCTGGCAAGGCCGCGGCTGATGGATGGTGATTTGCCCAGTTTTTTCATGCGTCTGCCGCCCCTTTTGGCTATCATAGAAGGGATGCGTAGGGTGCGACAAGCGACTTCATTTTGCGAGGACTGACATGACCTCTCGCGCGATCGCCGGGCTGGCGCTCGTTTTCTTCGGGATGGCGGCGGCGCAGGCGGCGCGGCCCGTGGGAGATGTCATCTCGCAGGAGACGGCCCAGCGGTTCGGTTTGGAACGCACCTGGGCCACGCACGTCGAACTCGACCGGGCTCGGGGCCGGGTGGCGCACGTCACGCTCCAGGCAGGTTTGCTGCTGGTGCAAACCGATCAGGCCACGGTGCACGTGCTCGATGCCGAAACCCGCCAGACCCGCTGGGTCGGGCATGTCGGCCGTGCCGGGGGGGTCACCTCCCCGCCTGCCGCGAATGAAAAGTTCGTCGTCTCGACGAACGGTGGGATGCTCTACCTGTTCGATCGGGAAACGGGAAAAGTCCTCTGGTCACGAAAGATGACGAGCGTTCCCAGCACGGGTCCGGCCATCAGCGACTCGCGTGTCTACGTGCCGTTGGTTACCGGCATGATCTCGACCTACCGCCTGCCAAGCGACAAAAAGGACGAGACGCCCGGCGAGCAAAAGCTCAAGGACAACGCGCTCAATTATGCGGGCAAGGGTATTGCCTATCAGCCGCCGATCGTGACGCCTGCCAGCGTCTTATGGGGTACCGATGCGGGTAACATCTATTCACTCACGACCGACGAGTTGTTGCCGGTATATCGTTTCAAGGCACGAGATTCGGTCCTCGCGGGTTTGATGCATCGGGGGTCTTATGTCTTCGCCGCCTCGCGAGACGGCTATGTCTATTGCCTGCGAGATCCGAATGGAACTCCCCGTTGGCAGTTCTCGATCGGTAATCCGATCGTCGAGACGCCGATGGCGACCAACGACGGCGTGTATGTCATTCCCGAGACGGGTGGCATCTATAAGCTGGCGATCGATACGGGTGAGGAATTGTGGTCGTCGCCGGGCGTGTTTCGGTTCGTTTCTGCCAGCCCCACGCGGCTCTACACGGTCGATTCGGCCGGTCGATTGTTGATCCTGGATGCCCGGAGTGGGGCGCGCATCGGCGCGCTCGCCACGCAGAACCTGCCGATCAAGGTCTTCAACCGCGACAATGACCGAATTTATTTGCTATCGACCACCGGTCTGGTGCAGTGTCTACGCGAGGTCGCGCTCAAGGAGCCGGCCTGGCATGGGGTCACCCCGGTCGACAATGCGACGAAGGCCGAAGGCGACGAGACGACCGAGAAACCGAAGGGCGCGAAGCCCGAGGCCGCCGACGATGGTACCGATCCCTTTGGCGGAAGCGACAAAATGTCCGACGACGGGGATGACGCCGACGCGATGGAAGATGAAAACTAGGCGGGGCGGCGTGCTCGTCTGGCAACCGGAGGTAAGGAATCGACATGGAGTCGCCCGCCATCGCACGAGCGATCATCAGCGTCAGCGATAAGCAAGGATTGGCCGCATTCGCGCGGGGGTTGGCTGCGGCAGGCGTCGAACTGTACAGCACGGGAGGCACGCGCCGCCACCTCGAGGAAAACGGGCTCGGCGTAATGGATGTGGCGGCCTACACGGGCTTCCCCGAGATGCTCGACGGTCGCGTAAAGACCCTCCACCCCAAGATACACGGCGGGATCCTCGGTCGTCGCGACCAGCCTGACGATATGGAGGCTTTGCGGCGGCATGGCATCCACACGTTCGACCTGGTCGTCGTCAATCTCTATCCGTTCGAAGCGACCGTTGCGCGGGCCGATGTCGATGACGCGGAAGCGATCGAACAGATCGACATCGGCGGCCCGTCCTTGGTGCGTGCGGCGGCCAAGAACCATGCCTTCGTGACCGTGGTGACCAGTCCCCGGCAGTACGCCGAGGTCCTCGCTGAGGTGGCTACGGCGAAGAGGACGACCATCGAATTGCGACGGCGACTGGCCGGCGCGGCCTTTGACCACACGGCCCATTACGACCGGGCGATCGCTGACTATTTCGCCCGAACGGCCCAGACGCGCCGCGAGCCACTTGCCGGCGACGCAGTCGGCACGGTGGCCGATGAGCGACTGTTTCCCGACCGCTGGAAGCTCGAACTCGATCGCCAAGAGATCTTGCGGTACGGCGAGAATCCGCACCAGCGGGCTGCCTTGTATGCCGAGCCGAACGTCTCCGGTGCGAACCTCGTCTCGGCTCGGCAACTGCATGGCAAGGAGCTTTCGTATAACAACTTGCTCGATCTCGATAGTGCCTTGGCGATTGTGCGTTCGGTACCGAAGCCGGCCGTAGTCGTCATCAAGCATAACAATCCGTGCGGCGCGGCGGCGGCCGACGAACTGGCGATCGCCACGCGCCGCGCCCTCGATGGCGACCCGCTCAGCGCCTTCGGCTCGGTGCTCGGATTCAACCGGCCGCTCGACGCGGCATCGGCCGAGGTGCTGGCCGAGCCGGGCCGCTTCGTCGAAGCGATCGTCGCGCCCGGTTTCTCGGCCGAAGCGCTGGAGATTCTGACCACGCGGCCCAAGTGGAAATCCAACGTGCGTTTGATGGAGGTGGCTGCCCTGGAACGGGAACAGCCGCGCTGGGACTTGCGCCGCCTGGCCGGTGGGCTGCTCGTGCAGGAGGCCGATATTCTGGCCGATCCGGACGACGAATGGCGTGTTGCTACCCGCCGCCAACCGACCGCTCGAGAACGACAGGAGCTGCGTTTCGCCTGGGCCATGGTGCGGCACGTCAAATCCAACGCCATCGTGGTGACCAAGGACGAGATGCTGTTGGGGGTCGGGGCCGGACAAATGAGCCGAGTCGATTCGGTCGAGATCGCGCTCAAAAAATCCGGCGCGGGAGCCCGCGGGGCCGCTCTTGGCTCCGATGCGTTCTTCCCCTTTGCCGATTCGATCGCCGCCGCCGCGACAGCCGGGGTGACGGCCATCATTCAGCCCGGTGGCTCGCGTAATGACGAGGAAGTGATCGCTGCCTGCGACGAACGCGGTCTGGCGATGATCTTGACGGGCCGGCGGCATTTCAAACATTAGCAACGTCTCGGAAGTCTTCGTGCCGACCATTCTCGACCAGATCGTCGCCACCAAGCGCGGCGAGATCGAAGCCGCCAGACAACGCCGCCCCGAGCGGACGCTCCTCCGAGAGCTCGACTCGGCACCGCCGGTGCGCAATTTTTTCGCAGCGTTGGCGGGTGACGCGTCCGGCAGTACCGGTTCTGCGCCTTCGACGGCCGTCAAACTGATCGCCGAGATCAAGAAAGCCAGCCCCTCGAAGGGCGTGATCCGCGCCGATTTCGATCCGGTGGCGATCGCCCGCATTTATGCGCAGCACGGTGCGACCTGCCTCAGCGTGCTAACCGACGCGCCCCACTTCCAGGGAAGTCTCGAATATCTGACTCGGGTGCGCGGGGTTGTCGATCTGCCCGTCTTGCGCAAAGATTTCATTCTCGACCGGTATCAGGTTCTGGAAGCACGGGTTGCCGGTGCCGACGCCGTCCTCTTGATCGCCGAATGCCTGGACGACTGCCACTTGCGCGCGTTGCACGACGAGATTGTGGCGTTGGGCATGACTCCGTTGGTTGAACTATACGAACCCGACAATCTCCAGCGCGTGTTCGACGCAGGCGCCACTCTCATCGGTATCAACAATCGCGATCTGCGCACCTTTAAGACCGACCTGGAGCACACGCTCCGATTTCGCGACAAGATACCCGCTGAGTGCTTGCTTGTGGCCGAGAGCGGCATCCGCACTCGGGCCGATGTGCTCCTGCTGGAAAGATCGGGCGTCGATGCGATGCTCGTGGGCGAGACGTTCATGGCCAGCCCCGACATTGGCGCCGCCGTAGATGCCCTGCTCGGCCGATCTGCGGTGTGAAATTGCCGACCCGCGCAGGGTGCGGCGCCGATGCCCCGCCAGCAAATCGCTACCAACCGATCAAAACGGTCGTTTTGCGTCAAACTTGTGCGCCTGCGGTAGCTCTGCCGATAAGCGAAAAGAATCGGTCACCCCGTCATCGCGATCAGCCGTGCGTACATCTCCATGAACATTCCAGCACCGCATTTTCTTCTCTTCAGCGAAGCGAAGGGAAAGAGAAAGCAGGGCCAATGGAAGTTTGTCCTGCAAGCGGCCGATGGATCGGCGACGTTTGAAGCAGAGGATTCGGAGCCCGACGTCGGGGGCGAACGGCTGGAACTGCTGGCCGTCATCCGCGGCCTGGAGGCCCTGGACCAACCCTCTCGGGTTACGCTCTTCACCTCCAGCAAATACGTAAATCGCGGCATCGCTTATGGTTTGGAAGAATGGCGCCGCAATGACTGGACCTGGGAGTGTTTCGGCGAAATGGTGCCGGTCAAGAATCGCGACCTTTGGCGGCGACTCGATCAGGCCCTGAACTACCACAGCATCGAATTCCGGGTCCAGCGAACCGACGAAGCTCATCACGCTTCGGCAGGCCATCCCCCCGAGCACGCCAGACTTCCGCACCCCGGTGCAGCACCGTTTGCGGGTGAACTGCGGCAGCTTGTCGGCACGAACCAGGAAGGCGCCGACAGCGATGATTCGACCCCTATCACCGTTAAATCCCGCTCGCGGCACGGTCGCCTCTATCTGGGCGCCCGGTTTGGCCGGTCGTTACGTGAAGGGTTCGAGCGTTGGAAGGTGCGTTGCGGCCAGCTAGGAACTGCTTTGCTGCCAAAGCCTTGGATGTAGTAGACGCGGAAGCCGCCCAAAATCGTGCCGCTAAATCAACGGGTCGGGCCAGCCTAAGCCAAAGCCCCGCATTCTCCCTTACTAGACAAATCACCCCAAATACCCACAATCGCAGTACCGCAAGGAGCAACTCGTGCGAACGAGCGTACCATTGGACAAGGTTAGCCGGCTCGTTGAGGGCCGATACGAAAATCCATTTGAGTTGTTGGGACCGCACGAAGTAGTCGACTCGGGACGGCAGGCGTTGGCGGTCCGTGCGTTTTTGCCCGAGTCGAGTCAGGCGTGGGTGCTCGACCAGCAGGAAGGCGGCGTGCGTCCCATGCGTCGCATCCACCCGGCCGGTTTTTACGAAGCGATCTGCCCCATGAACGAAGCCACCAAACGACAATACATGTTGCAAGTAGCCGATCAGCGCGGCAACCGGGCCACCATTCACGATCCCTACGCCTTCCCGCATCTCCTTTCCGACTACGACCTCTATCTGCTTGGCGAAGGTCGCCACTGGCGCAGTTACGACAAGCTGGGCGCACAGCTTCGCACGGTGGAAGGCGTCGACGGCGTGAATTTCGCCGTGTGGGCACCCAATGCCACCGCCGTCAGCGTGATCGGCGACTTCAATGGCTGGGATTCCCGCCGGCACCCACTGCGGAAGCACATTCCCAGCGGGTTCTGGGAACTCTTTGTCCCGGGCCTCGGCGAGGGCACGCTCTACAAATACAGCATCCGCCACAACGAGGAGGTGCTGGAGAAGGCGGACCCCTATGGCTTTGCGGCCGAAGTGCCGCCGCGCACGGCATCGCGCGTGGCCGACCTCAACCGCTATCACTGGCACGACGAAGCGTGGCTCGCGCAGCGGCCTCAGTTCAACAGCTTCGACCGGCCGATGAGCTTTTACGAAGTCCACCTGGGAAGTTGGAAGCGGCCGGGCGACGATCACCAACGCTGGCTCAGCTATCGCGAGTTGGCCCACGATCTGGTCGACTACGCCAAGCAGATGGGCTTCACGCATATCGAACTGCTGCCGGTCAGTGAACATCCCTTCTCGGGAAGTTGGGGCTATCAGACGATCGGCCACTACGCGCCCACCTCGCGTTATGGCACGCCCCAAGACTTCATGTACTTCGTCGATCACTGCCATCAGAACGGGCTGGCCGTGATTCTCGATTGGGTACCGGCCCACTTCCCGCGCGATGCGCACGGCCTGCGTCTCTTCGACGGAACGTCGCTCTACGAGCATGCCGACCCCCGACAGGGCGAGCACAAAGACTGGGGCACGCTCATCTTCAATTACGGCCGTCACGAAGTGAGCAACTTCTTGTTGTCGAACGCTCTCTTCTGGCTCGACAAGTATCACATCGACGGACTGCGTGTCGACGCGGTGGCCTCGATGATCTATCTCGACTACAGCCGCGAACCGGGGGAGTGGATTCCCAACCAATTCGGCGGACGTGAGAATCTGGAAGCGATCGACTTCCTGAAAGAGTTGAACATCCAGACGCACCTGCAATACCCCGGCGTACTCACCATCGCCGAGGAATCGACGGCCTGGACGGGCGTTTCGCGCCCGACCTACGTGGGAGGGCTCGGCTTCAGCCTCAAGTGGAACATGGGCTGGATGAATGACACGCTCCGCTATATGCGGCACGAATCGATTCATCGCAAGTACCACCACGACGAGCTGACCTTCAGCCTGATCTATGCCTTCCACGAGAACTTTGTGCTACCCCTCTCGCACGATGAGGTGGTGCACGGCAAGGGCGCGCTCCTCGACCAGGTGCCGGGCGACCTTTGGCAAAAATTCGCCAACTTGCGGCTCCTGTATAGCTACATGTGGACCCACCCGGGCAAGAAGCTGCTCTTCATGGGCGGTGAGATCGGCCAGTGGAACGAGTGGAACTACGACAGCAGCCTGCAATGGGACCTGTTGCAATGGGCGTCGCATCAGGGCTTGCAGAAATGCTTGAGCGATCTGAATCATCTCTACCGCCGCGAGCCGGCCTTGCACGAAGTCGATTTCGAGGGGCACGGCTTCGAATGGATCGACTGCCGCAATGCCGACGACAGCGTGCTCAGCTACATTCGCAAGGCCAAGGACCCCAGCGATTACCTGGTCGTCGTCTCCAACTTCACGCCGGTGGTCCGCCAGGGCCATCGCCTGGGGGTGCCGGAGTGTTGCTGGTATGAAGAGATCTTCTGCAGCGACTCGTCGTTCTATACGGGCAGCAACGTGGGTAATTTCCCCGGAGTGCAAGCCGAGAACCAGCCCAGCCACGGCCGTCCCGCGTCGATCAGCCTGACGCTGGCGCCGCTGGCGACGATCGTGCTGAAACCGCGTCGTTAGAGACGACGCCGCGCGGTTGGGTCTGTCTTGTCAGCGACGGTTATTCCAGGCCTCGACCTCGGGCATGAAGCGTTCGAGCTCATGCTCGAGGAGCACGAGGGCCTGGGGCGCCTCGGCAAGATCGCCGTGCTTGCCGATCAGCTCCAGTCGCCGGGCCGCTTCCGCGGCGTCGGCGGCCGCGAAATTGCTGAGTGAGCCTTTGAGTGTGTGGGCTGAGAGTTTGAGCGCGGGGGCGTCGCCGCGCTGAATCGCTTCGCGTACGTCCGCCAGGAGCTTTGGCCCCTCCTGGCGGATGACGCCCACCAACTCTTCCAACAACTCGCGGTCGCCTTGCAGACGCTCGAGGGCGGCGGCCCAGTCGACGGCCGACGTCTCGTGGTCGCCGTTGGCTGGCTTCGGCACGCCCGCGATCACCTGTTCGATCACCGCGAGCAATTCGCGGGCTCGGATCGGCTTCGACAGATAGTTGTCCATTCCCGCTTCCAGGCAGCGCTCGCGGTCGCCGACCATCGCGTGCGCTGTCATGGCCACGATCGGTATGTGGCGCGACGTGCCCGCCTCTTGCCGGCGCAAAATGGCGGTCGCCTCCAAACCGTCCATTTCGGGCATCTGTACGTCCATCAACACCAGGTCGAACGGTTCGGCTTCGACGCGTGCCACGGCTTCGCGGCCGTTGTTCACGACCGTTACGCGGTGCCCCCATTTTTCGAGCAAGTAGACCGCCAACTTCTGGTTGACGACGCTGTCTTCGGCCAACAATACGCGCAGGTGGCGGCTGGGCGGTGCGACCGCCGGCAGTTCGGCCGACGCTGCCTCGGGCGGCACGCGGCTACCGACCGACGCGAGAATGGCGTCGAGCAGCTCCGATTGTGCCACCGGCTTCATCAGATAGGAGGCGATGCCAAGTTGTCGGCAGCGCCGAACGTCGTCGGGACGGTCTCCCGACGTAAGCATCATGATGGTCGGACCCGCAAGCTGTTGCTGCCGATTGATCTCGTCCGCCAACTGAAATCCGTCGAGCTCGGGCATATTCGCGTCGAGCAACACCAACGAATAGGGTCTGCCGGCGTCGGCCGCATTTTGCAGGGCCGCCAATGCCGGCCTTCCACGGTCGACCGCCGTGGGGGCCATCCGCCAGTTGGTGAGCATCTCCACCAGGATGCGTCGGTTCGTGGCGTTATCGTCGACCACCAGAACCGGCAGATCGACCAGTGTCGTCGGTTCGGCCCGGCGGCCAGCCATTGTCGGCTCGGCGCGACCGAAGCGTGCGGTGAAGTGGAACCGGCTCCCCTTGCCTTCCTCGCTTTCGAGCCATATCCGGCCGCCCATCAATTCGATCAACTTGCGAGAGATGGCCAACCCCAAGCCGGTCCCGCCGAAGCGACGCGTCGTCGATGTGTCGGCCTGCTCGAATGCTTCGAAAATCAGCGCATGTTTGTCGGCAGGCACACCGATTCCCGTATCGGAGATGCAAAAATGCAGCAGCACTTCGCCGTCGGCCGCCGCGGCCGGTGCCGTGCCGCGGTCGAGAGCCACATCAACGACCACTTCGCCGGTGTCGGTGAACTTGATGGCGTTGCCTACCAGGTTGATGAGTACCTGTCGCAAGCGTCCCGGATCACCGAGCAGATGCTCGGGCACATCGGAGGCGACATGGCAGGCCAACTCGAGACCCTTGGTGTGCGCCCTGAAGGCCAGCGACTTCATCGTGTCGCCCAAACCGTCGCGCAGCGAAAAGCCGATCTTTTCCAGGTCGAGCCTGCCCGCCTCGACCTTGGAGAAGTCGAGGATGTCGTTGATTACTGCCAGCAGCGCGTCGGCCGACTCTTTGACGAGTTTGAGGTATTCGCGCTGCTCCGGGTTGAGGGCTGTGTCGAGCACCAGTTCCGTCATGCCGATGATGCCGTTCATCGGAGTGCGGATTTCGTGGCTCATGTTCGCCAAGAAGACGCTCTTGGCCTGGCTGGCGGCCTCGGCCGCCTCCTTCGCTTTGTGCAATTCGACTTCTGCCTGCTTACGTTCCGTGATGTCGGTCGAGATGCCGCACAGCGCGTGCGGTACTCCATTCGAATCGTACAGCAGGAACTTGGTCGAAATGTACGTGTGCGGTCCGTCGTCTTGCGGGGCGACCTCCTCGAATTGCAGCGCGGCTCCGGCGGCCAGTACCTGTTCGTCATTGGCCCGATACGCTTCGGCCAGTTCGGGAGCGAATAAGTCGAAATCGGTCTGGCCCACCACTTCGCCGCGTCGGGTGTGAAACAGCGATTCAAACTGGCGATTGACCAAGATGTACCGGCCGTCGACGCTCTTGACGTAAATGACCGCGCGGGCGTTGTCGAGGATCGATTGCAGCCGTTGTTGGCTCTCGCGCAACGCCTCTTCGGTTTGTTTGCGGGCGGTGACGTCCCAAAACATTCCCTGCGTACCTACGATGCGCCCTTCGCTGTCGCGCACCGGTGTCTTGAGCACTTGCACGTAGATCTTGCTGTCGTCGGTCTTGCGATGCTCTTCGATGGCCTCGAGCACCTTGCCCGTCTCGAGCACATAGCGATCGTCGCCGCGATATTTCTCAGCCAGCTCACGCTGGTAGAAATCGAGGTCGGTCTTCCCGAGGACCTGATCGTGCCGCACGTTCAGCGCTTCACAAAACTGGCGGTTGGCGAAGGTGAACTGGCCGGTCAGATCCTTGCGAAAGACGTTCATTGGCAGGTTTTCGACCAGCGAATGATATAGCGCCTCGGAGTTGCGCAGGGCCTGTTCGGCACGTTTCTGCTCGCTCACATCGCGGAAGAAAAACGTGAACACGGGAGTGCCTCCCGCGCGGCTGATGGTCATGGCCATCTCGGCGGGAAATGTCTCGCCGTTGGAGCGCATCGCGACGACCTCGGTCCGCCGCCCCAACATCGAGCCCTCACCTGCCGAGACGTGCCGTTCGACCCGCGCCGACTCGCCGCCTGCATCGGAGGGAGGAAAGATGATGTCATCCGGTTTGCGCCCCAGCACTTCGATCCTCCGGCGACGAAACATTCGTTCGGCGGCCGGATTGAACTCGCTGATCAAGCCTTCGTGGTCGACCGCTACAATGGCGTCGATCGACGATTCGAGGATCGCCTGGCGTAACGATTCGACTTCGCCGGTGCTGGGATGCTCAGTCATGGGCCGGTGCACCAGCGCCAGGCAGATCGGCTTCTCTTTGCGCGGATGGCGAACGAAAAACGCGGTGATCTCGACGTCGAACCGTTCTTCGCCGCGGTAGCGGCGCATTTGCCCCACGCCGGTCCAGCGTCCCTTGGCGCGCACCGTGGGAAAGCCCATCGACCGTAACCGCGAACGCGTCTCGCCGGCATAGACATCGCGCAGCCGGGTGCCGTTGAAGTCGACGTCGGGCGGCACGCCGAGTAGCCTCCGGCCGGCTGAATTGACGTGGAACAACTCCGCCTTCAGGGTGGCGAGGCAGACCACATCGTCGGTCGCTTCATAAAGACTGCGAACGAGATCAACAATGTCGCTCATCGAGACGCCGCCGAGGAAGGCTACCCGAGCGATTCACGCAAAGCTTCGAATACGACCGGGTGCGCCGATATTTTCTCACAAACGAACTCGGTTTTCCACCGCATAATCGGCATGACCGGCAGGCTCGTTCAAGGCGGCCTTTCGCTCCACCGATGCATTCTTAGGGCGGTTGATAGAACCCGAAAGTCGGCACGGCCCAGGGCAAAAGCCGGCGGCGAAACGCCGATTTTCAGCCCGGTCCGGTTTTGTCGATTGCCCTGATGGGTTCGTTGATCGTCCGGCGACCCGTGTTCGGCTCGCGGGCACGAATACCTTGCTTGAGGTGAAGTTCCATCGTCCGCCACCCAACTCTCCCGATGACAATGAAAACCGCATTCGCTGTTGTTGCGCTGATCGTCATTACGTCGAGTGGTTGCTCGATCGTCACGGGCTATCATCGCGATTGGAATTCGCCCTGTTGCTGCGCCAACCGATGCGACGTGGCGGGCTGTTGGCAAGGCTCGTGGAATAGCGACTGCACGCGGCACGAAGGCAACTTGAAGGCGATCATCACCCAAGAGGATGCCTGCCACTACGAGGCCCGCTTCCGCGGCACCTTCTTCAAGGTGATTCCTTTTCAATATCGCATGACGCTCACGGCGGTGCAGCATGGCGACCACTATCATTTGAGCGGTGAGAAGGATCTGGGCCGGATGCTGGGTGTGTACCGCTTCCGGGGATACTCGACGCCCCGCGACTTCGTCGCCTACTACTCGTCGAAGGACGACCAAGGCAAGTTCCTCATGTCTCGCCGCACCTTGCAGGGCGCCAAATAGCCGGTCTGTCCTAGGGCGGTTGACGAAAGCCAGAGCACCGATGGGCAAGATCGGCGGCGAAACGCCGATCCGTCAAGTGCTGATCCGGCCCTGTGATGGCCCGTAAGCCTTCTCCGGCTCCTTGACAGTTCGCTATATCCGGATGTATATAGCGTCGTCGGACGACCAAATGTCGACCACGGACCAGGAGCCCGCGCGATGTCGTTGAAGCAGTTGTGTTATGCGTTCGTCCTTCTCTGTCTCGCTGGCGAGTTCACGGCCCGTGCGGACGATGAACCGCCACCCCAGAAGATCCGCGCGGAAGAGGCGCGACAGTATCTCGGCAAGAAGGTTACGGTGACGTTCGCGGTGCAGTCGGCCAAAGATGCCGTGAAACGCAAAGTAGTCTTCCTCGATTCCGAAAAGGATTTTCGCGATCCCAAGAACCTTGGCATCATCGTGCCCGAAGACATTGCCGCGCGGCTGGTCCAGAAGATCGGTGCCAACCCGGCCACATACTACAAAGACCGCACGATCCGCGTCGTAGGAAAGGTCGTCGAAGAAGAAGGACGCTGTTACATTCGGCTGGCCGAGCCCGAGCAGATCGAAGTTGTCGAACCGGAGTCGAAGTGAGCTATGATGCGCCTTTCGATCGACATGGGCACGGGCGCCGGCGATTATGCCGCGGTCCGCGGAGGCCGCGCGAAGCACCGCGGATTCACGCTCGTGGAGCTGCTGGTGGTGATCGCGATCATCGGCATTCTGGTGGCTTTGCTATTGCCGGCCGTGCAGGCCGCACGCGAGTCGGCCCGCCGCGGGCAGTGCTTCAACAATCTGAAGCAGATCGCACTTGCGTCGCACAACTACAACGACGCACATCGTAGTTTTCCCGCCGGATTGGCGACCTGGCCGGGCAATCCCCCCAATACCTCTTCGGTCTTCGCCTTGATGCTCCCGCAGCTCGATCAAGGCGGACTGTTTGCTCGTTGGAACTACAGCTTTCCCCGCACCAATGTCAGCGGCGGCGCGAGCTCGTTGACGTCCAACGTTTTGCCCTTGCTGCTCTGCCCGTCCGACTCAGCGGGCATGTCGCCGGTGACGCAATACGCCGGTCCCGCCGGCCCCGAGTTCTACGGCTTGACCAGCTACGGGGGCAACGGCGGCTCTCAAGCCTTCGCCGCGGTTGCGTTCGGTCCCGGCGGTCCGCAGCCGACCGCGCCGCTGACGAACGACGGCGTCTTTTACATCAACAGTGGCGTCCGCATGGCCGACCTGCGCGACGGTACGACGCGCACCTTGCTGTTCGGCGAGCGCTCGCATTACGATCTCCTCTTCGACGAACTGGCACCATCGGCCGGGGTCGATAAGATCGCCTCGGTCGGTTGGTGGGCCACGTCGGGTAACTCCTATCTGGGGATCGGCGACGTCACCCTGGGGACGATCGTGCCGATCAACTATATGGAGCCTGTCGGTCCAACGGCTTTGAACAATGCGCTGGTCAGCAATCGCATGAACGCCTACGGCAGTTTGCACCCCGGAGGTGCTGACTTTGCGATGGCCGACGGATCGGTCACGTTTCTGTCCGAGAACCTCAATCTGGTCATCCTGCAATGTCTCGCCAAGCGTAACGACGGCGTGGCCATCGAAGAGCTCTGAGTGGAAAGGAGGGCAGCGTGTCGAAGAGCCCATGCGGCGGGGCCGGGCGTTTACTGTTTCTCTGGCTATCGGTTCTTGTTCTCTGCACCGGCTGCGGCAAGGTTGAGTTGGGCCAGGTGTCGGGCAAGGTGTTGCTCAACGGACAACCCGTGGGGGGCGTGCAGGTCCAGTTCATTCCGGATGCGAAGAACAAAGAGAAGCTGCCGACCTCGCTCGGTGCCACCGATGCCCAGGGCCAATACAGCCTGATGTCGTCCGACGGGCGGTCGGGCGCGGCGCTGGGTGAGCACATGATCGTGCTGCACGATGTTCAGTTGCCCTCCGGCAGCCGGCTCGTCGGCCGTGCCGAAGCGGACGCGCCCGCAACCTCGTCCCCCGCCACCGCCGTTCCCGGCGGACCTCGCCTGCCCAAGGTCTACCGGCAACCGGCTACAACACCGCTGCGAAAGACGGTCCACTCCGGCGAACAGGCAATCGACCTGGAGTTGACCGGGACGCCCTGAGGCTGACGGTTGGGCGGTTTGGGTGAATCTGCGCGCAGTAGGGAACGGTGTTGACACACAACGACTTACGGCAAAAAATAGTTCCATGCTGAAAGCGCTGGAACTGGTCGGCTTCAAGAGTTTTGCCGACAAGACGCGATTCGAGTTCCCCAGCGGTATTACAGCGGTCGTCGGGCCGAACGGCTCGGGCAAGTCGAACGTCGTCGACGCCATCAAGTGGGTGCTGGGGGAGCAAAGCGTCAAAAGCCTCCGCGGCAAGGAGATGGTCGACGTCATTTTCAATGGCTCGGCCACCCGACATCCGCTCAATGCCGCCGAGGCCACGCTCACGTTCGATAACGGTGAGCGGCGGCTCGACGTCGACGCGCCCGAGGTCCATGTCACGCGGCGAGTCTATCGTAGCGGGGAGGCAGAGTACCTCATCAATCGGCAACCTTGCCGCTTGCGCGACATTCGCGACCTCTTCTCCGGCACCGGTGCCGCGACCGAAGCCTATAGCGTCATCGAGCAGGGCAAGGTCGACGTCATGCTGCAAGCCTCGGCCAAGGATCGCCGGGCCTTGTTCGAAGAGGCAGCCGGCATCAGCCGCTTCAAAGCGAAGAAGCTGGAAACGCTCCGCCGGCTAGAACGAGTCGACCAAAACCTGCTGCGACTGTCCGATATCGTCGACGAAGTCGGCAACCGGCTGCGGAGCGTGCGTCTGCAAGCGGCCAAGGCCCGTCGCTACAAAGAATATGCCGACCGCCTGCAACAGTTGCGTACACAAGTGGCGCAGGCCGACTGGCGGCGGCTCGGCGAGCGGCTGGCCGAACTGGCCAGTGAACTCGCCGCGCTGGCCGCGGCGCGCGACGCGGCACTGGCCGAAGCCGAGCGACTCGAAGCGCAATCTCTGTCGATCGACAGAGACATGGCGGCCACCCTCGCGACACAGCGGGCCCGTGAAGAGCGTTCGGCCGAGAATCGCGCGCGCATCGCGGCTCGCGAAGCATCGGCCGAGGAGCAACGTGCCCAGATGCATGAGGCCGAGAGCGAAGAGACGCGCCTGCTGCGGCAGTTGACGGCCATGCGCGTGCGGGCCGGCGACCTCGAACAGCAGTTGGCCGAAAGCACCGCCGCGGTGTCCGATGCCCAACGGCAGCACGGAGACCGGCTCGCGTCGTTGGGGGCCGTCGAGAAGGAGCTCGCCGGCCGGGCCGATGCTTTCGAGCAGCTTCGTTCGGAGTACGAAAGCAGCAGATCGGCTACGCTCGAATCGCTGCGCACGGTCGCCGCGCTCGAGACCGAGGCAACCTCGCTGATCGTGCAACGAGACTCCGCACAGGCCGCCTGCGCGCAGCGTGCCGCCCAAAAACTAGAAGTCGAAGCCGCCCAAGAGCAAACGCGGTTGACCTGCGAAAGTCTGGCTACCGAACTGACACGACTTTCCGACGCGGCGGACGATCAGCAATCTGCCTGGCTGGCGGCTCAGCATCAGTTGGCCGAACTGCAAGCCGAGTGGAAGGCCGCGGCCCTCGAGTTATCTCAACTTCGCGAACGACATTCGGCGGCGGCGGAGCGAACGGCCCTTCTCGACGAACTCGAATCACGTCAACAAGGGTTAGACGCGGGCACGAAACAGGTGCTTGCCGCCATCGGTCGCGACGAGGGCGGCCCGCTTCGGGCTGTGCGCGGCATGCTGGCCGATTTCTTGCAAGTGCCCGTGGAGGTGGCCCCCGCGATCGAAGCCGCCTTGGGCGACAAGACGCAAGCGTTCGTCGTGCAGCCCGATGCCGCGTTTCTGACCTGGGCCGAGCGCGAGTCTCTTCACCTGCCGGGCCGCGTCGCATTCATCTCGCTCTCAGACGAGCCGTCTGCGGCCGACGAGATGGCCGAATTGCAAGGTCTCGCCGGTGTGCACGGGCGAGCCGACCGGTTCGTCGATGTTCCTGCGGAACTGACGCCGCTCGTCCGGCGATTACTGGGCCGAACCTGGATCGTCGAAAAGCTCAGCGATGCGATCAGCCTGATCGAGCGGGAGGGACGCGGCTGGAATTTTGCCACCCTGAACGGCGAATGGCTGGCGGCCGACGGCAGTTTGGCGATCGGTCCGAAACAGGCCTCCGCCGGCTTGATTTCGCGGCGGAGCGAGCTGCGGGTGTTGAAACAGCAAACGGCCGATCTCGCGACCAGCGTGGCCACGGCGAGCGCTCACGTCGAATCGCTGGAAAGTCGTGTCGCCCAGGAAAGGACGCACGAGCAGGAATCGGCTGCGGCGCGCGAGCGGGCCACCAAAGCTTTCAACGACCAACAATTGAAATTCAACGCGGCGGAGGGGCGGCAAGTTCAGTTGGCCGAGCAGGTCGCCCGACTGGCGTCCGAATGCGCCCAGCAAGAGTTGGCGATCCGGTCGGCGTCGGAATCGTTGTCGACGGCGCAGGGCAAACTCGAGGAGGCGAAAAGCCGTTTAGCCGAATCGGAAAAGGTATCGCAAGCCACCCGCCAGCGCATGCGACAGGCGGACGAGCGCGTGCAACACAGCCAGCGCGAGGTAACCGCCGCCAAGGTCGAGGTGGCCAAGAGCGAGGAACGCTTCGCCAGCTTGAATACCCATTTCGCACAACTCCGGCGTGATCAGGAAGAGCGCCGGCGGAGCGTCGACGATTGTCGTAGGGAGTTGTCCCGCGCTCGCGAGCGCCGTCGTCAGGCCGAGGCCAACGTGCTGGCAGCCGAAAGCGAACTGGCTGGCTGCTTTTTGCTCCGCGAGGGTCTTGCGGTGGAGGCGCGCGAGTCGGCCGCCCGGCACGAAGCCCAACGGGTCGCCCGCGGCGAGTTGCAGGCCGCCGCGCAAGCTTCGCAGTCGCAAGCGCGGTCGCTCGAACAACAACGACACGCGAAAGATCTGTCGGCCAACGAGGTGCGCCACGAGCGGGGCACGCTCGCCGCGCGGTTCAAGGAAGATTATCAGATCGACCTGGCGGAGATGTCCGCGGTCGAGTCGCCCGACGAGCAGCGGCATCGAGAGGAGATAGACCAGGAGATCGCCGACCTGCGGCGCAAGATCAATCACATCGGCATGGTCAACCTCGATGCGCTGGCTGAGTTGGAGGACCTGGAAGCACGTCATGCCGGACTTGCCGGGCAATTCCAGGACCTGTCGAAGGCCAAGGACTCGTTGGTGCAGATCATCGGCAAGATCAACGCCGACAGCCGTCGACTGTTCGCCGAGACGCTACAGACAGTCACCGCCAACTTCCAATCACTCTTCCGTAAGCTGTTCGGCGGAGGCCACGCCGACGTGGTGCTGGAAGAGGGAGTCGACGTGCTCGACAGTGGCATCGAGATCGTTGCCCGGCCGCCGGGCAAGGAGCTGCGCAGCATCTCACTCCTCAGCGGCGGTGAAAAGACGCTGACCTGCGTGGCGTTGCTGCTGGCGATTTTCCAATATCGGCCCAGCCCGTTTTGCGTGTTGGACGAAGTGGACGCCGCACTCGACGAGGCCAACATCGAGCGGTTCATCGGCGTGCTGCAAGAATTTCTCGCCTGGACGCAATTCATCGTCATCACCCACTCGAAGAAGACCATGACCTGCGCCAGCACGCTCTACGGCGTGACGATGGAGGAATCGGGCGTCTCGAAGCGGGTCTCGGTGCGGTTCGACGATGTGAGCGAAGACGGGCAGATTCAGCCGGCACGCATTCGCGAATCGGCATAACCGTTGTCCGCTCACGGAACTGATTCCATGTCCAGTCACTTGCCGGGAAATAATCCTGCCGGTCGGAACCTCATGAGCACGATCAAGAGCGTGCCGAACACGAGCAGCCGCCAGTTGCTGAATACGAGCAGGCGGCTTTCCCAGCCTGCATGTTCTCCGCCGGCCAGTGTCCAGCGTTGAAGCAAGTGGTCGAGCCAGGGTGTCAGCAGGTTATCGAAGCCCAGCACAAGGAACGTGCCCACGATGGCGCCGCGAACACTGCCCAAGCCTCCCACCAGGATTGCACAGAGCATGATCGCCGAACGGTTGAAATCGAACGCGTCGGGACTGGCCGTGCTGGTGATCTTGAACGCGTAGAGTGAACCGGCCATTCCCGCCAGCCCCGATCCGAGGGCCAACGCAGAGAGTTTGGCCCGTGCCACGTTGATGCCCAGGCAGGCGGCGGCCAGTTCGTCGTCGCGCACGGCGCGCCAGCGCCGGCCCAACCGCGAGACGTCGATCTGCCACACGAGCCCTGCCACAGCGATCAACAGCGCCAAGTCGAGCCAATAAAAAAGTCGATACTCTTGGGCAAACTCGCCGTCGATTCCCAGGCGGCCGAGTGTGGCCGCAAGCCATGCAGGAAGCGTGGGTGGCGGAATGGGATTGAGCGCCCGTGTGCCCCCGGTAATCTCTTCCAGGTTGCGCAGCGAGAACCGCACGACTTCGCCGAAGGCCAGCGTCACCAGCGCGAAGTAGTCGCCGCGCAGACGCAACAACGGAGCGCCAATCATAGTGCCGACCATGGCCGAAACCAGTGCCGAGCAGGCGAGCGATATCCAGAAGCCGCACCCGAACGGGTTGGCAGGCACGGTCAGAATGCCCGTTGTATAGGCGCCGATGCCGAACAACGCCGCGATACCGAGATGAAACATGCCGGCCGCGCCGACGATGACATGCAGACCGATCGCCAGAATGGAGAAGATGAACAGGTTCGTTACCTGGCTGCCGATGGCCGGATCGCGATAGATGATCACGCCATACAGGGCCGCGATAAGAACGGCGGCGGCGGTCGACCAGCGCGGAGTGACGCCGTTCATACGCGCTCTCGCAGCCGGCTGCCGAGCAGTCCCTGGGGACGAAACACGAGCACCAGAATGAGGATGGCGAATACGGCCGCGCTCGTCCATCGCTCACCCAGGTAGGCACTGCCCAGCGATCTCACGAGCCCGATCAGCAGGCCACCGACCATCGCGCCGGGCAGATTGCCGATGCCACCGAGCACCGCGGCCGTAAACGCGTACAGGCCGTTCTGGAATCCCATCTGGTAGCTGACGGTGTTCACATAGAGCGAATAAACCACGCTGGCCACACCGGCCAGGCAGCCGCCGATGGCAAACGTGATCCCGACGACCCGTTCGACGGGAACGCCAACCAGTTGGGCCGCCAGCGGATCTTGGGCGGTCGCCCGCATGGCCTTGCCCAAACGGGTGAACTTGACGAGTGCGCTCAGCCCACACATCGTCGGCAAGGTCACGGCGATTACCAGCAGATCCTTGCACGTGAACTGTACACGGTCACCACCGACCAGGTTTTGTCGGGGCAGCAGATCGGGAAATCCGACGTCGGCCGCGCCGAGCCAGAACAATCCAAGATTCATGAGCACGAACGAAGTGCCGATGGCCGAGACCAAACCCGCCAGTCGCGGAGCGCTGCGTAACGGGCGATATACAACCAGGTAGATCGCGAGGTTCAGGCCAGCACAAAAGGCCGGCACGGTCGCCAGCAGCAGGACGATGCCCCAGCCTTGGGCAAGCTGGCTCGCGTCCCCCAAGCCCATGCTCGTGACGAGGGCGAGCGCCAGCGCCGAACCGAGCATGAAAACGTCGCCGTGCGCGAAGTTGATCAGCTCGACGATGCCGTAGACCATGGTGTAGCCCAACGCGATCAACGCGAACAGCGACCCGTTGGCCAAACCGATCAAAACGTGTTCGAGCATTTCTTGGTTTCGGCGATCCGAGGCGCTGAATCGCGGTGCGGCAAGCCGTGGGGCGCTTTAGAGCTGATCCGAAAACCTCTTGGTGAGTCGAACCATTACTGTCGCAACATCGGTTCTCGGATAGGCTCTTAGTCGAAGGGCAGGACATCGACAAGAGAACCTGCGGCGAACCGCCGCGTGCCCGCGGGAAAGCGCACAAGGATACGAGAAGCCGCCAGCGCGCACAAATCGCCAGACCCCTTCCACGACAAGGGTTCGACGACCTGCCCATCGGCTTCTTCACGCAACGTCGCCGGATGGTAGGTCACGCGGTCGCCGCGCTGATCAAAGTCGCCGGCCAACTTCGCCGCAAACACGGGACGTGGCCGAAACGGTTGTCCGCTCAAGGCGGCCAACCCGGGCCGAACGAACAGTTCGAAGCACACCAGGCTACTCACGGGGTTGCCCGGCAGCCCGAAAACGTATCTTGTCGATCCATTCGCGGTAAGCGTGCCGAACCAGAGCGGCTTGCCCGGTTTCACGGCGACCTTGTGGAACACCTGGCGCACACCCAATTCGGCAAGTACGGAGGGAACCAGATCGAGCACGCCGGCCGAAACGCCGCCGGAAACGAGCAGTACGTCGGATTGCAACCCTTCCTCCATCCGCGAGGCGAGCGCGGCGCCGTCGTCGCGCGCGATGCCAAGATCGATTGGTTCGCCGCCCGCGCGACGCACGCACGCCAGCAGCATCGCACCGTTCGAGTTGCGAATCTGGCCCGCCGTTGGTGTTTGATCGGACGGTACCAACTCGTTGCCCGTCGCCAGCACCGCCACCGTCGGCTGGCGAACCACCGTCACCGCCTGCCGGCCTACCTCCGCCAACAAGCCGATTTCCATCGGCCGCAGCACGTGTCCGGGGCGGAGGATGGTTTCTCCTTGGCGCATCGACGAAGCTCGCCGCATGATGTTCTGGCGGGCGTTCACGCGTTCGGCGCGGATGAACACTTGGCCGAGCGAAGAGCCGGCGGTGTCGAGGTGTTCGGTCTGCTCGACCATGACGACGGCATCGGCGCCGTCGGGCAGTGGTGCTCCGGTCATAATCCGGGCGGCCGCACCGGCGGTCACCGAGCATCGCGGCACGCTGCCGGCCACGATCTCTTCGATAACGTCGAGCCGAGTCTCGCCCGGCCGGAAGTCGACCGAACGCATGGCATAGCCGTCGACGATCGATTTATCGTGCGGCGGCGAATCGACGTCGCTGGCTATCTCCTCGGCCAGAACGTGCCCCAATGCGCGATCGAGCGGCAGACGAACGCTCGCCAAGGGGCGCACGTGCCCGGCGATGTGGCCCAAAGCTTCCTCAATGGAGATCATCAGACCGCGCGCAGATTCAGAAAATTTCTCAGAATATCGCTGCCACAGAGCGTCAAGAAACTCTCTGGATGGAATTGCACGCCTTCCAGCGGATACTGTTTGTGACGCACGCCCATGATCTCGCGGCCACCATCGGGCGCATCGCACCAGGCGGTCACGTCGAATTCGTCGCTGAGCGTGCCCGGTTCGATCACCAGGCTGTGATAGCGTATGGCCTGAAAGGGGTTCTCCAGCCCGACGAACAGCCCGCGCGAGTCATGTTCGATCAGGTCGGTCTTGCCGTGCATCAACCGTTTGGCTCGTACGATGTTCGCCCCGAAGGCGTGGCCGATCGACTGATGACCGAGGCAGACCCCCAGAATCGGCGTTTTACTGGCGAAATGCTCGATGACATCGCATGAAATCCCGGCCTCCCGCGGGGTACAAGGGCCGGGGGATATGATGATGTGCGAGGGCCGCAGCCGAGCGATTTCATCGACCGTAATCTGATCGTTGCGGTGGACCTGCAACTCGAGCCCCGCGTCGATCTCGCCCACCCGTTGCACGAGGTTGTAGGTGAATGAGTCGTAATTGTCGATCAGCAGAATCATGCGGCTGGCAGGCGCGGTGGTGAACCGACATCGCTGGAGGCGCTTGTCACTCCAGGAAGCTTGTCACACCAAGAAGACAGGGCGGGCTCCGCAGAGTTCACCCTAAAATCGAGATGTCACGCGCACCCTATTTTAGCGGTTAGGCCGCGTCACTCGCTACCTGCCGGTGCAACACCGCTTCGGCCGGTTTGTCCTGGGTACGATGCTATACCGGCTCGGCGGGATCCCCCGTGTGCTCACCGGCTGCGTTCCGGACCGGCTTGAACCGCTCTCCGGGGACGACCAGAGACGTCAGCCGGATACCGAATTTGTCGCCCACCTTTACGGCTTCGCCCTCGGCCACAAGTTGATCGTTGACGTGCATTTCCAGCATTTCTTCGCACGATTTGTCGAATTGGATGATCGAGCCCGGGCCGAGTTCCACGATCCGGCCGATCGGCTGCTTTTTCGCCGCCAACGTCACGATCACGGGCACCTTGATCCGCAGCAAGCTTCTGGCGTAGCTGGGAAGCACGTCTACGGTGCATGGCTCGCCGATCGGTGCGGCGGTACTCGACATGGTTCGTCTCGCAGAAGTGGGCGGATCGTGATAACTCGAAATGGCGCAGCCTGTTATCGGCTGTCAGGTCGCCAAACTTTAGAGCAACCGACAAAACCGGATCGAGCTCCACAAAAAATCGGCGTTTCACGGCCGATTTTTCGCCCACGGCGCTCCAGCCTCCCGGTTCTGTCAGCCGCTCTTAGCCAAAACGGCTGGATCGGACACGTTTCATCGAATGCCCGTTTTCAGGTGCAACGAGCACCTTCCCGGCGCTCACGCATACCAGATGGTAGCTTTCGCCCGTCGCTGCCGACATGTATATACTGTCATAGAGCCCACCTCTTCCTGATCTCTGCCACCGCTGCCAAGACCTTCTATGCCGACCGCCACCGCTCGGCCCACCGCCGGGGTGTTTCCGCTCGCCGACTATAAGTCGCTCGACAACGATGTCCTGCAAGCGCGGATCGCCGCGGTACGATCGGCATTCGGCCCACGCCTGCTGATCCTGGGACATCACTATCAGCAGGACGAAGTGATCGCCATGTCCGACCTGCGGGGCGACAGTTATCAACTCAGCAAGCTCGCGGCCGAGAGCACCGATTGCCGGGCGATCGCCTTCTGCGGCGTGCACTTTATGGCCGAGACGGCCGATATTCTGGCCAACCGGCCGGAGAAACTGGCCGCCCGTAACGGCGAGCGCGTGACCGTCGTGTTGCCCGATATGGCTGCCGGCTGCTCGATGGCCGACATGGCCCAGATCGAGCAGGTCGAGGCCTGCTGGGACGAACTGGGCGAGGTGATCGACACGGGCGACATTACGCCCGTCACCTACATCAATTCGGCCGCCAGCCTGAAGGCGTTTTGCGGCCGACACGGCGGCATCGTGTGCACATCGAGCAACGCAGCAGCCGTGCTGCGCTGGGCGTTCGATCGGACGAGCCGCGTGCTATTCTTCCCCGATCAGCACCTGGGTCGTAACACGGCCTTTGCCATGGGGATGCCGCTCGACCGGATGGCAGTCTGGAATCCGCACGCCGAGGAGTTGGGCGGAAATTCTGCCGAGGCCATCGAGCGCAGCAAGGTGCTGCTCTGGCAGGGACATTGCAGCGTGCACGCCATGTTCCGGCCCGAGCACGTCGACCAGTTTCGCGCCAAATTTCCTGGCATTCGCGTGCTGGTTCACCCCGAGTGCAGCCGCGAGGTGGTGGCGCGGGCTGACGTTTACGGCTCGACCGGCAAGATCATTCGCGAAGTCGAGTCGGCCGCGCCGGGCACGAAGTGGGCTATCGGCACCGAATTGCATCTGGTGCAACGGCTCAAGCAGGAGCACCCGGAGCAGGAGATTCATTTTCTTTCGCCGGTCGTCTGCATGTGCGCCACGATGTACCGCATCGACCTGGCGCACCTTTGCTGGAGCCTCGAAAACCTCGCGGCCGAACAGCCGGTGAACGTGATACGTGTCGACGATGACGTGGCCCGCTGGTCGTTGGTCGCTTTGGAACGGATGCTCGCAGTCTCCTAACGTTCGCCTGGGTACGCTCATGGCTGTGGGCGATGACCTCTTTGTCGCATTTCTCGAGCTCGCGCGAGCCGCGCGGCTGCGAAACCGTCCTTGGGACCGCGATAAGCTGCTGTTGCTGGCCGGCGCCGTCGCGGCCGAACGGGGGCGCCATACGCTCGCCTCGCTCTGCAAGCGGACCATCCTCGATCACAATGCTGGGCATTTGATCGGCCACTACGAAAAATTCGCCGCTGCGTTGGATGATGAACGATTCGCCGGGTATCTGGCGCAACTCCGCCGCAAATACACACCGGAACGGTGCGAACACATGCTGGCCTCGCTCGGGATCGACCCTGCCGAGCGCCGGTCGAAATTTGCCGACCTCGACGAATATGCGGCGGCCACACTGGGAGGCGATTCGCCGACCGGGGCGACCGGAATGGACTGAACGCGAGGATTGCGCCGAGTGCTTGGGTGACGAACCGCTGGACGGCATTCTCGGCCCCAGGCGAGCCGATGAAAGAAAGGTTCGCGGAGCGGCGGTCCTCAACTGAATCCCGGCACCGACAGCCTTGCTGTCTGAGATTCGCTGCGTGCGACACTCATTGTGGAGCGCGGTCGATGTTCAGCCGTTCCTGGTTCGCCTTGATGCTCTTGGGCTCGGTCGCCCTGCCGTATCTCTACTCGGCCTCCTTCGGATCGGCAAAATCCGCAAACAAGGCATCCTTCGCCGCCGCCCCCACCACGGCTACGCAATCCGCGGACCTGCCGCCTTTGGCGGGTGGCATGGAGTTGCTGGCTAAGGCGCCGACCGACAACGACCTGGCGGAGGTTTTTCGCTGGGACGTGACCACGCATTGGATCCTTGCTCATTGGCCACGGGTTTCAGCCGGGTTGGCGGATGTGGAGATGCAAGGCTACCGCGTACCCTTGGTCACCGGCGCCGCGACCGATGACGTCGCCGGTTCGCTGACCTATTACTTCAACCGACGACAACGCGTGCAGAGGATCACGTTCTTCGGCACGACCGGGGACTCGCGACGGCTGGTTGCCCTGCTGACCTCGAAATTCGGTTTCGCGCGCGAATTGCAGGATGACCCCAGCCTGTTTCTCTATCGAGTTCGCGAGGGGCGCAAGGTGATCAGCGAGCTGCGTATCAAGCCGGCGCATGTTGTTCGGTCCAACGAGCCCTACAGCCGCTTCGAGGTGGCGCTCTTGATCGAGCGGCCCGCGGATATGGAGTAGGATGGACCGCTCTTGCTACTTCGCGGCCGGTTGCCAGGTGGGCCGGGGACCGACGATCGGCAACTCGTCGGAAAGCAGCTTGGTGTGCGTGGCGGCGATGCAGTCGTATAGCATCAGGTCGCCCTTGCCGAACGTGTTGTTGCCGACGCGCATGGTGTTGAAGCGGGCATAGGCCAGGTATTGGCCGTCCGGTGACCAAGCCGCGTGGCTGTTGAGCTGGCCGCCGTCGGACAACTGTTGCAATCCCTGGCCGTCGGCGTTGACGACGCAGAGTTGGATGGTGCCGTCGTTGCCTCGGCCACCGAAGGCGATCTGTTCACCATCGGACGACCAGCAGGGATAGACCGAGTAGACGAGATCCTGCTTGAGCAAGTCGGTCGTTTCCTGCCCGTCATGGTTCATGACGTAGAGCCGAAATCCGCCTGTGCGGTTGGAGGTGAACGCGATCTTTTTTCCATCCGGCGACCAGGCACCGTCTGAATCCCAGCCTTGACGGTTGGTCAGATTGGTTGGATTCGTGCCGTCCGCGTCCATCACAAAGAGGTCGGCTCCGCCGTTCACGTCGCTCGTATAGAGGATCTTTTTGCCGTCGGGCGACCAGCATGGCCCACGGTCGTTCGGCCCGCGTCCCACGGGCTTGAGTTCCGCCGCCTGTACGTCGAACAGTTTGAGTGCTCCGGCGCCGTTCGTCGTGACCACGAGCGCCAACCGCCGGCCGTCGGGGTGCCAGCAGGCCTCGTTGACGTCGCCCAACTGCTGCGTCACCCGCGTGACTTCCTTCGTCGCGATGTCGATCGTGATCAGGTCGCACCCGCCGTAGCGCCGCGTGGCCACGGTCAGTTTCGGCCCTTCCTGCTTGTCATCGCCATAGACGGCTTGGCAAAGGAGAACGGCGAGGAGGCAAACCAAGCTGTATCGATTCATCGCAAGAGGTCCTTTCTGGCTCGGGAAGGGAACGCCCGCGAATCCAGCTTACCGTTGCCGATTTGCCGTGGGAATCTGCGCAGTGTTTCCCGATCGGCTCGCCGACGAGCAACCCGGCGACAATGGCCAGCCGCTTTGTTAGGATACGGGCCTTGATTTGTTCGGCGCAGACGAGGTTTGAAACTCGGACCAGGCGGCGACCTGCACGACAATAAACCGCTACTCCAAGGAATTGCCGATACGAGATGCTCTGGGAAATCGACATCTATCCGGCCGAGGGCCAGCCCGACCTCGCCGGCAAGCGAATCGCGGCCGACGCGGCGGAAATGGGACTCTCCGACCGATTGCAGGTCCGCGCGGCACACGGTTACCTCTTGGCGGGGAATCTCGCCGAGTCCGATGTCAAACGGCTTGCGCGCGAGTTGCTATCGGATCAGGTGGTCGAGCGGGCTGTCGTGGCACCGGTCGGAGATCCATCGCTGGCGCAATCGCCCGACGGTAACTCACAGCTCATCCATGTATTGCCCAAGCCGGGCGTGATGGATCCCGTGGCGCTCAGCGCGCAGTCCGCGATCAAGGATTTTCGCCTTGCCGCCGACGGCGTGCGCACCTTTCGCAAATACTGGCTGACAGGGCTTGGCACAGACAAGCTGACGACACTCTGCGGCAAGTTGCTGGCCAACGACGCGATCGAGCAGGTGATCGTCGGTCCGCTGGCCCTAGAAGAGCGGCATCTCAATTCTGGTTCGGCTTATCGTTTCAAACTCGTCACCGTGCCGCTCGGTGAGCTTGACGACGCCGGCCTGGAACGCCTGAGCCGCGAAGGGCAACTCTATTTGAAGCTCGACGAGATGCGGGCCATTCGCGACCATTTTCGTCAACTGGGCCGCGATCCGACCGACGCGGAATTGGAGACGATTGCCCAGACCTGGAGTGAGCATTGCAGTCACAAGACGTTGGCCGGCCGCATCCGCTACCGAGATGAACGGGGCGAACGCCACTTCGACAACATGCTCAAGGAAACGATCTTCGCCGCCACCGGCACCGTGCGCCGGCAACTGGGCGACGACGATTGGTGTGTGAGCGTGTTTCGCGATAACGCCGGCGTGGTCAAGTTCGACGACCAGCACCATATCGTCTTCAAGGTCGAAACGCATAATCATCCGTCGGCGTTGGAGCCTTACGGCGGTGCGAATACCGGTATCGGCGGTGTCATTCGCGACCCTCTGGGCACCGGCCTCGGTGCGCGGCCGGTCTGCAACACCGACGTCTTCTGCTTCGCGCCGCCAGACACGCCGCTCGACCAACTTCCGCCCGGTGTGTTGCACCCGAAGCGCGTGATGAAGGGCGTCGTTGCCGGGGTGCGCGATTACGGCAACCGGATGGGCATTCCGACCGTGAACGGGGCGATCTATTTCGATCCCCGCTACCTCGGCAATCCGCTCGTTTATTGTGGAACGGTCGGCATTCTGCCGTGCGACAAGGCCGAGAAGGAGACCCGGGCCGGCGACTATATCGTCACGGTCGGGGGGCGGACCGGCCGCGACGGGATTCACGGCGCGACCTTCAGTTCCGCGGAACTGACGAGCGAGAGCGAGAAGCTTTCGGGCGGCGCCGTGCAGATCGGCAACGCGATCACCGAAAAGATGTTGCTGGACGTGATCCTCGCGGCCCGCGATCGGGGGCTCTACGACGCGATCACCGATTGCGGAGCCGGCGGCTTCTCCAGTGCCGTCGGCGAAATGGGCGAAGAGATCGGCGCGGAGGTGTGGCTCGATCGTGTGCCGTTGAAGTACGACGGGCTCTCGTACACCGAGATCTGGATCTCGGAGGCCCAAGAGCGGATGGTGCTGGCCGTGCCGCCCGAGAGTTGGGACGAATTCTCGGCACTGTGTTCCGCCGAGGGAGTCGAGGCCACGGTCATTGGGAAATTCGTGCCCACGGGCCGTTTGCAGCTCAAATACCAAGACTGCCAGGTCGCCGACCTGGCGATGGACTTTTTGCATCACGGCCGACCGCCAGTGGTGCGCGAGGCGGTGTATGCGCCACGGCCCGACGCGCCGCGTGCTGCGGAGGCGACACGCGATTGCACGCCGACGCTCCTGAAAATGCTCGGCTCGCTCAACGTGGCGAGCAAGGAATGGGTGATCCGCCAATACGATCACGAGGTGCAAGGCGGGAGCGTGATCAAGCCGCTGGTGGGTGTGACCAACGATGGGCCGAGCGATGCGGCTGTTGTGCGGCCGGTGCTGTCGTCGCGCCGCGGTGTGGTGGTGGCGTGCGGCATGAATCCGCGCTACGGCGAGTTCGACACCTACCACATGGCCGCCAGCGCCATCGACGAAGCCATGCGCAACTGCGTGGCGGTCGGTGCCGATCCACGGCGGATTGCCGTGCTCGACAACTTCTGTTGGGGCGATACCGACCGGCCAGAGACGCTCGGCTCGCTCGTTCGCGCGGCACTCGCCTGCCATGATCTGGCCGTGGCGCTGGGCGTACCGTTCATCAGCGGCAAGGACAGTTTGAACAATGAATTCCGCTATACCGACGACGCGGGCCGCCGGCAATCGATCGCCATTCCGCCGTCGCTGCTCATTAGCGCCATCGGCCAGGTGGCCGACGTGGGCCGCTGCGTCACGATGGATTTGAAGGAGCCCGGTAACTTGCTCTATGTCGTCGGCTCGACGCGCGACGAACTGGGCGGCTCACACTTTCATCTGGTTGAATCGCTCTCGGGCGGCCAGGTTCCTCGCGTCGATCCCGAACGGGCCAAGCGAACGTTTTTTGCCTTGCATTCCGCCATCGACGCCGGCCTGTTGCGCAGTTGCCACGATCTGAGCGAGGGCGGGTTGGCCATGGCCGCGGCGGAGATGGCGTTCGCGGGCGGCTTCGGCGCTCGGATCGATCTCGACAGTGTGCCCGTCGAGCCAGCGGGGCTGGGGGCTGTAGAAGTGTTGTTCAGCGAATCGAACACCCGCTTCCTCTGCGAAGTCAAACCACAGCACGCCGGTGATTTTGAATCGCGCCTGTCGGGCGTACCGTGTGCTCGTGTGGGCCAGGTCGACGCCGGCGAACGCCTCGAAATCACCGCCGCGGGCACGACGCTCGTCGGAGGGCAACTGGCCGCATTGAAGGCTGCCTGGCAAGCACCTTTGCGTTGGTAAGGGCCGTCTGGAAAGCGATCGTAACCGAGCCGAGAAGTCAGAACGATGTCGAAAGTTCGCGTCTTAGTTTTGCGAGCACCCGGAGCCAACTGCGACGCGGAGAGCGCCTTCGCGTTCGAGCGCGCGGGAGCGATTGCCGAGCGTGTGCATGTCAATCGGCTTCTCGAGCAATCGGGGCGTTTGACCGAATATCAGATTCTTTGCATCCCCGGAGGCTTCAGCTACGGCGACGATTTGGGGGCGGGCCGGATTCTCGGCAACCAGATTCAACATCACCTACGCGACGCGTTGCACCAATTCAAGGCCGCCGGCAAGCTCGTGCTGGGGATCTGCAACGGCTTTCAGATCCTCGTCAAGTCGGGCATCCTGCTCGATGACGACGCAGCAGGCCACCCGGCCGCCACGCTGACCAACAACGATTCGGGGAAGTTCGAGGACCGCTGGGTCCACCTTCGTACGGCAAGCAATAAGTGCGTGTTCTTCTCGGGCATCGAGTCGATGTATCTACCGGTGGCCCACGCCGAGGGCAAATTCGTGCCATGTGATGCGGCGAAGCTTGGCCATCTGACAGCGGGTGGCCAAGTGGTGTTGCGCTATGCACCATCGAATGGGAACGGCGGTGACGACGTTCCCTATCCCGACAATCCGAATGGCTCGGCCGGCGCCGTGGCCGGCGTGTGCGACACGACGGGTCGCGTCTGCGGCCTGATGCCGCATCCCGAGCGCCATATCGATGCCACGCAACATCCGCGCTGGACCCGCGGGAGTCTTCCCCCCGAAGGTGACGGCTTGCAGGTTTTCCGCAACGCGGTGCGGTACTTCAGATAGCACGACGGATTCAAGCCAGTAGGCTGTGATTGCCAGCCGATCGCGGCCGACGGCCATCGGATGAGCCGACATGTTGCGGCCCCTCGATTCGGCAGTTCGGCCGAGTCTCGCGAACACGGCCCTCGCTCTCTCAATCGGCGGGCTCGAATTCCAGGAACATCCAGATGACCATCGGGGTCTTTTCCGCACGCGTGTCGAAGTTGACTCGTCCCGCCTTGATGCGCTTGCGCATCAACATGTACTCACGGACTTCGCGAGGCAGGAATCGGGGATCGCCCAAGTCACTAAGCACGTCCGGAAGGATTTCCCAACCCTCCTTCTTCCAACTCTCGCGCTGCGCATCCGTTGGTTGATGCACGGCCGCATAAAACCAGCATGGCTGGGAAACCTCCACTTGCCCGGTCTGCAGCCAGCGGCCTGTCGCGCCACCACCGTTCTGGCGCATGAGAATGTGCTGAGCGTTGGCGAGATAGTCCGGGAAGTCGCGGATTATATATCGGTAAGGCTCGTTCCAGACGGCGTCCTTCTGCACGCGGCCGACTCCGCAGGGGAGTTCTGGTTCAGTGACGGTGACCAGCAGCCTTGCGGGCCCCGGTTCACCATTCCTTGCTTCCTGCCGAGGCGCGGCTACGAGTTTGTCTGCAAGCGCGTCAAACGCGAACACGAGCGTGAGGCCGATTACCAGAAAGTGTCGATTGTCCATGTTGACCTCCGAAATTGCGCTTGTCTGCCAAACCCGAAGGTTGGTCTAGGAACGCTGTGCCAGGACGTGCCCGACGGCCATCACTTTGGACGCCGCAGAGGTCGAAAAGTTCCGAAGGTGTGTTCGTCTTCGTCGACGAATTGCATCTGTCACATCGATCCCCCGGAAGTCGCGCAGGCCACAGCGACCGAGGTGCCTAACGGACTCGGACACGAGCCACTTTAGCCGCCGACGATGATTGAGCCGCCGGTGAGAAAGCCCGGCCCACCGCGTTGTCTTTCGGCAGCCAGGTGACGCTCGACCACCGCCAGATTCGTCAATGCGGTGGTGTTCGAAGGTTGCCGAGCGAGCACCTCGCGCACGGCCTGCTCGGCCGCAGCCCAGTCTCGCCCTTCGAGAACGAGCACGTGACTCAATACCTCCCTCGCCATGAGCAGGTCAGGGGCCAGTGTCACGGCCTGTTCCGCCAGTTGCCGCGCGGCAGTGAACTCGCGGCGTGTCATGTGCGCACGGGCCCGTAAGACGAGGGCCTCGACGGGGCGCGCCAAGGTTTGCAACCGCTCGGCGAGTTGTTCGGCGTCGCCCCAACGCCCCTGCGCCAAGAAAAGGTCGGCTAGGCAGATCCAACTGACGAGGTAGCCGGGTTGCTCGGCCAGGGCCGCACGCCATTGGACCTCGGCGTCGGCCGGGCGGCCCCAATCGCGGTAGATCTCGGCCAGGGCACAACGACCCTTATATCCACGCAGGCCGGGATCGTCACCCATCGCCATGCCAGGGTTTCCGGCAGGCGCGGTCAGGCGCAGCAGCGACGCCTCGGCCTCGGCGAATCGCCGTCGTTGGGCCAGGAGTTGTCCCGAGTGGAACAGCAACTCGGCGTGATCGGGATAGATCGCCAAACCTTGTCGGCACACGGTTAGCGCCGCGTCGGTTTGACCGGTCTGCCGCAAGCTTCGCGCAAGCAGGGCATGCAATTTCCCCACGATCGCTAGATTCGGTGGTGTCACTTGCCGACAACGCTCCAGCACGGGCACCGCGGCCGGTGCATCGCCCAACAGAGAGTGCGTCCAGCCGAGGTGGAACAATGTCAGCGGGTCGTCGGGTTGATCGGCGTTGTCCAAGGCGAGCAATCGCAGATCGCGTTGAAGCTTGGCCCGTCGTTGCAAGGCGTCGCTGTATCCGACGTGTCGCACGACGATATCGCTACGATAGGTCGCGCCTCCCAAACGTTCGATGGCCGGCACGATCTGCTCATGCACGCGGTATTGCCACCGCACGCGCGGGTCGTGGCGAAACAGGCGGCCCTGTTCCAGCACGGTCATGGCCGCTTGGTCCCCGGCTGACGGGCTGATGCATTGCAGCAGCCACACCGCCAACTCGTCGCGCAACGTATTGAACAGCGCTCGCAGCTTCCGGCGCTCCTCTTCGTCGAGCCGATCGTCGGCGTCGAGCCAGAAAACCCAATCTCCGCTGGCGCGCTCGAGTGCCTCGTTTCGCGCGGCGGCGAAATGGTCGCGCCACGGGAAGTCGAAGACGCGCGCCCCGTACCGATGGGCGATGGCCTTCGTTTCGTCGGTCGAGCCCGTGTCGACGATCACCATCTCGTCCACCAGATCGGCGATACCGTCGAGACAAGCCGGCAGGTTGGCCTCTTCGTCGCGCACGATCATGTTCAGGGAGACACGCTGTCGCATGATGTCCAGTTTAACAGGATCGACTTGCAACCTCTGCCCGTCGGTCTGTTATTCGCTGCTCGCATCGATCGGGTCTGCTACACTGGCCGTTCGCGATCGTTCGCTTCGGGGAATTCTGCGAGCGACCGACACAGGGAGGGAGACGAACTCGCCATGGAACTGGCCGGACGACGAGTGACGGTGATGGGGCTGGGCCGCCACGGAGGCGGCGTGGCGGCGGCGCGGTGGCTGGCCGAACGAGGTGCCATCGTCACGGTCACCGATCTGGCCGACGAACGAACGCTGTCCGATTCGATCGCCGAGCTTGCCGGAGTGTCGATCGCCGCCTGGCATTTGGCCGGGCACCGCGACGCGGATTTTACGGAAGCCGATCTGGTCGTCGTCAATCCGGCGGTGCGGCCCGACAATCGGTTCGTCGCCGCGGCCCACGCCGCGAACGTGCCCACCACGTTGGAGATCGAGCTGTTTCTGGGCTGCTGCCGGGGCCGAGTGATCGGCGTCACGGGGTCGAATGGCAAATCGACCACGGCGGCGATGATCGCCGAGATCCTGGCCGCGGACGGGCGGCGCAACTGGTTCGGTGGCAATATCGGCCGCAGCCTTCTGGCAGATTTGGACGCGATCACCGCGGCCGACTGGGTTGTGTTGGAACTGAGCAGCTTTCAGCTCGCTCGGTTGAGCCGAGGAGTGCGATGGCCCGAAATGGCCGTCGTTACGAATTGCACGGCGAACCATCTCGATTGGCACGGCTCGATGGAAGCCTATGCCTCGGCCAAGCAGCGGTTATTGCTCGAGCAATCGGCTTGCGGTGTCGCCGTATTGAACGGGGGCGATCCGATCGTACGGAGCTGGCACCAACTCGCGCGCGGTCAGGTACTGATGGTCGATGGCGACAACGACGTGCCTGAACTGAAGTTGCCCGGTGAACACAATCGCCGCAACGCCGCATGCGCGGCGGCGGCTGCGCGGAGGGCGGGATGCTCGCCCGATGCGATTCGACGCGGACTCGAAAGCTTTCGCGGATTGCCGCACCGACTCGAACTCGTGGCCGAGATCGACGGCCGACGTTTCTACAACGATTCGATGGCCACGACGCCCGAATCGGTGATGGCGGCGGTCGACACATTTGCGAACAAACCTTGGCTGCTCGTCGGCGGCCACGACAAGGGTTTCGATTTCGCACCGTTGGCGGCCAAGCTGGCGCGCCAGGCGCGCGGCGTGGCCTGCTATGGCGCGGTGCGCGAAAGGATGATGACGATGATCGAAGATCAGCCCGCGCCGCGCTGTCGTTGCGAATCGTTTGTTGAGTTGGCGGATGCGTTGCAGTGGTGCTGGTTGCAGTCGCGCGCGGAGGAAGTGATCGTGCTCTCTCCCGCGTGCGCGAGCTACGATCAGTTTCGCGACTATCGTCATCGCGGTGAAACGTTCGCCATCCTCGCGCGCGCGCTCGCGCAGCGCGGCGCACCTGCGCGCTGAAAGAGTGATGTTCATCGCGCGAAAGTCGCGCGCAACTATTGCGTCGTGCGGCCGCATTGGCTAAAGTAGCGCAAGTGATTGATCGATCGACTCATGTCCTCGATCAATCGCATGGACCTCGAGGTCGACGGCTGTGAAGTCTCCTTGTGGGAGACGGAAGCGGCGCTGGGAGTCGTTACCTCGAGGTTTTTTTCTGCGCCGCGAATCTGAGAGCAACCGACAAAACCGGATCTAGGCTCCACAAGAATCGGCGTTTCACGGCCGATTTTTCGCGCACGGCGCTCCGGCTTCCCGGTTCCGTCAGCCGCTCTTATCGAGCGGCGATCACCGGCAACGCACGCGAGCGCATGCCGACAGCAACGCGTCGAGAGCGGGTTGGATTTCTCTCTCCGCGGCGCGGGCCCCCGCCAATTGTTCGAGCCGCGCAGCGTAGGGAGTGAGTTGAGCAAACCCATGACTGCCGGCCGCGCCCTTCATCTGATGCGCGAGCGTGGTCAGGCCCTGGTAGTCGCGAGCGTCCCAGCGCGCGGCGAGCGCGGCGACCCGGTCGGGCATCTCCGCCACGTAGAGCACCACGATCTCGCCGATGATCGGATCATCGGCCAAGGTCGAATAGAAAAGGTCTGCTGTCGCCGTTTGTGTCATTGGCTGTCCCCTATTCCGGGCAAGCTTGGCCGTCCTTTGCCAAGTCTTGGCCCACTTTCTCGATGTGATGCGATGTGACGCGGTGGCTCATTCTTCATGTCCGCGGCACACCCGCACGCTACTTGCGCTCCAATCGTACCTTATCGTTCGGGGGAACGTGGCCGGCTCTCAAACTACGTCACCCACGTGGGGCCGATGCCCTTGGCGGACGCGGGCGCGATCGAGCGGATCGCGCCGATTGCGACGCGGGCGGAGCGTGAAAAGTGCCCATCCCGCCCGACGGGGCCGCCAACATCGTCAGGAACGGCGCAACGAGAAAGGTCGTCGCATCTTGAATCCAGTTTGCCCAGTTAACGCCGTCCGCAAGGTTTGACGATTGCTTGCCAATAAGATTGTCGCACATGTGTTCGAAGGGAGTCGGGTGCATGGCGATGAAACGAACATCCTGTTCCCATTTTTTGAGGACTCCCATGAAAGCGAAGATTCTGTTTGCCCTGTTGCTGGTGGCCGGTGCCGCTTCGTTGTTTGCCAACGACGCCCAAGCCGGTCTCTTCAATCGCGGTGGTTGTTGTCAGTCGAGCTGCTGCGCCCAGAGCTGCTGCGAGCCGACCTGCTGTGCCGCCCCGGCCTGCGAGCCGACCTGCTGCGCCGCTCCGACCTGCTGCGAGCCGAGCTGCTGCCAGCCCTGCTGCGGTCACCGTCACCGCTGCCACCGTCACCACCACCGCCGCTGCTGCGCCCCCGCTTGCTGTGCTCCGGCCTGCTGCGCCCCGGCTTGCGGTTGCGGTTCCTAATTTGATTGAATCGAGCCTCGCCACCCTACCGGGATGGCGGTGAGCCCGTCCTTTGGAAGCCCCGCTTGTCATGAAGGCAAGCGGGGCTTCTTTTTTTGCGCTCTTCTGGTCGCCGCGCTGGGCACGCCCGGTGTGCGACGAAGCATTTGACAGGCGCCGCGTTCTACGGCATCACAGAGATAGATATGCGCTATAGATATGCGCTGGAGTACGCTGACGGCGTACGCGCGTTTTCTGGATGATAACGATTGCAGCGGAGTTCCTCATGCGCTGGAACCTGGGCGATGCCGTCATCGAACTGTGTCAGGGCGACGTTACGGAACAGGAGGTCGATGCGATCGTCAACGCGGCCAACTCTCGTCTGGCGGGAGGCGGCGGCGTCGATGGCGCGATTCACCGCCGTGGCGGTCCTACCATCATGGCCGACACGGACCGGCGTTTTCCCGAGGGATGTCCGACGGGCTCGGCGGTCATCTCCACGGCTGGCGATCTACCCGCTCGGTACGTCATCCATGCGGTCGGCCCGGTGTGGCGCGGCGGCTCGCATGGCGAGGCTGAGCAATTGGCGGGCGCCTATCGCCGTTCGTTGGAGCTGGCGATCGAGCACGACTGCCGTAGCGTGGCGCTGCCCTCGTTGAGCACGGGAGCGTACGCCTATCCGTTGGAACAGGCGAGCCGTGTGGCACTTATGATGGCGCGCGATTTCTTGAACGAGCACGGCCGCCCAGAACTGGTGCGGTTTGTGTTGTTCGGCGGCGCCGCCTATGGCGAATTCGTGGCGACGCTCGAACACATTAAAGCCAGTTCTTGAATTGAGCCCGGCCCCGGCTAGCGATACGGCTCCCATTGCGTGCCGCGCTTTTGGGCCGAGTTCTGCTGGTCGGCCCGACGTGCCGTGTTGCCGGGACTCTCCGAGTCCTTCTTGTCGTCGGTTCCAACGTGATCCGACTTGGCGTCGTGGTTCTCGGTCACGCGATCGGCCGGCTCTTCGCCACCGAGCGGATCGATCTCGATTTGCTTTTCGACCTGCAAGCGACGACCATCGGAAGTCGTATATCGCACATAGAGGTTCAGCACGCGGTGCGTCGGAGGCGAGTGGGGCCAGCGCAGGTCAAAGTGCAGACCGTCGCCCATCGGCGTCCGCTTGATGTGGTCTGCCGCCTCCAGCGAGTTGAAGTCCCAGCGGGCGACGCGGGCCGCGTCGCCCTCCAACGTCGGGTCGAGTACGACGATCGACACCTCGCCGGGCACTTCGATGAGATCGCCCGCGGCGTTGAGCGGCTCGACCACCACCATCACTCCCTCGTCGCCGGGACGGCCGTCGACGTTGTGCCCGCCGGTCAGTTTGCGGTTGAGGGTGATCTGCGTGACCACCAGGTCGATCGGACCCGAGCTGTTCGAGACGGAGCGTGCTTTGTTACGGCCGGTCAGGCGCGATTTACGCCCGGCCGCCCCGCCCTTCGCCATGTGTTCACCCTCGGGCACCTGCGCGTCGGGCGGTGCGATGACGGGCGGCCCGTTGAAGGGCAAAGCCGGGCCCTCGGCACCGGGCTCGACCACGGGTGGCGCCAGCTCTTCGGCGCCGGTCGATCTACGCGGAGTGTTGGATTTACCCGTTCGCGAACGGCCCAACTCGGCGAGCAGCGATTCGTTCTCGCGACGGCACGAGTCGAGTTTCGTCTCGTATTCGTCGACCAGATCCTGCAACTGGAAGATCTGGTTCTCCTGGGCGAGCAGTTCTCGTTCGAGTAGCTCGTGGCTGACATTCGATCGGCAGCCGCACACCAGCACCGCCAACACGGCGGGTGTCCATCGCAGCAGCGTATTCATTTTGACCTCGCGCGCTTGCGGCGCCGCCGTCGGTCGAACGACCGTCGGGCGGATCGCACGAATTTGATTCCGTTCAAATCTCGTCTTGCGCGGCCTATGCTGCGGGAAGTGAGGCCGGCATTGCGCGTCGTGCGCGACTGGGGTTTCGCGCTTACGACGGCTTGGCGGGTTCCATGTGCTCGATCACACGGTCGATGAGCTTGTAGTCGAGTGCCTCTTCGGCCGACATGAAACGATCGCGATCGGTATCTTGCTCGATCTTTTCGAGCGGGTGTCCGGTGTGCTTCAACAGGATGTTGTTCAGCTTCTGCTTGACCTTCTTGAATTCTTTGGCATGAATCATGATCTCTTCGGCCGTGCCTTCCATGCCGGCCAGCGGCTGGTGGATCATGATCCGCGAATTGGGCAGGGCGTGCCTCTTGCCGGCCGTGCCCGCGGTGAGCAGCACCGCGCCCATCGAGGCGGCCTGTCCGATGCAATAGGTGGCGACGTCGCAGGCGACGAATTGCATCGTGTCGTAAATGGCCAGCCCGGCGCTTACGCTCCCACCCGGAGAATTGATGTAGAGGTGGATGTCGGCCTTGGCGTCTTCCGATTGCAGGAAGAGCAGTTGGGCGACGATCGAATTCGCCACCTCGTCGTTCACGCCACTGCCGAGAAAGATGATGCGATCCTTCAAGAGCCGGCTATAGATATCCATAGCCCGCTCTTCGCGGCCGCTCTTTTCGATGACGAACGGTATCAGGTTCATGGCGCGCCTCTATTCCTCTTCTTCTTCCTGGGTGGCGGGCGGCCTGGTCAAGATATCGTCGACCAGGTGATACTCCTTCGCCGCCTGGGCATGCATATAAAAGTCGCGATCGGTGTCCTTGCGGATCCGTTCGATCGCCTGGCCGGTGTGCTGTGCCAGCACCTCGTTCAGCACCTCACGAGTCTTAATGATCTCGTCGGCTTGGATCTCGATGTCCGACACCTGGCCTCCCACCTGGCCGTAGGGCTGGTGGATCATCATCTTGGCGTGCGGCAGGGCGAATCGCTTGCCCGAGGTTCCACCGGCCAAAAGCACGGCGGCACCGCTGGCCGCCAAGCCGATGCAATAGGTGGCCACCGGACAGGTCAGAATCTGCATCGTGTCGTAGACGGCCAGCGTGGCAGTCACGCTGCCGCCCGGCGAGTTGATGTAGAAATGGATGTCCTTGCGGCGATTCTCACTCTGCAGGTAGAGCAGCTTCATCACGAGCTCGTTGGCGTTCCCGTCGTGAATCTCGCCTTGCAGAAGAATGATGCGATTCTCCAACAACAGGTCGCCGAGCGTCATCTGGCGCTGTCGCTGATAGTCGCGATAGTTGGCTTGCGGGTTGACCGGAGAGGGCCAGGTATTGTCCATGTGGCTCATCGCCAAGGGCGGTTGACTGTAGAGTAAACGACTTACTGGTTGCCGGAGTGTTGTTCGGCCCGGTAGGGCGCCTCGGCCGGCTCGTCGGAGTTTTCGGCTTCGGGGATCTCGATCTCCTCGCCACCGGCCGCCTGGTCGACGGCTTCGGCATCGTCCCCTTCCAACTCGTAGGGCACGTCGGTGAACGTGGCGTGCTCCATGATCAGCTCGATGGCCTTGCGCTCGATGATCTGATTACGCAACGAGTCCATCAGGCCGCGCTTCTCGAGCTGTGCCCGCACGCGACGCGGACTCTCGCCGCTCTGCTGGGCAATCAGGGAGATCTCGACTTCGTAATCGTCGGGAGTGTCCTCGATCTTCTGCTCTTCGGCGATCCGCTCGAGGATGAAATGTTCCTTGAGCGCCCGCGCCGTATTGGCTCGGCTGTTCTGGCGGAGCTCGTTCTCGTGCAGGCGGACCTCATTGTCGCTGAAGCCGCTGCGCCGCAATTCGAGCACCGCACGTTCCAGCTCGCGCTGCGACTGTCGCTTCAAGAGCGCGGGCGGCAGATCCCAATTGGCCGCCACCGTCAACGCCGCAAGAATCTGTTGCCGAGCCCGCTTCTGCTGCTCGTAGCTCAGGCGTCGCTCGAGCATGTCTTTGACTGCGTCGCGGAGCTCGCCCGGCGAATCAAAATCGCCGATCTGTTCGAGGAATGACCGCGACAGTTCCGGCAGCTCGAGCTTCTTGACCTCGAGTACCTCGAACTCCGCCGTGATCGTTTTGCCGCGGAGGGCATCGTTGGGGGCGTCGGCCGTGAGCTTGGCCTGGCCGACACGCTTTTGCCCCGCTTCCACGCCCTTTATCAGCTTGTCGAAACCCTCCACATTGCCGTCGCGGAATTTGAGCGTGCGGCGGATGCGGATGACTTCTTCGTTGACCGTCGAGATGACGTTCTCACCGTCCTTGAACGTCATGTTGAGCGTGAGATAGTCGCCGATATCGGCGGGGCCTTCATGCGGCACGAGCTTGCCATGTTTCGCCAGGATGTCTTTCATCTGGCGTTCGATGTCTTTGTCCGAGAATTCGCGCACCGGCCGCTCGATCTTGAGCCCCTTCCAATTGGGCAGATCGAACTCGGGTCGCACTTCGATGTCGAACTCGAAGACCATCGGACCCGCCTCGGGCACCGTTACTGCCGTCGGATCGAAATCGGGTTCGCTGATCGGAGAAAGGTCGTGGCTTTCGGAGATCTGTTCGAGGCTATCCATCAACAGCGAGCCTTTCACCTGCTCGCCGACCTCTTTGCGAAAGCGCAATTGCACCAACTTGCGCGGAGCTCGCCCGGCCCGGAAACCCGGCACGACGGCCTTGTCCATCATGTCGCCATAGGCCGAATTGAGATATCGATCGATATCGTCGCGCGGAATGGTGACCGTGATATGACGCTCGCAGGCGCTGCGCGAGTCGATTTTCACGTCGAGGTTGAGCTTCGGCCGTTCTTCGCCCTCTACCGTATCGCCAGACTCGTCGATCGCGGCGGCGTCGCTTTCTTCATCGTCGATGGGTGCCATAAGACGGTTTGCTCCAAAACCGGCGCAAAATGCCGGCAAAGTGAATACGAGGTGTTCGTTGCTGGTGCCGGCCAACGACCCCAATAAATGCAAAAAGAGCGGGTGATGGGATTCGAACCCACGACAACCACCTTGGCAAGGTGGCGCTCTACCAACTGAGCTACACCCGCTCGACCAGGCCGGCAAAAAGCAAGCCACGGCGGCAGCTCTCCCATGACCAGCGGCAATGCCTGCACGGAAAAGCCCGAACCACCGGATTATAGATTGGCTGGAACGCCTTGCAAGGGCAATCGTCATCCGGGTTTGGCCCGAATTGCGGGGAAGATGATGTAGTTCTCTCGGCGGTGCGTCACTATAATCCCGGCCCTTTCCGGCAGAACTTGTCTTGCCGTTTTCCGTCCAACCAGTTCCATTCCTTGGGCCACCAAGATGATCGGGCCATGTCGTCCGAGCTCGGCGTGGCGACCGCTGGCATGCGCCTTAAGCGTGGTCGCACGGCTGCTTGCTGCGCTGGCCCTCTGCCTTTCGGCCGTGGCATCGGCCGCAACGGACGACGATGGCGAGATCGTGCCCAAGCCTACCGTCCGGTTGCGCATCGAATGGGGCAACGGATTGGCCCGCAAATGGACGGGCACCATCGCCCTCAGCGAAGGAACGCTTCGGCGGGCCGAGCCGCTGGGGATCGAGGCCGACGAACCGGGCTCGATATGGATCGACGAAGGACGGCTGCAGGTGAGCGAGCCGAGCGCGCGCCCCTACGACGGGGTCGACGTCGACGTTATCGCTCCCGTTGATGCGACGCTGTTCGTCTCGCTCTCGGCGGCCGACGATCCGAACAGCGGAACACCGGCCCAGATTCCGCTCGCACAAGTGATCAAAGGGTCGTATTCGGCACGTTTGGACGAGCGAAAGAACTATTTGCAGGTACAGCGTGCGCCGGGTGACAAGCTGCGTGTCGAGATCGATCGGCCGGCGCTGATCTACCAGCCCGGCGAAGCGTTGGAGATGACGGTCACGCCCAACTTCCTGGTCGAAGCCGCCGGCTCGCGCGTCCGCGTGCAGGCGCGACTGTTGGGGGTGAGCGAGAAATCGGAAGCATTCCAGCACGACGAGTACGCACAACTGGACGCCGATGGCTCTGCCGCGGGTATTGCCTTCTCGGTCACGTTGCCGCCGAAAGAAGGCGTGTACGACATCGAATTGCAGGCCAGCCGTCAACGGCTCGGATTGTGGCAACCGCTCAGCGGCACCCGGCGCGTGCAAGTGTTGGTGCTCAGCGCCGACCCGCGCATGCCCGATAGCACCACAGAGCTTCCGGCGGAGCCGCCGCTAGTAGAAATCGACCCCGCCAATCCGAGCCTGTGGCAGCAACTGCCGAACATCCCCATGGTTTCTTCGCTGCGTAAGCCGTTGCGCAGCGGTAATACGGCGGTATTTCAACATCCGTCGCTCGGGACTTTGGTGCAAATCGGGGCGGACGGGGCTTCGGCCGGCTGGGAGGCCTATCCCCTGCCGATCCAGAAGCCGGGCGAAGCGCATATCGTCGAAGTGCAGTTTCCGAGTGACATTCCTCAGCTTCTCGGCATCAGTGTCGTGGAGCCGAATCAGGCGGGCGTCTTGTCGCCCATCGGGCTCGACTCGGGCGTGTATCTCCCCGACGAGGGCGATCCGTCGGAAGCCAAGATGGCCGTTCACCGGTTGGTCTTCTGGCCACGCACCAAGACACCGCTCCTACGGCTCGACGGTGTGAAGGCGGTGTACGGAAAGATTCGCGTGCTCGGCCCGCGTCAGGCGAACGTCGGTACGATGATGCAGCGCGACGATTGGCGGAGTCACTCGATGCTCCCGCGACGATTTCCCGCGGGTACCGAGCGCGAGGGGAGGCTGCTGGCCGGATATTACGATCGGCCGATGTTCGGCGAAAATTTTTCGGCCAGTCAGACGCTCGAGCCCGTCAAGAAGTTCTATCTGCACGACTGGCGGACGTTCTATGAAGGAGGCACGCGCCTCGTCGAATATCTGCACTACATGGGCCATAACGGCTTGATGCTCACCGTGCTGGCCGAGGGGAGCGCCCTCTATCCCAGCCAACTCGTGCAACCGACGCCCCGCTACGACACGGGCGCGTATTTCACGTCCGGACAGGACGCCCAGCGCAAAGACGTCGTGGAACTCCTGTTTCGTCTGTTCGATCGCGAGGGGCTGACGCTCATTCCGGCGCTCGACTTTTCGACACCGCTGCCGGCGCTGGAAGGGCTGCGCCGCGACGACGAAAGCGCCGGCTTGGAGTTGGTCGAGCGCGACGGGCAGCCTTGGCTGAAGCGCCATCCGCCACGGCAATTGTTGGCGCCGTACTACAATCCGCTCGACCCCCGCGTGCAAGAGGCGATGATCGACGTGGTGCGTGAGTTCGTCGCGCGCTACCGGCACCATTCCTCGTTCGGCGGCGTAGCGCTACAGCTCACCGCCAACGGATACGCTCAGTTGCCGGGAGGCGACTGCGGTTTCGATCAGCGGACACTGACCCGATTTCAAGCGGCCACCAAGATCCGTCTGTCACCGGCCGAGAAGTTGCCCGGGGGCCGACCGGCGCCGCTCGAAGGTGCCGAGCGTGCGAAATGGTTGACGTGGCGGGCCGAAACGATGGCCGCCTTCTACCGGCGGATGCAGGAAGCGATGGCCGAAGATCGTGAAGGTCTGCGGCTCTATCTCGCAGGGTCGGGACTGTTCGATCGTCCCGAACTGGCGCGCGAGCTGCGGCCGGTGCTCAAGCGGGTGACGACGAAGAACGAAGATTCGCTCGCCAGTGTCGGCATCGCGCCCAAATTGTTCGAGGACGACAAAGTGGTGCTGATACGGCCCAACCGTATCGCACCGCTCAAATCGCTCCCCGCCCAGGCCGTCAACCTGGAAGTGAACCTCGATCCGCAGTTCGATCGCTTGTTTGCCGATTTGCCGGCCCGCGCCGCGCTCTTTTACCACGAACCGCAAGAAGGCCGGTTGGCCGCGTTCGACGCCCAGAATCCCTTTAAGGGAGTTCCGGCACGGATCGTGGCCCAACCGCTCCCCGCCGGTGCACACAACCGCAGGCGATTCGTGCATGCCATGGCTACGCTCGACGCCCGGGCGATCTTCGATGGCGGCCGAATGTTGCCCATCGGTCAGGAACACGAAATGGGGAAGCTGGTGGCCGCATTCTGCGGTCTGCCCGACGCCCCGTTCGAAACCGTCGTAGGTGACTCCCAGCCGGTCACGGTCCGCTCGCTATCGCATGGGGGCCGCACGTACGTCTATTTCGCCAACGATTCGCCGTGGAGGGTGAAAGTCAACCTGACGGTGGAGAAGCCGGCGGAATGCACGATGCTGAGCCTTTACCCTGACAGCTTGGCGAGGCCCGTGGGCGACAGTTTTCGCAAACAATCCTGGACCGTCTCGCTGGAACCCTATGATCTGGTGTCGGTCCGTTTCTCGGCCGCCAACGTGAAATTCTCGGAGCCTCACGCTGAACTGGATGCGGAGGTCCAGCATCGCCTCGAGGCGCGCATCCAGGATCTCACCGAACGCGCCCGTGTGCTCAAGGAACCTCAGCCGCTCGGCGCTCCGGCGAACCGCGATTTCGAGCAAGCGGCGCGGACCGGTATCGCCGATTGGGAAAGCACATCCGCCGCGCCAGGCTCGCGTGGAGCGACGCCACAAGCGGGCGAAGTGACGCTCGATCGAGAGGAGCCGCACGCCGGTCGGCATTCCGCCCGGTTGTCGGTCCACGGCAACAAGGTCACATTCACCAGCTCGCCCTTCGCGCCGCCCGCCACCGGCTGGCTGCTGGTGTCGGTCTGGATGCGCGCCAACGACGCGACGCGACCGCCGAAATTGACGATCGGCCTGGAAGGTCAACATGCCGGCGGAGCCTATCGACCTCATGCCGATTTGCCGGGCACCGCGAACGGTCAACAGTTGAGCGACGAATGGAAAGAGTTCCGCTTCGAGTTCTCGAACTTGCCCGCCGATGGGCTGTCGCCCTTGCGGTTGCGCTTCACGTGCGAGGGGAACGGCGACGTCTGGCTCGACGAAGTCAGGCTGTTCGATCTGGAGAAGCTCGACGGCAGCCGGCTCGTAACGCTCGTTTGGCTGGCGATCCAGCGGGCGGGCGACAAACTCGAGAAGCACGAGTACGCGGATTGCTGGCAATTGCTCGACGGTTATTGGCCGCGTTACCTGCGCGCCTTCGTGCCGCTGGATGAGGAGCCGATCGCCAAGAGCCCTCGCCCTCGGCGCACCGCCTCGTCCGCGCCGCCGCCCAAGACCGGGTTTTACGATCGCATGAAGGACGGTTTGCGCTCGCTTTGGCGATAACCGACCGAGGCGTGACGGCCCGGTCTCTCGTTTGATTTGACTCGATCCCGACTTGGCGGCATACTGAACCGATCGGTTCACTATCGTGCCACTCAGTCTTGGTCGAGAATGGTCAGCCGCTTGGATCAGGTCCTGGTTGCCGTTTCGGATCCGACTCGGCGCGCGATCCTGGGTCGACTCGCGGGCGGTCCGGCTCGCATCTCGGACGTGGCCGCCCCGTTCGCTATGACGCTCACCGGCGTGTGCAAGCATGTGCGGATTTTGGAGCGAGCCGGGTTGGTGAAGCGTAAACGCCATGGCCGTGAGAACACGCTCGAGCTCTCTGCCGAGCCGTTGCGCGCGGTGGCGCAGTGGGTGAGCACATACGAACGGTTCTGGAACGTTCGCTTGGATCGACTCGAACAATTCTTTGCCGACAAACACGAGGTACCCCCATGAATCTCACCGATATCACCGTTACCCGCACGATCGCCGCGCCGCCCGAAGCCGTGTTCGATGTCTGGATCGATCCGAAGAGTCCCGGCGGACCCTGGTTCGGTGCGCATCGCGTCATTGTGAATGTCGTCGTGGACGGACTGTTCTACCTGGCCGTACAGCACGAGGGCCGCACCTGGCCCCACTACGGGCGGTTCACGCGAATCGATCGACCCCGTTGCGTGGAGTACACCTGGGTGTCGGAAGGGACCAAGGGTGTCGAATCGGTCGTCAACGTCACCTTCGAGCCGCGGGGGAATCAGACGGAGGTCACGTTGCGGCATTCCGGCGTGCCCGATGATGAGATGGGCCGCCAGCACAAAGACGGCTGGACCTGGGTGCTGTCGATGCTCGGACAGCGCTTCGGCTCGTCGGCCGGCGCCTGCGCTAGTTAGGCTGGTCCACGTCCGACCCAGCTAATAGCGTCCTCACGACTTCTTCGAGCGCGCGCGTGTCGGCGGCGCCGAAACGACCGAGGCGGGGGCTGTCGAGGTCGAGCACGCCGAGGAGTACATCTCCGGCCAGCATCGGCACCACCATCTCGGAGCGCGAGCGGTCGTCGCAGGCGATGTGCCCTGGGAACTGATGGACGTCGGGCACGACGATCGTCTCGCGCCGCGCGGCCGCCGTGCCGCACACGCCGCGACCCAGATCGATGCGTACGCAGGCCGGCCGTCCTTGGAACGGCCCCAGCACGAGCTGCCCGCGTTTCAGTAAGTAGAACCCGGCCCAGTTCACCTCGGCGAGGCCGTGGTACAAGAGCGCCGCGCAGTTGGCCATGTTGGCCAAAAGATCGCGTTCGTTTTCGACCAGGGCGCGCAATTGCGACAAGATGTCGGCATCGGGTTGTGTCGGTTGGTTCATCGTCGTGCCTTTCGATCGACCGTCGCTTTCGCGCCCAGACTCAGGCTGCGAGGCCGACCATGCATCGTAGCGAGTGCGCATCGAAGGGGGAAAGCGCTCGCTCGACATCCACGCGTAGTTGTTCGGCTCAGCCCTCCTTGACAGGCAACCAAATGGTTGCATAATGGCCCCGTGGACCCGGACATGGAGGACAAGGTGTTCAAGGCGCTGGCCGATGCCAGCCGCCGGCATCTGCTCGATCGGTTGCACTCCGACAGCGGGCAGACGCTGGGACAGCTCTGCGAAAACCTGGAGATGAGCCGCCAGGCGGTGACGAAGCATCTCAGGCTCTTGGAGGAAGCGTCGCTCGTGGTCACGATCCGGCGCGGCCGAGAGAAGCTGCACTATTTGAACCCCGTGCCGATCCACGAGATCGCCGATCGTTGGATCGGCAAGTTTGAACGGGGACGGCTGCGCGCCCTCGCTGAATTGAAGAAACAACTCGAAGGAGAAAACGATGGCTGATTCGCGATTCGTCTATGTGACCTATATCCGCACGACGCCCGAGAAGCTGTGGCAGGCGCTGATCGATCCCGAATTCACACGCCGCTACTGGTGCGAGACGACGCACGAATGTGCCTGGACGCCCGGCGCATCGTGGCGGATCCTGATTCCCGACGGGCGCGTCGCCGACAGCGGAGAGATTCTGGAAATCGAGCCGCCGCGCCGACTCGTTCTGAGTTGGCGCAATGAATTCAAGCCCGAGTTGCGAGTCGAGGGATATTCGCGGTTGACCTACGAGCTCGAGCAGTTGGGAGAAACGGTCAAGCTCACGATCATCCACGAGATGGATAAGCCCGGCTCGAAGCTCATCGAGGCGGTGTCCGGCGGCTGGCCGCATATCCTGGCCAGTCTCAAGAGCCTGCTGGAAACGGGCGAGGCGCTCGAAGGCACCAAGCGCTGGCCGAAGGGGGTGT
>DASZTS010000028.1:0-13656 GCA_035547915.1 Pirellulales bacterium | reverse complement strand
TGATTCGCGAGTACATCCAGAACCAGGAGAAAGACGAGCGTGACCAAGAACGTGGTTTGTTTGGGTTAGAGTAGGAACCATGCAACGGCCCCTTTTAGGGGCCTTCTTCATACCACCGGCTTTGCCGGTGGTTGTTGATTCGGTCTATTGCATCCCGTCCAAGAGTCCACCGCGTTCCAGCGACTCGACAGTCTCAGAACCCGCTGATTCTGCAGTCAGAGCTGCGAATGCCAGACCTCTGTGGGCGAATGCTTTGGTCAGGGCGTCAACGTGTCGCCGCGTCGCCCGCCGCATATCCTCGGGCGACAGCCCCAGACGATCGAGCAGAACAAAGGGCTGTCGGCTCATTCCTAGGCCGATCTTTTCAAACTCCTCCGGCACGGCGATGTGAATGGCGCCAAACATACCATCGCTGTCCGCCAAGCAAGCTCCCCAGTTCAGCATATCTACCAGCGGAGGCCGCTGGGACTTGCCGGCTGGTGTCGATTCATACAGAAAATCTGAGAGCCAGATGACAGTTGCGCCGGGTTCGGATCTGATACTGGCGAACGCCTGCGGATCAGAATACGCAGCCGACTCGCGCGTCGCGGTGGTCGCTAGTTGCACAAAGTGGCCAGCACGACCGCGTCCAAAAACCGAGCACAGTTCTTGCGGGCCCCCCTTTAAGCCAGTTGCAATCAGACGAACCGAGGCGCCGGATTGGGCATACAAAGCAGCCAACAGCTCTGCGATCGATGCCGCAAAGCGTATCTTGATCGGATCGCGATAGCGGTCGACGCACGCGCGCATCGACTCGCCGAGGTCAATGATGATATCGAGCCGAACTACGCGCAACGGCCGGCGAAGGTCAACTTCGGGGATGCCTGGAATTCCGAGGAAGAATCGAACCTGCGACTGACGACGGACGTGCTCCAGTCGCCCGCCGGGACCCAGCGGTCCGCGCGACTCGAGCGGGCCCTTGCGCCCCGGCCGATAAGGGGCCATGCGTTCGCCATACTCGTCTCCGAGGCCCTCGGCATTGACGAGGCGAGGGCGAGTCTCGTTGCGTCGCCGGGAAAGGGCCCGAATCCACTGCATCCAGCGGTAACGTCCCCGTGAAAGAGCGACTCCAAGCACCGACGACGTCAACAAAAGCAAGAGGGTCACTCGGGCCGAGCGAGCGAGGCTCGCCAACGATGCGGGCGGCCCGACCATTCCGCCCGAAAGGCTCGCCAACAGATCGATCGACTCCAGAGCAGTCAGGTCTTTCCAGTCGAGATTCCCGGGCCTTGGAAGATAGAATTGGGAGGCAGGATCTTCTTTCCCGTTCAGAATCGTGCGAACCGTCGCACCCGGCGAATTACCGCAGAGGGCAGATGCCGCATCTGAGGACAATCGAAAGACGGCCGAACGGCTCGGCCAATCGACGGTTACGAGCTCAAGCCCTGCTGAAACCGCTGCACCTGGTACGGTCACCTGCGGCGACCAGAAGTCTTCGTGTTGCGTGTGTTGGGGTGTGAAATCAACCACTAGATCGCACCCGTTTTGGGCCTCGCCAACGCAGACTGTGCGGAGTCGCGGCCGCTCGAACGGCTCGTTGCGGAGACGACCGGCAAAGGTTGACAGCCCGATCAAAAAGTCGACACCGTGCCAGTCAGCGGGCGCATCGGGCTCTGGGTAGGTGCAGATGCGATCTACGATAGGCCGCCAAGTCTCGGCAGTTTCGAACGGGCTGTAGGCCACACAAACCACCAGGGCTGGCCCCCGAAAGCCACCGATGGTCAAGGGCCACGGATTAGGGGTCGCGCCAGTCGGTCCAAACTCGACGGCATGTGAAAGAACTGCTCGTGACTCGTCGCCCCAGCGGTTGCTGATCGTCAGCCCGCGAAACCGCCGCGGCGCTGTTCGTCTTTCCGCCTCGGGCCAGGCCGTGGCGACCGATGATCCGGGTGCTAGTTCGCGGGCGGGCCGCCCCGGCCCGATTCGCTCATCGATTACCGACCCGTGTTCGGTCACGGCCAGTGCAACCTTTTCGCGCGGAGAACGAAACAACGGAATCAACTCAGTTCCCAGGTTTGTGCCGAGCAGTTGTGCTTGTGACAGACACGCTGCGGGTTGTTCGAGATTCATGGTCCCATAAAACACGCTGCCTGTGGAATCTCGCTTCAACCGGAGGGCAGCCTGGGAGGCATCCAACCACCAGTCTCCAGCAACGCTGTCCAGGTTCGCGACGGTCAGATCAAGCACTTGTTGTGGCGTCGCGACGAACGTCTCCAGCGGGTTCGGCGACGGCCCCGGCCACGACGTCGCCATGTCGAAGAGTCCGACCTTGTACGAGGGAAGGTCGCAACGGATCACTGCCGTCGCGACGCCTTGCCTGAGCAGCCGGGCCAGCACGCGTTGCGGCGCGACCGCGCAGGAACGTCCGGCCGACGCCCCGATCGAGTAAGGCACCGCCGCACTCAGCGGACCCGGGAGAGGCTGCGGGACGTCGCCGACAAACGCCACCAGTGCCATGTTGGGCGTATAAGAAGGGTCTCCAAACGGATACGGCGCCGGGGCTGGGTTAGGGGTCAAACCTGTCGTGGAATCGACGAGGGCGGGGATGGCATCCGCGAATCCGGCCGCGACCGAAAGCTCAAGGGCGCCCGAGAACAGCGTGTCCGTCAGCCGACCGTCCGCCTGCAACATCGGGGCGACGCGCACGAGGACGCGATCGCTGGACGTGGCGTGCTTGCGATAGACCAGCCGAGTGTGGTCAGCGTCATCGTACTCGATTTGGCCAAACGTCATTCCGGCGGCGTTCAGTTGTGCGAGGACGGCATTGGCTGCGGCCTTCTGAGCGTCCAGCGCGGGCAACATCGGAGTGCGGCTCCCTGCTTGTCCAGGAGTCTCCTGAAATCGCCCCCATCGGCCTGCCGCGAACACTAGGTTTAGGACAGGGGTCCGATCGACGGTGTTTGGCAGCCCCGTGTCAACGCCGAAGCGCGACTCGGATTGCGCAAATGCCGGCAGCAACGAATCAAGCGATGCGGCCTCGGTGGGGTCCGCAGGCCGCGTAGGCGGATCAACGACCGCCAAGTGCATTCCGTCTTCTACCGCCTGGTCGATCAGCTCGACGAGACTTGCGTTCTTCCATACTTCCGGTCCGCATGCGTGGAGGACAAGCAGGTTTGGCTGCTCGGCGTCGCCAGTGAATCGGCTCGCAAGCGTGTTTGAAGCGATGAATTGATAAGCGGCGGCCAGCCGGGCGCGATCCGAGCCCAATGTTGCAGCGCGACGCTCCAGCCGCGTCACCGGATCCGGGTCCTCCGTCGCCGATTCAAGCAGCGAAGGGGTCAAGAGTTGCATTGATCCGGCACCCGGACCGCAAGCGATCAACACGCGGAACCGGCGAACTGGCAGGTAGACCGTAGCGGAAGCTTTGAAGGTCCGCATGTCGACCGCCACCGAAACCTCCATCGCGCAACGAACAAAGCCGGAGTCGAACTTCAATGGTCCCCCGCCTGTCACCTGGAATGCGTTCAGCGGGACATGGACCACAATCTCCCCGGTCGATAGAACCCGGGGGTGCACGTCTGGCTTCCAGCTTTGCAGTCGAGCAGTTCCGTTGTCGAGCCTGCCATCAATTGATATTGTTGCCTGCGTTCCCGGCACTTGGTTTGCAATTTCCTTCAGGTCCGGAGAGTCGATGACGACTGTCAGAGCGACCGGCGACGCGCTCAGCTCCCAGTCGGCAATCACGCCGAGCGGGGCCCGGATTTGCAATTCGGCCGTAATCTCGCGCGGTCCGAGCGAGACGCGGTCGACGACCACCTCTGCTTCAAGGGCTTCCGCCAGTCGGTCGTCTACATCCAGAGGCTCCCATCTGCCGCGCCAGGGACGCTCGTCGGAGACCCCAACGACAATGCGGGCTCCCCGTCCTCTAATGACGCCCATCAGTCCGCTAAACCAACCCATTGGCTTGAGATTGTCCAGGGCCAGCCGCAGTGCGTCGGCAGGCGTCGCCGTCACCGCCGGCCGAGCGAGCAGGGCCGCCGCGGCATCCGTGCGCTTGGCGTCGACAAACGTCGACAAAGGACGTTCAGAGGTATCGGGGTCAATCACCACCAGCCCAAGCTGTTTGCACCCGGTATTCCCAAGTGAATCGGTGATCTCCGAGAGCTCTTGCTCCCCGGTTGTCGAGTCCGGACGATCGATGATGACCACGGCGTCGTAGGGACGCTGAGGCTGCATTCTGATGAGCAACAAGGCGCCGAAGAGTGCCGCCGCGGCAGCGCAGATGGCGGTGGGACGGTCTCCGCCCCCCTTTGCTAGGCGAAATGCAAATGCCAGTCCGGCGGCCACGAAGGCCGCGGCAGTTAACATCTCGAACCACCACATTATGACTCCTCCAAGTGACGCGCAATTCGCTCGAACGTGTCGCGAAATGGAGGCCGCAAGACCCGTGCACAGGATGTGAACAGGTCGCTGAACTGCTTCCTTGTTTCGCGTAGGTCCCCTTGGCCTACAGGCTTGAAGACCTCCCAGAGAAGGTCGACTACGGGCTGGATGTCAGCATTAGCCGGCCGGCTGAACGCCGCGGCCATGATTCGCGTCACGCCCGTAATGTGTCCGCGAAACTTCGGCGAGCGCCCCACCCATTCGATCAATTCCTTTGAGTACGGTTCGACGGCCTGGTGCTCGCGCGTCGCCAATCTGACTTCCTCGGTCACTTGCAGCCACAGAACTTCACCGTCTGCGGCAGTCAGCGCGGCCACGATCGCATTTCCGCGACCCGACAGGTCCTCGCGCGACGCCAGCTTCTTGACAAAATCGCGGTCGGCACCGGTCAGAAAGCCGTCTTCACTGATCAACTGGCTGTCGGGGCGCAGCGCCAGCGCGCGAGCCCGGCGTGTAAGCTCATGCGCGTCGAAGTGGGCATCCATCCGCGCGCTCCGCCGCAGGAATTCGCCCAACAGCGCACCGCGCCGCTCGCGATCTGCGACGTCGTCATCGTAAAGTTGTCGTTCATGCTCGCGGAGGATACGTTCAAGCCAGGCCTGCCAAGCCGCCGCTCCGCTGGCGCCCAACCCTGGCGCCACCTCTGCCGCCAGCGTCAGCGAGTCGCTCGGGTCCGGACCGCGATCCTGCTCGTCGAGGATGATCTGCTTGAGCGTTGGGCTTCTCAAAATGCGGTCCGCAATCAGAAAAATCAGCTTCTCAAGCCTCTCTTGAGAAAACGGTTCCTGGCCTTCTGAGAAGCTCGGTTTGCCGCCGATGGATAGCGCTTCGACCGATGCCTCGATGATGTGTCCGAGGTCGAAAGGCACGCTTTCGGCCTCCGCAAGCTCAGCGGCCAAAGTCATCAGGCGAAGGCCCTTGCGGGGATCGGGGCCGTAGTGTTGCAGCTCCCCAATCTCCGTCAACAGCGCCGCAAGCGTCTGGTCCGCGGCGCTGAGCCGTTCAACGAACTCCCGCGCGGCGTGCGAAAGCGAGGCGGCGCCTTTATGGTCCATCGGCAGTCCCCACAGCGCCGTGATCAACCCGCACCCGAGAAGCACCGTATCGTCATCGGGGCAACTGGCAGGCGAGAACCCAAGCGATTTGAGATCTCGACGAAGATTTGGCAGTGTATAGGTACGCGACAATTCCAGTGGGCCGGGCTGCCGCATCGTGATCCTCCCGTATAAGCGACTGGTAAGGGCATGCGTGAATGCGGTGCTGGTGGCGTCCATGCCCGCAGGGTTAGAAAGGAGAATCATGCAGACGGGTGCGTAATACGTTTCGCCCTCGATAGTCACTTGAAAGTCGTTGAGCATGGGGAGCAGCGAATCAATGAGGGTTGAGTTTGATCTTCCCGCTTCGTCGAAGACGATCAGCAACCATGCTTCGTCCGGCCAACTGCGGCGGGCCTCCTCAGCACTACAATCGGAAACCTTGCGCAACCATGGGGCACAGTGCTTGCGGATCATGGAAGGGATCATCCGCACTGGGCTTTTCGCATCGTCGGTCACGACAAGCCGCGATTCACAAATGTGGTCTGGGCTGAGGTCTTTGCAGCCAGTGATGATCTCGAAGTCCTTGATGATTCCGGCGCTTCTCGCCCATAGCGCCACCTCTTTGGTGATATACGTCTTTCCAACACCCGGTGGACCAACGATGATTCCGCAGCGCCGGCGAATGATCCATTGCTTCACTTTGCCGCGCATCTGATCCGGCGAGACATCGCGCTGCCGGGGGGAACGAGCCTTTGATCTGCTGCTCGCTACGGACGAACCATTCTTAACAAACAGAGACATGGACCATCTCCTCGCTAGTGGTGCTCGAGTAAGGCTGCTGTCCCGCTTGGAAAACCTCGTCGGGAGAACGCAAAGTCTCAGCGCTCGGCGGTCAAGGTAAGCCGCAGAGAGCTGAGATTGCCGGCGCGGATCTCCGAGGGGTGCGGATTGACTTCGTCGTACCCTTGCCGCTTGATGTTTTCGCGCCACGCGGCGAGCTGCTGCTGCTCGGCGGCATTCGGCGGGCGATTGACCCATTCAACGTCGCCGGGGTTATACTCAAGACGGACATAGACATCGGCCGGCCGGCTGACTCGGTATGTCGTCGTCCGTGAAGCCGGCAGGTAAACGCGTTCGAATTCGATGCCGGCCGCAGGCCCAGCAAAGGTCTTGAGAATCAGGACGATCTGCAGAGAAGAACCGATCTCCAGGAACTTCCGCGGCTCTTCTTGTTTAAAGGTCGCCTGGCGCTTCTTCGTCGTAAAGATGAAAAATCCCTCCGTTGTGATGGTTACCGCCTCAGCGGCCATGAAGAATGATCGGCCGTAGAATGGTGTTTCGGGCGGGTTGTCCACGGCGATCGTCAGTAGATCGCCGGGGGCTACGCGGATCGCCACGCCATTTTGAAACGGCGCGCGGCCGTCTAAGTCGCCTGAGTTGCTCGTCGGGACGACGTGATCAAAGCCGCCGTCGAACCCGAATCTAAGCTCCTCGCTTTGTGCGTTCACTCGACTGCCAAGGGTAACTGCAACCAGGAATATCGCGATGGGCTGTGTAGTTGTTTTCATAATCCTAGTCCTTGATGTAGTGGGGGCGTTCTCCGCCGTACGTGTCGGTGATCCTGTCCAGCCCGCCCGACGCGGGAGGCTCGTCGCCTTCGCCTAGCAGTGTGCCGCGAATGCGGATGTTGCGAGGATTTGCTTTCTTGAGTATCTCGGCGTCGGCCGGGGGGAAGCCAAATTCGCCATCAGTTAAGAGTGTCATCTCATCCGGATCGAGGGTCAAACCGAGCTTCAGAGCCGGCACAGGGACGGTGTCGTTTCCGGTCGTTAGAGACTCCAACTCTCGAATCCAGTCCGCGCACAGCTCGGGAGTCAGCAAATGCAGCTTCGGCGGCTTTTGGGCGATTTCGTCTTTGGTCGCTTCCGACGACAATGGCCGCCCCATCCCCAGCCAGCGCACACCCTGATCAAAGAAAATGACTGCGATTTCAGTATTCGTGTTGCTCAACTCAGTGAGAATCCTGATCAATTCGCATTTGACGCGATCGAAACGGCTGATTTTCGTTGGGTCTTTATCTGCGGGGGTTCTCATGCTGGGCGAAATATCGACGATTAAGACCGTGCGAGAACCGATCGTCAGCGGACCAAAGATGGCGGAGTCGATCGCTCCGACGGTCACAGCGCCCACCCCGGTAATGCCGGGCAGGCCCGGTAAATCGATGTCGCTCAAAACCATCGCGGAACGCGGCGACGGCGCGGGCGCCAACTTGTCGAGGCCTTCTGAAGACAACTCGGCGATCGGCTGAGCCTCGAGCTGCAGTTGACGCCCGTCGGGCGCTACCAACTCGCCGGCCGAAGTTGTCAGGGGCGAGTAGAGAGCGACGTTTGCCTGCTCCAGATCCGGCGGCGGCGGCCCCAGATCGCGCAGGCCCGACGCGATGACATCTGCGGCCGTCATGACGGGCGCAGGGAGATCGCTCTGCGACTCAGACAACGGCATCGAGATCGGCGGTATCGAAGCCGGTGAGTTGGCCTCGCTAGGCACGTAGTTCGAAGCCGGCTCGACAGCCGCGCCCGGGAGATGGATCTCCGACCGGCCGAGTTGGACGGGCGCAACGGAGGGAGCCGCAATCGGAAAGTAAACTTCGCCCTGGGTACCTGGCGCGGGGCGCAGCTGGCGGGGCACCGAACCGACCTTTACATTGCGCGCGATGCCGAGCAAGCCGAGCTGCAGAAGCAGCACCGCCAAAAACGCCTGTCGTGGATTTGCCTGCCGGAACAAACCCCAGGTCAACAAGGCGGCGCCGGTCAGGCAGGCAGCCCAAACCGGTGGAAACGACGGTTCAAGCCAGCGCGAAAGCTCCGACATGGTGATCATCCTTTCCGGGCTTCGACGTAGTAGGTTCTCGACGCATTGAGGGCCGCATCCACTACGTCACTGACAGCGCCGAGGGGCGCCTTCCGATCGGCCGCAATGGCGACGACCGTCTTCGGTTTACTGCGGATGATTTCGGCGCGCACTTTCTCGAAAGAGATTTCCTCGCCGAAGACGGCGAATTTGCCCGTGGCATCGACATTGATCCGCAGCACCCTCGTCGGCTTGTTGACGTCGTCGGCCATCTTCACCACCGGAGGATTGATCGCGAAGGCCCCGCGATCGGCGCTGAGCATGTTCGCCTGGTTAGCCAGCACAATAAGCAACAGGATATCCACAAACGAGATTATGTTCGGTAGGGACGTTCCCAGCCCCGGATCTTGTTTCAACAGTTTCACCTGACTGGTCTCCTTGTGTTTGCGGAATGCGAAGGTGCGCGTTTAGGGATCAAGGCGCTGCGTTGCGCTTGAAGCCAAACGGCTTCGCAAAGGCTGTCGCCGGCGGAGCGGCTGGCTTTGCTGGGTCGTGGCGGGCTTTCCGCCGCCGGCGGCGCCGCCGCGAGGGCGTGGCGAAGTGGCCGACGCGCCCCAAATCCGCCGGACATAGATGGTCCACGAGCGGCGTTAGGACCTGCACAAACTCGGTGACAATGGCGCGATGTCGTTGCCGCAGGTATTCGCTGAGCATGCGTGCCAGCACGGCAACTCCGATTCCGGTGGCCGTCACCGACAGCGCTGCGGCAAGCGCCGCGCCCTCCGGTCCTTGTTCCGCATCGATTCCGCCGGCACGGCCGAACGAGTCGATCAGGATGATCACCGCAGCGAGCAACCCCACCAGGGTCGATGAACCGTAGAGGGCGTCGATGTAGCCCGTTTTCACCGAGAGAGGCTCCAGCTCCGTTGCCACGCTATTTTCGAGAATCGAAAGCAGCTCTTGATAGCTGCGTCCCGTAGCCGTGAGCAGTCGGCGCACAATGCTGGCCAGCGGGCCAGGGCACTGATCCACTTCCGGCTGCAGCATATCCGGCTTGGCATGCCCCAGTGACACCAGTTCGAGCTGGTCACGCAGACCCTCAGGAAGCAAGACCTCTCGACGGTAAGCCCGGATGCCGACAACGCTCAGCGCGGCCAGGCAGGAAAGCATCACAAAGACCGGCAGTTGAGCCATGCCTGCATCCGCGAAGGCTTGCACAACGACTTGTCGCGCGCTGCGAGGCCGGGGTTGAGCAGCGGTTTCATCCGCAACGGTCGGCACGGTCGTGATCAGCAAAACTGCCACGGCAAGAACAAACCGAGTCCATGTTAATTTTGGGATCGGCGACACCATAAGCTCCTTGGAAATCAAAATAAATGTTTGTGTGGACTTGGCGCTAACGAGGCGAGGCGAGAATGAGATGGGGAAACTTCTGCCGAGCCTCTTTCACAGCGCGACTGTCGGGAAATTTCTCGGCCAGTTGGGCCAGGCATCCCGCCGCCTGCTCGTCGCGATTCATTTCTTCCAGGCACGTGGCGGCTTGGAACAAGCAGTCGGCCGCGATTTCAGAGTGAGCAGCCCGCAGGGCCGCCGCGCCCGCAAACTGCTCCGCGGCTTTGGCGAGCAAATGCTGACGGACCAGCGCATGGCCGAGCTGACGATCGGCCTCGGCTTCGGCAACGCTGTTGCCGCCGACGGCGATCGCCCGGCGAAACAGGGCTTCGGCTTCCGCGTGCTCGTTCGCCTGCGTTTTGATCAACCCCAGGCCGAGGTACGCTCGTGCCAAATCCGGCGAATCCCCAGCGTCGATCACCTCCTGGTAAAGCTTTCCGGCCGCCGCCTCGTCCTTCAACTGCCAGCTGGCATCGCCGGCTGCCCTCAGGCTGGTCACCCTCAGTTCTGGACAAAGCTGACTGAGCGAAAGAAACGCCTCCCTCGCCATTTTCCAATCGCCGATTCGTTCGGCCGTCAGCGCCAGGATCCGCGTCGCGGGCTCGCGGCGCTGGCCGTTGGGATGCCGCTTCAAGAGCTCGGTGCAGAGAGAGATCACATCGTGGTCATCTCCGAGTTGCAGGTGGCTCCACGCGAGCCGGAACCGCAGTTCTTCATCGAGCGCTCCTTCTGGCCCCTCCTTGAGCGCGGCTTCGAAAGACTTGATCGCTTCGGCGTGCTGGCCCCGTTCGGCGCGCAGCGCGCCGGCTAGGTTTGCGCCAGTCGCACGCAGAAACGGCTGCTGCGCCGTCGTGGCCGCGTTGTCATAGGCGGCAATCGCCTCGTCCAGACGGGCAAGGCTGCGGAGCACGTCCCCGCGATTGAGCTGAATCAAGTCCGGCCGTGCCGGTTTGCCAGCCAGGGCCTGCCCCATTTCGGCCAGTGCTTCGTCCTTCCTTCCGAGAGCATAAAGGGACTTGCCAACCATGAAGTGCGCGTCGGCTGCCTGGTCGTCGGCAAGCCCGGTGGCAAGGCTCTGTGCAAGCACCTGGCGACCTTCGTCATATTGCTTGGCCAGGACGAGCGAACGACCGGCGAGATAGCGGGCGGTCCCGGCCAGCGCGTCGTTCTCGTGCACCGCGGCCCAGGCGGAGAATTGCTGTGCGGCCTCTGCGTGCCGTCCCTGCGCGTCCATCGTTTCCCCCAGATGCAGGCCGGCAAGACTGCCCGCCGAGCTGCCAGACGCTTCTTGCATCAGACTGCGAAACTCGGCTGCAGCCTTCTCGAGCATCGTCTGGTCACCCGACGCGCGGCCTTTCGCCAAATTCGCTTGAGCAATTCTCAAACGGGCGAACGGGCGGTGCGGAAAGTCGGAAGGAGCATCCTTGAGAACGCGCTCGGCCTCAGCGGCGGCGCCGTCGGGATCGCGGGCCGCCAAGAGCGCCGCGGCGCGGTTCAGTCGGGCTCTGAGTAGGAGGGTCTGTTCTTCCGGGAACGCATCGATGAACTCGCCCCAGATCTTTGCCGCATCGGCCGGAGCGCTGATCGACGCCCGGCCGCTGGTCCGCAAATATTGATCGCTGGCCGAGGGTGAGTCGGCCGACGCATTTTTGTTCAAGGCCAAGGCCGAGAAAGTTGCCGCCATTGCCAGTGCCGCAATGATCCTTGACAGGAGAGCCGAGGTTCGCGCTTTCATAGGAGTTTGTTCCGGCTTGTAGTTTGAAGTTGAAACGGCATTACCCCCGCGAAATGCGAGGGTAATGCCTTCGTTGGCCTGCCCTGGATCAGCCGACTCCCTTGCCCGTCTTTTCCGGCGAGCTCGTCGGTGGGTCCTTGCTGGGCGGCGTCGAAGGAACGTAGTTCTTGAGGGCCTCGTCCAGCACCTTCAGATCCTCCTCCTTGAACAGCTTGCGGAAGCTCTTGTCCGCGAGGATGACGCCAAAAGCGGCGGCCGCTTCGCCGGGCTCTTTCGCACCCGCGAGCTTGTCCAGCACTTCCTTAGGTGGGACCACGCCGCCACCTTCGACGACCAACCGCACCGCTTCGAGGATCGGCTTCAAATCTTCTACGCTGCTGATCAGCGAGAGCAGCTTGGGCAGCAACGCTTTCACAATGATGAGGACGGGTTGAGCCCCGGCGAGAAAGGCGGCCGCGATTCCGATCGCCGCCTTCATCTCGTCGCCGCCCTTGTTCGAGCGTCCTCCGCCGCCGGAAGGCTGCGGCGGTGTGCCGCCGCTAGGCGTGCCGGCACCTGGCGTGCCCGACGTAGGGTTCGGGGTCGGGACCGCTCCGCCTGAGCGGGGAGCGCCGGGTGCAGGGTTCGGATTCGGCGGAGTGGGGCTGGGGGGTGGCGAGGGATTGCCAGGGTTCGCCACGGCGACCTCCGTGCCCACGTTACCGGGCTTCGGCGGCGCGGCAGGGATGCCGGCTGGCAGCTGAGGCTTGGTCTCTTCCAAGATCTTGAGGCGCTTCTGGTAGGCAGTCAGCTCCTGCGACGTTTTCTCCAGAGTGGCGAGAACCTGGGGAGCGTTCGCCTTGTCATTGAGCTGTTGCTTCAAAGTCGCTTGCTCGATCAACAGCTCATCGATGCTCGCCTTGACAGCGTCCGTCTCCTGGCGGTGCTTGGCGAGGGCCTCGGCGTAACGCTCGGCTTCCGCGGAGGCCTCCTCCGAACGGGCCGCGAGGAACACGCCGAGGACGAGCAGCACACCGACGCCGGCCAAGCTCGTGGTCTTCACCGTGTCAAAACTAGTCACTCCAGTGATCTTGGGCAGGATGAACATTCCGACCAGAAAGGCGATCGCGCACGCTCCGGCGAGCAGGACGTACGGCGTGGCGGTGATCCAGGGCTGATGATCGACGCCGAGCGCCGCGGCCAAGCCCAGGGTCCCGCCGACCACGAGCACTGTGGCCGCCGAGTCGATGCCGAGACGCAGATGGTCCCAAGAATCGACCCGGGACTTCGAAACAGTAATCGACATTGTTTGCACCTCGTGTTACAGCGTTGGAAGCAACGAACGTTCTTAGATGCCCTCGGGCATTGGACGGCCAAGGGCTACGATTCCCTACCCTACTTAGGCACCTTTGAGCACATTGCAGGTGTTCTGAACTCCACTCGGGTCAATGCCAGTTCGTCCGCGTGGGCACGCTTCGTAGGCAGCAGCTAGCGGCGAATGGTGACCGTACGATCCTTGAAGTCGAACACGAGCAGCGACAGACTGTCGCTCGGGCTATAGCAGTACAGGGCGTCTTCAAAGGCGAAAATGAAACGGGTCTTGCCCTCACAATGCTTCTTGTACTTGGTCACCAATTCGTCGAGTTCCTGACAGGTCTTCAGGTTCTCCTTCTTCTCTTTGCGATCCCGTAGCGTCTTCGGGATCTGCCAGCCGCACGCGATAACGGCGCCGACGGTCGACAGCCGCGATCTGCCCTTGAGGGCGGCGCCAATCGCCACGCCACAGGTGGCGTCTGCCGCCATTTGGTCGATGAACGAGATCGTGGCGTCTGCCTGCTCCTTGCTGCACCCCTCGGAGAAGTGGGACAGTTGTCCGTTGAACCTGGCCAAGAGCGTGCGCGTCGATTCATCCAAATCGTCGAACCTGTATTCGAAGTACGATTCGCGCTGCTGGGCTGGCAGCGAAGACACGATTCCGACGACGATCATCGATCCCATGACGAGTGCTTTGGTCCGCAGCATGTGGTTTTCTCCAGTCGTTGCTAGTGCTTTGTCAGGCCTAGGAATTGGGGTTGGTGATTTTGTCCAGATGGTGGATGTTGCATGGCACAAGGAGGTGTTCCATGCAGAAAAAATATGTCGTGCGGCTCACAGATGAGGAGCGCGCAGAGTTGGTTCAGGTTGTCAAAAAGTTGAAAGGTACCAGCCAGAAAGTGAAGCGGGCTCAGGTTTTGCTGAAGG
>DASZTS010000027.1:0-83702 GCA_035547915.1 Pirellulales bacterium | reverse complement strand
GTCGGGAATCTGCTGCAAAACACGCAGCAAACTCCCCGCGGGAGCGGGTAGCACAACAAACCTCCTTGAGAAAAAAGACTCCTTTAACAGCGTTGCAGAATCCTACGCACCAACGCCATGTTGGAAAAGGGGAAGGCCCTGCCGCTCTTGGAGGTGCCGTGGACAGCCGCTTGCCGGCCAGGCTACTATGAATGCATCCTCCTCTCGGGAAGCAGTCCATGAAGCAGCGACTGGTTTTGGCGACGGCGGCAATCTTGTTTCTTGGCATAAACTCCGTGGCGTCGGCTAAGGTGGGACGGACCTTGAGCGACCTGTCGCAGGGACCACGGGTGATTCGCTACGACCCCGACAAAGACGAAGTGCTCCACCAGGAGTCGATCGTTTCGGTCGCCTCGAGACACCGGCCGGGCGGCGAACACTCCTACTCGGGCAATCGGCTGGAGGCGTTCCAGTTCCGCGGCAAGCCGGGCAGGGGCGGACTCTACGACGCGCTCGAAGATCACAAGCGCCTGCTCGATCCGCGAAAGTACCAGTATCGGCATCGCTAACGATCGCCGCTCGCCGGAGTTGGCTCCGCTGGCATTGTTTGCCCCGCGTGGGGGCTGATCGAAACCATGCCCGCCTTGGCGAGCCAGACGATCGTTCGCTCGAGATACCGCCGCCTCTCGGCGCCGCTGGTCGCAAGCAGCTCGTCAACCGGCCGCGGCCCGTCGCCGAGCAGCGATAACATCGCCCGGCTCTCGTCCTCACCGCCGAGTAGCGCTGCGGAAAAATTCATCATCGGCATTCGATAGAGCGCTTCGAGCCGCGGCTGACAGGTGCTCGCCGTGAGAGACACCATAGACTGGCCGTCGAGCTGCATCGACGGATAGGTGGAGAACAGGCTGAACGGATCCTCGCGGAGCGGATTGGCCGGTCCGGTCGGTCGTTGGCGGCGCGCGGCGTGGCTGCGCCGTTGAGCCAGTTCGTACCATAGTTCCTGATAGGCGCGGACGACGTGGCGCCAATCGAACCGCAAGCGTGCCTGCTCGCGGCCGGCCGCTCCCATGGTCCGCCGCAGCGAATGGCTGGCGAACAGCCGGGCGAAGGCCGCCGAGCATCGGTCGACATCGATCGCCGTGCAGAGGCTCACCGTGCCGATGTAGCGATCGTAATCGTCATCGCCCACTGCGTAGCGCAAGGCCAGGTCGACGCCGGCTCCGGCGGGGGCCATGATCGTCGGAATGCGGAAGCCGTCGACGCCGTCGCGCACCGTATCGCGGTAGCCGTCCCAATCGCTCACCACCACGGGCAGTCCGGCCGCCATCGCCTCGATCGGCGAGAGCCCAAACGTCTCCTGGATATTGTCGGCCAGCGATACAAATAGGTCGGCCGCGTGCCAGATGCGGCGCCGATAATCGGCGCGGCGTCCGTCGATGTAAATTTTCTTGACCGACGGGCACGCGGCCTGGCCACAGGCTTTGAATTCCGCCTCGATGGCCGCGCTGGGGAACCACCCGGCCTGCACCAGAGTGACCGGCTTTCCTGTCTCTCGCGCCGCTCGTTCCAGCGCGAGAAACATCGGCAACGGATGCGCCTTGGCGTGAAACACAAGTCGCCCCAGATAGAGCACGACGATTTCATCCGCTCCGATCCCCAATTCGGTCCGCAACTCTCGACGCACGTCGTCGGCCCGTGGATGGTCGAATGCCGCACAATCGACCCCCAACGGGATGATCGGAAGCTCGATCGTGGCGGCCGGCCGAATCCCTATCCGCTCGGCAAGATAATCGAGCCAGTTCCCGAGGATTCGTTCGATGCTCGCCTTGACGACCGTAGAGGTCGAAACCAACGCATCCCACTCGTAGAGCGGGTCGGTCGCGAGCGCGCCGACGGCATCCATCACGGCCGCGGTACAGATCGTGTGCGTAACGCCACAGAGGCTATAGGCGGTCTCATCGAAATGGCGCCGCTCCCAGGCGCGGTTGCGCAACACGGGATCGGGGTGGTACAAGCAGCCGACCGTGGCCAGACTCGCCGGTTCGCGGCGGGCCAGCCAGGTGTGCGGCACGTTTGGCCGATGAGTCCGGCCGGCAGCCGCGAACTGGTCGAACTCGGCCTGCTGGCCGGTGAAGCAATAGAACCGATCGACGTCGGCATAGCGTAGGAAGCCGCTCAAGAAGCCTTCGCCGGCCGCCTCGCGGCCCATGAGCCGCTCGCCGCCGGTCACGAATGCGGCCGGATAATAATCGATGGCGGCGTTGCCGCGAGACATATTCTCTTCTCTTCATCCTGGGTCTGCCGTTTTTTTTAATCGGCGGCGCCCGACGCTGGCAAGCCGCCAGCCGCTGGGGTACCCTGAACGTTCCCATGCGGCTGTCGCGGCCCCGTTCTGTGCCTTCCAGCCGCGCCCCCGAAAGCTAGCCGAGATTCGCATGCGCCGCCTTCTTCATTACTTGCTCCTATTGGCAGCCGCTTGTTGGCTGCCGCGTATGTCCGCGGCCGAGGAGGCCAAGCAGGCCGACCCGCCCGCCATACTCGCGGGCCATTCGGTGCACGGCGAAGTGTTCAACGAGGGGCCGCGGCAACGTGCCTACCTGATGGGCACCACGGGCAACGTCACGATCAAGGTCACCACGAAATCGGACGAGGCGCAGAAATTCGTCAACCAGGGACTGGGGCAACTCCACGGCTTCTGGTACTTCGAGGCCGAGCGATCGTTCCGCCAGGCCGCGGCGCTCGATCCCGACTGCGCGATGGCTTATTGGGGCATGGCGATGGCCAACCGCGAGAATACCAAGCGCGGACGCGGTTTCCTCGCCGAAGCCGTCAAACGCAAGTCGTCCGTCAGCCCGCGCGAGGCGGCCTGGATCGACGCCCTGGATCAATACCTCGGCCAGCCCTCCGACAACAAACCTCGCGATGAAAAGGAGCGGCGGCGGCAATATGTTCGGGCTCTCGAAGCGATCGTCCACGACCATCCCGACGAGATCGAGGCCAAGGCGATGCTCGCCCTGATGATCTGGGAGAATTCGAGTCACGGAATCCCCCTCTCGAGCCACGAAGCGGTCGCCTCGCTGCTGCGCGAGGTGCATGCCGCCAACCCGATGCACCCCGCCCACCATTACGTCATCCACCTCTGGGATGGCGAGAAACCCGTCCGGGCGCTGCCGTCGGCCGCGCAGTGCGGACAGGCGGCGCCGGGCATCGCCCACATGTGGCACATGCCGGGGCATACTTACACGCGGGTACAACGTTATGCCGACGCCGTCTGGCAACAAGAGGCTTCGGCCCGCGTCGACCACGCCCACATGATGCGCGATCGGGTGATGCCCGATCAGATCCACAACTACGCGCACAACAACGACTGGTTGGTCGAGAACCTCTCCTTCATCGGCCGGGTGCGTGACGGGATCGAACTGGCCAAGAACCTGGTCGAACTGCCCCGGCACCCCAAGTACAACACGCTCGGCGGTTCGGGTAGCAGCAAGCTGGGCCGCCATCGCTTGCTCACCCTCTTGCCGCAATTCGAGATGTGGGACGAGCTGGTGCAGTTGTCGCGAACGCCGCTCCTCGATGCGACGGACATCGAAGACGAGCAGGTGCGCTTCCACCGGGTCGTCGGCGCCGCCCAGATCGTCACGGGCGATCTGACGCAAGGCAAGACGCACATCGCGGCCTTGCAGGAGCTAGACGGAAAGATCAAGGCCGAGCGAGACAAAGCGGCGGCCGACGCGGAAACGAAAGCCAAGAACGACAAGAAACCCGACGACCAGGTTGCCAAGGCCCGGACCGATGCCTCCGGCGCGTTCAACCAACGGCTGGAGAGCGTCGCTTCGGCGCTCGACGAGTTGCACGGCCGATGGGCGCTGGCGGGCAACGACGTCACGTCGGGGCTGGCGCACTTCGAAAAGGCCAAAGGACTGAGTAAAGAAATCCTGTCGCGCGTCTATCTGCAGGCGGGCAATCAGGCCAAGGCGGAACAACTCGCCCGCGAGGCGGCCAACGAGGGAAAGAATCGCGTGCTGCCGCTGGCCAACCTGGTCGAGGTACTCCACAAATGCGGCAAGGTGCCCGAGGCGACCGCCGAGTTTCGCAATCTCCAGGCCATCTCCGGCGCGATCGATCAGGCAAGCCCCCTCTTCCGTCGGCTCGATGAATTGGCGCCGCAGCTCGGCTTGCCGGCCGAATGGCGGCAGCCGCAGACGCCGGCGAACGACGTGGGCCAGCGGCCCGATCTGGCGACGCTCGGCCCGTTCCGTTGGCGCCCATCTCCGGCATCGGAATGGACACTGCCCGATTCACAGGGGCGGAACGTGTCGTTGAGCGACTACCGCGGCCGTCCCGTGATTGTGATCTTCTATCTGGGTTTCGGTTGCCTGCACTGCGTCGAGCAGCTCACCAAATTCGGGCCGATGCAGCCCGACTTCGCGGCGGCCGGCATCGATATGCTGGCCGTCAGCAGCGACAGCGTCGAAGCGCTGCGTGGTTCGATCGAGTCGCGTGCGGCGTCCGGCGCGGCACCTCTGCCGGTAATGCTGCTCTCGAACGCCGACCATTCGGTGTTCAAGGACTATCGCGCCTTCGATGATTTCGAAAACCAGCCGCTGCACGCCACGTTCTTGATCGACAAGGATGGCCTCGTGCGCTGGCAAGACATCGGCTACGAGCCCTTCACGCAACCGAAATTCCTGCTCGATGAAGCGAAGCGGTTGCTGAATCTGACCCCCTGATCGCGCATCGCGATTTTTCCTTCGATGTAGCTTGACAACGTCGCGCGCGCCGCTACTATAAAACCAGAACTAAAAAACCAAAACACCAGGAGGCACCCTATGGCCCGACCACCGGCAAAAGAGCTCACCGAACGTGAACTGGAAATCATGCAGGTTTTCTGGAGGCGCGGAACGCTCACCGTGGCCGACGTCAAAGACGACCTGGCGGGCTCGGGCCTGGAACGGGCCTACACGACGGTCGCCACGCTGGTGCGGATACTGGCCGACAAAGGATTCGTGGACCAGGTCAACGACCAGCGGCCCTTCACGTATCGACCCGCGAAGACCTACGAGGAGGTATCCGGCAAGCTCCTCGCCGACCTGGTCGAGCGCGTGTTCCAGGGCTCGCGCGAGCGGCTGCTCGTGCGACTGCTGGAACAAAAAAGACTTTCGACGAAGGAACGCGCCACACTCGACGACATCCTCCGTCGCGGCGCTCCTCGCGAGGAGGGCCAAACATGAACGAGATAGCCATTGTCCTGCTGTGGTGCGTCCTGCAAGCGACGCTCAACTTGGCGATCGGCGCGGCCGTTTATCTCATCGTGCGGCGATTGGGGCCGGCCACCGGCGCGGTGGCGGCGGCCAGCACGCTCATCACGCTGTGCTGCCTCACCGTGGTTGCCTTCAGCCCCTGGCCGCGGTGGTGGTCTCCGCCGGCCAACGAAGACCGGACGGCAGCCCCCCCTTCGCCCGCGGTGCAGGCGCAGGCCGCCGATGAAGTTGTGGCTGCGACGGCGACCGGCAGCAACGCGGCCGTGCGGCCCGCAAGACCAGACGCAGCCGCTCCCTGGCAAGAGTATTGGCGAGCCTTTCGCAACGAGCTGCGAGAGGCCCATGCGCCCGCGTCGCCCAGCGAGACCCCGCGGCGTTGGCCATCGATCGTGGTAGGCGTGATCGTGGGCGGCGCGTTGTTGGCCCTGATCCGGTATCTCAGCGGCATCGTGGCCCTGCGACGATACCGGCGCCGCTTGTTGCCGCTCACCGACCGCCGCTTGCGCGAGTTGACCGATTCACTGGCCCAACAGTTCGGGTGCCGCAGGCCGATCGAGCTGAAACAGTCGCCCACCATCACCACTCCGGCCACCATGGGATGGCTTCATCCGGTCATCGTTCTGCCGGGAGATTGCCAGACCTGGACCGACACCGAGAAGCGCGTGGTGCTGGCCCACGAGGTCGCTCATATCGCGCGGAGCGACTATTTGACCTCGCTCGTGGCCCACGTGGCCGTCGCGCTGCACGTCTACCATCCGCTCGTCCACTGGCTCGCGCGGCGTCTGCGACTCGAGCAGGAACTCGCCGCCGACGCCTGGGCTACGGAAGCCTCGGGGGGCCGCGAAACCTATCTCTTCACCTTGGCACAAATGGCGCTGCGCCAGGACGACCGCCGCGTCGCCTGGGCCGCGCGGCCTTTTCTACCCAGTCGTGGCACCCTTCTCAGGAGAATCGAAATGCTAAGCGAAACGAAATGGCTGCCCAACGCGCCGGTTTCTCGGCGTCGCGCCGCGGCCTTGGCAGGTGTGGCAGGGTTGGTGGCGCTCGTTGTCTCGGGCCTCCGCGCACCGCTCGGAGAGGCGCCGCGGGCCCATGCGGCGCCGCCCGACAAATCGACGTCGCTCGAGGCGTCGGCTCCCTTCGACCTGACCTATGTACCTCCGACGGCCGTGGCCGTGTTCGCGGCGCGGCCCGCCGCTCTCTTCTCGAAATTGGAAAATCAGCCTCTCGTCAAGCTGCTCGACCAAACAATGGGGCTCGAACAGCGCACGGGAGTGAAGGTGGAGAATCTCGCACAGGTGACGGTTGCCCTGACGCGCTTCGCCGAACCTGGGCCGCAAGGTGGACCACCCACCCCAAGCAACCCCAAAGATGCCATGCTGTGCACGTTGCAATACAACGAGCCGTTCGACTGGAAGGCGAAATTGGGAGCGAACCTCGCCGGCAATCTGGTCGAAGCGACCGTTGCCGGCAAGACCTATTACCACTCGGACAGTTCCGATCAGGCCGTGCGACCAGCGATCTATCTGCCCGACGACCGCACAGCCGTGATCGGCCCCGAGATCGACTTGCAACGGGTGTTGCTCGCTCGCGGCCGCAACAAACCCGAGTGGTCCGCCGATTGGGACAAATTGAAGGGCGTCGCGGCGGCTATGGTCGACGTGAGTGCGGTCAACCGCGCAGCCACCGAGGAATGGAAACACCATCCCCAACCGCAGATCTCGACCTTCGTCGGCCCGATCTTGGAAAAGTCGCACCGGCTGTTCCTATCGGCCCAGGCAGATACGGGATTGAGCCTGACGGCGCGGTTCCTGTGCACCAACGCAGCCGATGCCGAGCGCGTGCGCGACACATTCCAGGCAGTGCTGACGCTGGCGCGCAATGGATTGGATGAGGCCGATCGCAACGTCGCGAAAGCAACGGCCGCGCAAGCGGCAGCCATCGTACCGCTCATCGACCTGGCCGGAGAGGCCCTCAAGCAGGGCAAACTGAAGGCCGAGGAGGGGACGGTAAGTTACACGACGAGCCTCGACCTGGACCTGGCCGAAACGGCCGTGACCATTCTCATGCCGGCGGTCACGACGGCGCGCGACGCGGCCCGCCACGCGCAAGACATGAACAACATGAAGCAGATCATGCTCGCGTTGCACAATTATCACGACGTGTTCGGGCATTTCCCGGCCCCCTCCGTGCTCGGTCCGGACGGCAAGACGCGCCACTCGTGGAGGGTGGCCATCCTGCCGTTCGTCGAGCAAGTAGGCCTCTACCAGCGGTACAAGATGGACGAACCGTGGGACAGCGAGAACAACAAGAAAGTGCTCGCCCAGATACCGCCCGTCTATCGCGACACGGGGGCCGACCCGAAGAGCGTCGACGCGAGCTATTTCGCGCTGGTCGGCGATGTCACGGCGTTCGGTCCGCGCGAGGGCAAAGGAACGGGCGTCGCCGAGATGACCGATGGCACATCGAACACGATCGCGCTGGTCGAAGCCAAGCGCTCCATTCCGTGGACGAAGCCCGAAGATATCGACTACGATCCGGCGAAACCGCTCCCCAAGCTCGGCGGCTGGCACGCGGGCGGATTCTTGGCCGCCTTCGCCGACGGCTCGATCCGCCAGTTCCCGGACAAGGTCGATCCTCAACAGCTACAGGCCCTCATTACCAAAGCTGGGGGTGAGATAATTACCAACCCTTGATACCGAAGCAGATATCTTGCTTTGCCGATCACCGGCCGAGCCGTGCCTTTCGCGCGGCCTCGGCCGGTTTCGTTATTCCGCCAGGTTCTCGGCGGCGTAACGCAGGCACAAGTCGATATTCTCGGCTTCGCGACGCAATTGCTCGCGCTGGCTTAGGCCGCCGATGGTCGGCAATCCGCCTTGGAAACCGTGCCGCCGCACGCGGCCCAGCGCGGCAGCCAATTCACTGGCCGGTATTTGCGGCAGAGTGGCCCAATATCCATCGCTCAGGCAGGGAACCCGGAGCGGGTCGCGCGTGATCATCTCCAGATTCAGACGGGCGGCGGGCCGTGCCTGGCGGATCGCGGCGACCATCCGGGGCAGATCCAGAAATCCCTGGCCGAGTGGAACCTCCGATAACAGAAAGCCCTCGTCGTATTCCGCCACCCCCATATCCTTCAGGTGCGTGGTCATCGTCCACGGCGCATAGGCCTCGACGACCGCTTGCGGTTCTTCGAGGAGTGCGATGCTGTTGCCCGTATCGAGACAGACCCCGACATACTCGCTGCCGAGCCGCTTGAGCCAGGCGAGCAGCTCGTCGACGCGCCAGTCTTTATGGTTCTCCACCGCAAGCCGCATCCGATGCTTGGCGACCACCGGTTCGGCGAGCGTGAGCGATCGCCACGAGCGGCGGGCGAAATTGTCGAATTGCTCCCGCGAACGGAACTCTTCATAGCGGCGGCCCGAGAGACAGACGCTCCGGAGCACCTCGGCGCCCGCCGCCTTCGCGGCGACGACTTCGGCCTCGAAACGCGATACGTCTCCTTCGTCCTTGGGCAGGGCCAGCGTACCTTCCAAATACATGCCGTGGCTCGAAACGGCTTCCTTCAAGCGTCCGAGCGCGGTTGCATCGGGCAGGCCGATGCGGGTCTGCACGCCCGCGGCGCCCAAGACGGCCGCGTGCTCGACGAAGGCCAGCGGATCGGAAAGGGACGGAAAGTCGGGCTCCAGCGGTTTAGAACCGCGTACGGCGTACGAATGGATGACCAGGCCGAGCGGCTGCCGGCGAGATGCATCAGCGGCCCCGGCGCCAGTCGCGGTCAAGCCAACGGCCGCCAACCCTTTGAGCACGTCGCGTCGTCTCATTCAACCGATTCCCAGTGCTCGCAGTTCGGCGTCCCACGGTTCACGATACGGCCGCGACAGCAACCGTGCCGCCTCGGGGTCGGACAGAATCGTCTCCTGCCCGGTGTCCCACCGCAGCTTGCGACCGGTTCTCAGCGACAGATTCGCCAGGTGACACATCGTGCTCACCCGGTGCGCGCTCACCAGATCGGAAACCGGCGCCGAGCGAGATTTCACGCAATCGAGAAAGTTGCGCACGTGGCGGGTGAATTGTTCGGTCTCACTGCCGGAGGCGTCCGCGAGCGTCTCCGTCCAAAAAAGATCGTCCGGCGCCCGCTCGGCGGATGGCCGCGGACCGCCTATGGGATGCGCTCCGGTAAATTGCGGAATCCGGTTCTGCGGCGGCACTCGCTTGTCGCCGGTGATGGCGAAGCCCTTGCGGTTGATGGACAAAGAACCCTTGGTGCCGAGGAACTCCAGGCCATACGGCTGGGTCGCGCCGGCAGACGCTTCGCGGTGCGACCAGATCGCGGTGTATCCGCGAGCATTCGGCTTTGGACGTGTGAATTCAAATATGGCGTCTTGCGTATCGGGAGTTTCGCCGTTGTCCTCGAGCGCAAAACGACCGCCGCTGCTCGATACGGCCGCGAGCGAACCGCCCAGGTACCAGTCGACGATGTCGAGCGAATGATGCCCCAGGTTGGTCATCTGACCGCCCGAATAGTCCCAGAACCAACGGAAGTGATAGATGCCGCGTTGGGGATTGTAAGGTCGCGCGGGGGCAGGCCCTAGAAACAGGTTCCAATCGAGCTCCACCGGCGGTGGACCGTCGGCCGGGGCTCCGAAGCCGGGCATGATGTTCCGATACGCGTGCATCCGCACCGAATGCACGGCGCCGATGGCTCCGTTTTCGATAAGCTGTCTGGCGCGTTGATAGTGCAAGCCGGAACGCTGCTGCGTGCCGACTTGCACGATGCGACCGGTCCGCCGAGCCACGTCGATCATCCATTTCCCCTCGTCGACGAACAGCGTGAGCGGCTTCTCGACGTAGACATCCTTGCCCGCCGCACAGGCGAGCATCGTCATCAGTGCATGCCAGTGGTCGGGCGTAGAGATCACCACGGCATCGACGTCGCGATCGTCGAGCAGCCGCCGAAAGTCGTCGTAGCCGCGGCAGGCATCGCCGACGAGTTCGCGTCCCTCGGCCGTCCTCCCACGATGGGCGTCGCAGACGGCGACGCACCGGGCATCGGGCTGCTCCGAGAAGTCGAGCACGTGCCGCTTGCCGATCAGGCCGAAGCCGATGAAACCGACGCCGATACGTTCGTTGGCACCCAACACGCGGCGTTGAGAAGCCGCCGTGAGCAGCGCCGAGCCGATCGAACCCTTCACCAAACCGCGGCGACCGATCGGCGTTTCGCGGCGAGGCATGAAATCACCTGCGAACGTTGGGCGTGCTTACAGGGGTGTCGAGCGCACCCGATACCGTCACATTTCGACCTTCAACCCGGGCAACTTCTCCTTCAGCTTGCCCACGGCATCCGGCGTCACCTTCGTCAGCTTGAGGTTCAGCGTTTTCAGATTCGTCAGGCCGTACAGGTGCGACAATCCCTCGTCGGTGACGGCCGTGTCTTCCAAGCTCAGCGCCTGCAGATTCTTGAGGCGCGACAGGTGACGGAGCCCGTCGTTCGTAATCCGTGTATGCCACAGGTCGAGATCGACGAGGCTGGTGAAGTCCTGGATCTGTTCCAGCCCGGCGTCTTTGAGGAGCGTCTCGCTGAGGTCGAGCACTTGCAGATTCTTGCAGTCTTTGAAGGCACCCAACCCCGTGCCGTACATCGAAATCCCGCGCAACGTGAGTTTCTTCAGCTTCGTGTAGCCGGCGAACGCGGGTAGCCCGTCGTCGTCGAGGCCGATGCAGCGCATCAGGTCGAGGTTCTGCACATTCGCCAAATCTTGAATGAGCTTGAGACCGCCGTTGGTGATGACGGTATCCTCCAGAGCCAAGACCTTCAGCTTCTTCATGTTGGCGATCGACTTGAGCGCACCATCGCCGACCTCGGGATTACGGAGCTTGAAGTCCTCGAGATTGGTCAGGTCCTTGAGCTGCGCAATGCCCTTATCGGAGATCTGCACGCAACCGCGCAGATCGAGCACCCGCAGCCGCGTCAGACCCGCCAGGTGTTTCAAGCCGCTATTCGTGGTATTGGTGAAGAGCAGATGGGCTTGCTCCAATGCCGGAAATTCTTGCAGATATTGCAGGCCGTCATCCGTGGTATTCGAGCGGCGCAGATTGATCGACTTCAGCTTCTTGAGCGCCGTCAGTTCCTTCAAGCCGGCGTTGCTGACCGTCGTGTTCTCCAGCACCAACTCCGTGAGCCCGCCGAGCTGGGCCACCGACGACATCCCCGCATCGGTGACGCCAGAGCCGGAGACCTTGAGGCTCTGGAGATGCGATAGCGCGGCAAGTGCCTTCAGATCGTCGTCGGTCGGCTGACGCTGCAAGAGGTCGACCCCCACGACCTGCTTCTGGTCGTCGTAGCGGATCTTTCCTCCCAGCTCTTCGATGCGGTGGACGGCCGCACCGGTGTCCGCAGGCGCGGCCAAGGCGGTCAGAAGGAGGGTCCAGGGGGCGAGCCAGAGCATTGCGAGTCCTATGATAGATGTCGAAAAGAAGTTGGCTTTAATGGTGCGGCCGCGAGTCCTACCGGCGCTGGCCGAAACGTCGGGGTTCAACCGAACTAGGTTAATCTCGACACCCGATGATGGCAAACCGCGAGCGGAAGCGAGGAACCGCGAAAGGCGGCTGACAAAACTCCGGGAGCCGGAGCGCCGTGAGCAAGAGATCGGCCGTGAAACGCCGATTTCTTGGAGCTCGATCCGGTTTGGTCGGTTACTCTAAATCACGGCCCCGGCCGACAAAACATGGGGAGTTTTTTGGTGGTCGAACGTTTTCCCGCGCGTTATCCTATGAAGCGCCATTACCTTCCTGCTTCCAATCCCTAACCATCGGCTAGGAGCCATCGCTATGCCCCGCCAGTCAAGTCGTCGTCAATTCATGCAGACCACCGCGGCAACCGGAGTCGGTTTCTGGGTCGCGGCCGGTTTGCATGCCGAAGAGAGCAAGTCGCCCAACGAAAAAATCCGCTTCGCCTGCGTCGGCATCGGCGGCAAGGGTGAAAGCGATTCGGAAGACGCCGGCAAGAGCGGCGATGTGGTGGCCATCTGCGACGTCGACGACCTGAAGCTCAACGCGGCCGGCAAGAAATTCGAGGGCGCGAAGAAATACAACGACTTCCGCAAGATGCTCGACGAGATGGGCTCGAACATCGACGCCGTCACCGTCAGCACGCCCGACCATTGCCATGCGGTCGTTGCGGCCATGGCCATGTCGCTGGGCAAGCACTGCTTCTGCCAAAAGCCGCTCACCCATTCGATCTGGGAGGCGCGTCGCCTGGGCGACATCGCCCGCGAGAAGAAGGTGGCCACGCAGATGGGCAACCAGGGCACATCCTACGATCCGTTGCGCCGGGCCGCGGCCATCATCCAGTCGGGCGCGCTCGGCAAGGTGACCGAGGTGCACGTCTGGACAAATCGGCCCATCTGGGCGCAGGGCGGCAATCGCCCGGAAACGGACGAAGTGCCATCCTACCTGCACTGGGAAGAATGGCTGGGACCGGCGGCGTATCGCCCGTTCGGCAAGGGTTATCATCCGTTCTCGTGGCGTGGCTGGTGGGATTTCGGCACCGGCGCCTTGGGCGACATGGCCTGCCATACGGTGAACATGCCCTACATGGCCCTCGCCCTGAAGGACCCGACCTCGGTGCAGGCCCGCACCTCGGGACACAACCGTGACAGCTATCCCAAGTGGTCGACGATCGACTTCCAATTCCCTTCGAACGACAAACGACCGGCCGTGAAGATGACCTGGTACGACGGCGGCGACGCCGGCGAGAAGCCCGCCAAGCATCTGTTCGAGAAGGCAGACCCGACCAAGTCGGACTGCCTGGTGCTCGGCGACAAGGACGTCTATGCGAAGGAGTTCAAGGAGGGTAAGCATCCCTTTGCCAGCGGCTGCCTCGTCGTCGGCGAGAAGGGAAGCCTCTATGCACCCGGCGACTACGCCGAGCGGCAGATCGTGTTGACCAACGGTATCAACGAACCGAAGGTGGATTGGATTCACTCGCCGGGCCACTTCGAGGAATGGGTCCGGGCGATCCGTGGTGGCGAGGCCGCCATGTCGAACTTCCCCAACTACGCCGGCGGTTTGACGGAGACCATCCTGCTGGGCAACCTGGCCGTGTGGGTCGCGCCCGAGGCGGGCCAGATGGGCAAGAAGATCGAGTGGAACGCCAAGGAGATGGTGGCCACCAACGCTCCGGAAGTGGCCGAGGTGATTCGGCCCAAGTACCGCGACGGCTACCACGTGTAGCACTCACTCGTCGCCGAGAAGGGAACTCCGCGAACGCCGCGGGTATCGACATGATGCCCGCGGCGCTTTCTTTAAAGTAGATGCGGCGTCCCGCTGCATCCGTAGAGGGGTCTGCCTCCCTGTCACGCGTTGCCCCGCACGGGGGCTAAGCCGGGACGTCCGGAAACGGGCGGTGTGGTCGAGCGGTCGAGCGCGTACCAAAGCGGCAAGATGCCGCTTCTACGTTAAACACGCTTGCCGCGACGCCGGGATACCTTCCCACTGCGTCATGGGTGGAAGCGCCTCGCCTTTCATCAACAGAGAAAGCTGGCCGAGCGAAGAGCCGTCGCCCATCCCGGTGTCGTAGAGCACCAACGACATACTGCCGACTGCCGCGCCGCGGCCGATGCGTACGCGCGACATCTTCATCACGCGGTCTTCGAATAGGTGGGTCTGCAACGTGACGTCGCGATTGATCGTCGCGTCGTCGCCAACCTCCACCAGGTCGAACTCCGTCATGTCGGTCGTGTCGAGGTAGACGCGCTGGCCGATCTTCGCCCCCAACAGACGGAAGTACCAGCCGACGAAGGGCGTACCGGTGAGCTTGCCGACCAAGAACAGATCGGCCAGGTGCTCGTGCACTGCCGCGACCAGTTCCGTCTTCCAGACAAAGGTGCTCCAGAGCGGATGCTCTGCCGGACGATAGCGGCCCATGAGCAGCCATTTGACGCCCACGGTCGTGAGCACAGCGGCCATGCCGGCCACGGTATACAGAAGCGGAAACAGCGCCAGCAATTCCCAGACGGCCATCTCTTCGTGGATCAGCAACACCACCGACAACAGTACGCTGGTGATGGCGATGAACGCGGAGCTGGGCAGCAGCACGCGGCAGGCTTCGATGGCCGCCCGCTGGATTTGCAGCTTGCGCGAAGGCGAAAAGGTCGTCTCTTCGCCGAACGATTTGCTCTCCTGCCTGCGCGGCAGGTAGAAACCGGGCGAGCCGAGCCACGATGTCCCATCCGGCGTTCGGCCGCCCGCGGGCGGCGACGACAGGCAGCCGATCAGGCAATTGTCGCCGATCGTCGAGCCGGCCGGCACGAGCGCGCTGTTGCCGACGAACGAACGTTTGCCGATGGAAGTGGCGGCGATCGTCATCGTACCCTGTTCGATATGGGCCCCGCCCAGCGAAACACTGTCGGCGATGAATCCTTCGTCGTCGATCGACAGCAAATCGGGCGAGATGAACGACGCGGTCGATATTTCGGCCCGTCGGCCCAGTCTTGCACCGAGCAGGCGGTACCAGGGTCCCAGATAGATCGTCGAATAGAGCGGCCCCAACACGTCGAGACTCAGTTCCATCAACCGGTTGACGAACCACTGCCGCAGGGCAAACGAACTATACAGCGGATAGCGACCGGCCTGCACCCTGCCCAACAGGAGCCATTTGACGGCGGCGATCTCGAGTGTCAGTACGAGCACGAACGACAGTGCGACCAACGGAGAGGCAACGAGATACCAATAGTAGTCGTCCCAGTAGTTCAGATGGTTCATCACGATCATGCCGGGGAAGATGGCGGCGATCACGAAGACCGGCACGAGCATGACCCCCACGGCGTGCATCAGTCCGCAGGCCGCACGGCGCAGCAGGCTCGGGCGCGCAACTGCCGCCGCTTTCGTAGCGCCATCCACCCTTCGCGCCGGCGAACCCTGCCACGTCTCTCCACATGGAATGGTTGCCCCACGCGGCAGCAACGACAGATTTTCGAGTCGGCCATCGTCTTCGATGACCGTGCACTCGCGAACCACTGCACGCGTGCCCACGAACACGCGGCGGCCGATGCGGACCGGCCCGATTCGCAACCGGCCGTGTTCGACGGTGCAGCCCGCCAAGCTGCTCTCCTCGCCGATCGACGAATCGTCGCCGATTTCGAGCAGATCGTAGGCCAGGCAATTGTCGGTCGACAGATGGACGTTGGCCCCGATCTTCGCTCCCATCAGCCGATAGAAGAAGCTCAGCAGGGGCGTGCCGGCGAGGTAGTCGATCGGGATCGACGAAGTGATGGCCTTCACGAACCACCAGCGAAAGAAATACCGCCCCCAGAGCGGATAATCACCCGCCCGGTAGCGACCGATGACCAACCATTTGATGGCCACGGCCGCCGAGAGCATGATCGGGTAGACGACGAGCAGACTCGCCAACGCGGCGAACAACGACTCGTCGATCGGGTGACCGGTATCGATCATCCAGGTGTAAGCCAGGTAGGGCCCCAGCCATTGCAACGAGAAGAAGCCGAGCACCAGGTATAAGCTGAGGAACTGTCCGACCGAACAGAGAACATAACTCACGCGCGAGACGGGCGGAGTCGATTCGCTGGCCGGCGTATCGAGTCCGTCCGGCTCGGCTCTGGTCAGGCGGAGCGCCAGCCGCTCGATGGTCGGATGCTGATAGATGTCGACCATCGAAACATCGGCGCAGGCCGGCTCGGTGCGCAGCCGCGATACCAGCCGCGCCGCCAACAGCGAGTGGCCGCCGAGATCGAGAAAGAAGTCGTCGTCGACGGAAATGCCAACCGGGCCGAAGACATCTCGCCACGCCGCCAAGAGCGTCGTCTCGATCTCGTTGCGTGGTTCGATGGCCTTTTCCGGTCGCCTGGCGACATGCTCTCGCGGGGCCGGCAAACGCTGGCGGTCGAGCTTGCCGCTGGGCAATCTGGGCAACTCGTCGAGAAACTCGATCGTCGCCGGCACCATGTAAGCCGGCAGCCGCGCACGTAGACGAGTGGCGATGTTCCTTTCGTCCGAGTCGTTCGGATCGCCAAGCGGGCGAGGGGCCACATCCCGAACGAGGTAGGCGGCCAGTTGTCGATCGCCAGACCCGTCCTTGTTGATCGTCACAGCGGCCGCTCGCACGCCTGGGCATTCGAGCAATGCGGTCTCGATCTCGCCGACCTCCATACGGAAGCCGCGGAGCTTGACCTGACCGTCGATTCGCCCCAAGAACTCAAGATCGCCCGCCTCGTTCAGCCGGACCAGATCGCCGCTGCGGTAGAGCCGCGGCGATTCGCCATCGAAGGGGTTCGAAACGAACCTCTCTCGTGTCAACTCAGGCCGACCGAGATAGCCGCGGGCCAAGCCGACGCCGCCGATGAGCAGTTCGCCCGGCTCGCCGGCCGCAACCGCACGCAGTTGTTCGTCGGCCACATAGAGCCGATAGCCGGGCACGGCGCGGCCGATCGTCACGGGCCGGTCGGGGTGGCAGTCGGCATACGTGGCAATGACCGTCGCCTCGGTCGGCCCATAGGTATTGACCATCCTCAGCCCCGGCCGGTGCCAGCGCTTGACCAACGCCTGCGGGCATTCTTCGCCCCCCAGGATCAAGAGCCGCAACGACGGAATCTCGCCATCCATCATGGCCAACAGCGTGGGCACACACGACAACACGGTCGCACGGGCGTCGCGGAGAAAGCGTGGCAGGTCGGGGCCCGAACGGACGACTTCGCGCGTGCCGGCGACGAGCGTCGCCCCCGCACACCAGGCCAACCAGAGTTCCTCGACCGATGCATCGAAGGCCAACGAAAAACCCTGGAAGACGCGGTCGTCGGACGTCACAGCGAACAGCGACGCTTCCGCGCGCACCAAGTGAACCGCGCTGCGGTGCTCGATCTCGACTCCCTTGGGACGACCGGTCGAGCCGGACGTATAGATCACGTAACAGAGGTCGTCGGCCCCGGCCGTACCGTCCGCCGGCCGAAAGTCGGGTTGGCGGTCGATCTCCGCACGCCGCGACTCGATGTCGAGCACCTCGCAGGCGGGCCTGTTGTCGGCCAGCAGCGACGAATCGCTGATCATGAGCGCGGCCCGGCAATCGTCGACGACGAACCGCACCCGCTCGAAGGGACAGTCGGGATCGAGCGGCACATAGGCCGCCCCGGCCTTGAGCACCGCCAGCAGGCTCACATAGGCATCGACCGATCGCGGCAACCAGATGGCCACGTACGCGCCCCGGCCGATGCCCGTTCGCCGCAGCCAGTGCGCCAGCCGGTTGGCCGCCGCATCGAGCTCGGCATAGGTCAGGCACCGATCGCCGCACTCCAAGGCACCGTGCCCGGGATACTGATCGGCTCGCACCTCGAAGATACGGTGCAGAACCGTGCACTCGATGTCGGCCGAACCGCATGCCGGCCACCCGGCCGGAAGTGTGCCAACAGCTTCATCCAGGGCGGGAGCCATTCCCGCCGCCAACTCGCCCGTCGCCATGGAGCACGCCGCCTTCTCTTGTCTGGTTCTGGCCCCTCAGACAATTAAACGTCAGATACCGCAGCGGGTGCTGCGCGAGGGGCGTTACATTTCCGTAAGTAGGCTGCTTGGCGGCGGTTAGTTACTCGGCCGTGGTCCAACCAGAACGGTTTGCCCCGTTATCGACCATGGGAGCTGATCGCCGATCCGAAGGCAAGCCCACCGCGCAAGCGCATGGCCGGCCCGATGGACTTTTCGCCCCCTGCGTGGTGCAATGGTCTGCGGCGGCGAATTCGGTGGTGACCGCGATTGAGCGAGGTATTTTGGCATGCGGCGGATGTTCTCGGGTGCTTGTCTGTTGCTGTTGGCGGCCACCGTGGGCGGGGCCGCGGAAAGTACCCAGACCGGGCGGGCGATCGACTTTAATCGCGACATCCGTCCGATCCTCTCCAACAACTGCTTCAAGTGCCACGGTCCCGATGCCGGCGAGCGCAAGGCCGGTTTGCGGTTGGACGTGCGCGACCACGCTCTCCGGGCGGCCGACTCGGGCACCCTTGCCATCGTGCCCGGCAAACCCGACGAAAGCGAGTTGGTGCGTCGCGTCTTCGCCCACGACGACGATCAGATGCCGCCGGCCGACAGCAACAAACGGCTGACCGATGCGGAAAAGGCTCTGCTCAAGGAATGGATCGCCGCCGGAGTACCGTGGCAGGAACACTGGTCGTTCATCGCTCCGCGGCGGCCCGCGCTGCCCTCTGTCACGCGCGCCGATTGGCCGCGCAACGCGATCGATCGATTCATCGTGGCACGAATCGAAGCCGAGAAGCTGTCTCCTTCGCCCGCGGCAGATCGGCAGATACTCGCCCGCCGCCTGTCGCTCGATCTGACCGGCTTGCCGCCGACACCCGACGAAGTCGATGCGTTCGCCAACGATGGGGCGGCCGATGCGTACGAACGGCTCGTCGACCGTCTGTTGGAATCGCCCCGGTTCGGCGAGCGAATGGCCCAGGAATGGCTCGACGCCGCGAGGTTCGCCGACACCAACGGCTATCACATCGACAACGGCCGCGATATGTCGCTGTGGCGCGCGTGGGTGATCGACGCCTGCAACCGCAATATGCCCTTCGACGAGTTCACCGTCGAACAGCTCGCCGGCGATTTATTGCCCAACCCGACGCGCGATCAACTCATCGCCAGCGGTTTCAATCGCAACCACATGATCAATTTCGAGGGCGGGGCGATTCCCGAAGAATATCACACGGCGTATATCGTCGACCGCGTGAACACCACGGGCACCGTTTGGCTCGGACTGACGGTGGCTTGCACGCAATGCCACGACCATAAGTACGACCCGCTCACACAGAAGGAGTTCTATCAACTCTTCGCCTTCTTCAACAACGTTCCCGAGAACGGTCTCGACGGCCGGCAGGGAAATTCCGAACCGCTGATCAAGGTTCCCACGCCCGAAGGACAACAAAAACTTGCCGAGTTGGCCGAGGCCATCGCCGCCCTGGAACGTGAATTGGACGCTCCCAACGATACGCTCGACGCCGCTCAGGCCGAATGGGAGAAAGGCATGGCCGGGGGAACCGACTCCGATCAGAAGGACGGCAAGAAGGGGCCGCCTAAGCCGGTGCGCGAAGCCTTGGCCGCGCCCGCGGAATCGCGGACCGACGGTCAGCGTGCCACCCTGCGTCGCCATTTCCGCGAACACGTCAACAGCGAGCTGAAACCGCGTTTCGAGACTCTCGGCAAACTGCGCGCGCAACAGGCCCAGGTCGACAAGGCTATCCCCACCGCGATGGTCATGCGCGAAATGCCGGCGCCGCGCGACACGTTTCTGCTCGTCCGCGGGCAATACGACAAACACGGCGAAAAGGTCACGGCGGGCGTGCCTGCCTTCCTGCCGCCGCTACCGGACGGACGTGCGGCCAATCGCCTGGGCCTGGCCCGTTGGTTGGTCGCGCCAGAACATCCGCTGACCGCGCGGGTGATCGTCAATCGTTACTGGCAGATGCTCTTCGGCACGGGGCTGGTGAAGACGGCCGAGGATTTCGGGTCGCAGGGCGAGCGGCCGAGCCATCCCGAGTTGCTCGATTGGCTGGCCACCGAGTTCCGCGAGAGCGGTTGGAACGTAAAACACCTGCTGCGGCTGATGGTGACGTCGGCCACGTATCGGCAGAGTTCCGTCACGACGGAAGCCTCGCTGCAAGCCGATCCCGAGAACCGCTTGCTCGCCCGCATGAGTCGCCTGCGACTGCCGGCCGAGGCGATCCGCGACCAGGCATTGGCCGCCGGCGGCCTGCTGGACGGTCGGATCGGCGGATTGAGCGTATCGCCCTATCAGCCGCCCGGATTGTGGGAAGAGCTGATGTCGCGCGAGGACGGAGCCAATTGGACGGCGCAGGTCTACATCCAGAGCCACGGCATCGATCTCTACCGCCGCACGATGTACACGTTCTGGAAGCGCACCAGCCCGCCGCCGACGCTCTCGACCTTCGACGCACCCGATCGCGAGGTCTGCACCGTCCGCCGAGCACGCACCAACACGCCGCTACAAGCCTTGATCCTCTTGAACGATCCGACCTACCTGGAGGCGGCCCGTAAATTGGCCGAACGGCTGCTCGGTCACCCCGGCACGACCGACGAGCGGCTGGCGCTCGCGTTCCGGCTGGTGCTGGCCCGCTTGCCGAACGACCGCGAGGCGAACGTCATGCGGCGAGTGGTCGAGGAGCAACGGGCAACCTTTCGCGCCGACCACGACGCGGCCCTCAAGTTACTGTCCGTGGGCGAGTCGCCGCGCGACGAACGGTTCGAGCCAGCCGAATTGGCTGCCTGGGCGACGGCGGCGAGCGTCCTGTTGAACCTGGACGAAGCCATCACGCGCAACTGAGCGACGAATCCATCATCAACGTATCCGAGTTTTCATCCGCCATGGCAATTCAGCCCGCACTCTCTCAATTCCTGACCCGGCGCGCGTTCTTTGGCCGCACCGCCGCCGGCATCGGCACCGCCGCACTGGCCTCGCTGCTCAACGACCGGCTGTTCGCCGGCGGCACGCTCGATGCCTTGCACTTCGCCCCGAAGGCGAAGCACGTGATCTACCTGTTCATGTCGGGTGGTCCGTCGCACATCGACCTGTTCGATTACAAGCCGGCGCTCAAGTCGCACCACGGCGAAGAATTGCCCGCGTCGATACGGATGGGGCAGCGCGTGACCGGTATGACGTCGGGACAGAAATCGTTTCCCTGCGTGGCCCCGATGTTTGAATTCAAGCAGCACGGCCAGTGCGGGGCCTGGGTCAGCGAGCTGTTGCCGAACGTCGCGGAGATCGTCGACGACGTGGCCATCGTCAAATCGCTGCACACCGAGGCGATCAATCACGATCCGGCCACGACGTACATCATGACCGGCGCGCAACAGCCGGGCCGGCCCAGCGTGGGCGGCTGGCTGAGCTACGGCATCGGCAGCGAGAACGAAAACTTGCCGGCCTTCCTCGTCATGATTTCGCAGGGGAGCGGCAACAAGACCGACCAGCCGATCTTTTCGCGTCTCTGGGGGAGCGGATTCCTGCCGACGCAACACCAGGGAGTGAGGCTGCACTCGGGGCACGATCCCGTGCTCTACCTGTCGGACCCTCCGGGCATCGATCGCACCACGCGCCGCCGCATGCTCGACGGCGTGGGCGATCTGAACCGGCTGGCGGCCGAATCGTTCGGCGACCCGGAGATCAACACGCGCATCGCTCAATATGAAATGGCCTACCGCATGCAGGCCTCGGTGCCCGAACTGACCGACCTGTCGCAAGAGACCCAAGACACACTCGACGCCTACGGCATCGACGACAAGGGGACCGATGGCGGCTTCGCGCGCAATTGCTTGTTGGCGCGGCGCATGGTGGAGCGCGGTGTGCGTTTCGTGCAATTGATGCATCGTGGCTGGGACCAACATGGCGGGCTGCCGACGCAGATCCGCGGACAGTGTCGCGACGTCGACCGGCCCAGTGCGGCGTTGGTGGCCGATCTGAAGGCCCGCGGACTGCTCGACGAGACGCTCGTCGTCTGGGGTGGCGAATTCGGGCGCACCGTTTACAGCCAAGGACAACTGACCAAGGACAACTACGGCCGCGACCATCACGGCCGCTGCTTCACGATGTGGTTCGCCGGCGGCGGAATCAAACCGGGCATCAGCTACGGCGAGACCGACGACTATTGCTACAACATCGTCCGCGACGGCGTACACATCCACGATCTGAACGCCACGCTGTTGCACTGTCTGGGCATCGATCACACACGGCTGACGTTCCGCTTCCAGGGTCGCGACTTCCGCCTGACCGACGTGCACGGCGAGGTCGTGAAGCCGTTGTTGGCATAGATCGCCCTCGGAAGATGCGGTTCGACAGCCGTGCCGCGCCGCCCCTATAATGCCTCGCATGGCAAGCGTTCACGCCGTCGACTTCCTCGCCGAGCAGGCCCATTCTCCCCCGGCGGGCTGTTGCGTCTTGTTCGGTGACGAGCCGTTCCTAAAAACCCTGGTGCTGGCCGAACTGCGGCGCGTCGTGTTGGGCGAGGATGAGGCCGAGTTCGGCCTGACGCGCTTCGACGGCCAGAACGCCGAATGGCGAACCGTCTCGGACGAGCTACTGACCGTGGGACTGTTCGGCGGTGGACACCGGCTGGTCGTCGTAGACGATGCCGACGATTTCGTTTCGGACCATCGGGGGCAGATCGAGGAGTTGGCCGCGCGAACCAACCGTGCCAACACGCTCGTCCTCGTGGTGCGATCGTGGCCCAGCAACACACGGTTGGCGAAACAACTGGCGGCGTCTGGCTTGGCGGTCGAGTGCAAATCTCCGCCGCCGGCGAAATTGGGCAAATGGCTGACCACGTTGGCGCGCGATCGCCACGGCGCCCGGCTCGAACGCGACGCGGCCGACTCGCTCTTGGAGATCGTCGGCCCCGAGCTCGGGCTGATCGATCAGGAGTTGGCCAAGCTGGCGGCTTCGGCCCAGGGTCGACCGATCGATTCTGAGCTTGTGCAACAGCTTGTGGGGGGATGGCGGGCCAAGACCGCCTGGGACATGCTCGACGCGGCCGTCGAGGGACGCACGGGCGAGGCGCTCCTCGAACTCGATCGTCTGCTCCTTTCGGGCGAGAATCCGATCGCCGTCATGGGCCAGATCGGATCGACGCTGCGCCGCTTCGCCGCCGCCACCCGCGCCATCGAGCAGGCCGAGGCCGGCGGCAGGCGCCCCAATATGCGTCAGGCGCTGGAATCGGCCGGTGTGAAGCCGTTCGTGATCCAGAAGGTGGAAGCACAACTTCGCCGGCTCGGCCGGCAGCGGGCAGGCCGCATCTATCAATGGCTGCTGGACGCCGACCTGGCGCTCAAGGGGTCGAGCTCCGCTCCCGCCCGTGCCCGCACCGTGTTGGAACAACTCGTCGTGCGGCTGGGGGCGCCGGAAACGAACAGCCGCGCCGCCGCAACCACGCGCCGCTAGCGAATTCGCGAGGTGTTCTTTGCGTCCTTGCCCAACTCGCCCCGTTTCGAGTTTTCGCACTCGGCTTGGGGTAGCCTGGCCTGCCAAAACAGTCGCGGCCGCCCGTTTGTCGCAAACCCCCAAGGTCTTGCGCGCAGGCACAATACTGGCGTTGACCGGCGACCGGGCCACCCTATAATCCGCCTCCGAAAACACCCGCCGGCGCACCCATCGCGCTTCCGGTCGTATTGCGTAGGCAAACTTTCCGGCTTGCATAAAGAAAAGCAGGCCGCCGATCCGAAATACCAGTCTAGGACGCGACGTCACGGCCCCGAGCGGTCGAGCGTGGCGCCAAACGCACACATCACCAAGTCCCAGTCTTCAGGGAAGAAGACCGCCGGTCGGATGCATTCGCTCCGATCTTGCCGCGTCATTTCTCTGACAGGCATATTCCGAAGGGCGCCTTAGCGATGCAAGCTTCTTTAGCGCGGTGGGCCATCGTTACATTCTGTACGCTAGGCGCCGTGGGTTGTCAGGGCACGAAGCCCGGTTGGTGGCCAGGCGCCAAGACCCCACCCTATTCGCAGTCGTCCACCACGCCGCCCGCCGGCTTGCCGCAGCAATATTCGCAACAACAACAAGGGTATTCGCAGCAGCAGCAGCAAGGCTACTCGCAGCAACAGCAACAGGGGTATTCGCAACAAGCCCCAGGCTATATGGACCAAGCCGGTACCCAAGGGCAGACGGGTTATCCGAGCACGAACGGTGCGTACCCGATCGGCCAGGCCAGTGCACAAGACGCGTACGGAGCGGGCGCAGGCGGCACCGCGCCGACCTCGTCGCCGTATGAGCACGGCTACGCACAGCAAGCGGCCGGCGGCGGTTATCCAGAACAATTCCAAGGCGGCGCCGCCGGGGCGAATCCGTCGGGTGCCACATACGGTGGTCAGCCGGCCGGCTATCAGCAGGCGGCCGGAGGATTCGGGCAACCGGGTACCGATCAGTACGGCGGCGCGGCCGCGGCGGGCAGCTATGAACAAACGCGCACGGCAGACGCCCGCTATCAGGCTGGCGCAGGAGCCAGCTATGGTACCAATTCGCAGTATGATGCCGCTGGAGCCAACGGCGGATACGGACAACAGGACGCATACAATGCGGCCGGCCAACCGGGCGGCTATCAACAGGCACCGGCGCAGACCGACCAGCAGTACCAGCCCGGCAACACGAACTATCAGCCGGGCAACACGGGTTACGCTCCGGCCGGTACCCCACCCTACCAATCGCCTGCGGGACCGTACAACGCCGATCCCAACGCCACCAGTCAGGCCGATCCGCACTACCGCCCCGGAGGCACGGGCGACTATGTGCCGGGTGCGGGCGCTGCGACGGGCGGTGCGGCCGGGTACGCAACGAACCCGGCCATGGGTGGCAATGCGGGCTACCCGACGGCGGGCGGTGCCCAGTCAATGGGAGTCACTACGACGTCTCGCTATCCGCAGACCAACTCTGCCCCGGCCACCGACACCTATCCCAGCCAGCCGTCCGTCGATCGATATGGCCGTCCGCTGCAGCAAGCCGCCGGCGGCTATCCCGGTGCGATGAAGCAGTAGTGCACCGCGTGGACCCGAGCTCACGGCTCGTTCCACATTTGATCTGAGTACGTTCGCTCGACGATGCGTCCGTACTCCTCGAGAGAGCGACGCTGCCCGACCGAATGCCACGGGTTGATTCCCTTCAACTCTGGCATGATCTCCAACACTTGCTCGACCAGGGTCTGGGCCAAGCGCTGAATCGACGTGTTCGGCGCCTTCTCCTGGATGGCCGCAACCGTCTTCATGATGCGTACCAAACGCGCACGCTCTAACACGGGCGTCGATAGCCCCACGCCCGTGTCGACGAGCAGATCGGCCACCGGTACCTCGAGCGCTGCTTGCCATTGGTAGAGGCGGCTGATGGGTAAGTCGGCGGCGGGCTCTTCCTCGCGCCGCAGTTCGCGGATATCCGTATGCAGTATCTGTCCCACTCTACGTAGCGAAACCCCCTGCTGCTGACGCACCTCCTGGATGCGATGCAGTTGCCGCTCGGGCGCACTAGCGTCGTTCGGCGTCGCGGGACCCGTGCGAAATCCCTGCGCGTCGAGCTCAGACAAACTCATGTAACTCTCCTCGTTCCGCACCCCCAACAGGCCAATGAAACCGACCGAGAATCGATATACGGGTAAGCTGCCGCGCAGTCGCACGGACCAGTCGACAACAACGCCTGGCGTACGGGCAATGTTCCGGCGCGACAGGCGCGCAAGACGACTGCTCGGTGGCAGTTTAGAGAAAGGTCAGTAAGCTCCTAGCAGGAGCCGGCGACGCGCATCGGGGCAGGTGCGGACTTCATCGAAAAAGAATGAAAAACGCCTCTGCCGCGACGCTGCTTGCCCAGAGTCGTCGGCGGCCAAACTGGCTGACCCGTTTGATGCGTTTGGCGGGGTTCACGGCGAGCGTTGGGCTCGGAACATTCCGCCTGATTCCTCATGATACGCCGGTCGATACCCCGCAACAAGTGGCACGATCAAAAAACGTTGATTCGTCGCGCAACTTCAATTTACCGTGCGGCGACCCGGAGTCGGGCGTCGAGCGGGCAGATGGCAGCAGATAGCCGCCGAAGCGTTTAGAGGAACCGACGAAACCGGATCGCGCTCCGCAAAATCGGCGTTTCACGGCCGATTTTTTCGCCCACGGCGCTCCGGCTTCCCGGTTTTGTCCGCCGCCCTTAGCCTTAGATAGAAATAAAAAAGGTCATGGCAATTCGGTCCATCGATCTGCCATGACCTCTATCCTGAAACGGGACAGGCGTCCATCCCGCCCTCCCAGCACGCTGGTATGACCTATATCGGCCGGGACGGTTCGCCTTCTGAAACCGTTCTTACGTCGAAGGACCGTCGAGCATGGGTCGCGGCTCTTCATTCAACGACGGGTTGAGCTGCTCGGGGGCACCCGGGGCGGCCATCGTCGGTCCGTTCGAACCGTCATACATGCCGCTCGGGATGTAGCTCGGGCCGGCGGCGCCACACGAGTTGCAGTTATCGCAACCGGCGGCGCAACGACGACGCAGGTGGCAGTGGTGCCGGCGGGGGGCGCAAGCGCCGCAAGCTGCGGCGTCGACGCAGGGGCCGGCGCCACAACCGAGCGCCCGATGGCGGCGGTGGACCTTGACGGGCCCGGCGCAGCAACCGGAATCATAACCGGGATCGCCGGCGCAATAGCCGTCCCAGCAATTATCGCAGCAGGCGCAGTTTCCGCCGAAGGTGCAGCAACGGCGATGCCGACGATGCGGCCGGCAGGTGTTGCAAGCGCCAGCGCAGTCACCGCCATAGCCATATCCGGCATAAGCGGCCCCGGCGTAACCGTATCCGGCGGCTCCGCCGTATCCATAGCCGGCATACCCAGCTCCGCCGTAGCCGGTGGCATAGGTCGCCGGACCGGCGCCGTGGGCAGGCGTGCCGGGAACGTATTCGGCCATGCCGCCGGGGTAGCCAGGGTTCGCGGTATCGAACGTGCCGTCGCCATTACCGTAGAATGCGAAACCCGTCGGGGTTGTCGGCTCGGCAGCGTCGGCACGTGCCGCGCCGTACGACGACGCAGCAGCGACAACGGCCGCCAACCGCATAACGCTGAACCATTTCATAGCAAGACTCCTTTTTTGTTTCTCCGCCGCGCACACGAGCGGACTGCTTCGGGCCTTCGCGCGGGATTCACCCGCAACGTCGCGGATCCGTTACCGCGGGCCGAGGCAATGTTGATCCAAGTAAACATGCCTCACGCTCTCCGTAAAGCAAACGCAACCGTTGAATTTTCTCAACGTGTGCCACTCACGATAGAATGGCCAATTTGCCCAATTGTGATGATTGATTCGCCGATGCTTTCGGGACTGGCTGTGCTGCTCGGCCTGGCCGCCACGGTCGTCTGCCTGTATGGCTGGAGGCGATTGCGCGACACGACCCTCGCCGCCCCCTGCGCCTGGTCGGCCGCTTCCTTGGCGGCGGCGACGGGCGCCGTGATCTGGGAGTTGGCGCTGCCTGCCACTCCGTCGACGCCGCACCTCGACTATCTGGCGGCCACGACGAGCGTGGCGCCGTTCGTGGCCCTGCTCGGCGCCAAGCGCCCGCAGAACCGGGCCTGGCAGTGGATCGTCTTATCGCTGGTCGGATTGCTGGCCCTGCAAGATCTGCGCGGCTGGTCGATCAACCCGGCCGCGTCGCCGTCGTTGCACACGGCATGGCGGTGGCTGCTGGCGGGAATCGTGCTGGCCCAGTGCGTCAATTACCTGCCGACGCGCCACGCACCGGCGGCCGCCTTCGCCTGCGCGGGTCAGGCGAGCATGCTCGCGGGCAATTTGCCCTTCCTCTCCGAGAGATCGACCTGGTCGTTCTCGGCAGGACTTGGCCTCTCGTCGGCCGCCGTGCTCACGGCGGCTCTGATCGTCCGGCGCACGCGCCGCACGAGCGACGGTTGGCAGGACGCCTGGCTCGACTTTCGCAATGCCTACGGCGTGCTCTGGAGCTTACGGGTGGCCGAACGGGTGAACGCGCTCGCCCTCGAGCAGCAATGCCCGCTGCGCCTTAATTGGTACGGCGTCGTCCAGGCAGAAGATGCCGACGCGTCGTCCGCGGAGGCATCGGCCGGCGAACACACCGCCTCGCTCTACCGTATCCTGCGGTCGGTCGTCGCGCGATTCGTTTCGGCCGAATGGCTCGCGGCGCGCGGAGCGAACGTCGCTTCATAGCGAAGCCAAACGCACCGGCAAGTTACGGACGCGAATCGCGGAAGCAGTGCCGGGCCGTGCCGTTCACGGCTCGACGATCTCGTGAATGCGATTCAGCGGCAGAGAAGCCAAGATCTGCCGAGTGCCGCTGGGCCAGCGGATCTCCACCCGATCGATCGCCGAGCGGCCCCCCAAGCCGAAGTGCAATGTCTTCGAGCTCTGCGAAAGATATCCCCCGCTGGCATGCACCTGGCGCACCAGCGTCTCGTCGCCGATTTGCAGCCGCACGACGGCACCGATCGCGTCGCGGTTACTCTTCGTGCCGCGCAGACGAAAGCCGATGAAGCGGCGGCGCGGAAATTGGTTCTTGAAGAAGTAGGGCCGATCGTTGAAATTGTTGACGATCAGGTCGAGCCGGCCGTCGGAATCGAAGTCGGCCGTCGCCGCGCACCGCGAACTGCGGAATGCCTTTTGGCCGCCGATGGACTGTTCCAGAATGGGCCCTCCGGGCGGCGGCTCGATGCCATCGCGCGCCGCCGTGTCGCGGAACGTGCCGTTCCCGTTGTTCATCATCAGACACGAGGGCCAGTAGAAGAACGGATATCCCATGCCCGACGGCAGGTAGACATCCTCCCATCCATCGTTGTCGAAGTCGCCGGCCGCGACGCCCCACGGCCAGAAGGTCTCCATGTTCGCCTCATCCGAGACCTCGCTGAAGACGCCGCCCCCCTCGTTGCGATAGAGCGTATTACCGAAGAGCAAACGTTCGTAATTCAGATCGAACGCGTCGGCCGCATCTTTCTCGTTTTGCAGGCCATGGGGACTGAGCGTGGCTTTACGGCCGCTGAAGTAGGCGTACTTGTGCCGCGGCTCGATCAGCCGCGCTTCGTCGTAGCCCATCCACATATCGGAATGCATGTCGGCGACGAACAGGTCGAGGCGGCCATCGTTGTTGTAGTCGAATGCCTTGCAGCCGATGGCCCCGAACGATGTGCGTTTGAGCGTCTCATCGGTCACTTCCGAGAAATGCCCCTTGCCGTCGTTGGCCAGCAATTGGCTGTAGCCGAACATATTGGTGATGAACAGGTCGAGGTCGCCGTCGCCGTCGTAATCGAACGGCGCGACGTCGCCGCTCCAACCTCGCCCCAGAACCCCCGCCTCACGACCAACCTCCGTGAACGTGCCATCGCGATTATTGCGAAAGAGTACGTTTGACTCGAAGTCGTCGTAGCTGCGGATGAGCTGGTTGAGGAAGTCGGGCCCGAGGTAATGCCGCGTCACCGGATCGTAGTCGTTCGACGTCCATTTGGCCGTGTTCGTCACGAGCAGGTCGAGATAGCCATCGTTGTCGAAGTCGAAGAACGCGGGGGTTTGCGAATGGGCCACCAGTCCTACCCCTGCGGCATCGGTGCGGTCATGGAAGGCACCGCCGCGGTTCTCGAACAAGACATTGCCGCCGCGGGTGCTGGTGATGTAGAGATCCTGGTCGCCGTCGTTGTCGTAGTCGCCGAAGGCGGCACCGACGCAGACCCGGTCTGCGAGCGCGACCGGTCCGACCCGATCCGTCACATTCTCGAACGTGCCGTTCCCCCGGTTGCGATACAAAGCGTTCGCGCCGAGTTGGTTGAGGATGAGCACATCGTCGTGACCGTCGCCGTCGTAGTCGGCCGCGGCCAACCCGCAGCCGTGGTCGTAGAGATTCACTTTGAAGTGCTCGCCTTGCTCTTGCGGCAAGAACGACATGCGGAAATCGATGCCGCTCTCTTGGGCGACGTCGCGAAAGCCCGGTACGTCGGGGGACAGGTCCTCGTTACGCGAAGCGCGCACGACGAAAAAGACCGCCACCGCCGACGAGACGGTCGCCACCCAAACGATCGCTGGTGCCGCGGAAGCGCGCAAAATCACCCCTGTCGGTTCCGATTGCCGTCAAAGCCAACCCCCATTGGGGCCACCTACCTCGCGTTGCCACGGCGTTCCGCACCGCCGCCGTCGTGAAGGAGTCTGAGGCAACTTCGGGGGATTAGTGGGCGCTGCCGGCCGATGGTTACGGACGCGCATCATTCGCCACGCTAATCATCGAGGGCGACAGATTGTCGGAGGACAGGAATGGGGGGGCCTGTCTTATTCTTCAGAGGTATTACCGGCCGAAGAACGAGCGCCGGCCCTCGAGCGGCTGACAAAACCGAAAGCCTCAACGCACTGGGGAAAAAAATCGGCCGCGAAACGCCGATTTTCTCGGAACGCGATCTGGTTTCGTCGGTTCCTCTGAGGTACGAGGCGCGTGGCTCAAGCTGCAGCGCGCAACCGGTGCTCGATGCGGGCCGTCTCAACGGCCGGAGCTTCGCGGTACCACAGCACGGTAACGCCGACGGCGATCAAGACGACGGCGGCGTAGCCGGCAACTCCCACGTCGCGCCACACCTCCATGCCATGAAAGTGCGGTACGATGTTCGCCGCCAGGTTGACGGCGATCAGCACCGACAGCGGCTTGCCTATCCTCAGGCGGTCCCCGCCTCTCCACGCGGCGCCGAACAGCCCGACCATCACGGGCACCGAGAGGCAGAAGTAATGAAGATGGCAGACGGGGCTCGCCATCAACATCACTTCGATCAGCACGCCCCAGATGATGATCTCGGCGACCTTGTCCGATCGAGACGAGCGCCGCACGGCAGCGAACAAGGCCAAGAGCAACAGGCCGGTGGCGGTCCAGGCGGCAAGGCGCGTGGCGTTGTCTGCTTTGCTGGGTCGCGTCGAGCGATCGAGAAACACCGTGTTGTGGATCATGGCCAAGAACGACTGACTGTCGGTCGCCGTCACGTTCAACACCTCTTTCGCGCGCGACGTGTCGGTGCCCTGTTGCAGGGCGGGCGAGACCATCACCTCGTTCCACCGTTCGTAGTCGCGCCAGGTCTGTTGCGGCCCTCGCACGGCCGCGGGCACGATCACCAAGCCGACCAGCAATCCCGCGGCACATCCACCCAAGAACTTCGTGTCGCGGCGGAAGAGCGGATAGAAGACCAGCAGCGCGGGAATGACCTTCAGACAGATCGCGCACGCCAACCAACCGCCCGCCTGCCAGCTTCTGCGGCGCACGGCCGCCGCGATCATGCCGCTCAAGAACAACAGCAAGAGTATGCCTACTTGGCCGCGTATCAGCGTGTGTCCGATCGTCGGCAGACAGCTCAGAAAGGGCCACAGTCGCAATCCCCACCAGCCGCGGCTTCCGTGCCAGCTAGGGGATGACCACCGGGGGAATTGCTCTTCGAGTGCCGAAGCCAGCCAATGCGCCGCCAGCACCAGACAGACCAGGTTCACAAAGTACCAACAGATGATCGTCGCCGAATAGGGCAGCAGTCCGTCGCGAGGCACGCCCGCTGGAGCGTCGGCCAGGGGAGCCAGCAAGATGGCAAAGGTCGGCGGATAGAGATAGTGAAAGCCGTTATCGTCCGTCATCTGATACGGGTCGCCACCGCTGCGGATCGCCCATGCCGCTCGGGTGTAGACGTTCCAATCACCGAATCGGCGGTTCAACAGGGCCGAACGCGCCAGCACGATCCCACTGAACATGAGGAAACTGGCCGCCAAGCCGATGAGAACGATCCGATCGAGCCGGGTCAGGCGCTCGGGCGGAAAGGATAAGACGGCATTGGTTGGCCTGGGATCAGCGATATCGGTCAGCAGCCGTCGCTGCCGCGGCGTCCCGTCCGCGTTCATGCACGTGCTCTTTGCCGTTGTGATCGATCGGAAATGTTGCGGCGGCCCGGGGGCTTACCCCACTGGGGCGGTAAGTTAGATATCGGTCGGGTCGTAGCTGCTTCGCGAACCGATTTGGCGAAGTCTGAGGGTTTTGCGGCATAATCTATCGTCCGAGCGGTTTGGGCAGGCTGCGTCGGAACAAACATTACAGTACCGCAAGGTTCTACGCTCCGTATGCGGCCCTCGCAGTCGGTCCGTTCTAGCGACGTTCCGCCTAACTTTCTTGGCAGTGACGCCAACGCCGGCCCACGGATTGCATAGGGCAACCGGGGACTCAGCCGCAGGTCGTTCGATCTTGTCGGTCGCGCAGCAGATCGATACGATGCCGACCGCCACAATCCGTCTTTTCCCTAGCCACCGGGAGCGCGCGTGCCACGAAATCACTTCGGCGGGTGTTGGGGCCGGTTCATCCTGGTAGTGGCTGTGGCGGCCAGCTCTTTCTATTCCCGGCGTCCGGCGAGCGGCGACGAACCGGTAGAGAATCGCTGGACGGCCGACGAGTTGGCCCGCGAGGTGATCATCTATCGCGATGGAATGGGTGTGCCGCACATCGACGGCAACACCGACGAGGCCGCCGTGTTCGGCTTCGCCTACGTCCAGGCCGAGGATTACTTCTGGCAGGTCGAAGACAACTACCTGCTCAGCCTGGGCCGCTATGCCGAAGCGCACGGCCCCGAGGGGCTCAATTCCGACCTGCTGAACCGCGCGTTCGAGATCGTGTCGACCGCCAAGGCCGATTACGACAGCTTGCCCGACGACATCAAGTCGCTCTGCGAAGCCTACGTGGCCGGCCTGAATTATTTCCTGGCCAAGAACCCTCACATCAAGCCGCGGCTGCTCGCCCATTTCGAGCCGTGGTATCCGCTCGCTTGCGGCCGACAACTGTTGCTGGAGCTGACGTTCCGATACACGCGGATTCATAGCAACTACATGCCGCGCGTGAACCCGATGATCGCCGCGGCTACCGGTTCGAATGCCTGGGCCATCGCGCCCGAGCGGACGCGCGACGGCCACGCCATGCTGTTCGCCAACCCGCACCAACCTTGGTACGGATTCGGCCAGATGTACGAGGCCCATCTGCGCAGCGGCGAAGGTTGGAATTTCAGCGGCGCCACGTTCTTCGGCAGCCCGCTGCCGACGATGGGACACAACGAAGACGTCGGTTGGAGCTTCACCACCAACGAACCCGACATCGCCGACCTGTGGCGCGAGACGTTCGACGACCCGGACCAACCGCTCAACTATCGCTATGCCGGCGGCTACCGCACGGCCGTCGAGTGGCAAGAGACGATCAAGGTCAGGTCCAACGGCGGCGTGAAGAAGAAGAACTACACGTTCCGCAAGACGCATCACGGGCCGATCGTCTCGAAGGAAGACGCGCAGCATCAGTTGTCAGCCCGCATCGGACGGCTGCGCGAATCGCTGTTGTTGCGGCAGATGGAAATGCTCGTCCGCGCCAACAACGTCGACGACTTCAAGGCCGGCATGGCCGGGCTGCACTTTCCGATCATGAATGCCGTCTACGCCGACCGCCACGGCGACATTTACTATCTCTACAACGGCACCATTCCGCGCCGCGATCCCCGCTTCGATTGGTCGAAGCCGGTCGACGGCAGCGATCCGGCCACCGAATGGCAAGGGTTTCACACGCTCGACGAGCTGCCGCAACTGATCAACCCGGCGGCCGGCTACGTGCAGAACTGCAACTCGTCCCCCTTCACCACGACGCACGACGACAATCCCGCGGCCGCCGACTTCCCGGATTACATGGTCGAAGACAAACACGACGACAAGCGGCGCGCAAAACTATCGCGGCAGATCCTCAGCGATCTCGACCGCACCACGTTCGAACAGCTCGAAAAGGCCGCCTTCGATACGACGATCTATTGGGCACAACACGAGTTGCCCCGATACGCTCGCGCCTTCGAGGACCTCAAACAGACCCATCCCGAATTGGCGGAACGGGTGCGCCCCTACCTGGAGCACTTGCTCGATTGGGACTGTCGCTCCGCGCACGATTCGACACAGACCAGCTTGTGCGTCGCCTGGTACGAAGAACTGTATGGCGGCGGATATCCGGGCGAACAGATCAAGTCGCGCTTTGCCGACGATATGCCGCTGCGTTTCGAGGCGCTGGTTTCGGCCGCGGACCACCTACAATCGACGCACGGCGACTGGCGCGTACCGTGGGGCGATGTGCACCGCATCCAACGGCACGCCAACGTCGCGGATCTGGTCAACGTTCCCTTCGACGACAAGTTGCCGAGCCTGCCCAGCGCCGGCACCCACGGTCCGATGGGCGTGATCTTCACCCAGTATTACACGCCGACCATCCACATCCCCTTTGTGAAAAAGGTGGCGAAACATTACGGCGTGATCGGATACACCTACGTGGGCGTGTTCGAGTTCGGCGACCGCGTGCGCGGGGCGACGCTCGTCCAATTCGGCTCGAGCGGCGACCCCCAGTCGCCCCACTATTTCGACCAGGCAAAGCTGCTCTCCGAGCGGCGTCTCAAGCCCGAGCTCTTCTATTGGGAAGACGTGCTCTCGGCCGCGCAGCGTGCGTACCATCCCGGCGAGCGCCCGCGTGAATCGGGTCAGGTCCTCCCCTTGGCCGAACGCCCCACCAAACCGGGCACGACGCTCAAATAACGGTAGTGGGATATCAATGCAGTGAAGAATCCGGGGTGCTCGCTGCGCCACCAGCAGGCGCCGCGCCTTTTACTGGCCAACAGCCGTTTCGGCACCTACTTCAACACGCCGTCGGGAATGGGGTGGCCGTCGGCAGGGTTGAACAGGTCGAGCAGGACCTTCTCGTCCGTCGTCAGTGGAACAAACCGCACACTGCCATCGCCCAAGACTGAATTGAAGCCGCCGTCGAAAACGCCTCCCAATCCTGCCTTCGGCTTCTTGGCGTCGAATGCCAAGTCGTCTGGCTTCGTCCAGATGACTGCATTTCTTGGATCGGCTTCGACAACGAGAATGGTATTGGAGAGCCCATCGTGGACGTCGCGTATGCCAACTTTGAATGCCAGGACGCTCGCTTCGTCGCCTACGGTCACTCGTGGAACTTCCTGTCGCTGTCGTGGATCAGACTTGTCACGCGGAAAGAGCGATTGGGGGCCAACGGCCTCAAGATAAACCGTCTTCTCGTTTTCCTTGACACCGGGCGCCTTGAACACTTTCGGCATTTCGGCGATCAGTTTGCGATTGTGCTCGCTATCCCACGGCTCATCCAGATGGAACCGGTTGTACAGGTCCATCGCACCCACGAAGGGAAGGATCTCGACTCGCCAACTCAAAAGCGGTTTGCCCTCTTTGTCTCGGGTCGATGTTGGGAAGCGATCAAAAACATCGTGATAGTTATGAAAAGCGAGGCCGATTTGTTTGAGATTGTCGCGAGATTTGTTCAGCTTGTCGGAGTCTTGACCATCGCTTCGGTCCGCGAGCAAAAGCGTGAGGGCGAATGCGAGAAAAAACAACGGGCGCGATCGCTGAAACACGGTCGTTCTCCTCCGACTTGAGTGAGGTGGAAAGGAACTACGGAGATCGTGCCCCCCATCGTACCGGAGTCGATGGCTCTGTGGCAGGCACGTGGCCGTAATCTATCGCCGTGCCTACCCACAGTTGTACATCGGTCGGAGGTGCATGCATGAACGATCCGACCGAGGCGAGTCGTCGAGACCTGGTAGCCTCGTTTTGCGGAGCAGCCAGAGAGCGACGGCCCCGGGCTATTGGCATCGACGTGGAACCGCCAGCCAACCGGAGATGGCCCACCAATTGCGCAGAGCCTGCCGCGCCTCCGTCGGAATCTCTCGCGAAAAGGCCAATGAGATCCGCGGCCCCCGCACTAGGCCGCGTATCGAGCCACGCTCGAAGCTGTAATCGCGGCATAGTTCGCGCACGTGTTCCAGGAAGGCCGCCGTGACCGCACCTCTGGACGCCGTTGGTTCTCCCCCCACGATTCGCACTTTGAACAAGCAGCGTGGTTGACTTACCGTCCAAAGGGCCCACCCGAAAAGGCCGAGAATGGCAAGTCTCACGAGAAATTCCACTGACCATTCTCCACGCACCGCACGCGGCTCTTGCACCAAAAAGTCAACGTGCAACGATCCGTATTATCCCCGGCGACGAGTCGATTGACCACCCGGTCGAACGTTCTGGGACTCGCGCGATGCAACGCCGCCGGCAGGGCGAACAGCGTCCGCACGCGGAATTGAAACCGCCGGGTCATGCCTTCGGGTAAGCGGGGCACCGCGCCCGTCGCAAAAAATCGGAAAGTCGAAGCGAACCGGTACCAACGCAACCGACAAAACCCGCTTCCAGGTTTTTGTCAGCCGCTCTCAGGACCGCAAGACGCGGGTCAGCGTATCGCGCATCTCGGACTCGATCTTTCCCTTGAACATCATCGCCGCGAAGGGAATGTCGACGTCGAGCGTGGCGTCGGTGTCGCTGACGTTCCCGGTGCCTTGGAACTGAAAGCCGAACGTCTTGAAGCGGAATTTCAGCGAGTTGCCGCTCCATTCCTCCTCGAGGTTGCTCACCTGGTCCTGATGCTTCTCCTTCAAGCGTGTGACGAAACTCTGCAACCGCTCGGCCGCCACCTGCTGACCGAGCTCATGAGGAACATTCACAGTAATTTTAGGCATTTTTCAGATTCTTTGTTCGGACTATGCCCCGCGTGCCAACGAGAGGAGGCCGCCAAGATACCGATCGGCCGATCGCGATCATCGCGCATCGCCGGATGGTTCGTTGTCGACCTCCGACTACAAAATCTTCCGCTTCAGTTCCGTCAACAGTTTCACGGCATGCCCGATCTCGGCTTTCTGGCGTTCGGGCTCCTGCGGGATTTCGCGCTCGATCGTCAACGGACCGCGATAGCCAACCTCTTTGAGCGTGCGCAGGTAGTTCTCCATGCCGACGTCGCCCTGACCCAGCGGCACCTCGACGCCCCACTCGTGCCCCGGATTCTTGGCCCAGGTGCCGTCCTTGCAATGGATACTCTTGACGTACGGGCCGAGCTGTTTGAGCGCGGCGATCGGCTCGCCCGACCCATACAGCACCATGTTGGCCGGGTCGAAATTGATGAACAGGTTGTCGCGGCCGACGTCGTGAATGAAGGCGAGCAACGTGTCGGCCGGCTCTTGTCCGGTTTCCAGGTGCAGCGCCTGTTTGTTGGCTCGACAGTGGTCGCAGACGTCGCGCGTCACCGCCAGAACTTCGGCATAGAGCGGATCGTTACGATCGTGCGGCACGAAGCCGAGGTGCAGCGCCACCACCGGGCAACCCAGCAGGCTGGCGAAGTCGGCGATCTCCTTCATCTCGCGCGTCCGCTCGGCACGCGTCTCGCGGGGCACCAGGCCGACGGTCCGCACCACGGTCGGAATATCGGCGTAGCTCTCCCCTTCGAAACCGCCGAACACCGCGGTGAGCGTGATGCCGGCTTCTTTCAGCCGCTCCAGGAAGGCGGCGGCTTGCGGGGCCGTGCGCGTGCGTTGGGCCGGAGCGTGCAACTGGATGGTCGGCACGCCCAGATCGCGAGCCACTTCGAGCTTCACCCCCAGCCCCGCATCGATGCTGGCAAAAACGCCGATTGGCCAGGCTTCCATGACGATCCCTCCGCAGCGTCCGATTGACGATCCAGGCCGTAAGTTAGCCACGAAACCGGGTTTGCACAAGAATGGCCCGGACGGAGCACAGACGGAACGGCGCGCACTCGGCCCGATCACGGTGTTATAATCGGCACGCGGCCTTGGCGGGCCGCGCCGGGCCGAGCCGGCACGCGCATGCCTGTCCACATCGATCGAGGGGAACCCGTGCTACAACAAATCGTCCGCCCGCCGCTGGCAATCTGGCTGTTCGTCGCCGTTCTTCCGTTGGGGCCGAAGGTGCACGCCGACGAGCCGCCCCCGGTGGCCACGGTGACCAGTTCGCTCGCCACGGCCGACGACCATATCCGGCAATTCGTCTTCGACGGCGATCCGGCCACGGCGTTCATCTCGGCCACCAACCCTCACGCCGACGACCAACTCACGCTCGCGTTCGAACGGCCGATCACCGTCCACTCCATCAAGGTCACCTCGGGGCGGCCCGACGGCAGCGACGTGCTGGAAATGGGCTCGTTGGACGTGTCGGCCGACGGCGAGACGTACGAACGTCTGGCCGGTTTCGCCGAGGGCGCCGCCGAAGCCAAGTTCGACGACCGGGCGGTCAAGGCCGTGCGCGTCACGGTCACGGCCGACCTGCCGCACCCGCTGGCGATCCGCGAGTTGGTCATCGAGGGGCCGGCCGCCGCGTCGACGTTCCAATACCCGGTCGAAATCGCCGTCGATGTGACGGACGCCCCGGACATGAAGCAGTGGGCCGAAGATACGGCCCGCACCTGCGAACGGGCCTATCGCATGATCAACGAGGAGCTCCAGAGCGACGGCTACAAGCCGGCGCACCTGATCACGATGGCGCTCAAGAACGACTACAACGGTGTGGCGGCCACGGGCGGCAACCATATCGTCGGCTCGGTCAAGTATTTCAAGGAGCATCCCGACGACGTGGGCGCCATGGTGCACGAGACCGCGCACGTGGTGCAGCACTACCGCGGACGGCGCAACCCGGGCTGGCTCGTCGAGGGAGTGGCCGATTATGTGCGGTTCTTCAAATTCGAGCCGGGCAATCTGGGTCCCATCAACGCCCGCCGCGCCCACTACAACCAGAGTTACCGCGTGAGCGCCGCGTTCCTGGCCTTCCTCGTCGAAAAATACGACGCCGAGATCGTCCGCAAGCTGAACCGCCTGATGCGCGCGGGAGAGTACCCCGGCGAGTCGTTCTTCAGCGATGCGACCGGCAAGACATTGGACGAACTCGACGACGAGTGGCGGGCGACCCTGAAATAGAACGGCTGTCGCCCAGATCCGCTCAGGTCAGCTCGACGGCCACAGCTTCCGGTTCCACGGCCACGGGACTGGTGCGCCAATCGATGCCCAGCATCACGACGTTCAGGCCCGACCCGATCCCGAGCATAGCTGCCTGGTCGCTGGGCGAAAGGTGTCCCTGTTCGATGCCCATGGCCGCGGTGATGGGCACCGCCACCGAGCCGGTGTTGCCCAAGAACTCCACCGTCGAGAAGTCGGCTTGCGGCCGCAGCCCGAGCGTTTCGTAGAGCAGCTTGCGGTGCGCGCTGCCGACCTGGTGGCAAAACACCTTGTCGATGTCGTCGACCTCGCACCGCAGCTCGCCGGTGAAGTGGGCGAAGGCTTCCTTGGCGGTGGCCACACCAGCCTGCAACAACCGCTCGGAATCGGTCGTCATCCAGGGCTGCATGTTGCCGGCCACGGCTTCGTCGGTGCCGCTGTGGCAGAGCGCATGGAATTGCGTATTGGCACGCACGATCGACGCCACGAGCCGGTTCTGCGTGCGGCTGAGGTCGCGGTCGGTGAGCAGCACGGCGGCACTGGCCGAACCGATCGTGAGCGAAGCGACCGCCAGCTTCATCTGATCGCGGGTCAGCGTCGTGTCGTCGTTGAGGCGTCGGATGGTGTTTTCGACCAGCGGCCGGCTGCTCTCGGTGCCCACCACCAGCCCGGCACGGATCTGCCCCAACTCGATCAGGGCGGCCACCTGCAACATGCCGTTGAGCAGGCCCAGGCAGGCGTTCGAGAGATCGTAGACCGTGCAATCGGCGCCCAGGCCCAGTCCGTGGTGTACGCGGCAGGCCGTGGCCGGCTCCAAGTGATCGCGGCAGACGGAGGCGTGGATCAGGCAGCCGATCTCGCGTCGGTCGATGCCGGCGGCGGCGATCGCCTTCTCGGCCGATCGGATGCTCACGTCGCCCGGCAAGGTGCCGGGGGCCCAAAACCGCCGCTCGCGGATGCCCGTCATCAGTTCGAGCCGCCCCTCGGGCAGGCGCAGGCGACGATAGAGGGGCGCCAACCGCTCCTCGATCTCGGCCGACGTGACAATCTCGTCCGGCAGGGTATAACCGAAGGATTCTAAGCAAACTCGCTCGTATCGCATGCAGCCGTTTTCTGCTGGTCGGGGACGAAAGTAGGTCCCTTCAACATACCAATCCCCCCACCGCACCGGGAACGGGTGTCTTGGCGATTGCACCATCGTGCCGCCGACTTTTCCGAGAGCGGCTGGCAAGAATCGGAAGCCGGAGCGACGCGGCCAAACGATCGGCCGTGAACGCCGATCCTTCTAAGACTAAGATCAACCGGCGATTATTGGGCTTCGACCTTGAGGCCGTCGTCTTTCACTGCCAGGCGATTGAGGGTGTCGAGGTCGATGTCGGTGCTCAGAGCACCCACGTGGCCGTCGGTATAGACGAATTGGCAGACGGTCGGATGGTAGCTGCCGAACTTGCAGTGCCACGGCCCGACAAGATCGTTCGGCCCCTGTCCCAGATTGAATTGCGGGTTGCCGGCAATGCGTGAAAAGTTGCGCGGGAAGTCGCCGTTGTAGATCGCTCCGTCGCCCCACGACGGGCCACTCTGCCCGAACTTGGTGAACGGCACGTGCTTCTCGCCGATCAAGAAGGTGTGGCTGGTACCGTCCAGGAAATCGCGCAATCGGGTTTGCGGCGTGGTACTCAGCAGTTGATTATTGGTGCCGGTCGTGGAGACGGCCTGGCACATCGCGCCGCGGCAGAGCGGGTCGTCGACGATCGAGCTGACGAATTGGCCGCCGTTGCAGGCATAGTCGCCCATCGCGCCCGGATGCTGGTTCGTGTCGGGCAGGCCGGTGCTCGAGATCTCGTATTGACTGCTGAGCATCGTCGAGCGGCGGCTGGGGCAGTAGAAGATCGGCACCGAGGTTGTCTGCGCCGCCGTGGTTTGCAGGTAATACGTGTTCGATAGATTCCAGATTCCGAACAAAGTACTCTGCTCGACGTGTGGCATGATTTGCACAAACCACGTGGCATGCTGCGGTCCCAAGCGGCTGCTAGGGAGCGTCTGCTTCAGGTCGGCGAATTCATGGACGGCGAGACCCATCTGCTTCAAATGGTTCGAACAGTCCGAACGGCGAGCCGACTCGCGCGCGTATTGCACGGCCGGTAGCAGCAGAGCCACCAGGATGCCGATGATGGCGATCACGACCAATAGCTCTACCAGGGTAAAGCCCTTGCGCGGGGAAGCGGATGACATGTGAATCTCCTTTAGATAAGGGGGGCGCACGAGCGCAGCATCGTGCGTGATAGCGAACAGGAACGGCAGAGTGACGGACGGGGAGAGTAGGACTAACTGTCACGCAGCTAGAAATGCCGCGCGCCGTCACGTAAAGCCGGGAAGGTGAGAGACCGTCACCGCACCCGAGCGAAGCGAAAGCAGGGTACGGTTCATGGCCTTGCGGGAGACTTGGTTGGGCAAGAATTCGATCGTCACCGTTGCGCAGTGTAGGCCGCCGGCACCGCGGTAGTCAATCGGCGGACTCTGCCGGAGCGGCCCATTGGCGTGAAGATTTCTGTCGGTTATCCGTGGGCGCGCGGAGGGTGGCACGTGTTCCGCACCTACAAACGAACGGCCCACAAGGTGAAGCTGGTTTCCCGCAGCCGTGCCACCCGGCAGAAAAGCTCCGTTGCGCTCCTATCCGTGTTATGATATGCGGGAATATGCAAGAGAACCCGCGCACGTCGGATCGGACGATTCTCGTCCCCGCGCTACTGGTGTCGCTGAGCCTGGCGGCGATGGGTTTGTTCTTCTTCGCCTTCTATCACGATCTGTTCCCGCTCGGCATTCCGGGCGAGTGGCAGTGGTTCACGCCCGACGCCTGGTCTCTACCGATGGCGGAATGGCCCGTGTTCTTGCTCGCCGGCGCGGTGGCCTTGCTGCTCATCGGCTGGGCGGCCTGGTCGGCGGGTTGGGTCGACAGTTGGTCGCGCGGACGGTTCGTGGCGACGATCGGCTTGTGCATTGCCTTGGGGGCGATCTTTCAATACGCGTGCGAGGTGGCCTGCCCCGACGGCCTACAGAAGTGGGCCATGCTGCAATCGTACGCCGCCAACGGTTTCTACGCGCCGGCCCGGCTGTATGCCGACGACCTGCCGACGTTCCTGGCGAATCATGCCGACCTGATCCGCGATCACCATCCGCACCATCTCTCGGTGAATCCGCCGGGCTGGGTCGTGGTGTACGGCGCGACGATGCATTTCTTCGCCGATCATGCGGGGCTGGTCGACATGGTCGGTGTCTGCACGCCGGAGGAGATGCGCTGGCGGTTGCGCCGCATGAACGGCACGCGCGGCGTGCCGCTCAACGAACAGGCGACGATCGCGGCGGTGGCGATCCTCAGCCGCGCGATCTGTTTCCTGGGGGCCGTTCCGGTGGCCTGGCTGGCCGCGGTGCGATGGGGTCGCAGGGCGTCGCTGGCCGCGGCGAGCGCCGCGTTGCTCGTGCCGGTCGATCCGTTGTTCGCTCCGCGCTGCGACACCATCTACCCGACGATCGCGCTCACGGTGCTGGCCCTGAGCCATGCCGCGTGGGACCGGCGTTCGTGGGCGGCGGCGGCCCTGGCCGGCGCCCTGCTCGGCATCGGCACGTTCTTTTCGATGTGCTTCTTTTCGATCGGCGGCCTGGCCATCCTGTACATCGCCTGCCGATCGTTCACCGGCAAGCGACCGACGCTGGCGTGCATGGCCGCGGCCCCCTTGGGGTGGTTGGCCGTGGTGGGGCTGATCTACCTCGCCGGCCACAATTCGTGGGCCACCTGGAGCGTGAACCTGGCCAAGAACCTCGAGTTCAACCAGCTCTATCGGCAGAGCTATGGCCGTTGGACCGTGGTCAACCTGCTCGAATTCGGTTGGGCGATCGGCCTGCCGGTGGTCATCTTCTTGGCGGGCCGCCTGGCCGTGCTGCGGCAATTCGATCCGTTGCTCTGCGCCTGGGGCGCGATGCTCGCCCTGCTCGACCTGGCCGGTGCGAACCGCGGCGAATCGTGCCGGCTGTGGATCTTCATGATGCCGATCGGAACCATGTTGGCCGTCGAATGGCTGCCCCACCTGGGCCGCTGGTTCCGTCCTACCCTGGCGGCGTTCCTCGCGCTGCAATGCTCGTATTGCGTGCTGCTCGACCGCAACCTGCTCTTGCTCACCGATCTCGAACCGTCGCGGGCCTTCAATGAGAGCGGCTTGTCGAACATCGACATGAGCCAGCGGGAATTCAAGGCGCCGCGGTCCGCGGTAGAGATGTTGCAGCCCCAGACAGATCCTCCCGACGCGACAGACGGCGAGACGGCGCCCAAAGAGCCTTGACAGACTCCGCGCGTCCGCTAAAGTATGTGATTCCAACGTGTTTGGCGCTCCGTGCCGCGCGTTCGGGCCGATACCGAAAACCGGCGGATGAGCGGCATTTTCCCGCCACGCCCCCGGCATTTCGATAGCTGGCCGGTATTTGGATAAGAAGTTCGAGGCGCGGGGCCACGTAAGGAAATCGCGGGAGTACCCGCCCAGAGAAAACGGCGCGGTCCGCCCGCCCCACCGAGAAGATTATGCCCACGATCAACCAGCTCGTAAAAAAGAACCGCCGGCCGCCGCGCAAGTTCAGCAAGTCGCCGGTGCTCGACAAGTGCCCGCAGAAGCGGGGCGTCTGTCTGCAAGTCAAGACGATGACCCCCAAGAAGCCGAACTCGGCCTTGCGCAAGATCGCCCGCGTGCGATTGTCGAACGGTAAGGAAGTGACCGTGTATATCCCCGGCGAAGGGCATAGCCTGCAAGAGCACTCGATCGTGCTCGTGCGCGGTGGCCGTGTCCGCGACCTGCCGGGTGTGCGCTATCACATCGTGCGTGGTGCGCTCGACACGCTCGGCGTCGAAGGCCGTAAGCAGTCGCGCAGCCTGTACGGCGCCAAGCGGGGTTAAAGGAATCAAGAAACTGCCGGCACATCGAGCCGGCAGGAGACATATACCGGAGATACCATGGGTCGCATCACCGCCAGCCGAGAGAAACTGGCCCCGGATCCGATGTTCGGGTCGCTGCTCGCCAGCAAGTTCATCAACTGCCTGATGCACGACGGCAAGAAGGCCACCGCGCAGCGGGTGTTCTACTCGGCACTCGACATCATCAAAGAGAAGGTGAAGGACGCCGAGCCGATCGAGGTCTTCACCGAAGCCGTCGAGAACGTCAAACCCGAAGTGGAAGTCCGTTCCAAGCGGGTCGGCGGTGCCGCGTATCAGGTGCCGATGCAGGTCAACCGCATCCGCCAGCAGTCGCTGGCCATCCGCTGGATCTTGCTGGCCGTGCGCGAGAAGAAGGGCCGCCCCACGCACGAAAAGCTGGCCGAGGAGCTGATAGCCGCCTACAAACGTGAAGGCGCCGCCGTCACCAAGCGCGAGAACGTACACCGCATGGCCGACGCCAACAAGGCGTTCGCGCACTTCGCCTGGTAGGCTTGAGCGGTATCGGTGGCGGGCACGATTGGCAGTGAGCTACACGCCGCGAGGGCTTACGGTATCAATAGCAATTGCCGCGCAAGCGTTCATTTTGCGCGGCGCTCCGCCAGAGACTTCGCACGGGCTAACTCACGCGCGCGGCGTTAATTCACGACGTTCCGCAGCGGCAGACCGGTCAACGCGCGGCGACACGCCTCGGACCCCTTAATGCGCATGTCGAGCAGCCCCTCTTCGCTGTAGAAGGCCGTGTGAGGGTTGAGCAACAGGCGATGGTAGGCCGGATGCTGGGGGTTGCGCCAGGCCAACAACAAGGGATCGTCTTCGGCCGGCGGCTCGTAGGGGAGCACGTCGAGCGCGGCACCGGCGAGCTTTCCCGAAGCAATCGCCCCCGCGATGGCCGACGTGTCGACCACGGCCCCGCGCGACGTATTGACCAGATAGGAACCGTCGGGCATCTTGGCCAGCGTCTCGGCACGGATCAGATGGCGGGTATCGTCAGTCAACGGGCAGTGCAGGCTGACGGCGTAGGCTTGCGAGAGGAGCTCGTCGAGCGATTCGACGCGGCGGACGCCGAGCGATTTGTCGCGGCCGTCGGGTGCGTAGGGGTCGTAATAGACGACGTCCATGCCCAGTGCCTTGCCACGCAGGGCGGCGGCCGAGCCGATCCGCCCCAGACCCACAATGCCCAAGACGCGGCCCCGCAGGCGACGGAGGGGAGATGCGTGCCGATAACTCCAATCGATGCCGCCCTGGCGCAGTCGGGAGTTCAGGAGCGAGATACCGCGCGTCATGCTCAGCAGCAGCCCGATCGCCGAATCGGCCACCTCTTCGGTGCCGTAATCGGGGACGTTGGCCACGGGAATTCCCCGCTCGTGGGCGAACCGCCAGTCGACGTTGTCGTAGCCGACCCCGCACCGCACGATCAGCTTGCAGTGCGAGAGCCGTTCGATCGACCGGGAGCTGAGCTTGAGCGTGTGGTAGATCATCAACGCGTCGGCGTCTTCGATGTGGCCGGCGAGTTGCTCTTCGTAATCGGCACAGAGCACGTCGACGCGGGCGATGTCGCCCAGGATACGCTCTTCCGTCTCGGGCGAGTGGGTCAGAAAGTCGGTGATGACGACCTTGAATTTGCGGTTTGACATGGCGGTAAACTAGCGGTTGGCCGCCCGACGTTCAAGGTGCGGGCGGCCAACCGCAGCGGTTTTGTCCGCTCGATGAAGCTCGACGCGAGCGGATATCTCTCGGCGGACCAGCTCCGCAGCGCCGCCGTAATGCAGCGCCGCCGTAATGCAGCGCCGCCGTAATGCAGTTCCGCTACGTCGCGGAGATTCAGTTCCGCAGCGTCAGCTCGTAGTGCAGGTTGAAGGTAGGATTGTTCGCCTCGGCTTTCGGAGCCGTGCCGCGCAGGTGGGCGGTCTTGCCGTTCAGCTCATAACGGAACGGTTGACCGCTGAACGGATCTTCAGGCAAGGGGACCGAGATGTCGGACAGCTTGGCCGGCAGCTTGCCATGCTCGGCCGCATAGAGCCGCAAGGCTTCGACGTGACGCAACAGGGCGATCCGCTGGTCGAGCCGGATTTGCGCTCGCTTGACCTTTTCAAACGACGGGGCCATATCGAAAAGAATCGGCCCCTTCGCCAGAATCTGTTCGGAAAACGCGTCGACTTGCGATGCAGGCAACTGGACGACCTTGATGACGTCGTCCAGTCGCTCGATGCAGGCGCGCTTCTCGTCGAGCAACAACACCTGTTCCGCGGGAAAGCTCGACAGTCTCTCCGGCGAGATTCCCGCGTCCGCCAGACGGCGGCGGGCCGCCGCGACGACCGCATTGTCTTTGACCTGGACGTCGAGCCATTCACGCAACGTTTTTCCACCGAGGATTTTCGTTCCTTCCACCACCTTTTCGAAAAAGGCCACGACACGCTTGAGCTGCGCTTCGCTCAGGGGTGCCTTGTCGTCCAGGTCGCGAAACATCGGCCCGATCCAGATCCGTTCGCCTTGCGCACCGATATCCGTTCGCACGAGCGGGCTCGGCAGATAGGTCAGCGCCCAATACAGATTGGGACACCCGGGCTGACCGATCATCTCCTCTAGCGGATCGATAGCCAGGTGAGCGACGATACCACCTACCAGGTTACCGATGAACGTCAAATGCTCGCCCAAATGCCGCGACAGGGCGAACATCGTCTGGGCGGTGCGCACCGCGTCGTCGAAGCGATGATCGGCGACGTCGCCGCGAAACCGCACCTTCAGCGCGCGAGCCAGCACCCGCAATTGTTGCACGTCGGGTATGAGCAGACTGATTCCCTGGGCCTTCAGCTTGAGCAGGATCTGCCAGTCGGCGTGGTCGAGCCGGGCCGCCCAATCGGCCTGCTTGAGCGCCGAGCCACCGTAGTCCTTCACTTCGTCTTTCGGTAGCTCCGCCAGCGGCATCTTCAAGAGTTGGTCGCGCCGCTCGACCGTTTGCTTGTCGAAAAAGAACTTCTCCTGCTCCATGAAGCCGAGCATGTAGCCCTGGACGGGATTGCCCGGTTCCATGTCCCGCATCTCGGGCAAGAGGGTGTATTTCAACGCAGGTTGGGGCGCCGCCGCCGGTGACACGGTCAGGCGAATGAGCGTTTCCTTCGCATCGACCGTTTCCTCGCCGCGGCAAGGCAGCGCAAGCAGGGTCGACATGGCCACAAGACATAGAGTTCGGTACATAGCATCTCCTGGGAAAAAATGCGACAGCGGCAACACAAAACGATAAGGGGCGTCCTTTCAAACGCCACTTCGGATAGATGATCAGTTCACCGCGGCGGACTGCGGATCGCCGAACGCGCGCAGAACCGGTTCGGTGTCGGAGAGTACGAGCGATTCGCCGAGGCGCTCCTGGAGCCGAACCTCGTCCAGGTCATGGCGGACCGTCCAGATGCGCGGATCGGCCACCGCATCCGGCTCCGTCCGACTGCTTGCCAGGGGCGGCGTGGGCCGCACGGCAATCGCCCCGGCGGATGACCGGTTCCATCCGGCCGCCTGCGGCAAGAAGAGCCCCAACGCGACGAGCTGGGTCGTGGCCAAGAAGCCGGAAAGCAGCATCCAGCCGCGGTTCGGCCGCGCGGAACCGCGGCCGGCCGCGAACAGCAATGCGTCGCGATCGAGGCCGCTGGCGGCGGGAGTGAAACGACTCAGGCGTTCGATGAGCGGTTCGGACATGGTATCCCCAAATTCCGGCGAAGTTGTTCCAGAGCGGAGGTATAGCGGCGGAAGGCCGTGCTGGCCGAGCAGCCGACCATCGCCGCGATCTGTTCAAAACTCAAGCCACCCCAATATCGGGCCACGATGACCTCGCGTTCCTCGCCGGCGAGCCGCTCGAGTGCGGCCACGGCCGTCTCCGCGTCGAGCCCGTCGATCTCGTCTTCGACGAACCACCGCTCGGGCCGCGAGACGACCGTTTCGCGGCGTTTCCGCCGCTGGGCCGTCTTGCCCGCATCGATCGCGCCGTTACGGACCACGCGGTACAGCCAGGCCACCGCGTCCAAGGGCGGCTGACGCTGCCGGACGAGTTTCACAAACGCATCCTGCACCACGTCTTCGGGCTCTCGGCACCACTGCCGCGCAAACAGCACCAGGGTGGCGGCGTGTTTGTCGATCAGGCTCGCGACCTGGGTTGGGGTCATCATGGATAGGACGACGCGGCGGCGCTTTCATTCCGCACGGGCTGGCGTAATCTGGCCGATCGGCCGAACGAATACGGAAAGATCGGCGTTCCACCGCCGCTTCTTTCTCCCACGGCGCTCCCGCTTTCGGGTCTTGTCGGCCGCTCTCAGCGGACCGACGCAGTGCGGTCCAAGGCGGCCAACAAGGCCCCCAACATGGTCTCGTCGTGGCCATGACACAGGCTGATGCGCAGTCGCGAGCCGTCTGCGGGCACGCTGGGCGGGCGAATGGCCGGCACCCAGACGCCGCCGTCGGCCAGCCGCGCCGACAGTTCCAACGCCCGCCGAGCTTCACCCACGACCAACGGCACGATGTGGCTCGTCGAGTCGCCGGTCGACCACCCCCGGGCGGTCAGTTCCGCACGCAGCCACTGGGCTCGGCGGAGAAGATCGGTCCGCCGGGCCGGCTCTTGCCCAACGATGTCGACGGCGGCGATGCCTGCCGCGGCGATGGGCGGCGGCAAGGCCGTGGAAAAGACATAGGGCCGCGCGCGGTTGACCAGCCATTCGATGAGCGAGCGGGGGCCGCAAACGAATCCGCCGGCCGCGCCGAGTGCCTTGCTGAGCGTGCCGACGCGCACCGCCACGTGGTCTTCGATGCCCAGCCACTCGCAGACGCCGCGCCCCTGCGGCCCGAAAACACCCGTGGCGTGCGCTTCGTCGACCATGAGCATGGCCTTGTATTGGTCGGCGAGCCGCGCCAACTCGGCCAGCGGCGCCGCGTCGCCGTCCATGCTGAACAGGCTGTCGGTGACGACGAGGCGCCGCCGAAAGGACTTGGCCGCCTCCAATTGCGATTCGAGCGCGCCGCAATCGCCGTGCGGATAGATGTGGACCTGTGCCCGCGAAAGCCGGCAACCGTCGACGATGCTGGCATGGTTCAACTCGTCGCTGAACACGGCGTCGCCCGGTCCGACGAGCGCCCCGATCGTTCCCAGGTTCGCCGCGAAGCCCGACGGAAAGACAACGGCCGCTTCCGTCCCCTCGAACGTCGCCAGCCGCTGCTCGAGCCGCGCCAGCGCGGAACTATGCCCGACCAACAGCGGGCTCGCTCCACTCCCGCAGCCCTCTTCATCGAGCCCGATCTTGGCAGCCACGGCCAAGCGCGGATCGCCGGCCAGCCCCAAGTAGTCGTTCGATCCGAAGTTGATCAACTCGCGTCCGCCGAATTCGAGCACGGCGCCCTGCCGTCCCCCGTGCGTCCGCAGCCGGCGCAGCAGGTCGCGTTCGGAGAGCACCGCCAATTCGCGGTCGATCCAAGCCAACGCGTCGTGTGATCGTTTCATAGTCGAACGCCCCATTCTCTACTCGTGCCTGCTACGCTACCATCAAAACATGATGCCGTCGAAACGAAAAGAGGAACGATCGCCGCGTGCCGCGCCGCCGTCGAAGGTGACGATCGGTCTGGTGCAGATGAACTGCACGCGCGAGAAAGAGCCGAACCTGCGCAAGGCGCTGTCGCGCATCGCCGAAGCCGCCGCGGCCGGGGCGCAGATCGTCTGCCTGCAAGAGTTGTTCGCGGGCGAGTATTTCTGTCAGTCGGAAGACCATGCCCGTTTTGGCGACGCGGAGCCGATCCCCGGCCCGACGAGCGAAGCGTTGGCGGCGGCCGCGCGCGAGCATGGCGTGGCGATCATCGGTTCGCTCTTCGAGCGCCGCGCCCCCGGGCTCTATCACAACACGGCGGTCGTGTTCGATGCCGATGGCGAACAGGTCGGTCTGTATCGCAAGATGCACATCCCCGACGATCCGCTCTACTACGAAAAATTCTATTTCACGCCGGGCGATCTGGGCTTCAGGAGTTGCGACACGCGCTACGGGCGGGCCGGCGTGTGCGTGTGCTGGGACCAATGGTATCCCGAGGCCGCCCGCCTCACGGCGCTGACCGGGGCACAGATCCTCTTCTATCCGACGGCGATCGGTTGGCACCCCAGCGAGAAGGCCGAGTTTGGCGTCAGCCAGCACTCGGCCTGGGAGACGATGATGCGCAGCCACGCCATCGCCAACGGAGTGTTCGTGGCGGCCGTCAACCGCACGGGCATGGAAGGGAATATCGAATTCTGGGGGGCCTCGTTCGTGGCCGACCCGAACGGCAATGTGCTGGCCCGGGCCGACCACAATGCCGAAGCCACGCTCGTCGTCGAGTGCAACCTCGACCAGATCGACGTGGTCCGCACCCATTGGCCGTTCTTGCGTGACCGCCGCATCGACGCCTACGGCGACCTCGTCAAGCGGTATCTCGATTAACAGGGGTACTTCGTCTTGGTGCACGCTTCCAGCGTTCCGGCCCATCTCGGTTACCGCATGCCCGCGGAATGGGAGCGGCACGCGGCGACCTGGCTCTCTTGGCCGCACAACCGCAACTCTTGGCCGGAGCAATTCGAGCCGGTGCCCGGAATCTGGGCCGAGTTGGTCCGCGTGCTCTCTACGGCCGAGCCCGTGCACATTCTGGCGGGCGGCGCTGCCGTGTTGAGCGAGGCCCGTCGCCTGGTCGGAGATCTGCCGCGAGTCACGCTGCACGACATCCCGACCAACGACGCCTGGATGCGCGATCACGGTCCGACGTTTCTCAGCGGTCCGGCCGACGCCGAGCCGGCGCTCGTCCATTGGGGCTACAACGCCTGGGGCGGCAAGTACCCGCCCTTCGATCTCGACCAGCAGGTGCCGCGCGGCATCGCCGACCTGCTGGGCCGCCGCCGCTTCGAACCGGGCATCGTGTTGGAGGGGGGCGCGATCGACGTCAACGGCAGCGGCAGCCTGCTCACCACCGAGCAATGCCTGCTCAATCCCAATCGCAATGCGGGGATGACGCGCGAGGAGATCGAACGCTACCTGGCCGACTATTGCGGTGCGCGACACGTGATCTGGCTGGGCGGCGGCATCGTGGGCGACGACACCGACGGACACATCGACGAGTTGGCCCGCTTCGTGTCGCCACGGACCGTGGTCGCGGCCGTCGAAAGCAATCCGCGGGACATCAACTACGAACCGCTGCGCGACAACCTCGCACGGTTGCAGGCGGCGAGTGACGAACAGGGCCGCCCGCTGGAAATCGTCAAGCTGCCCATGCCCGCACCCGTCTTCCACGGCGAACATCGCCTGCCGACGAGCTATATGAATTTCTATATCGCCAACGGTCTCGTCGTCGTGCCGCAGTTCGGCCAGCCGACCGACGCGACGGCCATCGAGACGCTGACGCGGCTCTTCCCCGATCGGCGGATTTGTGGCCTTCGCGCCGTGGAACTGGCCTGGGGCCTGGGTGCCTTCCATTGCATCACGCAGCAGGAGCCGGCCGGCTGAGATGCACGTCGGCGTGCGTTATCGGGCGTCGAGCAAGAACAGGGCCAGGCGGTTGCCGAGCGGAGGGCCGTCGGTGGCACGCAGCTCCAGCGAGTCGCGGAATTCGGGCGGAGCCAGCAAGAAGAACCGCCATTGAAATTCCCCCTGCCGGCCGCTCAGGCTGTGACGCTCGTCGGCGGTGCCTGCGCCAATACCCAACAACGATTGCCAGTCGGGCGAATGCCAACCGTCTTGCGGTCGGCCGTCGATCGTGAGCGAGTCGACGCCGGCCATCTTCTTGGCACATTGCGTCACCAGGCCGATGAGCCGTCCGCTCCCCGATGTTTTGACCCACGAGCGCTCGGCGGACGATCCGGCCTCGGTCTCGAACAGGCCGCGCAGCCGGCGCGCGAGGCGCGGATCGTTCGCGTCTTCGAGCGGCTGATACGACACTTGCAGACCGACCGGCTGCACGGGGCGGCGGCCATGATTGGCCACGGCGATCGTCAATCGCGAACGGTAGGGGAGCGGCAGCATGTTCGTCCAGCCGTTGCGATTGAGCACGGCGTAGTTCGGATAGTTGCCTCCTGCCAGGCCGGGAAAGAAATAACGGACCGGCGCGGCGATCGCCGGTTCGGATTCGCCGTCGACCGTGACTTCGAGCCACAGATCGTCGTCGTTCAACAGCGACGGAGCAGCGATCAGTTTTGTCCACTCGACGATGCCCGGTCCCTTCAAATCGACGAATTTCACCCGGTCCTGCTCGTCGACTTTCTGGTTCTCCAACCCGGCGCGCGGCAACGGGTCGGCTTCGCGATGCGTGCCCCATCCCAACTGTTCGTTGCGGTACGAAAGGGCCGGCAGCAGCCCGCGAGCGACGCATAAGCCTCGCTCCACATCTCCAAAATCCTCCAGCGACACGCTGGCGGGGAACGTCACGTAATCGAGCCGGTAATCGACCCGTTTCGGACCCACGTCACGCACCGTTACTCTGAGCGATCGGCGAAAGGGCAAATAGGTGAGGAGCGGTTGCACGTCCTGGCCGACGAACGGCAGGTGTTCGTGCAACTTGTCGGCCGGGCACTGCAAGCGCGGCTCCGATTCGCCGTCGAAGTAGAACGCGAGCTGCCCCGCCTGGTTGCTGCGCGAGAAGACCACCACCGCCGCGGGCCCCGCCAGTTCGGCCAGCACCCGCTCGTCCTTGCCCTGCGCATGACCGGCCACGGCGCCGGAACCAAAACCGTCGGCGATGGCCAGCCGCTCCGGGTTCATCAATCGTTCGAGCACGAGCTGCGAGCCGTCTTGCGAACGCGGTGTTTGCCATGCCGGCAGCCCGAGGCCATCGGGCGCTGCGAGCACCCGCAAATCGCGGAACTCGGTGCGAGCACCGTGATCTTGGAGGCCGATCCAACCTTTGAGGTTTCGCCGCCGCAGTTCGGGCAATTCCGACGTGTTGGCGTGTTGCACGAGCACGCCGTTGACCCAGGCCGAGATCATGTACCCTTCGGCCTTGATCACCACGCGGTTCCACTCCTGCGAACGGTCGGCCCGCGCGAGCGGTTCGAGATTCCCATAGATGGCCATCGTCGAGTGCCGCGTGATCGGCGTGCCATCCGTCTCGTCGAGCATTTGCAGTTCCATGCCATCGCCCGAGGGCCAGCCCTCACGAGCCGTACGGATGCCGATGCCCGAATTGCCGCCGCGGGCCATCTTGTAGCCGAACGAGAGCGTGAAGTTGGCGTACTCCCGTTCGGTGCGCAAGTAGTTGCCGTTGTTGTTGACGCAGACGATGCCGTCGGGCTCGGGTCGCCACGAGTCGAGATTCCCCGGAGTCCACCAACCGCCGAGGTCCTTGCCGTTGTAGAGCGGGTCACCGGCCGGTTCGACCGCCCGCAGATCGGCGAGCGAACCATCACCTCCGCTGAGCGACAGCTCCAAAGCGAATCGCGCGGCGCCGATCGTCAGCGCGGCCGAAGACCTGCCGCTCGTCACCTCGAGCCGGTCTCCCCGGCGTTTCACCACGGTTGCCTGCCAGCCGTCGGCGGTCGATGGAACCTCGATATCAAGCCTGCTCGGTCTGCCCGTCTCCTGCGAGGCATTCGCCGCGCTCGTCGCACCGGTACTCAATCGGACCTCACCGAGCGATTCTCCCGTCGGCAGACCACGCAGCACGAAGCGCCACTTCGTGCCTCGGCCGGCTCGCCAGCGGAAGCTCAATTCGACATCTCCCCAACTCCAACCCGACAACAGCGGCGACGAATCGGCCTGGCCTTGCAGTACGCCGTCGGCCATCCGCCAACCGGTTGCCGGGCGAGATCCGTTATCCCAGCCGACGAGCGTCGTGCGATCGAACAGGCTGACGGAGTTCGCTTCTTCGGCCGCGGGTTTCGGCGGCGGGGCGGCGGCCACCGCCGAACAGCAGACGACGAAGGCACAGACAACGGCTCTCATGCTCGGCTCCAAACTTGCCAGTCCGACGCCGACTGCGCGGCGGCGGTCAAACCCCCAAAAACTCTTCGACGGCTTCACGCATGACGACGGTATCGGGCTCGATTCCCGTCCAAAGCTGGAAGGCGATCGCCGCCTGGTTCACGATCATGCCCAGGCCGTCGAGCACCGTCGCCCCGTGCTCGCGGGCGTCGGCCAGGAAGCGGGTGTCGGGCGGATTGGCCACGACATCGGCCGCGACGAGTGTTTTCGCCGCGCCGCCAAAATCGACCGGCACGCGGGCATCGGGATCGTTCATGCCGATGCTCGTGGCATTGATCACGATCTCGGCGTCGCCCGGAATGGCAAAATCGCCCGTCCAGGGGACGAAACTGGCCGCGGCGTGTGTCTTGGAGTTGAGCAGGTCGACGAGTTGCTGTCCCCGTTCGGCCGTACGATTGACGACCGTGATGCCGGCCGCGCCCGCCAGCGCCAGCTCGACGCCGATGGCCCGTGCCGCGCCCCCGGCCCCCAACAGCACGACGCGTTTGCCCGACGGATCGGTCAGGCCGCTCAGCGATTTCATGAATCCCTTGCCGTCCGTGTTTTCGCCCACGAGCAGCCGCTCCTCGCGCACGATGCAATTGACCGCACCCATCAGGGCGGCCGCATCGCTCAGGCGGTCCAAGCAGGAGACGACCGCCACCTTGTGCGGCTTCGTGATGTTGCCGCCGCGAAAGCCCATGGCCCGCATGCCGCGCACGGCGTCGGCCAGGTCCTGCGGCGACACCTCCAGCGTCAGGTAACGCCACTCCAAGCCGTGATGAGCGAACGCCTTCTCCACCATGTACTGCGTGGGGTTGCCGGCCACAGGCTGCCCGAAGAGGGTGCAGATTTCCTGGAGCAACGAGGCGGGGGGCGTCATGTGTGACCGGGCGGGCGCGGGCGAACGTGATCGCCGTTATCTTGATCGAGCCGCCGCACGGGTGCAAGCGCCGGAGTTTTGCGGTGGTGTCCCAACAGCCGCGCTGCCGACCGGATGTCAAACGTAAACCGGGAAGATTAGTTTATCGGGGTGCCTGGGAAGTGGGCAGAGGGCTATTCCTACGGCCTTGATTCCGCTCCCTGGAAGGCACGCTGGAATAGGTCCCATTTAGTTTTAGCCGAGACGGTATGGGCTGCTGCCTCTTCTCGCCTGCGCCGTTCCCGCTCAAACCCAATCCCCCCAAAGAAACAGGCCAAGGTCAGCATCAGCACCAGCAACGCGCGGACGGTGAATTGTGGGCGGAGCATGGGGATTACCGTGAAAGGCGCGTCAGGTCAAAGGCCCACGACCAAGAAAACAACGCGAACGCTCCAAGGCTGACGAGTGCCCCAGGCGGAACGTTGATGAATAGCGAACAGCAAAGAGCAACCGCCAGCATCACCCCCAGCAACCTTCGCACGCTGAACTGAAACCGTCGGGTCATGGGGTGGTCATGGGGTGCTCATGGGGTGGGGTACTAGGTTAAGGGGCGGTCTCGGTATCACCTCAAGTCTGCCTTGACCCCAAGCTCATGTTCCATCGCCTCGCGCTCGGCCCGCTTCCGTTTGACGGTTTCGAGGTATGTCGCTCGCACTTCGTCATTAGGAAAAAGCCGACACCTAGGATGTTCTCATAGAGCTTCTGAATCGACGCCATACGGTTCAGGAAGGCGATTCTTTCCCTCCGTGAATTTGCAAATGGTACTGCCAAGTCGGCCGCGAGCTGTTTTGAAGACGCCTCCTCGGCACGGGAAATCTCGCCGGCACTTTCCGCCTGCTCAAACTCGCGCCTGGCGCCGTCGGCTCGCTGCCATGCGGCAAACCAGTGAGCTGCAAACGCCGCTACGGCCACCGCCAAAAGCAGCGTTGCCAAGCGGAATTGCAGGCGGCGGCGATAGACCATATCGCGATCGACCTGTTGCTTATTGCGCCACAAGGTCCATTAGACCGCGCCAGAGCGGCGGGGTGAAGCTTGACTTACTGAAACGCGAGCGGTGAATGATTGATAATGCGTTCGGCTAGCCTCCGACTCGCTCTAACGGCGTTGGGACGCCGCCAATTTGCTTCGCGAATGGGGGAGGCGTAAGCTGATAAACATGTCCGCCGGCGACGACCCACGGTATGTCCGCGTCACCTGCCCGACGTGCCGGGCCGTCTTGCACCCGCGAGTGGAAAAGGCCGGCCGGAAGGTGCGCTGCCCCGACTGCTACTCGGCGGTCCTCGTACCCCAGCCGCCCAAACCCGAGGCGGCGCCCAAAAAACGCGATCCGGGCGAGTACGGCGTGCGCGACCCCTTGGCGGCGGCGCGGAGCGAATCGGTCGATGCCAATATCTTTTTGGTACTCTGCCCGAAGTGCCAGGCGCGGCTGCATCCGCGGCGGTCGCACGTCGGTAAGAAGGCCCGCTGCCCCGACTGCGATAGCGTCTTTGTCATCCCACCACCGCCCGAGCCGGAAAAGACAAAAACACTGCCGACACCCGGCAAATACGCGGTGGGTGCCGAACCCAAGCGCGCGGAGACCGAGTTTCATTACCTGACCGTCGAGCGGGCCAACGAGCCCGAGGAAGCGCCCCCTGCGCCGCCCGACAACGGGTGGTTCATCCGCGGGGTGTTCACGTTTCCTTGGTGGCCCGGAGCCTGGGCGCGGTGGGCGATCCTCTCGATGCTGCTCGTCCCCGCGTGCGGCGTTTCGGCCCTGGCGGCGTGGTTGCTCAGCGGCGACTTCCGTTATGCGATGATGGCTCGGCTGCTGATGCTGCCGCTGATGTGGTTCTGGGTGTGGGCGCTGTCCTACGCGGCCGAATGTTTCGTGGCCATCGTGCAAGACACCGGGTCGGGCAACGACGAGGTCGCGAGCTGGCCCGAGGGCGACTGGCGAGAACGCGTGGGCACGATGCTCTATGTCGGGCTGCACTTGGGCCTGTCGCTGGCGGCCGCTTCGGCGTTGGCCTGGCCCGTCGGCATACTCACCGAGCCGCTCTGGGGCGGACTGGCGACCGCGATCGCGGCGAATCTCTTCTTCCCGCTGTTTATCTTGTCGTCGATGGAGGCCGCCTCCCTCTTCACGCCCTATTCGCCCGTCATGTACGGCAGCCTGGCCAAGACGCCCGGCGCGTGGCTGATCGTCTTCGTCGAATCGGTGCTGATGTTGGGCATGATCTTTGGCATCACCGCGCTGGGCGTGTATTTCTTGTCCTATGCGATGGGGCTGTTCATGCCGCCTCTGCTGGCGACATTGATTTTCATCGAAGGGCGACTGTACGGCCGGCTGGCCTGGCGCATCGGCCAAGCCGAGACCAAGCGCAGCTCGCGGAAACGCAAGAAAAAATCCACCCGCCCGAAAGAACCGCTCACGCCGTAGCCGCCTGCCCCGCGGCCGGCCGAGCCGGCTCTGCCCTCTCGCGGTTCCCGGTCCGCCCGCGGTTTTCAGTCACGCTCATTGTTCGAGAATCGCATGATGTAATAGAGCAGGATCAGCACGCTTTGCAGCGTCGCCGCCACATACGTCCAGGCGGCCGCGTTCAACACGCGCCGCACGTAGACCAGCCCGTCGGGATTGATGAGGCCGAGCGACACGAGCTCGTCTTTGGCTCGCGCGCTCGCATCGAACTCGACGGGCAGGTTCACCACCTGGAAGAACACCACGCAACCGAACAGCAAGATGCCGGCCCAGATCAATACCGGGGCGTGCATCAATGCGCCGACGAACAAGATCAAGAGGCCCATACCACTGCCGAAGCTCGCGGCCGGCACCGCCAGGTTCCGCACGACCAACGGCGCGTAGTGCTTCGCGTGTTGCAGGGCGTGGCCCGCTTCGTGCGCGGCGATGCCGACGGCCGCCATCGACCGGGTGCCGTAGACGCCGCTGCTCAAACGCAATACGCGAGCGCTCGGATCGTAGTGATCGGTAAGTTCTCCGGGAACCGGCTCGATCTGCACGTCATATACCCCCCCTGCATCCAACACGCGGCGGGCCGCGTCGGCACCCGTCATCGGCGCGGGCACCTGCTGCGCCTCGGCATAGGCCGAGCGGACGCGGAACTGTGCCCACATCGCCAGCAGGAGCGCGGGCGAGATGAACAGGAAGTACATCGGATCAAAGTAAAACATCGGACCAAAACCTCACTCTCTTGTCTGTGCTCTCGATCCCTGCACGTTATTCGTCGGGTAGCCGATGCGTCTTGGGACGCGGCCCAAAGAAAGGGCACGGCCGGAGCGAATTCATTGGAAGCAGTCTATTCTACGTCTCCCGGATAGCGAAGGTTGGTTCACGACATTCGCCGCACGTGCGAAACCTGTTGCCGGTCAACGTGTTGCGGAAGCCGACCGATTGCGTAAAGCGGTTGAACGTCGCGCGAAAATCGGCCATGCTGACACCCGTGAGCAGCGAACACCGAGAGCTCGAAAAAACGCAGTTGCCGTTCTGGCGAACGGTGGGACGCAGTTGCCGGCTGCGTTGCCCGCGCTGCGGCGAATCGAAGCTATTCCTCGGTTGGTTCCTCATGCGGCCTCGTTGCCCCACCTGCGACCTAAACTTTCTCCAGGAACCCGGTTTCTATCTGGGGTCGATCTACTTCAACTACGGCTTGACCGCGCTCGTGGTCACGATCGCCTACTTCGCGTTCTATTTCGGCAGCAGCGTCAGCAACGACGCGTTGCTCGTCGGGTTGACGACCTATTGCGTGGTCTTTCCGCTGTGGTTCTTCCGCTACGCCCGCAGCCTCTGGCTCGGCTTCGATCAGTACTGGGACCCCGACTGATCGGTCGATAGGCGCCCGCGACGGATCCGCAGAACGGCTCGTGCGGCACACGACACGACCCGCAACGGTTGCTCTTGGCGGCGACAGGCCCGACAATCGGGATGTCTGAGAGCGGCTGACAAACCCCGGAAGCGCGAGTGCCGTGGGAGAAAATCGGCTGTGGGGCGCGACCCGGTTTTGTCGGTTGCTCTAACCTTCTCAACTCGGGAGGTGTGGGCCATGGATGACGATTTCGCTGAACGGACGTGGACCGGTCACCTGGTGCGAGCCTGTTTCTGGCTCGCCGCGCTGGCCGCCGCCGGGTGGTGGATGGTCCATCGCGAACGGCCGATGACGGCACACCAACGCGTGGCCGTGCTGCGCGATTCGGCGCGGCCGTTGAGCGCGCGCCGCATCGCGGCCGATCAACTGGAACGTGCCGACGCCGCGGTAGTACCGGCTCTGGTGCAGGCACTCCGGGAAAGCGACGCCCTGGGGCGCGAGTTGGCCGGCCTGGCGTTGGCCCGGCTGGGCTCGAAGGCGGCCGGGGCCGTCGACGAGTTGGTGGTTGCGGCCGAAGATCGCGACGTGAACGTGCGTCGGCAAGCGGCCGCCGCGCTGGGTCGCATCGGCGCGCCTCCCGGACCGACGATCGCTGGATTGCGTCCCGCTCTGCACGACAGCGACGATTCCGTGCGAACGGCGGCCTTTCTCGCGCTCGGCCGCTTGGAGGCCGACGGCGTCGATGAGCTGGCGGCCTTGCTTTCGGACGCCGACGCCGACGTGCGGCGACGGGCCGCGATCGAACTGGGCCGACAGGGATTTGATGCGGACCACGCGGTCGGGGACCTGCGCGAAAGGCTCGCGGACCCCGACGCGCTCGTGCGGGCCGAGGTCTACGCGGCCCTGTCCAACCTCACGGCCATTCGACAGGACGAGCTCATCGCCGGGATGAAGAACGATCCCGATCCGCTCGTGCGCCGCACGGCGGTGGCATTGCTGGCGCGCGACCCCGACCCGGATCTCGATCCCTTTACGGAGGCGGCACACGATACCGATCGTCGGGTGCGATTGGCAGCGCTGGTTGCGCTGAGCAGAATGGGCGCACCACCTGAAGGAGGCGCGGGGTACCGGACCGCGAGCGAAGAGGTCGCGAGCGAACCTATCTGGGGCGAAAAGGCCGTGCGGGCGATCGCCGCGCTGCTCGGCAGTGACGACGACGAGACGGCTCGAAACGCCGCCCACGCGCTGCAACACGTCGGTCCATCCGCGCGACAGGCCGCCGACGCGCTGGTCGAGCATTTCGACGATCCGCGCGAGAATGTCCGCGCGTGCGTGCGCGCCGCCTTGCGCAAGATCGGTCGTGAATCGGAGACGCGGCCGCCGCAATTATTCGCGGCGTTGCACGCCGACGGCGATACGGCACCTGCTCTGCTTCTGTGGGACAACAGCTCGCGCCTCGGGACGGGAGGTAGCACGCCGGGAGTGAGCTCGGAGGGAGATTATGGCGTCACCGATGCCGACATGCAGCACGTGGGCCGCCTCAAACGCTTGCGACTGCTCGACCTCATGCACAACCCCGTGGGCGATGCCGGCCTGGCAGAGATCTCCGGCCTGCACGAGTTGAAGCAATTGAATTTGGCGCACACCAAGATCACGTCGCAGGGCTTGCGGCACCTGGCGGGCCTGGTCAATCTGCAGGGACTCAATCTCGACAACTGTGGCATCGACGACGAAGGATTGGCGCACCTGGCCCACTTGCCCGCGCTGCGGCATCTGTCACTCTCCGGTACGTTCATTACCGATGCCGGCATGCCGCACCTTGCCGGTTTTCAGCAGTTGAGAACGCTCGGGCTGGGAAGAACGAAAGTTACCGACGAGGGGTTGGCGCATTTGAAGGGGCTCGGATCGCTGGAAAGGATCTCCTTCCATTCCGATCAGTTTTCGCTGGCTGGCCTGGCACAGGTCACGGGACTGACCTCGATCGAGACGCCGGCGAAATCGATCACCGATGCCGACTGCGAATCGCTCACGGCTTTGCGACAACTCAAAAGCTTGTCGCTCATAAATGTTTCGCTTGGTGAGGCGGGTCTGGCGTCTCTCGGCAAGCTCACTTCGCTCGAACAGCTCAGCCTCGCCGATAGTTCGATCAGCGGTGCCGGCCTGGAACAGCTTCGGCCGCTCACGAAGTTGCGCCTTCTCTGGCTGGCGGGGACAACGGTTTCGCAACACAGCGCCCATCAGTTGGCCGAATGGCTGCCCGAATTGCAAATCTATCCGTACCGCATCGTCAACGTTGCGATGCCGCCCAACGAGTACGAGGTGCTCGGCTTGAGGCTCACCCTACAGGACCGATAGTGTGCCGCGGGCTACTGTTCCAGCCCGTCGGGCACACCGTCGGGGAATTCGTTGGCGATGAGCTCCTTGATGCGCTTCAGCCGGTGCTCGGGGTTGGGGTGCGTGCTGAAGAACTCGGGCGGCTCGGCCCCATGCGCCGCCTCCTCCAAGATCTCCATCACGCCGATCATCGCCCGCGGATCGTAGCCGGCGGAGGCCGTCAGCTTCACGCCCCATTCGTCGGCCTGCAATTCGTCGCCGCGGCCGTATCGCAGGTTGACGAGCTGCCCGATGGCGGCCGCGACCGCCGCGGTCTCTCGGCTGCGTGGATTGTTCGGGTCGTACGAGGCGATGACCGCCGCGCCGGTCAGCCCTTCGGTGAGCCGGCTCTTCGCCAGTTGCTGGGCGCTATGGCGCTCGATCACATGGCCGATCTCGTGCCCGAGGACGCCGGCGAGTTGACCTTCGGTCTTCAGATGCCGAAACAACCCCTCGGTGATGAAGACCTGGCCGCCCGGCAGGGCGAAGGCATTGATCGTCCGGGGATCGGCGAGCAGATGAAAATGGAACTTGTAGTGGCTCTTGGCGGCCACCGAGTGCTCGACCAGTCGCTGGCCGACCTTCGTCACCAGCGCCCGGCCGCGCGGATCGGACGCTTCGCCCCCGTATTGCGCCTCCATTTCGGGGACCGCCTGCAAACCCATGCCGATCTCCTGCTGCACCGACATGCTCACGTGCTGGACCTCGCCCGTCAGCTCATTCGTGCTGCGGGTGCCCAGGTACGAGACGATCGAAATCAGGGCGATCACCCCGGCGATCAGCAAGCGGCCGAGGGGGAATTGCGGCTGGCGGTCTTCGTAGCCATAGCTCATGGCGGCATCCAAGCAGGGCGGTGGTGTCGGGCGGATGACGGCTGAGGTGCAAGCCGCGTGCCGAGCACTGCTCGTCGATGCCACCGCCCGGCGTCCGCCGCCCCCAGTCTAACGCCGCGGGCGCGGCGATGCATGGCCCGCCGTCGCGCGGGCAACAGCGCGTGCGCTCTGGCAGGAAATCGCCCGACACCGACGGCGACGAGCGGCTAGTTCGTGGTGGCTCGCGCCACCCGCAGACGATCGCGGTGGGCGACGGCGCTGGCGTTCGACGGATCGATCTCGATCGCCTTGTCGAAATCCTTGAGCGCCGCGTCGGTCTGCCCGAGTTCGATCTGGCACGCGCCGCGCACGTCGTAGGCCGCCGCCCGGGCCGGTTGGGTCCGCACGACATAGCTCAGGTCGGCCACCGCGCCGCGATATTGACGCAGGTGGTAGCGCGCGATGCCGCGCACATAGTAGGCGTCGGCCTCGCGCGGCGCCAAGCGCAGGGCGCGGTTGGCATCGGCGAGCGAACCCGCGTCGTCGCCCAGCTTGAGCCGCGCGGCGCCACGATCGACATACGCTCCCAGCAAGCGCGGGTTGACCCGCAGCGCGGCATCGTAATCGCGAATCGCTTCCTCGAACTGTCCCTGCTCGGCCCGTGCGGCCGCGCGGTGGTAGTAGGCGGCGTAGAGACGCGGGTTGATGTGGAGGGCCTCGTCGCAATCGGCGATGGCGCCTTCATAATCGCCCTGCACGCAACGCGCGGCGGAGCGGCTCAGATAGTCGTAGGAACTCGGCCGCCGCTCGAGTCGCGTGGTGAACCAGGCCACCGCCTCTTCGACGGTTACCACTTCGTCGGCACGCAACCAACCGTCGCCCACCGACAGCCAATCTCCCTTCACGCGGTCGACCTTGCGGACGCAGACGATCGTCTTCGCCGAAACGCGGCCGGCGTTGCGCGGTTTGAAGCGGTCCGACTTGGGCATGACCGTACGGCCGACCCAATGTTGCTGATCGGCGCCGTAGACGACGCTGGCGGACGCCGCCAACAGCACGAGCGGCAGCACGCGAAACAAAAGCGATCGACGCATGGCCTTGATCTCCCCGCATCCTTGCAGGCTGCCTGCCACTGCTCGCGCACGCGGCGAACGGTATCGGCGCCGGCCCACCGCCGGCTTCGACATCGTATTGCCGGCGTCCCGCGCATCATCGGCAAGCGCGGTGCCTTCGCCCAAATCTCCCCGGCCGCGACGGCCGGATCGTACGCAGGAGAGAAAGACTGCGCAGGCATCCCAGCCTACGCACTCCAACGTCGGACGCCGCTCGTGCCCGCCGCCGTTTCAGCGGTTTTCCAAGTACGCTTCCAGCTTGTCGAACGATCCCGTCCAGCCTTGGGTCATGCCGGCCTTGGAGCGGAGGAACGTTTCCAGCTCTTCGCGCGTCGTCGCTCCGTGGGGCTCCCAGGTGACGGCCACGCGCGTGCGATCCGGCCCCTCGGCCGTCAAGGTGACGGTCGTGAGCATCGTTTCGGGCCAGGTGGAAACCATCGGATGGCGGGCGACGTTGCCGTGTTCGTCGGCGAACTGTTGCGTGTAGACGATGCGCGAGGGCTTCTCGATCTCCAGATAGGCGACCCGGCCGTACATCTTGTGGGCACCGTCCGCCGCGGACATGAAGTAGAGACTGCTCCCTCCCGGTTTGATGTCGGCATGCACGAATTGCATGTCGAATCCCGTCAGCGGCAGCCAGCGCGAAAAATGTTCGGGATCGGTCCACATCTGGAACATCACCTCGAGCGGCACGTCGAAGGCTCTCGCGATGACGAAGGTCTCCTTGCCGGATGACTCCTTCTCCAGGTATTCGGCCAAACGATCCCACGTGGAGTCGCCGCTCGCCTTCTTGATGAACTTGCCGGCCTCGATGGCGGCCTCGGGGTTGGCGAAGGCCATGGTCATCTCCATCTTCGTGCCGCCTTTGACCTCGGAGAACAGGACCGTGACTCGGAAGAGGGGCGGCCGGTCGTCGTGGCCGCCGTGGTCGTAGACGAGCTTGGCGCACGGTTCGACCTCGTAATACAGCGTCTTGTTGGGGTAGTCGACGCCGTCGGGGCCGTGCATGGTGTAGGTCCAATGCCCGCCGGGGCGCAGATCCTTGCCATGCGTGGTGAGCGTGAAGCCGCGCGGTCCCCACCACTGCGCCACCTGTTCGGGATCGGTCCAAGCGTCCCAGACGGCTTGCACGGGCGCGTCGTAGATGCGGGTGAGGCAGAGTTCGTTCGGGTTATTTTTGTTTTTGCTTGGCATTCTTCTTTCCTGTTTCTTTCTTCTTGGCGGTGACGGTTTTCAAATAGGCATCGAGGCGGTCGAAACTCTGCTCCCAGAAGATCCGATACGGCTCCATCCAATCGGCCACGTCCTTCAAGGCGTCGGGCTTGAGCTTGCACGGCCGCCATTGCGCTTCGCGCGTCTTCGTGATCAAGCCGGCCTTTTCCAAGACCTTGAGGTGCTTTGTGACCGCCGGCAGGCTCATTTCGCGCAGGAAGGGCTGCGCCAGGTCCGAAACATTGGCCTCGCCTTTCGAAAGCCGGGCCAGCATCGCCCGCCTCGTAGGATCGGCGAGTGCCGCAAACGTCTGGCTGAGCGGATCGGGCACGTGTATTACACCTACAGGTTAATTAACCAACGAGTTAAATAATAACCGTGCGCGCCGCCCTGTCAATAGTCGAGCTAGCAAGCCGATTTCGGAAGCTCTGCCAATCGCAACCGGCCTGCCCTTCGGTGGCAAAGCCGTCGTGAGCTGTGTAGAACAGGTGGTGCGCGCCATGAGAACGGCGGGACGAAGACACCGATCAACGCCTCCGGCCGATCGACTGGATCAAGGCCGTCCGTGCTGAGTGAGGAGAAAATCTACTCGTGACTTCGATGCGTGTCGGCGCAGTCGCCACAGCGGATGGCTTGTCGATCAATGGGCAGCTTTTGGAGCGATACGCAGAGAAAGAGCGGCCGGTCAAAAAAGCCTGCGCTTGATAGCGCTTCTGATGACACTCGGCCCAAAGCGGGCTTAGGTAGACGGGCTGCCGATCAACAGGTATTGATCACCGTAACCCTTTTTCTGCTACCACTTACGAAGAGGCGGAGAGGACAGAACGGCGATTGAACGTTTCATCGCCGGGGTGCGGGGTTGGGAGGTCGGGGTACGGCGACGGTTCAGGGACGGAAGATGATGTCCTCGTTGATCTTACCTGACGGAGATAGAATGACACGTGGATGTTCCGGCTCTAATTTGCCGCCCATGTCGACTACCGAGATGCCGACTGGGCGATCCGCGCGGGAACCCTCTTCAGAGTTCGACTTACGTTACCGTCGTGCACCCTACCTCTTCTCCTACCGTGTTCGCCGGGCAGCCTTGAGCTTTTCGGCAATGTGGAAGCTCTCCAGTTCGTCTTGCTCGAAGGGGTACGGCGGATTCTCGCCACCTAAGATCCGCTGTTCCATTACATAAAATATGAGAGTCACGGCGACGATCGCGTACCCGATAGCGGCCAGCCACAGCAACGTCTTGAGGGAGAACTGGCGGGGCATGGGGTTATTTCGCCTTCTCTGCCAGGCGACGTTCGCGTTCGTTCAGCATCTTCGCCCGCTCACCTTGTTCTTTGAGCACCCTTCGCTCCTGTTCGTCGAGCGTCGTCTTAGCGCTTTGGACCGTGTTGGCGGTTCGTTGCAGCGCATCTTGAGCGGCCTTCAGCTCGGATCGGTCCGACGCCAATCGCTTCTGTTCTCGCTTGGCACCGAGTTCGATACCACCGAAGAAGGCCCCTACGACCAGCACCAGGACCAGCAACGCGCGGAGAGTGAATTGTGGGCGGGGCATGGCTAGCGCGAAATCTCGCAGTCCGGTAGTCGCTTTTGGAGGTCAGCTACGCCGGAATCTGTAACTGGAGTGTCTCGCAAATCGAGCAGCTTTAATTTCTTTAGCCCCCAGAGGCATTTCAAGCTGGCGTCGGTAATCTTCGTCCCGCTTAGATCAAGTGTTCGGAGTGTCGTGACCGGCTCAATTAGTGGCATATCCTTGTCGGTCATCCTAGAGTCGCCCAGATGAATGGCGGTCAGGTAAAACCTTGGCATTGCTTGCGCCCCGTCGCCCGGAACGTCCTCCCTGTCGTCTGTAACGATCTTCGTATCACAGGTACCCCCAAGCGCCCGAAATGCATTAATGCGCCGGTACGGCTTCGCGAATTGCGCCTGTCGCCAAGCATGCCAACCATACGGCAGGCTCACGAAGAAGGTGAGAATGAACAACGCCTTCAAGCTGAACTGAAACCGTCGGGTCATCCCCTCAGCTTAGCGGAGCGCCGTGCCGGCCGCAAAAATCTGGCCTGCCGCGCCTTTACGCTGCCGCCCACGCTCTGGCATTGAGCCACTCGATCCAGCATCGGCATACCGGGTACATCGGTGGCCCCATCGGCGCGAACGAGCCCCAATAGTCGCGTGATCGTCCGGCCAGCGGCGCGCAGCGATCGCAAACCCGAGCATCGCGGGCCGTTCTCCAGATTGGCACTAACCGCGGCTTGGAATCGTCCGAATGGATGAAGACGACCGCGGCATGCTCTGGCGCCGAAACCGCTCTGGTTACCCTCCGTCGCACTGATTGCCTCTAATCTGCTGTCGCTCATAAAGATCGTTGCCAGGGCATCGCGAATGCGTCGCGCGTCGCCGTTGGCCGATACGAGCGCGGCTTGCACCAGTTCCCGTGACGTGCTTACCACTTCTCGGGCCAGTTCGGGCGCGAACCCGGCCGCCCACTGCTGAGCCGTGCCGCGGAACAGGCCAGCCGAGAGCGTAACGCTGTTGTCGAGTAGCAGGGCCACGCCGGCTTGCTGGAATACGTCGAGAAGCTTTGAACGGCAATGCCTGGCTCAGAACGCGCCAGGTTGACCATTGCCTTAACGCCGGATTCGCTGCCGCTCGATCGAGCGAAGCTAATGACTTCCCTCATCGCTCGATACTTCGCGGCTTGCTTCCAGTTCCAATGGAACACGTCACGCGCGAGCGTCTCCATCAGGCGCGTCGTGTCTTCAGCCCAGCGCCGGCTATCCCATATCATGGATGACCCAAGCTTTGGGCCACGCAATCGCAGTGATTTGAAAACAGCCGCGGCAGCCGGTTAGGCGAGTTTGGCTGTCACTTCAAAGGCCACAATCTAGCGCATCAAAAACCCCCGCAAGTCGTTGCGGGGGTTTCTCTTTCGTCAAGGCGGAGGGCAAGGGATTCGAACCCTCAACCGGTTTCCCGGCACCTGATTTCGAGTCAGGCCGCTAGCCATTCGCTTACCCTCCGAAAGGCATGTCTGAATCTACTGCCCGTGTGCCGCGTTGGCAAGTTCGCCGAGCGTGAGCTATGTTTCCAGACGGACAGTCGCGCGGGCTGCGCGCTTCGCCGGGCGAGAGGCTCTTGGCACCGCCGGGCAGTGCGGGCGAGCGCGACCGTTCCGATCAATCCACTGGTCGAAAGCGAGATCTTCGGCATGGACCGACTCGATCGCAAACGCACGCAATTAGCCGAGCTGTGCAGCCGTTTGAGGCAAGACGGCACGTCCGAGATTGTCTCGGTCGGCGATGTCATGACCGCCAACCCGGCCTGCGTCGCCGGGGATACGACCTTGCTGGAGCTGGTCCGGCTGTTTCACGCCAAGGAATTCCGTCATCCGCTGGTGACCGACGCCGACGGCAATCTGCTGGGCGTGGTGAGCGACCGCGACGTGATCCGCTGCTTCGGCCCCGGCCGCTATCCGGAAGAGGATGTCTTGAAGAGCGTGACGGCCGCCGAGATCATGAGCACCGACCTGGTGACGATCTCGCCCGAGGCGCCGCTGGGACAGGCGATCGACCTGATGTGCGGCTACGGGATCAACTGCCTGCCCGTGGTCTCGAACACGAACCTCGTCGGCATCCTGACGACGACCGACTTATACGTCGCGTTGGAAATGCTGTTAAAGACCCTCCGTCAATCACCCACCGCAATCGCCGCGGAAACCGCGGCCGTGAACCAGTAAGAGCGGCTGGCAGAACCGGCCGCGAAACGCCGATTTTTTCGAAGCCCGTTCCGGTTCTGTCGGTTACTCTAAGAGCGGCTGACAGGACCTGAAGGACGGAGCGACGTGGGTAAAAATCGGCCCATGAAACGCCGTTTTTTCGAAGCACGTTCCGGTTCTGTCGGTTGCTCTAAGAGCGGCTAACAGGACCTGAAGGATGGAGCGACGCGGGAAAAAATCGGCGGTGAAACGCCGTTTTTTCGCAGCACGTTCCGGTACTATCGGCTAATCAAAAAACCTCGGGCGGCCGGCAACCGCCACAATCCCTGCGAAGCGTTCCTTGCACGTCGTGCGACCACCACAATCCCTGCCCGGCGTCGTATCGCGCGGCCGCTGGTAACAGGTCTTGCCGGCGTGCGTTCTCTGAGGGTTCTTGCGGTTTGCCCCGCTGTGTTAGGTCGCCCAGAAACCTTGCGCCGTCGCCCCAGAGCGCGACGATAACTTCGCTTGTCGCCCCCAACCTTGGTTTCAACCACGCAGGACCCGACGCAACATGCCTAAAGAGATCGTTCGAGTCGTCACTCGAGGGACCGATGGCACGCTTCGTGTAAAGGAATACAACAAACCTGAATCGCTGCTCAAGATGCACACGCAAGTCGGCATCGACGATTGCAGCACCGACCTGGGCCTCCGCGGCCTACCCGTCTTCCGCGGCCTGATCGGCCCGATGCCCGAGGGCAAGAACATCGTGCGTTACGAATCGCCCGAGGTGTTCGAGACGCTCACGAAGGAATGGAGCACGACCAAGACATCTCGTCGGCGCAGCTCCGCTCCCGCCCACTTCGAACTCCCTGCCACACAGGACGAGACCGCATCCTGACCGGGGCGAACGAGGATAGACACCGGGCCTCCGATCGGTGTATACTGATCGGTTCGCCCGTGCCGATAATGGTCGAAGCGATCATGCACGGCCGGCCCGGTGTCTTGGCCTCTCACGTGTCTTGGTAAAGGAGGAGTTGTGGTTAAGTTGAATGTGCGGGAACGCGAATCGATTCAAGAGGCGGTTCGCCGTTTCCGGAAGCTGGTGGAACGGAGCGGTATCAAGAAGGAGATGCGGCGGAAGGAATATTACGAGAAGCCTAGCGAGACGCGCCGTCGGGCTCGCTTGCGTGCCGAACGTCGCACGCGCCGCAACGTCTTATTGGTGCGGTAGGGCTGGTTGGTTTGCTGCGGTCGGGCTTGCGGTCGACTCGACCAATCGCAGCAATTCTCGCGGGCTGAATGGCTTGTCGATCACGGCCAAAACGCCCCATCTTTCGGCTAACTCTTCGGGCGAGAACTCAAAGCCCTTGGCGCTGAGCACGATGACGGGTAGCTCGCGCGTGCTGGGCAGTCGCCGCACGCGTTCGATCAATTCCAGCCCGTTCAGCCGCGGCATCTGAAAGTCGGTGATCAACAGGTCCGGCGGGTCGCGCTCGATGATCTGCCAGGCCGCTTCGCCGTCTGCCGCGCAGTACACGTCGTAGCCGGCCTTCGACAATTTGAATTGCACGGCCCGCACGATGTGGATTTCGTCGTCGCAGACCACGATCTTGGCACACATGGGCGTATTCCTAGTTGTTTAATGGTTGGATCGGGCGGGTGCAGGCGGTGGACGAGCCGAGGAGATCGGGCGTCGATCGCCAGCCGCTTTCGCTGTCGCGGGGCGTGCCGAGGAGCCCATCGAGGGCCCGCTCCAGCCGCTCCACCTGGCTGCCGATGCCGGTCAAGAACTCGGCCCTGACCGCTTCGTCGTCGGCATCGCCGTCGGCCAGTAGCTCGACGTAGGCCTTGATGCCGGCCAGCGGCGTTCTCACTTCATGGCGAGCACCGGCCAGGAATTCGGCGGTCGGCCGGTCCTTCCGTGCCTCGGCGATGCAGACATTTTGCGAACGGGCCGGCGACCAGCTACGCGCCAACCTGAAGACCAGGCCGAGCGCGAGCAGATTGCCGCCGAAGTGTGTCCACCACGAGAGCCCGGCCAGTTGGGTATTGAGCGTGGCGAGCAGGGCGGCCAGGCCCGAAACGGCGAGCGGCCACGGCAGGCGGAGAAGGGTTGAAGCGGTCATAGGGCCGGCGGCGGCTCCCGATCTCGAATTCCCAGCGGCACGCATCGGCGCCGGTCTCTTCCCTCACGCAAGGCACACAACTAGGAGCGGCCGACAGAACCTAAGAGCGGCTGACAAATCCTGGAAGCCGGAGCGCCGCGGGTTAAAAATCGGCGCCGAAACGCCGATTTTTCGAAGCTCGATCCGGTTTTGTCGGTTGCTCTAAAGGCCGGAGCGCCGTAGGCAAGAATCGGCCATGACATGCCGATTTCTGTGCAGCTCGACCCGGCTTTGTCGGTTGCTCTGGGACTCGTCGAATAAAAAATGGCGCGGCAGGGTCCCCTCTCGCATCCCGCTTCCCCGCCGCGCCAGAAGTCGCTCGCGTCGCGCACGGTTCTACGTGCTGTGAAACTATAGGTCACCAATGCGGGGGAGCAAGCGATGGCCGCAACGGTGCGCCGCGCGTGTCGGCGATGACGGAGATGCCGCCGCGGTGCGGCTACCGCAGGCCGGGAGCGGGTGCGAATCGGCGGGCCTGCCCGGTCGCTGGCGCCCGCTGGGGCGCCGGGCGCGGGGGTGCCGGCCGCTTCTCGCTGGTCAGATGCCGCATCTGCTGCACCTGCTGTTCGCTGGCCAACTGCTTGACGAAGCCGGGCGAGGCCCGATCGAGCACGATGATCTCGCTCTTGGCCCGGGGGTCGCTCAGCGACCGCACGATGCAGATCACCTCGGCCCCTTCGCTACGGCGGCCGATCTCGCTGAGCGTCGCGGCCTCCTGTGGTGAAATGCCCGACGGCGGCACCTCGCCTTCGCTCGTCGGCAACAGACCCGAGCTCGAACGGTCGATGCCCGGCGGCGGCATGCGCGAGGGCATCGAGGGGGGCTCGACGGCCACGGCGGCCAGCACGTTGCCCGAGGCCGGGTCGGCCGGCTCCAGGCACATATCCTTCAACCCCTTCCGCTCCAGCTCATGGTAGATCGGGTCGATCGCGGCATAGAGCCCCTCGTTGTCGCCCGGGTCGGCGGCGTTGCAGACGCCGATCAGGTAGCCGTCGACCGTGAACAATCCGCCGCCGCTGCGCCCCTGGTCGGGTTGGCCGGCGACCGAGAACGTCGGCGGGCCCAAGAACTTGTTGATGGCCGTGATCCGGCTGACGCGCGCCGTGGGGTTCTTGCCGTGATTGCAGCCGATGTTGACGACGACGCTGTTCGGCGCCACGCGGTTGGCCGCCGCGACACGGGCCGCCACCACCGGCACGCCGGGCCGGAAGCTGATCAGCCCCACGTCGCTTTGCAGGTCGTAGCTCAGCACGTGGCCCGGCACGTTCTGCGGAGCGTCGGGGCCGAACAGGTCGACCGAAACGGGGCCCTTGCCCTTCGAGTCGCGGAAGATATGACCGCACGTCAACACCAGCGCCTCGCCCTCGCGGGCGTCGATGATCGTGCCCGACCCCACCGAGTTGCCCCCGCCGTCGTCGATCTTCAGCCGTACGCTGGCGGCCATCAGACGCCGCAGCACCGCATCACTTTCGACGGGCATCGGATCGGTCGTCGGTTGGACGGCATCGGCCACGGCCGGGGCTACGTTGGGACGCTGAAACAGATCTTCGGGCGACTCGGGGCTGCCCAATGCGTCCGACGGGATGCTGGGAAACGCTGCGCCGCCGTCATCGGGCGACTGGGCACGGGCGACGGGGCGACCGCCGGGCTTGGCTACGGCCGAGGTGAGGAGTGCTTGCAGTTCCTGCCGGCTCTGCAGGCCGGTCACACGCTTGACCTCCTTGCCGTCGACCATCAACACGAAGCAGGGGATGGCGGTGATTCCCAGCTTGGCGGCGAGCTTGCGCTCGGTGTCGAAATTGACCTTCCGTACGGGGTAGCCGGCCGCCTGTAATTCGTGGACCACGGGGTCCATCTGCCGGCATGGTCCGCACCAATCGGCGTAGAAGTCGAGCAACACCGGGTTGCCGCCCGAGAGCGCGAGAGCGAGCATTGCCGCCTGCAACGAGACCATAACATCCCTCCCTGGGTTTGGCTCGTGGGACACGCACGGCATCAGAGTGCCGCGCGGCCCTGGGTCATGTGATCCGTACCATACGGGTAGCAGCGACATCCTTGTCGCCGATTGAATTGCGGGGCGGCATCATTGTCGCCCTTGGCAATTATTACAATCCCAAACTCGGTCGGTTTTCACTTTCTCTCCCAAACGACCAGCCGTTTTCAACGTGCGGCATAGTTTGGGACGAATGGGTGAGGAACTTCACGAAGAATTGGAACCGCGTGCCCGTACGATGCACGCCGTGTGCCAAAAGCCATCACGAAAACGTGCTCGGATTTTGAGAGCAGTCGGCAAGACTTATGGAACGAAGGCCAAGAGTCTATCCGAGAACCGCGCCTCGCGGCAGGCACAGCAGTTGATGCAGCGGGTGCGGTGCCTAGCCAACAAGCCCCCCGCGAATTCGCCGCCCCGTTGTTCTCCACCAACGGGGTTTTTTATGCGCTCCGCGTTGCCCCACCGCTTTGGCGCGGTCTAATGGGCAGATGGCGCAACGCCTTCGGTTCATCAAGGCAGCGGTGTTTTGCCTCCTGGTTGGCGTGGGCATATTCGTAGGATGTACCGGCCTATTTGTGCTTTGCACCCGCTACATGCCATGACCCGACGGTTCCAGTTCAGCTTGCGGGCGATGTTGGGCCTGACGACTCTGGCGGCCGTCGCTTCCGCGGCAGCCTTCTCGCGTCCCAGTGCGTGGTCGGGGGCTCTTATCATGACAGCGATGCTCGGTATCCCCAGTTTCTTGTGGCCTGGCGCGGTGTCGGCAAGAGGTTATCTCCGTGCGTTCATGATCGGTGCCGGCGTTCCGTCGCTACTCGGCCCCTGGCTTGCGACCGATTTGACGTATTTTGCTCGACAGTTCTACGGCCCTGACACGCCAATACTTTGGTATGGTTTGAACGATTTCGCGCAGAAACACCGTGCGTCTTTTGTATTCGTCGTCGCAGCGACGCTGCTGGGGGGAATATCGGGGGTATTTGCCCGTTGGGCGACGATGGAGAGGAATCGGGAGTAGCTCCCATGCCCCGCCCACAGTTCACCCTTCGCGCGATGCTGCTGGTGGCGGCGCTCTTCGGGGGCCGCGCGGGTCAATGGGGCGCGATTCGCCAGTTTGAAAAGCGCACCAAGATTGCAGAGAGACGCGAAACGATTGCAGGGGAAATCCAATCGAGACAGGCCGGCATGTTGATTGAGCACATCGAGGATCTGCAAGCGCAACTCGGACGGATCGAATCGCGCAACTGAGCCACTGCCCACTTCCCGAGCATTCCCACGAAACCGACTAATTTCTGCGGTTTATGTTTGACAGTCGCTCAGCAACGCACCTGTTGGGACACTACTCACGAACCGCGTGACGTTCCAGTAGCCGCTTAGCAGGGATGACTTCACAAGGCCACGTCGCTGCTTGTGCGGAGGATCCTTGGCGCTATATCCTGCTGCCATCGGGCTGGTCGTCGTTTCTCTCGTTCGTCCCGGAGGTTTCTATGAGTCTTCAAGGGCTTTTGGGGATTGGTTGCGGCCATCTTCGTTCCATCGCGATGCTCGCCGTGGCGCTCGCTGCGCTCCCCTCGCTGTCGTTCGGCGACGAAGCAAACGACGGGCTCTTGGCGCGCTTTCGCTTCGACGGCAACGCCAACGACGATCAAGGCGGCCCGCCCTTCGAGCTTCGCAACACAGAATTCATCGACAACGCGCTGTACCTGACTGGGATTTACGAAGGCAACTCATCCGATGGTTACCATGCCGTGGGCCAAACACCCGGCCTCGACTACTCGCGGTTCAGTGTGGTGGTGCGCTTTCGCCCTGATTCGGCAGGTTCGGGAAAGACGAACATTCTGACCGGCGGAACGGCCACTCGCTGGTTCGGCATGCAGCGATCGGCCGCGGGACGATTGACGATTACGCTCAACAACCAGGCGTTTCGGCACGAAGTCGCCAAGGTCGTGATCGCCGAAGGAAAATGGACCGGCATCGCCTGCGCGGTCGATCTTCAGCAAGGCAATGTCCTCGTCTACGCCGACGGCCAACAAGCCGATGAGTTCACTCTGCCGCCAGATTTCAAGCTGGCGATCATCGGCAACAAGCGCTTCGAAGAACGAGACAAGGTTTGGACGTTCAGCAATTATTCCAACGGGAACGTCTTTTTCGGGCTAGTGGACGAGTTGCTTGTCTACGGAAAACCGCTGTCGGACGATCAACTTGCGGCCATGTCGAAGCTACCCGCCGACCTGGCTGGCGCGGTCAGTAAGCCAATCGCGGCCGAGGCGTTGCTCCGGCGCATGGGAGCTAGATTTCTGACCAAGGGCGCCGCCGCCAGTTGGTCGCCCGACGCCAAGCAGGTTGTCTTCTCCGCGCTCCCTGTGGGATCGGGCATCGACCGGCTCGACATCGCCAGCGGCAAGGTCACGCGGTTGGTCGCGCCGGGGAAGGATGCGTCGCTTTCGCCGACGGGCAAGATCGTCGCCTACGTGCGGGGCGACGGCGCCGGAGAAGAAATCTGGTTGGCCGATGCCGACGGCATGAATACCCGTAAGCTGGCCGACGGCGGTTTTCCCAGGTGGGCCGCCGACGGCAAAACGCTTTATTTCCATGGACACAAAGAGGAGACGGTCAAGGCCGTCGACGTCACACTCGCCGAGCCGGTGCTGCGCGACGTCGCACCCCTTCGCGACTCGCTCTATCCGGTCGTCTCGCCGGATGGCAAAAGCCTGGCTTATGTGTCAGGCGGGAAACTGGCGGTCGTGAACCTTCAGACAAAGAACCAGGTTACTCGCCCCCTGGCGGGTGCGGGGGCCGGGCTGGTCGGCTGGTCGCCCGACAGCAAGCAGGTGGCCTACGGCGGTTTCGGCGGGGGCGACCAGGTCGGGCTGTTTGTACTCGACCTCGCCGAGGGCCAGGTGAAGCAGATCGCCACGGGCCAATATACGCTGCCGGTCTTTTCGCCTGACGGAAATTGGCTGGCATTCGACTTGCGCGGCGAAAGCGGAGACTGGCAGCTTTGGGCCATCGAGACCGACCAGCTCGATACGCTCAAACCTTATGAGCCGCCCGTCGACCGTTACGTGTTGCCTGAGGGGGATGTAACCAAGTTGTTGGCGTTCATCAAGCAATTGCGCGAATTTCGCCCCACGAACTCGAACGACTTTATGGCGCATCGCGAGAAGGGTCCGAAAGCGATCGCGGCCGCCGCCCAAAAGATCATGGCGCTCGACGCCGACAAGACGTCAGCGGCCCACACCACTGCGCGGTTGGCGGTGCTTGAGCCGCGCGTGGCGCGACTCACGACTTTATCGGCCGCCGATCGCAAAGCCTTCGCGGAGGAACTGCTGGCGGCGCTCAGCGCCAAATCATCACATGGTCTGGAGCCGGCCGACGTGAATCTGGTCTTGAATGCCGCACGGATGTTGGAATACGGCGACGACCTTGAATGGGCCGCACAGGCCGTCGAACGGCTCGCAAAGGCGCTTGGCCCCGACGACGGACCCTTTGCCGAGCAAGCTCGCTCGTTGCTCGGCTCCGCCCGGCGCCTTGGCCTTGTCGGTCACGAGCTGACGCTCAAGGGCACGACCGCGGCGGGCCAGGAGTTCGACTGGGCTTCCTATCGCGGCAAGGTCGTACTCATCGACTTCTGGGCGACGTGGTGCGGACCCTGCGTTGCCGAGCTTCCGAACGTACGGGAACTTTACGACAAGTACCACGAGCGCGGCTTCGACGTCGTCGGCATCAGCCTCGACCACGACCGCGCCGCACTCGACAAGTTCTTGAGCGAGAAGGGTATTCCTTGGACCACGTTGCATCAGGCTGGCGGTCAACATCCGGTGGCGACCTATTATGGCGTCAGTGCGATCCCGACGATGCTCCTAGTAGGCCGCGACGGAAAAGTTACGTCCATCCGCACCCGCGGCCAAGAACTGAAGCGTTTGCTGGGCGAGTTGATGCAGCAAGACCGATAGGTGCTGCAAATGTTGTTGCGGCGATTGGTCGGACTTGCGTGCAAACCCGGCCCTTTCATCCCGCCTGCTCCCGAACTCGGTCGATGCCGCCGCCAGTTCGGCCAGGCCGTTCACGAGCCGTTTGGCACCCGGTCGGTGTGACATATGCGACTTCTGGAAGCGTCGGCCATGCCGCCGACGCCGATTGTCAGCTCTGTTTCGGTGCGCGATATTGAATGGCATGCCCGGCTCGATTTCAAAGCTGCTATTGCTCCTCAAGCCGAAGCGCCGTTGGGCTCAGTTTAGCCTGGGCACGATACTTTTGGCCGTTACGCTCTTGTGCGTATGGCTGGGCGATTACGTCAGCGAGGTTCGCAAGCTCGAACGGCAATTGAGCGATGTCGATGAAGAAGTTCGTGAGCGGGCAGCCGAGCGACTGGGGTACATGGGCTCGGACGCGCGATCGGCGACCAAGTCGTTGCTTTCACTTGCGAAGAACGACACTAGCTGGCCCGTTCGTGAGAGGGCCGTCTGGGCCTTGTCCCGAGTCAGTGGCCGAGCCGACCTTCTTGTGCCGCTATTGAGCGACAACGAGATGGCGGTGAAACTGGCCGCCGCGGAAGGCATGCTTTGGCTAGGCGAAGATCCGGCGAAACTCGTTGAAACAATACTCGAGATAGCATTCTCGCCCGGTACCGACGCGATTCTCGAAGCGATGCCCCCCGTGCCGGCGGCAACGATCATCCCAGCGCTTTTGGACTCGTTGTGGACGGAGGAAGAAGCTAACCGGAACCATCGGAATGATCCGGCCACCGAAGCGCTGAGCCATGTGGCCTTGCCGGCGGCGACGGTCGTGCCAGCCTTGATCGACCGGCTAGATCATGAGCAGCCGAATGTCAGGGTGGCTGCGGCTGAGCAAATTCTGCGGCTGGGTGCATCGGCAAAGGAGGCCGTCCCCGCCTTGCGAGCTCGCCTGAACGACGACGATCGGACGTTGGCGGCGGCGTGTGCGGCGGCACTATGTGCAATTGATCCGAGCGACGCCGCGGCCCATGAAGTACTGAAAGCGACGCTGCGGTCTGAAGACCTGGCCTACCATGCGGCGTTCTTCGCTTCGGCGCTCGGCCCGGATGCTGCCATCGTGTTGGACGATTTGGTCGCCTTCCTATGTGATTCTCACCGATCCGGGTCATGGCCGTCTCCTACCGTGAGCACACTCGTGGAAATTGGCCCTCCGGCAGTTGAAGCCCTCGATCGCGCACTCAGAGACGCAATGCGAGAGCGCGACCGCATACCGCTGACACCAGAGGGACTTCGTGAGCGGATTGCAAACATTGCCTGGGTTTCGTTGCCGGTTGTACGGCGTCTGTCGCAGCGTGCCCGCCGCGCGCTGAATGACAAGAAGGACGAAGAGAACGAACAAAGTGCGCCAGACGATTCCTTGTCTCGCAGCGACCGCTTGGCGGCCGTTCGTTTGCTGGAGTGGGCGGAGGCGAAAGTGGTCGCGCCGGCCGCGCCCAACCGGCATTGGTTGATACCGACTTATTTGGCAAGGTTTGGCCGCGAGGCACGGCCGGCGGTGCCGACCTTAGTCAAGGCGCTCGACTATCCCGACTTTCGACACGCTTCGATTGGGGCTCTCTCAAGCATTGGCCCAGCCGCCGCGCCGGCGATTCCCAAATTGCTGGAGATTGTTAACTCCGATGACGACTTTTTGAGCCCGCAAGCGCTTGCCGCACTCCACAACATCGCGGCCCCTGACGATTGGGGCAATGAAGAATTCCGTCAGGCGACTGCGCAGATAGTGGCGTTGCTGAACTCCGGCGACCGACCCTCGCGAATCAACGTATTTATGTCGCTCGAGAAAACTGGCGTGCGCGACGAACGGGCGCGCGCTCAACTTTGGCCGTTCCTCAAAAGCGATGACCGATATTCGCGTGTAAATGCCGCGCTGGTGCTGGCCGCATCACGGGAGCGGGCCGAACAAATACTCCCCGCACTTATCGAGTTGGCGATTGATCCACATTTTCGCCGAAACCATGAAGGACTGCCGCCGGGCGATTCGTATTCTCCCGACATGGAAGCGCATCTGCTTGCGAGCATCGCGTCGCTGGGAACGGCAGTGGTGCCGGGCCTAATAGCGGCCTCACAAGACGCCAATCCATTGGTCCGCCGTGTGGCCGCTGACGCGCTAGGACGAATCGGTCCGAGAGCTGAAGAGGCCGTGCCTCGGCTCATCGAACTGTTGGACGACGAACACATGGGGGATGCTGCGGCGGAGGCGCTCGGCGGCATAGGCCCCGCATCGCGGGCGGCGGTTCCCAAGCTCGTTGAAGCGATCGCGGCAATGCGCACGCCTCCCAACCCGAGCGACTACCCGGAAATCGAAAATCCCGACGATTACGACTGGAGCGGATACGACGCGACGAGTTTTGAGCCATTTCTGAATGCGTTGGCCGGTATCGGACAGGACGCGCGTAGCGCCGCCGCCGAAGTTGCGAGAATTGCGAACTTCGATGACCGGCTGCTCAGGCAAGCGGCCGTCTTGACGCTGGCCCGAATCGACCCCACAAATCCATCGCTCATGCCGTATATGCGGCGTTTACTCGTGGAGTGGGAGCGGAAATCGGTGACTGCGGAACTTCACGAGACCTGGCTAGCAGGTGACCCCGTCGAGAAACTTGCCGAAGCGATTCGAGAGCTTGGTCAACATGCCGACCCGCTGGTGCCTGACCTTGTACGCATTGTCACGGCGGAGCGCCTCGTCAATTGGGAAGTGCGTTGCTACGCGGCTTTCGCACTGGCTGGCTTCCCGCAGCACCGGCAAACTGCCGAGACGTGCCTTGAATGCATCGTCGCATCGGGATCGTTCTACTCGTCTGGGCCAATCAACCTCGCAGACGGGCTATTGCAACGGATCAAAGGAGTGCCGAAGAGCGGGATCAGGCCGCGAGTAATTCAACAGGTCGGCCCGTGACGGCGCTTCTCGGGTCACTCCTTCGACGTGAATTTGGACCGCAGGCGCCCCATCAAAGATGTCTCCGTCCAGAGCATCCAAGGCTACAAATACCAGACGCCGGACGTGGCACTCGATCGTAAATTGCACAGGTCGATGAAACGGAATCCAGATGGCGGCTCCACCGCAGCCTATAGTCTTGGATGCTCTGCGCTGCCAAGGGCTGATTGTGTGTGCGTTTATCCAATATGCCAGCTAAGCGGCCAATCACGCTCGTAGCGCACGCAACCACCCAGATCGGGTCTGACCGCGATCAGGGCGGGCAGATCGGATAAAACCTTCTGCAAACGCGGAGCGCCGCGGACAAAAGAACGGTCGTGCAACGCCGATTTTTGGAGTCCGATCCGGGTTGGTGAGTCAGCCAAAAAGTGGCCGACAGAACCCGAAGGACCGAGTGCCGTAGCAAAATCGGCCGTGCAACGCCGATTTTGGAAGCTCGATCCGGTTTGGTCGGTTGCTCTAAAAGCAATCGCTAGGAAGCGACCCGTTCGCGGACGCGCGCATAGAGGCGATCGCAGCCGTCGATCAACATCCGGTGGCGACCTATTACGGCGTCAGTGCGATCCCGACGATGCTTCTCGTAGGCCGCGACGGAAAAGTTACCTCCATCCGTGCCCGCGGCCAAGAGCTGAAGCGTTTGCTGGGCGAGTTGATACAGCAAGACCGATAACTGCTGCAAATGTTGTTGCGGCGATGGTCGGGAAACCATGCCGGCGGACGTACATTGCAACGTCCCCCTGAGCTAAGCGACCTCTACACCGCGCTCGCGCAGACCTGCATCGCTCCGCCCCATCGATGCGGTTTGGACGAGCGCCGCAACTGCACCAGGTCGATGAAACCTGACGCATTTCGGCGGCGGTCGATGCCGCCGCCAGCATCGCTTGCCAGCCGCTGCCCGACGGCCTGATAATGCGCCCATGAGCCGGTGGTTTCAGGTCAGCTTGCCGTGGCTGCTTGGGGTGCTTGCTTCATCTGACCGCAACGATGGGAACGCTCCCAAAGCGTACTGGCACATTCGCCTGACGGTCGATGGTTGGCGACGGCGGGCCGCAACGAGACCGTTGACATTTGGGACTTGGCCGAGTTAGCCGACGAGCCATTGCAGCGCGCCGCTGGTCCGGTGCTGGCCGGCCGCGGACAGTTCACCCGACATGGCGAAGGTTGGGAGATCCAGTTGTTTGTCAAAGATGAAAAGAGCGTTGCGGCGCTATCGGCGCTGAAAGACTTTCCCTACCCGCTGAAGCTCGATCTTCGCAGTTCCGACAAATTGACCGACGAGACCATCCTGTCGTTGCAGCCATGCAAGAACCTGCGCGCGCTGAGGATCTCGATGAACCAACATCTGACGGATACGGGCCTGGCGCAGGTCGCAGGCCAGGTTGGATTGGAACGATTGGAACTGGATTCCATTCCAGGTATCACCGACGCGGGGCTCGGCCATTTGAAGGGATTGACCCATTTGGAGTCACTCGACCTCGGGTTCACAGGTGTGACCGGCGCCGGACTCGCACAGTTGGCGACATTGACGCGGCTGCGGTCGCTTAAGCTGATGAGCGTGCCAGTCACGGATTCGGATCTCGAGGCGCTGGCCGGGTCGCAAGAGCTTGTCGAACTCAACCTGCGCAGCACGCGAATCACGGATGCGGGGCTGGCGACAGTGGCAAAACTACCCAAGCTCAGGAAGCTATCGCTTTCCCTTACTCAAGTCACCGACGCGGGGCTCGATCATCTGGCGGCGTTGCCATTGGAGTCGCTCGACATCTGTGACCTGAACATCTCGAACGACGGACTAGCGAAGCTGAAATCATTCACCCACTTGCGTCATCTCCGGCTTGGCGGCGTGGGGCTTGCCAACCTCAAACCGAAGAAGTTGGACGACGAAGGCTTCATGCACCTGGGCGAATTGTTTGAGCTATCGGAATTAGATTTCGAAGGATTCTTTGAGTTCCAAGGCCCGGGGTTGACACATCTCGCGAAACTGCCGAAGCTCACGTCACTCGATCTTTCGCAAACAGGCATCACCGACGCGGGTCTGGCGCACGTGGTCGGCATGACTCATTTGGAGTCGCTGACGCTACCCAAGGAAATCGGCGACGCCGGACTTCGCCACGTTGCGGGGCTCAAAAACCTCCGACGACTGAACCTCGGTTGGACTCAGATCACTGACGCTGGGCTCGCAAACATCGCTCGGCTGGAAAAGCTGACCCAGCTCAATCTGTCCAACACCGCGATTGGTGATGAGGGCCTTAAGCACCTAGATGGGCTCAAGAACTTGAAAGGGGTATCGCTCATTAATACTCAGGTCACCGAACGAGGCCGGGCTACACTGCGAGAAGCCGTTCCGCAGGTCGAGGTATGGTGATGTAGCTGAACAGAGAGCTGCTCGACAAGCTGCACGAGAAGACCGGCGAGAACATCTTCGTCCGTCGTTCATCGCGATTAGCGGCGAACAAGCAGTTGCGGTTGACCCAGGGCGATGCCACCTCAGCAGGTTCAACCGAGCGCGGATGCCAGCTCCGCTTGGCATGTCGGTCGATGAAACCGACGCGACTTCTTCGGCGTTTGATGCCAAAGGCCACAAGCATCGCTTGCCAGCCCGCGGCCGCCAGCTCGATAATCGAGTCATGAGCCGGCGGTTTTTGGCATCAGTTTTCCCGCAGCACCCACGACTCTTGACGATTGTCGTGGTCGTCGGCGTCGCAGCCGGCATCACGCTGGCCAATTTATCGTCGGAGCCGGTGACCGGCGATCTTGTCAAAATAGCAGCCAGCAAGCCCGAGCGCGCTTACGGCTGGCCATTAACGTGGTACTGGCGAGAGGCGACAACGGTTCCCGGAAGTGTACCACCCCGGAACGGATTGCCCCCACGCCCTGAACTTGTCTGGCCAGTCGCACAATACAGCACAAGCGGACTGATCGCCAATTTGGCAATATGGCTCGGCTTGCTGGGCATCTCCGCGGCGGCCTGCCAGCGGCTGTTGCGAAAACATAAGCCGTGCCTGCATTGGCGGCCGCGAATGACGACGCTCATTATCTCGTTGCTCGTTGTGGCGTCGACCGTGCTCGCAAACACAACCTTCGAGATGTCTTACGCACCTCCGTACGCTCAGTTCGGGACGGTGTCATATGGCTGGCCGTTCGTTTGGCGGTGGTACTGGGTCGCCCCGTGGGAGAATTTCTACGGGTGGGATTTCAGCGCGGCGTGCCTGGCGGGCAATATCGCCGTCTGGCTTGGTACGGTCGCTCTGGCAGCGTCCATGTGGGAGTTCCTCTTACGCTGGTGTCGGCCGCGATGGCGCTTCAGCCTGCGGAGGATGCTGGCAGCGGTGGCCCTCGTTTCGGTCTTGTTCGCTTGGGGTGCTGCAGTTTGGAAAAGAGCCGACGAGCAGGATGCTTTGGCTGCCTCGGGGTCGACGGTCAGCCAACTTTGGGTGGAGCGGCCCGGACCAAAATGGCTTCGCCTCGTCGTGCCAGACCGCTATCGGCGATGCGTTGTCGGCGCGAGGATCGAAATTGAAGGTACGATAGGGGCTTACGAAGAGGGACGGAAACAAAACGCCGAAGAGGACCAGGAACGTCTGGCAGATGACGACGAGCGGAACGGCGAGGCGGATGACGAAGGATTCGATCCAGACGATGAACACACGCCGGAGGAGTGGCAGCGACAACACGAGAAAACGTTGACGCGATTGGTCCGCTTGGGGGCCTTGCGATTCCTTTCAATCGCGTACGACGCATTGACTCCCGCAATGACTGATACCCTGGCCAACCTGCAGCAACTGCGAATCTTGCACGTGTGCATCCCGTCTTCGAGCTACCCGGGCCGGCCGACCAGCATCGCATGGGTCGGACGCCTCCGTCAGCTCGAGCAACTTTCGCTGGAGCGCGTGGGGAGTGATGAGCTGGGTTGCCTGGCAAACCTCGTACACTTGAGATCGCTCACGCTCGACCTCACTGGTTGCGAAGACGACGAATCGGAAATCGATAGGCGCCTGGCGGCGGTCGGCAAACTGACACAGCTCCGCCGGCTGCGCCTGCAAGGTTCACCCGGCGCCCAAATGTCGCATCTGAGCGGCCTCACCAACCTCAAGTCACTCTCGCTCGAGTTCCATCATTTCGATCGCGATGAGGAAAGACTTGTCCAATGCTTTGCCGCGATAGGCAAACTGACACAGGTGGAGGAACTCCGCCTGGCCGCAGCCTTCGATGTCTACACGAATCCGAGCGCAGCGTTGAGGATTCGCGCCGACAACCTCGCGTCGCTGGGCGGTATGAAGAGCCTGCGGTCGCTTTGGCTGCTGCTCGTCTCCTGTGAAGAGTGTAATGCCTCGGAACGGCAGGCGTGCCTCGCGGCGATCGCTAAGCTAACGCAGCTCCGGCGGCTATGGTTGGCGGGAGACCTCGTCACGACCGGTCTGGCTGAACTCGCGCCGCTCGAGTCGTTGGAAGAGTTGGAGATATCCGACGAGGGGATGCGAACAGCCACGGCGGTCGAGTCGCTGTGCGCCCTAAAGGGCCTCAAAGCGGTCGACATCCCCGGTCTCGCGATCGATCTGTTCGCTTCGGGTGACGAAGCGGCGGATGCGCGCCACGCCGCTGCGCGCCGCGTCTTTCAATCATTTCAGCGGGCGCATCCCGGACGTGTCAGCAATCTTTGGCTGGAGGAGCAGAAAGATCTCATACCCTGGAGGACCTGGCAGGAGTTTAACGAAAGAACACCCGATCTCGATTCTTTCCTCGGTGGGAACCCCGCGATGCCGTAGAGTGCTGCTCTCGCGCAACCTGCTTCGGTCCGACCCGCCGACGCCCGTCTTCGAGTTACCCGGGCCGGCCGACCAGCATCGCATGGGTCGGACACCTTCGATTCCCGACGGGCGCGTCGCCGACAGCGGAGAGGTTTTGGAAATCGAGCCGCCGCGCCGACTCGTTCTGAGTTGGCGCAATGAATTCAAGCCCGAGTTGCGAGTCGAGGGATATTCGCGGTTGACCTACGAGCTCGAGCAGATGGGCGAAACGGTGAAGCTCACGGTCATCCACGAGATGGATAAGCCCGGCTCGAAGCTCATCGAGGCGGTGTCCGGCGGCTGGCCGCATATCCTGGCCAGTCTCAAGAGCCTGCTGGAAACGGGCGAGGCGCTCGAAGGCACCAAGCGCTGGCCGAAGGGGGTGT
>DASZTS010000026.1:0-22921 GCA_035547915.1 Pirellulales bacterium | reverse complement strand
GCTCGATCCTTTGTTCGCCGGATCGTGTTTTGCCACACTCCCAAACATGGGAGTTGGCTCAATATCGCCGAGAACGAACTGAGCTCCCTGACTCGCCAATGTGTTTCCGGCAGACGCTTTGCCGACATCCAAACCCTACGGCGTGAAACCTCCGCCTGGTCCTGCGACGTCAACTCCACCCAGCGTGGCGTCGATTGGCAAATGAAAATCACCGACGCCCGCTGCAAACTCAAATCCATCTACCCCAAAATCAAAACCTGACAAAGCACTAGGCAGTAATCCGCTTCGCGATCCAGAATGCCTTGCGCGATCTCCACTTGGCAGCCCATTGCGTCCCGTTCCCGCGGTTGTTGCCCATCTGGTTCACGTTTTCCTGCGCGCTGTTTGGTGCTGCGATCAGAGTCGTGTGCGGTGGCATCGCACGGCTCGCCATCTATGGCTTCGTCGGAGCCGCCGCATTTATCCTCTACGCCGGGATCACCTGACCACGCGCGGTCCGAGAGTGCTTTTGGCCACCGGCGCCCACGAATGCGGAATCGGGGATGCTCAGGAGTCCGCAAAGGCACGTGAAGATGGCTGCCACGACCGCGGCCCCTGAGACGGTTCGTAGCTTGGGCCTCGGGCGTACTTCTTTGATCCACGAACAAGCGAGCGTGATGCACCAAGCGATGGCAACGGCCGGTAGAGGCCAATCGAGACCGAGCGGCCAGGGCATCCCTGCCACTGAGAACAGGTACAGGTAAAAATCTCCCAGGCTGAAGGGAAACCAGGTGGGGTCATGTTGGTAACATATCTGGTTTTCTGTCCCAAACGAAACCCGGTGCGTGCTTGGGGCACGACCTTTGGGCCAGATCCTTGACCGCCATCTTCCCTCGCGCGTACCGTAAACGGAGTTCGGCTCAATTTCTCCAAGCACAGGGGGGGTGTTCGATGCAAGGCATGCGCTTCTCGCTCCGTTGGTTATTCGGCGTTGTTTCGTTCCTGGCCGTGGGCTGTGGCCTGGTGATCTATGCATCGCCACTCCTCTCCAAACTGACGTTCACGGCGGCGGTGACCGCGTTGCTGCTCGCGATCGTCTTGGCGGTCTATCGAAGCGGCGAGCAACGAGCGCTTTGGGCAGGCTTCGCCGCGCTCGGTCTCGCATACCTCTGGTTGATCTGCGGCAATTGGCAGTCCCCCAATGGCACCTATTCGTTGCGTGAGGAGATGGTCACGACGTCCCTGCTGTACGAGTGCAATTACGCCATATCGATACGAGTGGTTGGACCTTCGCTGCAACCGCCCTTGAGCGCCTATGCGACGCCGGCAGCAGAGGCGGGCCCTCCCCCGTCGGCGAGTTTCGATCCGTATGCCGACCCGGTCTTGACGCCCGCACCGCAGCAGGCCGGGGAGTACCCGACGTCGTTCGCAGACCACGAACGACGGCTAGCCAGGCTCACGACCGGCCATGCGCTCTTCGCGATCCTTTTCGGTCTGTTGGGAGGCGTCGTCGCACAGCGATGTTCGTCGTGCGCCGCGGCCCGAACCACCGGCACGCATCAGGCACGGACCACACATCAGGCATAGTCACTTAATCTTTGAGCGGTTGACAAATCTCGGAAGCCGTAGCGCAGTGGCAAAAAATCGGCTCATGAAACGCCGATTTTTCGCACTCAATAGAGTTTTGTCGATTACTTTAGAGCTCAGGAACCCCCGCAGGCGAACGTGTGCTCGAGGACCGCGTGAACGATATGTCGTCCGGGAAACGTCGGCTTCAGATATCGCTCCGACTGTTCTTCCTGTTATTCACGTGTGTTGCGATCGCAGTTGGTCTGTTCGCCCAACACATCCGTCAGCGCCGGGTGGCATTCGCGGCGATTCGGCAAGCCGGCGGTAAGGTGCAAATGGGCAGGGCGGCACCCGGCCGGTTGGAAAGATGGTTCGGGGCCGAAGCATTCGGCACCGTCATCAAGGTCGATCTTCGTGAAGCTAAAGCCGACAACGGTGTACTCGCCCACCTCGCCGTCCTGAAGGAACTTAAGCGACTCGATTTGAGCAACGCCGACATCGATGATGATGGTCTGCGACGGATCGTGCATCTGCCGCTACGAGAACTTTGGCTGCAGGAAACCCATATCACGGATGCTTCGGCAGCGACACTTTCGCAGATCAAGTCGTTGGATTTCTTGCAGCTCAACGCAACGGGAGTGTCGGATGCGTTTCTTGAACGGATGGCGAGCCTGCCCGAACTCGAAGACCTCGGCCTGCGTGGAACGCATGTGACCGGCGTTGGGATGAAGCATCTTTCGCGGCATCCGAAACTCAAGAAACTGGATGTCTATTCCACCGAAGTCGACGACTCGGGCGTAGGCGATCTGGTCGCTTGCCAATCGCTCGTACGAGTTGGGTTGTCGATGACCAAGATCACCAACGCCGTCTTCCAACACCTCGACGAGCTGCCCAATCTCACGGAAGCCGACCTGACTGCCAACGAGCCGATAACGACCGAGGCCGTTCTTACGTTTGAAGAGTCACACCCGAAGTGCGACATTGAATGGTACGGAAAGTAGCCTTCTGGCCAAGATCGCAACGCATGCAATGTGAAGCGAAGACGGCGGGGCGTGCTGACAGGCTGCGGCCGGTAATCACTGGGGGGGACGGCCCTGCCATTGGGAGAGCACCGGCTTTGCAAAGCCGGGGGTTGTGGATTTGAGGCGGCCAACCGAATCTGGTTCAAGGCTGCAAACCGGGTACACTGCTCGCATGCCCCGACGGTTTCAGTTCAGCTTGCGGAGGTTGCTCGGGTCAACCGCCCTCGTCGGTTGTCGGTTGCTCGACGACCACGCAGTCCAATCCGAAGAGGTATTTCAATCCCTTCGAGTTGGCGTTGGTGCCGGCGACTTCGATCAGCAGCTTGAATTTCTTGTCCTGGGGCGTGAAGACGCCGAGCGGAAAGGCGGCCGCCGGCTGCACCGAGTCCGCATAGCCATCGAAGGTGCCTGCCACCGGCTTGCCGTTGACGCGGAAACGTAGCGTGCCGTAGTCGGCCGCTTGCGTGGCGTAGAGCACCAGCCGACGTGGCGCGGCGTCGGCGACGGGCCATTCGAGTTCCAGGGTTTCGCCCACCGCCGTCGTAGCTGCCAAGAGATGCTTGCCGTTGCTCCAACGGTCGCCGCCGAAGGGGTCCATGTCCTGTTCGCCGACGTGAAAATTGCCGGACTTCGTCAGCACCTTCATCGTCTCGCATTCGACGGCGCCAGGCTTCCGCGAAGGAGGCACGACGGCTGCGATCGCGTCGGCCAAGGTAGGAACGGGCAACGCGGCCTCGCGCGGTTGAGGGTCGACATTCGACGCCGCTCCGGGCCTCGCGTACCACTGCGTGGTCGCCGCGTAGGTGAGCGTGACCGTCTTCCAGGGGATCAACTCGATGTCGAATTTGAGCGAGCGATGAAACGGAATCGCGTCGAGGTTGCGCGTGCGCCACGAAGTGTTGTGGCCCTGCGTCATCGGTTGATCGATCCGGGGCTCGCCGCAAAACGGTGTCTCATGGGGCGGCTTGGGCGCGTAGGAGTAGCCGTAGTAGTCTTCGGTGCCGGTGCCGAGGTGCGACGGAAACGATTCACCATCGATCCAGATCTTCTCGTCTCCTTCGCCATACCAGGTGGCGATCGAATTGAACAGCGCGAGCGTATCGCCGACCAAGACCCCCTGGCCCGCGATCTCGACGAAGTTCCAGTCGCGATGGGGCGGGGTCTTCAGGTCCGCCTCGTAGTGCCAGACAGCGTGGAAATGCATCGAGCGATCGTCCCACGACCATGGGCCGACGTTCGCACGCAGAGCGACTTCGATCGGTTGATCGGTGAGATTGATCAGAGTCACGCGGGCCTGTTTTTCGTAAGGCATCACCCAGCGGCAAACCATCGTGCCGTCGGCATGCACGCTGCGATACCAGCTCTCGATCGCATTCAACCCAACGCCGCTGCCGAAGAAATCGCTCGCCGGACACCAGATGGTGCGCTCGCCGTCGCACTCCATCTGCACGATCAGGGACCGCAGCGCGCGTTCGGGCTCGGCCAATTGTTTTTGTGGCACGTGAAGCTCGAACCAATCCAGGGCGGCAGGCCCGGGTGGCAGATCGAGCGTGTGCTTCCCGCGCGGAGCAAGTTCCATCCCCTGAAGGATAGGTTTTCCCTGCGAGGCGACGGGTTTTCCCCGCGGGGCTGCGGGCGGTGCCAACAAGAGTTTATTCGCACGCTCGACCGCGGGCCGGGCCGCTTCGAGGGCCTTGCGGCTGAACGTCTGCACGGCCGTGCCCGGCGCATACGTGCGGTAATTGATCTGGTAGTAACGCGAGCCCTGACTGGCCTCTTCCCAGGTGATCTTGCAGTGCTTCGCGTAGGGAATGGGCAGGTAGAAGTTGTTGCCACCGTTGCCATCCGGCTGATAGCCCGGATGCGGTTGGGCCAGCGGCGGACCTAGCTTGAGGTCGCCGCGGAGCAGGTCGTAGGCGGGAAAGGTCAACGATGGTTTCGTCTCGTGATCGAAATAGAAACGCAACATGCCTTGCTTGTTCCTATCGGTGGTCAGCCAGATGCGTACGATGCAGCCGGGTCCGTCGGCATCGAGCATCACCTTCTCGCTGCGGCCTTGGTTCCGCTCTTCACGGATGAATTGATTTTGGTCGGCGTTGGCAAACCATCCGGGCTGGTCGGGCGCGACGGTCGCTCGGTCGTAACTGCTGGCCTGCTTGCAACTGTACTCAGGGTCTGGCCAACGAGCGACGCTGCCATAGTCGGTCAGTTCGCTCAGCAGCGACTCGATCGTCACCTCCGCACAGGCAACCGCCGTCGTGGCGAGGACGGCAAGGGTTGCGACCCCGGCGGTGAGACAATTTATCGGTCGAAGAACGGGATGTTTCATGGGGCGATAGACGCGGTTCAAAGGTTGTCGAATATTGCTTGCGCATTCTTACAGAAGGAAAGAGGATTTTTACCCGGTTTGACCGTATAGGCAACCAGGTAGCCGAGGTGGCTCGGCCGTCGCCGAAAACGCGCGATAGCGTCGTCCTGCGCCGGAAGCGACGATATCATTTGGGAAGTGGTGTCCCCGAGGTTTGACCGGTCGGACGAGATAGAACATGAACGTCTGTGGAGCAACCAACAGAACCGGCATCGTGGCCGTCGTGTTGTGCGTGATCGCTGCCGCCGGCGCGCACGCGAGCGAGAAATCGGCCTTGGCACCGCGGCCCGCTCTGCATCTCGTGACCGAGGCTTGGCCCGACGTATTCAGTTATGCCGATACCTGCAACGTCTACGTGCTCCGCGACGGCAAGTCGGCAATCCTCTTCAATCTCGGCGATGGCGGCGTCTTAGACCATCTCGCCGAAATCGGTGTGACCGAAGTCGATTGGATCGTCTTCACCGACCATCACCGCGAGCAGTGCCAAGGGATCCACCGCATCGATCGCGCGCAAACCAAGCTAGCTGCGCCCATGGATGAACAGGCCTTGTTCGACACTCCGCACGACTTCCGCAAATGGCGTCCCAGCCTCGGCGACGCCCACACCGTGCACGGCGCGAGCTATGTCCGACCGCCCGCCGAGAGCATCAAGCTAGATCGGCTCTTCGTCGACGGCGAAGTATTCGAATGGCACGGTCGCCACATCACCTGCCTGGCGACGCCCGGCCACTCGCCCGGCGGCATGTCATACCTACTCAGGGAAGGCGACCGGACAAGCGCTTTCATCGGCGGCATTATGTATGACGGCGCTCGTCTGACCAATTGGTTTGATACCGAATGGGACTATGGCTTCGGCAAGGGGCTCGATGCGTTGATCGCGTCGGTCGTTCGCTTGGCCGCTGAGCACCCTTCTTGGGCGTTTCCGACGCAGGGGCCTCCGATCCAAGATGCCACGGCCCAACTGAGGGATTATCACGAAAAGCTCGTCGCGTTCCGTCCAGACTATCTGCGCGGCTATCCCGTGCTGAATCTCACGAAGCGAACCAAGGTCGATCCGATCATCAAACCGACTCCGATCCCGCAGATCGTGCAGGTCACGCCCCATCTCTATAAATTCGGCGATACGCTCGCAGGGAAGAACTTCGCCATCATCATTTCGGATGGCGGTCGGGGGCTGTTGTTGGATTGTGGTCTCTTCGCCGAGCAGATGTTGCACGACCTGATAGGCGAGATGCAGAAGCACCTCGGCCTGAAAGGGATCGATGCGCTATGGATCAACCACATGCACGGCGACCACTTCACGCTCGGCGCCGAGCTGAAGCGCCGCTTCGGTGTGAAGATCTGGACCCTCGACCGCATCGTGGACAAGGTCGAGAATCCGCTGCGTTACGATTATTGCGCACTGATAACATCCTACAATCCGGCCTACGAGGGACTGAAGGTCGATCGGCCGCTACACGATGGCGAGATCGTCGATTGGGAAGGCCTCCGACTGCACTTCGACTGGATGCCCGGCCAGACGGAATTCGGCAACTGTCTTTGGTTGGAGCTCGACGGCAAACGCATCGCCTTCACGGGCGACAATCTGTTCGGCGATCCGTCCGATCCGGAGCAGAACGGACACGAAGCCGTCGTAGCGCGTAACAGCGCGATCTTCGAAGAAGGATACTTGCTCGGCAGCGCCTACCTGCGCGACCTGAACCCCGACATCATCATGGGAGCGCACAACGTCCTGATGACCAATCCGGCCGCATTCATCGAGCGCTATCACGAATGGTCGAAACGGATCATCGCCGACTACAAGCGGCTGATCCCCGACGACGACTACGAATATGGCTTCGATCCGTTTTGGGTCTCAGCGTATCCCTATCGAGTCGACCTCCAAGAACATCGTTCCCAGGAAGTCGCCATCACGGTGCGCAACTTCCGCGATCGGCCACAACACCATCACGTTCGCTTCAAGCTCCCTGCGGGCATCACCTCCGAACCCGAGGTGTTGGTGGGCGATCTTGAACCCAAGTCGCGTCAAACTTTCAAGGTCGGACTGACTGTCGATCCCGCTCGAGTCCCCGCCGGCGTGCAAATCGTCCCGATGGACATCACGCTCGATGGCACCCGTAAAGGAGAACTCTTCGACTTCCTCCTTCAAGTCACGCCGCCGACGGAGTAATGGCCCGGGCGCCGGCCATGCTCGATCCGGTTTTGCCGGTTGCTCTAAAACGCGACTTCGTACCTTTCCGTGAGCATTTGCCGTACTCGGGCGGCTTCGTTCTCGATGGCTCGGAAGACATCGCGCGCGGAAAGGACACCTTTGGCGCGCTCGCGGGCGGTGATGGCCCTATGTTGCGCGTCGACGTAGAACCAGTCGGCGAAGTAAGAGTAGTTCGAGGCGGTCACCTGGGCGTTCTGCTCGGCGGAGTGGATGCCGATTCCGCGCATGTCGCGGGCCATGTTGCGCAAGCCCGCACTGACGGCGAGGCCGAAGTTCAATAAATCCTGGTCCACGTTCTGGATCGACATCTTATCGATGCGTCGGGCCCATTTGTCGAACCAGAGCGCGTTCTGACCGAAGGTTTTGGCTTCCTTGGCTTCCGTGCGCAGATCCTCGATGATCGACATCAGCGATCGGTAATACTGCTGCGAAGCGGCCGCTTTGGCCGAGCCCGAGCCAGACTCGGTGGGCTCCTTGGGTTCGCTCGCCAGGATCGCCGAGGTCGGACTGTCGATCAGGGCCAGCACGCGCCGCATGCCGGGGGTCGTCAAGGGCCCGTGGAACGTGATGCGTTGCGGATCGCTCGTGACCTGCCAATCCTCCACGTCGGCGACGCGGGCGCCGAGGTCGTTGAGGATTTCGGTGAGCAGGGGCAGGGCGACCGGGACAAGAGGAGACGCATCGCCGCGGAAATGAACCCGCAGACGGCCCGTGGCGACGTCCGACACGGCGATCTCGACGGCCACGCCGCGCATACCCGCCAGTGCCTTCGCGACCGCATTCACATCGACCTTCTTGGTGGCGAGGGTCTCGCTGGTGGCCAATTTAGCTTGAATGACTTCGGGCGGGATCGCATCCTCCAGGTCGAACGCCATGACGATCTGGCTCTTTTCGGAGGCGACGAGACTCCCCTTCAAATAGGCAGAGAGCGCCGGCACGCTGCGCGCCTGAATCTCTCGCAGCCAACGTGCCACCGCCTGGCGATTGGCGGGCGCCATGGCCCCCAACTTCTTTTGGCCGAATTCGACGACATAGGAATCGTCGCGTAGAGCAACGGCGGGAACGTTACCGATCGGATCCAGAACGCCTTTAGTCGCGCGGGCAATCATCGCGGTCGTGCGGGCATCGGCCAGATCGACAACCACCGACTCCCAGGCCGGCTGCATGTGCTCGTAGTCGATGTCCGCCGACAAGATCATTCGCTCGGCGAAGGGAGGAATCGCGCACAAGCCGGATGCAAAGGCTCGATCGTACTTGTCCTTCCATCCTTCCCTCGCGGCCAGCGGGCTGCCGAACAACGACTTCACGTCGAGCAATGCGATCGCGTTCGCCGAGCTCGGAATGCTGACGGCAAGCTTTTCGAACTGGGCACGGGCGGGCTGTGCCGCGATCGATAGCAAGAACAACACGATGACCCAGGACCGCTGCATGCTCTTTCCCTTCTGAGGTCTTAACGATCACCTTACGGGCCCAATCGTAGGACGGGCCGTAGAAGTCGCCGAGCCGCCGCCCGTGCGGACGAGGATCTCCTTGAAGCCTTCTCGCATGAGCCATCGCGGCTGTCGAGATGCCGAAACCAAGCGTGATCTGCGCGCGGTATTTTGGGGCATGTGGAAAAATGATGCAAGCGGGCCCAGCAAATTGCCCATCAATCGTTCACGAAATCCTCACGAATCGCGATCGACGAGGCGCGCGTCGCTGAAACGAGAGTTTGTGCCGAGATGCTTTCAGGTCAAAGCGTTGCGCCGGCTACTGCTGCCCTTCACTCCGTCTCGCTTCTGCGGGCGATATCAGCCCGTCGCGGTCGACATCGAGTTTCGAGAACACTTCCGTAGAACCTGTGAATTCACGCCGTGAAATATCTCCGTCGCTGTTGCGATCCATCTTCTGGAACCATTCGCTGCCGCTGGCCGTCGGTCGTGCCAAGCCGTCCGGATAGCCCTGACTGGCGACGATCATCACGACCAACGGCGCTTTGCCGAGGTCGACGCTCTCGCCCGAAGTACAAGCCGCACGCTCTAAAACATCCCACGCGTTGCGAAGTTCCCGCGGACAGAGTGCGCCGTCGTGATCGACGTCTAGTATTTCAAACAGGCCGCCGCCGTACATCACACTTACCAGCAACTGACCATGACTCAGCGCTCGCTGAAGATCGAGCCATGCTTTGGCTTCCTCTTCCGACACTTCGCCGTCTCGATCGCGATCGGCCAGCGAAACGAGCCAACCCAGGGGATTTCCCTGTTCTCGGCGTTCGCCACCTGGCATATTGTCGGCCGGCTGTTCTTTCTCTCTATACGTAACACGATCGCTCACCGTCTGGAAAAGCTGTGGCAACGGCCCTGTCACGGTCCATGCTTCGCACCGCACGCGAGTTCCCACGCCCAAGCATAAATGATCGTCGCTGACTTGGTCGGCGACGGAGATCGTCCAACGCGCGATCCCCGGCGAATCGACCGCGGCCGACGGTGCGTTTCCTCGGACCTTCTGGATGCACGCCTGCCACCGAGCGGCACGATCTTCCGGCCGAATCGGCAGACGAACAAGAACCGACTTGAAATCAGGTCGACTCGATAGGCCGACCTCCGCTGCCTCGTGAACCTCGTTCGTCGCTGCGCCACCGGGATAGATACAATTCGGCAGGATCTCATCGGCGCCGATCAGTTCGTCGTCATTCGCATCGAGCGTTCGCAGCCGATTCTCGGCGGATAACAGCTCCACCCGAGAAACGGTCGCATTTCTATCCTGGTCCAATGCTTCAATCAGAGCTGCATCCAATGCCGGGGCATCCTTCAATTCGCCCAATGCGACCCTTACATCACCGGCTCGGTTGCGTCGATAGTACTGCTTCAGCGCCGCGAGCGAACATCCATGCGACGCATCGTCGACGATATCGTTCAATGAGGCGATCGAAGCGACCGGCGGGGTGAATCCGTTCCCGAGCGTGAGTCGTACGGCATGGGCCGAAGGCACAAAACGAATCTCCTTCTCGTCCAAAGTGCCATTTCCGTCGACATCCGCGAATGCAAACAGAGCAGCATACGCTCGGTCCCAATAGTCATCGAAGGGCGCGTCGTCGATCGATACGTCGATATCGAGGATTTGGGCGCATGCCGGGTGAATGATCGCCAACGAGGTCGTGGCGCGTGTGTCGGGCGACTTTTCCTCGGACAGCGCCGGCGCGCAAGAGATGGCTATAGACAACACAAGGATGAATGGTTTCACAACAGTTCTTCGATCGGCTTGCCTTCGGGATTCGCGAGCCGAATCGGCCGGCTCACGTTCGACATGTTCTGCTTCATCGGGTCCAGCCCGACACTCTTGAAGACGGTGGCCATCAAGTCGCTCGTCCTCGTCGGCGTCGATTCGACCGCAATCCCGTCCTTGCTTGTTGCGCCAACGACCCGACCGCCACGCACTCCCGCTCCGGCCAACACGGCCGCCCAGGACGCGGGCCAATGGTCGCGGCCGGCTTGCCCATTGATCCGCGGCGTTCGGCCGAATTCGCCCTGACAGACGACCAACGTGCTGTCGAGCATGCCGCGTTGCTTGAGATCGGTGAGCAAAGTGCCAAACCCCCAGTCAAGTTGCTGCGACAACTCCTTCACGCGATCGAAGTTATTGGCGTGCGTGTCCCAGCCGTCGAGCGACACTTCGACGAACCTGACCCCGCATTCCACCAGCCGCCGCGCCATGAGACAACCCTGCCCGAACGAGCCCTTCCCATACGCTTCGCGCAAGGCTTCGTCTTCCTTGCTCAGATCGAATGCGGCCGCGGCTTCCGGGCGCATCAGCCTGCGTGCGCGATCGTTCGCCGAATCCAAAGCCTCGACCACGGGCGAGCCCGCAGGAAGCACCGACAGACCTCGAAGCTCGGCCGCCAGTTCCGATCGCATTCGCTGACGGTCTTCGGAAATCTCACCGGCCGGCTTGAGGTCCGCGACTCTGAGATCTGCCGGCGCGGTTTCCGCTGGCCCTCGTCGACCTCCACCGCCGCTGACGACGAAGGGGGCGTACTTCGGCCCCAGGAATCCGCCATTCGTGATCCTGGGCCGCCCCCCGATATGCACATACGAAGGAATGTCTCGATCCATTCCGTCGAACTCATGAGCCACCAACGACCCGACGGATGGAAATTGGATGGCTCCCTGCGGAACGTAACCAGTGGCAGAGACAAAGCGTGCTCGGGAGTGGTCTCCTTCGCGGGTCGACATAGAACGAATGATCGAGAATTCGGAGCCGATGGCCGAGAGCTTCGGCAGGTGCTCGCTGATATTCGTTCCCGGTACGCTGGTCGCTATTTCTTTGAAAGGGCCGCCATTTTCATGGCCCGGCTTAAGATCCCAGAGGTCGACCGTCGCCGGCCCGCCATTGAGCCAGAGCATGATCACCGACTTCGAGGTCGCTGGGTCTGCATCGGCCGCAGCAGCTAACGCAGGCATCCAATGCATTGCAGACCAACCGCACGTCCCCAACGGTAATGCCTGCAATACGCCACGCCGAGAAACTCGCACCTCTTGCTGCACGGCCATCCGTCCTTCCATCGCAAATTAATGGTTCGTATTGAATTCCGGGCTATTGACCAAGACCCAAAACAAGTCGCCCAAAACATCCTGACGCCTCGCTTCGGGTCGGACCTCGAGACGATGCGTCACCGCCTGCAACTCCGCCGCACTCGGGCTCCGGCCAAGAACGGCGACGAAGACCGCATCGATCTGGTCGTCGAGGGTCATGAACGGCGCCGCCAACAAGCCTGCCAGCGTCGGGTTACTCGATGTGTCGCTTAGCTCACCAACGAGCGAACCGTTCATCAACGTGAGGGCTTGCGAAATCGATCGCTCGGCATTGTTGGCACGCTCGACATAGAAAATCGAAACAAACTCCCTGCGTTGGCCCCCGCGGCCGCGTCGTCCGCCCTCGAACTGCCCCGGAGGCAGCCCCGCGGCGGTACGAAGACTGTCGTAGAGCTGTTCGCCCGTCAGACCTCGTATCGTTGCGGTCGACTTTGCGAGCCACTCCGCATCATCTGATTCGCCGGCGGGTCGGTCACGCGACGCCAGACGGTAGGCGTCAGACTGGACAATCGCTCGGATGAACAACTCCACGTCGTAGCCGCTCTTGACGAACGCCTGAGCGAGTTCTCCGAGCAGGTTGGCGCGGTGTTCCCCAACGGCGGAGGCCGCGGCACTCAGATCGTCGACCGGTTCGACGATGGCCTCGCCGAAGAAGTGCGCCCAGAGGCGGTTTACGGCGTTCTTCGCAACATAGAAGTTCGGCTCCGTCGTCATCCAATCGGCAAGAATCCTTCGCGGCGCACCGGGATCGAACGCCTCGGGCCATTCGATCCGGCCTGCACTCAGCAATACCGGTTCGTATTCCATCTCTGAACCGGGAATCTGTACCTTGGGCGGCACGGTCTTTCCGGCAGCGTCCTTGTCCGGAGAAGCGAAGAAGGCTGCCGTTTGCCAGAATTGCTCGCGCGTCCAGCGGGCGAACGGGTGATTATGGCATTGGGCGCAATCCAGATTTATTCCAAGAAAGGCGCGCGTGGCGCTCGCGGCAAGATTCGGAGGACTACCTTCATTGGCAACATAAAAGCCACGGGGATCGACCGGGTCTTTACCGCCAGCCGCGGAATTCCAGGTGAGGACCTTGGCAACCAGGCGATCGTACGGGGTCCTTTGCCGCAGTTCTTTTGCAAGCCATTGCTCGAAACCATCGGCGACCGCAGCAAACTCGGGCGTATCCGCTTGAGGTACCCAAGCCCGGCGCCAAAACGTGGCCATGTTCCTGAAATGCGCTCCGGACAAGAGCAGCCGTTCCATCGTCCGAAAGCGCATCGACTCGGATTCGTCTTCGCGGAACTCGTGAACTTCGGCGATGGTCGGGATCCTTCCGATCAGATCTAATGAGAGCCTCCGAAGAAACGTAGCATCGTCTGCGAACGAGGGTGCATCGCCTCCGCTTCTCACCTGTAGCCGTTCGTCGATGAGGCGAGCGATCTCCTGTGCGCTGATCTCCGCCGCAGAAGCGCGTGGCCCCATCAGCAAGAAGAATATAACGAACCGCCAATAGTGCGAAACCTTCGCCATCAATCACCTTCACTAGAAATCACTCTGATCGATGATGTGCGCGTCGTCACGAATCGTGAGGTATGCGAACGTCAGGGGATCAAGCTTCGTGCTGACGAATCGAACGGTGCCGTCGCAGAGCAGTACGTTGGCGCCGCCGTCATGAAAACCGTAGATGCCGAACCAGTTGTTGCAATTCACGGAGCAGTCGGTGCCGTCGCCCCGTCCGGGTGTTTCGCCCGTTTCGGCGTTCGCAGCTCCGAACGCGATCGACCCCCATCCCGCCCACGCTCCACGAGCATTGGGGCTTACACCGAATTGGCCCGCACCGTCTTTCTTGACGCGGTTCCGCCAAACAGCCGGGCGCCCGGCCTGTTCGATGAGTAACAAGGTACCGGAGAGACCATCGGTAATTGTCGACAACGGCAAGTCCGCATTGTCCGTCATCGCCTGCCTTTCGTTTCCGATCCGGTTTCCACCAGGCAAGGCGTTGATGCCGTAACCGTTGCGTGCCATCAATACACCGTTCGACGAGATAAAGTCGCTGACGCCCGCCTTGCAGGTAAACACCGTGTCTTTGTCTGCGTTGAGCGATTTGGTCGACGCCTGTGACTGAATCTCGACAAAGCGGTCGGGGGGGCTGTCGGGACAGAGCATCGATGGAATAGCCCTTTCGGTGATCGACTTATTCTGGGGATCGAAGAAATCCCGCTTCAGGTCGTAGTCCTTCGGCACGTCGGCCTGTTCGATGTACGACAGGATGAAACAGCCCCAGCCGCCGTACGGGTGGCCGTCGTTAAAACCTGCGCGACGAGGCGGGAATCCCCGGTGCGAGTCGGCGTACTTTTGGAACGCCCCGCCGAGGTCGCGGAGATGGTCCTGGCATTGCGTCTCACGCGAGTCGGCTCGCGCTGCAAGGATGCGCGGCGCCAGGGTAGCAAAAAGGAGGAAGAGACACGTAACGACGACGAGTAGGTCGATGGGACGCAACCTGTCACGCATGCAAATACCGCTACCAAAGGTTGTTAGTGATCGCCTCGCCGGCGGCGATGGTCACCAGCGCGAACAAGATGTTCGGGTCGATCGATTCGTTCAGGAAATGCACCGAACCGTCAACAAATACGGCTTGCGCTCCGACGGGATGAAAGCTATAGACGCCCTGGCTGTTATTGCAGTTGATGGTGCAAGGACCCCCGGGGCCATCCTTCGTGATGCCATCCGCACCGAACGCTTCGATTTGGAAGACCTGGAAGGAGGCCCACGGCCCCCAAGCCTTGGCCTGGCTCAAGGCTGCGTTGCTGGCTTGCTTTGTGCCAAAGATGTAATAGTCGGCCCGGCCCGCCTGCTCGGTGATGAGCATCGTATTCGAAAGGCCATCTCTGATGTCCGCTAAGCGACGGGTCGAGGTGCTGTCGTTGAGCGCCGTGACCGTGTTGTCTCCGCTCAGCGAGGTAACCCCGTATTTGGTCGACGCGAAACTATTCGGCCCGAAGTAATCGCCGGCGGCTCCCTGGGCAGTGACCGTACCGTAGACGACGGTGATCGGCCTCGGCCCGGTACCGGAAGGACACAGGAAGAGTGGTACGTTGACTGCGATTGCCGCGGTATTTTCCGGCGCATAATAGTCTCTGTCCAAGCGATAGATGCCCAAGAGCGTCCCCTGCTCGATGTAGGGCAGAATCGTGGGTCCCCATCCGCGCGTGTAGCCAGCGGTCAGATTCCGACGCGGAGGCATGGCCTTGAAGGTTGCCTCGTAGTTCCGGATACCCAAGCCGATCTGTTTAAGATTGTTTTGACATGACATGCGGTTCGCGGACTCTCTTGCCGCCTGCACGGCGGGCAGCAGCAAAGCTACAAGAAGGCCGATGATCGCAACCACCACCAGCAACTCCACGAGTGTGAATGCCCGCCTCGATCGCATCTCCCTGTTTCTCATGAGCACGCTCCGCACAAAGAGCTTGATCGCCCCGCATCCGTCTGCGGCAGCACGTGTAAGCAATCGGCGCGCCCGCAATTGTGGAAGGCAATCGTGGCTGTTTCTGCCGAGAATTGTTCGTGCTTCTATGGCGAGCTAAAATCACCACTGGCGATGTTCTCGCCAGCCGTGGCGAAAAAATCGCCGCTCGCAGGGCACTCGCCATCGATGGCATTGGCGTCCCTTCCATAGCCAGCACACCGCCTATGCTACGGCGCGAGAATCACATTTGGAGCAACCGACAAGACCCGGCTTGAGCTTGCTAAGAATTGGCGTTTCACGGCCGATTTTCTTGCCCACGGCGCTCCGGCTTCCGGGTTTTGTCGGCCGCCGCAAGGATTTGCAATTCAAACGGCTTGCCATAAATTGGGGCGGGCCGATCAGTGACGGGAATTAGCGGCCGGCCTGGTGGCGACACGACGCGGAGTCTCGAAACCATGATTCAGAACCTCGCGAACGCTCGAGCGTGGCAAGCTTGCTGCGGATGCTTGGTGGCCATTTTGGCGATCTCCCTTGCGGCGCCGGCGGCCATCGCGGCGGGGCCGGCGGGCAACAAATGGGAAGAAGAGATCCAGGCGTTCGAGCGCCAAGATGCCAAACATCGGCCTCCGGAAAACGCGGTGTTGTTCGTGGGCAGTTCGAGCATCCGCTTGTGGAAACTGAAAGAGTCGTTCCCCGACCTGGACGCGATCAATCGAGGCTTCGGGGGATCGGAATTGGCCGACTCGGCCCATTTCGTCGACCGAATCGTTATTCCCTATAAGCCACGGCTGGTCGTCTTATACGCCGGCGACAACGACCTGGCGGCGGGCAAGAAACCACAGCAAGTGCTGGCCGACTTCAAGCGGTTCGACGCCAAGGTGAAAGCCGCCCTCCCCGAAACCCGCATCGTCTTTCTGTCCATCAAGCCCAGCATTCAGCGCCGCGCATTGATCGATAAGGTTCGCGCGACGAACACGGCGATCGAAAAGTTCATCTCCGGCGACGAGCGCTTGACCTATGTCGACGTCTTCCAGCCGATGCTCACCGCCAAGGGTGAACCCCGGCCCGAGTTGTTCCGCGCCGACGGCTTGCACCTGAACGCGGAGGGCTACAAGCTCTGGGCCTCGCTCTTGCAACCTACGCTGACAAAGGCGGATTAGAGCAGATCAAGAATCTTCCTGAGGCTGGACGCCTCCTCTAGTGCGTTTGTGATGGCGTTTGGTCGGTGAGGTGAGAGTCCTTTCCAGGCACGCACACTCCGGCCTGTGACCGAACGTAACCGCGTCGCCGCGAGGCGAGGTGGAGAGCAACGGGAGGTGAACGAGCAGCCCGGGCGGGAGGGGAAGCCGAACTCGATCGGCTCTCCCTACCCCGATCGTAGACGCGGCGTCCCGCCGCGTTCATAACCAACCGATACGCGCTACCTCTCGAACTCTGTTGTCAACTCACCGGCAGCCATCTCCCTTGTAGCCTGCTCGGGTTCGCATCCCCGATCCGTGTTCACGCGTAGTGGTGCGCCGCAACGCGACGAGACGTCGCGTCTGCGTTAAACACTCGGCGATCCAACAGAATCCCGCAGCCCCAGGTGCTGGCGAAACCATGCGAGCTGCTCGGGCAAGACCTGCGCCAGGCCGGACCCTTCGTAGAAGTCGAAGTGGCCCCCGTCGACCTGCATCAGCCGCTTCGGCTCGCCGGCCGTGTCGAAGGCGCTTAATTGCTCGCGCGTGAAGCAGTAATGGTCGCGGCTGGCGACGACCATCAGCAGCGGAGTCGGGGCGATGCGGGGAATGAAGGGGCGGACCGAATCGCGCATGGCGCCGATCATCGAGCCCACGGTCACTTCGTTCCGCCAATTCGGGGCATGGGCCGCCGTGCGCTGTTTCCACGTCCGCGCCTCGTCGCCGGGCAAAGTGGCGGCGCCGCCGGGCCGGTTCACGACGGGAACCATCAGCGTCCGGCCCGGACGCAAGGCCTGGCGTAGGATGAGAGACGCGGCATGCAGCACTTCTCGCCATAGCCCGCGGCCCAGCCAATGGAGCGTGGTGGAACGGACGCCGACCGCCGGCACGTGCGACACGATGGCCTTCACGCGCCGATCCTCCGCACCCACGACCAGCACATGCCCGCCGCTGAACGACGTGCCCCAGATGCCGATGCGGTCCGCATCGACCTCCGGTTGCGCCGCCAGCCACGTTAGGGCGTTTTTATAGTCTTTGCGTTGTTCGGGCGGGATGATCTGCGAGCGGGGCTCGCCCTCGCTGCCCCCCAGGAAGCGATAATCGAAGACGAGCACCACGAAACCGGCGGCCGCGAAGGGGTCCGCGAAGTTCGCCAAGCACATCTCCTTGACGCCGGACCAACCGTGCGCCATGGCGATTGCCGGCCGCCGTTCGCCCGGCGCCAGATCGTCGGGCACGTAGTACCAGCCGGCGCACGAGAGCCCTTCGCTCTCGAAGCGAACGTCACGGCGTTGGAAGGTGCTGCTCATCGACGCTTTCCGCCACGCCGCGCCTATTGGGCCGACAGGTCGGCCGCGATGAGCTCGTCGTCGTTCCGCGCGAAGACGTGCCGATATGCGAAGGCCGGGTGCGACCAGCAGACGCCGCCGCGTTCGTTGAGCTGCACGCGCGTCGGCTCGATGAGCTTCGCCCGGCTGATCTCTTCGTAGCCCTGCGGCGAGAGCTTGGTGATGAGCAGTTCGCCCCGCTCGGTGAACATCCAGATCTTGCCGTGGTTCTCGACCATGTGGATGTTGAACCACCGCCGCAGCCGCGGGTTCGCCTGGTAATCGGGCGGAATCGGCTCCAAGCTCTCCCACGCGCGGTCGCCCGTGTCGCCGTTCAGGCAGCGCAGCTCGCCGTAGCTGTCGACGCCGTAGACGAAGTTGTCCTTGATGTAGGGCGTGGACATGATCGATTGCAGGCTGTCGGTGTGCCGTTCGTCGAGCCCGACTCGCCGCCAGATCGGTTCGACCGCGGGCTTCTTTTCATCCAGCCGCAGCATGAGCGAACCGTCGTAGAAGGCCGTCACGAACAGATGGTCGCGTTCGATCACCGGCGTCGAGACCGCCAGCACCATGTTCCTGGGAACGAAGGGAAAGGCCCACAACACCTTGCCGTGTGCGGGATCGAGCCCGGCCACGTTATCGCCCGTCCAACAGACGAGCACGCGGCGGCCGGCCTGCTCGATGATGATCGGCGCGGCGTAGGAGGCCCTGTCCGACATCGACTTCCACCGTCTGTTGCCGGTGACCTTGTCCAGAGCCAGCATGCACGCGTTCTCGCCGCCGATTTGCAGGATGACCAGGTCGCCCTCGATCAGTGGCGCGCAGGCGAGCCCCCAGATGGGCATCTGCACGCGGTAATCCTTACCGAGATCGTGTTTCCACAAAACCTCGCCGCTGGCCGCGTCGAAGCAATGGAAGTGGCCCATGGCACCCAACGCGTAGGCACGGCCCTCGTCGATGGTGACCGACGCGCGCGGACCGGCCGTATAGCTGATGCTGTAGGTCGAGTCGTAGCTGTGCGACCAGATCTTGTCGCCCGTCTTCCAATCGAAGCAATGCACCCGTTCGATCTGCTTCGGCTCCGTGACCCGATCGGTGACATACACCCGCCCGTCGGCCACCGTCGGCCCGCTATAGCCGCTCGAGATCGGCACGCGCCAACGCGGCGTGATCTTCGACGACGGGAACTTCTCCACCACATCCGTCTCGCGCCACACCCCATCCCGCGTCGGCCCACGCCACTGCGGCCACTCATCGGCCGTCGCGACCGCCGCGCCCGCGAAAAGGATCACCAGCGCCAACCATGGCGAACGAACAACACAACGGCTCATGGCGATGGTTCTCCTGGAACGGAATTCCCGATACGACGGTTTTTTGATTGTAGGTCTGGCACGCCACTGGGCAACCCTGACGGCCGATGTGGCGGTTCGGCCGGAACGACCTACATGCTCGAGTGATGCACGGTGCGGTCATGGCCGCCAGCATCAGGCGTAGTGAAAACTGCTTGGGCATTTCAATTTGATGGCGGGGGAACCTGGGTGAAGCATCAGGCCGGCTGTCGGCCTTCCGGTAGCAATCAAATCGAAGGTTCGACCAGGCGGTGAAAACTTCGGCTGCTACCCGGCTCAATCGCCTTCCGCCCGCCGCTGCTGCTCATGGGGAGCGATCCACACGCCCAACGCGGTGCACAGGATGGTCACGGCGGCCAGCCGCAGGCGAAGGGCGAATCGCTGGGGATAGCCATTAGCGCTCCGGCTTTCCGTCAGTCATCGTTGTATGCGTCACGCGGGCAAGTGGCGACTGGAGAACTGGGGCATGCTAAGAGCGGCTGACAAAAATCTAATTGCTGGAGCGCCGTGGGCGAAAGATCGGCCGTGAAACGCAGATTTTTGTGGAGCTCGATAGGGTTTTGTCGGTTGCTCTAAATCTGTGTGGAGGCCGGCTTCACATGATTAGAGCGGCTGCTCCTCAGGTCTGTCGCCCGAGAGCGATACTGAACGGAAGCAAGGCTTATGACCGAAAAGAATGACCACGCACGGCAAGGCGCGCCGCAGCAGAACGAGCGGCTGCGCCCCGTCTCGCCGTTTTCGAACCCTTTGCATCACGGTCACCACGCGGTCGACCCAGACGTTCAAGAGCGCCTCAAGCAGTTGGAGGCACAATACGCCAACCCCACCACCGAACCTCTGCCGAAGCTGGCGTCGGATCCGGTTTGGGATCTGGAGCACGTCATCGGGGACGGTGCCGTCAAACTCGTCCAAGATACCGGCCAACTGGCACTGCACGTCGTCGGTGATACGGGCTTCAATAGCTATCCGATCCGCAACGCCACCGCGACGATCGAGTTCGGCAAAGCAAACCCGCATTTCGAGCAGGCGGAGGAATCGGTCATCGCCCGCATGGTCAAGGATTGCGATCCGGACGACATTCGGCGCGGTCCTGCGTTTTTGTTGCATCTGGGCGACGTCATCTATTTCGACAACACCGAATCGGGCTACGCCTCGCAGTTCTACGAACCGTTTGCGCTGTGCCCGCGAAAGATCGTCGCCATTCCCGGCAATCACGATTGCGAGGTCCATCTCGGACACCAACTGAAATCGCTCGATGCCTTCGTCGCGAATTTCTGTATGGATCAGCCCGGGGTGCCTCAGGCCGCACGATATATCCATCCGCTCCGCGAAATGGTCGCTCAGCCGGCCGTATATTGGCGGCTCGATGCGCCGTTCGTCCAGATCATCGGGTTGTGCTCGAACGTCGGCGAGAACGAAGGTGCGTTGCAAGGAGGGCAAGCCGGCACGGCGCAATACACCTGGCTGGCGCAGACCCTCAAGCAGGTCGCAGCCGAGCAGTCGCAGTTGAAGAAGGCGAACAAGCAGCGCCGCGCCTTGGTCGTCGCCGTGCACCACCCGCCCTACACGACGGGTAACCACATCGGCAGCGTGCAGATGAACAAGGATCTCGACCAAGCGTTCCACGACGCCGGTGTCTGGCCCGACGCCGTGCTCGCCGCGCACGACCACATGTACGAGCGATTCACCAGGATCAAGGACGGCGTCGAAATCCCTTATTGCGTCGTCGGGGGCGGCGGAAGATATTTCGCCCAGCAGGACAAGAGCGGAGACGGCCCGCCCATCCCCATCCCCGGCGTCGAACGTGCCTGCGCCGGGAACGGCAACGGCTACGGCATTCTGACCGCCAGCCCCGGCAGGGTCAGGTTCGATTATTACCCGGTCGATAATCTCGACAAGAATCGTCCCGACTCTTGGCTCATCGATCTCGCCACCGGGAAATTGCGCAGGCCTTAGCTTAGTCTTACACGATCTGTAATCACACGTCCGCTCGACTACAGGCGAAGATAAGGGCTGTCCGCGTCCGGTAACTCATAGGGCCGCGGCTCGAGATGTGACAGGTCGTTTGGTAGACGGTGGGGATTCGCGGCGTATAGGGCCGATCGATACTCACCGAGGTTGGCACGTGACCACCGCGATAACGGAGCGCGAATATTCAAAGCGACGCTCCGTTTCACCACCCACGTGTCAAAGACATCATCCAGATGACGGTGGTCCCTCAACGGCACACCCGGGCCCTGAGACAGTGAGCGCACGATCGTCGCCAAGCGCGTATAAGCAGCGCGATTTCCATAGATGATGAGCTCCATCGCCGGCTTCCTTCGCTTGTAAACGAGCCGTTCGCACAGCTTCAGCCGCGGTTTGCTTCCCAGTCCCGTACGCGGGGGCAAGACGACTGCCGGCATGGAGGTTGGGAGCGTAAAGGCGGCTCGTAAAGCCCGGAAGCCCGAGCGCCGTGGGGAAGAAATCGGCGGTAACACGCCGATTTCGTTAGGGTGCGACCCGGTCAGTTGTACGGCGCGATTGGCGGTCTTGGCCAACGAAAGGCACGTGAGGAAGTAATCGAACCCCTGTTTGTCGCCAAACATCCATACATCGGTCTTCGACTCGTAATAATTGTCGTCCGCGATCGCAGTTCGCGAGCGGACGAAATACAGATGTTCCATATCATCTACTATAAAGCCTGTTGCGCGGCGCGAACGCCGCGACATCGTGCTGGACGCGAGGCGGCGGAAATGGTTCACCCGCACGACGTGACCTGCCCTAAGGGCGTGTCACCACGTGTCATCCGGCCATCGGTCGGTTCACCGTTGCACATAGGGTGGAAGGGGGCCGGAGGGACGATAGGTGTTGAGGAGAACGCCGCTGGGGGTGCTCCGCGTTGCGACGAGGGAGAGGCGGCGGGGAGGGAGGCCGTATTCGAACAGCCGCCTGCCTGCGCCGAGCACCACGGGAAAGACCCAGAGGCGATGTTCGTCGACGAGATCGGCGGCGATCAGCGTCTGGAGCAATTCGCCGCTGCCCCAGATGTGCAACACCGGCCCAGACGCTGCCTTCAGCCGGCGAACCCCGTCGACGACGTCGCGGCCGATGTGTCGCGAGACTTCCCAATCGAGTCGGTCGAGGGTGCGCGTGGCGACATATTTCGTCGCCTTGTTGAACGCCTTCCCGATCGGGTTATCGCCGTGCTTCGGCCAGTAGCCGGCGAAGATGTCGTAGGTCCGGCGTCCCAGCAGCAGGTCGAACTCGCCGGCGATCGTCTCGCCGATGACCTCGTGCGTGGAGTCGTCGACGAAGGACATGGCCCAGCCTCCGTGAGTGAACCCGTTCCGCGGATCCTCCTCGGGGCCACCGGGCCCCTGCATGACGCCGTCGAGCGTGACTTGGGTGATGGCAATGATCTTTCTCATCATCTCTCTCCAGTTCGTGCGTTTCCCACCTATAGAACGAACGGCTCGCGCGTCTTTCGACACGGCACCGCGATTTTTTGTCTTTGCCAGCCTGAATGATGCCGGCCGAAGGGGTCATCGGATCGTCGGGCCGAGTTCCGAGAACTCGTTCGATGTCGGGCGGCATCGCGCGACGGAATGACACGCCTCTGAGCGACGCCCGAGAGAGTGGTCGGAGGGGTGTTGCTAACGGCAGACGGAATCTGGCACAGGTGGCAAATTTCTATGCGACTTAGCGTCAGCACGGGGACGTGCTGGCGCACGCCGATCACGCCCCCCAAGAGAGAAAGCAGCCGTTCGAGGGTGCATAAGGGGATTTGTTTTTTCGCTGCCCTGGGCCAGTTAACCTGGGGAGTGAGCAAAGGTGCTGGGCTTGTCGCAGCCACTGGTTGAGCCAGCGCTCCGGAACAGCGTGTGGTAGTTTGTCCCTCGCACTTCCCAG
>DASZTS010000025.1:0-4257 GCA_035547915.1 Pirellulales bacterium | reverse complement strand
TGTCGAACAAGGTCCGCTCAACCTCGTCGATGCGAAGCTCCCCCGACTCGGCGGCCTTCTTCACAAAGGCGACCATCTCCTGAAAAACGGCCTCAGCCTTGCCAATCGATTCCGACTGCGTGATCATGATCTTGGCCTCCTTGGTGGGCTGGGTTCTATCCCTTCCATCCTACCCCGGAGGCCGCCTTCTTTTCTGCTAGCACTCCCAACGCATCTCCTTGGCATTCAATCGCTTCGCGCCAGCGGAAGGCGAGTTGCAACCAATCGCGTTGGCAGAACATGGCGTCCCCCGTGATCAGGCGCCCTTTGAGGACCAACGTCTTGAGCAATTCCAAGGCTGTTTTATGTCCGTTGGTCTTGCCCGAGACTTCCGCTTGGCGCAAAAACGAAGCCGGTCCGCTGATCCAGAAGCCGGTCCGCTGATCCAGCAGTGACAGTAGATGGATGAGTTGGCCATGTTCGCCCAAGGCGCCGCACAACGCCTTGCCGTCCATCGCCACCGGCTGCAAGTCGGTTCCGGCCAGACCGCTTTCTGCCAACAACTTTCTGCCAAGAAGCGGTCAACCCAAGGGCGTGAGGCAGCCTCCAGGACCTGCGGTGACAACCGCATCAAGAGTTTGCCAAATGCATTGAGTTGGGAGGCTTACGGAAGAAACCCAGTAGATGCCAAGTTCCCGGCTCCTGCCCATGAATCCAATCGACAATCAGCGAGTAGCTGCGCGCACCGCACAGCAAGGCACAAACAATTGCGGCCAGCATGGCCGAAAGCGAATGGCGTCGTCCCTGGCGCCCACGCGGGTCGGGAATTTGCTGCAAAACACGCAGCAAACTCCCCGCGGGAGCGGGTAGCACAACAAACCTCCTTGAGAAAAAGACTCCTTTAACAGCGTTGCAGAATCCTACGCACCAACGCCATGTTGGAAAAGGGGAAGGCCCTGGCTCACCAAGCAGGCCGCTTGCATCTGCAACCTTTGACCTTTACCGCGCCGTTGGACTATCCGCGGTCGTTGGCGTCGACGATATCGTCAGCCTGATAGGGAGAGAATTCGATTTCCTCGATTGAGCCGAAGAAAGCGCGAATCCGTTGCAACTCGTCGTATTGCTGCTTGGATAGAAGGTAGAACCTGGTTTCCGTCCGCGATCTCTAACGTTTGCCCTCCAAGGCCGATTGTCGTTGCTGATCGTTGAAGTCATACTACCAGTCTTGTCTTGGCTCACAGTTCAAGTGGAATCGAGGGGACTGTTTTTGTGAGAGGCTTGCTACGTTGTTTTTCTGCCAGGCAACAGTGAGGAGGGTAGAGGGGGTCAAAATCGGCGGTGAAACGCCGATTTTTCGAAGCTCGATCCGGTTTTGTCGGTTGCTCTAAAAGCGTTTTAAACGTCGTTCAGGCTTGACGCTGGCTTCTGCAATACGGCGAGGATCGACGTGCCCCATGGGAACGGCATCCAATGGCCGAGTGGGGTTTCTAAAGAGAAAAGGGCCGCGAACGCCTCATTGATGAGTAGCGGGGGCACCTGGTGCATGGCTGCGATCATGCTGGCTTGCGTCGCTGCGTCCGGTTCTCGCGCCCGACGGCTCGTTGCCCAACGCGACACCAGCAATAGCGGACTCAGATAGAACATAAAGTATCGAGCGCTCAAGAGATGGTAACCGCAAGCGCTGGCTAGGCGCTGGAAATCTGTCTTCGAGTAACGGCGCTGGTGGTGCACCAGGTCGTCGTTCCAAGTCCAAAAGATCCGCAAGGCGGGCGTGGTGATGAAGAGTAGGCCGCCGGGAGTCATGGCGTGGTAGATTTGTGCCAGGACCCGCTCGTCGTCCGGGATATGCTCCAGCACGTCGAGGAGAAAGACGGTTTCCCAGCGCTGTGTCCATCCTAAGTCAAGCAAGTCGACCTGGTATCGCGACACGTCTGCCGGCATGGCGTCGACTGCGCCGTTGAGTGCCCGGCGTGAAGAGTCGGCCAGCGCCAACTCCGATGGCTGCAATTCCTGGCAATTCGCCAAATAGCGCACCCATCCACCGCACCCGCCGCCTAGATCGACGGTTCGGCCCAGTTGCAACTTTCCTGGGCGTGTCTCCCTTTTCAAGCGGTGCGACCAGGAGTGCACGGCGTACCGCAGAAACCGGTGCCGGCCGCGATACCAAAAATGCCGCTCTTGCATGGCTCGCAGCAAAGCGAATCCCGCAGAGCCGTATTCCTCTTCTCGATGCTGCACACCGGATCGTCGCACGAACAGGCCATCGCGCCACTCATAGTTGGCGTCGCACAATTCGCGGCTGGATGGAGCTTCTTGGTCTTGGGGCGCCATGCTATTGGCCGGCGATGGCGCGAGGTTCGTTGTCGTGGTGGTCGCGGTCAGAACCTACCGCTGGCCGCGACTGGCGCACCGTGTATTGCGGTTTACGATTCACGTTGAGGTGCAGTCGTCCCACGTATTCGCCCAGCAGCCCCAAGGATAGGAGTTGTAGTCCGCCCAGCACAAACACCGCTACGATCGTCGAAGCGTAGCCCGGCACAACGATGTTCGACAACCAATATTGCACGAGGTAGTAGATGCCCATGGCAAACCCGCCGGTCGCCGCGAGAAATCCAACCCCGCTCGCCACCTGCAGCGGAAGGACCGAAAAGTTGGTAAACAGGTTCAAGGCGAGCACGACCAGCTTCGTCGGCGAATAGCCACTGCGACCGTGTTCGCGCGGCGCGTGCTCGACATCGACCTCTCCGATGCGCTGGGTGTTCCAGGCCAAGAGGCCATCGATGTAGGTGAAGTTCAGGTTATACGAGAGGATATTTTCGAGCACTTCTCGCCGCATGATCCGAAAACACGACACCGTGATGGGGGTGCGAAAGACGGTACGAAAGAAGAGGTTTACCAGATAAGATCCCACATTCCGAGCCAAGGCGTGCCGTTTCGATTGGAACCGACCATAGACCACGTCTAAGCCTCGCGCCTCGATGGTCTGCAGAAGCTTGCCGATCTCTTCCGGCGGGTTTTGCAAATCGTCGTCGAGCGTGACGATGTAGGCTCCTCGGCAATGGCGAAAGCCGCACATGAGCGCGTTATGCTGGCCGAAATTCCGCATGAGTTGAACGGCCGTGATCAACCCACCGTTCGCCTCCTGTAAGTCGGTCAACACCCGCCACGAGTCGTCTGGGCTGGCATCGTCTACGAAGACCATTTCGTAGGTCCGCCCCAGTTGGTCCAAAAAGCTGCGCAGTCGAGAGACGAGCGCCGGCAAGGTGCCGGCGGAAGCATAGACCGGAACGACGACGGAGAGATCGATGGTGCCCGAGTTAGAAGCCGGCATCGTGGGTTGGCCAGAAATGGTAGAACAATGAATGCTCGCCGACGCGGTAGCCGCACCGCTCGTACAAGGCGCACGCTCGACGGTTTGCCTCCTGCGTCGTAACAAACGATTCGCGAAGGCCGCGATCGAGCATCCAAGCGTGGCTGGCCGACATCAAGGCCCGTGCAATCCCTTTGCCTTGCACCTCGGCGCGAACCGCGATCAGACCGATCGTTGCCCTTTCGTCGGCGGCGGAGATTGTCGACATTCCGAGCATCTCGACGGCCCCGTTTGCTGCCGCTCCACCCGGTGCGACCAGCACCGCATCGGCGATTTCGTGCAGCGTGCTGCGATCGATCCATCTTCGATACAATGCCTCGAAAAGGGCCGTGGGAAAACGGCGATCGGTTTTGAATCGTGAAAATTGTCCCGCAACAATGGCCAGCTCTCGGAGTTGTTCGCTGGCCGGACCGACTGGGCATTCGCATACGGCCGAAGCCATGGCGGCTGCTCCGCCTGAGTCCGCCTCGTGCAACAGCAAGCGATAAGTGACCCGGCGATCGACGAGTTGACCGGCAAAGCGATCGAGCAGCTCGGGTGAGAGGGCCCGCTGGGGGTCGGTCCGCCAATACACCAGTTCGCACCGCTCGTCGCGGGCGGCGAGCAGGTAATCGGCGAGCGACCGCTCGTCGAGTTCCCGAGCATCGATCTCCGCTACTCGAAACCCAAAAAAGGCCGTGTCCCACGGGCGGAGCGTCAAACCGGCTGGCATGCTCTTCATCGTATGCTTTGATCTCGACGTACGATGAGCCTGCCTCAGATGATCAATTAAGAGCCTATCCGATTACCGAACCGACCGGCGGTAAGCATGCGTAATGCAGATTGAGGAAGTTCGTTCTCGACTGCATGGAGGTGCGTATGGCCGGTCAATCGTCGTCAAGGTTTCACCAGATTCCCGACGCGTTATG